>CAVVKP010000012.1:0-618308 GCA_963748785.1 uncultured Actinomycetota bacterium | reverse complement strand
CGAGCAGCAGGGCAGCTTCGGCGACTGGTGCCCGTCGGGCGACTGCCGGGTGCCAGGTAGCTGGAGGCAGCCGAGCCGGCGATGGCCGTGAGCGGCATGAGAACCCAGAACAGCGGGGTGATCTCCGACACCTTCGTCGCCAGGGGCTCGGGGAACGCGCGGCTGTGGTCTCTCGTCACACCATCAGCTCCCTCCGGTCGCTTTCGCCCGGGTACCAACGCTAGGGTCCGGGTTCACCAGCCGCACCACCTGCAGCGAGGTCAGCGGCCCCTCATTCATCCTCAAGTTGGATGTGCAGGCCCGGCAACCTGCGATTAAGTGATCGCGGAGGACACCAATGGCGCAATGACGGACCGCACGGGCCCGCAATGGACCTCGCTGCACCCGCCGGAGGAAATAACCGGTGGCCTGTCGAACCGGGGGCGGCACATCGTACGCACCCGGCCGCTGGCCACCGACACGCTGCTGGCGGGGGTGCTACTCGCACTGTCGACGCTGTGGCTGACCGGATCGGGCTTCGCCAGCCCGCGGACGGCAATCGTGCAGGCACTCCCGGTGGCGACCGTGGCCCTGCGCCGCGCCTGGCCCGCGCGGGTGTTCCTGCTCGCCTGCGCCGTCGCGTTCGCGCAGTGGCTCCTCGGCTATCCCCTCGTCGGGGACGGCGCGTTGCTGATCTGCCTCTACACGGTGGCGGCCCACGGGTCGCGAATACGGGCCGCCCTGGCCGCAGTGCTCCTTGAGGTGGGAGTCTTCATGGCCGCGCTGAAGTGGGAACCCCGGCACCGCGACCGGTCACTGCTGTTCCTGACCGGCACCGTGGTCGCCGCGCTGTTCGCCGGGCTGGCCGTCGCGTCCGGCAGCAGGTACCTGGCTTGGATGGACGAGCGGGCCCGGCGGCTGGCGGTCGAGCGGGACCAGCAGGCGGCGATCGCCGCCGCCGCCGAGCGAACGAAGACCGCGCGCGAGCTGCACGACATCGTCACGCACAGCCTGTCCGTCGTGATCACCCTGGCCGACGCCGCCGCGGTGGTCAGCCGGCCCGACCCCGGGCGCGAGGCCATGGCCGAGGTGTCGGAAGCGGGGCGCCAGGCCCTGTCGGACCTGCGGGCGATGCTCGGCGTGCTGCGGACCGACGACCCGCCTGCCGACATGGCCCCGCAGCCCGGCATGGGTCAGCTCGGCGAGCTCATCCAGCGGGTCCGCGCGACCGGGTTGGCGGTCAGCCTCGACATCGAGGGAACACCGTTCCCGCTCGGCGCCGCGGCCGGGCTGACCGCGTACCGCATCGTGCAGGAGGCGCTAACCAACACGATCCGCCATGCCTCGGCTAGCCACGCTCGGGTCACCATGCAATACGACGCGCCCCGCGTTCAGATCCAGGTGGCCGACGATGGCACCACCACGCCGCCCGTTGATCACCAAGGGCACGGCATCGAGGGGATGCGCGAGCGCGCCGCGTTGCACGGGGGCACCGTGACGGCCGGCCCGGTGCCGGAGGGCGGCTGGGCGGTCTCCGCCACGCTGTGCCAGGCCTCAGGTATGGCGGCCGCATGAGCATCTCGGTGCTGCTGGCCGACGACCAGCCGCTGCTGCGCCGCGGGTTCCGGATGATCATCGAGGCCGAGGAAGACCTGACGGTCACCGGGGAAGCCGGGGACGGCGCTGAGGCGGCCGAGCGCGCCCGCTGGAACCCGCCCGATGTGGTGCTGATGGACATCCGCCATGCCTGGCACCGATGGCATCGAGGCGACCCGGCGGGTCATCGCCGCCAACCCTGCCGTCCGGGTTCTCGTACTGACCACGTTCGACCTCGACGAGTACGCGTTCGGCGCCCTGCACGCCGGGGCCAGCGGCTTCCTGCTCAAGGACGTACGCCCGGCCGAGCTTGTCAACGCTATCCGCACGGTCGCGGCGGGAGACGCGGTCGTGTCCCCCCGGATAACCCGTCGCCTCCTTGAGGAGTACACCCGGGTCATGCCGGCTCCGGCGGCCCAGCGGGCGCAGCGCTACCCTCTGCTGTCCTCGCTCACGGCACGGGAAAGCGAAGTGCTCGAGGCGGTAGCCGGCGGACTGTCTAACGCCGAGATCGCCGCGGAGCTGTGCGTGTCAGAGACGACGGTGAAATCCCATGTCGGCCGGATCCTGGCCAAGCTCGGCCTCCGGGACCGGGTGCAGATCGTGGTCCTCGCCTACGAGGCGCGGCCTTGTTCGACCCGGAACGCTCGGGGAAGCTATGCCGGGCAAGCACCGCTGACCGGAAGGCAGGCGGGAGCGCGCCCGAGCCTGCTCTGGTCTGAGGTTCCCGGTAGGCGGGCGCTACTCGAGCGGCTGGCGGCCGAGTCCGGCCGGGTCGCGCGGGATTCGGGGTTGTGGCACCAGGCTGGCGCGGCAACGCCTCAGGCAGCTTCCCGGTGGTACGGGTGCACCACCGCGTGGCCCTTGCCGCGGGAGATCATCCACCGGTTGAGCGGGGTAGTGAGCAGGAAGGCAACCGCCAGCGAGGCGGCCAGGGACCCCCAGAACAGGGCACCGGCCAGGCCGGCCTCCATCGCGCCGGGCACGGCGAGGATGAACCCGTTGTCGAGCAGTTCCATGACGGCGATGGACACGGTGTCGGCGGCCAGCGCGACCTTGAGTGCCGGGCGCAGCCCCACTCCCGCGCGCAGCACGCCGCGCATGGTGAGGCCGTAGCCGAACGCGAACGCCAGCGTGACGGACAGCGCGACCGTGGCGGCGCCGTGCAGGCCGAGCCCGGTGCCGATGATCATGCCGAGGACTTCACCGATCGCGCAGCCGGTCAGGCAGTGCAGGGTCGCGGACGCGGCGACGGCCCAGCTGGCTGTCGCCGCGGCCGGGTGGCCGCCCGTTCCCGGCGCGACCTGGTGACGGCGCTGGCGTGTGCTCTCCATCCGGCTTGCCCCTCCGGTTGGCCTTACCCGGCAAAGTAATATACCCCTGGGGGGTATGTCAAGGCCGGCATCGCCGGGGGCGCACGCCCCGGGAAGCGCACCCTCGGCGAGACGGGGCGACCACCGCCGCCCACCCCATCGGCGTTACAAGCCGGTTGAGCTGGAAATATAACTCTCCGGAGTGAAATGACTCCTCATGACATCGGTAGCGCGCGGGCAGACGGCGCGAAGCGGGCACGTCGGACGCCGAGGGGCATCGTTGGGGCTGAGCGAGCTGATCTCCGGGCACATGCCGGGCAAGTCGCAGCAGGCGGCCAGGGCACAGGACACGAGCGGGCCCCGCGAGGCTGGCCGCCAGCGCCGGCCGCGGCTGTCGCCCGTCGAGGTCCTGAAGGCGGCGGCGCGGGCCGGGTACCGGGACTGGTGGCGCATCCTGGGCGCGGCGATCGGGGTCTCGCTCCTCAGCTCGGGCCTGGAGATCGTGGTCGACCACTACGTGGACCCGTCGGACGGATGGTTGTCGCTCACCGCGTCGCTGAGCACCACCGGGGTCAGCCTGCTCGGCACCGTGCTGCTGTCCGGCTTCGTGTGCCGGCTGATCAGCGCGGCCGAGCACGGCGGCCAGCGGCTCAGCCTGCGCCGGCTGGCCCGGTCGCTGCCCTGGGGGCGTCTGATGGCCGCCGACGTGCTCGTCGCGCTGATCACGGTGGTCGGCCTGGTGCTGCTGGTCATCCCGGGCCTGGTGGCGCTGACGCTGCTCTCGGTGGTCGGGCCGGTCATCGAGATCGAGCACCAGAAGGTCAGCGCCGCGATGCGCCGGTCGATGCGGCTGACCCGGCCCCACCCGTGGACGGTCATCCTGCTGGCCACCGTGCCACTCGCGGTGGCCGGGGAGCTCGAGGCGATAGCGCCCGAGCCGCACCACGCCGGCGACATCGTCCAGTTCCTGGTCATCCGCGGCCTGGCCGAGGGCGTCGTCGAGGCCTGCATCGCCGTCATCCTGGTCGAGCTCTGCTTCCGGCTCATGGCCGCGCACACCGCCGCCACCGCCGCTGGTTTAGCGCCCAGGATCAGCGGAAACAGGCATACGACTACATAAAGTCACTGGAGGTAACGGAATGTATCAAGGATTGACAGCGGAACCGCAGCTACCGCAGCTGGACGTGTACCCGGCCCGGCACCAGCGGCGGCTGACCGTGTTCTTCCGCCTGCTGCTGCTGATCCCGCAGCTGATCGCGGTGTGGCTGCTGGGCGTCGTGACGTTCTTCGCGGCGATAGCGGCCTGGTTCGCCGCGCTCGTCCTCGGGCGGCTGCCGCAGTGGGCGGCGGAGTACCTGGCCGGATACGTGGCCTACAGCACCCGGGTGTACGCGTCGCTGTACCTGCTGGTCGACAGCTACCCGCCGTTCGCGTTCGCCGCGCCGGAGTCGCCGGTGCAGGTCGATCTGCACCCGGGCGGGCTGAACCGGCTGGCGGTGCTGTTCCGGATCATCCTGGTGATCCCGGCCGCCATCGTCGCCAGCATTGTCACGTCCGGGTGGCACGCGCTGGCGTTCTTCTGCTGGCTGGCGGTCCTGATCCTGGGGCGGACGCCGGAGCCGCTGTTCAACGCGACCACCGCGATCCTTCGGTACGAGATGCGCCTGCAGGCGTACTTCCTGATGCTCTCCTCCTCCTACCCCAAGCGGCTGTTCGGCGACCCGGAGGCTGCTGGCGCGCTGCCGCAGGGCACCGTGGTCGGGGAGACGCCGGCCGGGGAGGCCGGGACCCGGCAGTCGGCCGCCGGGGAGACGAACCCGCAGGACACGCCGCCCCAGGGCAACCCGCAGACGTCCGGGGCGGCCGGGCAGCCCGACCCGGACGACGGCCTGCCGCCGTACAGCGGGCCGCAGGAGACGCAGCCGGAAGCCGGGCAACCGGCGGAGCCGGCACATCCCGGGCCGCGGGACGCCGGGGTGCGCGCCACCGGCCCGCAGCCCGCCGCCGGCCTCTCGCCGACGCGGCCGCTGCTGCTGACCACCGGCGGCAAGGTGCTGCTGGCGGTGTTCATCGTGGCCGGCCTGGCGTCGGGCCTGGGCAGCGGGTTCGGCTCGGGCAACGACAACCAGACCCGCGTCACCACGACCACCTCCACGGTGGGCCACCCGTAGGCGGCCCCGCCGTGGCGGGGCCGCCCCGCCGCCCAGCGGTCACGCAGGGTACGAACGGCCCCGCCCGAGCGCGGCCGGACAACTACGCATTGTGTATGTAAATAAAGAACCTGCTGGTAGAACCGCAATTTACGCCTTTGGCAATAATTAGCGCCATGGTCACGATATAGTCACTCTGATCGAACTCAAGGGTCAGTGCCGCGGTTCCGGCGCTTTCATGCGCTATGGATGGATTCTTGGTGGGACGTTCTAACGTGACAACGCCAGAGGTACCCCCATCTGGAAGGCACGGCCGCCAGGCTAAGACGCGTACCCACGCCCGTGAGTGGTGGCTATTCTCCCTGGTCGCGCTAGTCGCGGTGGTGATCGCCGGGCTGGGCTACGCCTTCTACCCCCGCGCATCGGCCGCGTCGCCAGTGGTCGAGCCCCAGGCGGGCGCGGCCGACGGCGGGGGCGGCACGGCCGATTCCGCCCCGGGCCCGGCGCCGATCGCCATCGCCACGGCCAAGATGCCGCAGCACACCACGACGAAGGTGAGCGGCTCCACCAGCGCGGTCAAGTCCTCGCTGGTGCCGCTGGCGGGCGGCGGCAGCGCCGGGAAGCTGGTGCTTGACGAGCCCGGCTCCGCGCTCACCTCGTGGAACCAGACGTCGTCGTACTGCCCGGCCACCAACGACTACCTGGCCGACGGGGCGGTGGGCACGGACCCGAGCGGCGGCGTGACCCTGACCACCAGCGCCAAGCCGGGTAGCTGCGTCGCGCTCATCAGCCCGCAGACCTACTCCTCTGACGTCGTCGAGGCGGACATCTACTTCCCGGCCGTACCCGGCAAGCCAGGGACGATCGCCAACTGGTCCGGGCTGTGGCTGACCGACGCCACGCACTGGCCGGACGCCGGCGAACTCGACGCCACCGAGATCGAGCCGATCGACGGGCAGAACGCGGTGACCTGGCACAGCGGCTCGTCTTCGTCGGAGTTCACCGCCTCGACCGCCAGCTTCTCACCGCTGCGGCTGCCGGTGGACAGCGCCAACCTGACCCCCGGGTGGCACACGGTGGACGTCGTCTACACCAAGGGCTACTTCGCGGTGTACTACGACGGGCACGAGTTCACCAGCTACAGCAGTGCCAACGTCACCGGCGCCCCGCTGAACGTCTACTTCACCATGGTCAACAGCCCGCCCAGCAGCGCGGTAGAGTCGGCCATCGGCGGCCCGCCCGTTAACTCGGCTAACGCGCCGGTGACCCTGGGCGTGAAATACCTGCGCATCTGGGCCAGCCGGTAGGCGGCAAGGGCTAGGACCGGGAGAGCCGCTCGGTCTGGCCGCCGGAGGCGGGGATGACCGTGCAGCTGACCCGCTGCGCGCCGTCGTGGAAGCCGTGGCCGCCGGTGAACATCCCGTAGTTCACCGCGTTGCAGCGAGCGGAGCTGGTCAACGGAGGCGTGCTCGATCGGCTCGGCGTTGCGGTCGGCGGAGATGGGCTTCGGCATGGCCGAGCTGGTTGCCCGACTACCACCTGGGCCAGACGGCCACGGACATCCGCTCTCAACTTGCTACTCATCCCGGGGCGAGAGCCGGATTCGCCGGGGCGGCCGACCTGCCCGTGGCCCCGCGCGCCCCAGCCGGACCCGGATGCGGCGCAATTGACGTTCGGGCGAACGGCGGCGCACGCAATCGGTGCGCCCAGTTGCGGGCCGCCGGCCAGGACGGCCAAATTCCTGGCTGGCTGGACGGTTTTGTCCGCCGGGGGTGCCAGCACCTGACCGCGGGTATTACCGGTTACCGCCCGGGCTCTGACCAATGCGGCGGACGTCCGCCCACGCGCCAAAAACACATACTTGGTTTCTCTCTGTAGTCGCATGGTAACTATAAGTAGCGATCACCAGGGGCTGCGAGAGGGCGCGTATTATGCCGGAACCGGCGGGGAGCGACCAGAAATATCTGCCAGGGCTTGACGGGCTGCGCGCGATCGCCGTGGCAGCCGTGGTCGCCTACCACCTTGGCTACGGATGGGCACAGGGCGGGCTGCTCGGCGTCGGCGTGTTCTTCACGCTGAGCGGCTACCTCATCACCGACATCCTCGTGGGGCAGTGGGCGGTCCGCGGACGGATCCGGCTCGGGAATTTTTGGATACGGAGAGCGCGGCGGCTACTTCCGGCGCTCTTCGTGATGCTGGCGGTCGTCACCCTGTGGGTGAACGGGTTCGCCCGATCCTTCGTCCCGGGATTCCGGGGCAACGTCATCGCGTCGGTGTTCTACGCCAGCAACTGGTGGTACATCGACCAGCACGCCTCTTACTACTCGCGGTTCGCACCGCCCACGCCGCTGGACCACCTGTGGTCACTGGCCGTCGAGGAGCAGTTCTACCTGGTGTGGCCGTGGGTCGTCCTGCTGATGGTGTGGCTGGCTGGGCGGGCAATCAAGCGGCGCCGCACCGTCGCCAACAGGATCGCCATCGCTAGCGGGACCACAGGGACCACCGTCGCTAACGGGACCGTCGGGACCGTCGGCCCGTACCTGACCGGCCGGGCCCGCGTGGTGCTGTGCGTGGTGACGCTGGCGCTCGCCGCCGTCTCCGCGGTCGCGATGGCCAAGCTCTACCATCCGGGCTACGACCCGACCCGGGCCTACGAAGGCACCGACACCCGCGCCTGCGGCCTGCTGGTCGGCGCGGCGCTGGCGATGGTGTGGCCTACCCGCCGCCCGCGGGCGGCCCGGACGGTGCCGGCCGCCGCCCGGTGGGCTTTCGACGTCGCCGGGCTGGCAGGCCTGGTGATCATCGGGCTGATGATCTGGAAGACCACCGAGTACTCGGGGTTCATGTTCGACGGCGGCCTCGTGGTGCTGTCCGTGGCCACGGCGGCCACGGTGGCCGCGGCCGTCACCCCCGGGTCACTGATCGGACGGGCGCTCGGCGTCCAGCCGCTGCGCTGGCTGGGCGTCCGGTCCTACGGAATCTACCTGTGGCATTACCCGGTCATCATCCTGACCGCGGCGCCCGGCACGGCCGGCACCCCGGTAAGCCTGGGCCGGGCGGTGACCGTCATCGCGATCACGCTGGCGGCCGCCACCATTTCCTGGCAGTTGGTCGAAGACCCGATCCGGCGCGGCGACCGGTTGCGCTGGATCTCCCCGGCACATTGGACAACCACAGCGGGAGGCAGTTCTATGACAAATGGATCGGGCACGTCCGGCGGGCAGCAGCCCGGATCGCCGCGGCGCCCAGGACTGCCGCGGTCGCCGCGGGCAATCGCCGGTGTATCCGTGGTCGCGGCGGCGGTACTCGCCGTGGGCGTGACCACGGCCGTGCGGCTGACCTCGTCGAACGCGCCCGCCACCACGGCGGCGGGTCCGGCGAGCGCCCAGCTGTCCAACGCCGCCGGCGGCCAGGCCGCCGCGGCCAAACCGGGCGCCAAGGCACTGAAGGCCGTGTCCGACAAGGCCGACGGGACGCAGGCCGTGTCGGCCGGCGCCGCCGGGTCGGCCGCGACGGTCGCCGGGCTGCCGACGCCGCCGCCGCACACCTCGTGCACGTCGGTGGTGCACATCGGCGACTCCACCTCGGAGGGGCTGATCTCGGCCGACTACGAGCCGAACCCGGCCAACCGGATTCCGGCACGCTACGCGGACGTCGGCGTTAAGCACTCGATCATGAAGATCGTCGGCGCGACCTCGGTCGTCGAGTCGCTGCCCGGCACGCCGAACGCCGCTGACATGGCCAAGCAGGTAAAGCAGAAGGGCTTCAACGGCTGCTGGGTGATAGCGCTCGGCACCAACGACACCGCCGACGTGGCCGTCGGGTCCAACGTCACCATGGCTCAGCGCGTCGACAAGATGATGAAGATCATCGGCAACGAGCCGGTCATGTGGGTCGAGGTGGCGTCGACGCTCTCCAGCGGCCCGTACTCCGAGGCCAACATGCTGACCTGGGACAACACGCTCAAGCAGGAGCAGCCGAAGTACCCGAACATGAAGATCTACGACTGGCCCGCCGTCGTGCAGAAGTCCTGGTACATCAGCGACGGTATCCACTTCACCTCACTCGGCTACGCGCACCGGGCGACCGACATCGCCGACGCCCTGGCGCAGGCCTTCCCGGCGAGCTAACCCGCCGCCGCACCCAGCGACGCGCGCCCCGGCCTGGCCGTGGCGCGCGTCGCGTTTTCCGGGCTTCCGCTCCCCCGTCGCCCACCGTCACCCCCAGCGCGCCGTCACCCCCGGGCGCACCGTCGCCCACCGTCGCCCCCGGCGCACCGTCACCCCCCGGGCGCACCGTCGCCCACTGTCACCCCCGGGCGCACCGTCACCCCCCGAGCGCACCGTCGCCCACTGTCACCCCCGGGCGCATCGTCACCCCCCGGGCGCACCGTCACCCCCGGGCGCACCGTCACCCCCGGGCGCACCGTCACCCCCGGGCGCACCGTCGCCCACCGTCACCCCGGGCGCATCGTCACCCCCGGGCGCACCGTCGCCTACCCTCACCCCCGGGCGTACCGTCCCCGGATGCACCGTCGCCCACCGTCACCCCGGGCGCATCGTCACCCCCGGGCGCACCGTCGCCTACCCTCACCCCCGGGCGTACCGTCCCCCCGGATGCACCGTCGCCCACCGTCACCCCCGGATGCACCGTCGCCCACCGTCGCCCCCAGCGCGCCGTCGCCCCCATCCGCGACTGGGCTGCGGCCCATGATCACGGAAACCTTTTTCCTGACGGAAAGAAATCACGCTATGTGCCTAAAAGGTTTCCGCCAGAAAATTAGTTTCCGTGATCAGTTGGCCGCGGGGTGCGGCGGCCGCTTCCTGGCCCGGGTAGCCGCTGGGCGGGTGCGCGGGGCGGGTCAGGTGAGACGGATGTCGGCGGTGGTGGCTAGGTGGGGGACGCCGTCGGCGTCCAGGACCGAGCGGTCGAAGCGGATGCGGGCCGCCTGGCCGTCGTACTCCAGGAACGCGATCATGTTCTCGAACCACGGGCCGCGGGTGATCCGCCAGCGGATGCCCGGCACGTACGCGCCGGCCAGGCTGGCGACGGCGGTGCCGAGCAGGCCGCTGACCCGGGCGCTGGCCAGCTGCTGGGCGATCCTCATCTTCGGCGGTATGGCCTGGTGGAACGGTGAGCAGACCGCCTCGTAGACGGCGCTGGCGCGCGTGGCGCCGCCACTGGCCGCGGCTAGCGCGGCGCGGCGGGGCAGCTCGACGCCGGCCAGGTAGCTGTGGTGGATGTCGCCGGTGATGACCGTCACCGAGGCGGGCGGGCGGCCGTCCGGGCTGCGCCGCCCGGTCGCCAGCTCGGTGAGCAGCCGTTCCAGCTGGGCGAACGACGCGCCGAACGCGGGCCAGTGCTCCAGGTCGACCTCGCGGCGCAGGCGCTCGCCGAAGCGGGCGAAGGCGGGGCCCCAGGCGCCGTCGCAGACCCGCTCGCTCCACGCCTCCAGCGCGTGGATGCCCCGGGGCAGCAGCGGCGGCACGGAGGTGGCCAGCACCACGTGCTCCCAGTCACCGGAGACCGCCTCGGTGAGCCAGCGCCACTCCCCCTCGTCGGCCATCAGCCGGCGCCCGCCGTCCACCACCCGGCGGCTGCGCGAGTCGAGCATGACCACGCGGACCTTGCCGAACGCGCGGCTGAACGACCAGCGGACACCCGGCTCCCGCTGGTCGGCCCGGTGCGCGAGGTCCGCGAGCACCGGCGCGGCGTCGCCCGGCTGGCACACCTTGGCCCACGTCTCGTCCGCGGCCAGCTGCGCGGGCGACAGGTTGCCGAGGTGCTGGTAGACCCAGTAGCTCTGGTAGGCGCTCTCGATACGCCGGTCCCACCAGGTCAAGCGGGCGAAGTCGCGGCGCCAGGACCCGGAGATGTTCCAGTCGTCGTGCATGTCGTGGTCGTCGAAGATCATCGCGGACGGCAGGGCCGACAGCAGCCAGCGGACCTCGGGATCGCTCCAGGTCTCCCGGTACAGGGCGCAGTACTCGTCGAAGTCCGCGACCTCGCGGGCCGGGACCGCCTCCCCCAGCGGGGTACGGGTGCCGGCCGCCGCCCGCCGGTCGGCCATGAGGCCGCGGGTGGCCGGCCCGGGCTCGTCGGCGTAGGCCTGGTCGCCAAGCATCAGCAGCACGTCCGGCCACTGGTCGCGCGGGGTGCCGCGGAGCGCCGCGGCGGTAGACGCGAGCGCGTCCACGCCCGCGCTGTCCCGCGGCCGGGCGGTGCCGCCGTCGTCTCCGCCCGGAACGGACGCGCCGAGCCTGGCCGCCTCATCCCGGGCTGCGCGCAGCCGCCTGGCCCGCCGGGTCAGGTTGCGGTCGGCGATCCTGGTCACCCGGCAGGAGCCGAAGGCGATCTTGGCCGGCCGCTCGGGCCCAGGGTCCGCAGCACGCTCGGCGGCAGCCCGCCGCCTGGCAGCGGCCAGCGGACGGCGCCGTCCAGCGTGACCTGGTACTCGTGCTCGCTGCCCGGTGCCAGGCCGTCGATCACCACCAGGGCGTAGTGGTACCCGGCCACCTCGAAGGTCCGAGCCTCGCGGCCCAGCACCTCCACCTGGCACTCCCGGTCGGTCTCGACCCAGACCGTCGCCTCGGTCTCACTGATGTAGCGCAGCATCGGCCCGAGGACGAGGTCCGCCTGGTTGTCATCCGTAGCGGCCACCCCTAAGGACTTCCCTGCGGGCCGGCCCGTACTCCCCGCCTGGCGGGCGATTGGCTTAGGCGGGGCACGGGCACCGGGCCGGTCAGGACGGCAGCAGGGTGAAGTCGGCGAAGTCGAAGCCGGGTGCCACCACGCAGCTGACCAGCACTTCGCTGGCGCCCGCGGGCCGCGCGGCCTGCCAGTGGCCGCCCGGGATGACGTGCTGCGGCACCTGGCCGCCGGCCAGGTCCGGGCCCACCGTGACCACGCGCGGCGCGTCCGACGGCACCGCGCCGTCGCCGCCGTCCAGCATCAGCAGCGGCCCGCCGGAGTGCCACAGCCACACCTCGTCCGACCTGACCCGGTGCCAGGCCGATTCCTCGCCCGGGGTGAGCAGGAAGTAGATGCCCGTCGCCGCCGCGCGCGGTCCCGGGTAGCCGTCGGGTCGCCAGGAGGGCGCGGCGCGCCACGTCTCCCGGTACCAGCCGCCTTCCGGGTGCGGCGCGAGGTCGAGCAGTTCGGCCATGCGTGGCCGGGGGCGCTGAGCCATGGGCACTACTATGCCGGTCCCGGGGCCGGCTGACCGTGCCGGCCCCGGAGCGAGGACGCCAGGCCGAATGAGGGAGATGCCGACATGATCAAGGTAACGGGCGCGGTACCGGGCGACGAGGCCGCGATCGCCGCACTGTGCGCGGAACGGGACGAGTTCTACGGCGACCTCCCGGAGGGGCAGCCGGCCGAGCGGGCCGCGCAGGTGCGCGACGTCCTGTTCGGCGCGCCGCCGCTGGCCTACGCGCTGGTGGCCTGGGACGGGGACGCCCCGGCGGGACTGGCGGCTTACTCGTTCCTGTGGCCCGCCGCCGGGCTGTCGGCATCGCTGTACCTCAAGGAGCTTTACGTGGCCGCCGCGTACCAGCGGTCCGGTGCCGGCCGGCTGCTGATGGACGGCCTCGGCGCTATCGCGGCGGCTCGCGGGCTGTCCCGCCTGGAATGGACCACCGACGCGTCGAACACCGGCGCGCAGGCGTTCTACCGGGCACTGGGGGCCGAGCCGCTCAGGTCGAAGGTCTTCTACCGGGCGGCGCCTGGTCTCCGCTAGCGGAGACCGCCAGGGACCGACCGGCCGAAGACGGCGATGAACAGGCACACCACGGCTACCGCGACGATCGAGGCGGCAATGAGGAACAGCCTGGCCGCGCCGGCGGCAGGCACCCCGGGGGCGGGTACGTCAGTCCCCAGGGAGCCGCCCCGCGACATCCGGCCGAGCTGCCAGATGACCGGGGCGATGGCCAGCACGATCAGGCCGGTGACCACGTTCTCCTTGAGTACCACGCCGCCGAGGGCGGCGAACGCGATCGCGGTCCTTGTCCAGGCCAGCGCGGTGCGCTCGCCGGCCAGGCCGGGGTCGCGCTCCTCCGGGCCGTCGCCCGGTTCCCCCGGTCCCGGCGCCGGCGGTGGCGGTGGCGGCGCCGACGGCGGCGGCGCCGTCACCGCAGGGCCGACAGGAGCAGGACGACGGCGGCGATGACCGCGATCCCGGCGACGGTCGCGGCCAGGATCCACGGAAGCACCGACCGGGGCAGCGGCTCGCCGCGGCGCAGCGCGCGCTGGCTGCGGACCCATTCGGCGTAGGCGGTCACCGCGATGACCGCGCCCAGCGCGATCAGCGGCAGGCCGAGCAGGTGACGGCCGGCCGGCACGCCGGGGAACGGGGGCAGCAACTGCACGATGCCGAGCCCGGCCACGACCAGTGCCAGCGCGGTGCGGCTCCAGGCCAGGAAGGTGCGCTCGTTGGCGAAGGTGAACCGGGGATCAGGTTCGCTGCCGCTGTTGTCCCTGGCGACCGCCGCCGGCAGCAGGTCGGCCAGGCGCCTCGACCATGACATGGGACCCGATCATCCTGCCCTTCGCCCGGTCGGCCCCGCTGACCCGTCGCCGGCGGCAGGCCGGCGGCGCATCGGCGTGACTCCCCAGAGGTGTGTGATCACCGCAGGCCCATTGTTCCCGTTACCGTCGTAACCTCACCCTCCCCGGCCAGAGCGGGAGCCCGGGCCAAGGACGGGAGCCCGGGCCAAGGACGGGAGCCCGGGCCAGACCGGGAGCCCGGGCCAAGGACGGGGGCCGGGGCCAGGGCCTTCAGCCGGCCGCCGGTCACCCGGTGCCGGGGTCAGCCGTCGTCATCGCCGTCGTCCGCCGCCGTTCCCGGCGTATCGGCCAGCTTGTCGATCGCGGTGGCCAGGGCGTCGAGCGCCGGCGCGGCGGTCGCCAGGGCGCGCCGCTGGCCGGGCGGCAGGGTGGACAACGCCAGGTGCAGCACGGCCGCGTTGGTGGCCTGCCAGGCCAGCACCGCCTGCCTGCCCGACTCGGTCACGGTCAGCTTGACCGCGCGCCGGTCGTCGTCGGCGGTGTCCCGCCGCAGCATGCCGCGCGCGCTGAGCGCGTTCACGATCGTGGTGACCGTGTTGGCCCGCATGTTCAGCTTCCTGGCCAGCTGGCCCGGCCGGGCCCCCGGCTGCTCGGCCAGCGCCGCGAGCAGCTCAAGCTGGGCCACGGCTAGCGTGTTGCCCGGGTCGGCGACCCGGGCGCCGCGGCGCAGCGCACGGCGCAGCCGGGCGATCCCCTCGGCCAGGCCGTCCGCGGGCTGCCCGCCCCCGCGCCCGCCCGTGGTCACCGCGGCCCGTGATCCGGCCGCGCGGGGCGGACGCCACGGGAGCCCGCCCAGGTGCCGAGCAACGCGACCGCGGCGAGCGCCGCCATCGACAGCGTGCGGCCGGCGTCCGCCGACCCGGCCAGCGTGCCGGCAGTGCAGGCCGAGCGTCACCACGGCCACGCCGAGCGCGGTGCCGATCCCCCTGGTCATGTTCACCATCCCGCCCGCTGTCGCGGCGTCCCGCGTCGGCACCGCCGCCATGATCTCGGCGTTGTTGGCCGGAGTGTACCCGCCGAGGCCCGCCCCGAGCAGGCCGAGCAGCACCACCGTGACCGCGTGCGGCGCGGGCACCGCCAGGCCGGCCGCGCTCACGGCCGCGAGCGCGCCGCCGAGCAGGCAGCGGCGCCGGTTCGGCCACGTGGCCGGGAGCAGCCGGTCGGCCGCCACGGCCGCCACGCCGAACCCGACGGGAAGCGCGGTGAGCAGCAGGCCGGCGGCCGCGGCGCCGCCGCCGCCGGCCGAGACGAGCTGCGGGAACAGCACCAGCGGCCCGAACAGGACCAGGTAGGCGCACAGCGCTCCGGCCAGCGCGGGCCCGGTCCCCGCGGCCGCCATGGCCCGCAGGTCGAGCAGCGGCGCGGCGGTCCGGCGCTCGTGCCGGACCAGGGCCGCGCCGGCCGCCGCGGCCGCCACCGCGAAGACCGCGATGGTCCAGGTGGGCGTGCCCAGGCCGGACAGGGCGGACACCGTCAGCATCGCGGTGACCGTGGCCGCCGCGAGCAGGGCCGTGCCACCCGGGTCACCACCGGAACGCCGGGCCGCGGCCGCGCTGATCTCCTGGCCCCCGGCCACCGTGGCCGCCGGGCGCGCGGTCGCCGGTCTCCTGATCGCCGGCCAGCGGCCGGCCGGGCAGGCCGCGGGTCCTGGGCAACAGGTACACCCCGGCGATGACGGCGACGAGCCCCACCGGGACGTTCAGGAAGAAGACCCATCGCCAGCCGGCCGCCGCGACCAGCAGGCCGCCGGTGACCGGGCCGGAGGCCAGCCCCAGCGCCTGCGCCGCCGCCTGCACGCCGAGCGCCGCCCGCCGGGTCCTGGCCGGCACGCTGGTGACCACGAGCGCCACGCTGTTGGCCTGGAGCAGCGCCGCCCCGCCCGCCTGGACCAGGCGCAGCGCCACCAGCACGCCGAGCGACGGCGCCAGGCCGCACCCGGCCGACGCGGCGGCGAACACGACGAACCCGTACAGGTACATGAGCTTGCGGCCAACCCGGTCCGACCAGCGGCCGGCCGGGACGAGCAGCGCGGTCAGCGCCAGCAGGTAGCCGAGCGACACCCACTGGACGGCGGCCAGCGACGTGCCGTACTGCCGTTGCAGCGCGGGGAAGGCCACCGTCACCACGCTGGCGTCGAGCTGGCCCATGAACGCGCCGAGGCACACCGCGGCGACGGCGAACCACGGCGCCAGCGGATGGTCGCGGATGACCGCCGGCCTGGCCGGCTCGCGCAGCAGGGTCACCACGAGGAGCCGCGACGAGTGTCGGTCAGGGCGGGCACACCACCCCTCCGTTCTGTCCACGATTCTTCTTTTACATCTGTAACAGAACCATTATTAGTTCTGAGTCAGAAGTATTGCAAGGGGATGCGCTCCCGTGCGTTCGCGCGTGCACCGGCACTAGGTCAGCAACCGTCACGGCGGGGCGGCGCGAACCTACCCTTGGCTCATGGCGGCGCGCGGCCGCGCGAGCTGATCCGGGGTGACATCGGCGTGTCGGGGGTCAGGCGGTCATGCTGGCTTGCCCCGGCGGCCGGGATCACCGGCGCCGTCCCGACGGCTGGAACGGCGCCTGGCACCAGGACAGCCGCGTCGTCCAGGCCGGCCCGGCCTGGACGACGCGCGGCCAGCCATCGAGGAACTGCCCGCCCCCGGAGCCTGCCCGTCACCAGGAAGTCGTGGTCACGGTGCGGCTGTCACCCGGCCACGCGGTACCGCACGTATCACCCACGGGGCGCCACCCCGCGCTCAGCCGGGGCGGTGCGGCCGCCGGACAGGCGGCCGCAGGTTACTGGTGGGCCGCCGCCGCCTTCTCGAGGTCGGTCAGCGAGACCCAGCCGTCGTGCTGCCAGACGATCTTGCCCGCGGCGTTGACCATGGCCAGCCAGGGCTGGTCCTGCACGCCGTACCCGTCCGCGACCCGGCCGGTCGTGTCCAGGGCGACCGGGAAGGAAAGCGGACCGAGCTGGCGCAGGTAGGCGTTGACCGCCGCCGGCGATGACTCAGTGACGGTCTCATCGACCGCGGTGAGCGCCGGCAGGTGCTTGCCCGCGGCGGTCTTGGCGTAGGTGTTGAGGGTGCCGAGCTCGGCCTTCAGGTCAGAGGTCTCGGTCAGCCAGGTGGCGAAGAAGACCACCAGGCGGTCCTTGCCCGGCCCGAGCGTCACGGTGCCGCCTGCCGCCTGGCCGGTCCCGCCGACGGCTGTCCCGCCGTCGGCTGTCCCGCCGGCGATCGGGTCCGCGGCCGGAAGGGAGACCGTGTCGGCCGGGGTCTGCGCGGGAATCGCCCCCAGTGACTCAAGGCTCTTCACCTTCGGGTGACTGGGCAGCAGGCTGGCTACCTCGGTGGCCAGCACCTGCGCGGACTGGGTGACGCTGGAGTATGCCATCTGGGTCAGGTAGATCTTCTCCAGATTGCCCTTGGCGTCGATCACGTACAGCGCGGGCGTGTGGTCGATCTGCCCCGACTCGATCTGCACGGCGATGTCGTAGGATCCCCAGACCGCCTTCAGCTGCGGCAGCGAGCCGGTCAGGAAGTCCCACTGGTTGGTCATGCCGTGCACCTGCGAGTAGTCCCTCACGTCGGCCACCTTGACCGCGTCCGGGTTGGCGTCCACGCCGAGCAACTGCACCGAGTCACCCGCCTTGCCGAGCAGTTCCTTGGCGATCACCATCGACTGCGTGGTCAGCGGGCAAACCGTGGTGCACTCGGAGTCCTCGAAGGACAGCATCACGACCTTGCCGCGGAACTGGCTGAGCGACATCGGCTGGCCGAACTGGTTGACCAGGTGGAAGTCGGGCGCCAGCTTGCCGCCGAGCGAGGTGCCCAGGTCGATGTTGGGGTTCTGCAGTGCAGCGGCAGGTCGCCGCGGGCGCCTTGGCCGCCTGCGGGGCGGCGGACGAGCAGCCGACCACCGCCAAGGCCGCCGTCAGCGCCAGGCCGGCCAGCCACGTTCCCCGTCGGGTCATGATGCTCCCTCGCCGCACGTCTAGGTTCCGGTGACGAGGCTACTACACGCGTACTACGCGAGGTAGTACTACTCCCCCTTCAGGGCCCGACCGGGCGCGGACCTCGCCGTCCGCGCGGCGGCCTTCGCCGGGCTGGCATCCCCGGGCATCGGCTCGGTCGGCTCGTCGCCGACGATCACCCCGCCGCCGTGGCCCCAGGCGATGTACCGCCAGGACAGGTTGATCAGCGTCGCCACCCGGTTCCGGTTGCCCAGCAGGTACACCAGGTGCAGGCCAAGCCAGGCGAACCAGGCCAGCGTGCCGGTGATGCGCGCGCCGTTGGCCAGCTGCACCACGGCGGACCGGCGGCCGATCGTCGCCATCGTGCCCTTGTCGTGGTAGCGGAACGGCTCGGTCGGCTCGCCGCGCAGCAGGCGGGCGATCTGCCCGGCGGCGTGCCTGCCCTCCTGGATCGCGGGCTGCGCGAGCTGCGGCGATGGATTGCCCTGGTCAAGGGCCGTGTCACCCGCCGCGAAGATCCTGTCGCTGCCCTGGACCCGCAGGTCGGGCCCGACCAGCAGCCGGCCGTTCTTGCCCTGGGGCAGGCCCCAGTCGGCGACGGAGCGGTGGGCGGCCACGCCCGCCGTCCAGACGGTGAGGTCGCTGCGCAGCGAGGTCCCGTCGGCCAGGAGCACCCTGTCCGGGGTTACCTCGCGGATTTCCGTGTTGACCCTGATGTCCACGCCCCGGCCCGCAAGCTGCCGCCTGGTGTAGGCGCGCAGCTTCGGGTTGAACGGCATCAGCAGCTCCGGCGCCATCTCCACCAGCCGGATGTGCAGCCGGGCCGGGTCCACGTCGGGGAACGTCGCGCGCAGCACGTCGCTGCGCAGCTCGCCGAGCGTGCCGGCCAGCTCGACCCCGGTGGCGCCGCCGCCGACCATGGTGACCGCGAACTCCCGCTGGCCGCCGGGGTCGGCGCTCAGCCACTCGAAGCCGTTCATGATGTGGTCGCGGAGCACGATCGCGTCGGCCCGGGTGTAGAGGCCGAAGGTGTTCTCCGCCGCCCCCTTGACGCCGAAGTAGTTGGCCGACATCCCGGTGGCCAGGATCAGGTAGTCGTAGCCGATCTCCCGGCCGCCAGCCAGCCGCACCGTCCGCGTCCCGGCGTCGATCGCGGCCAGCTCGCCGCGGATGTAACGGGCCCGACGCCGCCGGGCGGTGAACCCGCCGACCGGGTAGGCGACGTCGCCGGGGTTGAGGCCGCCGGTGGCCACCTGGTACAGCAGCGGCTGGAAGGTGCTGTAGAGGTTTTTGTCGATCACCGTGACCCGGGCGCCCGCCTTGCGCAGCCCCTCCACCGCGGACAGGCCGGCGAAGCCCGCACCGACGATCACGACATGCGCCGAACTCGTCATCCCACTGCCCTGCCTCCGGCCGCCCGCGACGGCCTGTCGATCAATGCCAACGCTGGTGCCATTACCCGGCCCGCCGCCGCTAACCCACCGGACGAGCGGTCACAGGCCGAACGCGGCCAGCTTGGGATCGGAGCATTGCCGCGTGGCCGCGTCCGGGTGCGGGCACTCGGTGACGACCACCGTGCCGCCGGAGGCCGCCGCGCTGCCGCCGAGCCCGGACAGGTCGGCGAAGAAGTGCGGCCAGGGCAGCGGGGCCGAGTCCCAGGTGACCCGCCCCGCGGTCACGCTGTACCCCCAGGCGGAGCCGTCCGCGCCGCCGGCCAGGCCGAGGGCGGTCCCGTCCCGGACCACGTACACGCTGCCCGGGCTGGGCAGCGCGGTGCCGCGCACCGTCGCCCGCACCCTGCCGGTGACCGGGTCGACGCCGGCCAGCGTGCCGCCGGCCGACGTGAGGTAGACCAGGCCGGCCACCGGGTCGCTGCCCTCGGGGGCCATGCCGGGCAGCGTCCACAGCACGCCGCCCGTCGAGCCGCTGTAGGCGGTGACCCGCTCAGGCGAGGCGAACAGCACCGCCCCGTCCGCGGCCAGCGCCAGCGACCCCGAGAACGGACTTCCGACCGGGGAACCGAGCAACCGTTCGTTCCCCGTGGCCAGGTTGATGACCTTCAGCGCGGTGACCGGGGCCGCGCTGAGCGCGCCGCCTGGCGGACTGCGCGACGTAGAGCGTCTGCCCGTCGACGCGCCATGACTGGCCCGCCGCGGCCGCGCGCCGCCAGCGGACGCGGCCGCTGTCGTTGTCATAACTGGTCACCCCGGACGGGCCGATGACCACCGTGGTCGCCGCGGACGCGGCGACCGCGCCGCCGAGCACCGCGGCCGGGTACCGCCGCAATTGCGTGCCGGTCGCCGCGCTGATGACCGCCTCCGAGCGCTTCCCGCCGCCGGGGGCGAGCAGCCCGACGGTAAAGACCCCGTGCCAGGCGCGCACCGAGATGATCTGCGTGCCGGCCGGCGCGTCGAGCGTGCTCTCCCAGCGCTGCTCGCCGTCGGACAGCGCGTAGGCGGTCAGGCCGAGCCCGGTGCCGACCACGCGCCACGCCGTCGCCCACCGCGACGTAGGCCTGGCCGCCGGCCGGCACGGTGCCGCCGTCCCCGGTACCGCCGGCGCCCGTCCCGGCCGACCACGAGCCGGCCAGCGGCTGCGTCCACCGCAGCGGCGGCGGGCGCAGCGCGTGGCAGCCAGACCCCTGGCAGGCCGGCGGGCCGCGGCTGGCCGTCGGAGGCCAGGCCGGGCAGCGGGCAGATGAACACGGCCAGCAGCGCGAGCGCCACCGCGAGCTGGCGCACCGCGGGCCGCCGGCCCAGCGCGCGGCGCCGGCGGGCCGGGCCGCGCCGGGCCAGGACCGCGCGCGGCCGTGGCCGGCGGGCCCCGGGCCGCACGCGCCGCCTGGCGGGCGCCATCGGCCGTCCCGCGTGCCGTCGCTTCACCGTCATGCCGCCTTCACGGGAACGGGGCTGGTCAGGCAACCAGCGTAAGGCGCGCGGGGCAGCGCGGGCTGTGGTTTGCCGGCCTCCGTGAACGGCGGCCGGATGTCCCTCGATAGCGTAGGAGCAAATACGAGGAGGCACTCTATGGCAGACCGCGCACCACTTCCCTATGACTTCCTGCCGGCCGTCCCGGCGTTCACCGTGACCAGCACCGACGTCACCGACGGCCAGATGCTCGCCGACCAGCAGGTCTACAACAGCTTCGGCATGTCCGGCGGCAACGTGTCGCCGCAGCTGTCCTGGTCCGGGTTCCCCGCGGAAGCCAAGAGCTTCGCGGTGACCTGCTACGACCCGGACGCCCCCACCGGCTCGGGGTTCTGGCACTGGCTGGTGATCGACATCCCCGGCTCGGTCACCGAACTGTCCGGCGGCGCGGGCAGCGCGGACGGCGCGGGGCTCCCCGCCGGCGCGTTCCAGGTGCGCAACGACTACGGCACCAAGGACTTCGGCGGCGCGGCACCGCCCGCAGGGCGACGACCCGCACCGTTACGTGTTCGCCGTGCACGCGCTGGACGTGGACAAGCTCGGCATCGACTCCGACGTGTCGCCCGCGGTCGCCGGGTTCAACCTGCGCTTCCACACGATCGCCCGCGCGCTGATCGTCCCGGTCTACGAGCACTAGGCCACCAGCGACCCGCGCCCGCGCCGCGAGCGCGGGCGCGGACGCCGCGGTGCCGCACCGTGCGGCCGGCGCCGGGAACTCGCCGGGGCCGACCGCGCGGGTCCGCCCGGTCCGCACGCGCCGGGACCGGGCACAGACAGCGTGCCGGGGTCTGATTACTCGCCCTCGTCCACCGGGGACGTGCCGAGCGCGTCCTTGTGGCGCAGTTCGTAGTGCTTGGTCAGCGCCGCGCTCGCCTCGCCGGGGCGGTAGGCGACCGTACGCTGACAGATTTCACAACGCGTCACGGGAAGCTGCGTCACGGTGACTGGAAAATTTTTAGCGGCTGAGCGGGTCATGAACCTTCACCTGCCTAGCTGCCTTGTTGGCAGACTGGCTGCAATGGTCCGACTGTCGCCAGCCGGAATTCCGATATGGTCCTTATGATCGTAGCCGATGCTAGAACCTGACTCAGAGTTGACCAGATCGCGGTTGAATACCGATCGCGGCGAAACTCTTGCCCGCCTGGCCCAGCTCGACCGGGACTTCGCCGCCTACGTGACCAGCGCGAACGAGGGCTCGGCTGGCGGCGACGACGAACACGACCCGGAGGGCGCGACGGTCGCCTTTGAGCGGCAGCACGTCGCGGCGCTGATCGCGCAGGCCCGCGAGCATCTCGCGGCGATTGACGCCGCGCTGCGAAAAGTAGATTCCGGCAGGTACGGAATATGCGACATATGCGACGGCCCAATCGGCGCCGAGCGCCTCGCCGCCCGCCCGGCCTCGCTAATCTGCGTCCGCTGCGCCCGTACCCGCCGTTAGCCCGCTTTGGCCGTTTGCGCATTCCCCGCTACTTTCGGCGCTCCCGCGTTTTCGGCCCGGCCGGAACGGTGCGCTCCCGCCGCGACGGGCCGCTCAGGCAAACCGACCTCCGAGTAGAACGGCGCGGGTTCCTTGCCGCCCGCCCCCTCCCTCGCCCCAGCGTGCCCGCCTCAAGCGGGCCGATGGCGCCAACGCCCCCACTCCGACCGGGTCGTGGCGCCGAAGGCCGCTCCGAAGGGTCGCTGGCGCCAACGGCCCGCTGCCGAGGGATCCGGCGCACGGCCTGCTGAAGCAGCCGAGGCGGCAGCCGCCGGTGCCGACGGAGCCCGGCTTCGCTTAGGGCAGCCGCTCGCCGCACCGGGAGGCGTCGTAGCCGGGGATGCTGGCCAGCTGGGCCAGCAGCCACGGCGACGAGAGCACCTTGAGCAGGGCCTGCACCTCACGGGACGCGGCGTGCTCGCCCGGGATGACCAGGTTGAAGCGCTCCTCGGCCAGCGGGACGAAGGCCAGGCCGTAGGCGCTGGCGGCGGGCTCGCTGGCGATGCCGGCCGCGGCCAGGCCCGCGCTGATCGCCGAGGCGACCTGCAGGTGCCCGGCCGCCTGGGTCTCGTACCCCGGCAGGTCCTCGGCCGCGATGCCGAGGCGCTGCCGCTCGGCGTCGAGCAGGCGGCGGGCCTCGGCGCCCGGCTCGCGGTTGACGATCCGCAGCCGGGCCCGGGCGATCGCGTCGAGGCCGGTGACGACGGACCGCAGCTCCGGCCGCGCCGCGATGCCCTCGCGCCAGGCGGTGAAGCCGACGACCTCCGCGCCCGCGGGCAGCGGCTGGCCGTGCCCGCCGCCGTTGCGGCGTGCACCGGCCCTGGGCGGCGTGCACGCCGGCCACGTGCACCAGGCCCTGGGCGGCCAGGCGCAGCGCGGCGGCGGAGCCGCACGGCCACCAGGCCAAGGCGACCGGCGGGTCGAGCAGGGCCAGCGGGGTGGCGAGCAGCGGGAGCGCCGGGTCGCAGCCCGCCACCACCAGCGTGGGGCGGGGCGGGCCGATCGGGCGGACCGAGATCACCGCGGGCCCGGCGGCGCCGGCGGGCGCGGTGCCTGCGCCACGGTGCCTCGTGTCACGGTGCCCGCCGCCACGGTGCCTGCCACGGTGGCGGCCTGGGCGAGTTCGGCTTCGGCCGGGCCGGGCCGGGCGGTACCCGGCCGCGCGACGGCGCCCTGGGCGACGGCGAGGCCGCCGGCCGGGAGGAAGCCGAGGCCGGCGCCGTTGTCGCCGCGCAGCGGCAGGGCGACGAAGCGGTCGCCGACCGCGGCGAGCGTCACCCGGTCGCCGTGGCCGGTGACCGGGGCGATGCTGGTCGCGGTGACCGGCGCGGCCGGCTCACCCGGGCCGAACAGCTCCTCCACCGACAGCCCGAGCGCCTGGGCGAGCGCCAGCGCCACCCGCAGCGACGGGTCGGAGTGCCCCGACTCGACCGCGGACACCGCCTGCCTGCTGACCCCGGCCATGGAGGCCAGCTGCTGCTGCGAGAACCCGCGCGCCTGGCGCGCGAGGCGCAGGTTAGCCCCGGTGCTGCCAGGTGCTTCTGTCATGGACAGGATCGTAGGTGATCATGCCTGCCCCCATCGTCGGACCTGCCTATGATCGCCAGCTATGAGGAGCGAGATTATTCGGGTCAGGACCGGGTCCCGGGACACGGTGGCCGACATCACCGGCCAGTGCGCCGCAGTTCGCCCGCTCGGCCGCGGCCGGCGGTGACGGGCTGCTGCACGTGTTCGTGCCGCACGCCACGGCGGGCATCGCCGTGCTCGAAACCGGCGTAGGCAGCGACGCGGACCTGCTCGCCACGCTGGCCGAACTGCTGCCCGCCGACGACCGGTGGCGGCACGCCCACGGCTCGCGCGGGCACGGCCGCTCGCACGTCCTGCCCGCGTTCATCCCGCCGTACGCGACGTTCCCGGTGCTCAGCGGGCGGCTCGAACTCGGCACCTGGCAGTCCATCACCCTGGTCGACCTCAACGCGGACAACCCCGACCGCCAGGTCCGCCTGTCGTTCCTGGCCGGCTGAGCTTCCGCAGGCAACACTGCGGTAACTACCCGATGGGGCGGTGGCCAGCGGCATTGAATTGCCGATACCGTAGTAGTCCCCGATCAGGTGCCACGCCGCCGACCGCCTGCACCGGCGCAGCGATACGGTGGCCGGGTTCTTGGCCCCGCCTTACCTGGTAGCCGTTTAATGATGAGGTGATGACGACCATGGCCCGCATCGTTGTCATTGGCGACTTGATGACCGACACCGTCGCGCACGCCACGCTAGCCGCTGGCCCGCGGCAGCGACACGCCTGCGAAGGTGACCACGCACGGTGGCGGCTCGGGCGCCAACGTGGCCGCCTGGCTCGGCGCGGACGGCGCCGACGTGGCCTTTATCGGGCGGCGCGGCGCGGACATCGCCGGCCGCAACCGCGACATGGAGCTGATGGGCTACGGCGTCGACGCGCGGCTGGTGATGGACCCAGAGCGGCCCACCGGCACCTGCGTGGTGATGGTGACGCACAAGGGCGAGCGGACGATGCTGTCCGACCCGGGGGCCAACTCGGCGCTCTCGCCCGACGACCTGCCGCCCGACCTGTTCGTCCCCGGCGCGCACCTGCACGTCTCCGGGTACACGCTGCTGTCGGAGGGGTCGCGCGCGGCCGCGCTGGCGGCGCTCGACTTCGCGGGCCGGGTCGGCATGTCCACCTCGGTGGACGGCGCGTCGGCGGCGCCACTCGAACGCGTCGGTGCCGAGCCGTTCTTCGAGCTGACCGGCAACGCGCTGCTGCTGTTCGTGAACGTGGCCCAGGCGCGGGTGCTCACCGGCCGGGACGAGCCGGAGGCGGCCGCCCGGGTGCTCACCGCCTGGTACCCGCAGGTGGTCATCAAGCTCGGCGCGGACGGCGCGCTGTTCTTCGCCAACGGCCGCCCGCCGGTCCGGGTGCCCGCTCCCCCGGTGGACCGGGTCATCGACGGCACCGGGGCGGGCGACGCGTTCGTCGCCGGCTTCCTGCCCGCCTGGCAGGACAAGAAGCCGCCGACGGAGGCGCTGGCCAGCGGCTGCCGGCTGGCCGCGCACGCCCTCAACCTGATCGGCGCCCGCCCGCTCGCATGACCGGCTACCTGGCGGAACTGTTCTCCCTTGACGGCCGGGTAGCCGTGGTCACCGGCGGGAGCTCCGGGATCGGGCAGGCGATGGCCTCCGCCCTGGCGCTCGCCGGGGCCCGGGTGGTGATCGTGGCGCGCGACCCCGCCCGGCTGTCGGCCGCCGCCACGTGGCTGCGCGCGGCGGGGTGCGCGGCCGCGTGGGTCAGCGCCGACCTGTCCGACCGCGCCGAGGTGCACCGGGCCGCGTCGGCGGCGGCCGAGGCGTTCGGCGAGCCGGACATCCTGGTCAACTGCGCCGGGGTGAACCTGCGGCCGCCGCTCGCGTCGCTGTCGGAAGCGCAGTGGGACCTGATGACGGCGGTCAACCTGACCGCGCCGTTCCTGCTCGGCCAGCGGTTCGGCCCGGCCATGGCCGCGCGGGGCTGGGGCCGGATCGTCAACGTCACCTCGCAGCAGGCGCAGCGGGCGTTCGGCGACAGCGGCGGGTACGGCGCGAGCAAGGGCGGCCTGGCCGCGCTGACCCGGTCCCAGTCGGAGGCGTGGGGCCGGTCCGGGGTTCGGGTCAACTCGCTGTGCCCCGGGTTCGTCGCCACGCCGCTCACCCGGGAGGTGTCGCAGGACCCGGTCCGGTCGGCGGCGCTGGCCGCGCGGACCCACGCGGGCCGGAACGGCGAGCCGTCCGACTTCGCCGGCGCGGCCGTCTTCCTCGCCTCGCCGGCCAGCGACTACGTCACCGGCCAGACGCTCTACGTGGACGGCGGCTTCTCCGGCGCCTAGCCCGCCGCAGCAGCGGCTGGAAGGGCCGGAGAAGCGCCGGAGAAGCCCGGGCCGCCCCGGCGCCCTAGGCGGAGCCGAACGGGTGGCCGAGCACTGGCCAGCGGGCGGGTGATGGCGTTGCCCGAGCCGTCGCGCCTGCCGGTCATGCCGGACAGGTCCACGACGATGCCGGCCTCGGTTACGCCGATGACCGGGGCCGGGCCGATCCAGGCGTGGACCAGGCCGTCCTCGCCCTTCAGGAACCGCTGGCAGCGGACGCCGCCGGTGGCCCGGCCCTTGGGCGGGTACTCGGCGAACGGCGTGACCTTGACCGAGCCGCCGCCGGTGCCCGGCAGCTGGCCGGGGCGGCCGGAGACCGTGACCACGACCGCCGAGGCGGCCTCCGAGGTGGCCGCCCACGCGCCGCCGGCCGGGTCGTCGGGAACGGGCCCGCCGGACGCCGCCGCCAGCTCGGCGCGCAGGTCCGCCAGGGCGGCCAGGGCCGCCTCGTGGTTGTCCGCTGGCCCGCCGGCCGGGCTGGCCGGCAGGGTGGGCAGCACGGACCGGGTGACGGCCGGGCCCACGGCGCCGAACCAGATGGCGGCGCCGCCGTCGGGCAGCCGGACGCCCGCCATGCCGCCCGCCGGGCGGCCCTGCGGGCGGACCGAGGTCGCCGAGAAGCGCAGCAGCTGCGCGTCGCTGGTGACGAAGACCAGGTCGGCGTCGTCGCCGGTGAGCTGGACGGCGCCGATCACCCGGTCGTCGTCCCGCAGCGTGATCAGCTCGAACTCGTCCCGGTTGGCCGGGTAGTCGGGCAGCACCCGCTTCACCACCCCGGCCGCGGTGCCGAGCGCGACACCGGACGTCTCGCCGGCCTCCAGGTTCACCAGGGCCAGTATCCGCTCGCCGTCGGCCAGGCCGGCCACGAACTCGGTCGCCCGGGTGGCCGGCGGACAGCCCGCCGGTCGCCGCGGGGATCTCGATCACGCTCAGCTTGATCATCCGGCCCGCCGAGGTCACCACGCCGATGGTGCCGCGGGC
Source organism: uncultured Actinomycetota bacterium (assembly GCA_963748785.1). GTDB lineage: Bacteria > Actinomycetota > Actinomycetes > Streptosporangiales > Streptosporangiaceae > Trebonia. Next base: position 591,440 of record CAVVKP010000012.1, on the reverse strand, counting down.
CGTGATGGCCACCGCCGACGTCGCGATGTCACGCCGCCCCGGGAGAATCCGGGGCGGTGACGGGCAGGGGCCCGCGTCGTTCTTCCTTCCCGGCCGGGTTCCAGTGGGAAGCGGGACAGCAGGCCGGTCGCCGACAGCACCACCAGGCACGGGTCGTCCGTCACCTCCAGCGGCACGGCGGCGGCCACCGCCGCCCCCGCCTCGCGCAAGACGGTGCGGCGCGGGGTGCCGAACTTCTTGGCCACGTCGGCCATCTCCCCGCTGACCAGGTCCTTGAGCACGTCCTCGTGGTCCAGGATGTCGGTCAGCTCGGCGATCTCGGCGCGCAGCGTCTCCTGCTCCCGCTCCAGCTCCAGCTTGTCGAAGCGGGTCAGGCGGCGCAGCGGGGTGTCGAGGATGTACTGGGCCTGGATCTCCGACAGGTCGAAGACCTGGCGCAGGCGCTCCTTGGCCGCGCTTGAGTCGTCACTGGTCCGGATGACCTGGATGACCTCGTCGATGTTGAGCAGCGCGACGAGGATGCCGTCGACCAGGTGCAGCCGGTCCTGGCGCTTGCGCCGCCGGAACTCGCTGCGCCGGCGGGTGACGTCCAGCCGGTGCTCGACGTAGATGCTGAGCAGCTCCCGCAGGCCGAGGGTGCGCGGCTGGCCGTCGAGGAGGGCGACGTTGTTGATGCCGAACGTCTCTTCCATCGGCGTCAGCCGGTACAGCTCGGTCAGGACCGCCTCGGGGTTGAACCCGGCCCTGACCTCGATGACCAGGTTCAGGCCCCGGGTGCGGTCGGTCAGGTCCTTGAGGTCGGAGATGCCGGTGATCTTCTTGGCCTGGACCAGGTCCTTGATCCGGGTGATCACCTTCTCCGGCCCGACGCCGTAGGGCAGCTCGGTGACGATGATGCCGGTCTTGCGCGCGTTGAGCTGCTCGATGGTGGCCGTGGCCCGGGTCTTGAAGATGCCGCGGCCGGTCTCGTACGCCTCTCGCACGCCGTCCAGGCCGACGATGTGGCCGCCGGTCGGCAGGTCGGGGCCGGGGACGTACTTCATCAGCTGGGCCAGGGACGCGTCCGGGTGCCTGAGCAGGTAGCGGGCGGCCGTGATGACCTCGGTCAGGTTGTGCGGCGCCATGTTCGTCGCCATGCCGACCGCGATGCCCGCCGTGCCGTTGACCAGCAGGTTCGGGATCGCCGCCGGGAGCACCTGGGGCTCTTGCTCCCGGCCGTCGTAGTTGGCGCCGAAGTCGACCGTGTCTTCGTCGATGCTCTCGACCATGGCCATCGCGGCCTCGGTCGGGCGGCACTCGGTGTACCGCATGGCGGCGGGCGCGTCGTCGCCGCCCAGGCTGCCGAAGTTGCCGTGCCCGTCCACCAGCGGCAGGCGCATCGCCCACGGCTGGGCCAGCCGGACCAGGGCGTCGTAGATCGCGCTGTCACCGTGCGGGTGCAGGCGGCCCATGACGTCGCCGACCACGCGGGCGCACTTGACGTGGGCCGTGTCGGGGCGCAGGCCCATCTCGTTCATCTGGAACAGGATGCGCCGCTGGACCGGCTTCAGCCCGTCGCGGGCGTCGGGGAGCGCCCGCGAGTAGATGACGCTGTACGCGTACTCCAGGTAGGAGCCGCGCATCTCCTCGGTGACGTCGATGTCGACGATGTTCTCTTCGAACTGCTCCGGGGGCGGTGCGGTCGTTCCGCCGCGGCGTGGTGGCATGCTGCGCGTCCTCGTCGGTCTTACTGCCGGCGTCTGCCCGCCGGCCAGGTCTCAGGTGTCGATGCGGGACAGGTCGAGCTCGGTGGCGCCGCCGATGATGAAGTCGCGGCGCGGCGCGACCTCGGTGCCCATCAGCAGGTTGAACACGTCGGTGGCCGCCTTGCCGTCCTCGATCTTGATCCGGCGGAGCATGCGCTGACGCGGGTCCATGGTCGTCTCGGCCAGCTGGTCGGCGTCCATCTCGCCGAGGCCCTTGTAGCGCTGCGGTTCCTTCCAGCGCTTGCCCTTGCTCTCCAGCTCGATCAGCGTGCGGCGCAGCTCGGCGTCGGAGTAGGTGTAGATGTGCTTCGGCTGTCCCTTGCGCCGGGTTGGTGATCTCGACCCGGTGCAGCGGCGGCACGGCGGCGAACACCCGGCCCGCGTCGAGCAGCGGACGCATGTACCGGTGGAACAGCGTGAGCAGCAGGGTGCGGATGTGCGCGCCGTCCACGTCGGCGTCGGCCATGAAGATGACCCGCTGGTAGCGGGCCGAGTCCAGGTCGAAGGTCGTGCCCGAGCCGGCCCCGAGGACCTGGATGATCGACGCGCACTCGGCGTTTTTCAGCATGTCGGCCAGCGACGACTTCTGCACGTTGAGGATCTTGCCACGGATCGGCAGCAGCGCCTGGAACTCGCTGTTGCGCGCCATCTTGGCGGTGCCGAGCGCGCTGTCGCCCTCGACGATGAACAGCTCGCTGCGGTCGTCGGCCGACCGGCAGTCGACCAGCTTGGCCGGCAGGCTGGAACTGGCCAGGGCCGACTTGCGGCGCTGGTTCTCCCGGTGCTCGCGGGCGGCGATCCTGGTCTTGGCCGCGGCCACGACCTTGTCGAGCACCGCCCGCGCCTGCTGCTTGGCGCCGCGCGGCGGGTTCTCGAAGTAGCCCTTCAGCCCGGCGCTGACCACCTGCTGGACGATCCTGGTGGCCGCCGGGGTGCCGAGGACCTCCTTGGTCTGGCCCTCGAACTGCGGCTCGGGCAGCCGCACCGAGACCACCGCGGTCAGCCCTTCGAGTATGTCGTCCTTGGTGACCGGCTCGTCGCCGTTCTTCAGCAGGCGCGCGGCGCGCAGCTGCTCGTTGACCGTGCGGATCAGGGCGCGGTCGAAGCCGGTGACGTGCGTGCCGTGGTGCGGCGTGGCGATCACGTTCACGAAGCTCCGGGTGATCGTGTCGTACCCGCTGCCCCACTGGACGGCCACGTCCACCTCGAGCCGGCGCTCCACCTCGGTCGGCGTCATGTGGCCGCGGTCGTCGAGCACCGGGACCGTCTCGGTGAACGTGCCGTCGCCGATGAGCCTGATCACCTCGGTGAGCTTCTCGCTGGTGGCCAGGTGCTCGCAGAACTCGCCGATCCCGCCGTCGAAGCGGTACCCGGCCGGTGCGGTGCTCTTCGACCGGTCTCGTCGCGGACGGCGATGGCCAGGCCGGGAACCAGGTAGGCGGTCTGCCTGGCCCGCTCGTCCAGGCTCTCGTAGGAGAACACGGCGTCCTTGAGGAACACCTGCCGGTCCGGCCAGAACCTGATCCGGGTGCCGGTCGCGGTCTTCGGCACCTTGGCCACCTGGCGCAGCCCGGACTTCCTGGCGAAGTCGGCGGCCGGGCCCGCGGCGGAGAACTCGCCGGTGACACCGCGGCGGAAGCTGGTCGCCCAGGTGTGGCCGTCCCGGTCCACCTCGATGTCCAGCCGGGCCGACAGGGCGTTCACCACCGAGGCGCCGACGCCGTGCAGGCCGCCGGAGGCGGTGTAGGAGCCGCCGCCGAACTTGCCGCCCGCGTGCAGCCTGGTCATCACCAGCTCGACGCCCGACAGCTTGGTCTTGCGCTCGGTGTCCACCGGGATGCCCCGGCCGTTGTCCCGCACCTCGGCCGAGCCGTCGGCGTGCAGGATCACCTCGATCCCGCTGCAGTACCCGCCAAGCGCCTCATCGACTGAGTTATCGAAAATCTCCCACAGGCAGTGCTGCAGGCCACGGCCGTCGGTCGATCCGATGTACATGCCCGGGCGCTTGCGCACCGCGTCGAGGCCCTCGAGTACCGACAGGTGCTTGGCGCTGTAAGAGTCGGCCGCCCCGGCCGACGACCCGGCCTCACCAGGGGTTTTCTGCGTCCTCGTCCGCGCCTGCGGCGTTTTCGGCGCGGCCTTGGGCTCCGCCTTCCGCTCTGCTGGCTCTGTCGTCGCCCGGACGGTCTCGGTCAGGGGGGGCACGGGCGGCGGGTCTCCTCTCGAATACGTTAGCGGCAACTCGGGCTGCCACATTCGAAGGGTAGCGCCCCCCGCCGACTGCCGGGGCGCCACCACGCCGGTTCGCCCGTCTTTCCGGCCTTGCCCCGACCGTCCCCCGGCGCGCGGGCACCGCGCCCCGGCGATCGAACGCGCAATCGACTGCCGCACCGCCCGCTGGCCGGGGCCACCGGGACCGCCACGGCGCGCGGCCCGCGCGGTGACGCGGCGGCCTGGACGGCCAGGGCACGTCACCGCAGCGTAAGGCCGGACACATACGGCATACGTGTCATTGACCGCCCTGTGGGTATACAGCACCTGAACCGCACGGGTATCTCAACGGTGACTGCCCGCACGGTGGTGTGGTCACCGAAGACCGCGCTTGCCGCCAGGGCAGAAGGCGCGGCACGTGCGGTTTTCGCTTGTGGCGTACACCACCCGGCTACGGGAAGCCTGACGCCGGGGTATGTGTTGTGCTGTGCTAGAAGGCAGTTGCCCCCACCAGGGGACGACCCCGACCCCCGGGGACGTCCGACGGGACGGGGTGACGGCCAGACGGAACAGCAGCAAACCGGAGCCAGCCGGACCCAGCAGCCGGAGGCATGAGCCGAGGAAGGCGACGTGACCGGAGCTATCGCCCCCACTAAGCCGCTGACCGCGCTCGATCTGTGCGATCGGTGCGGCGCGCAAGCATACGTCCGCGTCCTACTCCCCAACTCGGGTGAGCTGCTCTTCTGCGCCCACCACAGCAGAGAGCACCTGCCGGCGCTGAAGAAGGTAGCCATCGATATCCAGGATGAGACCCAGCGCTTGTCCAAGACCGAGAACCCGGGGTAAATCCCGCGCCGGAGCCATTCCGGGCGCCCAGACCCGCGACCGCGGGCTGCGCCGCACCGAAGCGGCGCGGTCCGCGATCGGCGCGCGTCTAGCTAGTTACTCTTGGTTAAGTAGCTGGAACAGGACGTGATCTTGCCATGTTCCGGCGATTTTCAGGTATTTCTCGGCCACCGCGAACGGCCGGAAGCCGTTGCGGGCGAGCACCCGTTGTGACGGCGTGTTGTGCAGCAGCGTCGACGCGTCCAGCCGGTGCAGGCCGAGCTCGCCGAACGCCATGGTGATCACCTCGGCGACCGCCGCGCTGGCCAGCCCGCGCCCGCGGCACGACTCGCTGACCCAGTAGCCGACGCTGGCGCCCTGCAGCGCGCCGCGGACGATGTTGTTCAGGTTGACCCGCCCGCACACCGCGCCGTCGGCGTCGACGATCACCAGCGGCAGCATGGCGCCCCGTTCCCGGGCCACCAGGTCGCGGGCGATGACCGCCCGCTGCCCGGCCACGGTGTAGTACTCATCCGCCCGCACCGGGTCCCACGGGGCGAGGTAGCCGCGGTTCGCCGCCAGCAGGCGGGCTAGCGGCTCCGCGTCGTCGGCGGTGAGCGGCCTGGTCACTGACATCGAGGGCCTCCGTACGGCGACGAGCCCCGCCCGGAAGACCGGGCGGGGCTCGTCGCGCTGATGTATCCGGTTAGTCGAGGTAATCCCGCAGCACCTGGGAGCGGGACGGGTGACGCAGCTTGGACATGGTCTTCGACTCGATCTGGCGGATCCGCTCGCGGGTCACGCCGTAGACCTTGCCGATCTCGTCCAGTGTCTTCGGCTGGCCGTCGGTCAGGCCGAACCGCATGCTCACCACGCCGGCCTCGCGCTCGGACAGCGTGTCGAGCACCGAGTGCAGCTGCTCCTGCAGCAGGGTGAACGAGACCGCCTCGCCGGGCTGGATGGCCTCGGAGTCCTCGATCAGGTCGCCGAACTCGCTGTCGCCGTCCTCACCGAGCGGTGTGTGCAGTGAGATCGGCTCACGGCCGTACTTCTGCACCTCGACGACCTTTTCCGGGGTCATGTCGAGCTCGACCGCCAGCTCCTCGGGCGTCGGCTCGCGGCCGAGGTCCTGGAGCATCTGGCGCTGCACGCGGGCCAGCTTGTTGATGACCTCGACCATGTGCACCGGGATGCGGATGGTGCGGGCCTGGTCGGCCATGGCCCGGGTGATCGCCTGCCGGATCCACCAGGTGGCGTAGGTGGAGAACTTGTAGCCCTTGGTGTAGTCGAACTTCTCGACCGCGCGGATCAGGCCGAGGTTGCCCTCCTGGATCAGGTCGAGGAAGAGCATGCCGCGGCCGGTGTACCGCTTGGCCAGCGAGACGACCAGCCGGAGGTTGGCCTCGAGCAGGTGGTTCTTGGCCCGGCGGCCGTCCTCGGCGATCCACTCCAGGTCGATGCGCTGGTCGGTGTTCATCCGGTGGGACTCGGCCAGCTTCTCCTCGGCGAACAGGCCGGCCTCGATCCGCTTGGCCAGCTCGACCTCCTGCTCGGCGTTGAGCAGGGGTACCTTGCCGATCTGCTTCAGGTAGTCCTTGACCGGGTCGGCGGTAGCGCCCGCCACGGCCACCTGCGCGGCCGGCAGGTCGTCGTCGTCGTCGCCGAAGACGAAGATCTCTTCCGCGTCGCCCTCGCCCGGTGCCTTGCCCTCCGGGGCCGGCGTGCCGGTGGCCGCCGCCGCGGCCGGGGCCGGCGGCGGCCTCGCTCGGTCTCGGTGTCCTCAGGCGGGTCGGTTTCCGCCTCGGCGTCCGGCGTGTCGGCGATCTCCAGGTCGTCGGAGCCGAGCCCCTCGGCCAGGTCGTCGTCGAGGTCGAAGTCCTCCAGGTCGACCGCGCCGTCGAGCTCGTCGCCTACCGGGTCGGCGTCCGCGTCGAGTTCGTCCGCGACCGCCAGGTCACCGTCTTGCGACGGCACCGCCGCAAGCTCCTCGCGAGCCTTGGCCGCACGGCCGCCCGCACCCATCCGGGGCTCCGATCCGTTGGCCTCGGACACGCCGTCCGCCGACGGACCGGGCACCCGCGATTCCTGAGCCGCGGAGCTGGACGCCCGGGAGCGCTTGCGCGCCGCGGAGTTGGCAGCGCTCACCACCACGGTCACCTCTTCCTTCGCTGGGTAGCTTGGCTGAGCTGTTGACGCACGCTAATGGGGCCCTCCCGAGAGGGTCTTGACGCCTGGACCGTGTCGGGAAGCAGGCTTCCCGCTCGTCTTGGGGTTATCAACACCAACCCGCCCGCCTCCTCTTCCACCACCATAGGTGGCTCCCGGGGGTGCCTTGTACGCGTCTGCCGTGCCGGTCAGGCGGTCCCGGGTCACCGCTGCGCCCACCGTCGATCGGGCGAGCCGCCGCCGGGATACCCCCGCCGGAGACGGCGATGCCGGGAGCGGCACCGTCGCCTGGACCGGCCGGGACGTGCATGACAAGCACGGTCACGTCGTCGTCCTGCTCGTGCGCCGGCGAGCATGTTGTCCAGCAGGTACTGCAGCAGCCTTCCGGGCGCGCCGAGCAGGTCGGCCGGCGCCTCGGCGGCGATCCTGACCAGCTCGTCCAGGCCCGCGTCCAGGCCGCGCAGCCGGTTCTCCACCAGCCCGTCGGAGTAGAAGACGGCGGTGGAGCCGGGCGGCAGCCGGAAGGCGTGCTGCCGCCGCGGGCTGGCCCAGCCGAGCGGGCGTGCCCGCCTCCGCGCTGTCCAGCACCGGGATCGCGTCCGGGGTGATCAGCAGCGTCGGCGGGTGCCCGGCGTTCCCCGCCTGCCCCTCCCCGGTCTCCGGGTCGATGACCAGGTAGGTAACCGTGGTGACCTGCTCTTCCAGCTCGGTCGCGGTAAACAGCCGGTCCAGGCCGGCCAGCACCGCCGCCGGCCGCGGGTCGGTCAGCGCCAGCGCCCTCAGCGCGTTGCGCACCCGCCCCATGCCGGCCGCCGCGAGCAGCCCCTTGCCCATCACGTCGCCGACCGTGACCGCCAGCCGCCGGTCGGGCAGCCGGAACACGTCGTACCAGTCACCGCCGACATCGGTGGACCTCGGCAGGTACCGAGCGTCCAGCGCCAGCCCGGCGACGCTGGGCAGCTCGCCGGGGAGCAGGCTGCGCTGCAGGGTGACCGCGGCGGTGTGCTCCTTCTCGTACATCTCGGCCCGCTCCACGGCCAGCGCGCACTGGCCGGCCAGGGCCTCGAGGAAGATCCGCTCCTCTTCGAGTATCGTCCGCGGCCGGGTGAAGGAGAACCGCAGCGCGCCGAGCGGCATCCCCGCCGCGAGCAGCGGCAGGCCGACCCAGGCCTGCTCGTCGCCGGTGTCCATGGCCTGCCCCGGCTGGTCGCCGTCGGGCTCGCCTTCGAACTGGGCCCGATGCTCCTCGGGATCGGCGATGAGGACCGGTCGCCTGGTCGCGATGGCCCGGGTCATGACGCTCGGGGTGTCCAGGGTGAGCCGCACTCCGATGCCGTCCGGCCCGGCCGGGGCGAGACCGGACGGGTTCACCACCCGCAGCCCCAGCTTGTCGTCGTCCAGCAGGGCCACCGCCGAGCGCAGCGCGCCGATCGCGGTCCGGCCCACCTCGGTGATCACCTCGACCACCTGCTCAACGTCCAGGGCCTCGGCCAGCATCGCCGTCGCCTGCTGCAGCCGGGCGGTGCGCAGCGCCGCCGCCGACAGCTGGTCGGTCAGCCGGCCGCCGCATCTCCTCGGCCTCACGCTGGCTGGTCACGTCGGTGCAGGCGCCGACCCACTCGGCGATCTTCCCGTCTCGCTCGATCGGGACGGCCCGCACGTCGTAGTGCCGGTAGGAGCCGCCCCTGGCCCGCAGGCGGAACCGGTCGTCGAAGATCCGGCCGGTGCGCAGGCATTCCCGCCAGTCGTGGTCGACCCGCTCCCGGTCCTCGGGGTGGATCGAGTCCAGCCAGCCGTGGCCGAGGAACTCCTCCACGCTCTGCCCGGTGCTCCAGCGCCACTCGGGCGAGTCCTCGACCATCTCGCCGGCGGGCGAGGCCACCCAGACGATCTGTGCGCCGCCCTGCACCAGCGCCCGGTACCGCTCCTCGCTGCGGCGCAGCGCCTCTTCCGTCGCCGTGCCGACGGAACCCGTCGTCACCATCAGCCCGGCACCGTGCAGCTTGCCGTCGTCGTCGCGCACCGCGAACCAGTGGAAGGTCCGCTGGCCCGTCAGGCCCGCCGGGCTGGCCGCGCCCGCCTCGAAGGTCTCGGTCACCGCCTGGCGTCCGCCGGTCAGCACCTGCTGCAGCGCGGCCTCTGCCCGGGCCGACTCCACCGCGGGCCACATGGCGGCCACCGGCTGCTGGCTGAAGTCCTCCACCGGACGGCCGCCCATCACGGCGAGTGCCGGGTTCACCCAGACGAACCGCATCCCGACGTCAATGAAGGCCATCCCGGCCGGCGCGTCGCGCAGCACAGCGCCGGAAAGCCAGGATTCGAACTCGCCCAACCCGGCCTCCCGCTGCTTTGGCACGGACGTGTCAGCGCTCAACCGCGCACCCCATCGACCGTGCAGGCGCCTGCCATTGCCGGCTCCTTCCTGCTACTGCGCTGCCGTCCGCCACCCATCTGGCACCCGGCGCGAGCCCGCCGGGGGCGCGGCTGGACGCCGCGGCCGCAGCGGACACTCAGATTAAGCGTGCCACAAACCAGGCACCGATGCTGCCAGCTAGCGGCACCGAAGCCAAGTACCAATGGCCCGCGGGCCGCCCTGCCGCACCCGGAAGGGACAGGAAAACGCGACACGCACTGGTTCGCCGCCATCACACGGCACAATGATGGCAGCATGGGTAAATTCTCCTAGAGCGGATGATGTGCTCTCCCTTGTTACCCGCAACCCGATGCGGGTAACAAGGCGAAGCGTCGATTTCACATATGAGATCTGAGAGGCTATCAGGGTGAGCCCGCAGAGCCGACGTCGTAGCCAGGCAGGTGGTAGCGCGCCCCCCAACGCGCTGTTCGAAGAACTCCTGCACGGGGCACGCGAGCTACTCGCGGTGCGCAGCCCGCTCGACGCGGAACTGCTCATCAGCGACTTGCTCGGTACGTGGTGGCCGCAGCGGCACCACACCATCGGCGGGACGAGCGTCGAGCAGCTCATCGGCGAGGGGCTCGTCGACTACGCCGCGCAGCAGCGCTCCCCCGCCGCGCTCGCCCTGCTGTCCGGCATCGCCTGCCTCGGCACGCCGCGCCAGGCCGCCGCGGCCGAGCTGGCGGCCATCAAGCTGATCGACGCCGGGGTGCGCACGCCCAAGTGGGCCGAGCACCTCGGCGCGGTGTCCCCGGCCGAGTGCTACGTGAATCCGGACGAATGGGGCGACCAGGACGAGCTCATCTGCGTATTCACCTACGCAGGCGAGGAGCCGCACGCGCTCGTCTCGGTTATCGACTACACCGCCGCCGGGATGATCAGGGACGGCTGGGTAAGCTCGCAGGTGAGCAAGCTGCTCGACCTGTGCAAGCGCCGGTCCGCGGTGCGCGACGGCCAGCCGGACGAAGCCTTCAGGCAGATCGACGGCTCGCAGGCCAGGAAGATACTGCAGGCCGCGCTGGCCGCCACCGACGAGGCCGAGGACCCCCCGGTCAGCGACTCCTTCGCCACCCGGCACGCGTTCATCAGGTCGCGCATCCGCGCGCTGCCGCCCACCGGCGGCCGAACCGCGCGGGCCAAGCGAGCCTGGTCGACCGAGCGCCGGGCGCTGCTGGCGGCGGAGTTCCTCGCCTCCGATGAGGCCGAGGACCTGTCCGACCGGCAGGCGGCCAGCCGTTGCGCCGACCTGATCATCGACTTCGGCTGCGATGCCGACAGCGGCCGGCCGCACCGGATGTCCCCGGTCAAGGTGCAGAACTTCATGCTGGCCCACCTGCCGCGCAAGGTGCTGCTCTCGGTCGCCGACCAGAACGCCATGCCGCACGTCGTCGACGCGTGGATCCGCTGGTCCGGGCGTAAGCGCGGGGTGTCTGAGCTGGCCATCGGCATGACGCTTGACACGCTCTACGACTCGATGGCCACGTTCTCCCGGATCTACCGCGACCCGTCGGAGTTCGGCCTGGACGAGAAGCTGGTCGCCCGGCTGCTGCCCGACTCCAACCTGGAGGCGCTGCCCCGGCGTGCCTTCGCCTTCCCGATCCTGGAGGGCAAGCACGGCGGGGTGGACCTGTCCAAGCTCGACCCGGCCGACCCGTCCGACCGGCGGCTGCTGCTCGCCGCCGACCACGACACCCGCACCGGCTCACCGAGCGCGGCGGGCGTCGGCCGGCACATCGACCGCCACCTGGCCCTGGCCGACCGGCTGTGGCGCGGCTCGCCGTCGGCCCTGTGGGACGCCGCCCAGCGGCTGCTCGACACCGGTGAGGACCGGCACATGGTGCTGCACGCGCTGATGGACGTGCTGGACGCGGCGGCCGGGGACGAGGCGGCGCTCGAAGTAGCGCTGCGGGAGCTGGCGACCGGGCTAAGCGACGATGACCTGAACGGGCTGGCAAATCCGGATTCGTGAGCTGGGTCTGAGTTCTCGGCCCGCCGAGAACACCTTTCGGCGGGCCGCAGTCGCGCGGGCTCACCCCCGGCGCCCCCGCTTCGCATCACCGGCACTTCCAGCTCCCCGGGGGCGCGGGGTACCAGTTGTGCTCGCCGCTTCCGGTTGCCGGGGGTGCCGCCCGGGCGTGCGCGGAAACTATTATTTCAGCGGAAAATTTATAGGCGTATGGCGGGATTTATTTCCGCCAGGATAGAAGTTTCCGTGATCATGACGGCGCCGGCAGCACCGCGCCGAACCGCGCGCTGCGCGCGCTTCTTGCTGTTATCCGTTCGATCCGAGGCGGTCGGGCCGGGTGGCCGGGTGGCCGGGTGGAGGGTCAGGGCCTGATCGTGGGCTCGCCCAATCCAAGCGCGCATTATTTCCGCTGCTAGCCAGTGCCCTTTAACCTCGGCCTCGACAACAACGGGCATGCCGTTGCACGGGCGCAGCGGGTCGGCGCCGCGCGCTAGCAGGAACGCGGTGACGTCAGCGTGCAGCGGCTCGCCGGATTGAACGTGGTCGTCGTACTCGGCGTCGATGGCGTGGCGGAGCAGGGTCCACCCGTGGCCGTCGTCGTCCTCGACATCGTGCCCGGCGTCGAGCAGGCTGCGCAGCTTGGGGAGGTCTTCGAGTTCCACCGCCTGGTGGGCGGGGGACCATGTCCATCGGTTACCGCGCTCGGGTTAGACGGTGAGGTCGGCGTAGGCGCCGCGGACGTCGTCGGCGGTCAGGGTGGTCAGGTCGGCGGCGGTGGCGGACTCGCCGATGCGGACCACGCGGACGTCGCGGCAGGCGCAGGCCCGCTCGAACAGGGAGCGGGCGAAGCGGCCGTTGCCCAGCTCGTCCACCCGGCCGGCCCGCTCGGCGTGGGCGAAGATCTGCTCAAGTACGCGCTCGGCGTCCGGCTCGAACAGGTCGCCGGCCCGCTCGGCGTGCATGACCGCGATCTCCGCCAGGTCATGCGCGGTGTAGCTGGGGAAGGTGACGCGGGCGCCGAACCGCGAGGCGAGGCCGGGGTTGGACCGCAGGAACCGGTCCATGTCGGCCGGGTAGCCCGCCAGCACGATGACCAGGCGGTCGCGGTCGTCCTCGGCCCGCTTGAGCAGCGTCTGCACCGCCTCGGCGCCGAACGCGTCGCCGCCCGAGTAGCCCTCGTTGTGCAGCGAGTACGCCTCGTCGACGAACAGCACGCCGCCGAGCGCCGAGTCGACCAGCCGGTTGGTCTTGATCGCGGTCGAGCCGAGGTGCTCGCCGACCAGGTCCGCGCGGTGCGCCTCGATGACCTCCGGGCGCACCAGCAGGCCGAGAGCGGCGAAGATCCGGCCGAGGATCCTGGCCACCGTGGTCTTGCCGGTGCCGGGCGGCCCGGTGAACACGAAGTGCCTGGCCGGCGGCTGGCTGGTCAGCCCCTGGCGGTCGCGCAGCTTGGCCACCCGCAGCTGGGCTGCGATCGCGCGCACCTGCTGCTTGACCGGTTCCAGGCCGATCAGCTCGTCCAGCTCGGCGATCGCCGACTCCAGCGTCGGGGTGTCCTCGTAGCCGCGTAGCCGCGAGGTCAGCTCGGAGAACGCCCGCTCCAGGTCACCGCCGCCGATCGTGATCAGGTCCTCGGCCCGCGGGTCGCCGCCGCCGCCCATCACCCGGACGTCACGCGCCTGGCCGGCCTTTTCCAGCAGGGTCCGGACGAACCGGCCGTTGCCGAGCTCGTCGGTGATCCGGCGGCGGCCGACCTCGTCCAGCATCCGCCAGAGCACCGGGCGCGCACCCGGGTCCAGGCCCTCCCGCTTGGCCCGCAGCTGCATCTCGGCCAGCGAGAGCAGTTCCTCGGTCGAGTAGGTGGGGAACCTGATCCTGGTCGCGAAGCGGGAGGCCATGCCCGGGTTGGTGGCCAGGAACGCCTCGGTCTGCTTCTCGTAGCCGGCCAGGATGATGATCAGGTTTTCCCGGTCGTCCTCGGCCCGCTTAAGCAGCGTCTGCACCGCCTCGGCGCCGAACCGGTCGCTCTGCCCGTCGCCCTCGTTCACCAGGCTGTAGGCCTCGTCGATGAACAGCACCCGGCCGAGCGCGGAGTCGATCAGCTCGTTCGTCTTGATCGCGGTGGCCCCGAGGTACTCGCCCACCAGGTCCGACGCGCTGGGCCTCGACCACCTCGGGCGTATCGAGCAGCCCGAAGGAATAGAAGATCTTGCCGATGACCCGGGCCACCGTCGTCTTGCCGGTGCCGGGCGGCCCGAGGAACACGAAGTGCCGCATCGGCTTGTCGGTGCCGAAGCCGGCCACCGCCCGGCGGCGGGCCGCCTCGATGGACACCGCGATCGAGTGCACCTGCTCCTTGACCGGCCCGAGGCCGACCATGGCGTCCAGCTCGGCCAGGGCTTCTTCCGGCGTGATCTGCGGCTTGGCGACGGCGGTCGCCGCGGGCTGCGGGTCGCGGGTCGCGTGGTCCGCGTAGACCTGGGCGACGCCCTGCGCGCGGGTGCTGTACTGGGCCGGCGCGTGCCCGCCCGGGCCGCGCGGCGGCGGGCCGGAGCGCCGGCCCGGCCGTTGCCCGCCGGGCCGGCCGGCGTGTCGGCCGGAGCCGCCCCGGGCCCGGGGGCGGCGTGCGCGGCTAGCGGGCCGTCCGGGCCGAACATGCGCGACTCCTGCGAGCCCTTGGCCGCCCGCCAGCCGAGGACGACGGCCGATACCACCCAGATGATCGCCGCGCCCACCACGGCCTGCGTCGACGATGACTTCCCGCCGTGCAGCAGGTGCAGCACCAGGGTGCCGATCGGCAGCGACCACAGCGCGGTCCAGGCCACCGTGCGGCACGGCGCGAACCACCGGCCGAGCGGCCGCGCCAGGGCGACCGCCGCGATGGCGAACGGGGTGGCCAGCATCAGCAGCCACCACGCCGGGGGAACGTAGCCGCCGTTGATCCAGGTCTCGCTGCTGTTGGCGACGGCGAAGGCCCAGGCGGCGAAGGCGGCGGTATACAGGGCGGCCATCGTGGTGCGGACACCGCGGTAGACGCAGATGGGAGCGAGCAGCCACGGCAGGAAGATCACGGCCAGCGTCGCCAGCACCGGCCGCGCCAGCAAGGGGGCGCGCCGGATCGCCGCGTGGACGTCGTCGACCACCGGCACGGGTTCATCCCCCGCTGTTCGGACCCTAACGGGTGGCAACATCGTGCTCCCTTGGACAGTGGTAAATCCCTGTATAGCGCATTCGGCCCAGCGGGCGACAGCACGTGCGCGTACACGTCGCAGCAGGCGCATCCGCTTCGCGTCTCACTTGTGCCGTAACAGTGCTGGTGGGGTAGGCGAGGAACACGCACCCGTTCGTGATAGCGATTTTGATTTCTTCTTATTAGACGGTACAGGTGAGATCGATTTCGTCGCGTAGCGGAATGCCGAAATCACCGGTACGCGGAATCTCCGGCTTGCGCTGCCGGGCGCGGTCCACCGCGCCCGGGCGGACCGCGGCGAGCCGGAAACCGCGCCGCTGGTAGAAGCGGAGCGCGCCGATGTTGTCATTGGTGGTAGTCAGCATGACGTTGCGGCAACCGAGGCGCCTGGCCTCGATGCGGACGGCCTCGATGAGCAGCGTGCCGATGCCCTGGTACAGGTCGAGGGCGTTGATCGTGACGATCTCCAGCACGCCCTGGTGGGCCTCGAAGGTGACCAGGCCGGCGATGCGGCCCGCGCGCTCGGCGATGAACCCGGGAAGGCCGGCCGGGTAGAAGACCCCGCCGTGCACGGCGACCTCGGCCGCGCCCCAGAGCTGCGTCGTCAGCCATTCCACCGTGGGCCGGTCATGCTCTTCTACCGGGCGGATCGCCACGTCCCGCGGGTGCACGTCCATCATTATCCTGCGTTTCCCAACTAAAAGCCTACGGACTGCTCCGGAGGTACCGCCGCAGCCTCTGGGCCGAGGCTCGCATGTCGCCCCGGTCCAGGGCGAAGGCCACCGCCCCGAACACGACGACCGCGAGCGTCGTGGACACGATCCCCGTCCCCACCTCGTAGACGCTCCCGCCGGTCGGCATGACCAGGGTGGCCGCCAGGCCGGCCGCGGACCCGGCGGCGGCGGCCGCGATGCCGCCAGCGTCGCGTGGCCCACCCCGGCGACGGAGGCTGGCCCGCGCAGTCGCCTGGTCGCGGCCACCATCGGGATGGCCGTCAGGAGGTAGCCGATGCTGCTGGCCAGCCCGAGGGCGCCCGGGGTGTACTTAGGTGGCAGGAGCAGGACCAAGCGGGAAGGACAGCGCCGCGGGCAGCAGTTGCTGCGACGACCAGGCCGATGGCCGCCGCCTTCAGCTTGCCCAGGGCGAACAGCACCCGGGACAGGTTGGTGGCCACGGCGAACCCGGCGATGCCCGGCGCGTACAGCAGGAACGACTCGGCCAGCTGCGGGACCTGGTCGTGCGACTTGACCAGCACGTGCGCGGCGGGCACGGTGACCGCGACCATGATCGCGGTGCTCAGCCAGGACATCAGGGCCACGGCCCGGGTCGAGCCCGCGCTCGTCCGGTCGAACGCGTCGCCGTCGGACGCGGACAGCACCGGGAAGGCGCTGATCACGATGGCCAGCGGCAGCACCGAGCAGACCGCGGTGAAGACCAGGTTGCCGTAGTTGGACAGGACCAGGGCGCCGGTGTCGCCGTGCCCGTTGGCCAGGTCGATGGTGACCACGCCGTAGATGTCGGCGGCCACGAACTCCAGCGCGCCGACCAGGGCGAGGCCGCTGGCCCGGCGCAGCACGCCCTCCGGGAACCGCAGCGTAGGCCGCCAGCGCAGGTGCAACCGCCAGGCCGCGGGCAGCGACACCAGGACCAGCATGCCGATGTTCAGCGTGGTGCCGACGGACAGCACCAGGTTGGCCATGAGCGGCGTGCGGGCCAGCGGCGCGTTGTGGTCGAGGTCGGCGAAGACCAGGTAGGCGGCGATGACCACCACGTTGCCGATCACCGGGGCCAGGCTGACCGCGCCGAACCGGCGGTAGGCCTGCAGCACGCCGAACAGCACGACGGAGAAGCCGTACAGCATGATCTGCGGCGCGAACGAGACCAGCATGAAGGTGGTCGCGTTGATCATGTCCGCGTGCGAACAGTCCGCGTTCGGGTTGACCGGGTTCAGCAGGCTGGCGATCGGGCCCGGCCGCCACCGCGATGAGCAGCGTGACCGGCAGCAGGATCAGCACCGACCAGGTCATCAGGGCCGACGAGACCCGCTCGACGTGCGCCTTCGCCGCCGGGTCGTATGCGGCCCGGTTCGCGGCGCGGGCCAGCACCGGCACCATCGCGCTGGACAGGGCGCCGCCGATGGCCAGCTCGACGATCAGGTTCGGCACCTGGTTGGCGGTGACGTACGCGGTACCGAGGCAGCCGGAGCCGACGGTCTGCGAGAACACGACCGTGCGCAGCAAGCCGAGCACGCGGGAGAACGCCGTGAGCGACGCCACGACGAGGGCACCGCGCGCGATCCCCTTGGCTACCTTGCCCTTGGCCGAGTCGCCATCGCCCGTCTCCGGTCTCGGGCCGTGACGGGTCAGCAAGGCCGGGCGTGTCGGTATGCATGTCCGATTACCAGCGCCTTTCGCTCGGACACGCCTCGGGGGGTACGGGGGCCGACCCCCTCGCCCATGGCATCGCCCGTCCACCCCAGGCTAAGGCTTTCCCGCTGCGTTATGAGGGCGCATGGCCGGCGTTCGGGCGACCGGTTCTCCGGCGCACCCGCACGCCCCTGCCGCTGGCCGCGCGGGCCGGTTCAGGCCGGAGCGCAGCCGCGCGACCTCGCGGGTCGCGTACGGGTTGAGCTGGCCGCCGCGCGAGCCGGCCAGCTTGGCGGCCAGGTGCTCGCCCACCGTGACCGGCTCGTACCTGGCCGGGTTGGCCTCGCTCACGCAGCTGGGCAGCGGCTCGATCACGGCGTCGACGTTGCCGTCGTGGAAGTAGGCGGCCGAGCGGCGCGGCACCCCGGTGCCGCCGGAGCGCGGCGCGGCGACGCGGTGCAGGGTCGAGATCCACTCCTCGTTGGTCCAGCGCGCCGTGGCGTCGCCCAGGTTGACCAGCAGGGCGCCGTGGGCGGGCAGGACCGGGTGCCAGTTGCCGTCGGCCCCGTGGATCTCCAGCCCGGGCACCTGGTCGGCCCACAGCACGGTCACGATGCCGTAGTCGGTGTGCGCGCCCATGCCGAGCTGGTCGGGCTCCAGCTCGGCGTCGGGCGCGGGCAGCCGGTAGTTGTTCATCCGCAGCACGTCGATCGAGTGGTCGGTGTAGCCGGTCGAAGTAGTCCTCGCCGCCGCCCAGGGCCACGCCGAAGATCCGGACCATGGTCCGGGCCACCCGGCCCGCCGCGTGGAACCACGCGGTGACGGCGGCCTCGAAGTCCGGTACCTCCACCGGGTAGACGTTGGCCGCGTACACGTCCTGCGGCAGGTCGAGCCCGGGGAAGTCGGCCGCGGCCGAGCCCACGTTGACCGCCTCGAACAGGTCCGCCGCCGAGGCCAGGCCCAGGCTGTTGGCCAGCGACTCGGCCTTCGGCGGCGTGTAGCCGCGGTTGATGCCGGGCGGGCAGCGGTACCGGGACTTGGCCGCCGGGTCGAGCGCGAAGAACGCGTCCGCCGCCCGGGTGAAGTCGCTCAGCGTCGTGTCGGGGATGCCGTGCCCGGTGATCTGCATGAAGCCGACCGTCCGCGCGGCCGCGTCCACCTGCCTGACGGTCTCGGCGCGGGCGGCCTCGTCGGCGTAGGGCATGCGGAAGCTGGAGATGTCGATCACGGGCACGGCGAGGATGCCGTCGCGCAGGGCGGCTGATGACACGGGCGCTTCTCCTTGCTGACCTTCGTCGATGACCGGGGGCCGACCATGACAGCAGTCAATATGGGCAGCTCAGGTAACACAAATGTGTGGTCAGGGTTACGGCAGCATGAACACCGGCACTCCTGACCACGGAGTGACAAGCATGTCGAGGCTGGCCCCGCCACACTTTAATAGCCCTTGCGTTACGCTCCGTTCCTGATCGACGTCGGCGGCAACCGGTGGGGCGGCTAACCAAGTGGCTTCCCATAAGGCCACGGCGGCCAGCCGCTCGGCCACGGACCGCGCGGCGCCAGGTTCACCCGGCCGCCCCGGCCACGCCTCCAGCGCCATATACGGCTGGCGCTCCGCGCTTCTTGCTGTTATTTGCCAGTTCACCCTACCGCCGACCAAGACAGTGGATAATTTTATACATTCCAGGGTTGTGGAGATATCCACTATCCCGGCCCGTTCCCCCGCAGCCGTCCCCGCCATTACCCGTCTAGCGGTGGCCCCTCTAAAAGCGGCGGAAATCCCGCTCGGCCAGCACGCCTAGCTTCCCCTCGGAGAATTTACTGCGGTAATTCATTGCACGAATCCCCGGCGACCACACGGCGTCTAGCTTGACAAACGTTTTACCTAAATGGCAATTCCGGGTGGCCGCCGCCGTTTACTTGCCGCAGTAAATGCGCGATCGCCGGCGGTTATGATGGTGGCATGGAATTTCCCGGGCCCGCTGCGCGATGACCAGGTCGACGCCCTGTTCCGGCTCCCGGCCAGCCTGCGGGAGCACGTGCTGTGGCGGGTGCTGCACGATTCTGGCGCGCCCGCGGCGCAGGTGCTCGCGCTCGACGCGGACCGGCTCGACCTGTCCCGCCACCGGGTGCGGCCCGACCATGGCGGCCCGGGCGGCGGCGTCGGCGGCGTCGGCGGCGTCGGCGGCGTCGGCGGCGTCGGCGTCGGCGTCGCATGGCGTGAGGGCACCAGCGAGGTGCTGCGCTGGCTGCTCGCCGGGCGCACCTGGGGGCCGGTCTTCGTCACCGAGCGGCGGGCGCCGGCCCGGTCGGCCGCCGACGTGTGCGGGGTGACCGGCCAGGCCCGGATGTCGCACCGGCGGGCGGCGGAGATCTTCACCGCGCTGACCTGCCCGCTCGACCCGGCGGGCCGGGGCTGGACGCTGCACCAGCTGAGCGCGAGCGGGCGGGTGGCGGCGGCCGGCCAGGCCGGCCCGGCGATGCCGGCGGTAGCAGACCGGGCCGCCTTCGAGGCCGAAACTCGACCGCTTGCGCGACCGGGAGAAGGCACACACCAGGGAGGGCGACTCGATCGCCGGCCGGGGCGTCGAGGCCATGGACAACAGCGACGCGCTGATGGACCTGACCGCATACGGCCGCCAGGAGACCTGGGAGCGGTCACCGACCGGCTGGCCACAGCGCTGGGACGTCGGCATCCGGACCGACGGGCGGCCCACCGCCCAGTGGCCGAGACTGGCCGCCGGCCGGTCCGACGACCTCGCCGCCGGGTGAACGCGGGCCGGCGTCAGCGGGTGAACGCCGGCCGCGTCAGCGGACGAGGGTCCGGCTGACCGGCTAGTGCCCGGCCAGCCAGTCGAGGATGGCAGCCAGCCGGGCGGCCCGGCGGTCGGGACGGCCCCCGGTGGGCAGGGCGTGGGACTCGCCGGGGAAACGCAGGAAGACGGCCTCGCGGCCGAGGCGGCGCAGCGCGGCGAACAGCTGCTCGGACTGCTCGATCGGGCACCGCTGGTCGGCTTCCCCGTGGATCAGCAGCACCGGGGTGCGGATCGCGGCCGCGTGCATCAGCGGCGAGCGGTCGAGCAGCACCGCGACGCTGTCGTCGAACAGGTCCGCGCCGCCGAACTCGAAGCGGTTCACGGTGAAGCCGTTGTCGGACGTGCCCAGCTTGGAGACCAGGTTGGACACCGACCGCTCCGAGATCGCCGCGCGGAAGCGCATGGTGCGGGTCAGTGCCCAGTTGACCAGGTAGCCGCCGTAGCTGCCGCCGGCCAGGTACAGCCGCTCCTCGTCGGCGGCCCCGGCGGCGACCGCCCAGTCGGTGAACGCCATGACCTCGTCGTAGTCCGCCAGCCCCCACTGGCCGACGCTGCGCTCGCGGAACCCGGTGCCCCGGCCCGCGCTGCCGCCCATGTTGGGGGCGAGCACGCTGTAGCCGGCGCCGACGAGCAGCTGCGTCTCCAGGTCGAACGCATGCCCGGCGGTCATGTGCGGCCCGCCGTGCAGCCGGACCAGCAGCGGCCGCGGCCCCGGGCCGCTGCGGTACAGCACCCCGTGCACCTCGATGCCGTCCGGCCGGGTAACCGTCACGTCCTGCGGTGCGACCGGGCATAGCCGGTCCGCCCAGGACCGGGCGACGGCACTGAGCCGCCGCGGCCCGGCCAGGTCGCCAGCAGCCTCCGCCGCGCCGGCCGCGCCGCCCGCCGTGTCGATGAGGTGCACCTCGGCCGGCGTGAGCGGGGACTCCAGGCAGGCGGCCAGCCGCCCGTGCGCGCCCGCGGAGAAGTCGGTGACCGACCACCCCGGGGGGTCAGCCGGCGCGGCGCGGCATCGGCGGCCGGGTCGCCGGCGAACAGCGCGACGTCGTGGCCGAGCGTGTGCAGGAAGGCGACCTCGTCGCCGCCGGCCAGCGGCTGGACCAGGGCGGCCGGCCCAGCGGGCGGCAGTCGCCGGTCAGCGCGCGCTCGCATTCCACGTCCGCCGCCGCGAACGCGACCCGGGCACCGCCCCGCTCGACCAGCCAGACGCGCGGCGGCCGCGCGCTCTGCCCGGGCACCCCGCTGCTCACCGCGACCAGCGCGCCGGAGGCGGCGGTGAAGGCCAGGGCCGACACCGGCGCCGGGCAGTCCCACCACGGCTCGTCCACGCCGGCCGCCACGTCAAGCACGCGCACCTGCGCGCCGGGCCGCGGCTCGTCGCAGTGCCGGGGCTCGACCGCGTAAGCCACGCGCCCGTTATGTGCCGTCAGTCGGGTGATCCGCCCGGCGGGGCGGGCCAGCGCCGCGGCCGGCCCGTCCAGCGGGAGCAGCCACAGCTCCGGCTCCGGCTCGGTGAACTCCTTGGCGCCGTCGCTCTTGTACCGCAGCCAGTCGATCCGCACCGGGCTGCCGGGCGGCGCCTGGGCCGGGCGCGGCTCGGCGAGGGCGACCAGCCGGCCGTCGTCGAGCCAGCGCAGCGCGGTGACCGGCCCGGGCACGCCGTCCCAGCCGGACGGCTCGCAGGGCTCCCCGCCGGTCGCGGTGACCCGCGCGCGGGCCGTGCCATCCTGGGTAGAGATGTAGGCGACCCGCATGCCATCCGGGGAGAAGAACGGAGCGGTGTCGGACCACGGCCCGGCCTGCGTCAGGGCCACGGGCTCCGCACCGCCGCGCGGGAACAGCCATAGCTGGCTCCGGTAGGCGTCGTGGTCGTCCGCGACGCGCTGCACCGCGGCGACGACCGGCCCGCCGCCGGGCGCGAGGTCAGGGGAGCCGGGCAGCCGCAGCGCGTACAGGTCCTCAGGCGCGGCTGGCATTGCCTGCCTTGCCTGTCGAGGCTCCCGCGCCGAACGCCGCCTGGGCCGCGCTGACCAGCGCGGGCCGGGTGAGCAGCGCGCCCGCCATGGTGCCGAGCAGGACCGCGCCGTCGAGCACCGCGCGGTCGCCGTCCTCGCCGCGGGCGGCGGCGGCGAAGTCCCTGGTGTGGATGGCCACCCCCGGCACCACCCGCAGGTACGGATGCAGCGCGGGCACCACCTGGCTGACGTTTCCCATGTCGGTCGACCCGGCGTTGCCGGAGACCGCTGCCGGGTCGACCTCCCGGCCGGTCTCGGCGAAGGCCGCGGCGGCCAGCTCGGCGAGTACCGGGTTCGGCAGCACCGGGTCGTAGGCCGGGGCCGGCTTCGCCAGCTCCCAGGTGCATCCCGTGGCCAGCGCGGAGCCCGCTACGCAGTCACGCACCGCGTCCAGCAGGCGGCCGCGCAGGTAGGCGGCGTCGGGTGAGCGGATGAACAGCTCGACCACCGAGCGTTCCGGTATCACGTTGATCGAGTCACCGCCCTCGGCGACCTTCGCGTGAATGCGGGAGTCGGCGCGGACCTGCTGGCGCAGCAGGCCGACGGCGACGAGCAGCAGGGTGGCCGCGTCGAGCGCGTTGCGGCCGAGTTCCGGTGCCGCGGCCGCGTGCGAGGCGTGCCCGGTGAACGTGGCCCGCAGCGAAATCCGGCCGAGGTTGGTGCGGGCGACGCTGTCGAAGCCGGCCGGGTGCACCATGACCGCCGCGTCCACGTCCGCCAGCTCGCCCGCCTCGACCAGCCGCACCTTTCCGCCGCCGCCCTCCTCACCCGGGCTGCCCAGCACGACCAGCGTCCCGGCCGGCTGGCCTGCCGCCTCCGGCCCGGCGAGGACGCGGGCCGCGGCGGCCGCCGCGCCGGCGCCCGCGGTCGCGATGATGTTGTGGCCGCAGGCGTGGCCGATCCCGGGCAGCGCGTCGAACTCGCAGAACACCGCGATCACCGGGCCGCCCGCGCCGAAGCGACCGCTCCGCGCGGAACGCGGTCGGCATCCCGGCGACGCCCGGCCGCACCTCGAACCCCTCGGCGGCCAGGAAGTCCCGCAGCAGCCCGGAGGCGTGGTGCTCCTCGAAGCGCAGCTCCGGCCGGTCGTGAATGGCGTGGCTCATCGCGAGCAGCTGGCCGGCCAGCGCCGCCACCTGCTCCCGCACGCCGCCGGCGAGCGCCGTCACGTCCCCGGGCGCCGTCGTCACGTCCCCGTTCACGCCGCCACCGCCGCGGTCTCGGCGTAGTGGCAGGCCGCCAGGCGCACCGGCTCGCCGACCGGGCGCAGCGCCGGCACCTCGGTGCGGCAGCGGTCGGTCGCCAGCGGGCAGCGCGAGGAGAACACGCAGCCGGACGGGCGGTCAAGCGGGCTCGGCAGGTCTCCCGCCGGCAGTGGCCTGGCCGTGCGCGCACGGTCGACACGGGGCCGCGGCACCGAGGCCAGCAGCACCTGGGTGTACGGGTGCCGGGGGTTGGCGAACAGCGCGGCGGTCGGCCCCCGCTCCACGATGCGGCCGAGGTACATCACCGCCGTCTCCTGGGCCAGGTAGCGCACCAGCGCGAGGTCGTGGCTGATGAACAGGTACGCCAGGCCGAGCTCCCGCTGCAGCCGCATCAGCAGGTTGATCACCTGGGCCTGCACCGACACGTCGAGCGCGGACACCGGCTCGTCGCACACCACGAACCGCGGGTCGAGGGCGATGGCCCGGGCGATCGCGATCCGCTGCCGCTGCCCGCCGGACAGCTCGTGCGTGAACCGGTCGGCGTAGTCGGGCGACAGGTTCACCAGGTCGAGCAGCTCGGGCACCGTCCGGCCCGGCGGCGGGTCGATGCGGTGCACCCGGGCCGGCTCGGCCAGGATCTGCCGGATCCGCATCCGCGGGTTGAGCGAGTCGTACGGGTCCTGGAACACCGGCTGCATCTCCCGGCGCAGGGCCCGCAGCTCCCTGGCCGGCAGGGCGGCGAGGTCACGGCCGTCCACGGTGACCGTGCCCTGCGACGGCCGCTCCAGCCCGAGCAGCAGCCGGCCGGTCGTCGACTTGCCGCAGCCGGACTCGCCGACCAGCGCGAGGATGCCGCCCGCGGCGACGCTCAGGTCCACCTGGTCGACGGCGGTCAGCGTGGCCTTGCCGGTCCGGCTGCGCACGCTGTACCGCTTGCTCAGGTCGCGGGCCTCGACCAGGGGGGTGTCACTCATGACGTCGTCACCTCATCGCTCATCGCGCCGGCCGGCAGCGGATGCCAGCAGGCGACCTCGCTGCCGCCCTCGTCGACCGGGGCCAGCGGCGGCAGCTGCGCGCACTGGCTGGTGGACCGAGGGCAGCGGTCGCGGAACGGGCAGCCGTCGCCGCGCTCGCCGAGCGGCGGCACCCGGCCGGGTATCGTCGGCAGCTCCCCCGTCGCGGGCCGGTCCGGGTCGGGTACCGAGGCCAGCAGGGCCGCGGTGTACGGGTGGTGCGGGCGGCCGAGCACGTCCGCCACCAGGCCGCTCTCGGCGACCGCGCCGGCGTACATGACCACGACCCGGTCGGCGACCTCGGCGACCACGCCCATGTCGTGGGTGATGAACAGCACCACCGACGACCGGGTCACCTCACGCAGCAGCGCGAGCACCTGGGCCTGCACGGTCACGTCCAGCGCCGTGGTCGGCTCGTCCGCGATCACCAGGTCGGGGGCGCCGGCCAGCGCCATCGCCACCATCACCCGCTGCCGCATCCCGCCGGACAGCTGGTGCGGCAGGCTGCGGGCCCGCACGGCGGGGTCGGGCACGCCGACCGAGGTGAGCAGCTCGACCGCCCGCGCGTGCCGATCCTTGCGCGAGGGGCCGCCATGGATCGCCAGCACCTCGCTCGATCTGCGCGCCCACCGACATGAGCGGGTTGAGCGCCGTCGACGCGTCCTGGAAGATCATGCTGACCTTGCTGCCGCGCAGCCGGCGCAGCCGGCGCTCGCTGGCGCCGATCAGCTCGGTGCCGCCGATGCGGGCCGACCCGCTCGCCTTCGCGCCCGGCGGCAGCAGGCCGGTCAGCGCCAGGGCGCTCAGCGTCTTGCCGCAGCCGGACTCGCCGACGATGGCCACGACCTCGCCGCGGCCGGCGCTGCAGCGTCAGCCCGTTCACCGCGTCGCGCCCGGGGCCGAACGAGACCCGCAGGTCCCGCACGGACAGCAGCGGCGCCTCGCCGTCGCCCGGGGAAGGGGCGGGGGCCGGGTCCGGGGCGGGGGTGGGTTCAGTCGTCATCGCCGGGCCAGCCGATCTGCGTCGGGTCCGTTTCGGTCAGCGCCGGCCCGGCCGGAAGCGCCCCGTGGTGCGCGGCGAGGTCGCCGATCGCGCCGGTCCACAGCCGCCCGTCCGCGAGCGCGTCCCGCAGCGTGGCGGCGAGCCGGGTGACCCGGGCGGGCCGCCCGGAGAGCCACGGGTGCATGGTCAGCGTGACCAGCGAGCCCCGGTCGAGCGCGCCCGCGATCTCCTGCGACCACGCGGCGTTGACCGTATCGGCGCCGGCCGGCGGCCGGGCGTCGCCCGCGGTGTAGCGGTAGTACGGCGCGTCGTCGGTGGCCCAGTCGACCGGCACCTCCACCAGGCCGCCGATCCGGTACGGGCGGTCGTCGCCCATCAGCGAGCTGTCGTAGCGCAGGCCGAGCCCGGTGAGCACGCCGAGCGCCGCCGCGGTCATCTCGAAGCTCGGCGACCGGTAGCCCTCGGGGGCGCGGCCCGCGATGTCGCCGAGCAGGTCGCGGGCGCGGGTCAGCGTGCCGCGCAGCTCATCCGGGGAGACGGCGCCCGGCGGCTCGTGCCGCCAGCCGTGCAGGGCCAGCTCGTGACCCGCCCGGGCCACCGCCTCGACGGCCGGCCGGTAGTGCGCGGCGATCCAGCCGGGGACGAAGAACGTCGCCCGGATGCCGAGCCGGTCGAGCATGTCGAGGATGTTGTAGACGCCGCGCCGCGGGCCGTAGCGCCGCTGCTCCAGCTCGCCCACGTTGACCGGCGGGTCGGTCCGGCGGCGCCACAGGTGCGGCGACTCGCCGTCGAAGTCGAAGCTGACGCACAGCGCCGCCTGGCGCCCGTCCGGCCACGGGTAAGGAGAGGAGAACGAGGTGCTCACTGGGTGCCCCCTGCGGTGAAGTCGCCGGCGGTGCGCCCGCCGTCGACCGCGATCGTGGTGCCGGTGACGAACGACGCGTCGGACGAGCACACCCACAGCACGGCGGCCGCGGCGTCCTCGGGCCCGGAGGTGCGGCCGAGCGGGATGCGGGCCAGCATCGACGTGACGTGGCTGTCGCTCAGGGCGCTCACCGCGCTGCCCGGCGCGAAGCCGGGCTGGACGGCGTTGACCCGGATGCCGTGCCCGGCCACTTCGAGGGCGATGCTCCGGGTGAGCGTCTCGACCGCGGCCTTGCTCGCCGCGTACACCGAGCCGCCGGCGCCGGGCCGGACGGCGGCGCCCGAGCTGATGTTGACCACCCGCCCCGCGACCCCCGCCTTGATCATCAGCGCGGTCACCTGCCTGGTCAGCTCGAACGGTGCGACGACGTTGACGTCGAGGATGCGCGCGCACGTCGGCCGGCCCGGTCGCCGCCAGCGGCGTGCGCGGGTACAGGCCGGCGTTGTTCACCAGCACGTCCGGGCTCTCCCAGGCGTCGCCGATGGCGCCGGTCAGCGCCGCGAGCTGGGTGTCGTCGGTGAGGTCGGCCGCTACCGCGACGGCGCCGAGCCGCTCGGCCAGCTGGCCGAGCGGCTCGGCCCGCGCGTCGGTGAGCAGCAGCCGCGCGCCCGCGGCGGCGAACGCCTCGGCGATCCAGGTGCCGAAGATGCCGCAGGCGCCGGTGACCACGACCCGCGCGCCGTCGTACTCGCCGGTGTAGTCACGCATGCTGCTCCTCGGCGGGAACGGGGTCGACGGGGGCGAAGGGCGGCCTGCGCAGCAGCCGGGCGCCGAACCCGCCGGCCCGCTTGCCGACGCGCCGGGTCGGGTCGAGCCGGTCACGGACGGCGTCGCCGAGCATGTTGACCGCGAGCACCAGGCCGAACAGCGCCACGCCGGGGAACGTGGCCAGCCACCACGCGGTGGCGACGTACTGCTGCCCCTCGGCCAGCATCGTGCCCCAGGAGGCGGTGGGCGGCTGCACGCCGAGCCCGATGAACGACAGCGA
This sequence comes from uncultured Actinomycetota bacterium, assembly GCA_963748785.1. Classification (GTDB taxonomy): domain Bacteria; phylum Actinomycetota; class Actinomycetes; order Streptosporangiales; family Streptosporangiaceae; genus Trebonia. Next base: position 564,593 of record CAVVKP010000012.1, on the reverse strand, counting down.
CGCCTCGAAGATGACCATCAGGCCCAGTTCGAGCGTCGCCACGACGACGGCGAGCGGCGCCACCTCGGGCAGGATGTGCCGCAGCACGATCCAGCGTCCCGGGGCGCCGAGCGCGACGACACCGCGGACGAAGCCGCGCTCGCGGGTCTCAAGCACGGTCGCGTAGGTGATCCGGGTGTACCGGGGCCAGCGCACCATGGCCAGGCAGATCACCACGTTGACCAGGCTGGGGCCGAGCACCGCCACGACCAGGATGGCGATCAGGAAGAACGGCACCGACAGCGCGATGTCGGCGATGCGCATGATGACGGTGCCGAGCCAGCCGCGCCGCCAGCCGGCGATCAGGCCGAGCGCCACGCCGCCCGCGCCGCTCACGACGACGGCGACGGCCGCCACGGCGAGGGACACGCGGGCGCCGTACAGCACCCGGGTCAGCACGTCGCGGCCGAGGTCGTCGGTGCCGAGCAGGTACCGCGTGCCGCCGGAGGAGGAGAACGGCGGCAGCAGGCGCGCGGCCAGGTTGGTCTGGTTGGGGTCGTGCGGCGCGATCAGCGGCGCCGCGAGCGCCACGATCACGTAGACCGCGACGACCGCGAGCGGGATCAGCCCGCGCGGGATTCCGCGTCTCATCCGCTATCCGGCTTCCGTGGACGTCACCGCGATGCGCGGATCGATGAACCCGTAGACGATGTCGGTGACCAGGTTGATCACGATGTAGATGCTGGCGGCGAGGATCACGATGGCCTGGACGACCGGGAAGTCCCGGTCGTTGACCGACTGGATGGTCAGCTGGCCGATGCCGGGCCAGGCGAAGATCATCTCGGTGACGACCGAGCCGCCGAGCAGGTTGGCCGTCTCCAGCGCGAGGACGGTGAGGACCGGGACGGAGACGTTGCGCAGCAGGTGCCGCCAGATCAGCCGCCAGGTGCCCGCGCCCTTCGACCGCGCCGTCCGGACGTAGTCGCGCGACAGCTGCTCCAGCACCGCGCCGCGGGTCACCCGGGCGACGGTCGCCGCGGACAGCGACGCCAGCGTGACCGCCGGCAGGATCAGCGAGGTCGCCGGTGTTGTCCCCGCTCGACGGCAGCACGTGGAACGTCACCGAGAAGACCAGGATCAGCAGGATGCCGGTCCAGAACGCCGGCATGGCCTGCCCGGCGAGCACCAGCGGCATGAGCACCCGCTCGCCCCAGCGGCCGCGGGTCAGCGCCATGATCATCCCGGCGCCGACGCCGAGCACGATCGTGAGCGCCAGCGCGGCCAGCGTGAGGTTGATCGTGTACGGCAGGCGCTGGGTGAGCAGGGTCAGCGCCGGCTCGTGCTGCACGTAGGAGTAGCCCGAGGTTCCCGTGCAGCAGGTTGCCCAGGTAGTTCGAGGTACTGCCGCCAGACCGGGACGTTGAGCCCGAGCTGCTGCCTGATCTGCTCGATCTCCTGCTGGGTGGCGTTCTGCGGTGCCAGCAGCTGGGCCGGGTCGCCGGACAGCCGCAGCGCGAAGAACACCGCGGTCGTCACGCCGAGCAGCGCGATGACCGCCTGGCCGACGCGGGCGCCCGAGGTAGCGCGTGACCGGCAGCCACGCCCTGGCGCCTGAGCGGCGCCAGGGCGTGGTGCCCGCCGTGGAGACGGTCACGACCCGAGCTTCATGTCCGCGACGAAGAAGTCCTGCTGCGCGTCCGGCTTCCACTGCAGCTTGCTGCTGGCCCCGTAGATCGCGTCGATCTGGAACAGCCCGATGCCCGGGACGTCCTTGGCCAGGATGCCGTAGGCCTGCGCGTACAGCGACGATCCGGGTCGCCGGGGCCAGCGTCTGCCGCGCCTTGTCCACCAGCTGGTCGAACGCGGGGTTGCTGTAGGAACTCCAGATCGTGCCGGTGTGGAACAGCGGGTAGGCGACGCCGTCCGCGTCCAGGCACGAGCAGGACCACTGGCCGAACCGGATCGAGCCCCAGTTGTGCGACGGGCTCTGCACCTTCTGCAGGTAGGTCGCCTGGTCGGTGCTCTGGATCTTCACGTTGAGCCCGACCGCCTGGATGTTGGCCTGGATGGCCTGGACGATCGTCGGGTCGTAGGTGGGCGAGGTCGCCATGATGACCGTCTGGCCGGCCGCGCCCGCCTGCTTGATCAGCGCCTTGGCCTGCGCCGGGTCGTACTTGTAGTCCGGCAGGCCCTTCGGGTAGCCGAGGTTCAGCGGCGTGGCCACGCTGTTGACCGGCGAGGCGTAGCCCTTCTCCAGGTCGTTGGTCGAGCGCGCCGTAGTTGATGGCCTCGCTGATCGCCTGGCGCACCACGGGGTTGTTGGTCGCGCCGCCGTGGATCGTGTTGAACGCCAGGTAGGAGACCCGCTCGGTCGGCGTGGACAGCACCTGCAGGCCCGCCGACTTGAGCTGCGCGACGTTGTCCGGGGTCATCGAGTCGGCCAGCTGCGCCTGCCCGGACTGCAGGTCGGCGACGCGGCGTCGCGATGTCGGGAACGGCGCGGAAGTCAACGCTGGCGATCTGTGGCTTGGCCCCCCAGTAGCCCGGGTTGCGCTTGAGCGTCACCTCGGAGCCCGGGGTCGACGACACGAACTCGTACGGCCCGGAGCCAACCGGATGCAGGTTGAACGCCGCGTTGCCTACCTTTTTGACGTAGGCCTCGGGCACCACCGAGAGCGTGGTCAGGTAGCTCAGCAGCGTCGGCGACGGATACTTCGTCTTGATCGTCAGCGTGTCGCCGGAGCCGGTGGCGGAGGCGATCGCGGAGAAGTTGGCCTCCTGCTGGCTGGCGAACTTCGGGTCGAGGATCCGCTCGATGCTGAACGCCGCGTCGGCCGCGGTGAGCTGCTCGCCGTCGGAGAACTTCACGCCCTTGCGAATGGTGAACGTCCAGGTCGTCGCGTTCTGCTGCTTCCACGACGTCGCCAGCCAGGGGACCACCTGCTCGTTCGCCGGGTTGCGGTGCACCAGCTGGTCGAAGATGTTCCGGTACACCGTGTAGGACTCGGTGTCGTACTGCAGCCCCGGGTCGAGGCTGGCCGGGTAGCTGGATATGTCTACCGTCAGCGCCGGGCCGGCGGCGCTGCCGCCGGTTCCGCCGCTCGCGCTGCTACCGGGTGTGCCGCTGGTGGAGCAGGCGGCCAGGCCGCCCGCCAGCGCCACCGCAGCCAGTGCGGCTGCGCTATATCTCAGATGCGCTCGCATCAATGGGTCGCCTTCCCTAGGCCTTCGGCCACCGCCGAAGGCGGGCCGCTTGGCTCCGCAAGCGCGGAGCTGGTCAGTGCGCCGATTCGGCCGGAATCTCCGAATCGACGCTGAGGGTGGGGACGTCGACGCTGACCATCTCCGGGTACTTCAACCCCATGCCGGTGTTGAGCACGACGACGCTGTCGGTGCTCGAGAGCCAGCCGGCTTCCCGCAGCTGGCGGGCGGCGGCGAGGCACGCCGCGCCCTCCGGGCAGATGAACGCCCCTTCGGCCGCGGCCATCGCGTGCTGCTCGGCGCGCAGTTCGTCGTCGCTCACCGAGATCGCGGTGCCGCCGGTAGAGCGGACCGCGTCGAGCACGAGGAAGTCGCCGAGCGCCTTGGGGACGGTGATGCCGAACGCGACCGTGTGCGCGTTCGGGAACGGCTCGCTTTCCGTGGCGCCAGACTCGAAGGCGCGCACGATCGGCGCGCACCCGTCGGCCTGGACGGCGACGAGCCGCGGCAGGTCAGGCCCGATCCAGCCGAGCGCCTGCATTTCCAGGATTGCCTTGTAGATGCCGATGAGCCCGACGCCGCCGCCCGCCGGGTAGAGGATCACGTCGGGCAGCTTCCAGCCGAGCTGCTCGGCGATCTCGTAGCCCATGGTCTTCTTGCCCTCGAGCCGGTAGGGCTCGCGGAGCGTGGAGACCTCCTGGTAGTCGGCCCGCTTGCCGACCGCGGCGTTCACCAGGCGGCCCGCGTCCCCGATCAGGCCGTCGACCAGGTACAGCTCCGCGCCGGTCACGACGCACTCGGCGCGGGTGATCGCGGGCGCGTCCACCGGCATCGCGATCAGGCTCTTCAGCCCGGCGCGCGCCGCGTACACCGCCCACGCCGCCCCGGCGTTGCCGTTGGTCGGCATGGCCACGCCCTTGACGCCGAGCTCGGCGGCGCGCGAGACGCCGACCGCGGCGCCGCGGGCCTTGAACGTCCCGGTGGGCAGCAGCCCCTCGTCCTTCATCGCCAGCCCGGGCACGCCGATCTGGCGGCCGTAGGTCGGCGATCGGGATCAGCGGGGTCATGCCCTCGCCGAGCGAGACGATGTTCGCCTCGTCGCGCACCGGCAGCACCTCGTGGTACCGCCACAGCGTCGGCGGCCGGCTCGCGATCTCGGCGGGGGTGACCGTGGCCGTGACCTGCTCCAGGTCGTAGCGGGCGAGCAGCGGCTTACCCGCCTCACTCACGCCCTGAACCGCGTCCGCGTCGTACCGCTTGCCCGTCGCGGAGCAGTCGAGATGGCTGAGTGCGGAGAAAGGCACGAAGGTCTCCCTGGGGGGTCAGGAGCAGGTAGATTTGGGAGATTTTAAATCTAAAATTTTTTACGTGTCAACCAACGTAGCCTCAACGTCACGAACTGCACATCGCGGACATCAGGCCGCATACTACACCCGGCGGGCGCGCGCCGCCTTCTCGAACGCGGCCGCCGACCGGCGTACGTGGGCCCGCGACTCGCGCTCCGCGCGGGCGGTGTCACCGGCCGCCACCGCGTCCATGATCGAGGCGTGCTCGTGCAGCGCGGACGCGATCCGGCCGGGCAGCCGGGACGACGAACCCGACCCGAAGCGCACCTGCCCGACCAGGTTGTCGGTGACCTGGGCCAGCCGCGAGTTGCCCGACGCGTGCCAGATCGCCCGGTGGAACTCCAGGTCGGCGTCGCTGTAGCCGACGCTGTCCTGCACCTGATGAGCCGACTCCTGCCGGTCGTAGAGCGGCTGGAGGGTATCGCGCACGAACGCCGCCGCTCCGGCCATGCCCGCCGCGTGACGGGCCGCGATGCCGTCGAGCACCTCGCGCAGCTCGTAGATCTCCCGCATGTCCTGCACGTTGACCTCGGGCACGTGGTACCCGCGGTGCGGGACCGCGGTCAGGAAGCCGTCGCGCTCCAGGCCGGCCAGGGCCGCCTTGATCGGCGTGGGCGACAGGCTCAGCCGCTCGCAGAGCGGCCGGACGACGACCTTGCTGCCCACGGCCAGTTCGCCGGTGATGATCATCTGGCGTATGGCGGCATAGGCCTGCTGCATCAGCGTGCGCCGCTCGATGACCACCTGGTCGGACGGCGTACCGGCCTCGCTGTTATCCACGTCCGCCACTTCCATCATTCCGACGCACCGCGAAGCCGCGGCGCGCCCCGTACAAACAGGACGTCAGCATAACCGTTAATTCAGGGAGAAGAACGAAGGCGGTTGCCTCCCCCGCCGCCACTGCTCCGCCTCGTCCGGGAAAGCCGGGACGGGCGTTCCATGCCGCAGTCCGCGGGCGCTCCGGGCTCGCCGGCTACGCGTTTACGGTCCCCCGGCGGTGCCGGGAACCCGCGCCGGCGTCGTCCGCGGCGTGCCGCAGCCGGAGGTGGCGGTGCGACCGGAAAACGACCGGCCCGGCCTCCTCGACACGCCCACGGCGGCCCAGGCGGCCGAGCCGGCCGGGACGGCCAAGGCCCGGGGGAACCGGTTCACCCCGGTCGAGTCCCCGCGGTGCCAGCGCTGGCGGTGAGAAGTTCCGACCGCACGGCAATCCGCGTCACAGGCAATCCATTCTCGGCTGAGATCCGTATAGGACACGGAGCCTACAGCTGGGCCCCGATTTGCCTGAAAAGTTAGGATCGGAGAGCACTGTGTGGATTCGTGGGATCGCTGGTGTCGTCTTGTGCGTGTTGGGGGCGGTGTGGATCGCTCAAGGGTCGGGCGCGATGCAGGGCTCGGGCATGTCGGGTCACTCCGGGTTCGCAGTGCTCGGCGCGGTGGTAGTCGTCATCGGGCTAGCGTTGCTGGTCTGGGCGGCGGCCCGTGTCCGCGGTCGGCGCGGCGCCAATACCTGAGCAGTTCTGTCAATACTCCGGCGGAGTCCGCCCGGCGATGGCGACGGGCGGACTCCCCGTGGTGTTCACGAGTGGAGAGTCCAGGGTGGTGCGCTCCACCCCGGAGCTCCTACCGCGCGAGCGGCCGGGTTATCGTCACGAACACAGCTGGCAGATCAGTTCGCCGAGCCCTCGCGTATCCACAGGGCGGCGATCGGGAGGGCGGTCAGCCGGTCACCAAAGGAGAGCTGCTGTTCTCGGCGTAGAGGACGATCCCGGACCGGAAGCGATCGCCGAGCCGGTTGGCCAGATGGCGCAAGCCACGGAAGTCCTCGCCCCGGACGGTCTCAATGAGCTCTGCCAGAGTGCTCTTTCAGTCTGCCGATACCTTCGTGGGCGATCTGCCGCTTAGCTTTCGAGTGTTCAGCCGACTACTCGTGAGCGGTCTGCCGTGAGGGGTACGCCACCGGGCAGGCTCCGTTTAATACTGACAGCAACGACAACGTCCCTTGCATCTGACGCAACAGGCGGCAGCGAGGTCGTAGTTAGGAGGGGTGCGGCCAATCGGCTGCACCCCTCCTCAGCAGGTAATGCCTATGTCAAGGCGACCCCGAATGCTGGCGCAGGGCACTTATTCGGAGTGTGCGGTATTGCTCCGCTTCTCAGGTCAGGAGGATCGGGTTGCTGAGGGCCGCCATGTGGCCTTCAGGGTGACGTACCTCGACGCGGACGAACTGCGACTCCTCTGCACTGGTCCGCCACTCCACAGTGCCTGATCCGCTGCCGGGCAATGATGCCTGGTGCACCGCGCCACGGTCTGTGTGGAAGCTGACAGCGCCTGATGGAACACCGCGGACCTTCGTCTGTATCACAGCCGACTCGCCGCGGGTTTCCAACCGCTCGCCGATCCCGGCTCTGCGGTCGCCGACAGTGGCCTTCAGGAACAGCTCGACAGCGGCCGATTCGGCGATCCAGCACCGGCCGGCACGGATGCCAGCGAGGACTGCATCGGTACTCAGCCCCTCGGCCAGGACGACGGTCTGCGGAATGCCGATCTGATTCTCCAGATGGGTGTCGCTGTCCCCCAGCGCCGACCGCCACCGCCCGCCTTGCACGTCCGCAGCCAGGCTGCGGCTCCATTCGGCCAGCGCGGCCTCATTGTCCGCATTCCACGGCAGGTCCGAAGCCCACAGCCCGTTCCACACCTCTACCGCGTCAAATCCCTGGTAGGGAAACATGAACACGCCCGAGGGATACGGCGCATGCGGGTGCGCCGCCACGCAGAGTCCGCCGACGTGGTGGACCTGGTCCAGATGCCAGCCGATTACCTCGTCCCGGGCCTGATACCGCCAGTCGATGAGCTGTCCCGGTTGGACACCAAGCGCCAGCCAGTGCCCGGTCGGCGTGGTGACCTCTTCCCCCAGTATCACCAGCAAGTCATCACCGGCGAGCGCATGCCACGGCAGCATGCGCGTCAGCCGTATTGTGCTCGGTAGTCGCGATGAAATCCAGGCCTGCAGCCCGCGCACCGGCCGCGAGCTGCTCCGGCGTCAGCTTGCCGTCCGAATACGCCGAATGCACGTGGCAGTCGCCCCGGTACCAGCCTCGCCCTCGGACGGCTCCCCGCGTCGGCGAGAACTCCCATTCCCGCATCCTCTGCCCTTCAGAATTCCAGGCTATCCGGCAGCGCGCTCATCCGGAGGCTGCGGCATTCGTCCGGGTCCACGTCGCGGAGCGGCCCGTTCCGTCGGCCCGCACCTTGCCTTCGCCTCTCAGCTGCTCTAGGACGAGACGGATCGTCTGGTCGCTGACGCCTGGCACCGCTGTTCTGATATCGGCAAGCCGGAATGTGCCAGGCGCATGGCGCAGGATGTGCTCGCGGATGCGCTCTTGCTTCGTTCCCGGGGTCCGGGCCGCGGCCGCGCGGTCGGCGAAGACGGCGTAGGCGCTGGCGATCAGGCTGGTGAAGTAACCGAGCCAGGGCCACGGGTCGGCGGTCCCCTCGTGCCAGCCGTGGGTGGAGTCCAGGAGCGCCTGGTAGTAGGTGTCGGCCGATTCGGCAATCGTCTGCTCGAGGCTCACGTAGCGGCCGACTGTATAGCCGTGCTCGCCGAGCAGGGCACCGGTGAGCAGTCGGGCGACCCGCCCGTTGCCGTCCTCGAAAGGGTGGATGACGAGAAGGTCGAGGATAAACAGGCCGGACAGGAGCACCGGGTGATGCTCGCCCGCCGCAGCCGCCTGCTGATAGCGCTTGATCAGGTCGTCGACGGCGAACGGGGTGCTCGCGGCGGGCACCGGCTTGAACCGGACGGTTGTCGAGCCGTCCGGCGACCGGTCCACGACGAGGTTGTCCTCTGACTTGAACGCCCCGCCTGGCATGGTCGTGTGGGCGAACAGCAGCCGTTGCAGGTGCAGGATCAGGCCGGCGTTCAGCGGGCGCCAGTCCTCCCGGATCAGGTAGTCCTGCGCGTCGCGGTAGCCCGCCAGTTCCCGCTCGCTGCGGTTGCGCAGCGTCGTCGTCCGCCGGTCGATGATCCGCTGAGCACGGTCGGCGTCGGCGACGATGACGCCCTCGATCGCCGATGACGCGGTGATGCTCAGGACACGGGCCCGGTCGGCGAGCTCAGCGAGCAGCCCCGGCATCTGGTCACGGTAGAGCGCCTCCGAGCCCCGGCCGAAGTCAATGGCGCTGAGCCGGGTGACGACCTGCGAGGGCACCATCCCGATCAGCGCGTCAAGGTCTGTGAAGCTGCGCAAAAAACCTCCCAACCAACCTAACAAACGACCTAATCGTAGCGTCGATTAGCATGTTTAGCGGGTTCGATTAGTAAGTTTCTGGCCGCCGCTGTGGTCTCGGCGGTCGTCGGCCGTGCGCTGGCCGGCATAGGCGGCCCAGTCTCGCTTTGCCCACTGGGACCAGCGCTCGGCGGTGCTGACGCTGATACCGGTCAGGTCAGCTAGGACTGCAGCAGGAAGCTCGGCAGCCAGCGCGAGGCGGGCGGTGTTGCGCCCGGCATGGGCGTCGATGCCATAGCGGTGGAGCCGGACGCCGAAGAGGACGTCCACGGCCGGGCGGGCTGGGCTCTGGCCGGGGAAGAGCCATGGCACCGGGGTTCCCATGCGGCCGAGTGTCCACCGCGGCTCGTCCTGGTCACGCAACTGGCGGACGAGGCGCGCCAGCTTTGCGGGCAGCATAAGGCGGTGCCCATCGATGGCCAGCCAGGTGGCCTGGCCGTCTTCGATCACGTCGTCCTTGGTCAGCTGGGTGATCCTGCTAACCAGCATCCCGAAGAGCAAGACGAGCGCTCCCCCGACCCGGAGGTCCAAGGGAATGGCCTCGTCGGCGAGGCAGCAGTCGAGCTGGTGAATGTGGTCGCGCTCAGCGGCGACCTGGCACTGATCGGCTGCCCCTTGATGACCGCTCTGCCGGTCACTGCATCGAGGTGGAGACCAGCGACGATGACACGGTAATCCGGAACTTTTGCAGGAACCAGGTAACCCTTAAGCTCCAAGGTCGCCCACTCGCGCAACTGCGACGACCCCGTCCGGCTGCCTAGCAGCATGCACCTTCGCAACGCCGAACCAATCGGCTTCCCGTCATCAAGCACATCCTGCTCGATTTGGCTCAACAGCCCGGCGTGCCGGCCCTGGACACTGAGGCTCAACACCCACCTACTTGTTGCATTCAATGCAACATCAATGAACTAGCTAAGCCACGACCAGCACCTCATCCGGAGTGGTGAACGGGAGATGGACTCCCGTTCACCACTCCTACCTGCGACTACTACACCGCCAAGCGAGGCGTGCCGGATGTTGCACCTGATGCAATACCGCTCAGTTTTAGCTGCAGCCGCTGGTGGAGCCGCAGCCTTCGCAGACGTAGCAGCTGCCGGCCGGGCGCATCGTCGTGCCGCAGGTCAGGCAGAGCGGGGCGTCCACGTGCCTGCCCTGCTGGAGCTCGATGAGCTCGGCGGTGGACTGCGGGCCTCCCGCCGCCGGGCGGGCGGTGGTGCCGGCCGGTCCGGCCGGTGCCGCGCTGCCGGACGAAGGCCGCGCCGCGGCCGGAGTCTGGGCGGCCCGCTGGGCGGGCGCCTTGCGCTCGGCCGCACCGCTGGTCTCAACCGCCGCGGACTGGGCCAGTTCCACCGGGTCGACCTCAACCCCCAGCGACGCCGGGTCCTGGCCAGCCAGCTGGGCGGACCGCTCGGCGGCGGACAGGATGCCGAGCTCGGCGCGCTGGTCGTAGGGCAGGTGGTCGAGGGCGAGGCGGCGGAAGATGTAGTCCATCATCGAGGTGGCGATGCGAATGTCCGGGTCGTCGGTCATGCCGGCCGGCTCGAACCGCATGTTGGTGAACTTGGCGACGTAGGACTCCAGCGGGATGCCGTACTGCAAGCCGACCGAGATCGCCATCGAGAACGCGTCCATCACGCCGGCCAGGGTCGACCCCTGCTTGCCCAGCTTGAGGAAGACCTCGCCGACGCCGTCGTCCGGGTACTTCGAGGCGGTCATGTAGCCCTCGGCGCCGGACACGTCGAACCGGGTCACGGTGGCGGAGCGGGTCTTGGGCAGCCGCCTGCGGACCGGGCGGTGCTCGTGCGGCTCGGTTTGAACAGTGGCGGCGGGTACCGGGACGGCTTCCTGCTGTACCGCATCGCTCTTCTTCTTGGCGGACAGCGGCTGGCCGACCTTGCAGTTGTCGCGGTAAATCGCGAGGGCCTTCAGGCCGAGCTTCCAGCCCTCGAAGTAGATCTGCTCGACGTCGTCGACGGTGGCGTTCTCCGGCATGTTGACCGTCTTGGAGATGGAGCCGGACAGGAACGGCTGGACCGCGGCCATCATCCGGACGTGGCCCATCGGGCTGATCGAGCGCTCGCCCATCGCGCAGTCGAAGACCTCGTAGTGCTCCGGCCGCAGGCCGGGCGCATTGACCACGTGGCCGTGCTCGGCGATGTACTCGGTGATCGCCTCCACCTGCTCGGGCTGGTAGCCGAGGTTCTTCAGCGCGCGCGGGACCGTCTGGTTGACGATCTGCATGGACCCGCCGCCGACCAGCTTCTTGAACTTGACCAGGGCGAGGTCGGGCTCGATGCCGGTGGTGTCGCAGTCCATCATGAAGCCGATGGTGCCGGTGGGCGCGAGCAGGCTGGCCTGGGCGTTGCGGTAGCCGTTGGCCTGGCCCGAGCGCAGGCCCTCCCGCCAGGTCTTGTTGGCCAGGTCGAGGATGGTCCGGTCGAACTCGGCCACCGGGCTGACCGACTCGCTCGCGTCGGCGTGCATGCTGCATGACGCGGTTGTGCGCGCTGGCGTTCTGCGTGTATCCGTCGTACGGGCCGACCACCCCGGCCAGCTCGGCGGAGGTCTTGTAGGCGCTCGCCGTCATCAGGCTGGTGATCGCGGCGGCGATCGCGCGGCCACCGTCGGAGTCGTAGGCGTGGCCGGTCGCCATCAGCAGCGCGCCCAGGTTGGCGTAGCCGATGCCGAGCTGACGGTAGGCCTTAGTGGTGTCGCGGATCTTCTCGGTGGGGAATTCGCCGAAGGTGATCGAGATGTCCATCGCGATGATGATCAGTTCGCACATCCGCGCGAAGAGCTCCGCGTCAAACGTGTCGTCGGCCTTGAGGAACTTGAGCAGGTTAAGGCTGGCGAGGTTGCAGCTTGAGTTGTCGAGGGAGAGGTATTCGCTGCACGGGTTGCTGGCGGTGATGCGGCCCGTTTCCGGGTTGGTGTGCCAGTTGTTGATCGTGTCGTCGTACTGCAGGCCGGGGTCGGCACAGTCCCAGGCGGCCTGGGAGATCTTGCGGAACAGCCCCCTGGCGTCGACCGTCTCGATGGTCTCGCCGGACAGCCGGGCGTTAAGGCCGAATTCCTTGGCGTCCTGGACCGCGCGCATGAACTCGTCGCTGACCCGGACGGAGTTGTTGGCGTTCTGGTACTGGACGGAGATGATGTCCGAGCCGCCGAGGTCCATGTCGAACCCGGCGTCGCGCAGGGCGCGGATCTTGTTCTCTTCCTTGGCCTTGGTCTCGACGAAGTCCACGATGTCCGGGTGATCGACGTCGAGGACCACCATCTTGGCGGCACGGCGGGTGGCGCCGCCCGACTTGATCGTGCCGGCCGACGCGTCGGCGCCGCGCATGAAGCTCACCGGGCCGCTCGCGGTCCCGCCGGAGCTGAGCAGTTCCTTGCTTGAACGGATCCTCGACAGGTTGACGCCGGCGCCGGAGCCGCCGCGGAAGATCAGGCCCTCTTCCCGGTACCAGTCGAGAATGGACTCGATGGTGTCGTCAACGGCCAGGATGAAGCACGCGCTGACCTGCTGCGACGCCGCCGTACCCACGTTGAACCAGACGGGGGAGTTGAAGCTGAAGATCTGGTGAACCAGCGCGTACTTCAGCTCGTGGTCGAAGATCTCGGCGTCCTCGTCCGTGGCGAAGTAGCCGCTCTCCCGGCCGGTCCTGGTGTAGACGTCGGTCACCCGGTCGACGAGCTGCTTGAGCGACCATTCGCGCTGCGGCGTGCCCACCGCGCCGCGGAAGTACTTGGTGGTAACGATGTTGCCCGCGTTGACGGACCAGAAGTCGGGGAACTCGACACCGCGCTGCTCGAAATTGACCGAACCGTCTCGCCAGTTGGTCATGACGACGTCGCGGCGCTCCCAGGTGACCTGCTCATAAGGGTGCACACCCGCCGTCGTGTTAATACGCCGGACCTTCAGGCCCTTGGCCCGCTTGCCCTTACGCGCAGCCGGCCCGCTCACCGTTTCAGTCATAGCTCCCTTTCCCCCTTTTTCCGTGGATCCCCCGGATCCGTCCGTCAGCATCGTCTCTTGTTGCCCCTGTGGCGTTTTCACGCATTCGCGCCGCCAGCTTCCGGTGCGGCGGCTGGTGCGGCAGCTAGTGCGGCGAGGCGGCGGGCAGGCCGCGAAGGCACGGTCCCGCCTGCCTGCCCGTGCGGGCACCCCGTCCGTTCGCCGACCCGGCGTCCTGGCGCCCGCCGCGGGCGCGCCCGCTAGCCGTCGTGGGCGCGGTGGACTCCGTTGTCCTTGGCGCCGTTGTCTTCACTGTCCTTGCCTCCGGTGTCCGCCTCGTGCCGGGTGCGCAACTCGGAGATCGCCTTCTCGAAGTCGTCAAGCGATTCGAAGCCCCGGTACACCGAGGCGAACCTGAGGTAGGCGACCTCGTCCAGGTCGCGGAGCGGACCGAGGATGGCCAGCCCCACCTCATGCGAGGGCACCTCGGCCAGGCCGCGTGCCCTGATGGTTTCCTCGACCCGCTGAGCGAGCATCGCGAGCTGGTCCTCATCGACCGGCCTGCCCTGGCAGGCGCGCTGCACACCGCGGACGATTTTCTCCCTGGTGAACGGCTCGGTCACCCCGCTGCGCTTGGCGACCATGAGGATCACCGATTCCTGCGTGGTGAACCGCCGCCCGCACTCGGGGCAGGACCGGCGCCTGCGGATCGCGGTGCCGTCCTCGGCCACCCGGCTGTCGATAACTCGGCTGTCCGGATGACGGCAGAACGGGCAGTACACGCGATCACCTCCAGGTGTGCCGTGTCAGACCCACAACGACGGCGATTATCCACAAGGTCTAGAAGAAACACATCGCTGTAACTACTAGATGTTGTGGTTTCACCGTAGTCGAGGGCGGCACCCCTCGGCAAGTTGAGAGGGCCGTCGAAGCCAAAAATCCTGGCCAGGACCCCAACCCGCGCGCACGCCGGCGTGTCGCGCCCGGGGCCGCGGCACGCCGGCGGCCACTCGCCGGGCCAGCCCGGTCACGCGGCGACATGGCGCGCTTCGCGGCACCGGCAACGGCTGCCCTGCAGTGCGGCGTCGGCTCCCGCGCTGGCCACGGACACGGCGAACGCAACGCCCGCATCGCGGCGCGAACGCATAGCGCGCATCGCGGCGCGGCGGCAACGCCTGCCTCGCGGCCGGGCCATACCGTACGGGACGGCGCCGGGTCAGCCGCGCGGCACCCAGAGCACCGCACCCGCCTGGACCTGGTAGCCGGGCATCGAGTTCAGCTGGCGTATCCGCTCGACGACCGCCCGGGGGTCGGCCGCCGGGTCGTAGGACCGCGCCAGGGACCACAGGCTCTGCCCCGGCACGACAGTGACCCGGGCCACGCCGGCGCCGGGGGTAGCAGATCCGGAGTGCGTCGCCTGCGCCGTGGCGGCGAGCGTCATGGACAGCGCGGTCACCGCGAGCGCGACCGCGCCCGCCGCCACCATCCTGCCTCGCCTAGCGGGCCCGACAGGCCTGACGGGCGTTCGAATTCGCCTGCCACCCCTCGCCCCCTGTGCGCGGTCCAGCGCCGTCACCGAACCAAGCCCCGCTACCGCTACCATGCCGCCTCCTGTTCCTCAAACCTCTATTCGATGGTACACCCGTTCGATCGAGAGAAGGTTCGATCGAACACGCCCCTGCCATCTTTGTACCTCTCGGGTCCGACATTCAAGAGACACGTCGAACAGATGTTTGGTGATAGCGCGGATTGCCGCTAGGCTCATAGCCGTAAGCGACACACGAAGAATCGGAGGTTCATCCGATGGACGACAGTGCAGATCACGGCACTACCGAAATCACGGACGCACCGGTCAGGCCAAAAGGCAGGCCCGGCCGCAAGCCAAAGGGCAGCGTCCCCGTCGTGATCCCCGAGACGCCGGACAAGCCGGACCCAGATCACGTGCTCACCTGGCGGCAGCGCAAGGTGCTCCAGGTCATCAGGGACTCGGTACAGAAGCGCGGCTACCCGCCGTCGATGCGGGAGATCGGCGAGGCTGTCGGGCTGACCAGCACGTCGAGCGTGTCCTACCAGCTGTCCACGCTGCAGCGGAAGGGTTACCTGCACCGCGACGTCGGCCGCCCGCGCACGGTCGAAGTCCGGCTGCCCGGCCACCCCGCCGTCCGCCCGGAGCAGACCGCGAGCGCGGGCGCCGCCCCCGACGTCGAGGTGACTCGCCGACGGCATGGACATCGCCTCGCAGGAGGCCACCTACGTGCCGCTCGTCGGCCGGATCGCCGCCGGCGTACCGATCACCGCCGACCAGCAGGTCGAGGACATCTTCCCGCTCCCCCGCCAGCTCGTCGGCGAGGGCAGCCTGTTCATGCTGAAGGTCGCGGGCGACTCGATGATCAACGCGGCCATCGCCGACGGGGACTGGGTCGTCATCCGCCAGCAGGAGAACGCGGAGAACGGCGAGATCGTCGCGGCCATGATCGAAGGCGAGGCCACGGTCAAGACGCTCAAGCAGAGCGACGGCCACGTGTGGCTGATGCCGCATAACCCCGCGTTCACGCCGATCCTCGGTGACGACGCCAGCATCCTCGGCAAGGTCGTCGCTGTCCTGCGGAGGGTCTGATTGGCTTACGGACGGCCTAACCCTGTTCGGTGGCCTTCGGCCACCTTCCCGAGGGCCGCAAACCACGTGTCCCCCGGGGGGACGACCCCCGGAGCCCCCGATGCGAGCTTCGCTCGCGACGGGAGCGTTGTGTTACGCCCGGCGGGCAGTGCTACTGATCACGCTGACTGACTGGTAAACCGCGGACCGACCGATTGCCGAGTGTGTCGCTGCGGCCGGTCTGGCCGCGAGCTGTGGTGGGTGCCCGGCGGGCCGGGCACCTTTTCCCGGTCCCCGGCTGCGCGCTCCGCTCTTTCACGAGGCAGCGGCACAGCCGGGGGCAGGACTTACCGTCCGGGCTGGGATGTCGCTGGCGCCGCAGTCCGCGCTGCGGCCCGAGTCGAACGCACGGGCGTCGGCCCGAGCCGCACGGGCGTCGGCCCGCTCGGCGCTGGCCGCGGGCTACCCCGGCTATCCGGCGACGATGTTGACCAGCTTCGGCGGGCGGACCACCACCCGCTTGACCTCCAGCCCGGCCAGGGCGCGGGCCACCCCGGGGGTCGCCATCGCCAGGTCCTGCAGCTCCGCCTCGGCGATGTCCGGCGACACGTCCACCCGGTCGCGGACCTTCCCGTTCACCTGAACCACGCAGGTGACCGAGTCCTGAACCAGCAGCGCCGGGTCAGCGGCGGGCCAGGCCGTCCGCGCCACCGACGGGATGTCGTGCGGGCCAACCGGGCCTCCCAGAACTTCCCACGCCTCTTCCGCGGTGTACGGCGCGAACAGCGACAGCATCGCGGCCAGGGCCTCCGCCGCCTCCCGGACCGCCGGGTCGGCCGCGCCGGGCCCTGAGTCGATCGCCTTGCGGGCCGCGCTGACCAGTTCCATCAGCCGGGCCACCGCCACGTTCAGGTGGTACTGCTCCACCTGGCGGGTCACCTCGTCGACCAGCCGGTGGGTCTCCCGCCGCAGGTCACGGTGGCCGGCGGCGAAGTCGCGGTTGGCCGGGCCGGCGGCGGCCACGTCGGCGGCGACGCGCCAGACGCGGCCCAGGAACTTGACCATCGCGTCCGGGTTCACGTCCGCCCAGTCGATGTCGTCCTGCGGCGGCGACGCGAAGATCATCGTCAGCCGGATCGCGTCCACCCCGTACCGGTCGATCTGCTCGCCCAGGTTGACGCCGTTGCCCAGCGACTTGGACATCGCCTTGCCGCCGTTGATGACCTGGCCCTGGTTCATCAGCCGGGTGAACGGCTCGTCGAAGTCGATCAGCCCCAGGTCCTGCAGCACCTTGGTGAAGAACCGCGCGTACAGCAGGTGCAGGATCGCGTGCTCGACGCCGCCCACGTACAGGTCGACCGGGGCCCAGCGGTTGACGTCCTCGCTGCGGAACG
Organism: uncultured Actinomycetota bacterium; assembly: GCA_963748785.1. Lineage (GTDB taxonomy): Bacteria > Actinomycetota > Actinomycetes > Streptosporangiales > Streptosporangiaceae > Trebonia. The sequence continues at coordinate 547,833 of CAVVKP010000012.1, read as the reverse complement.
GGCCGCCCGTCGTAGTGCGGGCGAGCAGTACCGGAACACGTACCACGACGAGTCCACGAACGTGTCCATCGTGTCGGTGTCCCGGCGCGCCGGGCCGCCGCACTTCGGGCACTCGCACGTTCACCCAGTCGGTGGCCGCGGCCAGCGGGGACACGCCCTTCGGCGCCAGGTCGGCGCCGCGCAGGTCGGGCAGCACCACCGGCAGCTGGTCCTCGGGGACCGGGACCTCGCCGCACGACGGGCAGTGGATGATCGGGATCGGGCGTGCCCCAGAACCGCTGCCTGGACAGCAGCCAGTCGCGCAGCCGGTAGTTGACCGCCGCCTTGCCCAGGCCCTTGCCGCTCAGGGTCTCGGTGATCCGGGCGATGGCCGTCCGTCTTGTCCAGGCCGTCCAGCGGGCCGGAGTTCACCAGCACGCCGTCGCCGGGCGTCGCGGTCGCCGGTCGTCGCCGGGTCGGCCTGGTCGGTGGCGACGACGACCCGGACCGGCAGCCCGAACTTCCGCGCGAAGTCCAGGTCGCGCTGGTCGTGCGCCGGGACCGCCATGATCGCGCCGGTGCCGTAGTCGGGCAGCACGTAGTCGGCCGCCCACATCGGGATCCGCTCGCCGTTGACCGGGTTGATCGCGTACACGCCCAGGAAGACGCCGGTCTTCTCCCGGTCGGTCTCCTGCCGCTCGATGTCGGTCAGCTTGCCGCACCTGGTCACGTACGCCTCGAACTCGGCCCGCTGCCCGTCGGAGCACAGCTCCGCCGGCCAGCGCCGAGTCGGCCGCGACCACCATGAACGTCGCGCCGTACAGCGTGTCCGGGCGGGTGGTGTAGACGGTGACCGGCTCGTCGCGCCCCTCCACCACGAAGTCAACCTCGGCGCCGGTGGACCGGCCGATCCAGTTGCGCTGCATGGTCAGCACCCGGTCCGGCCAGTTGCCCTCCAGCGCGTCCGCGTCCGCCAGCAGCCGGTCCGCGTACTCCGTGATCTTGAAGTACCACTGGGTCAGCACCCGGCGCACGACCTCGGTGCCGCACCGCTCGCACCGGCCGTCGACGACCTGCTCGTTGGCCAGCACGGTCTGGTCCTTGGGGCACCAGTTGACGTAGCCGCCCTTGCGGTAGGCCAGCCCGCGGTCGTAGAAGCGCAGGAACAGCCACTGGTTCCAGTGGTAGTAGGCCGGGTCGCAGGTCGCCAGCCGCCGGGACCAGTCAAACGACGTCGCGTAGCGGCGGAAGGACGCCGCCTGCGTCTCGATGTTCTTGTACGTCCAGTCGGCCGGGTGCGTGTTGTTCCTGATCGCCGCGTTCTCGGCCGGCAGCCCGAACGCGTCCCAGCCGATCGGGTGCAGCACGTTCTTGCCGCGCAGGAACCAGTACCTGGCCATCGCGTCGCCGATCGCGTACGCCTCGGCGTGGCCCATGTGCAGGTCGCCCGACGGGTACGGGAACATGTCAACCAGGTAGAACGGCTCGCGCGGGTCATCCGGGTCGTCGCTGGCCCGGAACGGCTCGATCTCCGCCCAGCGCGCCTGCCACTTGTCCTGGATGTCGCGCGGGTCGTACGCCTTCGCCTCGTCGGCTCTCTCGGCCGCAGTCATCTGTCCTCACACTCTTGATCGGTCCGGCTTCGGGAGTCTCCCGGGTAACGGAGCGCTGCCTGCCCCAACAAAAAAAGCTCCCCGGACACGAGGAGCGGCCGCGCCGACGAGGCCTGGAAGGAGGCTGCCGGTATGTCGGCGCGGCTAGCTAAGGAGCAGCCGGACAGGACGCATGGAGCAATGTTACCGCATCGCCGTCCCCGCTACCGGCGGGCGACCGCTCGGAGCGCGCCCGATCCGGTAACGCACCAGCCCCACGGCTGGCGCGAGCACCACCCATGGCCTGCCGCACCAGGCCGCATAAACCCGCCCCGTCAACGGCGCATTTCTCGCTAATCGGTAACTCGCGGCAAATGCGCGCGTTACCGGCGCTCGCTTGACCAGGTCATCCGCTGTCAATACAGTGTTGGCTGCTCGCGCTAAGCCCCTGTTCAGCGGGCTAAAGGCCAAACCGTTTGCGACGGAGACGGACCCAGTCCGTGGTTACGTACGGGGAAAATCACGCAACCTAACAAAGCGCGCTTTCCGCATATTTCGGGTTTCGGGGGATGAATGCACGTTCCGGGCGAGGGGAACACCGGCCCAGCGCAGGCGGTCGCCATCACCGGCGCCGCCGTGCGGTTTCCCGGAGCGTCAGACGCTGTCGCCTTCCACCAGCTCTCGGTGTCCGGCCGGCGGATGTTCCGCGAGCTGGCCCGGCCGGCCGGCGCCGACGCGGCGGCCGGCCCGGGCGGGCAGCGCGGCGCGGCCGCGGGCGGGCCCGGGCTGCTGGCCGCCCTGCTGGACGACGGCGGCCGGGTGTTCGGCCGCGACGACGACCTGACCGACGGGATCAGCGCCCGGCACATCCTCGCCGCCGAGACGGCCAACGCGGCGCTGGCCGACATCCCGCCGGCCGGGCGGACGGTGGGGCCGGGCCGGATCGGGGTGTTCATCGCCGACCTGCCGGAGCCGGGGACGGCGGACGTCAGCGACTGGGTGCAGCGGCACCTGGGCACGCCGGCGGCCGGCGACCCGCTGCCGGGGTTCGCGGGCGGGCTGGCCGGCCCGGCGAGCGGCGGCGCGCTCCGGCCGGGCGGGGCCCGGTCCGACCTCGTGCTCGGCACCATCGACGCGGTGAGCCTCAGCCACGGCCTGGCCGCGATGAACGGCGCCTCCGTCGTGAACGGCACCGCCATCGGCAACGGCCTGCTGCCGCGCGGGCAGCGCTGCTCGCTGCGCGCCATCGCCGCCGCCTGCGAGGCGCTGAACGCGGGCGAGTTCGACCTGGTGCTGGCGGGCGGGGTGGCGAAGGGGCTCGGCGGCTGGGCGAGCGGCCGCGCGCCGTCCGCCGGCGAGGTCCGCGTCTACGACGCCAGCCCCACCGGGACGCTGCCCGGCGAGGGCTGCGGGGTCGTGGCGCTGATGCGGGCGGCCGACGCCCGCGCCGCCGAGCTCCCGTCCTACGCGGAGATCGCCGGCTGGCACTACGCCGGGCCCGCCACGCCGCACAAGGCCGTGCTGCCCGAGGCCTACCTGCGCGCCGGGATCGACCCGGCCGACATTCAGTTCGTGGAGGGCCACGGCGCGGCGACGGCGGCCGACGACCTGACCGAGCTCAGCGCGCTGCTCGACGTGCTCGGCCGGCGCGGCGGGTCCGCCGGCCGCTGCGTGCTCGGGTCGGTGTCGGCCAACATCGGCGACACCAGGGCCGCCGCCGGCGTCGCCGCCCTGCTCAAGACCGCCTTCGCGATGACCGAGGACACGATCCCGCCGACGGCGGGCTGCGTCCGGCCCAACCGCCTGCTGCGCGGCGACAAGTCGCCGTTCCGCCTGCTGTCCGCGCCGGAGCGGTGGCCGCAGACCCCGGTGCAGCTGGCGGCGGTCAACACGCTTGGCACCGCGCCGCACCCGGGTGCCCCCAGGTCCGGGCCGGTGCACGTCGTGCTGCGGCGCGAGCGCGACGCCACCCGCCGCCCGGGCCGCCGCCGGAAGCCGTCACCGCCGCCGGCCGCGGTCATGGCCCAGGACGCCCCCGGCCAGCCCGAGGCCTAACCCGGGGGCGGCACCTCCCGGCCCGGGGCGTCGCCTAGGACGCCGACGCCCAGCCCGGGGCGCCAGCGACCTGGCGCCCCGGCGCCCGGGTCAGGCCGACTTGGCGCGCTCGACAGCCGGCTCCCAGTTGGGGCGCAGCGGCATGCCGGACGTGCCGTCCTTGTGCAGCTTGACGCCGAGGATCTGGTGGAGCTGGACGACGTTGCGGTCGAAGCCGAGCTGGCAGCCGGCCATGTAGAGCCGCCAGACGCGGGCCGTGCCCTGGCCGACCTCCTCGACCGCCTCGTCCCAGTGCGCGTCGAGGTTGGCGCACCAGGCGGCGAGGGTCTTCGACGTAGTGCTCGCGGAGGTTCTCCTCGTGCCGGATCTCGAAGCCGTTGTCGTTCATCACGCCCGCGAGCCAGCCCGCACCCTCCAGCTCGCCGTCCGGGAAGACGTAGCGGTTGATGAACCCGTCCCGGTTGATGGACGGCCCGGTGTTGTCCGGGCGGGTGATGCAGTGGTTGAGCATCCGGCCGCCGGCCTTGAGCTTGCCGTTGAGGAAGGCGAAGTAGCCGGGGACGTTCGCCTTGCCGATGTGCTCGGTGATGCCGATCGAGCTGACCGCGTCGAAGTCGGTCTCCGGCACGTCGCGGTAGTCCATGGTGCCGGACCTCGGCCAGGTCGCTCGAGGCCCGCCTCCTTGATCGCCTGCTGCGCCCACAGGGCCTGCTCGCGCCGACAGCGTGACGCCGAGCGCCTTCACGCCGTACTCGCGGGCCGCGTGCATGACCATGCCGCCCCAGCCGCAGCCGACGTCGAGCAGCCGCATGCCGGGCTTGAGGTCGAGCTTGCGGGCGACCAGGTCGAACTTGTACTCCTGCGCCTCCTCCAGCGTGGCGTCCTCGGTGGGGTAGCAGGCGCAGGTGTAGGCCATGGTCGGGCCGAGCACCCACTCGTAGAACGTGTTGGAGACGTCGTAGTGGTGCGAGATCGAGTTCGGCGTCGCGGCCCTTGGAGTGCATCCGGCCGATCGTCAGCCGCCGGCGGTTGAGCCGCACCTCCTGCGGCGGCGGGGGGATCCGCGGGACGCAGCACCTTGGGGCCGCCCAGCTCGCGCAGCAGCCGCAGCCGCTCGCCGACAGGCTGATGTCCGAGTCCTGGGCCCTGGACAGCCGGGACAGCGCGGTGTACATGTCGCCGTCCACGTCGAGGTGGCCGGAGACGTAGGCGCGGGCCAGTCCGAGCTCGCCGGGCGCCTGGGCCAGGTAGGACACGGCGACCGGTGACCGGACGGTGATCTTGATCGCCGAGCCCGGGGTGCCGGCGATCGACCCGTCATACGCCCGGAACTCCACCGGTGCGTCCGGGCCAGCGATCGCCTCGAACACCTGAGCCAGTGCCATGGACTTTCCTTTCGTGAATCTCAGCCGCTTCAGCGGCCGCGCACGCACTTGTCGAACAGGGTGAGCAGCCGGCCGTCGCCGTCGTACTCCGCCTTGAGCTTGTCGTAGGCCGCACCGTTGTACCTGCGGCAGAACTCTTCCTCGGAGTAGAAGGCCGAGGAGTACAGCGACTTGTGCCCGTCGAGCGCGCTGACCTCGTCCTCGACCATCCGGTTGTAGTAGCCGTCGCTGCTGGCCGGGCGGCAGCGGCACCGTCCCCCAGAACCCGAAGTTGACGTAGACGTCGCCCGGGCTCCATCGGGTAGAGCGTCCAGGCGTGGTCGCCGCGCAGCCGCACCGGGCACAGCCACACCGGCGTCATCTTGACGTTCTGCTCGAAGAACTCGAGGAACTCGTGGCCCGCGGCCGACCGGGATCTCCACGTCCTGGACGACCATCTCGCGCGGCGGCTGGTGCCGCCGCTCGTACAGCGCGGCGGTCAGGCCGTACTTCTGGTCGAGGGCGACCAGCTTGCGGTAGACGTCGGAGCGCCGGTAGCGGCGCGGCCACAGCGCGCCGGACCGCGCCGTTCTGCACGCCGAACGCCCGCGAGCACCAGAACCAGTCGGTGTCCCAGCGCCAGATGTAGTCCTTGACCGTGAGGAAGTCCTCCCGGCTGGTCCGCAGCGACTGGTAGTAGACCTGCTGGCCGGTGTAGTCGCTGACGCCAGGGCGCCTTGTCGCTGAACGCGCCGACGGTCAGGTACAGCTCGTTGGTGGCGAACGCGACGCCGTCGACGAAGTCGGCCCGGTGCCCGTGGTAGCTGCCGCTGCGCGCGATCTCGCTGATCGCCGCCATGCAGCTCTCCGGGTCGTTGAAGGCGAAGTGCCGCAGCGTGCACGTACGGCTTGACCGGCATCAGCTCGATGGTGAGGCGCCAGGGAGTAGCCGAGCGTCCCGTAGGAGTTCGGGAAGCCGTAGAAGAGGTCGCTGTGCTCGTTGTCCCGGGTGGCGATGACGACCCGGCCGTCGCCGGTGAGGATCTGCATCTCGGTGACCGACTCGTGCGGCAGGCCGTGCCACAGGGAGGTCGACTCGATGCCGAGCCCGGTGACCGCGCCGCCCAGCGTGATGGTCTTGAGCTGCGGCACCACCAGCGGCATCAGCCCGTGCGGCAGCGTGGCGTCGCACAGGTCCTCGTAGGTGGTCATGCCGCCGACGACGGCGGTCCGCGCGGCCGCGGTCGACGTGGATCACCCGGGTGAACGCGGACACGTCGAGCGACGGCCCGCTCGCTGCCCGGCTGGCCGGGCCTGGCCGCGTCGCGTGAGTAGCGGAACAGGTTGGACGTCGGCTTGGCCAGGCGGACCGGGACGCCCGCCGGGACGGCGGCGTACGCGTCCCGCAGCCGGGCCACCGCGGCCTCGTGCGCCGCCAGCTTGGCCGGCGGCAGACCTGAGATGCCGGTCACGTGCTCCTCCTCACTTCCGCGCGGTCGCCAGCCCGCGCCGGCCCGCGCTGCCACCATCCTGACAAGGATGGGCACCGGAGCACAAACGGGGCAAGCTCCGCGCCCTGCCAGGCAAACGGCTCAGGCAGTGTATCGGGTCGGGTGATATCACCGTCGCCGCACCTCAGCCCCCCGTAGCCTTACGCGCTAGCCCGGCGATACTCGGCTGCCGCAGGCCACCGCTGGTCCGCGGCGAGCGTGCAGCGGAGACGCTATGGCCCCGTCATGCGGGACGCGCGCGCGACGCCACTGCCGGGCATGCGTAGGGCGAGCCGGAATCTTCGCCGAATTTAATCGCTAGTCCTGCCGCAAATGTCCGGCTATGAAACAGTGCGTTAGCGGTGCAGACCGGGTTCCAAGGCGACCGCATTACAGAAGGCGGTCTGGGTCATGTCTGCCAGCGTCGTATCGTGGCCCGGAGGTAGGACTCGTCGGCGTCAGCTGCAACCGGGAGCAGGGTTCGCCGAAATAAACGGAGCGGGGCAAAACCGGATCAAGAGGAACAAACGGATAAGAGGGGGAGAAACGACATGATCACTGTCACATGACACGGCTGAAGATGCCCAATCGCCGTCGGCGGGCGCTGCTGGCGGTCGCGGTTGCCGCAGCGGGCCTCGCGGCGCTGGCAGCGTGTAGCTCATCCGGTAGCTCGTCAAGCAGTTCCCGCAGGCCGGCCAGCAGTTCGCCAGCGACCAGCAGTTCAGCGCAGCAGTGCGGCCGCATCCGGCTCCGCATCCGGCTCCGCCTCCGGCGCCGCCGGAGCGACCGCCGTGGGCCTGAAGACCGCGAATATCGGCGGCGTGACCGTCCTGACGAACGCCAAGGGCTTCACGCTGTACACGTTCGCCCCCGACACGGCCACGAAATCGGCCTGCAACGGAGCGTGCGCGACGGCCTGGCCGCCGCAGACGGCGACCCGCGACGGCCGAGAGCCCGTACTCCACGATCAAGCGTTCCGACGGCTCGACCCAGCTCACCTTCAACGGGCACCCGCTGTACACCTTCACCGCCGACACCGCCCCGGGGACAGCCAGTGGCAACGGCGTCAACGCCTTCGGCGGACTGTGGTACGAAGTCCCAGCATCCGGCGCCGCAGCGCCGACCGGCAGTCCCGCGACGGGCGCCGGCGGCGGAGGCTACTGAGCGCGTGATGGAACGCTCAGCGCCCGCGGCGCCTGACTGGCTGCCGATCATCCTGCGCGTGACGGGGGCGGGTCTGCTGATCGCCACCGCAGCGATCCATCTCGACCTGTACGTGACCGGCTACCGGACGATCCCGACGATCGGCTGGCTGTTCCTGATGCAGGTGATCGTCGCCTTCGCCCTCGGGCTGGCGGTGCTCGTCATCCCCGGTCGGCTCGTCATCCCCAGCCGGCTCGCTGCCGCTGCGGGCGCAGGCTTCGCGCTTGCCACCCTCGGCGGCTACCTGCTCACGGTCTCGATCGGGCTGTTCGGGTTCAAGGAGGTCCGCACGACGGCCGGCATCGTCGCCGGCGTACTGGAGGTGGCGGCGTTCGTGGTGCTGGCCGCGCTCGCGCTTGCTCCGGCACCGCAGGCGCGCCGGCGGCGGCCCCGGCGGCCGGCGGCGACGTGGCCCGGGAGGGATTCCCCGACCAGATCCCGGCGCCGATCGCCGGGCCGGCCCGGCTGACTGCCGCGGCCCTGGGGGTTGCGGCCCTGGTGCTGCTCGGGGTCGCGGTTGGCGCCGCGACCGCGCGCGACCGCTTCCGCGGCGGCGATGGCGTCGTAGGCCGCGGCCACCTCCTCCGGCGACATCGGCGGCCGCCCCAGGGACGGCGACGCCCCCGAGTCAAGCGCCCGGCGCAGCAGCAGCGCCATCGAGTACCGCGGGTCGTCGGCCAGCGCGCGGTCCAGGGCCACGTTGGCCAGCGCGCCGTCGCCGGACTGCCAGGCGACGACGGCCAGCAGCGACGCGGGCGCGGCCACGTAGCCGCGCCGGGCCAGCCGGGTCACGTCGGTCCACAGCCGCCGGTGGGCGGCCCGGTGGTCGGGGTCCATCCGGGCCCAGGCGTCGTCGCGGACCCGCTGCTCGCGCAGCGCGACGGTCAGCCAGGCGGCCTGCGCGGTGCCGACCGGCTCGCCGTCGCGGCAGCGGCGGACGGCGTCGTCGACCGCGAGCTGCCCGAGGGCGGCGGTGAGCCCGGACGGCGACATCCGCAGGCCCGCCCGGTCCAGGCGGGCGACGCAGCGGGAGAGCCGCGCGCGGGCCCTCGTCGGTCTCGCGGCGCATCGCCGCGCCGGGCTGTCCCGTGACCGGGGCGAGGGTGGCGGCGAGCTGGCCGCGGTCGGCGAGTACCGGGCCGCCGAGGCGGCGAGGGCGCGGGCGGCGGGATGGCCGGCCAGGTCGAAGGGCGTGCCCTCGGGCGGGCAGCAATCCGGGTCGGCGCACAGGTAGGACCAGTAGCGCTGTCCCTCGACGCGGAGCACGTCACCGAGGGTGCACCCCGGCCGCGGCCGCGCACTCGCGCAGCGCCGCGAGCGACCGGCGCGACGGCCGCGTCGCCGCCGTAGCCGACCGCCACCGCGGTGGTGATGCCCTGGGCGGCCAGCACGCCGACCGCGTGGCCGGCCAGCGCGGTGGCCGCGTCGGGGCGGCCGGGGCCGGGCAGGTCGTAGCGGAGCGTCAGCTCGACCTGGTGGCCGGGGCCGGTGCCGATGACGACGACGCTGCGGCCGGGGCCGAAGCCGAGCAGCGCGGGGATGACCGCGAGCAGCGCGGCGGGCGAGCCGATGCGTACCGGCAGCCGGGGGACGCCGGCGTCGGGCGCGCCCGACGGCGGCGCGCGGCCGGGCAGGCCCGGACGGCCCGGCGCGGGCGTGGCCCGGGCTGCCGCCGCGGACGCTGGCGTCGGGCGGTGGCGGCGCTGGGCTGGCGCGGCGGCAGCGGCCGGGCTGGCGACCCGGGCCGGGGGGTGGCGGGGAGGTTGGGTGTCATGCTCCCAGGGTCGGCTGGGGGCGGCGGGAAGGGGAGACGGGATCACGGGCTGTGGACAACCGCGGTTATCCACAGGGAGCGGGGCGGGGCGCTTGGCGAAACGGGGGCGCGGAGGTAGCCTGCCGCGCACCCGTCGCTACAGGCCGACCCCGAGCAGCGCGTCGACGGTGTCGCGGACGAGCGCCGCGTCCTGCCGGGGTCGCCCCGGCCGGGCGGCCAAGGCCGCCTCGGCCCAGGCGTCGACCGCGGCGACCGCGCCGGGCGCGTCCAGGTCGTCGGCGAGCCGCTCGCGGACCGTGGCGAGCACCTCCGCCGCGCGGAGCCACCGCCCGGGACTGCCGCGGCGGCCGCCGGGCCCGCGACGCCGGCCGACCCGCGGCCCGGGCCGGGCGCCACCGCCGCCCGCCAGCGGTCCAGCCGGCTCTGCGCCTGGGCCAGCACGTCGTCGGTCCACTCCCAGTCGGCGCGGTAGTGGTGGGCGAGGAGCGCCAGCCGGATCGCCATCGGGTCGGTGCCCGCGGCGCGCAGCCGGGAGACGAAGACCAGGTTGCCGAGCGACTTGGACATCTTCTCCCCCTCGTAGCCGACCATGCCGGAGTGCGCGTAGACGCGGGCGAAGGCCGGGCCGTCCGCGCCGGCTCTGGCAGGCGACCCGCGCGTGCGACGCGCTCATCTCGTGGTGCGGGAACACCAGGTCGCTGCCGCCGGCCTGCACGTCGAAGGACGGCACCGAGGTAGCGGGCCGCGATCGCCGCGCACTCGACGTGCCAGCCGGGCCGGCCAGGCCCCATGCTGCGACTCCCAGGACGGCTCGCCCGGCCGCCGCGCCCGCCAGACCAGCGGGTCGAGCGGGTCCTTCTTGCCCGGCCGGCCCGGGTCGCCGCCGCGCTCGGCCGACAGCTCGGTCATCGCCGCGACGGACAGCCCGGACGCGGTGCCCGGCCCGCCAGCGCGCCGAATCCGGCGTCGGCGGAGCGGGCGAAGTAGGTGTCGCCGTCCAGCGTCGTACAGGGCGCCGCGGGCGGCCAGCCGCTCGGCGAACTCGTCGATCAGCGGGATCGCCTCGACCGCGCCGATGTAGTGGGCCGGCGGCAGGTTGCGCAGCGCCTCCATGTCGGCGCGGAACCGGTCGGTCTCGCGCAGCGCCAGCTCCCGCCAGTCCTCGCCGTCCCGGTCGGCCCGCTCAAGCAGCGGGTCGTCCACGTCGGTGACGTTCTGCACGTAGACGACCTCGTGCCCGGCGTCAAGCCAGGCCCGGACCAGCAGGTCCCAGGCGGTGAAGGTCGCCGCGTGGCCCATGTGCGTCGCGTCGTACGGGGTGATACCGCAGGCGTAGAGCGTGGCCCGGTGCCCGCTCGCCGCCTCGGTAAGCTCCCCGGTCGCCGTGTCCCGCAGCCTTACTTCAACCCCGCTGCCCGGCAACACCGGTACCTCAGCGCCACGCCATGCATCCATGGATGCCAGGTTACTTCGTCTGGTCGCCCAGCCCGGGCCACGGCGGCCGGGCCCGCCGCGTCCGCTCGGACACCGAGGGGGCAGCGCGGGCGCTGTCACGCGCGGAGCACGCCCCCGTTCAGCTCACTGATCGTCCTTCCCATGAGGAACGGACGGCTAGTGACTCACGGGACGCCACTTGCTACGGTCACGGGGTGAAGCTGGTCGCGGGAATCGACTCATCGACGCAGTCAACCAAGGTCCTGCTGGTGCGCGCCGAGGACGGGGCGGTGGTCGGCGAGGCGTCCGCCCCGCACCCGGACGGGACCGAGTGCCACCCGGACCGCTGGTAGAGGCGCTGCTCCGCGGCGGCCGGCCGCGGCCTGCTCGAACGGGCCGACGCGGTCGGCGTCGCCGCCCAGCAGCACGGCATGGTCACGGTGGACGCCGCCGGCGCGGTGGTCCGGCCGGCCATGTGGAACGACGTGAAGTCGGCGCCGCAGGCCGCCGCGCTGATCGGCGAGTTCGGCGGCGCCGGCGCGGTGGGCGGCGCGCACCGGGTCGGTGCCGACCATGTCGTTCACCGTCAGCAAGCTGCGCTGGCTGGCCGAGCGTGAGCCCGGTCACGCGGCCCGCGTGCACCGGGTGATGCTGCCGCACGACTGGCTGACCTGGCGCCTGGCCGGCGGCGGCCCACGCGCGGGCGGCGCCGGCGCCCCGGGCGGCGACCCGTCGGCCGAGCCGGTCACCGACCGGGGCGACGCGTCCGGCACCGGGTACTTCTCCCCCGCCGACGGCACCTGGCTGCCGGACTACGCGGCCCGCGCGCTCGGGCACCCGGTGGCGCTGCCGCGGGTCGCCGGGCCGGCCGAGGTCACCGGCCAGACCCGCTGGGGCGCGGCCGTCTCCGCCGGGACCGGGGACAACATGGGCGCGGCGCTCGGCATGGGACTGCTCGACGGCGACGTCGCGGTCTCCGTCGGCACGTCGGGCACCGGCTACGCGGTGACCACCCGCCCGTCCGCCGACCCGACCGGCCAGGTCTGCGGCTTCGCCGACGCGACCGGCCGGTTCCTGCCGCTGGCCTGCACGCTCAACGCCGCCCGGGTGCTCGACGTCACCGCGCGGATGCTCGGCCGCCACGGCCGGGCTGTCCGCATTGGCGCTTGGACACGGCCGGGCTGACCGCGACCGGCGCTGCATCCGCATTGCCGCGCTGCGGCGCGCCGGCGGGCGCCGTGCTGCTGCCCTACGCAGGCGCCGCCGGGCGCGGGCGGCCTGCTGTGCTGCTCTCCCCGACGACTGGACGGGGAGCGGACACCGAACCGGCCGTCGGCCAACGGGGTGCTGCGCGGGCTGACCACGGCGAACGCGACACCGGAGAACCTGGCCCGCGCGGCGGCCGAGGCGGTGCTCTGCTCGCTCGCCGACGCGGTCGACTGCCTGCGGCCGTGCGGCATCACCCCCGGCCGCATCGTGCTGACCGGCGGCGCGGCCCGGTCGGAGGCGGTGCGGGCGATCGCGCCCGGGGTGTTCGGCCTGCCGGTCACGGTGCCGGAAGCGGCGCGGCAGTACGTGGCGCTTGGCGCCGCCCCGCCAGGCGGCCTGGGCCCTAGCGGCGGACCCCCGGAGCCCCCGGTGCTGGCCGGCCCGGCCGTCGGTATCCTACGAGGCCTCCGCCGCGCCCGGGGTCCGCGAGCAGTACGCCGCCCTGCGGGACGACGCCGCCGCCTGGCAGGAGGGCTGACCACGGCGCGGCGGGCGGGCGGCGCTCAGCGGACGCGGGCGAAGACCACGGCGGCGCCCACGGCCAGCAGGGCGGCGAAGACGAAAAGCCCGCGGTAGCCGCCCAGGTCCGCCACCACAAGGCCGGCCACCGGCGCGCCGATGACCTGGGGGATCGCCGACGCGATGTTGATGATGCCCAGGTCGCGGCCGGCGCTGGCCGGGTCGGGGAGCACCGCCAGGGACAGCGCCTGGCTGACCGACTGGAACGCGCCGTAGCCCGCCCCGAGCATGAACGCGCACAGGATGACCAGGGCCCACGTGGCGAACCCGGCGAGCGCGAAGCCGGCCGCCGCCATCAGCAGCGACGACAGCACCGCGTACCGGCGGTAGCCGCCCGACAGGTCCGCGACGCGGCCGACGATGACGGTCGTGATGATGGCCGCTATCGTCGCGATCAGCACCAGGATCAGCTGGCCGTCGCCCGGGTCGTGGTAACGCACCACGTCCTGCAGGTAGTAGTACAGGTACAGCAGGGCGATGGTCTCGGCCAGCATGATGAGGAACCGGCCGACCCAGACCAGGCCGAAGCCCTGCCCCGACGACAGCAGCGCGCGGATGCCCAGCCGGCCGTGCAGGTCCCGCGGGTCAACGCCGGCCGCGGGCTCGGCGTGCGCCTTCCCTGGCGGCTCGTAACTGATCCTCGGCATCCGGTACAGCACGACCACCAGCGGGGCCAGGCAGACGACGTAGCCGACGGAAATGGCCGTCATCCCGCCCACCACCGAGGGGAACACCAGCACGATCGCGGCCAGGCCGATGATGAGCCCGAGCGCCTGCGCGACCGAGACCAGCCCCCACACCAGCCCCCAGTGCCGCCGGTCCACGTGGTCGACAAGGATCGCCGACATCGGCGCGTAGGCGATGTTGATCGTCGCCTGGCACAGCGTCCACCAGATGGCGATGCCGACCAGGGAGTGCTGCACGCCGAGGGCGAAGTGGGCCACGCCGCCGGTGACCAGGCCGATGAGCACCATCACCGCCCGGTTGTCCGCGCTCACCCAGCGGTCGGAGAAGTGGCCGGCCACCGGGTTGAACACCAGGGCCGCGAGCGCGCCGAGCCCGGTCACCAGGCCGAGCCCGATCGCCTTGTCCGCCCGGCCCGGCGGCCGACTCGATCATCCGGGGCAGGATGTTCTGGATAGGGGCGATCAGCGCGACGTTGGTCCCGAAGTTGGCGAATCAGCAACGCGACGATGAACGGACGACTCATCCGTGGCGCAGGCCTCGCGACGGGCGGCGCGACAGACTCCAGATCGGGCACCTGACCCTCAATGACGCGACAACTAGTAGGGAAGCACGCTACCACCGAACCGCCGCGCAGCGGGAACGCAGGCCGGGGCCGGGGCCGTTCCCGGCCCGGCCCGCGTTCCCGGCCCCGCCTGCGGTCCTCCGGCGACCGTTAGCGAACGCCGTACAGGTGCTCCAGGGCCAGCTGGTCCAGGTGCTCGTACGCCATGCCCCGCGCGGCCAGCGCGCCGATGTCCGCGGTCGCCTCGCGGACGTCACGCCAGCTCTCGCCGGGAGCCAGGGTCGGCTCGGCCAGCTCGGGCACGCGGGCGGCGGCCAGCGCGGCCCGCACCTCCGGGTCGGCGCGGAACGCCCGGGCCTTGTCCCGCAGGATCAGGTAGTTGCGCATGCAGGCGGCGGCCGAGGCCCACACCCCCGCGTCGTCCTCGGTGCGCGGCGGCTTGTAGTCGAAGTGGACCGGGCCGTCGTAGCCGCCCGCGAGCAGCGCGTCCACCACCCAGAACGCGCCGCGCGCGTTGCCGGCGCCGAACCGCAGGTCCTGGTCGTAGCGCGGGCCGTGCTGCCCGTTGAGGTCGATGTGGAACAGCTTGCCGTGCCACATCGCCTGGGTGATCGCGTGCGCGTAGTTCAGCCCGGCCATCTCCTCGTGGCCGACCTCCGGGTTGACGCCGACCAGGTCCGGGTGGGCCAGCTCGCCGATGAACGCGAGCGCGTGCCCGACCGTGGGCAGCAGGATGTCCCCGCGCGGCTCGTTCGGCTTGGGCTCGATGGCGAACCGGAGGTCATAGCCCTGGTCGATGACGTACTGCGACAGCAGGTTGAGCCCCTCGGCGTACCGGTCGAGCGCGGCCCGCACGTCCTTGGCCGCCCCGGACTCGGCGCCCTCCCTGCCGCCCCAGAAAACGTAGGTCCGCGCGCCAAGCTCGGCGGCCAGGTCCAGGTTGCGCATCACCTTGGCCAGCGCGAAGCGGCGGACCGCGCGCTCGTTCGCGGTGAACGCGCCGTCCTTGAAGACCGGGTGCCCGAACAGGTTGGTGGTGGCCGTGGTCACCACGAGGCCGGTCTCGTCCAGGGCCTTGCGGAACGCGGCGACCTTCCCCTCGCGGTCCGCGGTCGAATCATCGAAGTCGAACACGTCGTTGTCGTGGAAGTTGACCCCGTACGCGCCGAGCTCGGCGAGCTTGCGCACCGCGCGGTCGGCCGGCATGGCCGGGCGCACGGCGCTGCCGAACACGTCGACGCCCTGCCAGCCGACCGTCCAGATCCCGAACGAGAACTTGTCTTCGCGAGCCGGGACGTACTTCTTCTCTGAAGCCATGGTCTCCCTCAATCTCTTCCTATCTCCGACCGTACTGAGCAGCCGTCAATCCAGGGGCCCCGGGGGATTATCCCCGGGGAGACTCAGCCTTTGACGGCGCCGGCGGCGCCGGCGACGAGGTAGCGCTCAGCGAAGACAAACGCGCCAAGCGCGGGCAGCATCGCCATCGCTGAGTACGCGAAAATTCCCGCGACGTTCTGCGAGTACTGCGTCTGGAAGATGTAGGTGCCAAGCGGCAGCGTGTAGTGCGACTCCGTCTGCAGCACGAGCAGCGGCAGGAAGTACTGGTTCCAGTTGGTCACGAAGGCCAGCAGTCCCACCGTGACCAGCGCCGGCTTGGCCAGCGGCAGCAGGATCTGCACGAAGTACCGGAACCGGCTCGCCCCGTCCACCAGCGCCGCCTCCCGCAGTTCGCCGGGGATGGCGCGCAGGAACGGGCGCAGGATGATCATGGTGAGCGGCAGCCCGAACGCCGCCTCGGGTATCGCGACGCCGAACTGGTTGTCCAGCAGGCCGAGCCGCTGCAACTCCAGGTACACCGGCACCGCCGCGGCGTTGATCGGGAACAGCAGGCCCGCCACGAACACGTTGTAGTAGAACTCGCGGCCCCTGAACTGGTACTGGGACAGCGCCAGCGCCGCCATCGACCCGAACACGAGAATCATTGCGGTCGCGGCCACGCTGATCACCGCGCTGTTCCCGATGAGCTGCCAGAACATGCCCGACTTCAAGATGGCGGTGTAGTTGCCCGCGACCCAGGGGCTGGGCAGGCCGGCCGCGTTGCCGTTGATGTCCGCGTTGGTGCGGAAGCCGTTCACCACGACGAGCAGCAGCGGCACGACGGTGAGCCCGAGTGCCACGATGGCCACCAGGTAGGTCGCCGGCATGATCGTCCACCGGCTCGCTGACCGTCGGCCCGTTGACTGCCGCCGCGGGCCGACGGTCCCGGTTTGCGCGATAGCCGCCACGGTCTACCCAACCTCCCTCGTCAGCGCGCCCTGCAAGTCCCGGCGCAGCGCGAACCTCTGGTACAACAGCGCGAACACGAAGCAGAAGGCGAACAGGACAACCGCGATCGCCGAGGCGTAGCCGTAGTCCGTGGCCTGCACGCCCTTCGTGTACAGGTAGACGGCGATCGTCTCCGACGACTCCCCTGGTCCGCCCCCGGTCAGGATCCACACGATGTCGAAGATCTGCAGCGAGCCGATCACCGTGATGAAGCCCCAGACCCTGATGGTGGGGGCGATCAGCGGCAGCGTGATGCGGCGGGTGACCGCCCAGGGACCGGCGCCGTCGATCCTGGCCGCCTCCTTCAGCTCGTTCGGCACGCCCTGCAGCCCGGCGAGCAGCAACACGATGCCGAACCCGATGTACTGCCAGGTGAGCACCACGAAGTTGACCCACAACGTGAGGCTGGCGTTGGCCAGCCAGAGCTGGACGAGGCCACCGAGGCCGAGCGACTTCATTACCTGGTCCACGAAGCCGTTCGGCTGCAGCATCAGGTTCCACATGATGCCGGTGACCGCCGGGGGCAGCACGTAGGGCGCGAAGATCACCATGCGCAGGAAAGCGCGGCCGAAGAACTTGCGGTTCAGCAGCAGCGCGATGGCGATGGACAGCGGT
Source organism: uncultured Actinomycetota bacterium (assembly GCA_963748785.1). GTDB lineage: Bacteria > Actinomycetota > Actinomycetes > Streptosporangiales > Streptosporangiaceae > Trebonia. The sequence continues at coordinate 530,965 of CAVVKP010000012.1, read as the reverse complement.
CCCTGGATGACGACGGACAGCGCGGTCAGGATCAGCGTGTGCTCGATCGCGTGGATGAAGTACGGGTCATGGAACGCGAACGAGTAGTTCTTGAACCCGACCGAGGGACCGAGCGGCCCGTAGCCGCCCCAGCTGAAAAAGCTGTAGTAGGCCGCGATGATGATGGGGATGAAGACGAAGCCCACGAACAGGATCAGGCCGGGGGCCAGCAGGATCGTGAGCTCGGTCCGCTTGATCAGCTTCGGGCTGCGCCACCTGGCGGCGCGAAGTGGTCCAGCCGCAGCGGGGTTACCCGCTGCGGCTGGACCAAGCCCGGCTTCAGTAACCGTGCGCTGGCTCATAATCTAAGGCGCGCTCGGCGAACTCAAGATGGCGGACGCGGTGGAGTCACTCGGCTTGGCGAAGTAGTTGGCGATCGCCGCGTCGAGGTTCAGACCCGGCTTCGTCGGGAGCGCCGTGTCGAAGTAAAGCTGCTCGTACGCGGCGGTCTTCAGGTAGGCGGCAGCGGTCTGGGTGGCCGGCAGCGTGATCGCGTGCGACTCCGAGGCAAGCACCGGCTCACCGGTCTGGCCGACGCCCACGAGCTGGGCCTGGATCGCCGGGGAGTCGAGGTACTGCAGGAACTTCGCGCAGGCCGTGACCTGATCGCTGGTGCCGGTGCAGGAGAAGCCGTCACCGCCACCGAGGACCGCGGTCTGCGAGCCGGCCGAGCCTGGGGTCTGCGGGAACGGGAACCAGCCGAGCTCGCTGTTCAGCTTCGCGGCGTCCGCCTTGCTGGCAACGCCCTGCATGACCGACGGGTCCCAGTCGCCCTGGAGCTCCATCGCGGCCTTGCCGGACGCGACCATGCCGGCCGAACTGCCCGCGCCCGTCTGGGACGAGGTGCCGAGGAAACCGGTCTGGAACGGGTTGGTCTTCAGGAAGGCGGCCAGGTCGTTGCTCGCCTTGGTGAAGCACGGGTCGGTGAAGTTCTTGGCGGTGATGTTCGCGGTGACGGCCGACTGCGAGCAGTCACGCAGCGCGAAGGACTCCCACCAAAACGCGTCCGGCCAGCCGTCCTTGCTGCCGACCGCGATCGGCGCGTAGCCGGCGGCACGGAGCTTGGCGTCGTCGGACTCAAGCTGGGCCAGGGTGCCCGGCACGGTGATGCCGACCTGCTGGAAGATGTCCTTGCGGTACCAGAAGCCCACGACGTGCAGGTCAACCGGCACGCCGTACTGCTTGCCGTTCACCGCCCAGCCCTGGGCGCCCGCGACGTCCTTGATCCAGCCGGCGACATCGGAGGTGATGTCCGCGACCTTGCCCGAGCTGACCTGCTGGCCGAGGACGCCGCCGCCCCACTGCTGGTAGATGTTCGGCGGGTTGTTGCCCTGCAGCGCCAGCGGGATCTTGGTCTTCTGCAGGGTCTCGTTCTGGATCGGTACGTTCTGGATGGTGATGCCCGGGTTCGCCGCCTCGAAGCTCTTGATGGCGTTCTGATAGACGCCGAGCAGCGGCTGGTTGGTCCCGTTATTCCACCAGCTGAGGGTCACAGGTGCGGAAGAAGAGTTTCCGCCGGTGCCGCCGGAAGAGCTCGCAGTAGAACCGCCGCCGCTGGCGGCGGGTGAGCTTGAGCTGCTGCCGCTGCTGCACGCGGCGGCCGCCGTTGCCACCGCCACCACGAGGGCGGCGCCGGCGAGTGCCCGCCTGCTACGCATAGTCGTCTCCTGAAAGGGTTTTGACGCAAGGCACTTTCGAAAGTTTTCGAATACTTTCGACGTGCCGCTATCGTAAATACACCGTATGTAGCGGTCAACCCCTCTTTTCCTCGGCGTTACGAACGTTTTCATGTCGCCTTGATTGCCGTACGATGCAGCAAGGACAGCGCCGTTCCAGAGACCGTTCGTATTTCCGAAAAATTTCGAGACCGAATCGAAAGGTGTGGCCGTGCGGAAGACCACGCTCGCCGCGATCGCGGCGGAGGCTGGCATATCGCTGCCCACCGTGTCCAAGGTGGTCAACGGCCGACCCGACGTGTCGCCGTCCACCCGCGCGCGGGTTGAGCAGCTACTCGACCAGCATCAGTACCCCCGCTACGGGCAGCGTGGCCGGCGCCGCTCCGGCCTGATCGACTTGGTGTTCAACGGGCTCGACAGCCCGTGGGCGGTGGAGATCCTGCGCGGGGTCGAGGAGTGGGGCGCGGAGCGCTCCATCGCGATCGCGGTGTCGTCCGTACGGCACGGCGACGCCCGGCCCGCGAGCTGGACATCGACCATCGCCAGCCATCACTCCGACGGGGTGATCCTGGTGACGACCACGCTGACCGGCGCGCAGGTCGGGCAGCTGCGCGGGGCCGGCATCCCGCTCGTCGTCATCGACCCGGCCAACACCCCGCCGCCGGACATCCCGTCGGTCGGCGCCACGAACTGGGCGGGCGGACTCGCCGCCACCGACCACCTGCTGTCGCTCGGGCACCGGCGAATCGGGCTGATCACCGGGTTCCCCGACATGCTGTGCAGCATGGCCCGGCTCGACGGCTACCGCTCGGGCCTGGAGCGGGCCGGCGTCGCGGTCGACCCGGCGCTGATCAAGTACGGCGACTTCCAGCACGAGGGCGGCTTCGCCCGCGCTGTCGAACTGCTCGCCCTGCCCGACCGGCCGACGGCCATCTTCGCGGGCAGCGACCAGCAGGCCTTCGGCGTCTACGAGGCGGCCCGCCGCCGCGGCCTGCGCATCCCCGACGACCTGTCCGTGGTCGGCTTCGACGAGCTGCCCGTCAGCCGGTGGGCCTCACCCCCGCTGACCACCATCAGGCAGCCGCTCGTGGAGATGGGCAGCGCCGCGGCCGAGATGCTCGGCGAGCTGACCGAGGGCAGCCCGCTGCGCACCAACCGGGTCGAGCTGTCTACCGAGCTGCTCGTCCGTGAATCGACCGCAGTACCCGCATGGCTAGGTGCGAAGGAGCCATCCCAGTGACGCAGACAGACATCGAGGCCTGGCAGGACCCCGACCGGCCGGCCGGGGAACGGATCGCCGACCTGCTCAGCCAGATGACCCTGGAAGAGAAGATCGCCCAGCTCGGCAGCGTCTGGATGGGCGCCTCCGGCGACGGCGACGGCGTCGCGCCGATGCAGGACCAGTTCTTCCGCCTCGACGCCCCGCCGTTCGAGGAGCAGGTCAAGAACGGGCTCGGCCAGCTCACCCGGGTGTTCGGCACCCGCCCGGTCAGCGCGGCCGCCGGGATGAGCGCGCTGGCGGCCCTCCAGGAGCGAGTCATGGCGGCCAGCCGGCTCGCCATCCCGGCGGTCGCGCACGAGGAGTGCCTGACCGGCTTCGCCGCCTGGGGCGCGACGATCTACCCCACGCCCCTGGCCTGGGGCGCCGCGTTCGACCCCGGCCTGGTCGGCGAGATGACCGAGGCCTTCGGCGCGACCATGCGGGCCGTGGGCGTGCACCAGGGGCTGGCCCCGGTGCTCGACGTGACCCGCGACTACCGCTGGGGCCGCACCGAGGAGACCATCGGCGAGGACCCCTACCTGGTGGGCACCATCGGCACCGCGTACGTCCGCGGGCTGCAGCGGTCCGGCGATCCAGGCCACGCTCAAGCACTTCGCCGGCTACGCCGCCTCCCGGGCCGGGCGGAACATGGCCCCGGTCTCCCTGGGGCCTCGCGAGCTCGCCGACATCATTGCGGTCCCGTTCGAGATGGCCATCAGGCTGGGCGGCGCGCGCTCGGTGATGCCGGCCTACGTCGAGGTCGACGGGATCCCCGCCAGCGCCGACGCCTGGCTGCTGACCACGCTGCTGCGCGAGCGAGTACGGCTTCGACGGCGTGGTCGTGTCCGACTACTACGCGGTCTCGTTCCTGGAGCTGCAGCACGCCGTCGCGCCCGGCCCCGGCGACGCGGCGGCGCTCGCGCTCGCCGCCGGCGTCGACGTCGAGCTGCCCGCCACCCGGTGCTTCGGCGAGCCGCTGGCCGCCCTGGCCGCGGCCGGCGCCGTGCCCGGGGCGGTCATCGACCGGGCCGCGTCCCGGGTGCTGCGGCAGAAGCTCGACCTCGGCCTGCTCGACCCCGGCTGGTCGCCCCGGTCCGGCCAGGCGGACGCGGCGCCCGGACCTCGACCCGCCCGCGCAGCGGGACATCGCCAGGCGGCTCGCCGAGGAATCGGTCATCCTGCTGGCCAACGACGGCGGACGTGCTGCCGCTGGCGCCGGGCGCCCGGGTCGCCGTGGTCGGGCCGCTCGGCGACGAGCCGCTGGCGTTCTTCGGCTGCTACTCGATGCCCAGGCACCTCGGGCACGTGACGGCGGTTCGACGGGTCGAGCGGCGGGGCCGGCGTCGAGGTCACCACCCTGCTCGACGCGCTGCGCGCGGACGGCGTCACGGTCACCGGGCACGCGCCCGGCTGTGACGTGCGCGCGGTGGACGAGTCCGGGTTCGCCGCCGCGGTAAGCAGCCGTTCGTGACTGCTGACCTCATCGTGGCGGTCGTGGGGGACGAGGCCGGCCTGTTCGGCCACGGGACCAGCGGCGAGGGCTGCGACATCGACGACCTGAAGCTGCCGGGCAGCCAGCAGGAGCTGCTGCTCGCGCTCGCGGACACCGGCAAGCCGGTGGTCGCGGTGCTCGTCACCGGCCGGCCGTACGCGCTTGGCGCCGTCGCGGGCCGGCTGGCGGCCGTCGTGCAGGCGTTCTTCCCCGGCGAGGAGGGCGGCCGGGCCATCGCCGGCGTGCTCACCGGGCGGGTCGACGCCGAGCGGCCAGCCTGCCGGTGGAGATGCCCCGGCAGGTCGGGGCGCAGCCGTCGACCTACCTGCGGCCGGGCAACGCCGGCGCGGCACGCCGGCAGCTCGGTGGACCCGACCCCGCTGTTCCCGTTCGGCCACGGGCTGTCGTACACCACGTTCGAGTACGCGGACCTGGCCCTGTCGGCCGGAGTCGGGTGCCCACCGACGGCGCGGTGCGGGTCGGCTGCACCGTGCGCAACACCGGGCCCGGTCGCGGGAACCGAGGTCGTCCAGCTCTACCTGGGCGACCCGGTCGCGTCAGTGGTGCGGCCCGCCCGCTGGCTGGCCGGGTTCGCGCGGGTGCCGCTCGGGCCGGGCGAGGCGGCCCGGGTGACCTTCGCCGTGCACGCCGACCGCACCTCTTTCACCGGCCAGGGGCTGACACGGATCGTCGAACCTGGGACCGATCACCGTGGGCATTGGCAGGTCTTGTGACGAATTGGCGCTCTCGGGAGCTTTCGTTCTGACCGGCGAGGTACGTACGGTAGGTGCGGAAAGGGTGCTGGACACGCCTGTATCTGTAAAGAAACTTACCGGTTAAGATAGCGGCAAGCAGCGGCAGGACAGCAGCAGCGGCAGGACAGGAGGTCTCCTCGGTGGCACGTATCGCCCTTGACCACGTGGAAAAGGTGTACGGCGGCGGCGTCAAGGCGCTCGACGACCTGAACCTTGAGGTGAACGACGGCGAGTTCATGGTGCTCGTCGGCCCGTCCGGGTGCGGGAAGTCGACCGCGCTGCGGTCGATCGCCGGCCTGGAGGAGATCACCGGCGGGACCATCTCGATCGGCGAGCGGGTCGTCAACGACCTGCCGCCGAAGGACCGCGACATCGCCATGGTGTTCCAGAACTACGCCCTCTACCCGCACATGACCGTGGCCGACAACCTGGCCTTCGGCCTGAAGCTGCGGCACACGCCCAAGCCCGAGATCCGGCGCCGGGTCGGCGAGGCGGCGCAGCTGCTCGGCCTCGAGCCCTACCTGAACCGCAAGCCCGCCGCGCTGTCCGGCGGCCAGCGGCAGCGGGTCGCCATGGGCCGGGCGATCGTCCGCGAGCCCGCCGCGTTCCTGATGGACGAGCCGCTGTCCAACCTGGACGCCAAGCTGCGCGTCTCGATGCGCGCCGCGCTGAACCAGCTGCACGAGCGGCTCGGCACCACCACCGTGTACGTGACGCACGACCAGGTCGAGGCCATGACGCTCGGCGACCGGGTCTGCGTGCTGCGCGACGGCCGCCTGCAGCAGGCGGACACGCCGCAGGCGCTGTTCGACTCGCCGGTCAACCTGTTCGTGGCCGGCTTCATCGGGTCGCCCGCGATGAACTTCGTCTCGGCCGAACTGGTCCGCGACGACGGCCCCGCGGTGACGTTCGCCGGGATCCGGCTGCCCTTCCCGGCTTCGCTGGTGGACGCCAAGCCCGGCCTCGACTCCTACTTCGGCCGCGAGGTCATCCTGGGCGTCCGCCCGTCGGACTTCGAGGACGGCGCGTTCGCCGACGCGGCCTGGCCGCGCATCGACGTCATGGCCGGGGTCACCGAGGGGCTGGGCACCGAGATCCACGCCTTCTTCACCATCGACGCGCCGCCGGTCGAGCACCACTCGATCACCAGCGCCACGGCGGGCGACGACCAGGACGACGACACCGTCGCCGCGCTGGTCGGCGGCCGGTCGCTGTGGACGGCCCGGGTCTCCTCCCGGTCGCAGGTCCGCACCGGGCGCGGCGGTCCAGCTGGCGGTGGACACCAGCCGCCTGCACTTCTTCGACCCGGCCACCGGCGACTCCATCGGTCACCCGCTGGCCACCCCGGCGGCGGCGAGCACCGCGGCCGCCTGAGCCGGGCCGCCGTCCCTGATCGCCGGCGGGCCGCCGGGCGCACCTAGCGTGCGCCCGGCGGCCCGCTTTCTTGTGCCCGCGCCCATTGCGGCCGGCCGGCCGATCGGGAAACCTCGGAGGGACACCCGCGTCCACCGACCAAGAGGACTGATGAAAGAGCTAACGATCGCGTCCGTCGAGGCACTGGCCTGCTCGGTGCCGCTCCGCCAGGCCGTCACCCAGGGACTCGGCTCGGTGACCAAGCGGGACACCGTCGTCGTCAAGGTCACCACGACCGACGGGCTGACCGGGTACGGCGAGTCCTACAACGGCCGCGCGCCGCTGGCCGTCGCCGCCACGGTCAACACGACGCTGCGCGACATACTGACCGGCCTGGACGCGGGCGCGACCACCGCCGCCTGGGACGTCTTCGAGCGCCGGGTGCTGGCCAACCACGGCACCTGCGCCTCCTGCGTCTGCGCGATGAGCGGCGTCGACATGGCCCTGTGGGACCTGGCGGGCAAGGCGCTCGGCGCGCCGCTGTACCGGCTGCTCGGCGGCTCGGCGCGGGAGATCCCCGCCTACGCGGGCGGCTTCGCGCTCGGCTACGCCGCGCCCGGCGCCGTGGTGGACGAGGCGCTCAGCCAGGTCGCCGCCGGCTATGCCGCCGTCAAGCTGCGGCTCGGCGACAGCGTGGAACGGGATAAGGAACGGGCGCGTGCGCTGCGGACCGCCCTCGGACCGGACGTCGCCATGCTGGCCGACGCGAACGCGCGCTACTCGGTCTCCGACGTCCGCGCGATGCTGCCGGTGCTGGCCGAGGTGGAGGCCGGCTGGCTGGAAGAGCCGTTCCCGCCGTATGCGGACCGGGCCTGGCGTGAGGCCGGGCAGATCGCCAGGGACGTGCTGCCGCTGGCGGCCGGGGAGAACTGCTACACCAGGTACGAGTTCCAGCGGCTGGTCGACGCGGGCGCGGTGTCCGTGGTCCAGCCCGACCTGTCCCGCTGCGGCGGGGTCACCGAGGCGGTGCGCATCGCCGCCCTGGCCTCGGCGGCCGGCCTGCCGGTAGCCACCCACGGCTGCCACACCGGGCTGAACTTCGCCGCCAGCGTGCACTACCTGGCGGCCGTCGAGAACGCCTGGTACTTCGAGGCCGACGGCTCCACCGACAACCCGCTGCGCACGGTCGCCTGCTCCCCCTCGTACACGCTGTCCGAGGCGGGCACGGTCACCCCGCTCGACGGCCCCGGCCTCGGCGTCGAAGTCGACGAGGACTACCTCCGCGCCCACCCCCTCACCGAGGGCCCCGCCTGGAAGGCCTAGCCCCCGCCGCCAAGCCCCAGGCTCGATTGCGCTGCGCGCTTCTTGCTGTTATCAGTCAGCCACGCCGTCGCCCCGAGGATAGTGGATATTCCTGCACATCCCGGTGCAGGAATATCCACTATGTCGCTTTGGCCGCTAGCCGGCGCGCAGCTTTCGCGCGGTGCACGGGGCCCCAGCGGGGCCTTAGCCGGGGGACCCAGCGCGGGTCTCAGGCGGGGGCCTGGACGCGGGCCGGGCCGGTGGAGCCGCGGACGACAAGCTCCGGCTCGAACAGCAGCTCCTCGGGGTGGGCGACGACCGCCTCCATCTGGTTGACCAGCAGGGCCACGGCCGACTTGCCCATGGACTCGATCGGCTGGCGGACCGTGGTCAGCGGCGGGTCGGTGCAGTTCAGCCAGGCCGAGTCGTCGTAGCCGACCACGGACACGTCGCCGGGAACGGCCAGGCCGGCCCGGCGCACCGCGCGGATCGCGCCGAGCGCGAGCACGTCGCTGCCGCAGATGATGCCGGTCACGCCCTGGCGCAGCATCCGGGTCGCCGCCGCCTGGCCGCCCTCCAGCGAGAACAGGGCGTGCTCGACCGGGGCGACCTCGGTACCGGCCCGCTGCGCCGCCGCGGTGAAGGCGGCCAGCTTGCGCCGGGACGGCATGTGGTCCTCCGGGCCGAGCACCAGGCCGATGCGGTCGTGGCCGAGCGCGGACAGGTGCTGGAACGCCTGGGTGGCCGCCGAGGCGTCGTCGGTGGCCACGCAGGGGAAACCGAGGTTGTCGATCGCGGCGTTGATCAGCACCACCGGGACGCCCCGGCTCGCGCAGCAGCCGGTAGTGATCGTGCGGCGCGGCCAGCTCGGCGTAGTGGCCGCCGGCGAACACCACGCCCGGACGCCTGCTGGTCAAGCAGCATGTCCACGTAGTCGGCCTCGGACAGGCCGCCGGCCGTGCGCGTGCAGAGCACCGGGGTGAAGCCGCGCTGGGCCAGCGCGCCGCCGATGACCTCGGCCAGCGCCGGGAAGATCGGGTTCTGCAGCTCGGGGAGGACCAGGCCGACCAGCCGGGCCCGCTGGCCGCGCAGCTTGCTCGGCCGCTCGTAGCCGAGCACGTCGAGCGCGGTGAGCACGGCTTCCCTGGTGCTGGCGGACACGCCGGGCTTGCCGTTGAGCACCCGGCTCACGGTGGCCTCACTGACCCCGACCTTCATCGCGACCTCGGCGAGCCGCCGGGCAGGAGTACGCGTCATGCCGCAAGAATACGTCATCTCAACGCAAAGATTTTCGTTATCAGAGAGATATCTTAACTACCGCTTGGCTGTTTGCGATCTTGCTTGCGGTGCGCTATCGGGCCGAAGGCCCAGGTAGGCGGACTGACCGCCGCCTTACCGCCGCCGTACCGCCGCTACGGACCGTCCATCTGAGAGCTGCGCCTGATTGTTGATTCCTTGCAACAGATAATCGGTATCTTGCCGCCAGATGTCTGCAGTATGTATGTTCCCCGTAACGGCGACGGCGCCCGGTACGGCTCACAGCACGGCCGCAGGGGCTGCCCATCGCCAGTTCAGCCCAGGGAAGGGATCGAGCGATGAGCAGCATGTACCACCGGTGGCACTCCCCCGCGCCGGCTTCCCCACCCCCGCCCTCGCCGGGCGGCCGTGGCCGCCGCCGTGACGGGACTCGTCCTAGCCGCGGCGGCCTGCTCGAGCGGCGCGGCCTCAGGCAACGGCGCGTCCGGGTCTGGCGGCCAAGGTCACCATCAGCATCGACTGCGCGCCGCCCGCGGCGCAGCAGCCGGTGCAGCACAAGGAGTGGGTCGAGGACGTGGCCATCTTCGAGAAGGCCAACCCCGGCATCACCGTCAACAGCGTCTACAACTACCCGTGCGAGCAGCCGGCCACGTTCACCGCGATGCTGCGCGGCGGCACCGAGCCGGACATCTACTACACCTACTTCACCGACCTGCCGCAGGTACTGCTGGCCGGCCAGGCGGCGGACATCACCCAGTACGTCACCGCCAAGACGGTGCCGAACCTGAAGAACATCGACCCGACCTCGATGAAGGCCGTCACCGCGGGCAAGACCATCTACGGCCTGCCGACCTCCAACTACACCCAGGGCCTGATCTACAACCGCAAGCTGTTCACCGAGGCGGGCCTCAACCCCGACGCCCCGCCGACCACCTGGGCGGAGGTCGAGAAGGACGCCACCGCCATCGCCAAGCTCGGCAACGGCATCGCAGGCTGGGGCGACTACAGCGCCGGGAACAACGGCGGCTGGCACTTCTCCTCCTACATCGACGCGGTCGGCGGCTCGATGGTCAACAACGGCACCAGCCCGCCGACGGCCAGCTTCAACACGCCCCAGGCACAGCAGATCCTGCAGACGCTGCACAACCTGCGGTTCACCGACAAGGCGATGAGCGCCACCCAGGGCCTGGCCTGGGGCAGCCTGCAGCAGCAGTTCGGCGCGGGCAAGCTGGGCATGTACATCGCGGCGCCAGACGACATCTACAACGTGATCGTGCCGCAGGACAAGGGCAACATCAGCGACATCGGCATGGGCCCGCTGCCCAGCATGACCGGCACCCCGGCCGGGTCGCTGTCCGGCGGCAACGACTACGTGTTCGCCAAGCACGACACCCCGGCGCAGATCGAGGCCGGCATCAAGTGGATCAACTTCGAGGACCTGACCCCGGGCAGCGGCCAGTTCAACTACTCCCGGCAGAAGGCCGACGGGTTCACGGTCGGCTTCCCCGAGCCGCAGCTGCTCACCGGCGCGGCCGGCGACCAGGTCACCCAGCTGCGGACCAAGTACGCGACCATCCCGGTCGCCAACTACCAGCCGTTCGTCAAGGCGGCCGTGAGCGGTGACGGCGAGCCGACCGACGCCCAGGCGGTCTACAAGACGCTGGACCCGGTCATGCTGGCGGTGCTCACCGAGCAGAACGCGGACATCCCGGCGCTGCTCAAGACCGCGGCGGGCAACGTCAACACCATCCTGGCGAACGCAGGGTGACATGACGAACGTCGTCACCAGCCGCGCGCCGCGCCTGGCGCGGCGCGCGGCTCACCAGCTCGCCCCGCGCAAGCCGGCGGCCCGCGGCCAGCTGCTGCCCCGGGCCCGCCGTAACGCGGGGGCCTGGGGGTTCCTGATCGGGGCGGTGCTCTGCTTCTCGTTCTTCTCCTGGTACCCGATCGTCCGCGAAGTCCTGATGAGCTTCCAGAAGCCGGTCTACGGCGGCGGCACCACCTGGGCGGGCTGGTCGAACTACGTGCGGATCTTCCGTGACCCGACGTTCTGGCAGGCGTGGCGCAACACGCTGGAATTCACCGTGCTCGCGCTGGTCATCGGGTTCGTGCTGCCGTTCGTCATCGCGATCATGCTCAACGAGCTGCGGCACGCGCGCGGCTACCTGCGGGTGCTGGTCTACCTGCCGGTGATGCTGCCGCCCGCCTCGGCGCTGGTGCTGTTCGCCTACTTCTACAACCCGCAGTACGGCCTGTTCGACGACATCCTGCGCGCCCTGCACCTGCCGGCCTCCCAGTGGGTGCTCCAGCCGGGCACCGGCTTCATCAGCACCGCCATGCTGTCGGTGGTGATCGCGTCCACCTGGATGAACATGGGCAGCGCCACGCTGATCTACCTGGCCGCGCTGCAGAACATCCCCGGCGAGCTGTACGAGGCGGCCGAGCTGGAAGGCGCAGGCATCGCGCGGCGGATCAGGCACGTGACGATCCCGCAGACCCGGCTGATCCTCATGCTGCTGCTGATGCTGCAGGTCGTGGCGACCATGCAGATGTTCATCGAGTCGTTCGTGCTGACCAACGGCGGCGGCGGCGTAGGCAACAACACCGAGTCGGTGGTCATGCTCATCTACCAGTACGCATTCGCGTCGAGCGGCGCGAGCAACTACAACAGCGCCTCGGCACTCGGCGTGGTCCTCATGCTGGTGCTCGCCGTGTTCTCCGGCGGGTTCCTGTGGACCACCCGCGAGCGCGGCTAGGGCCCGGGAGGATACCTATGGCTGGAATCACCTCGGTCGCCGTCCGGGTCCGCGGGTCCCGTCCGTCCCGCAGGTCACGGGCTCCCCGGCGCCAACCGCAGACCGCGACCCGAACGCTGATCTCCGACGTCTCGCTCAGCCGCCGCCGCGGGAAGATCACCTACCGGGTGATGCTGACCCTGGTCATCGTGGTGTTCACCGTGGTCTTCATCGGGCCGCTGTACTTCCTGTTCACCGACGGGCTCAAGTCGACGCAGGAAGCGATCACCACGCCGCCGACGCTGTACCCGCACCAGGTCCACCCCGGCGGCGTACGCGCAGTCGTGGAACCGGCTCGACGTCGGGCTGATGCTGTGGAACAGCGCTCTACTACGCGTTCGGCGCGCTGGCCTTCCAGCTCGTCTTCGACGTGGCCGCCGCCTACTCGCTGTCCAGGCTGCGCCCGGTGCTCGGCAACGCGGTGCTGTTCCTCATGCTGGCCACGCTGATGATCCCGGCCACCGTGCTGGTGGTGCCGCAGTACGTGACCGTGGCCAACCTGCCGTTCCTGCACTGGAACCTGATCGGCACCCCGGAGGCCATCTGGCTGCCGTCGGTGGCCAACGCGTTCAACATCTTCCTGCTCAAGCGGTTCTTCGACTCGATACCGACCGACTACATCGACGCCGCCGAGGTGGACGGCGCGTCCCGGCTGATGATCCTGTGGCGGATCGTGCTGCCGATCTCACGGCCGATCATCGGCGTGGTGTCGATCTTCGCCCTGGTCGCGGTGTGGAAGGACTTCCTGTGGCCGCTGCTGGTCGAGTACGGCTACACCCCGACCAGGGAGACGCTCAACGTCGGCATCTGGCAGGCTTCGGTGGGCACACCGCAGAACCTGCTCATCGCGGCGTCCGCCATGGCCGCGGTGCCGACGATCGTGTTCTTCCTCATCTTCCAGCGCAACATCATGGCCGGCCTGACCGCCGGCGGCATCAGGGGCTGACGCCCGCGGCAGTCACCGCCCGCCGCCCGCCGCCGCTGGACGTTTCCGCAACTGGAGAAAGCAGGTTCCCTGTGCCATTCCCGTCCGCAGCCAAGTCGTCCGCACCCGAGCCGTCCTGGTGGCAGGGCGCCGCGATCTACCAGCTCTACGTGCGCAGCTTCGCCGACGGCGACGGCGACGGCATCGGCGACCTGGCGGGCGTGCGGGCGCGGCTGCCCTACCTGGCCGCGCTCGGCATCGACGCGATCTGGTTCAACCCGTGGTACCCGTCGCCGATGGCCGACGCCGGCTACGACATCAGCGACTACCGCTCCATCGACCCGGTCTTCGGCACGCTGGACGACGCCGACGCGCTGATCGGCGAGGCGCACGACCACGGGATCAGGATCATCGTCGACGTCGTGCCCAACCACGCCTCCGACCGCACCCCTGGTTCCGCGCGGCGCTCGCCGCCGGGCCGGGCTCCCCGGCGCGGTCACGGTTCTGGTTCCGGCCCGGCCGGGGGCCGGGCGGCGACTGCCGCCCGAACGACTGGCAGTCGGTCTTCGGCGGCCCGGCCTGGACCCGGGTCACCGAGCCGGACGGCACGCCGGGCGAGTGGTACCTGCACCTGTTCGCGCCCGGAGCAGCCGGACTTCAACTGGGACAGCGCCGACGTGCGCCGCGAGTTCGAGGACGTGCTGCGGTTCTGGTTCGCCCGCGGCGCGGACGGCATCAGGATCGACTCGGCCGCGCTGCTGTGCAAGGACCCGGACCTGCCCGACCTGCCGCCGGTCGCGCTGCCCGGACCCGCGCACCCGTTCACCGACCGCGACGAGGTGCACGAGATCTACCGGGCCTGGCGGGCCGTCGCCGACGAGTTCAGCGCCGGCGGCCAGGGGCAGCGGATGCTGATCGGCGAGGTCTGGCTGGCCGACGCCGCCCGGCTGGCCCGCTACGTCCGGCCGGGCGAGCTGCACACGGTCTTCAACTTTCCCTACCTGAACTGCCCCTGGGACGCGGCCGGGCTGCGCGGGGTCATCGACCAGACGCTGGCGCTGAGCGCGCCGACCGGCAGCCCGGCCACCTGGGTGCTGTCCAACCACGACGTCGACCGGGTGGTGTCCAGGTACGGCAGGCCGGACACCGCGTTCGACCTCGACCGGCGGCGGTACTTCCACGGCCTTCCGGCCGACCTGCCGCTCGGCACCCGGCGGGCGCGGGCGGCGGCCCTGCTGACCATGGCGCTGCCCGGCTCGGTCTACGTCTACCAGGGCGAGGAGCTCGGCCTGTGGGAGGTTCTGGACCTACCGGAAAACCTGCGCCAGGACCCGATCTGGGCCCGCACCGGCGGCGCCGACCCCGGGCCGCGACGGCAGCCGGGTCCCGCTGCCGTGGTCGGGCACCGAGCCGCCGTTCGGCTTCTCCCCCGACGGCGCGGCGTCGCAGCCCTGGCTGCCGCAGCCCAAGGAGTGGCGCGACCTGACCGTGGCGGCCGAGGCCGCCAGCCCCGGACTCGATGCTCGCCCTGTACCGGGCGGCGCTGCGCATCCGCCGCACCGAGCCCGCCTTCGGCGACTCGGCGATGACCTGGGAGCCCGCCCCAGACGGCGTGCTGGCCTTCCGCCGCGACGCTTCACCCTCCCAGCCGCCGGCCGCGCCCGCGGCGGACCGGTTCACCACCGGCGGGGCCGTGCGCTGCGTCGCCAACCTGTCGGGCAAGCCGGTCGCCCTCCCGCCGGGCAGCTCCGTCCTCCTGGCCAGCGGCCCGCTGGACGGCGGCCTGCTCCCCCCGGACACCACCGCCTGGCTACGCGCGGACCGAGGCGGCGCCGATGCCGGCCGGTGACAACTTCCTTAGCCGTGGCCGACGGGACGGTCCTGGCCGGACTGGCCGGGCTGGTCGGGCCGGGCCGGCTGGTCGGCGGGCGGACGTGGGCCGGGTCCAGTTCGGTGACGCGGAACGTGATCGCGTCGCCCTCGGTGGCGGTGATCACGTGCTGGTGCGGCGTCAGCCGGCCGTCGAGCAGCATCGCCGACAGCTGGTTGTCGACCTCGCGCTGGATCGTCCGGCGCAGCGGCCGGGCGCCGAACTCGGGCTGGTAGCCCCGCTCTGGCCAGCCAGTCGACCGCCTCGGTGGTGAACTCCACCGTGATGGCCTGCGCGTGCAGGCGCCGCCGTGGTCTCCTCCAGCAGCAGGCTCGGTGATCTGCCGCAGCTGCGCCTGGTCGAGCTGCCGGAAGACGATGATCTCGTCGATCCGGTTGAGGAACTCCGGGCGGAACGCCTCGCGCAGCCGGCCCATGAGCCGGTCCTGGCGGGTCCTGCGCCGTCCACGCGGCCGTCGAAGCCGACGCCGGCGCCGGCCGATCACGTCCGAGCCGAGGTTGCTCGTCATGATCACCACGGTGTTCTTGAAGTCGACCGTGCGGCCCTGGCCGTCGGTGAGCCGGCCGTCGTCCAGCACCTGGAGCAGCATGTTGAACACGTCCGCGTGCGCCTTCTCGATCTCGTCGAGCAGCAGCACCGCGTACGGCGTGCGCCGCACCGCCTCGGTGAGCTGGCCCGCCTCCTCGTAGCCGACGTAGCCGGGCGGCGCGCCGACCAGGCGGCTGACCGTGTGCCGCTCCTGGAACTCGCTCATGTCGATGCGGACCATCCGGTCGTCGCTGCCGAACAGCGCCTCGCGCCAGCGCCCGGGCCAGCTCGGTCTTGCCGACGCCGGTCGGGCCGAGGAACAGGAAGCTGCCGATCGGCCGGTCCGGGTCGCCCAGGCCCGGCCCGGGACCGGCGGACCGCCTCGGCGACCGCCGCCACCGCGTCGTCCTGGCCGATGACCCGCTGGTGCAGGTGCTGCTCCAGGCTGGAGCAGCCGCTCCTGCTCCTCCTGCGGTGAGCTGGGCGACCGGGATGCCGGTCGAGCGGGACACGACCTCGGCGATGTCCTCCGGGCCGACCTCGGGAACGGCCTTGTCCTGGCCGGTTCCGGCGCCGCGCCCGCCGCCTGCTGGGTCAGCTCGACTTCCTGGTCGCGCAGCGCCGCGGCCCGCTCGTAGTCCTCGGCCGCGACCGCCTCGTCCTTCTCCCGCGCCAGCCGCTCGAGCTGCCGCTCGGCCTCGCGGCGCTCCTTGGCCGGCCGGGTGGCGCGCAGCCGGACCCGGGCCCCGGCCTGGTCGATCAGGTCGATCGCCTTGTCCGGCAGGAACCGGTCGGTGATGTAGCGGCTCGGACAGCTCGGCCGCCGCGACCAGGGCCTCGTCGGTGAACCGGACCTGATGGTGCGCCTCGTAGCGGTCGCGCAGGCCGCGCAGGATCTCGATCGTGTCGGTCACCGACGGCTCGGGGACCAGGATCGGCTGGAAGCGGCGCTCCAGCGCGGCGTCCTTCTCGATGTCCTTGCGGTACTCGTCGAGCGTGGTGGCGCCGATGATGTGCAGCTCGCCGCGGGACAGGGCGGGCTTGAGCATGTTGGCCGCGTCCATCGCGCCCTCGGCCGGCGCCCGCGCCGACCACCGTGTGCAGCTCGTCGATGAAGATGATCAGCTCGTCGGCGTGCGCGCGGACCTCGTCGATGACCTTCTTCAGCCGCTCCTCGAAGTCGCCGCGGTAGCGGGTGCCGGCGACCAGGCCGCCCAGGTCGAGCTGGACCAGGCGCTTGCCCTGCAGCGTGTCGGGCACGTCGCCGTCCACGATGCGCTGCGCGATGCCCTCCACGATCGCGGTCTTGCCCGACGCCGGGCTCGCCGATGAGCACCGGGTTGTTCTTGGTCCGCCGGGACAGCACCTCGACCGTCTGCTCGATCTCCTGCTCGCGGCCGACCACCGGGTCGATCCGGCCCTCGCGGGCCATCGCGGTGAGGTCGGTGCCGTACTCGTCGACGGTGGGCGTGCCGGACGGCGGCCGTCCCGCCCCGCGCCGCCGCCGGGCCCGGCCGGGCGCCGCCGCCGGTCACCGCGTCCTGCAGCGTCTCCGGCGTGACCCGGGCATCGCGCAGCTCGCGGCCCGCCGCCGACTCCGGGTTGACGGCCAGCGCGAACAGCAGGTGCTCCGGGCCCGATGTAGGAGGAGCCGAGGGCGCGGGAGATCTGCCGCGCGTCGAGCAGCGCCCGCTTGGCCGCCGGGGTGAGGCTCGGCGGCTCGTCGCGGGGCTCGCCGCGGCCGGCTTGCGACTCGATGTCCCTGGCGATCGCGTCCGGGTCGGCGCCGGCCGCGCCGAGCAGGCGGCGCACCGGGTCCTGCCGGGTCGCCGCCCACAGCAGGTGGTCGGTGTCCAGGTCGGGGTCGCCCCACCGGGAGGCCTGGGCCGCGGCGTCCCGCATCAGCTCGCGGGCCTGCTCGGTGAGCAGCTGGCCGAGGTTGACCCGCTGCACCGGGCGGCGGGGCACGGAGCTGCCGAAGAAGCGCGCGAAGATGTCATCGAACGGGCTGGCGCCGAAGTCGCCGGACCCGTAGGGGTCGTAGGACATGAGGGCCCTCCTGACAGGCAGTCATTGACGGTCAGTGGCACTTAGCCCGCGCCCCGCGGGGCCGGCAAGCACCCGGCCCCGCGCCGCCCTACCCGGCCCCTTATGCCCCCAAACCGGGCCGGACCACCGGGCCCGCGAAGACTCCGTCCCAGGTCACGGCGGTGAACCGGGGTCCGCCGCCATCGCCGGCGCACGGTTCGCCCGGCCTGGGAACGGCCCCCTGTCCGGCCGCCAGAAAACAAGATGGCGGACAGTTCCGCCCACCGGGGCGGAACCGTCCGCCATCACGAGGGCGGCGAGCGGCTAGCCGGGGCTAGGCGATGCCGTGGGCGTGCCACTCCGAGGACGGGGCCGGGGTGAAGACCAGCAGCACCCGGTCCTCGGCGGTCAGATCGGCCGCGAGCTGCTCGTCCGCCGGCACCTCGCGGCCGTGCTTCTCCCTGATCGCGCGGAACAGGTGGAGGTTGGCCGGGACGTCCTCGCGGATCTCCGTCGTGGCCGGGATCTCGACGTAGCACTGCGGCGACGGCTGGTCGAAGACCAGCTCGGCCCGCGGGTCACGGCGGAAGATGCGGTACTTGGCCCGCTTACGGGTGGTGGACACGTAGAACTTCTCGCCGTCGTAGAAGTACCAGTTGGGCGAGAGGTGCGGGCGGCCGTCCTTGCGGATGCCGGCCACGATCACGTTGCGGGGCTCGCGCAGGAACGCCTCAAGGGCCGTGGAGGATGCCATGAGGGCAACCCTAATACTCGCCCTTACCGACTGGAATGCTCAAATAACGGGCGCTAGGCCCGCCGGGCGCCTGCCTGGCCCCGCCCGCGGCCAAGGGAACCGGTGCGGGGGAGGCGGAGCGACGCCCCTCGTTGCGATACTTGATTTGTGGACTTTTCAATCAAGCGCGACGAGTACGGGGTGCCGCACGTAACGGCGGAGACAGCGGCGGACGCGTGGGCCGGGATGGGCTATGCGTGCGCGCAGGACCGGCTGTTCCAGATGGAGTACGACCGGCGGCGCGCCTGCGGGCGGTGGGCCGAGATCGCCGGGCCGGCGGCGCTGGCCGGCGACGTGCTCTCCCGGCGGCTCGGGCTCGCCGCCGCCGCGCGGCGGGACGTCGCGGTGATGTCGCCGGCGCTGCGCTCGGCGTTCGAGTCCTACGCCAGCGGGGTGAACCAGGCCGTCGCCGAGGGCACCCTGCCGCTGCCCGCGCGCTACCCGGCCGAGCCCTGGCAGGCGTGGCACTCCGTCGCGGCGTTCCTGGTGCGGCACGTGCTCATGGGGCAGTGGCAGCACAAGCTGGCCAACGCGGTGCTGCTGGCGCGGGCCGGGGCCGACGCGTTCGAGCGGCTGGAGACCCGGCCGGTCACCGGGTCGCCGGTCGCGGTGCCACCGGACGGGCGGCTGACCACGCCGGTCGGCCGGCTGCTCGATGAGGCGGTCGGCGACATCGAGGGACACCTGGGCTTCGTCGCCGAGGTCGAGCCCGGGTCCAACGCCTGGGCGGTCAGCGGGCGGCACACCGCGCACGGCCACGCGGTCATCTGCAACGACTCGCACCGGGCTCTCGACACGCCCAACGTGTACTGGCAGTGCCGCGTCACCTGCCCCGACTTCGATGTCAGCGGGGCCACCTTCCCCGGGCTGCCCGGCTTCCCGCACTTCGGGTTCAACGGCTCCGTCGCCTGGGCGATCACCCACGGGGACGCCGACACCCAGGACCTGTACCTGGAGCGCTTCGACGGCACGCGGTACCTGACACCGGCCGGCTGGACCGAGGCCGAGGTCTGCCACGAGCGGATCGAGGTGCGCGGCGGCTCCCCGGTCACCGTCCCAGTGTGGGTGACCAGGCACGGCCCGGTGGTGCACGGGAACCCGGGCAACGGGCTGGCCCTGGCGCTGCGCTGGACCGGGACGCACCGGCCCAACCGCGGCCTGGAGTGCCTGCTGCCGATGCTCACCGCGCGCAGCGCCGCCGAGCTGGCCGGGGCGCAGGACGGCTGGGTCGACCCGGTCAACAACCTGGTCTGCGCCGATACCCGCGGCGACATCGCCTACCAGTGCCGCGGCGAGCTGCCGGTCCGGTCCTCGGACGCGGCCCGGCGGCTGCCGGTTACCGGGTGGGACGACGCCTGCGAGTGGACCGGCACGGTGCCATTCGCCGAGCTGCCCGCGACGGCCGACCCCGAGGCGGGGTTCGTGATGACCGCCAACAACGCGATCACCGACGCGGACCGGCCGTATATCTCCCATACCTTCTCCCAGCCGTGGCGGGCCGAGCGGCTCCGTTCGCTGCTGGCCGAGCCGGGGCAGCGCAGCGCCGCCGAGCTGGCCGGGATGCAGGCGGACACGGTGTCGCTGGCCGCCCGCGGCTGGGGGCGGCTGCTCGCCGGGGTCGGCGCCGCTGGCGGACCCCGGCGCCGAGGCGGCCCGCTCGCTGCTGGCCGGCTTCGACGGCGACCTGACGGCGGGCTCGGCGGCGGCGCTGCTGTACGCGTGCTTCACCCGGGCGCTGGCCGAGGCGCTGTACCGGCCGGTGCTCGGCGCCGAGACCTGGACATGGGTGACGTCCGGCGCGCTGGCGCCGACGCTGTCGATGGTGCGCCGCTGGCTGGGCAACGACACCTGGGAGCTGCTCGGCGGCCCGGTGCCCGCGGACGCGGGCGAGGCGGCAGGCGAGGCGGCGGCCGAACGGCGCAAGCGTGTGCTCGCAGCGGTGCCCGCCGCGCTCGCCGCGGGCTGGGCGGCGGCCGTCGCGGCCTACGGCCCCGACCCGGGCGGCTGGCGCTGGGGCAACGTCCACCAGGCGGCGCGGGTGCACCCGCTGGCCGGGCCGTTCCCCGGCGCGCCGATGGGCGGCGACGCCGACACCATCCAGGCGGCCGGCTACGGGTGGCGCGCCGGCAGCCCGTTCACCGTGACCAGCCTGTCGGTGTACCGGCAGGTGATCGACCTCGGGGCGCCCGGTGACGCCAGCTTCGTCATCCCCGGCGGCGCCTCGGGCGACCCGGCCAGCCCGCACTTCGGCGACCAGTTCGCCCGCTGGGCCGTGCACCAGCGCATCCCGATGAGCGGTCCGGCCGGCGGGTAACCACGGCGGCTTCCGGGGCGGAGGCGGATTAGAAGACGACGACCTCGGCGCCGATGGGCAGGTGCGCGTTGTAGTAGTGCGCGTTGCCCACGGTCAGGTGGACGCAGCCGTGCGACCACTGGGTCAGGCTGCCGCCGTGGAACGCGACGCCGCCGGCGGCGAAGAACGTCGCCCATGGCATCGGCTCGTTGTAGGTCGTGCTCATGTAGGTCGGCCCGGCCTTCCACGCGACGTGGAAGGTGCCCGCCGGGGTCGCGTGCGGCCCACTGCCCGGCTTACCCGGCTCCATCGCGACCGGGCCGAATGTGGTCTTGCCACCGGCCTGGAGCCAGGTGATGTGCCTGGTCAGGTCGACGCAGGCGGTGGCCTTGGCCGGGCAGTCGCGGCGGTCGGCGACGGTCAGCACCAGCGGGGCGGCCCGCTGGGGCACCGGGGGACTGGCGAGGGCCGGCTGGGCCGCGCCCGTGGCCGCGGCCCGCAGGGCGCCTTCCTGCGGGATGCCCCTGGCGGCGGCGACGGCGCCGGCGCCGTGATCGCTCGGCCCGGCCGCCGCGTTGGCCCGGGCGGCGGGCGATGCGGTGGCGCCGTGTGACGCGGCTCGTGACGGCGCCGACCGGGCCGCGAGCACGGCGAAGACGATCCCCGTCACCGCGACCACGGCCGCCACCACGGCGGTTACGCTCAGTCGCCAGGCGGCGTCACCGCTGCCCGCCGGCCGCAGGCGCCACCCGTGGCCCTGCCCATCCCCGTTCTCCGTCGCGCCATAGCGCCTGCCCGTGCCGTTCATGTCACCACTCCGCCCCGTCAGTGACCAGAAGTACAGGTTTCGCTACCAACAGTCATCTTACCGTCGCCCAGCTGCGGCGCGTGCCGTGCCACCGGAAACGCCGGCGCCTTTCACCGTGACCCGCGCCCCCGCAGCACGCCGGGGCTACCCGCCGCCGGAACGCGCCGATTGCTTTCCCGCCGTACGTACCCTTTGTCCGTGGCGGTGTTCTGGGATCGGCTGACCGGGGTGCAGGACGCCCCGCCGGGGTGGGTAATCGCCGTGAGCGCCGCCGTTGCGCTGCTGATCGTGGCCAGCCCCCGGCTGTGGCGGATCACGCGGATCGCGATCACGATCGCGCACGAGAGCGGGCACGCCGCGGCCTCGCTGCTGTCCGGCCGGCGCCTGGAGGGCATCCGGCTGCACGCGGACACGTCGGGCGAGACGGTGTCGCGCGGCCGCCGCAGCGGGCCGGGCATCGTGGTCACCGCGCTGGCCGGGTACATGACGCCCGCCGCTGCTCGGCGCGGGCGCCGCCGCGCTGCTCGGCACGCACCGGGTGACCCTGCTGCTCTCGCTGCTCCTGCTGCTGTTGCTGGTGACGCTGTTCCTGATGCGCAACGGGTACGGGGTGCTGGCGGTGCTGCTGACCAGCGGGGCGCTGGCCGCCGTCATCCTGGTGGCCAGCCCGGCGCCACGGGCCGCCTTCGCCTACACCCTGGCGTGGTTCCTGCTGTTCGGCGGGGTGCGGCCGGTCGCTGAGCTGGCCAGGACCAGGCGCGGCGCGCTGCGCCTGCCGCCCGGCCGCCGCCTGCCGTCGGCCCGCCCGGGCGCGGTGAACTCCGACGCCGACCAGCTCGCCTGGCTGACCGGCATGCCGGCCGGGGTGTGGGTGACCCTGTTCGCCCTGGTCGCGGTGGGGGCCCTGGTGCTCGGCGCCCGGCTGCTCATCCCGTGGCCCGCGCACCTGCCCGCGCTTTCAGCGTTGACCAGGCATTGATCACGGAAACGCTTCCTGGCCGTTGGCGCCAATGACAGCGTAGCGGAAGAGCGGCGCTGCGCGCTTCTTGCTGTTATCAGTCGGCGACGCGACGGACCGAGGCATGATCACGGAACCTTTTTTCCTGGTGGATATAAATACCGCTATACACGTAAGAAGTTTCCGCTGAGAAAATAGTTTCCGCCGAACTCGCGGCGGCGGCGGCGGCGGGCCGGCCGCTAGGACGCGGTCAGCGGCCAACGAAGGGGTCAGCGGATCAGCTGGCCGGCGACCAGCGGGCTGGACACCACCGCGGGCGCTCCCGAACCTGGGCGAACTCATCAATGAACCTCCACCGCGCTGGGGACGGTTGCGGACGCGCCGCGGCGCCTTAGCGGGCAGGCGCCGGGCAATGTCGGCTTACGCCTTGCTCATTTGAGCGAATACATGCTCAAATTGATATATGACATCACCGCGAACCCGCGGCTAGGCAATGTCAAGAAAAGCTGCGAAGATGAGAAAAGGTCGCTCAAATGAGCGCCTGGTGGAGGCGAAAGATGACACTTTCGGCGGACCGACCATCGGAAGTTGTCCTGGCCGCGCGGGTCGCGCGGCAGTTTTACCTTGAAGGGATCTCCAAGGTCGACATCGCCGGCCAGCTGGGGATCAGCCGGTTCCGGGTCGCCCGGCTGCTCGACTCAGCACGGGAGAGCGGGCTGGTGCAGATCGAGATCGGCCTGCCCGGCGGCACGCTCGACGCCGGGCTGTCGGCCGAGCTGTGCGCCGCCTTCGGCCTGCGGCACGCGTTCGTGTTCAACTTCCCCGAGGAGTCCTCGGCGCTGCGCCAACGCCTGGGCGAGGCCACCGGGCAGGTGCTGACGGACCTCCTCACACCGGGCGACGTGCTCGGCCTCACCTGGTCGCGCACGCTGAGCGGACTCACCGCCGCGCTGACCCAGCTGCCGCCGTGCCCGATCGTGCAGCTCACCGGGGCCGTGCCCGCCGCCGGACGGCCGGGACCTGCTTGAGCTGGTGCGCGGCGTCGCCCGGGTCACCGGCGGGACCGCGCACGCCTTCTACGCGCCGATGCTGGTGTCCGACGCGGCGACCGCGACCGCGATCCGCCGGCAGGCCGGCATCGCCGAGGCGTTCGCCCTGATCCCCAGCGTGACCATGGCGGTCGTGTCCATCGGCGCCTGGGGCCCCGGCCTTTCCACCATCTACGACGCCGTCACGCCGACCGAGCGCGCCGCGCTCGCGGCGGCCGGGGTGCACGCGGAGGTGGCCGGGGTGTTCATCGGCGCGGACGGCCGGCCCCTGGCGACCGCGCTGGACGGCCGGATGATCGTCGCGCCCGTCGCGCTGATCACCCGGATCCCCTTCGTCCTTGGCGTCGCCTACGACCCCGCCAAGAGCCCGGCGGTCTTCGCCGCGATCCGAGGAGGGCTTGTCCATGGCCTTGTCACGCACTCAAGCCTCGCCCGGGGCCTGCTCGCCGTTGCCGCCGCTGCGCCTGGAGGTGCCCCGGGCCCGCGAGGGTGACCTTCGCCCGGCCGCCGGGCTGCCGCTGTACGGCGGCACCGCCAACCGGGGCCGGGTCGAGAGAGTCGGCGACACGGTACGGCGGCCGGCCGCGCCATGCCGCCCGGCCACCCACGCGCTGCTCGGGCACCTGGCCCGAGCCGGCTTCGACGGCGCGCCCCGGGTGCTCGCCGCCGGGCCGGCCACCGAGACGCTCACCTACATCGACGGCCGGGCGGCGGTCCCGCCGCTGCCCGACGACATACTGAGCGACGAGGCCCTGGTCAGCGTGGCCGACCTGCTGCGCCGCTACCACCGCGCGGCGACCTCCTTCGACCCGGCCGGCTACGCCTGGCCGCGGCCGGTGCCCGTCCCTTACCGAGGCGCCCTGGTTAGCCATAACGACGTGCACCCGGCCAACGTGGTGTTCCGGGACGGGCGAGCGGTGGCACTCATCGACTTCGACCTGGCCGGGCCGGGCAGCGCGGCCTGGGACCTGGCCGCGGCGGCCCGCTCGTTCGTCCCGCTGCTCGACGAGGCCGACGTCACCGACAGCAGGCAGGGCCGGGCGATCGAGCGGTTCCGGCTGTTCCTGGCCGCGACCGGGCTGTCTCGGTCCGGCCGCGCGCGGGTGGCCGGGGCCCTGCTGGCCAGCCACGACTGGACGTACGCCATCGTCACCGAGGCGGCCGCCGCCGGGCACGACGGCTTCGCCGACCACTGGCGCGCCGTCGCGCCCGCCGCTCGGCGGGCCCGCCGCTGGTGCGAGCGGAACGAGCGCGCGCTGCTCGCCGCCGCGCGCTAAGGGCCCTCGGTTGCGACCACTTTTGTGACCGGACGGCGCGGCGGCCCCGCCCTGCGGGGGCGGGGTCTTACCGGGCGGGAGCGGGCGGACCGGCAGGATCCGGGCTGGTCATCGGTAACGGATCGGCAATGAGAAGTGTGGTTGCCTGGCATGGCCCGGGCCCGATCTAATACTTTCCGTTAAATGACTGCTACCAAGAGTGCTCAACGATGGTGGCCGGTGGCAGCGGGGCTGATGGCCGCCCTGCTGGTGGCTGGCTGCGGTAGTTCCGTGTCGTCGGCGACCGGTGGGGGCGGGGTCACTGCCCCGGCGACCGCCACGAGCGGGTCGGCGACCGCCACGAGCTCGGCGAGCGCCACGACGGGTCGGCGAGCGCTAGCGGCGGGTCTGCGGGCGCCAGTACGGCGGCGGACACCATCGTCATCAAGAACTTCATGTTCGGCCCGATGAGCATGACCGTGGCTCCGGGGGCGGTGGTGACGGTACGCAACGACGACACGGTGACGCACACGCTGACCGACAAGGCCAGCCCGTCGGCGTTCAACACCGGCGATATCCCGGCCGGCCAGTCCAAGACCTTCACGGCTCCGAAAAAGGCCGGGAGCTACGCGTACATCTGCTCCATCCACACGTTTATGACCGGCACCCTCGTGGTGCGATAGCCGCGCCGCGCGCGGTGCGGAACGGGAGGGCACATGGAGCTTGACGAGACCGCCTTGAACGGCCTGATCGAGCAGTCGCAAGATACCCATGCCGACGCGGTGCGCGCGGCCAGGGAGCCGCTGCGGGACATGGTGGACCTGGGCCGGCAGCACCGGGCGGCCAGCGGGGTCGACGCGGACGAGAACCGCGCGTTCGCCGGCGAGAACCGGCGGCGGCTGACCGACACCGCCAAGCGGGCCGGCGGCGTGCTCGCCGCGACCGGCCTGATCGCGGCCTTCGCGGACTACATCGGCAGCCCGGCGTTCGCCGCTTCCGGCACCGACGTGCAGGTGCTGCAGACGGCCTCGTCCATCGAGGTGCTCGCGGTCAGCACGTACAAGACCGCGCTCGGCCTGCCGTACATCGGCGGCAGCTCCGCCAACCCGGTCATCAAGGCCTTCGCCACCACGACGATGGGCCAGCACGCCGACCACCTGGCCGCCTTCCAGTCGGCGACCACCGCGCTCGGCGGGACCAAGCAGACCAAGCCCGACCCGGCCATCGCGGCGGTGGTCAACAAGGCCGTGGCGGCGATCAGCAAGGCGTCGGCGAGCACCGGCTCGCTGCTGGTGGTGAACCTGGCCCAGGAGCTGGAGAACGTCGCGGCGGAAACCTACGTCAACAACATGAGCTTGCTGACCAACGCGAACGCCAAGAAGGTCACCGCGAGCATCATGGGCGTCGAGGCCCAGCACGTCGCGGTCCTCAACGCGGTGCAGGCGCTGCTGAAGGCGGGCGCGGCCTCGGACATCGCGCTGCCGCCGCCGGCGGCCAAGCTGCCGGCCGCGGCGGGCGCGGTCGGCTTCCCGAACGCGTTCTACCCGACCAGCAAAGCCGCCCCAGCAAGCCAGGGAGCTGTTTCTTGACCGCCAATGAGCCGATGCAGCTGTCCGAGGCGCAACTGCGCGCCATGACCACGGACCTGGACGCCATCCATCACGACCTCACCATGCCCGCGCTGCGCGACAGCCTGGCCGAGTGGTCGCAGGACATCCGCGAGCAGGCCGCGGACACAGCGGCCGGGGACCCGGCCCGGCGGGCCGCCTTCGGCAGGCGCCGCTTCTTCGCGCTGGCCGGCGGCGTGGCGGGCGCGGGCCTGCTTGCCGCGTGCAGCTCCTCCTCGTCCACCGCCACCGCCAGCGCGTCGCCCGCCGACTCGGCCTCCGCGTCAGCCGTGGCCACGGCCGGCGGCATGGGCCAGGACCTGTCGGGTGACCTGAAGGTGGTCGCGATGGCGGCCAGCCTGGAGAACTCGGGCGTCGCCACCTACAAGGCCGGGATCGCCGCCGCACACGGCGGCAAGCTCGGCACGGTGCCGCCCGCCATGGTCACCTTCGCCGAGACCGCGATGAGCCAGCACCAGGACCACGCGAAGGCGTGGAACGCGGTGCTCGGCGCGGCGGGCAAGCAGCCGGTCACCGCGGTCAACCCGGCGGTGCAGCCGAAGATCAACACGGACTTCGCGAAGGTGAAGAACGTGACCGGGCTTGGCGAGCTGGCGCTGATGGTGGAGAACATCGCCGGCCAGACCTACCAGAGCGGGCTGAGCGTTATCAAGAGCCCGGCCGGGATCAAGACGGCCGCCTCCATCCAGCCGGTGGAGTTCCAGCACGCGGCGATCCTCAACTTCATCCTGGGCAAGTACCCGGTGCCTGACGCGTTCACCGGGGTCAGCCTGGCCCGGTCGGCGAGCGACTACGCCTGATCCAGTGACCCCGGCCGCTTAGGGCCGGCAACGTGAAAAGCCCTGGGCGTCCCGGGGCTTTTCCCTCTGGCCCCTCCCTTGCGGGTCGTTTGCGCTATCGCCTTCTTCTATCGGGGCCGTTTGCGCAATCGACCCGGTTGGGGTGAGGCGGGGCTTCTGCGTCTCAGCGGGCGGGCGGCGGGAAGCCACCCCCGTGATGATGGCTCAGTGGTGCGGGCGGGGCGGGCGGTCGGGCGGTCAGCTCGCGGTGGCGGTCAGCACGTGATAGGTCCGCTTGCCCTTGCGCAGCAGCAGCCAGCGGTCGTAGAGCAGGTCCGCCTCGGTGAGCGGGCGGTCTTCCTTGACGACCTCGCCATTGACGGAGGCGGCGCCCGCGTCAATGGTGCGCCGGGCGTCGGACAGCGACGAGGCTAGCGGCGTCTCCGCCAATGCCTTCGCCAACGTCACCCCGTCGGTGAACGGCGAGGACGGCACCTCAATGGCCAGGAACTCCAGGGCGCGGGCTGACGCTCCGGCCGGCGAGCCGCCGAACAGGATCGCGCTCGCCTCCTGGGCGGCCGCGGTCGCCTCGGGGCCGTGCACCAGCGTGGTGACCTCAGCGGCCAGGCGGCGCTGGCCGGCCCGCTTGTGCGGCTCGACCGCGTGCTCCTTCGCCACCTGCGCGGCACTCCTCCACCGGCAGCAGGGTGAGCTGCAGCAGGAAGCGCTCCACGTCGGCGTCAGCGACGTTCATCCAGTACTGGAAGAACTGGTAGGGCGACGTGCGGCCGGCGTCCAGCCAGATCGCGCCCTCCTCGGACTTGCCGAACTTCTTCCCGTCCGCGCGGAGCAGCAGCGGCCAGGTGAACGCGTGGACGTGCCTGCCGTCGGCCCGCCGGATCAGGTCGACGCCGGCCAGCAGGTTGCCCCACTGGTCGGAGCCGCCGATCTGGATCTCCACCTGGTGACTGCGCGACAGGTGCAGGTAGTCGTTGGCCTGCAGCAGCTGGTAGCTGAACTCGGTGAACGAGATGCCGTGCTCGCTCTCCAGCCGGGCCTTGACCGACTCGCGGGCGACCATCTGGTTGACGCTGGCGTGCTTGCCGATGTCGCGCAGGAAGTCGAGCAGGGTGACCTGGCCGGTCCAGTCCAGGTTGTTCACCAGCGGCACGCGGGAGATGCGCTGAAGCTGATCGGCGATGCGGCTGGTGTTGCGGGCGAGGGTCTCGACGTCGAGCAGGTTCCGCTCCTTGGACCGGCCGCCCGGGTCGCCGATCATCCCGGTGGCGCCGCCGGCCAGGGCGATCGCATCGTGCCCGGCGTCCGCGAAGCGGCGCAGGACGAGGAGCCCGATCAGGTTGCCGACGTGGATGCTGTCCGCCGACGGGTCAACGCCGTAATAGACGCCGACCGGGCCAGCCTGGATCCGGGCGCGCAGCGCGTCGCGGTCGGTGCTGTCCTGGATGAGGCCCCTGGCCTCAAGGTCGGCGAGAAAGTCCATGGGGCCCATGATCCCACATCCGCGCTGGTGAGCCGACCGGTAATCGGGACTTCACGGCATTGCTGGTGCGCGAGAGGAGGCCGGGCCTTCTGCGAATTGCGTGGCTATATCCTGTGTGGCAAGACTCACCAGGCCTACCCCTTGACAGGCGACATTTTCGCAGGCAGACCGGTCAATGGCCAGCCAGCGGGTCGCACCGCCGAATGCCGGCGCTACCCGAAGGAAGCCGGCCCGACGGATACCTTTAACAAAGTCGATCTTGAAGTTCCCGGTGAAGCGAATAACTATGTTGTGGTAGTCCGCTGGCCGGGGGTCTCGTAGGCATGCCGCGTTGCGACAGCCCGCCGGCATGCCAGGAGGGCATCGTGACCAGCTATTTCACGACGAACCGGCACGACCGGCTGAGACACCAGGTCCGCGAATTCGCGGAATCCGAAGTCCGCCCGCTCATCCCGGAAATGGAAACCACCAAATCCGTGCAGCACGGGCTGTCCCGGCTGATCGCACGACAGGGCTGGATCGGCGTCACCATCGGCCGGCAATACGGCGGGATGGGCCTCGGTCACCTAGCGAAAACCATAATCATTGAGGAACTGTCCCGGGTCAGCGGGGCCATGGGCGCCATGGTCCAGGCCTCACAGCTCGGCGTGGCGAAAATCCTGCACTTCGGCAGCGCGGAGCAGAAGAATAACTGGCTGCCGGCCATCGCGCGCGGCGACTGCCTGCCGACAATCGCGGTAACCGAGCCGGACTCCGGTGGCTTTGTCCTCGGCATGGAGGCCACCGCGGTCCGCGACGGCGACGACTACCTGCTCAACGGCCGGAAGGTGTACATCGGCAACAGCCACGTCGGCGACGTGCACGGCGTCGTGGTCCGTACCGGCAGCGGGTCGTCCGGACTGTCGGCGTTCCTGGTCGAGTCGGACCGGCCGGGCCTGTCGCTCGCCCCGCACAAGGAGGCCATGGGGCTGCACGGGTTCAGCTTCGGCGAGCTGGTCTTCACCGACTGCCGGGTGCCCGCCGCCAACCGGCTCGGCGCCGAGGGCGACGGGCTCGCCGTCGCCTACAGCTCCAGCGTGCTGTACGGGCGGGCCAACCTGACCGCGGTGTCGCTCGGCATCCACCAGGCCATCATCGACGAGACGGTCGCCTTCGCCAGCGGCCGGCCGCGGCAGGGCAAGACGATCGCCGAGATGCCCTCGATCAAGCTGAAGATCGGCCAGATGCAGTCCCGGCTGATGACCGCCCGGCTGGCCGCGTACCACGCCGCGCACCTGCTCGACAACGGGCAGCCGTGCGACCCCGAGCTGATCAACGCCAAGCTGGTCAACGTCGAGTACGCGCTCGACTCGGCCCGCAACGCGATGGAGATCCACAGCGCGGCGGGCCTGTTCACCGACCGGCCGATCGAGCGGTACCTGCGGGACGCGTTCCACATCTTCGCGCCCGCCGGCACCTCCGACATCCAGCTGCTCCGGCTCGGCGAGACCGCGCTCGGCACCGCCAAGGGCTCGTGGTCCGAGCGGTTCGCCGACGTGAGCGCCGCCTCGGCCGCCCAGGTCGGGGCGGCCGAGGCGATCCTGGCCAGCCTGGTGCAGCGCCGCTAGCCGCGGCTCTCCCGCTGGTGGATCATCTCCACCATCTCGGCCGCCTTCGCCTTGATGAAGTCGAGCCCCGGCCGGCCCCACGGCCGGGGCTCCAGGTCCACCACGCAGATCGTGCCGAGCGTGGTCCCGGTGCGGTCGATCAGCGGCGCGCCCAGGTAGGAACGGATGCCGAAATCGTCCACCACCGGGTTCCCGTGGAACCTCGGGTAGTCGCACACGTCGTCCAGCACCAGCGGCAGCCGGCGCACCACCACGTGCGGGCACCAGCCCTGCTCCTTGGTCATCATCCGCGCCGGGTCGTCGGGCGCGGCCACCGCGCCCGGGCCGCCGACGATGAGCCCGGGCGCGTACAGCCCGGCGAAGTACTGGCGGTCCTCGCTCGACGAAGTTCACCATGGCGAGCGGCGCGCCGGTCGTGGTGCCCAGCATCCGGGCGAAGTCGTCGAACTCGGGCTCGGGCTGCTCGCCAAGGCCGAGCTCCCGCAGGCGCATGACCCGCCGCGGCGCTTCGGCGTCAGTCGGCGTGAACAGGTGCTCGTTGCTGTCGAACATGGTGACGGGGCTCCATCTCTGCGAGGGGTTCTGCGGCCTGGTTACCGGCCAGCCGGCCGGGGGCGGCTGCCGACTGCGGGGGCTCGGGAGGCGCCAGGGGCATGGTGCTCTCGAGCAGGTGCTTGATGAGGCTGACGAGCACCGACGTGGCTAGCCGGGGATCGCGCGCGTCGCACACGGTGACCGGCACGTGGGGCTTGAGGTCGAGGGCCGCCCGGATCTCGTCCGGCTCGTAGCGGAACGCCCCGTCGAACTGGTTGACCGCGACGACGAACCTGATGCCCCGGCTCTCGAAGAAGTCCACCGCGCTGAAGCACGCCTCCAGGCGCCGGGTGTCGGCCAGCACCACCGCGCCGAGCGCCCCGGTGGACAGCTCGTCCCACATGAACCAGAAACGGTCCTGGCCCGGGGTGCCGAACAGGTAGAGCACCAGCGCCGGGGACTGAGGGTGATCCGGCCGAAGTCGAAGGCGACCGTGGTCGTGCTCTTGGACGCGACGCCCTCCAGGCTGTCGATGCCGACGCTGGCCTCGGTGATGATCTCCTCGGTGGTCAGCGGCTCGATCTCGCTCACCGCGCCGACGAAGGTGGTCTTGCCGACCCCGAAACCGCCGGCCACCAGGAGCTTGACCGAGGTGGGCAGCGGCGGGTCAGAGACGTCGTTGTAGGCCATCGAGCAGTCGCTCCAGGAGGACTCGGTTGGAAGTGTCGGCGCCGGACTGCGGCGGCGCCGTCCGCACCGCGCCGCAGTCGACCAGGTCAGAAAGCAGCACCTTGGTGACCGCCGCGGGCAGCCGCAGCCGGGCGGCGATCTCGGCGACCGAGGCAGGCCGCAGGCACAGGGCCAGCGCCTGCACGTGGTCGGGCTCCAGGGCGTCTGTAGGACCCGCTGCCGGTGGCCACCACCATGGTCAGCAGGTCGAGCCGGAGGCGTGGCGGTGGTGCGGCCGTTGGTCACCGCGTACGGGCGGACCAGCCGCCCGGCGTCCCCGTCGAGCCAGACCTCGTCGCCTGGTGTGGTCATCCGATCACCCCCGTCGCTTAGCGCCTCGTTCACTGTCCCGGCACGATGATCGGCGCCCTGCTGCCTGGCCGGGGTGGCGAGGAACGGCCGGACGCTCTTGACCAGCTGGGACATCTCGTAGCCGAGCACCCCGGCGTCGGCCTCGCGGTCGGCGAGCACCGTGAGCACGGAGCCGAAGCCGGCTGACGAGACGAACAGCAGCGTGTCGTCGAGCTCGGCGACGATCTGGCGTACTCCGTCGCTGCCGCCGAAGCGGCGCGGCGGCCGTCCGGGCCAGCGAGAACAGGCCGGAGGCGATGGCGGACAGGTGGTCGGCGGCGTCCGGGGCGAGCCCGTAGGCCGCGGTCGCCAGGCCGTCCGAGGAAAGCAGCACGGCGCTGCGGGTGTGCGGCACGTGCTCGACCAGGCCGCGCAGCAGCCAGCCGAGATCGGGTCGTGGCCGTGGGTTAGCGTCGCTCGCCATGGGGAGTCTCCTTGGGGAAGATGTGTCAGTCATGCGCGGCGAGAATCAGTCCCGCGCGGAGGGCTCGTCGTCCTCGGCGCGGCTGACACCCCGGAGGAAGTCCGCCATCAGGCCGGTCATCTGCTCGGCGGGCGGCTCGCCGGGGCGGGCCGCCGCCGCGCCCGGAGTCGCCGGCCACGTTGTCCAGCGGCGGGGTGGTCGTGCCCGGCTGCGCCTGCCGCCGGGGCAGCAGCGGCCGGTCGCGCCGTCTGGCCTGTCGGCCGGGCCGGCCTGCGGCGCCGGCGCCTGTGCCTGCCAGGAGACCGTCGCGCTCGACGCGCCGGACATGGGGCGCCGGGTGGGCAGGGCAGGCTGCTGCGCGACTGCGTCGACTGGGCCGGCGCGGCGGGCGGTGCCGCCTGGGCCGGCTGATACGTGCTGGGCCTGCGGTGCGCGCGGCTGGAACTGCTGGGCCGGCGGGAACTGCGCCGGCGCCTGGAACTGCGCCGGCGCCTGGAACTCCTCGGTGGCGGGGCCAGGGCCGGCCATCGCCCCGGCGCCGGCGCCGACCGGCACCAGGGCCAGCCGCGGCCCGGGGTCGCCGGGCCGCGTGCTCGTCCGCCCCGGCGCAGCGCCCGGTCGCCGAGGTCGAGCAGCGAGTTGGGCAGCACCACGACGGCCTGGGTGCCGCCGTAGATGTTGTTCTGCAGCCGGACCGCGACGCCGTGGCGGCGGGCCAGCGCCGCGACCACGTACAGCCCGATGCGGCCGTCGCGCAGCAGCTCGTCCACGTCCATCCGGCCGGGGTCGCTGAGCAGGTCGTTCATCCGCTGCTGGTCGGCCGAGACCATGCCGAGGCCGCGGTCCTCGACCTCGATGGCGACTCCGGCCGAAACGTGCTGCGCCCGCAGCAGCGCGGTGGTGTGCGGCGCGGAGAACTTGGTGGCGTTCTCGACCAGCTCGGCGATGAGGTGGATGACGTCGGTGACCGCGCTGCCGCGCAGCACGCCCTCGACCGGCGGCACGACCTTGACCCGCGAGTACTGCTCGACCTCGGCGACCGCCGCCCGCAGCACCTCGTGCATGGTGACCTGCCTGGTCCACTGCCGCCGCGAGGACAGAGCCGCCGAGCACGGCGAGGGACTCCGACTGGCGGCGCAGCCGGGTGGCCAGGTGGTCCACCGTGAACAGGCCCTTGAGCAGCTCGGGGTCCTCGACCTTGCCCTCCAGGTCGTCCAGCATCTCGATCTCGCGATGGACCAGCGACTGCATCCGCCGGGCCAGGTTGACGAAGATCTCGACCCGCTGGTCGGCGCGCCCGTTGACCGTCCGGTCGGCGACCCGGAGCACCGCGTGGGCGGCGTACAGCTGCGACTGCTCGATCTCGGCGGTCAGCACCGCGAAGGGCCCGTCATCCGGCGACCGGGCGGGCGGCGGGCTGAGCGGGGCG
This sequence comes from uncultured Actinomycetota bacterium, assembly GCA_963748785.1. Classification (GTDB taxonomy): domain Bacteria; phylum Actinomycetota; class Actinomycetes; order Streptosporangiales; family Streptosporangiaceae; genus Trebonia. The sequence continues at coordinate 497,524 of CAVVKP010000012.1, read as the reverse complement.
ACCTGCTCGCCGCGAACCAGGCGCTCGGCCAGCTGCTGCACATCGGCCTGGCCACGCTGCACGGTCATCCGGCTCACCCGCACCTCGGCGTCCACCCGGCGGCTGGCCGCGCGGGCCGCCGCGTAGGCCACCACGGCCATCGCCACCGCGCCGAGGGCGACGCCGGCAACCGCCGCGCGCAGCGCGCCCGCCGACAGGTGAGCGAGCGGCGCGACCACGGCGACGGCGACGCAGGCCGCGGCGATCGCCGCGGCGGGGATCACGGCAGTGCGGAGGTACGACGCCTGCGTGCTCGGCACGGCGTGCGCCGACCTGCCGCGTTCTGTCCGGCTCCCGGGGAACGGGCTGGCTGCTGTCATGAGCGTCCTCAGGTACGTGCGTGCGATAGACGACGTTGTCAACCCTAGTGATCTCGGGGATTTCCCCGGGGATTAATCAGCAAGAAGCCGGGTGCAATCTCCCATAGCCCATTCGCCTGACCGCAAGCATCGATGCAGGTAAATAAGGGGACAAAAGCCTTGAAGAGGAACGAGGCGTGGCTAAGCGCCCCAGCCCCGTGTCCCCGGCCGCGTCGTCCGCCCGTCCGGCGGCCCGGGCACCGTACGATCGACCCGATGAAGCCCCGCGCGTCCCTGACCGCGGCCGCGCGGGTCGTGGCCGCGGCGGCGGCGACCGCGGCGGCGGCGCTGCTGGCGTCCTGCTCGGCGGCTCCCCCGCCGGCCGGGTCACCCGCCGCCCCCAATAGCCAGGTCACCGGCACGCTCGGCAACGGCACCAGCTGGGTGGCGGAGTACCCGCAGGGGTGGAACGGCACCCTGCTGCTGTACAGCCACGGGTACGGCCCGCTCAGCGCGGCGGACGCTCCCAACCCGCAGACCGCGGCGGCGCTGCTCGCCGCCGGCTACGCCCTGGCCGGCTCGTCCTACGACCCGCACGGGTCGCAGTGGGCGCTGAACACGGCGGTCAGCGACCAGTTCGGCGCGCTCGCCTCCGTCGAGTCCACCGCCCTGCCCCGCCCGCCCGGGCACGTGCTCGCCTTCGGCACCTCGATGGGCGGCCTGGTCAGCGCCCTGGAGGCGCAGGACAGCCGAGGCCGGATCGACGGGGCGCTGACCACCTGCGGTGGCGTCGCCGGCGGGGTCAGCCTGAGCCAGTACCAGCTTCAAGGCGAGTACGCGATCGCCGAGCTGCTCGGCGACCCCGCCACCCGGCTGACCGGGCTGGACGCCGACAGCGCGGCGAGCACGTCAGCGACGCTGACCGCCGACGCGCAGCGCGCGCAGCGGACGCCCGCCGGGCAAGCCAGGCTGGCGCTGGCCATGGCCTTCCTGAACATACCCACCTGGGACCCGGCGAGCCCGGCGCCCGCACCGGCCGGCGACCCGGCGGCGCAGGAGGCGGCCCAGTACCAGTCGCTGACCAGCGGCACTAGCAACGCCATCGCCTTCATGATCAGCGCCCGGATGTCCCTGGAGCAGGCCGTCGGCCAGGCGGCCTGGACCGCCGGCACGGACTTCGCCTCGGCCCTGAACGGCTCGCCGTATGCGGGCGAGGTCAAGGCGCTCTACCAGGCGGCGGGCCTGAACCTGCCGGCCGACCTCACCGCGCTCACCGCGCACGCCGGCATCAAGGCGGACCCGGCCGCCCTGGACAGGCTGCGGGCCACCTCGCAGCCGACCGGGCGGCTGGAGGTGCCAGAACTCGACCTGCACACGGTGGCGGACAGCTACGTCCCGGTGCAGCAGGAGAGCAGCTACGCCCGGCTGGTCGAACGGCGCCGGCAGCGGCGCACTGCTCCGCCAGGCCTACACCGACAGCCAGGGGCACTGCGCCTTCAGCCTGTCCGAGGAGGTCGCCGGCGTGCAGGCGCTGCTGGGGCGGGTGACATCCGGCCACTGGGGCGGCACCGCCACCCCGTCCGCCCTGCAGCGGGCGGCCGACGCGCTGCACCTGGGCTCGGCGCGGTTCACCGCGTACTCCCCCGGCCGGCTGACCGGCGGGCTAACGGCGCCGGCTGGTTAACGGCCCGGCCCGCCCGCGACCGCGGGAGTACCCTCGGGCTCATGCCCGCTGCCGAGCCCGCGCCGCTCCTGCTCTACCTGCTCAAGCAGGTAGAGCTGGGCGTCAGGGCGCGGATGGACGAGATCGTCCGCCCCGCCGGGCTGACCGCCGTGCAGTACACGGCGATGACCGTGCTTGAACGGCACGCCGGCCTGTCCTCGGCCCAACTGGCCAGGCTCTCCTTCGTCACCGCCCAGTCGATGGCCGACGTGGTCACGTCGCTGGAAGCGCTGGGGCTGATCGAGCGGCAGCGCGACGCCGCCGACCGGCGGCGGCTGGCGATCGCGCTCACCGCCAACGGGCGGGTGCTGCTCGACCGCCAGCGGGACAAGGTCACCGCGCTGGAGCGCGACATGCTGTCCGGCCTGACCGGCCCGGAGGTCACCGGGCTGCGGGCCGCGCTGAACACCTGCCGCGACAACCTCTCCCGCGGGTAGCGCGCGAAGCCGATCACGGACCGGGCGCAGCCACGCGCCCGTTCATTCGACGTCGACCCGGGCCACGGCCGCGGCGAGACCACGATCACCTTCCAGTACTTCGCCATCCCGGCGGTGACCAACGAGGCGGGCACCGCCCACGACGGCACCACCACGCTGCCCACCACCCCGACCGAGACGTTCGTCTTCGGCCGCAAGGTCGGCGGCAAGAAGGCCTGACCCTCCGTCCGTGACGCACCCGCCCGGCGGCGGATAACCGATGGGTTAACCGCCGCCGGGGCCCGGGCGCGGCCGGTTACAGGCCGAGGCGCCGGGACAGGTCCGAGGCGAGGGTGCCGCGGGGGTCCAGGTCCGCGCGGAACGTGCGGAACTCCTCCAGGCGCGGGTACATCTCGGCCAGCGTCGCCGCGCTGACCCGGGAGTCCTTGGCCAGGTAGACCCGGCCGCCGCTGTCGACCACCAGCGCGTCGAGCGCGTCGAGCAGCGGGCCGAGGCCGGGGGTGCGGGCCGGGAAGTCCAGTGCGAGCGTCCAGCCGGCGGCTGGGAACGACAGCAGGCCAGGGTCGGCCTCGCCGAACCGCTTGAGCACGGTGACGAAGCTCGGCGCCCGGTACGCGCTGATCATCTCGAAGCTGCGGCGCACGGCCGCCTCGGCGCCGAACGGGACCACGTACTGATACTGGCGGAAGCCGCCGGGGCCGTAGACCCGGTTCCAGTTCCTGATCCCGTCGAGCGGGTGGAAGAACTGCGAGATCGTCTGCAGCTCGCGCTCGCGGTGCCGGGGCGCCTTGGCGTACCACGCCGCGTTGGCCAGCCGGATCGAGTGGCGGTTCATCAGGCCGGGCGGGAAGGCGCCGGGGGCGGCCAGCCGGGCGCGCGGGTCGAAGGCGAACCGGTCGGCCCGCTGGCGGTCGCTGAGGTCACCGGGGTCGGCGAAGTCGCCGCTGGTGATGATCGACCGGCCCAGGCTCTCGCCGGCGGCCAGGTCGTCGGACCAGGCGACCGTGTAGCCGTACTTCTCGTCGTGCTCGGCCAGCACGGCCATGGTCTCGTCGATGTCCCGGGTCTTCACCGTGTCGACCAGCAGCCGGGAGGTCTCCACCCGCTTGAGCCGCAGGGTGGCCCGGGTGATGAACCCGGTCAGCCCCATGCCGCCGGCCGTGGCCCAGAACAGCCCCGGGTCGCCGTCCGGGGTGACCGTGCGCGGCTCGTCCGCACCGGGCAGCAGGATGTCGAAGCTGGTGACGTGGCTGGCGAACGACCCGGCGGCATGGTGGTTCTTGCCGTGCACGTCGGCGGCGATGGCGCCGCCGACCGTGACCTGCCGGGTGCCCGGGGAGACGGGGACGAACCAGCCGTGCGGCAGGCCGGCCACCATGAGCTGCTCCAGCGAGACGCCGGCCTGCGCGGTTACCGTGCCGAACGCGGTGTCAAGGCCGATGATGCGGTTCAGCGCGCTGGTCGAGATGACCAGGCCGCCAGCCGACTGGGCGGCGTTGTTGTAGCTGCGTCCGAGGCCGCGCGCGATGGCGGACCGGCCGCCGGGCAGCGAGCGGAGCAGCGCCGCGGCCTGCTCGTCGCTGGCGGGCGCGGCCAGATCGGCGCCGGTCGGCGCGACGCGGCCCCAGCCGGTCAGCGTGACACGCCTGGTCGCCGCGTCGCGCGGGCCCGGCGCCTCGGGGGTGCTCGTCATGGGAGGCATATTACTGTGCGCGCTGCGTGACAGCGCTCCACCTCGTACACCCCTGGGTGGAGACGTAAATCAACTCCGCGGCGGATGGGCGGCCGCCGCGCGTCTCGTAGTGTGGACTAAGTCAGGCCACCTGACGAGGAATACCCAGCAGGGGGGAGATTCAGCGATGGACAGCGAGGCACGCGGGTTCCCGCGGGAAAACATCCGGGTGTCGGACGCCGAGCGCGACACGGCGCTGGCCGAGCTGAGCGAGCACTTCCAGGCCGGGCGGCTCACCCAGGACGAGTTCGACGAGCGGTCCGGCCTCGCCCTGCGGGCGCGCACCGGCGGCGACCTGAACTCGCTGTTCGGTGACCTGCCGGCGCGGCCCTCGGCGCCGGCGGCCCGGATCCCCGGCCCGTCGGCCCCGCTCCCGTCGCCCGTCATGCCCCCCGAGCCGCGCCCGGGCGGCGGCTGGCTGCTGCCCACGGCGCGCGCCGCGTTCGTCCTGGCGATCCTGGCCACCGTCGCGAGCGGCGCGGTCGGCCCGCACCACGGGCACTACATCGGCTGGCTGATCCCGGTCCTCGTCATCGGGCTGATCTTCCTCCGGGTGCTGCGCGCCCGGCGCTGACCGCCGACCCCGCCGAAGCGGCGCAGGCGCAGGCTGTTGGTGACGACGAACACCGAGCTGAACCCCATGGCGGCGGCCGCGATCACCGGGTTGAGCAGGCCGGACGCGGCCAGCGGCAGCGCCGCGACGTTGTAGCAGAACGCCCAGGCCAGGTTGCCCTTGATGGTGGCCAGCGTCTTGCGTGACAGCTCGATCGCCTCGGGCACCGCGCGCAGGTCGCCGCTGACCAGGGTCAGGTCGCTGGCCTCGATGGCGGCATCGGTGCCGGTGCCCATGGCCAGGCCCAGGTCGGCCTGGGCGAGCGCGGCGGCGTCGTTCACCCCGTCGCCGGCCATCGCCACGGTGTGCCCGGCCGCCTGCAGCCGCTTGACCACGTCGACCTTGCCGCTCGGCAGGACGCCGGCGATGACCTCTTCGATGCCGACGCTGTCGGCCACGGCGCGGGCAGCCCGCTCGTTGTCGCCGGTGAGCAGCACCGGGCGCAGCCCCATGGCGCGCAGCCGGGCGACCGCGTCCGCCGAGGTCGGCTTGACCGTGTCGGCCACCGCCAGCACGCCGCCGACCGCGCCGTCCCAGGCGACGACGATGACCGTCTGGCCGTGGCGCTCGGCGGCGTCGGCGGCCCGGGCGAGCCCGGCGGGCAGCGGCAGCGCCCACTCGCCGGCCAGCCAGGACCGGCGCCCGGCCAGCACCGCGTGCCCGTCGACCACGCCAGAAACCCCCAGGCCCGGCTGGGCGGAGAAGTCGCCGACACCGGACGGCGCGGCCGGCGTCAGCGCCAGGCGGGCGCCGGCGCCCGCCGTGATCGCGGCGGCGACCGGGTGCTCGGACGCCGACTCGACCGCGGCGGCCAGCCGGAGCAGCTCCCGCTCGTCCACGCCGGGTGCGGCGGTCACGCCGGCCAGCGACATCCGGCCGACGGTGACCGTGCCGGTCTTGTCGAGCAGAACCGTGTCCACGCGGCGGGTGTTCTCCAGCGCCTCGGGGCCCCTGATGAGGATGCCGAGCTGCGCGCCCCGGCCGGTGCCGACCAGGATCGCGGTCGGGGTGGCCAGGCCCATGGCGCACGGGCAGGCGATGATCAGCACCGCCACGGCGGCGGTCAGCGCCTGGGCCGCGCTGCCGCCCGCGATCAGCCAGCCGACCAGCGTCGCCGCGGCGAGCAGCAACACGACCGGGACGAAGACGGCGGAGACACGGTCGGCCAGGTGCTGCACCCGCGCCTTGCCCGCCTGTGCCTCGGTGACCAGCCGGGCCATCTGGGCCAGCTGGGTGTCCGCGCCGACCCGGGTCGCGCGGACCACCAGCCGCCCGCCGACGTTGACGTACCCGCCGGTCACCCCGTCGCCGGGCCGGCCTCGGCCGGCACCGGCTCCCCGGTCAGCATGGAGGTGTCGACGGCGGAGCGCCCGGCGACGACCACGCCGTCGGTCGCCACCTTCTCCCCCGGCCGCACGACGAACTCGTCGCCCGCCGCCACGGCGGCGGCGGGGACGGTGACCTCGCGGCCGTCGCGGAGCACCGTCGCCTGCTTGGCGCTCAGGTCGAGCAGCGCCCGCAGCGCGCTGCCCGCCTGGCGGCGGGCCCGCTGCTCCAGGTAGCGGCCGAGCAGGATCAGCGCGGTCACGCCGACCGCGACCTCCAGGTAGGTGGCATCCGTGCCGCCGCCGGCGCCGGGCAGCCAGGAGAACGTCATCCGCTCGCCGATCCGGCCGGCGCCGCCGAACACCAGCGCGTACAGCGACCACCCGAAGGCCGCGGTCACCCCGACCGAGACCAGCGTGTCCATGGTCGCCGCGGCGTGGCGCGCGTTGAGCGCCGCGGCGCGGTGCAGCGGCCAGGCGCCCCAGGTAACGACCGGGACCGCCAGCGCGAGCGACACCCACTGCCAGGCCGGGAACTGCGCGGCCGGGACCATCGCCAGCACCAGCACGGGGACGGCGAGTGTCAGCGACACGGCCAGGCGACGGCCAGCACGGGAGTCGACCCCGCCCGGAGCCGGGGCGTCGCCGGCGCCCGGGGCGTCGCCGTCGTCCCGGCCGGCGCCGGGCTGGGCGCCGGCCACCGCGGGCAGGGCGGCGGTGTACCCGGTGCGCTCGACCACCGCGATCAGGTCGGCCGTGGTGACCGTGCCGGCGTGCGACACCCGCGCGGTCTCGGTGGCCAGGTTGACCGTGGCCGTCACGCCGTCCAGGCCGTTCAGCTTCTTCTCGACCCGGGCCGCGCACGACGCGCAGGTCATCCCGCCGATGACCAGGTCGGTGGTGCTCATGACCTTCACCAGGCGGGCGATGGCCGCCGAGGCCTCGCGGACCTTGTCCGCGGCCACGTCGCCGCCCTCCGCGGTCGCCTGCGCCACGCAGTGCCCCAGGTGGTCTTCGAGCAGGCCGAGCGCCACCGCCTGGAGCGCGCTGGTCGCCGCCGACACCTGGGTCAGGATGTCGATGCAGTACTTGTCGTCCTCGACCATCTTCTCCAGGCCGCGGACCTGCCCCTCGATCCGGCGCAGCCGGGCCAGGTACTTGTCCTTGTCCGCCGAGTACCCGTGCACCTCGCCACCTCCTGCCGTGTCCCCCGGGGTCGTTCACGACAAAAATACCATACCCCCGCATGGGTATCCTGGAGAGCGACCAGGCAGGCGCGCGGCAGCCCCACGCCGCGCCTTCACACACTGGACGCCTTTACACAGTAGACGGAGACGGCGCCACATACCGGGCATAAAGGACGTGATCGTGGTCGCCTTGCCCGCGAGGGCGGATGATCATGGTCGCCGGGTGCGTAAGGCCAGCGGGGGCACCTCCGGGCAGCGGGCGCCCGGCCTTGCCGCTACCGGTCGGCCGGCTGGCGGTCCGGTCGCTCGCGGCGGGTGCCGCCGCCGGCCGCGAGCGAGCGGCGCAGCCGCCGCCGGTAGGCCAGGGTGCCGAGGCCGGAGAGGACGGCGAAGCCGCCGATGCCGAACAGCACGCTGTCCTGCAAGCCCGCCGTGCCGCCGCCGCCCGTTTCCGGCGCGGCGGTGGGAAAGCTCGGCCGCCGCGTCCGCGTCGGGGCCGGGTGGTGCGAGCGCGTCGCCGTCGGCTTGGGCGTGGCCGTCCCCGGCGGCCGGGACGCAGCGGTCGCGGTGGGCCGGGTCGTCGTCGGCGGCCTGGCCGTCGTGCTGCCCGGACCGGACGGTGCCTTCGCGCTGGACGAGGCCGCCCCGGTCGGCGACGGGGTGCGACTGCCCGGCGGGGCGCCGCCCGGGGCCTGCCCGCTGGTCACCGGGGTGGGGGTGAAGATGGACGGCACCGCCGACCCGCTGCCGCCACCGGTGCAGGCCGAGACCGAGACCGCCAGCAGCACGGCGCCGGCCGCCGAGCGGCCGGCGATCAGCCACGCACCGCGGGCAGCACCGGGCGAAGTCAGGCGCGTCTTCATGAACCCTCCTCGAATGCGTGTCCGATAAAACCGTTCTTCCACCAGGCGGGGCACAGTACGTCGCCCGGACGGCACGAGAGGTGATCGCCGGGGGGATGATGGCCCTGCCGATAATGCATTACCCCGGCGCCCGCTAATGACGCATCGAGGCGCCCAGCGAAAGGCCGGACGCGGGCCCTGGACGGTTTACTACCGGTCTGACCAGCGCATTTACCGGAGCCGGATGCATTCGCTTCGACGGCGTTAGATAAAGGCAGCCGCGGCACGCGGGCGGCCAATGGCGTGCTATCCATCGGGAGATTAGGCTACTCGAAGTAACGCCCGCGGAAGACAGCAGAAAGGCACACGGCTTTGGGACGCTGGCCGCGCATTGCCGGATTCCGCGTGGTCATGACCTGGCCAGACAGCGAGTTCGCCCCCGAGCCGCCGCACCCGGGCCGCGGCCGCCTGCGGCTGACCGGGGCCGCCGGGGTCGCGCTGGTCGCCGGGGGCGCCGCCGCCATCGGCGTCGCCCTGCTCGCCCAGCAGCACGCGCCGGCCCCGGCGGCGTCGGCCGCCGGGGCGACCGGGCCAGGCGCGGTGCACGGGCCGGCGCTGCCGCGGTCGCGCCGGTGTCCGTCGCCATCCCGGCGATCGGCGTGCGGTCGACCCTGCTGCGACTCGGGCTCAACCCGGACGGCACGCTGCAGGTGCCCTCGCTCACCACCAGCGCCGACAAGGCCGCCTGGTACAAGAACTCGGTGACACCCGGGCAGGCCGGGCACCTCGGTTATCGAAGGCCACGTGGACAGTTATCGGGGGCCCGCGGTGTTTTTCCGGCTCGGCGCGCTGCGGCCGGGCAACCAGGTCGACGTGAAGCTGGCCAACGGGGTGACGGCCGTTTTCCGCGTGACCGGCGTCCGGTCATACGCCAAGGACGAATTCCCGGCCAAGGCCGTCTACGGCCCGGCCCATTACGCCGCGCTCCGGCTCATCACCTGCGGCGGCGACTTCGACTCGGCCACCGGCCATTACCTTGGCGCCGTGGTGGTATTCGCGTCGCTCATCTCGCCGCCCGGGTAACACCCACCCACCGGCAAGGCCCGTTCGCCGGCCACGCCAGCGGGCCGCCAGCCAGCGGGCCGCCGCCGCGGACACTGCGCGCGCGGCGCGGTGCGGGCGGCGCGCGCGGCGCGCGCGGCGCGGTGCGGGCGGCGGCCAGCACCCGCCGTTCCTTTACATAAGCATGTGATATAAGTACGTTATGGAAAGTTCCCCGACAACGGTGACGGTCGACGCGCTGGCCGGCACGCTCGCGACCGACCTCGAGCGCATCATCCGCCTGTTCCGCTCGCTGAACCCGGCCAGCGACCTGTCCATGACCGCCGCCGCGACGCTGGGGAGCATCGAGCGGCTCGGCCCGCAGCGGCTGACCCGGCTCGCGGCCCGCGAGCGCGTCACGCAGCCGGCCATGACCCAGCTCATCACCAGGCTGGAGGAGGCCGGACTGGTCCGCAGGCAGCCGAGCGAGACCGACGGCCGGGTGGTGCTCGTCGCCATCACCGACGAGGGCCGGGCCACGCTCGCACGGCGCCGCGCCGTGCGCGGCGAGCGACTGGCCGCGGTACTCAGCCAGCTCAACCCGGACCACCAGGCCGCGCTGGCCGCGGCCCTGCCCGCGCTCGGCGCGCTGGCCAGCGTGCCGCGCGCCGACGACCCCGCCCGGGGCGCCGCTCACTGAAGAACTCAGATCCCGCCCGCCTGGCCGGCGGCGGGGGAAACCCGCAGTACCGCCGTTAGCAAGGGAGTACAAGGTCAGATGAGTGGCAGCACGCAGGGCTCCGCCGCGAGCCCGTTTAAGCAGCCGAAGGCAGTGTTCGCGGTCGCCTTCGCCTGCGTCGTCTCCTTCATGGGCATCGGGCTAGTCGACCCCATCCTGCCCGCGATCTCCAACCAGTTGCACGCCTCGCCCAGCGAGACCACCCTGCTGTTCACCTCGTACCTGGTCGTGACGGCCGTGGCGATGCTGATCACCAACTGGGTGTCGAGCCGGATCGGCGCCAAGTGGACGCTGATCTGCGGCCTGGTGCTGATCGTGGTGTTCGCCGCCCTGGCCGGGTCGTCCGGGTCGATCGGCACCATTATCGGCTTCCGGGCCGGCTGGGGCGTGGGCAACGCGCTGTTCATCGCGACCTCGCTGGCCGTCATCGTGGCCTCGGCCAGCGGCGGGTTCGCCGGGGCGATCGTGCTGTACGAGACCGCGCTCGGCGTCGGCATCGCGGTCGGGCCGCTGGTCGGCGGCACGCTCGGCTCGATCTCCTGGCGCGGCCCGTTCTACGGCGTGTCCGTGCTGATGGCGATCGCCCTGATCGCCACCGTGGTGCTGGTCGAGAAGACACCGCGCCCGGCCCACCCGACCAGCCTGGCCGCTCCGTTCCGTGCGCTGCGCCACCGCGGCCTGCTGACCATGGCGCTGACCGCGCTCTGCTACAACTGGGGCTTCTTCACCATCCTCGGGTACGCGCCGTTCCCGATGGAGCTGTCGCCGCTCAAGCTCGGGCTGGTGTTCTTCGGCTGGGGCGTCTGCGTCGCCCTGTTCGCGGTGTTCGGCGCGCCGAGGCTGCAGAAGCGGTTCGGCATCGCCAAGACGATGTACGCCAACCTCGGTGTGTTCGCCGTCCTCACGCTCTGCATCGGGATCTGGACGCTGAACAAGCCGACGCTGATCGTGCTGGTCATCGCCTCCGGCATCGTCTGTCGGCGTGAACAACACGGTGACCACCCAGGCGGTCATGACCGTGTCCCCGGTGGAGCGCCCGGTCGCGTCGGCCGCCTACAGCTTCGTCCGGTTCATCGGCGGCGGCCTCGCCCCCTACGTGGCCGGCCGGCTGGTGCTAGCGGTCAACATCCACTTCCCGTTCTACATCGGGGCCGCCGTGGTCGCGCTCGGGCATCGTCATCCTGGCCACCGCGCACGGCCTGCTCGGCGAGGCCGAGCGCACCCAGGCCGCCGACGCCCAGGCCGCGCTCGCCCACGGCCCGGCGTCCGCCGAGGCGATCGCCGAGCGCGAGCTCGAAGCCGAGGAGCGGGCCGAGGCCCTGTCCGGCGACGCCGACTAGTCCTTCACCGCCCCGGACGAGCCCGGCCGGCCCGGCCGGGCTCGTCCGCACGCCGGGCCGTTTTACATCGGTAGCCGATACACGAGGTTCCGCCGGCGGTCAGAGCAGGGTGAGCTGGCCCTCGATGGCGGGCCTGCGGATCCGGAGGTGACGCCAGGCGGGCAGGTCGTCGAGGTAGGACCAGGAGAGCCGGTGGTACGGCGTGGGGCCGTGGGCGGCCAGGGCCTGCTGGTGGGCCGGCGCCGGGTACCCCGCGTTGTCGGCCCACGCGAAGTCGGGGTAGTCCTCGCCCAGCCGGCCCATCAGCGTGTCGCGGTACACCTTGGCCAGCACGGAGGCCGCCGCGACGGACACCGACCGCAGGTCGGCCTTGACCGCGGTGCGCACCCGCCACGGCGAGCCGATGTAATCGTGCTTGCCGTCGAGCAGCACGGTGTCAGGCACGACGGGCAGCTGGCCGAGGGCGGACCGGGCGGCCAGCCGCAGGGCCGCGGTCATGCCCAACGCGTCGATCTCCTCATGGCTGGCCGACCCGAAGGCGTGCGCCACCACCCAGCCGGGCAGTTCGGCCGCGAGCTCCGCCCGCCGCTTCGCGGTCAGCCGCTTGGAGTCGGTCAGGCCGGCCGGCGGGTCGGCGAACCCGGCCCGGGCGACGGCCGCACACACCACGACTGGTCCGGCCCACGCGCCCCGGCCCACCTCGTCCACCCCGGCGACGGTGACCGCTCCCCCGGCGGCAAGCTCACGCTCGATCTCGTAGCCGGCCAGATCTCCCATGGGGGACCATGATGCCGCGCCGCCGGGCGCTGCCGCGCCGCTTTCCCGCGACTGCGGGGTCAGACCTGGGCGCGGGACTCGACGGCGGCGACGATCTCCTCGATCGCCTCGTCGACCGGCACGCCGTTCTTCTGCGCGCCGCTGCGGTAGCGGAACGAGACCGCGCCCGCCGCCACGTCGTCGTCGCCGGCCAGCAGCATGAAGGGGACCTTCTGCCGCTGGGCGTTGCGGATCTTCTTCTGCATCCGGTCGGCGCTGTCGTCCACCTCGACCCGGACGCCACGGGCCTTCAGCCGGTCGGCCACCGCGGCCAGGTAGGGCACGTGGGCGTCGCCGATCGGGATGCCCGTGACCTGCACCGGGGCCAGCCACGGCGGCATCGCCCCGGCGTAGTGCTCGAGCAGCACGCCCATGAACCGCTCGATCGAGCCGAACAGCGCCCGGTGGATCATGATCGGCTGCTGCCGGCTGCCGTCGGCGGCGGTGTACTCCAGGCCGAACCGCTTGGGCTGGTTGAAGTCCAGCTGCACGGTGGACATCTGCCAGGTCCGGCCGATCGCGTCGCGGGCCTGGACGGAGATCTTCGGCCCGTAGAACGCCGCGCCGCCCGGGTCGGGCACCAGGTCGAGGCCGGACGCCTCGGCCACCGAACGCAGGGTGTTCGTCGCCGACTCCCACTCCTCGTCGGAGCCGATGAACTTGTCCGAGTCGCCGCGGGTGGACAGCTCCAGGTAGAAGTCGTCCAGGCCGTAGTCGCGCAGCAGATCGAGGATGAAGCTGAGCACCGACTTCAGCTCGTCCTCCATCTGCTCCCTGGTGCAGTAGATGTGCGAGTCGTCCATGGTCAGCCCGCGCACCCGGGTCAGCCCGTGCACCACGCCGGACTTCTCGTAGCGGTACACGGTGCCGAACTCGAACAGCCGCAGCGGCAGCTCCCGGTAGGACCGGCCGCGCGACCGGAACACCAGGTTGTGCATCGGGCAGTTCATCGCCTTCAGGTAGTACTCGCTGCCCTCCAGCTCCATCGGCGGGAACATCGTGTCCGCGTAGTACGGCAGGTGCCCGGAGGTCTCGAACAGCTGCCCCTTGGTGATGTGCGGGGTGTTGACGAACGAGTAGCCCGCGTCCTCGTGCCGGCGGCGCGAGTAGTTCTCCAGCTCCCGGCGGATGATGCCGCCCTTGGGGTGGAAGACCGGCAGGCCCGACCCGATCTCCTCGGGGAAGGAGAACAGGTCGAGCTCGGCGCCGAGCTTGCGGTGGTCGCGCCGCTCGGCCTCCTCCAGCATCTTCAGGTACTCGTCCTGGGCGGCGCGCGACTCCCACGCGGTGCCGTAGATCCGCTGCAGCTGCGGGTTCTTCTCGCTGCCCCGCCAGTACGCGCCCGCGTTCCGCATCAGCTTGAACGCGGGGATGTTCCGGGTGGTCGGCACGTGCGGGCCGCGGCACAGGTCCTTCCAGCGCAGCTCGCCGGTCTTCGCGTCCACGTTGTCGTAGATGGTCAGCACGCCCGCGCCGACTTCGGTGGACGCCTCGTCGTCGGACGACGCGCGGCCCTTGATGCCGATCAGCTCCAGCTTGAACGGCTCGGCGGCCAGCTCGTCGCGGGCCTCGGCGTCGCTGACCTCGCGGCGGACGAACCGCTGGCCCTGCTTGACGATGTCGCGCATCCGCGACTCGACCGACTTCAGGTCCTCGGGGGTGAACGCGCGGTCCACCTGGAAGTCGTAGTAGAAGCCGTTCTCCACCGGCGGGCCGATGCCCAGCTTCGCCTCGGGGAACGCCTGCTGCACCGCCTGCGCCATGCACGTGGGCGGTCGAGTGCCTGATCACCGCGCGGCCGTCGGGCGAGTCGGCGGTCACCGGCTCGACCGCGTCCCCGTCGGCCAGCACCCAGGCCAGGTCGCGCAGCTGGCCGTTGACCCGGGCGACCACCACGTCCCGGTCCCCGGTGAACAGCTCGCCGGCGGTAGTCCCCGTCGTCACCTCGCGCTCACTCCGCTGAGCCTGGCGGTCGAGCACTTGGATCTTGATCTGGGACACGGCGCTGCCTCACGTAACGGGTCGCGGTTGGGATCGAGCCGCCGCCGCGCGCTCCGCGATTCCTGGTCCGCATGCGACGCGCTGGAACGCAAGCGCTCACTGCAGGAGCTACCTCGATGCTACCGTTCCGCCGCCGCGCGGCCGAAGCGATATAGGCCCGCCGCGCGCCGGTCAGCCCCCGGACCGCCGACCCTCTTCCGGGTCGTTGGCGCCAAAGGCTGCCTCTATCAGGGCCGTTGGCGCCATCCACCCGGTCCGAGTCGGGGTGTTGGCGCCATCGGCCCCTCCGCTGCGCCTCAGATACCCCAAATGCACTGGTCGCACCAGGCGCGCCGGTCGATCCGGGCGCCCCGGAGGGGCGGGGCGGGGGCGGAGCGCGGGTGCGGGTCTGGCCTGGGTGACGGCGCTCGGGGGGGGAACGGGGGCGTGGCTCCGCCTGTCCGCCGACGCGTCCCGTTGCCGGGGGGTAGCGGGTGCGGACGCGGTGCCGGAACAGCCGGGTGTCCGAGGCGAGCGGGGTGGAGGGGGCGGGGCGCGGGCGGTCGCCGCGCGATTCGCCGCTTTTGCCGGGTGAGGGTACGGCTGTGACGCCCCGGGGGATAATTGCCGGCATGGCCACGGGGGATATCGCTCGTCTCGCGGTGCTCATCGACGCGGACAACGCGCAGCCGTCGATCACCGACGGGCTGCTCGCCGAGGTCGCGAAGTACGGCACCGCGCACGTCAAGCGCGCCTACGGCGACTGGACCGGCCCCAACCTGCGGGGCTGGAAGGACCAGCTGCTGGCCCAGTCGATCCAGCCGATCCAGCAGTTCGCCTACACCAAGGGCAAGAACGCCACCGACGCGGCCATGGTGATCGACGCGATGGACCTGCTCTACTCCGGGCGGTTCGACGGGTTCTGCATCGTGTCGAGCGACAGCGACTTCACCCGGCTGGCCGCAGCGGCTGCGCGAGTCCGGGCTGACCGTCTACGGGTTCGGCGAGCGCAAGACGCCCAAGTCCTTCGTCGCCGCCTGCGACAAGTTCATCTACATCGAGAACCTGCACTTCGCCGACGAGGCGGTCGACGACGCGCCCGACGGCGCGGGCCTCAAGCCGGCCCGGCCGGGCCGGCCAAGGCGGCGCAGCTCAAGGGCGACTCCGCGCTGGTGAGCCTGCTCCGCAACGCGGTCGAGGCCGGGTCGGACGACGACGGGTGGGCGCCGCTGGCCGCGGTCGGCAACATCATCACCAACCAGCGCCCGGACTTCGACTCCCGCAGCTACGGCTACCCCAAGCTGAGCGACCTGATCAAGGCGACCACGCTGTTCGACATCGAGCGGCGCAGCCCGGGCGACGGCAAGCAGGCGCTGATGTACGCCCGCGACAAGCGCCGGGCGGGCGCGTCGCGGGCACGCAAGCCCGCGAGCGTGATCGCCCCCGGGTGAAGGCGCGCTACCGCTGGAGCCCGTCCCACGACCAGCGCGGCACCGGCAGGCCCGCCGGGACATCGGTATCACGCGGGTGGGACAGGGCCACCGCGGCCACGGCCCAGTCGATGTAGCCGCGGACCGCCGCGCGGAACTCCGGGTCGGCGGGCCAGCCCGCGTCGTCGGCGGCGAGCATGAAGCAGTCGGCGAACCGCCTGCCCAGGTCGGACATGTCACCGTTGCCCGCGTGCAGCCGCACCAGGTACGTCTGGTCGGCGCATCCGGCCGAGTACCCGGCCGGGCCGCCGAAGGCCTCGGCCAGGTAGGCGGCCAGGCGCTGGACGTGCTCCGGGTGCTGACCAGGGTGCGAGAACGGGTGGTGCAGCTCCGGGTCGGCCAGGCAGCGAGCGTGCAGCGCCGCCGCGAACGGCCCGAACGCCGCTTCGCCGCCCGCGTACTCGTACAAGGACAGTCTCATGAGCCGATTTTAGAACACTTCGTCGAGTTTTCCGGAGACCACGTCGAAGACGAAGCCGCGGATCGCGTCCTTGTGCGGGATGAACGGGCTGGCCTTGATCCGGCCGACCGACTGGCGAACATCGGCGGCCGGGTCGGTGAACGCCTCCACGGCCCACGGCGGCCTGATGCCGGTCTCCGACTCGATCGCGCCCTTGAACTCGTCCTCGGTGGTCTTCTGCAGGCCGCAGTCGGTGTGGTGGATGAGGATGATCTCGGTGGTGCCGAGCAGGCGCTGGCTGATCGACAGCGACCTGATCATGTCGTCGGTGACGACCCCGCCGGCGTTGCGGATGACGTGCGCCTCGCCGTTGGCCATGCCGAGCAGGCCGAAGACGTCCATCCGCGAGTCCATGCAGGCCACGACCGCCGCGTGCCGGGACGGCCGGGTGTCCAGCGACCCGGTGTAGGTCCGCGCGTAGGCCGCGTTGTTGTCCAGGTACTCGTCAGCGACGCTCACTGCAACTGCCTCCCAGCTCGTTTGCGACTCCGGCCGGGAGGCTACCGCAGGCGGTCGGCGCGAAACCCGCTAGCTCACCTCGTTGAGCTTGCCGGTGGCCACGTCGAAGACGAAGCCGCGGACCGCGTCCTTGTGCGGGATGAACGGGCTGGCCTTGATCCGGGCGACGGACTGCCGCACGTCCTCGTCGAGGTCGGCGAACGCCTCCGCGGACCACGCGGGCTTGAGGCCGGTCTCGTCCTGGATCGCGCGCTTGAACCCGTCATCGGTGAAGGTCAGCATGCCGCAGTCGGTGTGGTGGATGAGGATGATCTCGGTGGTGCCGAGCAGGCGCTGGCTGATCGCTAGCGACCTGATCTCGTCCTCGGTGACCACGCCGCCGGCGTTGCGGATGACGTGCGCCTCGCCCTCCTTGAGCCCGAGGATGCCGTAGACGTTCAGCCGCGCGTCCATGCAGGCGACGACGGCGACGTGGTTCGCCGGCGGCAGCGGCAGCTGGCCGCCGAACTGGGCGGCGTACGCCTCGTTGTTCTTGAGGTACTGGTCGGTGACGCTCATCGCCAGGCTCCCCTCATAATTCCCCCGAATGCCTATTAGTTAGCTGGCTTATGCCATCGTAGTCCGGTAAGCAGCGAGGAAGCCAATAAAGATGTTGTCGCCCGAGCGATGAAAACGGTGACAGCGGAGCGTCTCCACTCTCGGACGGATCTTTACCAGGCGACGTCACGGAGGTGTGCATGACGGGCGGGTTCACCGGCGAAGGGCTCGCGGCGCTCGACGCCGCCCTGACCGGGCACACCGCGAACGGCTCGGTACCCGGCCTGGTGGCGCTGGTCTCGCGGGGCGGGCAGGTGCACGTCACGACGGCCGGGCACCTGGTCGCTCGGGGACAGCGCGCCCGTCGGGCGGGACACCATCTTCCGCATCGCGTCGCTGACCAAGCCCATCACCGGCGTGGCCGCGATGCTGCTGGTCGAGGACGGCGCGATGGCGCTCGACGACCCGGTCGAGCGCTGGCTGCCCGAGCTGGCCGGCCGCCGGGTGCTGCGCGCCTACGACGCCGAGCTGTCCGACACGGTGCCGGCCCGGCGGCCGGTCACGGTGGAAGACCTGCTGTCGTTCCGGCTGGGGTTCGGCGCCATCTTCACGCCGGATCCGCTGCCGGTCGTCACCCGGGCCGAGACGGAGCTGCGGCTGAAGACGCTGGGACCGCCGTGGCCGCCGTCGCCGCACAACTCGGAGCGGTGGATCGCCGCGTTCGGCAGCCTGCCGCTGCTCGACCAGCCCGGCGAGCGCTTCCGGTACAACACCGGGGCGACGGTCGCGGGCATCCTCATCGAGCGGGTCGCGGGGGCGCCGCTCGGTGAGGTGCTCGCGAAGCGGCTGTTTGCGCCGCTTGGCATGACCGACACCGGATTCTGGGTGCCCGCGGCCAAGCTGGACCGCTTCACCAGCATGTACGCGCCCGACGAGGCCGCGGGCGTGTTCGGCGGCGGGGCGGCCGCCGGCGGCGGGCTCACGCTCATCGACCGGCCGGACGGCTGGTACGCCGCGCCGCCGGCCCTGGCAGACGGGGCCTCCGGCCTGGTCTCCACCGTCGACGACCTGGCCGCGTTCGCCGCGATGCTGGCCGCCGACGGCGGCGGGCTGCTGTCGCCCGAGTCGGTCGCGCTGATGCTCAGGGACCGGACCACGGCCCGTGACCGGGCGGACAACCCGTGGTTCTTCGGCCAGCATCTCGGCTGGGGCCTGGCCATGTCAGTGCCCGCGGCCGACGTGGACGCGGGCACGGCGCCGGACGGGATGCCACGCGGCTACGGCTGGGAGGGCGGCAGCGGCACCGCCTGGCGCACCGACCCGGCCACCGGGCTGACCGGCATCCTGCTCACCCAGCGGATGATGACCTCACCCGAGCCGCCCGCGGTGGCCAGGGACTTCTGGTCCGCCGCCTACGCCGCGCTGGCGTAACGCGGGCGCGACGGCTAGCGGGCTGCCTCGAAGGCCTGGCCGACCGGGGTGACCGACGGGCCGGGGCTGAACAGCCCGGTCGTGCCGCTGCCCGCCGAGGTGGGCAGCGCGAACCAGGCGTAGCGCTGCAGGAACGGCAGGCCGTCGAGCATGGTCGTCGCGGCCGAGAGGAACGCGGCCTGCTGCGCCTGGGTCGGGAAGGTGGCGGTCCCGCCCGCGTAGCTGGTCAGGGCGAACTCGGTCAGCCAGACCGGCAGGTGGTAGCGGTCGTAGACGGCCTGCAGGTAGCTCTCCAGCTGCTGGACGGCCGGGCCGGTGCGGAAGTCGCCGCCGTACCAGTGGACGGCGATGAAGTCCACCCGGTAGCCGCGGGCCTTCGCCCCGGCCATGAACTGGTCCAGCCAGCCGCCCGGCGTCGCCGCGCCGGCGGCCACCGCCGGGCTGCCCAGCGTGAGGCCGGTGGCCATCAGCTTGGGCCACAGGCTGAGCGCCTGGGCCACGGTCATGTTCGACTGGCTGCCCAGGTCCGGCTCGTTGAAGCCGAGCAGGACGTGTCCCTCGTGGCCGGCCTGCGCCAGGTTGGCCGCGGTGACGCTGGCCGCGCCCCAGATCATCGGCACGTAGCTCGCGCTGGCCGGGGCGGCGATGCCGTTCGGCGCGGCGGCCCAGTTGTAGTACCAGGACGCGCCGGACTCGGACAGGGCCTGTCCCGCCCCGGTGAAGTTCCAGGTGCCGACGCCCTTGCGCTGGCTGGTGAGCACGGCGGGCGGCGGCGGACGGCGGCCGCCGCGACGGCGTGGCGGTGGGCACGGCGGGCGGCCGGGAGGGCGCCTTGACCGGGTGGCTGGCCGGCGGCCGAAGCTGGGCCGACTGGGTCACCAGCGGCACGGGGTCCGCCGCCGGCGGCGGGGCGGCGGCGCTGGCGCGCGCGGCTGGCGCGGCCGGGCGCTGCGCGCTGACGGCGGCCAACGTGCCGCCGGCCGCGCAGGCCACCACGGCCAGGGACACCGCGGCCAGCTTGGCCGGCACCGAGGCGGCGCCCTTGGCCAGCACCCTGCCGTGGCGGGCGTGCCGGGCCGGGCGGAGGGCCGGCGCGGCCGCGCCGACCGGTGGCGGCCGCTCCGCCGGGCCGGCGGCCGGCAGGCCGGCGGTGACCTGGCTGAGCACGCGCGCCGGCCAGCCCGGCCGGGACCGCGAGCAGCGGCAGTCCGCCGAGCAGCCGCTCCGCCGGGATCATCCCGTCGCTGCCCGCGGCGCACCAGGCGCAGTCCCTGACGTGCCGGGCCAGCCGCTTGCGCCACAGCGGGCTCGGCTCGCCGTCCCACCCGGCGGTGATCGCGGCTGAGCGTCCCGCACGGCCGGCGCCTGGCCGAGCGCGTGGACCACCATGCGCGACGCCGCCAGGCGCTCCTTCATCCGCGCCACCCGGACGGCGGCGTGCGGCTGGGTCAGGCCGAGCGCCGTGGCCAGGTCCGCCCGGCTGACCTGCCCGGCCGCCTCCTGCCACCACAGGGAGAGCACCGGCTGGTCGTCGGGGTCGAGCCAGCGGGTCGCCGCGGCGGCCTGGCGGCGCTGGCCGGTCAGGCCGAGCCGCTCGACGGTCTGCTCGGCGAAGTCGGGGACCGGAACGTCGGATTCCACCGCGGGCGGCCGCGCCAGGCGGTCACGGTAGGAGTCGCGCACCTGCCTGATCGCGATCGCCACCAGCCAGGAGCGGAAGGCCGCCGGGTCGCGCAGCTCGCCCAGGCCGCGGACGGCGCGGAGCATCGTCTCCTGCACCACGTCGTCCACGTCCGGGTGCGCCGTTCATGGCCCGGCCGACAACGTTGTAGACCAGCGGCAGGTGCGCCGCAGCCAGCGCGTCGAGCGCGGCCCGGTCGCCGTCGCGGGCCGCGGTCACCAGCGCGGGGTCCGGTTCGGCCCCTGGTGGAGTTCGCATCACGACTAGGAGACACCACCCGAGGCCCCCGATAACGGAAAATCCCGGAGACATTTCTGTTATCCGCCGGGCGTCCGGCCGTCTCCGGTACAGGAGCGGCGAAAGGCGCCCGCCGGGTCTTCCCGGCGGGCGCCTTCGCGCTCCTTACACCTCAGAAGTCGTTCTTGTGCGCGGCGATCCACTCGGCCGTGGTCTTGAAGCCGCCGAAGGTGTAGAAGTGCAGCTTCACGACGCCGTGCTTGCCCGGGTCGAGGCCGGCCTGCAGGTCGCGGATGAAATTCTCCGGGCCCGCCTTGCCGAGCAGGTTGGTGACCGACAGGCCGTACTTCTTGGCGATCGTGGTGGACGTCGACAGGCCGAGCCGGGACGCGAAG
This sequence comes from uncultured Actinomycetota bacterium, assembly GCA_963748785.1. Classification (GTDB taxonomy): domain Bacteria; phylum Actinomycetota; class Actinomycetes; order Streptosporangiales; family Streptosporangiaceae; genus Trebonia. Next base: position 476,721 of record CAVVKP010000012.1, on the reverse strand, counting down.
CCGAGCAGCAGCTTGACGCTGGCCGGGCCGGGGACGCCGACGCGGACCGGCAGGTCGACGCCGGCCTCGCGCACCTCGGCGATCCAGGTGAGCACCCGGTCTACGTCGAAGTCGACCTGGGTGATGATCGCGCCGGGGATCTGCAGTCGGTCGAGCGCGGCCGACTTGCGCTGCAGGGCCGGGATGAGTGCCTCGGCGGGGATGTTCGGGTCACCCGACGGGTGCCCGCCGACCGAGACGTGCTTGACGCCGTGCTGCTCGAGCACGCCGGACTCGATCACGGCCAGGGACTCCTCGTACGGGCCCATCGCCGCGGTCGGGTCGCCGCCGATGACCAGCACGTTGTCCGACGCGCCGATGCCCTGCAGCGCGGACACGTACTCCTCGAGCATCTCCTTGGACTTGATCCGCCGGGAAGAGATGTGCGGCACCGGGGTGAAGCCGAGCCGCTTGACCGCCGCCGCGGCGTCCAGCCGCATCTGCAGGTCCTCGTTCTCCAAGAACGTGACGTTGATCCGGGTCCCCGCGGGGATCACGCCGGCAGCGTTTTCCACCTTCGGGATGTCCTTGCCGGTCATCTCCATGGAGAAGTCGTCTAGCACAGTGCTCACGTGATGCCCATTCCCGAAATCTCGTATGTCCTTGTGATTTCATGGTATGACTTCACGTGCGGAAACTTAATGCCGCCGAACGCTTACTGGGGCCGACCACAAAACGATCCCATGGCCGTTAGTGGCGGCGTTATCCCGCCGCTGCCCAGCCCGGACACGGCGCCGGGCGTGCGCCGACGGCGCCACCGCCGCCGAACACGCACCGCCCGGGCGCCCCGTCCGGCACCGGAGGCCCGGCAGCGGAGGCGGTCGGCCGGTTCCCGGCCCGCGACGGCGCGGGCCAGTCCTGGCGACAGAAGGTCATCGCCCTGGTTTATCCGGTGACCATTTGGTGTCCGCCACAATGGCGGCCGGGGAGTTAATCCTCGCCGTAGTCGTGGTCGGGGTGGTTCTGCTCGCCGGCCAGCCAGTAGCCGCGGGTGACCAGCCGGCCGGCCTCGATGCCGCGCTCCCGGGTCAGATAGCGGCGGATGCCGCGCATCGCGCCGGCCTCGCAGGCGACCCAGACCCGGGCGTGCGCCGGTATCGCCGCTGTGCGGGCCGCCGCTGCCAGCTCGACCCCGTACTCGCCGGGCTGCCGGTGGTGCCAGGTGACCGTGGCCTTCGCCCGCCCGGCCAGCACGATCTCATCGCCCGGGCCGTCCACCTCGATGTGCACGTCCACGGTGACGGTCCCCGGCAGCGCGTCGAGCAGGGTGGCGACGGCCGGGATCGCGGACTCGTCCGCGGCCAGCCACCAGTGGCTGGCCATCGGCTCCAGCGAGAACCGGCCGCCCGGGCCGGCCACAGCGAGCTTGTCACCGGGCCTGGCGCGCTGCGCCCACGCCACGGCCGGGCCGTCCCCGTGCAGCAGGAACCAGATCTCCAGCGCCTTGCCCGCCGGGTCGTAGCGGCGCGGCGTGTAGGTGCGCACCACCGGCGGCGGCCCGTCCGGCGCGGTCACGGCGCCGTCCGGCGCGAACTCGGGAAGCAGCGGCTCGTCCTGGCCCTCGGCGGGCAGGAACACCTTCAGGTGCGAGGTCGGCGCGGCGCCGGTGAACCCGTCGAGGTCGTCGCCGGTCACGAGCACGGAGAGCAGCCGGTCCGACACCCGGGACACCGACATGACCTCGGCCCGCCGGGGCGGCTTACGCCGCCGGGGCGGCCCGCCGGGGCCCGCGGGTGCTGCTGGTGTGGTCACGCGAACTCCTTCCTAGAACTTCGCCGCGGCCGGGATGATCTTCTCGGCCAGCAGGTCGATCTGCCCCGGCTTGCTGACGTTGATCAGCGACCCGTGCGCCTGGCTGAAGCCCAGCTCGGCCACCTGGTGCAGGTACTCGATCGTCTTGTTGACGTTCTCGCCGTTGGCCCCGAGGTCGAACCGGGTCTGCGCGGTCTTCTCGATCTGGTCGTAGTCACGGCCCTCGTCGGCGCAGTGCTGGCGCAGCACGTCGAGCTTGTGCGCCGTCGCGTCCAGGTCGTAGGCGGAGATGTTGCAGGCGTCCGCGTACCGGGCGACCAGCTTGAGCGTCTTCTTCTCGCCCGAGCCGCCGATGAGGATCGGCGGGTGCGGCCGGGACAGCACCTGCGGGGAGTTGAGCGTGCGGGCCAGGTGGTAGTGCTTGCCGTCGAACGGACCCTCGGCACCGCTCCACATCTGCTTGCAGATGAGGATGGCCTCCTCCAGCCGCTCGAACCGCTCGGAGACCGGCGGGAAGAGCAGGCCGAGCCCGGCCGACTCCTCGGCGTTCCACGCGGCGCCGATGCCGAGGATGGCCCGGCCGCCGGACAGCACGTCCAGCGTGGTGATGGCCTTGGCGAGCAGGCCGGGCTCCCGGTAGACCACGGCGGTCACCATGGTGAGCAGCTTTACCCGCTCGGTCTTGGCGGCCAGCCAGCCCAGCGCCGTGTACGCCTCGAGCATTTCGTGCTCGGGCGGGCCGATGTGGCCGATCTGCCAGACGTGGTCCATGACGCTGATCCGGTCGACGCCGGCGTCCTCGGCGCGCCGGGCGATCTCGCCGAGCCTGACCCGCAGCTCGGGCGCCCCGCCGTCCCAGGTGAAGTCCGAAATGTGCAGACCTAGTTTCATGACTCAACCGTATGCCTTTAGCGTTGCTAACCTCTCGGGGTGAGCCCCGCCCCCGGGTGGTACTACCAGAGTCATGACAGGAAACAGCTCGGACCGGGCCGCAGCCCCGGTCGGCATCGTCGGAGCGGGAATCGTCGGGCTCGCCGTGGCCAGGCAGCTGACCGCCAGCGGGGTGCCGGTGGTGGTCTTCGAGAAGGAAGCCGCCGTCGCCACCCACCAGACCGGCCACAACTCCGGGGTGGTGCACGCGGGCATCTACTACGCGCCCGGCTCGGCCAAGGCGCGGATGACCCGCCGCGGCGTCGGCCTGCTGCGCGCCTACTGCGCCGAGCGCGGCCTGCCCTATGACGAGCGGGGCAAGCTGGTCGTCGCGCGCAACGCGGCCGAGACGGCCAAGCTGCGCGAGCTTGAGCGGCGCTCGCAGGCCAACGGCGTGCCGGGCATCCGCTGGCTGTCCGGCGGGGAGCTGCGCGAACTAGAGCCGGACGTGGCCGGGGTGGCCGCGCTGCTGTCGCCGACGACGGCCATCGTGGACTACCCGGCCATCGCCCGGTCGTTCGCCGCCGACGTGGCCAAGGCCGGCGGCGAGGTGCTGACCAGCACCGCGGTGACCGCGCTGCGCGTCGAAGGCGACGACCGGGTCGAGCTGGAAACCCCCGGCGGCACCCACCGGCTGTCCCGGCTGGTCATCTGCGCCGGCCTGCAGGCCGACCTGCTGGCGGCCGCGGCGGGCGACACGGCAGCGCCCGGAGATCATCCCGTTCCGCGGCGAGTACCTGCGGCTACGCCCGCACGCCGCCACCCGGGTACGGCGGCTCATCTACCCGGTGCCCGACCCGCGCTACCCGTTCCTCGGCGTGCACCTGACGCCGCGGGTGGACGGCACCGCCGACCTGGGGCCGAACGCGGTGCTCGCGCTGGCCCGCGAGGGGTACCGGCGCCGGGACATGACCCTGGACGAGCTGGGCCGGCTGGCCGGGTCGCGGGCGTTCTGGCGGCTGGCCCGCCAGCACTGGATGACCGGGGCGCGCGAGCTGCGCGGCTCGCTGGTCCGCCGCGCCTACCTGGCCGAAGCCCGCACGTACCTGCCCTGGATCCAGCCCGGCGACGTGACCTCGGCCCCGGCCGGCGTGCGCGCCCAGGCGGTCGACCCGAGCGGCGCCCTGGTCGACGACTTCCGGATCAGCCGGGTCGGCCCGGTCACCTCCAGTCCGCAACGCCCCGTCCCCGGCGGCGACCGCCTCGATGGCCATCGCCGAAGACATAGTCGCCGAGCTGCGCCTCCCCCTCACCAGCCAGTAACCCGCCCCGCGCGGACCGGGTCGATTGCGCTTTCGCCTTCCTCTACCGGGGCTGTTCGCGCAATCGACCCGTGAGAGCGGGGCCCGCTGGCGGACAATGGGCTGGGGACGGTCGACGGGAGGGCACGTGGCTGACGAGGACTCGGACAGGGCGGCGGGCGGTGCGCCACGCGGGGTTGTCCTGGTCGCACACGGCGGGCAGTCGACCAGCATGTCGCCGGTGTCGCCGCGGCAGCTGGCGGTGCTGCGGATGGTGCCGCTGGCCGCGGCGATCGGGCGGGCGGTCGGCGCGGACGGGATCGAGGTGCGGCGGCCGCTGTTCAGCGTGCGCGGCTGGAACGGCGGGCAGGCGTCGCCGGCGGCGGACCTCACCCGGGTGCTCGACGAGCTGCGCGAACGGCACCCGGGCGTGCCCGTCGTGCTGGTCGGCCACTCGATGGGGGCCCGCGCGGCGCTGCGGGTGGCCGGGCATCCCTCGGTCACCGCGGTCGCGGGGCTGGCGCCGTGGGTGCCCGAAGGCGAGCCGGTCGAGCAGCTGGCCGCGCGGCGGGTACTGCTCGCGCACGGCACCAGGGACGTCATCACCAGCGCCGCGAGACCTGGGCCTACGCCGAGCGGGCCCGCCCGGTCTGCGACCTGACCGCGATCGAGGTCCGCCACGGCGATCACCCGATGGTGCGCCGGGCCGCGCTCTGGCACGAGATCGCCGCCGAGTTCTGCCGCCTGGCCTTCGGCCTCGACGACGGGGGCGGCCCGGCCGCCGTCGCCATCGCCGCCGCCGGCGGCCGGGCGGGCAGGGTCACCATCGAGTAGCCGCCCATGGCCGCCGACGCCAAGGCTCCCGGATCCGGGCCCCGCCGGGAACCCCGGGCCCGCCGGGCGCCATCCGGGCGCGGCGGGCGGCCAGGGGCCTGCACCGGGCGGCCCCAGAGGGCTACAGTTCGGGGCATGACGACTCCTGAGATTCCTGACTCGCACAAGGACCTGCTCGGCGCACAGGTCGCGGTGCTCGGCACGATCGGGGCCAGCGGGCGGCCGCAGCTGTCCGCCACCTGGTTCCTGGCCGACGGCGACACGGTGAAGATCTCGCTGAACACCGCCCGGCAGAAGGTGAAGAACCTGCAGGCCGACCCGAAGGCGAGCCTGCTGATCCTGGACCCGGGCAACCCGTACCGCTACGTGGAGCTGCGCGGCGACGCGGAGATCACCCCCGACTCGGACTACGTGTTCGCGCGAGCAGCTGGGGGCCAAGTACGGCGGCGCGGACCTGCGCGAGCACGACCAGCCCGGGGATGCCCGCGTCGTGGTGACGATCAAGCCCGACCCGGGTGAACATCTGGGGCGGCGCGGCCGAGTCATAGCGCCTGTCAGCCGACACGTTACGGGAAGCCGCTGTCCATGGCCGGGTAGGTCGGCGAGCGGGCACCGGAAACCGGGCCACTGAACGTGCGGGCGGCCGTGCCGACCGCACGTTCTCGCTTCCCAGGTTCTAGTCGCCGTGCTCGCCCAGCCAGCCGGCCAGCTGCCCGCCGGCTGACCGCGCGCAGGCGGCGCTCCACCTGGGGCCGGACGGCGGCCGGGACGACGATGAGCAGCCGGTCGCCGCGCGCAGCCTGGTGGTCGGGCCGGGGACCAGGCCGTGGCCGTCGCGGACGACCAGCGAGATGATGGCCTCGGCGGGCAGCCGCAGCTCGAAGACCTCGACGCCGTGCAGCTTGGAGTCGTCGGGTATCTGGGCCTGGAGCAGGTCGGCGTGCAGGTCGTCCAGGGGCGCGGCGTCCACGATGATCTCCAGCGGCTCGGCCGGCGCGGTGACGCCGAGCCGCCGGGCCAGCCAGGGCAGGGTTGGCCCCTGGAGCAGGGTGAAGACCACCACGACGACGAAGACCTGGTCGAACAGCCGGGTCGCGCCGGGCACGTGCTCGCTCAGCGGGATGGTCGCCAGCACGACCGGCACCGCGCCGCGCAGCCCGGCCCAGGACAGGAACGCCTGCTCGCGCAGGCGGCAGCCGGAACGGGAGCGTGGACGGCGAGCACCGACACCGGCCGGGCGATCAGGACCACGATCACCCCGACGGCCAGCGCGGGCAGGATCTGCGGCGGGCAGCCGGGACGGGCGAGGCGAGCAGGCCGAGCATGACGAACAGCCCGATCTGCGCCAGCCAGCCGACGCCCTCGGCGAAGCCCCTGGTCGCCGGGCCGTGCGGCAGCCGGGCGTTGCCGAGCATGACGGCGGCGATGTAGACGGCGAGGAAGCCGCTGGCGTGCAGCAGGTCGGCGGCGCCGTAGCCGATCACCACCAGGGCGAGCACCGCGATCGGGTACAGGCCGGTGGCGGGCAGCGCCACCCGGCGCAGGAAGGCCATGCCGAGCAGGCCGAACCCGATGCCGATCGCCGCCCCGCCGACCAGCTCCCACGCCGACCTCGGCGATGACCACGACCCGCCGAGACGCTGTGCCCGGCGTGCGACGCTGAGCAGGGTGACCGCGATGACCGCCGGCGGGTCGTTCAGGCCGGACTCGCCTTCCAGCATCCCCGACAGCCGCGGCGGCAGCGGCAGGCGGCGCAGCACCGAGAACACCGCGGCGGCGTCGGTCGGCGCGAGCACCGCGCCGAGCAGCAGTGCGTCCCGCCACTCCAGGCCGAGCAGCCAGTGCAGGCAGGCCGCGGTCACGGCGATGCTGACCGCGACGCCGATCGTGGCCAGCGCGATGGCCACCGGCGCGGCTTTCGTCGCGTGCTCCCAGTTGGTGGTCAGGCCGCCCTCGGCCAGGATCAGCAGCCAGCCCGGCGAGGCCGAGCGTCTCGGCCACGGTGGCGTCGTCGAACCGGATGCCGATCCCGCTCTCGCCGAGCAGCAGGCCCAGACCGAGGAAGACCAGCAGCGCGGGCAGGCCGACGCCGTGCGCCACCCGGGCCGCGACGATGGCCGCGACCACGGTTGCGGCGCCGATCAGCAGCGCGAGGCCCAGCGTGGCCGGTGTCACGCCCCTAGTATCCCGGTTGTTCCCTAGGTTCCCCTGACGCCGCGCGCAGCGGGGAGACAACCGGCCGGCCGCCGGGGTCCGCGGTGACCCGGACCCGGGCCGCGTACACCGACTCGATCAGCGGCGCGGTGAGCACCTCGGCCGGGCGCGCCGGCGGCCACGACCCGGCCGCCGTCGAGCATGCACCAGGTCGTCGGCGTACTGGCCGGCCATGGTCAGGTCGTGCAGCGTGCGACACCACGGTCAGGCCCGCGTCCCGGCGCAGCGCGTCGACCAGTTCGAGTACCTGCTGCTCGTGGCCGACGTCGAGCATCGAGGTCGGCTCGTCGAGCAGGAGCACCCGGGGGTCGGCGGCCAGCGCCCGGGCCAGCGACCGCGCGCTGCCGCTCGCCGCCGGACAGCCGGGCCAGCCGTCCGCCCGGCGAACCTGGCCACGTCGAGCCGCTCCATGGCCGCAGCCGCCCGCTCCCGGTCCCGCCGTCCCGGCGCGGCCAGGTAGCTCAGGTGCGGTGTGCGGCCGAGCAGCACGTACTGCGCGCACGGTGAGGTCCGGCGGCAGCACCGGCTCCTGCGGCACGTAGCCGATCAGCGCGGCGCGCTCGCGGGCCTTGAGCGTGCGCGCGTCCGACGTCGTCCACGGTGACCGTGCCCGCGTACCGGACGCAGCCCGGCGATGGCGCGGATCAGGGTGGACTTGCCCGCGCCGTTCGGCCCGATCAGGCCGAGCCAGCTTCCGCCGGGCGCGGCGCAGCTCACCGCGTGCAGGACCGGGGTGCCGTCCAGCGCGACGGTGACGCGCGTCGAGCCGCGACGCGAGGTCATGGCGGCCGCTCCTCAGGTGCCGACGTGGCTGGTGCGAGCGGAGCACCCAGACGAAGGCGGGGGCGCCGACGAACGCGGTGACCACGCCGATCGGCAGCTCCTGCGGGCGACAGCACGGTGCGGGCCAGGGTGTCGGCCAGGACCATGAACGCGGCCCCGGTCAGCAGGGACAGCGGGAGCACGCTGGTGTAGGACGGGCCGGCCAGGCGGCGGGCGACGTGCGGCACGACGATGCCGACGAAGCCGATCAGGCCGCTCACCGCGACGGCGCTGGCCGCCGCGAGCGCGCTGGCCGCGACGACGATCGGCCCGGACCAGGCCCGGGCGCATGCCGAGCGTCCGCGCCTCGTCGTCGCCGACCGACAGCACGTCCAGGTGCCTGCCGTGCAGCAGCAAGACGACCGTGCTGACCCCGGCGTACGGCGCGATCGTGGCCACCTGCTGCCAGGACGCGGCCGACAGTGAGCCGAGCAGCCAGCTGTAGACCGTCTGGATGTCGGACGCGGAGCGCTGCAGGACGTACGTCTGCGCGGCGGTCAGGAAGCTGCCGACAGCGATCCCGGCGAGCAGCAGCGTGGCCACGCCGCCGCCGAGCACCGCGTGCCGGCTGGCGGCGGCGCCGGTGCCGTAGGCGACCGCGACCCCGGTGAGCGAGCCGGCGAAGGCGGCCACCGGGACGGCCCCGGCCCGGCGTCGCCGAGGTAGACGATGGCCAGCGTCGCGCCGAGCCCGGCGCCGGCCGACGCCCCGAGCATCCCCGAGTCCACCAGCGGGTTGCGGAACACGCCCTGATAGCCGGCGCCTGCCAGGGCGAGCAGCCCGCCGACGATCGCACCGAGCACCACCCGGGGCAGCCTGATCTGGAACAGCACGTTCTGGTCCAGCGGGCTGAGGCTGGTCGGCAGGCGGACGAACGGGATCTTGTCCAGCAGCGCGGCGCCGGTCGCCAGCGGGTTGAGGTCCGCCGCCCCGGCGAACGAGGCGACCAGCACCGCGGCGGCCAGGACGGCCGCCGCGGCGGCGAGGGCGGCCGGCTTCGTCACCCGGGCACAGCCCAGCGCGCACCAGGGCCGCGTGCTCACTTGGCCGCCTGCTCGACCGCGTGGGCGATCTCGGCGACCAGCTGGGGCAGGCGCGGCCCCCAGCGCGAGGCGATGTCGTCGTTGAGCCCGATCACCTGGTGGTCGCGCACCGCCGGGATGGCCGCCCAGCCCGGGCGCCTTGCCACCAGGGCCGGGGTCTGGCCGCCGTCGCTGGCCTCGTTGTCGGTGAGCAGGATGAGCTGGGGCTTGGCGGTGACGATGAACTCCGGCGTCAGCTGCGGGTAGCCGCCGCTGGCCGACTTGTCCCGCCTTGTCGGCGATGTTCTTCAGCCCGAACAGGCCGGCCACCTGGCCGAGGAACGTGGTCGAGGTGACCGAGTAGTACGGGTCGACGCTCACCTCCAGGTAGTAGGTCAGGCCCCGGTGGGCCGGGCCGGCCTTGGCTACGGTGGCGGCGATCTGGTGCTTCATGTCATCCGCCACGGCGTCCGCCTGGGCCGCGTGCCCGGTCGCCTGGCCCACCTGCTCGACCTGCGCGTAAGCCGCGGCGAGTGTGGGGGCGGCGGGCTCGATCAGCACCGGGATGCCGAGCTTCTTCAGCCCGGCGACCAGCCCGCCAGAGTCCTGTGAGGAGATAACCAGGGCCGGGTTGTACTTGGCGATCGCCTCCAGGTTCGGCGTGAGGCCGGACAGGCTGGTCTTCGGCACGCCGGCCGGGTAGTTGGAGTTCTGGTCCACCGCGACCACCTGCGGGCCGGCGCCGACCTTGTACAGGTCCTCGGTCGAGGTCGGGTCGAGCGAGACGATCCTGGACGGCTTGCTCTTGATGGTGACCGAGCCGTTCTGCGCGGTGACGGTCACCGGGAACGCGGCGGAGGCCGACGGGCTGGCCGCGGCCGCGGTGCCGCTCCCGGCCCCGGCCGCGGTTGACGCGGGCGCGGCGCTGCCGACGGAGCTGCTGCCAGCGGAGCCGCAGCCGGCCAGCACGGCGGCCGCGGCGGCGGCACAGGCCAGGGCAGCCGTGACGCGCAGGGGGGTTCGCATTGCGGGGGTACTTCCTCCCGAGGAGGCGGGAAGGAAGGCGAGGCCGCCGTCGCGCTACGGGCGCGGCCCGCGACGACCGGGACGGATCGCCCTTCCCACGAGGGCCGATGTCGTCAGGGGCGCCGGAGTCGACCTGGCTTGGACCCCGCGCGGCGGGGTCGTCACAGTTGCGGGACAGCGCCGGACTGGCCTCCTCGTCGAGGCGTCACCGGCTTCGCTACCTGGCACTCCACCAGCATCCCTGGCGGATGCCCGGGCTAGCTGGCGCCTGTAATCTAACACGCGGCCCGCGATGCGCGAAGTGCGAGCGAAGGCGGGGTTATGCGGGTCCGAGCAGGTGAAGAGACCGGAGCGCGGGGAATGGTAAGCGAGTGAGTCACGGCTGGGCCCGCCGGCGGGCGTTCCCGCTGATCGCGTCGGCCGGCCTGATCCTGGTGGGCCTGTTCACCACCACCTGGGGCCCGACGCTGATCGGCCGGACGGAGTGGGCGCTGCCCTACGACCTGTGGGGCACGCTGATCGCGACCACCCGGCTCGCGCACGGCAACATCGGCGGCCTGTACGCGCCGCCCACCGGCCTGATCTCGCTGCCCGGCGCGGCGGTCATCCTGCTGCCCTGCGCGGCGCTGATCTCCGCGCTCGGCCTGTCACTCAACATCCCTGGACCGCACAACCTGCACCCGGACGTGTGGCTGGTGGCGGGCCCGTACCAGATCGCGCTGTGCTGCGTCACGCTGTTCGCCGCCGACTCGCTGGCCGAACGGCTCGGCGTGAGCCTGCCTAGGCGCGGCCTGCTCGCCGTGGCCAGCGCGGGCATCCTGTGGTCGGTCTCGGCCCGGTGGGGCCACCCGGAGGACGCCGTGGCCGTCGGGCTGCTGCTGTACGCGATCGGCGCCCAGGCCGGCGGGCGGGTCCGCCTGGCAGGCTGGCTGGCCGGCGCGGCGGTCTGCGTCCAGCCCCTCGTGCTGCTGGCGCTTCCGGTGATGCTCGCGGTGCTGCCGTGGCGGCGGATGGTCCCGTTCCTGGTCCGCGCCGCCCTGCCGTCCGCCGTGCTGCTGGCCGCGACGGCCGCCGCCAACTGGCACGACACCTTCCAGTCGGTGACCAGCCAGCCCAACTCGCCGCTGATCAACCACCCGACGGCGTGGACCTCACTGGCGCCGCAGCTGGCCGGGCATAACGTCGCGGCCGGCCCGTTCCGGCTGGCCACGATCGTGGTTGCCTGCCTGTGCGCGCTGCTGATCCGCCGGCGCTGGCTGGCTCGCGACCGGCGGCGACGGCCGGGCGCGCCGGGGGCACGGTCAGCGCCTGGCCGGCCGAACTGCTCGCGGACGTGCTCTGGTGGGCCGCCGTCACGCTGGCGCTACGCTCGTTCTTCGAGCCGGTCATGGTGTCGTACTACCCGTGGCCGCCGATGGCGGTGGCGCTGATCGCGGCGGCCACGCTGAGCTGGCGGCGGCTGGCGGCGGCTGGCGTGCTCGCGGGCGGCCTCACCGCGGCGGCCCAGGGCCCGTCGCACGCGGTCTGGATCTGGTGGGTGCCGCTGGTCGCGGGTCTCGTCGTGCTGCTGGCCCTGTCCCGCCCGCACGCCCGCCGGGTGCCGTCCCCTGGCGAGCCAGTCGCCCGCCCGCAACCGGAGCCCGGCCCCGCGCCCGAGGCCAGCCCCGCGTCACGTCAAACCAGATAACCAGGGATAACGCAGCGTTTCCGCCCGCGGCCTGCTACATGGTGATCGGCGGCGGGATGACCTCCAGGGCCGGCCGCTTGGCCGACAGGCCGTCACCGGAAGAGGTGCCGTGCAGGCGGCGGCTGACCCACGGGGCCAGGTACTCCCGGGCCCAGCGAATGTCCTCGCGGCGCGCGGCCATCCAGGCCGCCCTGGTCAGCGCGGCGACCGCGGTCGGCGCCGGGTCCGCGGCCAGCGGCGCGCGCCAGTCCTCGGCGACCGGGACGCCGAGCACCTCGCATGCCCGCAGCGCGACCCGCTGGTGCGACCGGGCGGTCAGGTGCAGCCGGTCGTCCGACCAGGCGGACGGCGACCGCAGGAACCGCATGGACCACAGGTCGACCAGGTAGCAGTCGTGCACGTCGGCGATGGCCCGCAGGTGCATGTTGTAGGCGGCGAGCCGGCCGCGCACCAGCCGGACCACCGGGAACGCGCCCGGGTCGGCCAGGGTGAAGATCAGCACCCGCGCCCCGGATTCCCGCAGCCGGGCCACGGCGGCGTCGAACAGCTCGGCCAGCGAGTCCGGGTCGACGCCCGGGCGCAGGATGTCGTTGCCGCCCCCGCCCAGCGACACCAGGCCGGGCGACAGCGCCGCGGCCGCGGGCACCTGCTCGGCGACGATCTCGCGCAGCAGCTTGCCGCGCACCGCCAGGTTCGCGTAGCGCAGGCCCGGGTACTCGGCGGCGAGCAGGCCGGCCAGCCGGTCCGCCCAGCCGCGGAAGCCGCCGCCCGCCACGGTGTCGTTGAGACCCTCGGTGAAGCTGTCGCCAATCGCGACAAAGGACGCTTCTCCCGGGGGTTGCGGGAATAGCTCATCGTCCATAGGCCATCCATCATGCCAGTACACGTTGAGTCATCTGACAATTGCAAGGCGTAGCGAACCGATAGGGTCGGCGATCACCGGGTCGCCGCAGGTGACGGCCCGGGTCATGCCGACACGCGCCATCGCGGGGAGTGACCATGCGGGGGATAACACTGGCGACGGCGGCACTGGCCGCCGCCGCGCTCACCGGACTGGGCGTCACGGCGTCCAGCGCAGCCGCCGCGACGGGCGGGGCCGCCGCGGCATCCGCCGTCACCGGGCAGCCCTCGGTCAGCGGGGCCAACTGGCCGCAGTACAACGCCAACGCGGCCCGGACCGGCGTCGCCGCCGGCGTGCCGGCGGCGGGCGCGCTCAGCACCGCCTGGACCGCGCGCCTCGACGGCGCCGTCTACGGCCAGCCGCTGGTCATCGGCGGCGCGGTGATCGCCGCGACCGAGAACGACAGCCTCTACGCGGTCAACCGGACCACCGGCAAGCTGATCTGGCGCAAGCACGTCGGCGCCCCGGTGCCGCAGCAGGACCTGCACGGGTGCGGGAGACATCTTCCCGCTCGGCATCACCGGCACCCCGGTCTACGACGCGGCCAACGGCCTGGTCTACGCGGTGGCCGAGATCGCGGGCTACCACCACATGCTGATCGGGGTGAGCGCCGCCACCGGGGCGGTCAAGCTGCACCGTTTCATCGACATCCCCACCGCCGCCAACCAGCCCGCCTACAACCAGCAGCGCCCGGCGCTGGCCATCGACCGACGGCCGGGTATACGCCGCCTTCGGCGGCCTGGCCGGCGACTGCGGCCCCTACCAGGGCTCGGTGGTCAGCGCCCCGCTCACCGGCAACGGGCCGCTGGCCAGCTGGCGCACCCCGACCAGCCGCGAGGGCGCCATCTGGGGCACCGGCGGCCCGGTCGTCGGCCCCAACGGCGCCCTGTGGGTGGCCACCGGGAACGGCGCGGCCGGCGCGGGCGACCCCTATGACGGCAGCGACTCGGTCACCGAGCTCAGCCCGGCACTGCGACGGGTCGCCTTCTTCGCCCCGTCGAACTGGGCGGCCGACAACGGCACCGACCTGGACCTCGGGTCCACCCAGCCGGTCCGGGTGCCCGGGAGCGGCGTCTTCGTCATCGGCAAGCGCGGCACCGGCTACCTGCTGAACTCGGCCAAGCCGGGCGGTATCGGCGGCCAGCTCGCCCAGCAGGCCATCTGCCGCGCGTTCGGTGGGGCAGCGGTCAGCGGGACGACCGTGTTCGAGCCCTGCAGCAGCGGCGGCCTCGCCGCCGTCTCTGTGAGCGCGCCGAGCAAGACGATCAAGGTGCTGTGGCGCGGCCCGGCCGACGCCAACGGCTCCCCGGTCATCGGCGGCGGCGCGGTCTGGGTCACCCACTACTCTGCCAGCGGCGGCACGCTGTACGAGCTGAACCCGGCCACCGGCGCGGTCGAGCACCAGGTCGCGATCGCCCAGGGGATGCCGCACTTCTCCTCGCTGTCGCTCTCCGGCAGCATGGCCTACGTCAGCACCCTCACCGGCTTCACCGCCGTCCACGGCGCCTGACCCGCTACCCAGCAGCGCCGGCCCGCCCGCTTTACCCACCACACGTATGACGCTTTTCGTTCTGTCAAGTGTCTGGCGCCCTGGCTTATCCTGGGCTGCGCGGCTGTTCGGCGAGGTGGCGGTCGAGCCAGGAGACGATGGCCGTGGCGGTGTCGTCCGGTGTCCCGTTGCTGGTGTCGAAGCGATCGGGGATGTTGCGGCGGAGCCACTGGCCGAACTCGACCTGCTCGTCGGTGTCGCGGCTTCGCCAGGGCGGACGTCCGTTGATGCGGGCGCGCCGCAGCTCGTCCGGGCAGTCGAGCGCGAAGAAGTGGATATCGCCGGTCCACCGGCGGGCGGGAAGGTCCCGGAGATGGTCGGGGATGAAGGGGCCGAGCAGTACCGTGGGCATCCCTGACTGGGCGACGCCGTGGGCAACGGCGAGCCACGCATCAAGGAATGCTGGCCAGATGATCGGCTGGCCGCCGCTGAGGGCGCCCGCAGAATCAAGAAGCACGTCTGCGTCAAAGGTGATGCAGCGCCCCCGCAGCTTGCGGGCAAGTGGCGCGAGGACGGCGGTCTTGCCCGAGCAGGAAGCGCCGGTGACGATGAACAGCGGCCCGAGTACGGCGTCATCCAACCGTCCGCACGCCGGGCAGGCCGCATGCCCGTCGCGCGGTTCCATGACGACTGGAGTGTCGCAGGACTGGCAATAGTGCACCAGAACAGAATGCCAGGACGGCACTTTATGTCTGCACGTTATGGCTACGCCGGGCGCGCAGCGCCGGGCCAGCCGGGAGTTCACGATCACGTAAGGAGCCCGGCCGCCGGGAAGAAAGGCACCGCAGAGGTTGCGGGCATAGCGTGTCATTCATCGGGCATCAGGCCGGGGCACGCTAAGCGGAGCGACCGATTGCGAGTTGCAGCGATGAAGATGGTGCGCGGGACGTCCCTGCTGGCGGCGCTGCCGGCGATGCTGCTCGCCGTCGCCGCCTGCGGCGGGAACGGCGGCACGGCAAACGGCGGCGCGACGGCCAGCGTCACACCCGGCGGCCCCGTAGCCACCGCGCCCGCGACCGCCGGGACCGCGGCCGCCCCGGGAAGCACGGCCGGGAGCGCGTCCGGCCCAGGGGCCGCGTCGAAGACCGGGGCCGACTGGCCGCAGTACAACGCGAACGCGGCCCGGACCGGCAGCGCCACCGGCGTGCCGCCCGCCGGACCGCTGTCCACCGCGTGGACCGCGCGGCTGGACGGCGCCGTCTACGGCCAGCCGCTCGTCGTCGGCGCCGCGGTGATCGCCGCGACCGAGAATGACAGCCTCTACGCCCTCGACCGGGTGACCGGGCGGACCATCTGGCGGGCCCACGTCGGCACCCCGGTGCCCCAGCAGGACCTGCACGGGTGCGGCGACATCTTCCCGCTCGGCATCACCGGCACCCCGGCCTATGACGCCGGCACCGGCCTGATCTACGCGGTGGCCGAGGTGGCCGGCTACCGGCACCTGCTGGTCGGGATCGACGCGGCCACCGGGGCGGTCCGGCTGCGCCGCCCGCTAGAGCGCCCGACGGCCGCCAACCAGCCCGCCTACAACCAGCAGCGCCCGGCGCTGGCCATCGACGACGGCCGGGTATACGCCGCCTTCGGCGGCCTGGCCGGCGACTGCGGCCCCTACCAGGGCTCGGTGGTCAGCGCCCCGCTCACCGGCAACGGGCCGCTGACCAGCTGGCGCACCCCGACCAGCCGCGAGGGCGCCATCTGGGGCACCGGCGGCCCGGTCGCCGGCCCGACGGCACCCTGTGGGTCTCCGCCGGGAACGGCGCGGCCGGCGCGGGGAAGCCGCTACGACGGCAGCGACTCGGTCACCGAGCTCACCCCGGCACTGCAACGGGTCGCCTACTTCGCCCCGTCCACCTGGGCGGCCGACAACGACAACGACCTGGACCTCGGCTCCACCCAGCCGGCCCTGGCCGCCGACGGCGCGGTCCTGGTCATCGGCAAGCGGGGCACCGGCTACCTGCTGAGCGCGGCCCGGCCCGGTGGCATCGGCGGCCAGCTGGCCCAGCAGGATGTCTGCGCCGCTTTCGGCGCGGCGGCGGTCAGCGGGACCGTCGTCTACGAGCCGTGCGTCCACGGCGGGCTCGCCGCCGTCTCGGTCAGCGCGGCCGCCAAGACGATCAAGGTGCTGTGGCACGGCCCGGCCGACGCCAACGGCTCCCCGGTCATCGGCGGCGGCGCCGTCTGGGTCACCCGCTACTCCGACAGCGGCGGCACGCTGTACGCACTCAACCCGGCCACCGGCACGGTCGAGCATCAGGCCGCGATCGGCCAGGGCCTGCCGCACTTCTCCTCGCTGTCGCTCAGCGGCGGCACCGCCTACGTCAGCACGCTCACCGGCGTCACGGCGTTCAACGGCGCCTAACCCCGCCGCCCGCCCTCCGCCGGGCGCCAGCACTCTCCGGGTGGTTGGCGCCATCGGCTGCCTCTATCGCAGCCGTTGGCGCCATCGACCCGGTAGGAACGGGGCCGTTGGCGCCATCGACCCGGCCCGAGCCGGCGATGGCGAGGCCGGGCCGCGCCATCGCGCTGCCGGGCCGCGCCATCGCGCTGCCGGGCCGCGCCATCGGGCTGCCGGGCCGGCAGGCCGGCAGGCAGGCCGCCCAGGCCCGGCCAGGCCGGCGGGCTGACCGGGGAACACACGGGCGGACGGGGCGTGGAAAACCCGTCGTTCCTCTCTCCTGGCATTGATTTTTCTACGTAAGGTAAGCGACTCCTGACGCAGACGTGATGATTTCGTGATGCGTTGTCAGGGTTGTGCAAGGACGGGAGGGTCCGGGCACTAGGCCGCGGTTGTAATGGGAAAGGTCATGCTGTGATGTCAGGAGGGATGCATCGTGAGCGCGGTGCACCGAATAGTCGTCGGGGTTCACGGGTCGATCGGCAGCCTGCAGGCGCTGCGCTGGGCGGCCGAGGAGGCACGGGAGCGGCAGTTGCCGCTGGTCACGGTGCTGGCCTGGATACCTCCGGGCGGGGACATCGCCGAACGTTCCCATCCCTCCTCCTACCTGCGCAAGGTCTGGGCGGAGGCCGCCGCCGGCCGGCTGGCCGCCGCGTTCGACGAGGGCCTCGGCGGCATCGCCGGCCGACGTGCCGGTGCATGCCCGCGTGGTACGCGGTGACCCCGGGGCGGTGCTGGTCGACCTGGCCTGCCGGGACGGCGACCTGCTGGTCATCGGGACCGGCCGCCGCCACCCGGTCGGCCGCGCGCTGCGCCGCTCGGTCGGGCGGTACTGCCTGGCCCACGCCACCTGCCCGGTGCTCGCCGTGCCGCCGTCGGCGCTCATGAACTCACTGAACCGCGGCTGGCCCAGGCCCCGTTCCTGGTCCGTTCGCGACCTTAAGGGCACCCCCGCGCATGAGACCCGTTAGGAACTGCGCAACCACCGCATAGCTGCCGTCAGGGCCGGGGGTTCAACGCCCTGACCAGCGGAATGCTGGATCTCGGGACAAAAGAACTTCCCGAGGAGCAGACACTTATGTGGGATTTGTTGTACGTCGCCCTGACGCTCGTCGTCTTCGCCGTGCTCGTCCTCATCGTCAAGGGGGTTGAGCACCTTGAGCGCTGAGAACTGGGTTGGTTTGATCGCGGCGGTCATCCTTACCGTGTACCTGGTGTACGCGCTGGTCCGGCCGGAGCGTTTCTAAATGAACAGCGCACTGGCAGGCATCCTGCAAATCGTCTTGCTGGTACTCGCCCTGGTGGCGTGCTACCGGCCGCTAGGCGACTACATCGCCCACGTCTTCACCAGCGACAAGCACCTGCGCGTGGAGACCGGCTTCTACCGGATCATGGGCATCGACCCGGACGCGGACCAGCGCTGGGGCACCTACGCCCGGTCGATGCTGGCGTTCTCCGTGGTGTCCGTGCTCTTCCTCTACCTGATAGAGCGGATACAGGACCACCTGCCCTACGCCAACGGGCTGCCCGCCGTCCCGGCGACCACCGCGTGGAACACGGCCGCTTCCTTCGTCACCAACACGAACTGGCAGAACTACTCCGGCGAGTCCACCATGGGCTACGCCACCCAGATGGCGGGCCTGGCGGTGCAGAACTTCGCCTCGGCGGCGGTCGGCATCGTGATTGCGATCGCGCTGATCCGCGGCTTCATGCGGTCGCGCACCGACCGGCTGGGGAACTTCTGGGTTGACATGACCCGGATCATCATCCGGCTGCTCCTCCCGGTCTCGGTCATCGGCGGCATCATCTTGATGGCCACCGGCGTGATCGACAACTTCAACCTCACCCACACGATCACCACGCTGAGCGGCAACGCGCAGAGCATCGTCGGCGGCCCGGTCGCCTCGCAAGAGGTCATCAAGGAGCTCGGCAACAACGGCGGTGGCTTCTTCAACGCCAACTCGGCCCACCCGTTCGAGAACCCGAACCCGTTCTCCGACTGGTTCGAGATCTTCCTGCTGCTGGTCATCCCGTTCTCGCTGCCGCGCACGTTCGGCAAGATGGTCGGCGACGTCCGGCAGGGCCTCGTCCTCGCCCTGGTCATGGGCGGGCTGCTGCTGATCTCGATCGGCGGCATCAGCTTCTTCGAGTGGCAGCACGCTGGCACGGCATTGCAGGCCGCGGGCGGGGCCATGGAAGGCAAGGAGGTCAGGTTCGGCATCCCGGGCTCGTCGCTGTTCGCCGGATCGACGACCACCACGTCCACCGGGGCGGTCAACTCGTTCCACGACTCGTTTACCGCGTTCGGCGGCGGGATCCTGATATTCAACATGATGCTCGGCGAGGTCGTGCCGGGTGGCGTCGGCGCGGGCCTGTACGGCCTGCTCATGCTGGCGGTGCTCACCGTGTTCATCGGCGGCCTGATGGTCGGCCGGACGCCGGAGTACATCGGCAAGAAGATCCGCCCGGCCGAGATGAAGTGGGCCGCGCTGTACATCCTGGCCACCCCGGGCTGCGCCCTCATCGGGGCCGCCGCCTCGCTCGGCTTCCCCGGCCCGCAACGAGCGATCTTCAACAGCGGGCCGCACGGGCTGACCGAGGTCATGTACGCGTTCACCTCGATGGCCAACAACAACGGCTCGGCGTTCGCCGGGCCTGGGCACGGTCAACACCTGGTACCAGATCACCGGCGGCATCGTGATGCTCATCGCCCGGTTCGCGCCGGAGATCTTCGTGCTGGCCCTGGCGGGCTCGCTGGCCAGGCAGCAACACGTGCCCGCGTCCCTGGGAACGCTGGAGACGCACAAACCCCTGTTCGCCGGCATGCTCGTCGGCGTGATCATCATCCTCGTCGGCCTGACGTACTTCCCCGCGCTCGCGCTCGGGCCGTTCGCTGAAGGACTGCACTGAGATGGCACACCTCAAAAACCCGCAATCAAGCAAGGGAACGGGCGCGGCCGATCCGGACAGCGCGCTGACACCGGCCGCGGCGGCGAACGTGACCCGCCGGGTCGGCGGCGGACTGCTCGACCCGGCCATGATCTGGAAGTCGCTGCCGGACGCGTTCCGCAAGCTGGACCCGCGGGTCCAGATCAGGAACCCGGTGATGTTCGTCGTCGAGGTCGGCTCGGTGCTGACCACCTACTCGTCGATCATCCACTCGTCCGCGTTCTCCTGGACGATCACCGTCTGGCTCTGGCTGACCGTGGTGTTCGCCAACCTGGCCGAGGCGGTGGCCGAGGGCCGCGGCAAGGCGCAGGCCGAGACGCTGCGGCGGACCAAGCGGGAGACCGTCGCCCGCCGCCTGGCCGGCTGGAAGCCCGGCGACACCGCGTACCGCGTTGAGGACGTGCCGGGGACGGGGCTCGCCGTCGGCGACTACGTCATCGTCGAGGCCGGGCAGATCATCCCGGGCGACGGCGACGTGGTCGAGGGCGTCGCCTCGGTGGACGAGTCGGCGATCACCGGCGAGTCGGCCCCGGTCATCCGTGAGTCCGGCGGCGACCGCTCGGCGGTCACCGGTGGCACCCGGGTGCTGTCGGACCAGGTCGTCGTGAAGATCACCTCCAAGCCGGGCGAGACGTTCATCGACCGGATGATCGCCCTGGTCGAGGGGGCCTCGCGGCAGAAGACGCCCAACGAGGTGGCGCTGAACGTGCTGCTCGCCTCGCTGACGCTGATCTTCGTGCTCGCGGTGGTGACGCTGCAGCCGATGGCGTTCTACTCCGGCGCGCCCCAGACGCTGGTGATCCTGGTCGCGCTGATCGTGGCGCTGATCCCGACCACCATCGGTGCGCTGCTGTCGGCCATCGGCATCGCCGGCATGGACCGGCTGGTCCAGCGGAACGTGCTGGCCATGTCCGGCCGGGCCGTGGAGGCGGCCGGCGACGTGAACACGCTGCTGCTGGACAAGACCGGCACGATCACCATCGGCAACCGGCAGGCCACGGAGTTCCTGCCGCTCAGCGGAGTCCAGGTCGAGGCGCTTGCCGACGCGGCGCAGCTGTCCTCGCTGGCCGACGAGACGCCGGAAGGCCGCTCGGTCGTGGTGCTGGCCAAGAACGACTTCGGCATCCGCGAGCGGTCGGCCGGCGAGCTGCCCGGCGCGGTGTTCGTGCCGTTCACCGCGCAGACCCGGATGAGCGGCGTCGACCTGGCCGACGGGCGTGAAGTCCGCAAGGGGGCGTCGTCCGCCGTGCGGCAGTGGGTCCGTGACAACGGCGGCAGCGCTGCCCGACGAGCTGGGTGTCATGGTCGACGGGATCTCCGCGGCCGGCGGCACGCCGCTGGTCGTCGCGGAGCGGTCCGCGTCCGGCGCCGCGCAGGCCCTGGGCGTCATCCACCTCAAGGACATCGTCAAGCCCGGCATCAGCGAGCGGTTCGCCGAGATGCGGGCGATGGGCATCCGCACCGTCATGATCACCGGCGACAACCCGCTGACCGCACGGGCGATCGCGGAAGAGTCCGGCGTGGACGACTTCCTCGCCGAGGCGACGCCGGAAGACAAGATGGCGCTGATCAGGAAGGAGCAGGAGGGCGGCAAGCTCGTCGCGATGACCGGCGACGGCACCAACGACGCGCCCGCCCTGGCCCAGGCCGACGTCGGCGTGGCCATGAACACCGGCACCTCGGCCGCGAAAGAGGCCGGGAACATGGTGGACCTGGACTCCAACCCGACCAAGCTCATTGAGATCGTGGAGATCGGCAAGCAGATGCTGATCACCCGGGGCGCGCTGACCACCTTCTCCATCGCCAACGACGTCGCGAAGTACTTCGCGATGCTGCCGGCCATGTTCGCCGGGGTCTTCCCCGGCCTCGAACAGCTCAACATCATGAAGCTGCACAGCCCGCAGTCGGCGATCGCCTCGGCGATCATCTTCAACGCGCTGATCATCGTCGCGCTGATCCCGCTGGCGCTGCGCGGCGTCCGGTACAAGCCCTCGTCGGCGTCGTCCATGCTCCGCAGGAACCTGTGGATCTACGGCTTCGGCGGGCTCGTCCTCCCGTTCGCCTGCATCAAGGTGCTCGACCTCATCATCATGAACATCCCTGGATTCCGGTGATCTGCCAATGAATCGCCTTCCGACTTTCCTACGCCAGCACCTCGCGGCGCTGCGCATGTTGCTCGCCTTCACCGTGCTGACCGGCATCATCTACCCGGTCGTCATGTGGGGCGTGGCCCAGGCCGCCTTCAAGAACCAGGCCGACGGGTCGCTGGTCACCTCGAACGGCAAGGTCGTCGGGTCCTCGCTGCTCTGCCAGGAGTTCGTGGACGCCAAGGGCAACCCGCTGGCGCAGTACTTCCAGCCCCGCCCGTCCAACGCCACCAGCGGCGACGCCACTGACTACGGCTGCGACCCCGGCTTCTCGGCCGCGTCCAACCTCGGCCCGAACAGTTCGGACCTGGTGACCGACGTCAAGATGCGGCAGAAGCAGATCGCCGCGTTCGACCACGTGCCGGTCTCCGCGATACCGCCGGACGCGGTCACCGCCTCGGGCTCCGGCCTCGACCCGGACATCTCGCCCCAGTACGCGGACATCCAGGTGGCCCGGGTCGCGGCGGCCAGGCACCTGCCGACGTCCCAGGTCCAGGCGCTGGTCAGCCAGTTCACCCAGGGAAGGACCATCGGCTTCCTCGGTGAGCCCCGGGTGGACGTGCTGACGCTCAACATCGCCCTGGACAACCTGAAGAAGTAGTAGCCGGGCGTGTTCCCCCGGGGGCCCCTGGGTCCCCGGGGGAATTCGTCATTTCACGGGGCCAGCAACGTTCCGCTCGATGAAACATCCCAGGTCACACGGCCTGGTGGCGCGCGTAATGATCGCAAGGCTTAGCTGACCGGGATTATTGCCGGTAGTCTCTGCGTGCTGGCACAGCGGCAGGGGAGCAGAATGGAACCGCTATCCGCGAACGATCCCCAGATGATCGGGGAGTTCCGGCTGCACGCGCGGCTGGGCGCGGGCGGAATGGGCCAGGTCTACCTGGGCTTCTCCCCCGCCGGGCGCGCGGTGGCGATCAAGGTCGTACACACGCAGTTCGCCCGCGACCCCGAGTTCCTGCAGCGGTTCAGCCGTGAGGTAGCGGCCGCGGGCGCGGTCAGCGGCATGTACACCGCGCCGGTCGTCGGCTCCGGGATCAACGACAGCCCGCCCTGGCTGGCCACCGCGTTCGTGCCCGGCCCGCCGCTGGCCGCGGTGGTGGCCAAGTACGGCCCGCTGCCCGAGCCGGCGGTATGGAAGCTCGCCGCCGGCCTGGCCGAGGCGCTGCACGCCGTGCACGTGGCCGGCCTGGTGCACCGCGACCTCAAGCCGGCCAACGTGCTGATCGCCGACGACGGACCGCACGTGATCGACTTCGGCATCTCCCGCGCGTTCCAGGGCACCGCGCTGACCTCGGCGGGCATGGTGGTCGGCACGCCCGGCTACATGTCACCCGAGCAGGCGGAGGGGACCGTTTCCGGGCCGCCGAGCGACATGTTCTCCCTCGGCTGCGTGCTCGCCTTCACGTCCACCGGCAAGCCGCCGTTCGGCGAGGGCACGGCGGCGGCGATCCTGTTCCGCGTGGTCCGGTCGGAGCCGGACCTGAGCACGGTGCCGGCCCGGCTGCGCCCGATGATCGAGGCCTGCCTGAAGAAGAACCCGGCCGAGCGGCCCGACCCGGGCCGGCTGATCGCCATGATCGCCGCGAACGGCCCGGCCACGGCGGCCACGCTCGGCTCGTTCTGGCCCGAGGAGGTCTCCCGGGTCATCGCCGCCGAGCAGGCCGCCCAGACGCCGGCCGGGCTGATGCCCCCGGTCGCGGCCCGGCCGTCGGCGTCGTTCTCCGGCACGCCGTCATCCTTCGGGAACCCGTCGTTTCCGGGGCCGGGCGGTAACAGCGGCGCGTCCGGGCAGACGCCGGCCGAGCGCGCGTCGGCCGGCTTCGTCTCGCCCGTGCCCCCGCCGGGCGAGCGGACGCCGACCGCCCTGGCCACGCCCGCGCCCGGGCAGGCGGCAGCCTCGCCGGGCACCGGCCACGCGCCGATGATCTCCGACGGCTACTACGCGGCCGCCGCCCAGGGCCGGGTCGCACCCGGGCCGGCGGCACCGGGGCCGGCGATACCGCCGCTGTCGCCGGTGCCGCAGTCCTCCGCCGGCCAGCAGCCCCGGTCGTATCCCGGCCAGCCGCAGCCCTACGGCGGGCAGCCGCAGTCGTATGCCGGGCAGCCCCCCTACCCCGACTACCCAAGGCCGGGAGCAGCCGGGGCGGGGACGCCGCCGCCGTGGGGGCAGCCGGGCGGGCAGGCGACCTGGCCGGCCGGGGGGGCGCCGGGCAGGCAGTCGGCCAGCCGTACGCCGCCGGGCGCAGGCGCCCGACTAGCGCGGAGGTCCCCCGCGCCTGTACACCTCGCCCGCCGGCTGATGTACGCCGGGCTCGTCGCCAACGTGGCCGCGTTCAGCTTTACCGTCGTCGCCATCAACCGGTACACGATGTCCTCCGACGTGGCCAAGAGGCACCTGGACGTGGCCGCGCAGAACACCGCCAACACGATGGTCACCATCACGGCGTTCGCCCTGTTCGCCGACCTCATCGGCCTGGCCTGGTGGGTGGTGCTTGCGGTGGCCTGCCGCCGCGGCCGGGGCTGGGCCCGGGTCGCCGCGGCCGTCCTGCTGGGCATCTACACCATCATCATGCTGCTCGTCCTCGGCCGCACGCACGGGGACCCGGGCGCCCGGTTCACCACCCTGGCGACCTGGCTGCTCGGCCTGGGCGCGACCATCCCGCTGTTCACGGCGCAGGCCCGCGAGTTCTTCCAGGCCTGGCGGGGCCGCTAACCCGCTAGCCGACCTCGGCGATGAGGCAGCCCGCGTGGCTGGTGATGAGGTAGTGGCCCTCGGGGCTCCTGGGGATCGCGGCCAGCACGGCCTCGGCCTCGGCGCCGGCGTCGCGGTGATGTCCCTATCCAGGAACGGAAGTACCTCACGACCGGCTCGGCGGCGGGGACGCGCAGCTCGGCCACGAAGTCGTACCTGGTCACCTGGGCGAACAGGGGCCTGGCCAGGGACTCGCCGTCGTCCAGGCGGACCCGCTCCCCCATCGTCGCCGGGTCGGCGCCGCGGGCGGCTGCGACGGCCGTGCGGAGCTGGTTCAGGTGACTGTCCCCGTTGAGCACGATGACCACCCGGCCGCCGGGGCGGGTGACGCGGCGCAGTTCGCGCAGCGCGTCGGCCGGCTCGGGCACGTGGTAGAGCATGTGCGCCGCCAGGGCGACGTCGGCGGTGCCGTCGCGCAGCGGCAGCGCGGTCGCGTCCGCGCCGGCCAGCGCCATCGTGCCGTCCGCCAGGCCGGCCCCGGCCCGCGCGCCAGGCCCGGCCGCCGCGGCCAGCCGGTCACGGGCCGCCGTCACCATGCCGACGGACAGGTCGGCACCGAGGACGCGGCAGCGGGCGCCGCGCCTGGCCAGCTCGGCCAGGTACATGCCGTTGCCGCAGCCGGCGTCCACCACGGTGTCACCCGGCGCGGGCGCGGCCAGGTCGAGCACCCGGGCCGCCAGGTCGACGCGCGGCTGCTGGTAGGCGTAGATCGACTGGCGGGCGGCGAGGTTGGCGTCGGTCGTGTACTGGCTGCCACGCAGGTAAGCGCGGTCCGCCCACGGGTCGGTCAACCAGCCGACCCGGTGGAGACCTCATAGGACCACAGCTCGCTGTTCCCGGCCATCGGCGGCGGGGCCTCGCCTCCGGCCCGCTCGGCGGCCGAGCGGTGCCCGTGGGCGAAGGCGGGCGAGCTCGCCCAGGCCTGGAAGGACTCCTCGTCCCGCCAGCGGGTCATCACCAGCCAGGTCGTCCGGTCGTCGGTTGGCCGCAGCAGCTCGAACCCCTCGAAGCCCGGCTGCCCGTCGACGGCGCCCGCGCGGGAGGCGAACCGCCTGGCCAGCTCGTCGCCGCCGTCGGCGGGCACCGTGATCGCGTTGATCTTCACGACTGTCATGTCCCCGATCATGCCAGCAGCCGGCCGGTGCCGTGGCCGTGAGCCGGCGGCCGGGCGGGTCGGCCGCTCCGCGGCCCGGCGACGCCGCATGAATGTCGTTAATGACGCACCAACGACCTGCACGGATACCGCACCATTGAAGTATGGCCGGATACAGCGAGGACCGCGCCGCGCCGCGCGGCCAGCTCCGGATCTACCTCGGGGCCGCTGCCGGTGTGGGGAAGACGTACGCGCTGCTCTCCGAGGGGCACCGGCGGGCGGAGCGCGGGGCGGACGTGGTGGTGGCGTTCGCCGAGACGCACGGCCGGCCACACACGGCGGCGCTGCTCGACGGGCTGGAGGTTGTCCCGCGCCAGAAGCTGGCCTACCGCGACAGCGAGTGGGAGGAGATGGACGTCGACGGCGTGCTGGCCCGCAAGCCGCAGATCGCGCTGGTCGACGAGCTGGCGCACACCAACGTACCGGGCTCGCGCAACGCAAAGCGCTGGCAGGACGTCACCGAGCTGCTTAACGCCGGGATCGACGTGATCTCCGCGGTCAACATCCAGCACCTGGAGTCGGTCACCGACGTGGTCGAGCAGATCACCGGGGTGCCGCAGCGGGAGACCGTGCCCGACGCGGTGGTCCGCGCCGCCGGCCAGGTGGAGCTGGTGGACATGACCGCCGAGGCGCTGCGCCGCCGGATGGCGCACGGCAACATCTACCCGCCGGAGAAGATCGACGCGGCGCTCACCCACTACTTCCGGCCGGGCAACCTGACCGCGCTGCGCGAGCTGGCCCTGCTGTGGCTGGCCGACAAGGTGGACGAGGGCCTGCAGCGGTACCGCGCCGAGCACAACATCTCCTCCACCTGGGAGGCGCGCGAGCGGGTCGTGGTCGCGCTCACCGGCGGCCCCGAGGGCGACACGCTGATCAGGCGGGCCGCCCGGGTCGCGGCCCGGTCGGCCGGCGGTGACCTGCTCGCGGTGCACGTCACCAAGTCCGACGGGCTGACCGGGGCCAACCCGGGCAACCTGGCCCGGCAGCGGCAGCTGGCCGAGTCGCTGGGCGGCACCTACCACCAGGTCGTCGGCGACGAGATCTCGCGAGGCGCTGCTCGCCTTCGCCCGGGCCGAGAACGCCACCCAGCTCGTCCTCGGGGCCAGCCGGCCGCTCCTGGATGCTCGCCCTGCTCACCGGGCCGGGCATCGGGGCGCGGACCATCCGCGGCTCCGGCGCGATCGACGTGCACATCGTCACACACTCGCACGCCGGCCGCCGGTGGAGCATCCTGCCCCGGTACCGGGGCGGCATCACCCGGCGGCGCCAGGTCGCCGGGTGGATCCTGGCCGTCGGCGCTCGCGCCGCTGCTCACCGTGGCCCTGTCGAGCAGCCATTCCGACATCAACCTGACCAGCGACGTCCTTCTGTTCCTCGTCGCGGTGATCGCCGTCGCGCTGGTCGGCGGGTTCCTGCCCGCCGTGGCCGAGGCGATCGCCGGGTCGCTGCTGCTGAACTACTACTTCACCCCGCCCATCCACCAGTTCACCATCGCCGAGGCGAACAACTGGCTCGCGCTTGGCGTGTTCGTCGCCGTGGGCCTGGCCGTCAGCTGGGTGGTGGACACCTCCGCCCGGCGGAGCAAGCAGGCGGCCCGGGCCAACGCCGAGTCCGAGCTGCTGGTGACCACGGCCGGGTCCATTCTGCGCGGCCAGGGCGTGCTCGACGCACTGCTCGACAGGGCCAGGGAGTCGTTCGGCATGCGGTCGGCCAGCCTGCTCGAACGGCGGGACCAGCCCGCCGGGAGCAGCCGGGGCCCCAGCGCCGACTGGGCCGTCGTCGCCTGCTCGGGCGACGCGCCGGTGCGCCGGCCCGACGACGCCGACGTGGACGTCCCGGTCAGCGACACGCTCACCCTGGCGCTGGCCGGCCGGCCGCTGCCCGCCTCGGACCGACGGGTGCTCGGCGCGTTCGCCGCCTACGCCGCCATCGCCCTTGAGCAGCAGCGGCTCGAGGCCGAGGCCGAGGCAGCCAAGCCGATCGCCGCCGCCGACCGGATGCGCACCGCGCTGCTGGCCGCGGTCAGCCATGACCTGCGCACCCCGCTGGCCTCGGCCAAGGCGGCGGTCACCTCCCTGCGCTCGCCCGACGTGTTCTGGGACGCCGACGACACCGAGGAGCTGCTGGCCACCGCCGACGAGTCGCTCGACCGGCTGACCCGCCTGGTCGGCAACCTGCTCGACATGTCCAGGCTGCAGGCTGGCGCGCTGTCCCTGTTCCCCCGGCCGTCCGGCCTTGACGAGATCATCGCCCAGGCGCTGGACGACCTCGGGCCCGCCGGCCGGGACATCACCGTGGAGGTCCCCGAGGCGCTGCCAGCCGTCCACGTGGACCCGGCCATCCTGGAGCGCGTGGTGGTCAACCTGGCCGAGAACGCGCTGCGCTACTCCCCCGCGGGCAAGGCGCCGCTGCTGTCCGCGTCCGCGCTCGGCGACCTGGTGGAGCTGCGCGTGGTCGACCGGGGCCCGGGCATACCCGAACCGGACCGGGAGCGGATGTTCGTGCCGTTCCAGCGGCTCGGCGACACCGACAACACCACCGGGGTGGGCCTCGGGCTGGCCCTGTCGCGCGGACTCACCGAGGCCATGGGCGGCACGCTCACCGCCGAGGACACCCCGGGCGGCGGCCTGACCATGACGGTCGGCCTCCCGGCGGCCCACGGTGACTAGCCCCTGGGCGCCGCCCCCGCCCCCGCCCCCGCACCCGGCGCTCGCCCGGCCCCGTAACGGGCCGTTTGAGCAAAGGCCCCCAGCAGGCGAAAACGCAAACGACCCGGTAGACGGCGGGCTCCGGCAGGAGCGGGGTAGGGGAGAGAGGGGCAGTAGGTGACACGGGTCCTGGTGGTGGACGACGAGCCGCAGATCCTGCGGGCGCTGCGGATCAACCTGCGGGCACGGCGGTACGAGGTGAGCATGGCCGCGACCGGCACCGAGGCGCTTGAGCTGGCCGCGGCCCACCCGCCGGACCTGGTCATCCTGGACCTGGGGCTGCCCGACATGGACGGCGTGGAGGTGATCGGCGGGCTGCGCGGCTGGACCGCGGTGCCGATCATCGTGCTGTCCGGCCGGGCCGACTCCACCGACAAGGTGGAGGCGCTCGACGCCGGGGCCGACGACTACGTCACCAAGCCGTTCGGCATGGACGAGCTGCTAGCGCGCATGCGCGCCGCCGTCCGTCGCACCCCGGCCGCCGAGGCCCCGCCGCTGGTCCGGCTGGGCGACCTGACCGTCGACCTCGCCGCCAAGCGGGTGACCAGGGAGGGTGAACGGGTAACCCGCCCCCGTTCTGCTGAGCTGGAGTCGGGCGGCAGCGGCGGCCCGCGCCCGGACGACGACATCGTCCGGCTGACGCCAACCGAGTGGCACCTGCTCGAGGTGCTGCTGCGCAACCCGGGCAAGCTGCTCAGCCAGCGGCAGCTGCTGCACGACGTGTGGGGACCCGGGTACGACAAGGCGGGCGGCAACCTGCGCCTGTACATGGCGCAGCTGCGCCGCAAGCTGGAACCGGACCCGGCGCGGCCGCGCTGGCTGATCACCGAGCCCGGCATGGGCTACCGCTACCAGCCGCCGGACCCGGGCGGGCAGCCGGAACCGGACGAGGGCACCGAACGGGACGAGCGGGGCGAACTGGGCGGGCGGGCCGCCGCGGGCGACGCCGCGGGGCACGTCCGCGGCAAAAGCCGGGTAAGTCGCGTGACGAGGGATTACCCAGGTGACGCACGGGGTCGGACATAAGCCGACAATTCCGGCAAATTGCCAGTTACGGCATCATACGCAACGTAGCTCTGCATTTACCGAAAGTTTGACAACTGCACGCTCTCAGAGGCCTTCGTAACCTACTAAGAGCGCCTTACCGTCGCTTTTGTGAGTAATGACACAGTGCTGGTCCTGGTGGTCATCACGGCCCTGGCCTTTGACTTCACCAATGGATTTCATGACACGGGCAACGCGATGGCGACGTCGATCGCCACCGGGGCGCTGGGACCGCGCGTCGCGGTGGCCATCTCGGGGGTGCTCAACTTCGTCGGCGCGTTCCTGTCCCTTGCCGTCGCGGCAACCATCGCGAGCGGCCTCGTCGATACGGCTGACGTCACCCTGACCGTGGTCGCGGCAGGCCTGGCCGGCGGCATCATCTGGAACCTCGTCACCTGGCTGCTCGGCATACCGTCCAGCTCGTCGCACGCGCTGATCGGCGGCGTCATCGGCTCCACGATGGCGGCGGCCGGCGGCAGCGCGGTGCTGTGGAAGGGCCTGGTCTCCAAGGTCGTCCTCCCCGCCGTGCTGTCCCCGATCATCGCCGCGCTGGTCGCGGCGGTCGGCACCTACCTGCTGTACCGGATCACCCGGTCGCTGACCGAGGGCGGGCGCAAGCACGGCTTCCGCATCGGCCAGATCGGCTCGGCCTGCCTGGTCTCGCTGGCCCACGGCACCAACGACGCACAGAAGACGATGGGCGTCATCACCCTGGCCCTGATCGCCAACGGCACCCTGTCCACGGGGGCCAACGCACCGGTCTGGGTCATCGTGTGCTGCGCCATCGCGATCTCGCTCGGCACTTACCTGGGCGGCTGGCGGGTCATCCGCACCCTGGGCAAGGGCCTGGTCGAGATCGAGTCGCCGCAGGGCATGGCGGCCGAGTCCGCCTCGGCCGCGGTCATCCTGCTGTCGAGCAGCTTCGGCTACTCGCTGTCCACCACGCACGTCGCCACCGGCTCCATCATCGGCACCGGCCTCGGCAAGCGGGGCGCCGAAGTCCGCTGGAACGTGGCGGGCCGGATGGCCACCGCCTGGGTGTTCACGCTCCCGTCTGCGGCGATCGTCGGCGCGGGCGCCTACGCCCTCGCCGACGCCGTCGGGGGCACCCTCGGCGTCGTCATCGACCTGATCATCCTGGCCGCGCTCTCCGGCCTCATCTTCTGGCGGTCCCGCGCCGACAAGGTGGACCACAACAACGTGAACGCGGAATGGACCGGCACGGTGGGTCCCGACAGGGACGCCCCGGTCGAGACCGCCGCGGCCTGAGCGCGAGAGAGGCGAATCAACAAATGTCCTGGATTAACCTGACCGCGCTCTGGAAGATCATCGTCTTCGGCCTGATCGCCGGGGCGGGTCTGCCCGCCCTGTTCGCCGGCGGCCTGTACGCGCTGTCGCACGGCCCGCGCACCGCGCGGACCGCCGGGGCCGACGGCGGCCCCGACTCCGATGTCCTGGTGGGCGGCAGCATGGTCGGCATGGTGCTCGCGGCCATCGCCTTCCTCATCGTCCTGGCCGCCATCGGCTGGAGCGTCTACGAGATCTACACCCTCGGCCACCCGGCGCCGAAGAAGTAGCGGGGCCGCCCGCAGGAAAGGCAGGACCTCGACATGGCACTTCCCGATTTCCTTACCAGGATCGTGGGGTGGCTGCGGGCCGGGTACCCGGAAGGCGTGCCCGAGCACGACTACATCCCGCTGTTCGCACTGCTCGGCAACCAGCTCTCCAACGACGAGGTCACCCTCATCGCCGACGAGCTGGCGTTCTCCTCCGACCCGGCGTCGGCCGGGGCCATCAAGCAGGCGATCACCGCCGTCACCCACGCCCAGCCGAGCGAGTCCGACATCGCCCGGGTCCGCTCACACCTCGCGGCGGGCGGCTGGCCGCTGGCCACACCCCCGCGGGAGTAACCAGGAAACCACCGCCCACACGACCCTGGCGGCGCCCGGGGCAGCTGACTTTACCGCTGCCCCGGGCGCCGTCGGCCGTTTCCGGGCCGCCCTGGAAGTGTCACCGCCCCAGCCCCGCGGGCAGAGCTATGCCACTTATCTTGCCACCGACGACAAACGACGCTCTTCGGTCACCTTCTGGTGTCCGCGCGGTTGCCTAGGTATCACCGGCCCGCCGATTTCACCCGTTCGGGAGGTGTCCGGCGTCCCGGCGCTGAGCAGACTGGTACCTAGGGGGAACGATGAGCAATCAGGTACAGACTGTGCACGGCAATGCCGCGAACGGCGGCGCGGCCCGGGGCGGAGTGCTCGGGGACACGCCGGGGACGCGGCCCGGTAGTGCTGCCGGCCACGCGGACGGCGCCGACGGCGCGCGGCACGGCACCACGGGCGGCGAGATGAGCCACGGCGGGCGCCCGACGATGAAGGACGTCGCCTCCCGGGCCGGGGTGGCCCTGAAGACCGTGTCCCGGGTGGTGAACAACGAGCCCGGCGTGACGCCGGAGACGGCCGGCCGGGTGCTCGGCGCGATCGAGGCCCTCGGCTTCCGGCGAAACGAGTCCGCCCGGCTGCTGCGGACCGGCCGCACCGCCACCCTCGGGTTCATCGCCGACACCTGGGCCGACCCGGACCACGCGGCCGTGTACCGCGGCCTGGAGAACATCGCGCGCGAGCACGGCTACCTGCTCTACTCCGGGTCGACGGACAGCGACCCGGGCCGGGAGGAGCGGCTGGCGCTGGCCATGTGCGCCCGCCGGGTGGACGGGCTCATCATCATCCCCACGCCCGGCTCGCACGACTACCTGATCTCCGAGATCGAGGCCGGCGTGGCCACCGTGTTCGTGCTGCGGCCGCCGGAGCTGGTGCGCGCCGACGCGGTGCTGCCCGACGAGCGGGCCGCCGCGCGCATGGCGGTCAGCCACCTGGCCGGCCTCGGTCACCGCCGGATCGGGTTCCTGGGCGACCCCGGCGGTTACCGCTCCCAGACGCTGCGCGACGCGTACCTGGCCGCCATGGCGGCGGCCGGCCTGACGCCCGAGCCGGCCTGGGCGACGCTACGCGCCGACGACCTCGCGTCCGGCCGCCCGCCGGTGACCGCGGTGTTCTGCGCGAACCAGAAACGGACCCGGGCGGCGCTGCGGGCGCTTGCCACCGCGGGCCGACGGTGACAGCCGGGTCGCGGTCGTCGGATTCGGCGACTTCGACCTGGCCGACCTGGTGTCACCGCCGGTCACCGTGGTGAGCTACGACCCGGCGCTGATCGGGTACACAGCCGGCGAACTGCTCATCCGCCGCATGGCCGACGAGCAGGAGCCGCCGCGCCAGGTGACGGTGCCGGTGCGGCTGGTCGAACGGGGGACGGCCGCGCCGCGCTAGCCGACGAGCAGGGTGCCGATGACCGCCGCCAGCACCGCGACCACCACGACGATCAGAGCCAGGATGCCAATGCGCGACCTGGGTGCCTTCATCTCCCACGCGGGCGGCAGGTCGTCGCTGCGGTCCTGGAACGCCTGGAACCGTGCCGTGCTCGCGCTTACGTCACTGTTAGTTTCTGGCATGGTTGGCACATTACCCCGTCTTACCCCGTCAGTCCCGGGAATGCGGGGCAATCGAATCGGCGCGTTCGACCAGCCTCGATAGAACAATCACGCTCCGTGTCCGCTGCACGAAAGGCTCGGCCGCGATCCGCTCCACCACCTGCTCGAAGTGGCGGATGTCGGCGGCGCGGATGTGCACGAGCGCGTCGGCCTCGCCGGTGACCGTGCACGCGTCGGCCACCTCGGGGTGCCGCCGCACGGCGGCCCCGATCTCCTCCGGGGTGGTCGAACTCGCGCAGAACAGCTCGACGTAGGCCTCCGTCGTCCAGCCGAGCGCCGCCGGGTCCACCCGGGCGGAGAAGCCGGTGATGGCGCCGGAGGCGCGGAGCCGGTCCACCCGCCGCTTGACGGCCGGGGCCGACAGGCCGACCTCGTTACCGATCACCGCATAGCTGGCCCTGGCGTCCTTGATCAGCGCGGTCACGATCCGCGCGTCAATGTCATCCAGACTCATGTCTCATCCAGGCTCATCGCGCCACCATCATGGCACCCCGGCCCGCCCCTTGGCCCGGGGGCAGGTCCGGGGAAATACGCTACCGGGCGGGTAACCGCGGGGCGTACGGCAGGGTACAGCGGTCATGACCTGCGAGGATTAGCTCCGCAAGGGGAAGCCGGCAATCGATCCACGCGTCTATAGTCGGATTATGCTGGACGTAACCAGGCTCCGCGTGCTGGTCGCCGTGGCCAGGCACGGCTCGGTCACGGCCGCGGCTCACGCGCTCAATTACGCCCAGCCGTCGGTCAGCCATCACCTGGCGCGGCTAGAGGCGGAGACCGGCACCAAGCTCGTCCAGCGGTCCGGGCGGGGCATCCGGCTGACCGACGCGGGGCGGCTGCTCGCCGAGCGGGCCACCGAGGTCATCGGGCGCCTGGACGCGGCCGAGAACGAGCTCGCGGTCTTCACCGGGCTGCGCGCCGGGCGTCTGCGGCTGGCCGCGTTCCCCTCCGCGCTCAGCACGCTAGTGCCGTCCGCCGCGGCGATACTGCACGAGCGGCACCCCACCGTGGACCTGCGGCTGACCGAGGCGGAGCCACCGGAGGCGGTGCGGATGCTGCGGGCGGGTTACGTGGACATCGCGCTGATCTTCCGGCACGAGCCGGCCGACGGCGGCGCGGTGCCACCCCAGATCCCGGCCGGCCCGCGGGGCGCGGGCCGCGCGGCCGGCGACGACGACCCCGTGCCCCCGCCGGAGCACGATGGGCTGCGCGAGCAGGTGCTGCTGGCCGAGTCGGTGCATTTGATCATGCCGGCCACGACGGCCGCGGGCGGCGACCCGCCGCTGGCGCCCGCGGTGACCGAGCTGTGGCCGGCCGACCTGGCCCGGCTGGCCGGCCACCGGTGGATCGCCGGGTGCGACCGGTGCCGAGAGCACCTGCTCAGGCAGTGCGCGTCGGCCGGGTTCACCCCGCGGGTCGCGTTCACCACCGACGACTTCGTCGCGGCCCAGGCCCTGGTGACGGCGGGCCTCGGCGTCACCCTGCTGCCGGGCCTGGCGCTGCGCGCCGCCCGCAACCCTGGCGTGCGCACCGCGCGGCTGCGCGGCACCCGCCGGTGCGTGGTGGCGGTCCGCTACGGCGAGCCGCCGGACCCGCCGGCGACCGCGGTGCTGCTCGAAGCGCTCCGGGTGGCGGCCGAGGGGGCGGCGGCACCGTCCGGCGCGGCGCCGGATACCGTCCCGGTGGTATAGCCCGCCCAGGCGGCCACCCGGCGGCCGAGCCGCTGCCCGGGCTTCTCGATGAGGTAATAGGTCAGCGCGCTGAGCCCGATGATCACCGCGAGCAGCCCGGCGAACAGCAGCGCCTGCCCCGCCAGGGTGTGCTTGCGGTGCAGCACCGGGACGGAGCGGTAGGCGTCGAAGACCAGCGGGTGCAGCAGGTAGACCGAGTAGCTGATCATGCCGAGCCAGGCGCACCAGCGGGGCACCCGCACGGGCCGTACCGTGCCGCGCCAGCGGACGGCGCCGTGCCCGAGCAGGAGCAGGCCGCCCCCGAAGGTCGCCCCGGCGAGCAGGACCGACGTGGCCCACTGGAGCTGCCAGTGCCCGTCATAGCCTCGCTGGGCGCCGTGCCAGGTCCCGGCGACGGTGCACAGGGCGAGCACCGCGACCGTCACCGCCGCCGCGGCGGCCCGGCTGACCTGCCCCTGTTCGGCCCGGTACAGCAGCGTGCCGGTGAACATCAGCGCCAGGATCACGCAGCCGGACCACGCATACGGGTAACCCTGGTTCACCATGACCAGCACCAGGCCGGTCAGGGCGGCGACCGACGCGCCAGCCCGGGCGGTCCCCCGCCGTGACCAGCACGCCGCGACGATGCCGCCGAGGACTAGGGCATCGGTGACCGCGTTGAGCACCAGCGGGCCGTCGCCCGGGCCCGCCTGCCAGTGGCCGAGCGCCGCCATCGGCAGCACCCCGCCGAGCGCCACCCCGCCGACCGCCAGTGCCGTCGCGTACCAGCCGCTGCGCCGGTGCACACCCCAGCTGAAAAGCCCGGCAAGCAGCAGGTAGAAGACCATCTCATAGGACAGCGTCCAGATCACGACCGGGACGTTGAGGCCGGCGGTGAGGTTCTGCAGCATCGGCAGCCAGCCGAGGACCGCGGTCAGCGGGTGCGCTCCCGCGTTGGCGATCGTGCCGTGCCCGGTCTCATAGGCCACCGCGGACAGCGCCAGGGCGACGAGGAACATCGGGTAGAGCCGGAACCCGCGGCTGATCCAGAACCCGCGCACCGACCCCTTGCGCTCCAGCGACGCCGGCACGATATACCCGCTGACCAGGAAGAACACGAAGACGCCGTACTGCCCGAGGTTAAGCCACTGGTACAGGAAGGTCCGGACGGGCAGCAGCAGCAGCGTCGACCCGTGGTCGAACACCACGCACAGCGCGGCGAACCCGCGCAGCGCGTCCAGCCACGCCAGCCGGCTCGCGGCGCTCACCCGGGGAGCCACCACCTCGGGGGACCCCGCGCGCGCGTCGCGGCCCGCCGCTGGCGGGTGCGGTGAACCAGGGCTGTCGGACATCGTCGTTGACGCTACCGCACCGTGCGTGATGCTTGCGGTCGGCGTGCGCTTCGGGCCGCTACGTTTCGTACCGTTTGACCGGGCAACGCCTTGCGGCTCTGGTCCTGGCTTGCGTGCCGGAAAAAATGGCGCCTGCTGCCATCGGGCACGCGGGCCGGGCACCCGGGGGTACGGGGCCGGGGGCCATGGGGGCGGGAGTCCCCCATGCTGGAGACCGCCCACCGGAGGACAACAGCAGGTAGGTTACTTCGTATGCCGACAGAGCCCCTGACTGACGGTGCTCCGGGCACCGGGCCAGCCGCCTGGCTCACCGCGGAGGAGCAGCGCGCCTGGCGCGCCTACATCCGGCTAGCGCAGCTGCTAATGCGCCAGCTCGACCGGGACCTGCACCCGTTCGGGCTGTCCATGCACGACTACGAGATCCTGGTCGAGCTGTCCGAGGCACCGCACCGGCGGATGCGGATGACCGAGCTGGCCGACCGCACGGCGCAGTCGCGCAGCAGGCTGTCCCACCAGATCAGCCGGATGGAGGCCAAGGGGCTGGTCGGCCGGGAGGGCTGTGAGGGTGACCGGCGCGGCACGTTCGCGGTCCTCACCACCCACGGCGCGGCCACCATCGGGGAGGTCGCGCCGTTCCACGTGACCAGCGTGCGCGAGAACTTCATCGACCAGCTCACCCCGGCCGAGGTGGCCGAGCTGCCGGCGACCTGCGAGCCGATACTGGAAAAGCTCCGACAGGTCCGCGACCCCGACTAGGGGTACGAGGGGTCGCTCCCCCGGACTAAAACAGTACCGACATGAACTCGCCGACCTCGCAGAAGCCGGCCCGCCGGTAGGTGGCGCGACCCGGGGTGTTGAAGTCGTTCACGTACAGCGACACCACCGGGGAGATCGTCGCCCGGGCCAGGTCCACGACCGCGGCCATGCCCGGCGCGGCCAGTCCGCGGCCACGGAACTCCGGGCGGACCCAGACGCCCTGCACCTGGCACGCCTGCGGGGTAGCCGCGCCGACCTCGGCCTTGAACACGACCTGGCCGTTCTCGATCCTGGCGAACGCGCGCCCGGAGCGGACCAGCTCAGACACCCGGGTCCGGTAGGACACCCCGCCGTCGCCGGCCAGCGGGGAGACGCCGACCTCCTCGGTGAACATGGCGATGGAGGCGGGCAGCAGGATGTCGACCTCGTTCATCCGGACCCGACGGACGGCCGGATCGGAGGCGATCGGCGACGGGCCCTCGATAGCCATCAGCGGCTGCGCGGACCGCACGTCACGAGCGGGCCCCCAGTAGGGCCGCAGGAAACCCCACAGCTCGCTGACCGCGGCGGACGCCCCGACGATGGACGAGCAGCGGCGGCCCTGGCGCAGCGCCCGCTCGGCGAACGCGGCCACGGCGGCCGACGACGCCTGCACCGGCACCAGGTTGGCGCCGCCGTAGCAGAGCGAGGCCAGCCGGCCCCCCTGGTCGAAGCCCCACATCTGGGCGCCGAGCCGCCCCGGGTCAAGCCCGAAAGCCCTGATCCTGGACTCGACAAAGACATTCGCCACCGGATCGGCCGCGCACAGTTCCAGTGCCGCCGCCCGGTCCCTGTCGTCCAGCAGCCGCGCCTGCTCCGGGCGCTGCCTAACGCGCAACATAGTGTCAGCCTAGCTGCCCCGTCCAACCGCCGCCGAGTGGACAGCCTTCAAGGTCCCCGGCCGCCCGAACCCCCTCGTGCCAAGCGGGTCAAAAGCGCCAACGGCCCCTTTAGAAGCAGCCGATGGCGCCAACGAACCGCCTGCACCGGGTGGATGGCGCCAACGGCCCCACTCCGAACGGGTGGATGGCGCCAACGGCCGCGTTAGAAGCAGCCGATGGCGCCAACGAACCGCCTACAAGCGCAATCCGCCCGCAGGCGCGAGAGGGGCCGCAGCGCGGAGCGGCCGCCGCAGGCGCGAGGAGCGCAGGCGCACCGCCCGCGGCTCTGGTGCGCCCGGGGCGGTCCGATACGATCGCGGTCTTTGCGATCGGGCCGCGCCGGGCGCACAGTCGGGGGGTACGGGGTCGGAGCCCCCGGGGTGGGGGGCGAGCCCCCCAGCGGAAGTCGCCCCCCGGGGATAACAGCGCTACGGGGTGGGGTTGGGTGTGGGGGCGCAGGTGGCGTTGACCAGGCCGGGCTTGTCCGGGAGGGCACCGGTGGACAGGTAGCCGGTGAGGTAGCCCTGCACGCAGTCGTCGGGCGGGGTAGCCAGCGACTGGCCGTGGTTGCCGCCGCCCTGGACCACCACCATGCGGGCGGTCGGCAGCAGCCGGTGGGCGTTCTGCGCGCCCGCGTACGGGGTAGCCGGGTCGAGCGTGCCCTGCAGCATCAGGATCGGCGGGAGCTTGGCCCCGTTGACCTGGAACGGCTTGGCTGGCCCCTTGACCGGCCAGAACGCGCACGCGGCGTTGAACCAGGCGTTGTCCCAGGCCTGGAACGGTGCGGTCTTGTACACGCGCTCGGTGTCGGCCTGCCACGTGGCCCAGTTGCGCGGCCAGGCCACGTCGGCGCACTCGACCGCGTTGTACACCGCGAACGTGTTCTCGTCCTGCACGCCCCACTGCTGGTAGGCGGCGACCAGGGCGTCGGCGGACCCCCCGGTGAGGTAGTCCGACAGGGCGCTGGCGAAGGAGCCTGGCGAACGACGGCCAGGTCGCGTTGAGGTAGCCGGTGTAGAGGATCGTGTCGTCCAGCTCGTCCGGCCCGATCATCGGCCCGTCAGGCCCGTTGATGGGCTTGGCCTCCACCTTGGCCCGGATGCGGTTGTACGAGGCCTGCACCTGGGCCTCGGTGCTGCCCAGGTGGTACTGAGCGTCGTACTTCGCGGTCCAGGCGAAGAACGCGTTCAGCCGGCCCTGGAAGG
The DNA here is from genome assembly GCA_963748785.1 of uncultured Actinomycetota bacterium. Lineage (GTDB taxonomy): Bacteria > Actinomycetota > Actinomycetes > Streptosporangiales > Streptosporangiaceae > Trebonia. The sequence continues at coordinate 438,106 of CAVVKP010000012.1, read as the reverse complement.
CGTAGTCCTGGCTGATGTTGTCCGCGTACCAGGCGCCGGTCGGGTCGACGGTGGAGTCGAGCACCATCCGGCGCACCTGGCCGGGGAACAGCGTGCCGTAGACCTGGCCGAGGTAGGTGCCGTAGGAGAAGCCGTAGTAGGTGACCTGCCTGACGCCGAACGCCGCGCGGATCTGGTCCATGTCGCGCGCGGTATTCACCGTCGTCTCGTACGGCAGGAACCAGCCGTACCGCTTCTCGCAGTCGGCGGCGTAGGACTTGGCCCGGTCAACGAGCACCTTTTCCTCGGCCGCGTTCGCCGGGATGTAGTCCGGCCGCACGCCCTTGAAGAAGTCCGGGTCGCAGCTGAGGGAGGGCGAGGAGCCACCCACGCCGCGCGGGTCGAAGCTGACGATGTCGTACTCCGCGCTCAGCTGCGGGCTGATCCCCTGGGCGACGTAGGCGGCAAAGGACCGGCCGGGCTCACCGGGGCCGCCCGGGTTGACCAGCATCACGCCCTGCTGCTCGGCGGCGGGCGCGGTCGCCGGGGCCATGGACAGCGCGATCGTGATCTTCTTGCCGCCGGGGTCGGCGTAGTTCAGCGGCACCTTGATCGAGGTGCACTGCAGGCCGGCCAGCTGCCCATCGCAGGCCTTCCAGTCCAGCTTGGACGCCGAGGGCACGATGGCCGCCGACCCGTCGGCGTAGCCGCCGGGTATGGCGCCGCCGGACGACGCGGCGCTGGCGGAACCGCCACCGGCGCCGCTGGCCGGCGGGGCCGAGGAGGTGCCGCCCGCCGTGCAGGCGGAAAGGCCGCCGGCAGCGGCGAGCACCGCCAGCGAGGCCACGGCGGACGCCGCCGCGCGGGAGTATCGACATGGCTACCATCTTGCCGCATCGCGCCGGCTGCCGCCGCGACACGCGCGCGGCGGCCCGTTCGGCCCCGCCGCTGCCCCGCCGGGCGCTCTTGAACCGCCTCTCAACCTCATCACGAGATGTCACTATTTCGCCACAGAACGGAATTGATTCGACAGCTATCGTTGTGGTTTGCCGTTTTCCGTAACTAGATTCGGCATAAGGCGTACATTGCCGAATTTTTTCTCGCGGCAAGAGCAAATTTCCGACACGGTTGGTCGTAACCCAACAAGCCAGTCAAGCGTCATACTTTTAAGTGTTCGGACACTATTGAGGGGGTAGTGAATGCTGGCTAGACACCGCCAGTCGTTGATCCTGCAGGCGGTCAGAAACGACGGCAGCGCCCGGGTGAGCGACCTGACGCAGCAGCTCGGCGTCTCTGACATGACAATCAGGCGCGATCTCGAGGTGCTGGCAAAGGACGGGCTGGTCGAGAAGGTCCACGGCGGCGCCGTGCTACCGGGCTCGCATGCCGGTCACGAGCCTGGCTTCGAGGACAAGCTCGTCCTCGAACGCCCGGAGAAGAACACGATCGCACGCGCGGCGGCGGCCCTGGTCAGGCCGAACACCGCGGTGGCGATCGGTTCAGGAACCACCACGTTCGCACTGGCCCAGTGCCTGCTGGAGGTCCCAGGGCTCACCATCGTCACCAACTCGCTCCGGGTAGCCGGCCTGTTCGGCACCCCGCGCGGACCCGAGGGCAGCACGGTGGTGCTGACCGGCGGGATGCGCACGGCGTCGGACGCGCTCGTCGGGCCGGTGGCGGACCTGACGATCGGGTCACTTCATTTCGACACGCTGTTCCTCGGCTGCACCGGGCTCGACCCCGAGGCGGGCCTGTCTACGCCGAACCTCGCCGAGGCGGAAACCAACCGGGCGCTGATCAACCGGGCCCGCCGGGTGGTGGTGCTGGCCGACCATTCCAAGTGGGGGGTGGTCAGCCTGGCGTCGTTCGCGCCGGTGGAGAAGGTCCACGTGCTGGTGACCGACTCGCTGCTGCCCGCCGACGCCCGCACGGCGCTCGCGGAACGGATCGGTGAGATCGTGAGTTAGCCGGGTAAGCCGAAGCCCGCCCCTCACGCGCGCGAGGGGCGGGCTTCGGCTTTGCCTGACTAGCTAACCGTGACGATCGGCTCGCCGGAGGCTTCCGCGCCTTCCTCGGCCGCCTGCTCGGCCAGGCGCATCGCCTCTTCGATCAGGGTCTCCACGATCTTCGACTCCGGCACGGTGGCGATCACCTTGCCCTTGACGAAGATCTGGCCCTTGCCGTTGCCGGACGCCACGCCGAGGTCGGCCTCGCGGGCCTCGCCCGGGCCGTTCACCACGCAGCCCATCACCGCGACCCGCAGCGGGACCTCCATGCCGGTCAGCCCGGCGGTCACCTCGTCGGCCAGCTTGTACACGTCGACCTGGGCCCGGCCGCAGGACGGGCAGGAGACGATCTCCAGGCCGCGCTGCCGCATGCCCATCGACTCCAGGATCCCGATACCGACCTTGACCTCCTCGACCGGCGGCGCGGACAGCGACACCCGGATGGTGTCGCCGATGCCCTGCGAGAGCAGCGCGCCGAACGCGGTGGCGGACTTGATCGTCCCCTGGAACGTCGGGCCCGGCCTCGGTCACGCCGAGGTGCAGCGGGTAGTCGCACTGCGCGGCCAGCAGCCGGTACGCCTGGATCATCACCACCGGGTCGTGGTGCTTCACCGAGATCTTGATGTCACGGAACCCGTGCTCCTCGAACAGCGAGCACTCCCACAGCGCCGACTCGACCAGGGCCTCGGGGGTGGCCTTGCCGTACTTGGTCAGCAGCCGCTTGTCCAGCGACCCGGCGTTCACGCCGATGCGGATCGGGGTGCCGGCGGCGGACGCGGCCCGCGCGATCTCCTTGACCTTGTCGTCGAACTGCTTGATGTTCCCCGGGTTCACCCGAACCGCCGCGCACCCGGCGTCGATCGCCGCGAACACGTACTTGGGCTGGAAGTGGATGTCGGCGATCACCGGGATCTGGGACTTCTTGGCGATGGCCGGCAGCGCGTCCGCGTCGTCCTGCGACGGCACGGCGACCCGGACGATCTGGCAGCCCGAGGCGGTCAGCTCGGCGATCTGCTGCAGCGTGGCGTTCACGTCCGCGGTCAGCGTCGTGCACATCGACTGGACGCTCACCGGGGCGCCGCCGCCGACCGGGACGTTGCCCACCATCAGCTGACGCGACTTGCGGCGCTCCGCGAGCGGGGCCGGAGGAGTGGCTGGCATGCCAAGGTCAACGCTCATTGGTTTCCATCCGTCGGGTGATCGGCGCACTGCGGCCGTCCGGGGCCGTCCCCCGAAAGACCTCTGCCTATTCTCGCTCAGTCTCTTGGCTCGCAGGCCGACCAACCTGACCCTTGCGTCAGCGTAACCAAGAAACGTCACTATTCAGTTACCTGCTGTTCACCGCCGACACGGTTCAGTTACCCGATGTTCACCGGGTTGACGATGTCGGCCAGGATAAGCGTCACCCCGAAGACCACGAGCACCAGGAATATGCTGAAGCTCAGCGGCACCAGCTTACGGTAGTCGACCAGGCCGGGGTCGGGCTGGCGGCGCAGCCGGGCGAACCAGGCCTTGATCCGCTCCCAGATCACCACGGCGACGTGGCCGCCGTCCATCGGCAGCAGCGGCAGCAGGTTGAACACGCCGACGAAGATGTTGAGCGAGGCGATCAGCAGCAGCACGAAGCTGACCTTGTACTGCCAGCCCACGTTGGCGGCGACCGCCTGGCCGGTCTCGCGGGCCGCGCCGACCACGCTGGACACGTTGCCGGCGGCGGTGGACGAGCGGTCCTTGGCGAACAGCTGCGGGATGGCCGAGGGCAGCTGGGCCAGCGCGCTCGCGGAGCCGGTGATCACCTGGGAGATACCCGGTGCCGACGTACTTGATCGCGTCGAGTGGCCCTTGCCGCTCGAACACGGTAGTGGGCGCGATGCCCAGGTAGCCGCCGTGCCCGGGCACGCTGGCCAGCGTCGTGTGCAGCGTCACCGGGTGCCCGTCGCGCTCGACGGTCAGCGAGACCGGTGAGCCCGGCTTGACCTTCACGATCTCGTTGGACAGCTGCGTCCAGTTCGACACCGCCGACCCGTTGAACGCGGTCACCGTGTCGCCGACCTTGATGCCCGCCGCCACCGCGGGCGAGGTGGCGTCGCCGGTGGCGCAGGCGGTGCCGTTCTGGATCGCCTGCTCGCTGGGCGGGACGCAGGTCGCCACCGTGCCGAGCTTGGTGGTGTTGTCGTTCTCGATCCCGAGGCCGAGCGCGAGGCCGAAGATCAGCACGGCCGCGATGACGAAGTGCATGAACGAGCCGGCCGCGAGCACGATCAGCCGCTGCCAGCCGGGGGCCCGCCGGAAGGACCGCGGCTCGTCCTCCGGGTCCACCTCGTCCATCGAGGTCATCCCGACGATCTTGACGAAGCCGCCGAGCGGCAGCGCCTTGACGCCGTACTCGGTCTCGCCGCGCCAGGTGGACCAGACAGTCGGGCCGAAGCCGATGAAGTATCGGGTGCACTTCATGCCGAATCGCTTGGCCATCACGAAGTGACCGGTCTCGTGCAGCATTACCGACACCAGCAAGGCGACAAGGAAAATCAGCCAGCCAAGCGCGTCCAACTCGCCCTGCCTCCTGTTAACGCCCTGCCGCCGTGCGGTCCCTTTTACCCGACCGCGTCAGCTGCCGAGTTTTGTCAGCTCACGCGCCCGGGCCCGCGCCCAGGCGTCGACCGCGAGGACGTCTTCCAGCCTGGTCGCCCCCGCACGCGACGTGTCGTGCTCTGAGAGTACGCGAGCCACGGTGTCAACGATCCGAGTGAACGGAATACTTCCCGCCAGGAAATCGGCCACGCAGGCCTCGTTGGCCCCGTTGTAGACCGCGGGCGCCGTGCCGCCGAGCCTGGCCGCCTCGCGGGCCAGCGCCACGGCCGGGAATGCGTCGTGATCCAGCGGCTCGAACGTCCAGGTCGCGGCGGTGGTCCAGTCGAGGCAGGGCGCCGCGTCCGCCACCCGGTCCGGCCAGGCCAGGCCGAGCGCGATCGGTATCCGCATGTCCGGCGGGCTGGCCTGGATGATCGTCGCCCCGTCGGAGAACTCCACCATGGAGTGCACGATCGACTGCGGGTGCACCACCACGTCGATCATGTCGAGCCCGAAGCCGAACAGCAGGTGCGCCTCGATCACCTCCAGGCCCTTGTTCACCAGCGTGGCCGAGTTGGTGGTGACCAGCGGCCCCATCCGCCAGGTCGGGTGCGCGAGCGCCTGCTCCGGGGTTACCCCGGTCAGGCGCTCCCGCGGCCAGCCGCGGAACGGGCCGCCGCTGGCCGTCAGCACCAGCCGCTTGACCTCCGAGTGCGCGCCGGCGCGCAGGCACTGGGCGATGGTCGAGTGCTCGGAGTCCACCGGGACGATCTGGCCGGGCTTGGCCCGGCTGGTCACCAGCGGCCCGCCGATGATCAGCGACTCCTTGTTGGCCAGCGCCAGCGTGCGGCCCGCGTCGAGCGCGGCCAGCGTGGCCCGCAGGCCGGCCGCGCCGGTCACCCCGTTCAGCACGACATCGCACTCCAGGCCGGCCACGTGGCTGACCGCGTCCGCGCCGGCCAGCACGGTGACCCGGCCGGGCCCGGTCGCGGCACTGGCCGAGGGCGTGTCACCCGCCGCCGTTCTTTCCGCATGGTTGATCGCCTCGGCCACCGGCGCCGCCGCGGCCTCGTCGGCGACCGCCACCACCGGGACGCCGAACTCGGCCACCTGGGCGGCGAGCAGCTCCGCCTGGCCGCCGCCGGCGGCCAGGGCAGCGACGCGGAAGCGTCCGGGGTTGCGGCGGACGATGTCGAGTGCCTGGGTGCCGATCGACCCGGTTGAGCCGAGGATCACCACGTCACGGAGGGCTGGCGTCGCAGTCACCCGATCATTGTGCGCCAGGCGGGCCGGCGGTGCGAACCGCATACCTGACCGGCGCGTCACTCCGGCGCGGCCGGGCACCCGGCGGATACCATTCCCGTTACCTATGAGAATGACACTCAGTAATCGTATGGTCGCAATTGTCGCAACTGCGGCGCTCGCGGCCGGCGCGCTGGCCCTGGCGCCCCTGGCGGCCACCGCCAGCCCGGCCAGTCCAGGCGCCCGCGCGCGCCGGCTACGCCGTCGTGGCCGGCGATGCCGATGCCGCCCAGCAGGCCGCGGCCGTCCGGTACTGGACGCCTTCCCGGATGTCGGCCGCGCTGCGCGCCGCGGCCAGCGGGCCGCAGGCGGCGAAGTCGGCTGGCCAGGCGGCCAAGCAGGCCAAGAAAAAGGCGGCGAAGAAGAAAGCCGCCGAGAAGAAGCACCCCAAGCAGGCCAAGAAAAACGCCGCCAAGAGGGCCAAGAAGGCGAAGAAGCCCGGTAAGCACGCCGCGGCCAAGACGCGCCCGCCGCGTACGCCCGCCGTCGCGGTGCGGCGCCTGGTGAAGAAGGCGCCGCCGGCACCGCCCGCGCCGCCCGGCCCGTGGGTGACCGGCAACACCGCCGGTCAGGGGCTGCGCTGGACGCACGGCGGCACGGTGTCGGCCGCCGTCGGCAAGGTCTTCTTCACCAGCGGCGGCGCCGACTACGTGTGCTCGGGCACGCTAGTCGGCAGCGGGCACGCGGAGGCGGTGCTCACCGCGGCGCACTGCGTCTCCGGCGGCCCCGGCGCCGACGGCAGGCAGCGCTGGGTGTCCAACTGGGTCTTCGTGCCCGGCTACCGCAACGGCCTCATGCCCTACGGCGAGTACACCGCGCGCCGGTTCCTCGCCGCCAAGGGCTGGACCGGGCCGCAGGGCGGCACCGAGCAGTACGACGTCGCGTTCGTCCAGGTCAGCGCGGGGACGCTACACGGCAAGTCCGGCGCCGCCGTCCCGCCGCGCGGCCTGCCGGCCAGGTTCGCGTCCAGACAGGACGCGGCCGTCCCGGCCCGGGCCTACGTGTTCGGCTACCCGTCCGAGCCCCCGTTCACCGGCCTGTACGCCAACTACTGCGCCGGGGCGGTCATCCCGGCAGGCGGCAGCGTCCGGACGACCTGCGGGATGACCGCCGGGGACAGCGGCGGCCCGTGGCTGGCCGGGTTCAGCCCGCGGCCGGCAGCGGGCCGGTCATCGCGGTCAGCACCTACAAGGTCTCCAACGACCTGCGGGTGCTCTACGGCGCGGTGCTCGGCCCGCAGGCCCGCGCCATCTACCAGCGCGCGGTCAGCACAGCTCGCTGATCTCGCGGGCCAGCGCGAAGTCGTTGCCGGTCAGCCCGCCGGCCGAGTGGGTGATCAGGCTCAGCGTCACCATGTTCCAGCAAGGAGGATGTCGGGGTGATGGTTCGCCCGCTCGGCGAGGAACCCGACCGCGTTGACGAACAGCAGCGCGTCGCGGAAGTCCTTGCGGGTCACCGTGCGCGTCACCTGCCCGTCGCGATCGTCCAGCCGGGGGTCGTCGCCAGCTCGGTGGCCACCTGTTCCGGGGTAAGAGTCGCCATACCGGTAATCACTACCCGGCCCGGCTAGGATCAGCCAGGTGACCTCGACTCCATCAGACACACCGCTGCTGGCCGTGCACGAGCGGCTCGGCGCGACGATGACCGAGTTCGCCGGCTGGCGGATGCCGCTGCGCTACGGCAGCGAGACCGCCGAGCACAACGCGGTCCGCACCGGCGCGGCCCTGTTCGACCTGAGCCACATGGGCGAGATCGCGGTGACCGGGCCCGGCGCGGGCGCGGCGCTCGACTACGCGCTCATCGGCTGGCCGTCGGCGCTGGCCGTCGGCCGGGCCAGGTACACGATGCTGTGCGCGCCCGACGGGGGCATACTCGACGACCTGGTCGTCTACCGGCAGGCGTCCGAGCGCTTCCTCGTGGTGGCCAACGCGGCCAACGCCGCCCTGGTGCACGCGGAGCTGGCGGCCCGCTGTGCCGCGACCCCCGGGGGTCGTCCTCCCGGGAAACACCGGGAATGTCTCCGGGGGCGGCAGTCGTCAGCGACGAGTCCGCGGCCACCGGGCTGATCTCCATCCAGGGGAAGAACGCCAGCGAGTACCTGTCACAGGTCACCGACTTCCCGGTCGCGGGGCTGGCCTACTACGCGGGCGGCTACGGTACCGTCGCCGGGCGCGCGGCCTGGATCGCCAGGACCGGGTACACCGGCGAGGACGGCTTCGAGCTGTTCTGCGCCGCCGCCGACTGCGAGCCGGTGTGGGACGCGCTGTCCGCGGTGGCGGGCGGCGTGCCGCGGCCGGCCTCGCCGCCCGCGACACGCTCCGGCTGGAGGCCGGGATGCCGCTGTACGGCAACGAGCTCGGCCCGGACGTAACCCCGTACGAGGCGGGCCTCGGCCGGATCGTGCGGCTGGACAAGCCGGGTGACTTCGTCGGCCGCCAGGCGCTGGCCGCGCGGGCGGCCGAAGGGCCGCGGCGCACGCTGATCGGCCTGATTGGCCGGTCCCGGCGGGTACCGCGGCACGGTTACGCGGTGCTGGCCGGCACCGTCTCGTCACACGCGGCGGCCGACGGCGCCCGCGTCGGCGTGGTGACCAGCGGCGCCCCGTCCCCCACGCTGGGTACGCCGATCGCGATGGCGTACGTTGAGCCGGGCGCGACGGGGCCGTTCATGATCGATGTCCGGGGGAAGACAGAGCCGGCCGAGCAGACCGGGCTGCCGTTTTACGACAGGAGAAAAGAAGGACAATGAGCGTTCCGGCGGAACTGCAGTACACCGAAGAGCACGAGTGGATCTCGATCGACGGGGGCACCGCCACGATCGGCATTACCGATTACGCGGCCCAGGCGCTCGGCGACGTCGTGTACGTGTCGCTGCCGGCGGTCGGCGCGGCGGTGTCCGCGGGCGAACCGTGCGGCGAGGTGGAGTCGACCAAGTCGGTCAGCGACCTGTACTCCCCGGTGGACGGCGAGGTCACCGCGGTCAACGAGGAGCTTGACGACGACCCGGGCCTGATCAACGCCGAGCCTTACGGCCTCGGCTGGATGTTCCGGGTGCGCGTATCCGGCGCGGGAGCGACCAAGGCGGCCCTGCTGTCCCCCACCGAGTACGAAACCCTCACCAAGCAGTAGTCTCCCGGGGGGACGGTCTTCCAGCATGGGGGGCTCCCCGCCCCCCGTATCCCCCTGGCCCCGGACCCCCCGCTGTCCGTGCGGGAGGCCCTGATCGCAAAAACCGCGATCTTATCAGGGCCTCCCGCACGGACAAAGGCCCGGTGACTGCGCCTTTCCCCGGGGGGCTGCGACCGAAGTCACTCTCGCACAGGCATAAGCCAGGTAGCTGCGCCTGGCCTGGCTGGGCGCGACCGACGTGGCGGCCGGGGCGGGCGCTGGCCGCTACTTCCGCCGGATCCGGCGGAAGATGAGGAAGCACGTGACGCTGGCGGCGGCGAGGGCGACCGCACCGCCGACCAGCGGGTCTACCTGGCTGAGCTTCTCCTTGGCACGGTCGGTGGTGCGCCGCACCACGTTGCCGGGTGCCACCCGGTCCGCGATCTCGTCGATCGTCCGGGCGAGATCGGCGCGGGTGCGCTCGATCTCGCCGACCAGTGCGCCGGGCGTGGCGCTCGCGGTGTCGATGTCGGTCTCAGCCATACAGGTCACTTTACTAGTACCGGGCACCGGCCCCGGGAACCCCCGCCGTAACCGCCCGGCCGCGGCTGAGCGGCCAATTGCCTGGGCGTCCATATCTGTCGTTACCAGCCGCCGTAAAACCGGCATCGGGCCAATGGGGCCAAAGACCCCGCATCAACCGGGTCGATGGCGCCAAAGGCAACGATAGAAGCAGCCGATGGCGCCATCGGCCCGCGTCTCCGACCTCGGCGGGGCGCCGGTCCCCGCTGCGCAGACTGGCCGTTTACCCCATTTCGCCGCCATTGCCCCGACTGGCTGTAATTCACCGCATTAGCAGTCATTTAACCCCCGCATGACGCCCGCTAGCTCGCTTTATAGACATTTCACGCAAAAGACAAAGCGGCGCTAACGGAGTAAGCAATTGCACTAGGGTCGGTCCCTGATAGTGAACCCTTTTCGTCCTGATGTGGCTCGGCAGGCCACGCCGACGGGACAAGGGCACGGCCGAAAGGGTTCAGCCGAGGGGGGCATTTACGCATGTTCAGGACATTGTCCTATTGCGGTGCGGCCGTCGCGGTGTTCGCGGCGGCCGGGGCGCTGGCCGGCTGCGCGGCCGCGGGCGACACCGCGAGCGCGGCGACCAGCGCGCTCGAACAGACCACCGTCACCGTTGACTCGGTGCCCGCCGCCGAGGAAGCCGGCCTGTACGTCGCGCAGGACCAGGGGTTCTTCGCCCAGCAGGGCCTGACCGTGAATATCCGCCCCGTGCCCGGCGGCGAGGCGGCCATCCCCGACATCCAGTCGGGCCGGGCGCAGCTGGTCGGCGGCAACTACGTGTCGTTCATCCTGGCCCAGCGGACGGGCTCCGCCTACGGCAAGCCGGTCAACCTGCGGATCGTCGCGGCCGGCTCGCAGCTCCAGCCGGGCACCGAGGCGCTGTACGTGATGCCCCACTCGCCGTTCCAGACCGTGGCCGACCTGGCCAAGGCGCACGCCAAGATCGGGCTGAACACCAGGAACGACGTGGGCGAGGTGCTGGTCGGCGCCCTGCTCGCCCAGGCCGGCTACCAGCTGAACGACATCCACCAGGTCATCCCGCCTGGCGGCTTCCCCGCCCTGCTGCAGATGCTGCCCGCAGGGCAGGTGGACGCGGCCTGGCTGCCGCAGCCCCTCGGCGAGCAGGCCGAGCAGCAGATCGGCGCGGTGCCGATCGCCGACTTCGACCAGGGGGCCTTGCAGGACTACCCGTTCACCGGCTACATCGGGAGCACCCCGTGGGTCAAGACGCACCCGAATACGGTGGCGGCCTTCCTGCGGGCGCTCAACCAGGGACAGCAGCTCGCCGACTCCGACCGCGCGGCGGTGGAGAAGGCGCTGGAAAAGGAGATCGGGATCACGCCGATCATCGCCGCCACCATGGCGCTGGACAGCTACCCGCTGGAGATGGACGTGCCGCAGCTCCAGCGTGTCGCCAACACCATCTCTGAGTTCGGGCTGATCCCGCCCGGGACCAAGCCGTACGAGATCATCAACATGATTCAGCCGGAGCCGGGGCTGATCAGGGGGTAGCCCCCGCCGTCTCGCTATCTCGCAGGCTCGCCGCCCGCCCGGCCGACACGCGCTACCGGGCGGGCGGCGCTTTTACGTGCGTCAGCTCGCATGGCCCGTCGCATGAACGCCCGCCGCATGACCGCCAGCCGCATGACCGCCAGCCGCGAGCGTGCGACAGCCCCGGACGCGGCGCCCGGACTGTCCCCGGCCTGCCCCCGGGGACCGCTTGGGGCTCGTTGGCGCCATCGGCTGCCTCTATCACGGTCGTTGGCGCCATCCACCCGGTGGGAGCGGAGGCGTTGGCGCCATCCACCCGGCGGGGCGGGACCACTGGCCCCAGGTAAAGATGACGCGAATGTTGCATCTAGTCCGTTTTTCCCTGAACCGACAACCTGGTCATTTGATGCTGGTTTATCCTTCCTTGGCACGGGTGATACGCGGCTAGCTCAGTGAGGGGTTCCTTTGACCGGCATGGGTAAGTGGAGTCGTGCGACGGCCTGCGCGGTAGCGCTGACTGCGGTGGCGGGGCTCGCGGCCGGCTGCTCCTCCTCGGGGTCCGCCCCGGCGAGCACCTCGCTCACCAGCACCTTGCCGACCCAGTTCGGGCCGCCGGAGAAGACGGTGCTGAACGTCGGCGTGGTGCCCGCGATGGACTCGGCCGGGTTCTTCATCGCCTTGCACGACGGGCTGTTCGCCCGGGAGGGCCTGACCGTCAACTACCAGCCCGCGGTCAGCTCGGAGACCGCGGTGGCGCAGCAGCTCCAGGGCAAGCTCGACATCTCGGCCGGCAACTACGTCTCCTACATTAACGAGGCGGCGACCGAGCACGCGCCGATCGAGGTGGTCGCCGAGGGCTCGGTCATGCAGCAGGGCGCGCAGACCGTCTTCACCATGCCGACCTCCAAGATCAAGACCCTGGCGCAGCTCAAGGGCCACCTGGTCGGCGTGAACGCGCCGGGCAACATCGAATACCTGCTGGGCGTCTCGGTGCTGCAGGAGAACGGCATCGCCCCGGCCAGCGTGAAGTTCCCCAAGGCACCGATCGCGTTCCCGGACATGGGCGGTGAGCTGGCGTCCGGCAAGATCGCCGCGGCCGTCCTGCCCGAGCCGTTCGCCAGCCAGGCCGAGCAGCAGTTCGGCGCGGTACCGCTGGCCGACCTCAACCAGGGCGCCACGTCTGACTTCCCGATCGAGGGCTACGTGGTCACCAAGGCGTGGGCCGCGCAGAACAAGAACACGCTCGACCGCTTCCTCGCTGCCCTAGAGGTCGGCCAGGAGATCTCCGACGTCAACCGGGACGCCGTGCAGCAGGCATTCGAAACGCTCAAGGGGCCCCAGGACGGCCAGGTTTCGTCGGGCATCGCGGCCGTGATGGCGCTCGACAGCTACCCGATCGGCATCGACCAGGGCCGGATCCAGCGCGTCGCGGACGTGATGTACCAGTTCGGCCTGCTGAAGAAGACGTTCAAGGTGTCCACGATGGTCATGCCGGCCGGGACGTTCAACTTCGGCCAGTTCTCCAGCAACGCCTGACCCGGCCAGCGGATCCCGTGGGACGTGGACGGGCGGCCCCAGGGTACGCGGGCCGTCCGGGGGGAGATAATCGTGCTGTGACAACGAACGCGGGCCGCTAGGTGCGCCGGTGAGACAGCCGCGATGAGCGGGGCAACCCAGTTCGGCCTGGTCGTGCTGGTGATCGGCCTGGCCGGCAGCGCGGCGGTGCTCAGCAACCGGCTGAGCGCCAGGCTCCGGGTGCCGGCGCCCGCGTTCTTCCTCGTGGCGGCGGTCGTCGCGGCGCAACTGTGGCCCGGCGCCCTGGCCCTGCCGACGTCCACCGTGAACCACGTGGTGACGCTGGCGCTGGCGATCATCCTGTTCGACGGCGGCATGCACATCGGCATGCGCCGCTTCCGCACCGCCGCGGCGCCCATCGTCTGGGTGGGCGTCGCCGGGACGCTGGTCACCGCGGCCGGCACCGCGGTGGCCGCCCGGTACGTCGCGGGCATGAGCTGGCACCTGGCCCTGCTGGTCGGCACGGCGGTGGCCGCGACCGACCCGGCGGTGGTGTTCTCCGTGTTCGGCCGCCGGGAGATCGCCGGGCGCACCGGGGTGCTGCTGGAAGGCGAGTCGGGCGCCAACGACCCGGTGACCATCGCCCTGCTGGCGGCGCTGCTCGCCGCCCAGGGCGGCGCCGGCAGCGTGGCCTGGCACGTGGCGGCCGAGTTCGCGCTGCAGATGGCCGTCGGCGTCGCGGTCGGGGTGGCCGGCGGCCTGGCCCTGCTGGCGTTCATGCGCCGGGTGCCGCTGCCCAGCGAGGGCCTGTACTCGCCCCGGGTCCTGGCCGGCGTCCTGGTCATCTTCGGCGCCGCCACGGTGGCACACGGCTCCGGCTTCCTCGCGGTCCTGGTGGCCGGGATCATCATCGGCGACGAGCCCGCCCCCTACAAGCGGGAGATTCGAGCGGTTCCACTCGTCGCTGGCGTCGCTGGCCGAGATCGTCGCGTTCGTCATGCTCGGCCTCACCATGCGGCTGTCCCAGCTGGCCAGCGCGAACGCGTGGGCCGACGGGCTGGCCCTGGCCGCCCTGCTCGCCTTCGTGATCCGCCCGGTGCTGGTCGGGCTGGTGTTGCTGCCTGTCCGGCTGAGCCGGCGGGAACGGGTGTTCTTCCTGTGGACCGGGCTGAAAGGGGCGGTGCCGATCCTGCTCGGCATCGCCATCGTCGACTCGGGCACCCCCGGGGCCGCCCTGGCCTACCAGGTCATCTTCGTCATCGTCGGCTTCTCGGTGATGGTGCAGGGCGGCCTGGTGCCCGCCCTGGCCCATCGGCTGCGCATCCCGGTGCGCAGCGTCGAGCCGGAACCGTGGTCGCTGGGCGTCCGGTTCAGCGAGGAACCCGAGGGCCTGCACCGTTACCAGGTCACCCCGGGCGCCGCCGCCGACGGGAACCCGGTCAGCGACCTCCCCGGCGGCGGGGGCGCCTGGGTCTCGCTGGTGATCAGGGACGGGGCCCTGATCACCGTCACCGGTGGCACCATCCTCCGCGCCGCCGACGAGGTGCTGCTGCTGGCCGACCCGGCCGAGGGACAAGCGCTAGAGCGCTACTTCACCGCCCCGGGCCACCCAGACCCGCCGGGCCGCCCGGACCCGCCGGGCCCTGGCCCCTGATCCGCGATACCACCGACGGGGCTGGCGCGACGCTCAGCGTCTCCGCCGGGGCCGGGAGCCTTACCGCATCGCCGCGGTAGCCGTCTGGGGCCCGGGCCGGAAGGCCGGGGTGCGGGCGAAGGGACTTGAACCCCCACGGTGTCTCCACCAACAGGACCTAAACCTGTCGCGTCTGCCATTTCGCCACGCCCGCTCGCCCCCGCCGACCAGGGCTAGCCCGGTTCTGGGAGGCAGGGAGGGGACAAGGGTATGCCGCTCCCCGTGATGATGCTACTGCGTTTTAGATTTTCAGGTCTTTACGCAGCCGTTCCACGTGGCCGGTGGCCTTGACCGCGTAGAGCGCCTTCTCGATCTTGCCGTCGGCGCCGACAACGAAGGTGGAGCGGATGACGCCCATGATCGTCTTGCCGTAGTTCAACTTCTCGCCGTAGGCGCCGTAGGCGGTGAGGACCGCCTTGTCCGGGTCGGAGAGCAGCGTGATGGCCAGGTGCTCCTTCTCCCGGAACCTGGCCAGCTTGGCGGGCGGGTCCGGGCTGATGCCGAGCACGGTGACGCCCGCCTCGGTCAGCTCGGGCAGGGCGGCGGTGAAGTCGCACGCCTGCTTCGTGCAGCCGGGGGTCATCGCCGCCGGGTAAAAGTAGACGATCACCCGCTGGCCGCGCAGCTTCGCCAGCGACACCGGGGTGCCGTCGGCGTCGGGCAGCGTGAAATCTGGCGCCTCGTCTCCGGGCTCAAGCCGCGTTCCCGTCACTGTCCCCTCCGTTCACCGCTGGCCAGGGCCGCCCGGCACCGCCAACGGCGGCCAGCCGGACACCAAACGGTATCGCATGACGACCCCGTTCCCCGCCCCGCTTCACCCACGGCACCGCCGCTCCCCCACTACCCCACCGCCCCGCCGCCCCGTCCACCCATCACCGGGTCGTTTGCGCTTTCGCCTGCCTCTATCGGGGCCGTTTGCGCAATCGACCCGCCCGGGCGGGCGCCGCCGGGCCCGGACGAAACCGCCGAGAGCGTCGCCGCCTGGGTCCGCCGGGGCCTGGCCCGGCGCTGGCCGACACCGCGAGTCCGCGAGCTGATTTGGCGCCGCCTGGCCCCTGCGCACCGCTTGCACCGTCCCGCACGGGTGCACCTGGACACCAGCTCGCAACCGGAGTTTCCGGTGGCGGCGAACAACCAATCGCGCTCTCCTGCGTCTTGATTAATGAGGATATTCTTAGGCACGGACGGCACGCTGGCCGCCCTGGGCTCGCGCGCCGGTCGCTGGGCGACGGATGACGAGGCGCCGCGAGGCACGTCACTTCCCCGCCCGCGATACCCCGCGAACCTCAGCGGCGGCCAGCTTCCGGGCCCTGGGTCAGCTCAGACCGTGGAGGTCAAGGTGCGCTTCGCTAGTACTCTCCGCCCGACCATTCTCCGCCCGCGCTACGCCGCCGGGCTCGCCTGCGCGGTGGCGGCCGCCGTCGCCGGCTGCTCCAGCCCTGGTGCCGGCCACGCGGCCGGGACCGCGTCCCCCACGCCGGTCAGCGCGCTCGCCGCGGTCCGGATCGCCGGGAAGTCAGCCACGACCGTCGACTCCGTGACTGGGACGTTCAGCGTGCGGATCACCACGAAGCCGGGAGCTTCAGGAACGCCTGCGGCATCCGGGTCAGCCCTCGGGAGCCTCTCCGTGACCGGCAGCGTCGCCGAGCGGCTGCACCCGTCGCTGACCGGCCGGGTGGACATCAACGCGATGAGCGTCGACGGGACGGCGGTGCCCGGCGCGATCGAGGAAATAGTCACGCCCAGTGCCTTTTACATGCGAGCGCCCTCCCTCACCCAGGCGCTGCACTCGGTCAAGCCCTGGCTGGTGCTGCCGCTGTCCGCACTGAACAAGCAGACCGGGATCAACTTCAGCCAGCTGATGAGCACCGCCTCGCAGAACGGGCCGCTCACGCAGACCACGCTGCTCACCGGCGCGTCGTCCGTGCGCGAGGTGGGGAAGGGCACGGTGGCCGGCACGCCGGTCACCCAGTACACCGGAACGATCTCCCTGGACAAGGCGTATCCCAACCTGCCCGCCGACACCCGGTCCCAGCTGACCAAGGCGGCCGCAGCAGCCGGCTTTCACACCGCCACGTTCACCGCTTGGATCGACGCCCAGAACGTGACCCGCAAGGTCAGCGTCAGCATGGCAGGCACGTCGATCACCGAGACCATCACCTCCACCATCACCAGCGTCAACCAGCCGGTCAGCGTCACGGTGCCGCCCGCCAGCCAGACCACGCAGCTGCCCACCACCGGCCTCTAGCGACGAACCCGGGGCCAGCGCGCCGACGGGGTGTTCGCTGGCCCCCGGGAGGGCCGCGCGGCGACGGCTTGCTTACAGCGCGGCGATGAGCGGGGCGATGGCGCGGAAGGCGCGGCCGCGGTGGCTGATCGCGTCCTTCTGCTCCGGGGTCAGCTCGGCGGTGGTGACCGCCGAGCCGTCGGGGACGAAGATCGGGTCGTACCCGAAGCCGTTGCTGCCGCGTGGCTCCCGGGTAAGGTGGCCGGCCAGCACCCCGGTGGTCGTCCACTCCGCGCTGCCGTCGGGGAGGGCGAGCGCGGCCACGCAGATGAACGCGGCGTCCCGCTGCCCGATGTCGGCGAGCTGCCCGAGCAGCAGGTCCAGGTTGGCCTGGTCGTCACCGTGCTTGCCCGCCCAGCGGGCCGACAGGATCCCGGGCATGCCGTTGAGCGCGTGCACAGTCAGCCCGGAGTCGTCGGAGACGGCCGGCAGGCCGGTGAACGCGGCGATCGCCCGCGCCTTGAGCAGCGCATTGTCGGCGAAGGTCAGCCCGGTCTCCGGCACGTCCGGCGCGCCAGGAAACTCGTCCAGGCCCGCCAGCTGGCCGGCGAAGCCCGCCTCGGCCAGTATCCGGTTAAGCTCGGCCACCTTGCCCGCGTTCCTGGTCGCCAGCACCACCCGGCGGGCGGCCGCGCCGTCAGGCACCAGCGGCCTCCGTGTTCAACGCGACCTGCTGCCTCCTGGTCAGCTCGGCGCAGCCGGCCGTACCCAGGTCGAGCAGGCTGCCGAGCATCGTGCGGGAGAACGGCTCGCGCTCCGCGGTGCCCTGCACCTCCACGAAGTCCCCGGTACCGGTGCAGACAACGTTCATGTCGGTCTCGGCGGACGAGTCCTCCTCGTAGCACAGGTCAAGGCGAGGCTCGCCGTCGATGATGCCGACGGACACCGCGGCGACCGAGGCGACCAGCGGGTTGCCCTTGAGCTTGCCACGCCCGCGCAGCCAGGAGATCGCGTCGGCCAGCGCCACGTACCCGCCGGTCACCGCGGCGGTCCTGGTGCCACCGTCCGCCTGGAGCACGTCGCAGTCGATGACGATCGTGTTCTCGCCCAGCGCCTTGTAGTCCACGCAGGCCCGCAGCGACCGGCCGACCAGCCGGGAAATCTCGTGGGTCCGGCCGCCGATCCGCCCCTTGACCGACTCGCGGTCGTTGCGGGTATTGGTCGCCCGGGGCAGCATCGAGTACTCGGCGGTCACCCAGCCGAGCCCGCTCCCCCGCCGCCAGCGCGGCACCTCCTCGGTAACGCTCGCCGCGCACAGCACCCGGGTCTTGCCGAACTCCACGAGCACCGAACCCTCGGCGTGATCAAGCCAACCCCGGGTCAGCCGCACCGGCCGCAGCTCGTCCGCGGCCCTTCCGTCTGGACGTGTCATGCCCGCCAGCTTACCGGCCGGGCCTTCAGCCACGGGCGGGCCGCAGGTACGCGCGTGCGGGCCGCATGAGCTAGCCCATGCCGCGCCGCGGTCGCCCCATGGAGCGGTATGAGACACTTCGGTAATTTTCGGTTTCAGCGCTGCTGGTAAACCGGTGGAACCGCTCCGGCAGACTGATGATGTGCTCCTGACCATTTCGACTACCCACGCCCCGGCGACCGACCTGGGTTATCTCCTGCATAAGCACCCCGGCCGGGTACAGGAGTTCACGCAGTCCTTCGGGGTGGCGACGGTGTTCTACCCGGAGGCGACCGACGAGCGCTGCACGGTCGCGCTCCTCCTCGACGTCGACCCGATCCGGCTCGCCCGCGGCCGGGCGAGGAATTCGCCGGACTTCAGCCTGGCGCAGTACGTAAACGACCGTTCCTATGCCGCGTCGTCGCTGCTCGGCGTCGCGCTGGCCGACGTCTTCAGCACCGCCCGGGCGGGCCGCTGCGCCTCTCGTCAGGAGCTGGCCGACTCAGCGATTCCGCTGGAGATCACCATTCCCGTGCTTCCGTGCCGGGGCGGGCCAGACATCGCGCGCCGCGTGTTCGAGCCCTTGGGCTGGGAGGTCGGGGCAGAGCCCATCGCGCTCGACGACGCCTTCCCGGAGTGGGGCGACTCCCGCTACATCCGCCTGGGCCTGCGCGGCGTGGTGCGGCTGGCCGACGCGCTCAGCCAGCTGCACGTGCTGCTGCCCGTGCTCGACGAGTCCAAGCACTACTGGCAGGGACCGGATGAGGTCGACAAGCTGCTGCGGTCGGGTGAGGGCTGGCTGGCGAACCACCCCGACAAGAACCTGATCACCCACCGCTACCTCGGCCGCCGAGGCGGGCTCACCCGGGTCGCCCTGGCCCGGCTCGCCGAGCTCGGCGACGAGGTTGAGGACTCGATCGAGCCCGCAGAGGACGAGGAGGTCCTGCAGCCGGAGGAGAAGCGCGTTCCCCTCAACGTCGAGCGCCACGAGGCGGTCTGCCAGGCGCTGCTGGGCCTCGGGGCCCAGTCGGTGATCGACCTTGGCTGTGGACCGGGCCAGTTCCTTGAGCGGCTGGTGAAAACCCCCGCCTTCACCCGCGTCGCCGGCTGCGACGTCTCCGCCCGCTCGCTGCGGTACGCCGCGCGCCGGCTCCGCCTGGACCGCATGGGTGAGCGGCAGTCTGCCCGCGTCGAGTTGTTCCAGGGAGCCCTAACCTACGAGGACCCGCGCTTTAGCGGCTTCGACGCCGCCGTGCTGATGGAGGTCATCGAGCATGTCGACCCGCCGCGACTCGACGCCCTGGAGCAGGTGGTGTTCGCTGCGGCGAAGCCGGGAGCCGTCATCGTGACGACCCCCAACCGGGAGTACAACGTGCTGTACGAGGGGCTGACCGGCATGCGTCACCCCGACCACCGCTTCGAATGGGACCGCGCCCAGTTCGCGCAGTGGTCAGACCGTGTCGCCGCGGCGTACGGGTACGGCGTCGAGCGCGACGGCATCGGTGACGTGGACGAGGCACTCGGCTCGCCGACCCAGATGGCGGTCTTCACCCGGGACGGAGCAGCCGTGACTGAGACTCCCCAGAATCAGCGGATCACCGTCCCGTCGATGGGACTGGTGGTCCTGGTGGGCGTGTCCGGGAGCGGGAAGTCAACCTTCGCCCGCACCCACTTCAAGCCCACCGAGGTCGTGTCCAGCGACTTCTGCCGGGGCCTGGTGGCCGACGACGAGAACGACCAGTCGGCGACCCCGGACGCGTTCGACGTGCTCCACTACATCGTGGGCACTCGCCTGCGTCGCGGACTGCTGACCGTCGTCGACGCGACCAACGTCCAGCAGGCGGCTCGCGCGTCGCTGCTGAAGCTGGCCCGCGAGCCACGACGTGCTGGTCGACGCCATCGTCCTCGACGTGCCCGAGTCGCTCGCGGCCGAGCGGAACAAGTCGCGTCCCGACCGTGACTTCGGCCCCCACGTCGTGTCACGACAGCACCGTGACCTCAAGCGGTCACTGCCCCGGCTGAAAAAGGAGGGGTTCCGCCGCGTCCACGTGCTGCGCGGCGCCGGCCAGGCCGGGTCCGTCGAGATCATCCGCGAGCGGCCGTGGAACGACCGCAGGGACGTCCACGGCCCGTTCGACGTCATCGGCGACGTTCACGGCTGCGCCTCGGAGCTGCGCACGCTGCTCGACTCACCTCGGCTGGCAGCTCCGAGTACGACGGCGACACCGCCGTCGGCGCGACGCACCCCGAGGGCCGGCAGGCGGTCTTCGTCGGTGACCTGGTCGACCGTGGCCCGGACACGCCGGGCGTGCTGCGGCTGGTCATGGGCATGGTCGAGGCGGGCAACGCGCTGTGCGTGTCCGGCAACCACGAGGCCAAGCTGGTACGCGCGCTCAACGGCGCCAACGTGACGGTGTCCCACGGCCTGGCCGAGTCACTGGCCCAGCTCGGCAGTGAGCCGGACGACTTCCGCACGGCGGCTCTGGACTTCATGGACGGCCTGATCAGGCCACTACGTGCTCGACGACGGGCAAGCTCGTCGTCGCGCACGCCGGGCTCAAGGAGTCCTACCACGGCCGGTCCTCCGGGCGGGTGCGATCCTTCGCCCTCTACGGTGACACCACCGGCGAGACCGACGAATACGGCCTGCCGGTGCGCTACCCGTGGGCGCAGGAGTACCGCGGCCAGGCGATGGTCGCCTACGGGCACACCCCGGTACCCGAGGCCGAGTGGATCAACAACACCATCTGCCTAGACACCGGCGTGGTATTCGGCGGTTCCCTGACCGCCCTGCGCTACCCCGAGCGCGAGATCGTCTCGGTCCCCGCCGAGCAGCAGTGGTACGAGCCGGTCCGCCCGCTCGCGCCCGCCGGCGACCGCGAGCAGTCCGTCCTGCAGGATCGGCGACGTCGCGGGCACCCGCTGGCTGGAGACCGCCCACGCCGGCAAGGTGAAGATCCCCGAGGAGAACGCCGCGGCGGCCCTGGAGATCATGAGCCGGTTCGCCGTCGACCCGCGATGGCTGATCTACCTGCCGCCCACCATGTCACCGGCCTCGGCATCGAAGCTGGACGGGTTCCTGGAGCACCCCGAGCAGGCCTTCGAGGAGTACGCCGGATGGGGCGTCACCCGGGTGGTGTGCGAGGAGAAGCACATGGGCTCGCGCGCGATCGCCGTGATCGCCAAGGACGCCGACGCGGCCGAGCGGCGGTTCGGAGTCGGCGACGGCACGACGCGGCAGCCGTCTACACGCGCACCGGCCGACCGTTCTTCGGCGACACCACCGAACTCGTCGACCGCCTCCGCGCCGCCGCGGCACCGCTGTTCGAGTCGCTGGACACCGACTGGCTCGCCCTCGACTGCGAGCTGCTGCCCTGGTCGGCCAAGGCCATCGACCTGATCAAGTCGCAGTACGCATCGGTCGGAGCGGCGGCACGGCACGCCGCTCCCCGAGGCGCTGGCAGGCCCTGGAACAGGCCGCGGCGCGCGGCCTCGACGTCGGCGACCCTCGCTGGCCGCACGCGGCAGCGACTCGCCAACGCCGCCGCCTTCCGTGCCGCCTACGCGGCCTATTGCCGTCCCACCGACGGACTCGACGGGATCACGCTCGCACCGTTCCAGA
This sequence comes from uncultured Actinomycetota bacterium, assembly GCA_963748785.1. GTDB lineage: Bacteria > Actinomycetota > Actinomycetes > Streptosporangiales > Streptosporangiaceae > Trebonia. The sequence continues at coordinate 416,564 of CAVVKP010000012.1, read as the reverse complement.
TCCTCGCCTGCGAAGGCCGCGCGCTCGCGCTCACCGAGTCGCACGAGTGGCACCTCGCTGAGCTCGCGAAGCTCGACGGCGACGGCCTGATCACGCCGACCCGGTACCGCTTCGTCGACCTGTCATCGGCGCAGGAGCGGGCCGAGGCCTCGACTGGTGGCTCGAACTGACCTCCGCCGGAGGTGAGGGAGCTGTCGTCAAGCCGGCCGACCTGGCCGACGGCCGGGTCCAGCCGGGCCTGAAGGTCCGCGGTCGTGAGTACCTGCGCATCATCTACGGACCCGACTACACCGAGTCGCTCGACGTCCTGCGTGATCGGCACCTGGGCAAGAAGCGCCAGCTCGCCTCAGCGCGAGCACGGCCTCGGCCTCGAAGTCGCTCACCGCTTTCGTCGAACACGAGCCGCTGTGGAAGGTGCACCAGTCGGTCTTCGCCGTACTCGCCCTGGAGTCCGAGCCCGTCGACCCGCGCCTGTAGTGGAACGGGACGTTCAGGCCGGGAGCTAGCTGGACTTGAGCTTCCTGGACTAGGGGCCGAGGTCGATGACCTGGCCGGTCGCTGGCGATCTCCAGGTCACCGGAGAACGCCGCCGCGGCCTCGGCGCGGGCGTCGTCGGGACTGGTCCAGGGCTGGAGGTGGGTGAGGACCAGGCGGCCGACGCCGGCCCGGCTGGCGTAGGTCGCCGCCTGGCGGGCGGTGAGGTGAACGTCGGGCGGGATGTTCGGGCCGTCCAGGAACGCGGCCTCGGACAGCAAGACGTCCGCGCCGGCCGCCAGGGCGGGGACCACCTCGCATTCGCCGGTGTCGCCGGTGTAGACGAGGCTGCGGCCGCCCTGGGAGAAGCGGAAGGCGAACGTCTCGACCGGATGATTGACCCGGGCCAGCCGCACGTCGAACGGGCCGATCCGCATCGCGCCCGGGTTTAGCGTCTCGAAGGTGAACCGCTTGAGCAGGCCGTCGTCACCGTCGGGGCCGTGGATGAGGCCGATCCGGCCCGCGGTGCCCGCCGGGCCGTACACCGGGATCGGCGGCTGCGGGCCCGCCGGGGAGTAGGTGCGCGCGATCGAGTAGGAGTACAGGTCGACGCAGTGATCGGCGTGCAGGTGGCTGAGGCAGACGGCATCCACATCCAGCAGGCCCGCGTAGCGTTGCAGCGCGCCGAGCGAGCCGTTGCCGAAGTCGACCACCAGGCGGAAGCCCTCCGCCTCCAGCAGGTAACAGGATGCGGCACTGTCCGGCCCGGGGAGGCTGCCGGAGCAGCCCACCACAGTGAGGCGCATGCAAGGTATTGTGCCCCATCGGCCGCCCGCGGAAGCGCCCTAGGCCCAGAGCTGGCCGTCGAGCTTCTGCTCGGCCTCGTCCAGCGTGCCGCTGTAGGCGCCGGTCGACAGGTACTTCCAGCCGCCGTCGGCGACCAGCACCACGATGTCGGCCCGCTCCCTGGCCTTGTGCGCCTGCGCCGCCATGGCCAGGCCCGCGTGCAGCGCGCAGCCGGCCGAGATGCCCGCGAAGATGCCCTCCTTGGACAGGAAGTCGCGGGTGCGGCGCAGCGCGTCCTCCGAGGAGACGGAGTACCGCGTGGTCAGCACCGACTCGTCGTACAGTTCGGGGACGAAGCCCTCGTCCACGTTGCGCAGGCCGTAGACCAGCTCGCCGTAGCGCGGCTCGGCCGCGACGATCTTGACGTCGGGGACGTGCTCGCGCAGGAAGCGGCCGGTACCCATCAGCGTGCCGGTGGTACCGAGCCCGGCGACGAAGTGGGTGACCGACGGCAGGTCGGCGAGGATCTCCGGGCCGGTGGTCTCGTAGTGCGCGCGGGCGTTGGCCTCATTGCCGTACTGGTAGAGCATGACCCAGTCCGGGTGCTCGGCGGCCATCCGCTTGGCCACGCGGACCGCCTCGTTGGAGCCGCCTGCCGCCGGGGAGGTGAAGATCTCCGCCCCGTACATGCGCAGGACCTGACGGCGCTCCTCGCTGGTGTTCTCAGGCATCACCACGATCAGCTGGTAGCCGCGCAGCTTGGCCACCATGGCCAGCGAGATGCCGGTGTTGCCCGACGTCGGCTCCAGGATGGTCGAGCCCGGCCGGAGCAGGCCGTCCTTCTCCGCCTGCTCGATCATGAAGAACGCGGCGCGGTCCTTCACCGACCCGGTCGGGTTGCGGTCCTCCAGCTTGGCCCACAGCCGGACATCATCCGACGGGGACAGCGTCGGCAGCCCTACCAGCGGGGTATTGCCGAGGCTGGCGAGCAGTGAGTCGTAACGCATTCCCGCGCTCCCGTTCGATCCCTTTAAGGGGTTGACCTTGGACTTACCCCCCGGGCACGCCCGGCGCGGCTTGGGCCGCCGGGCGCGCACGGGGCGACTGCGGTCAGGGTCAGGCGCCGCCGGCGACCGCGGGCAGCACGGTGACCGTGTCGCCGTCCTTCACCGGGGTCTCCAGGCCACCGAGAAACCGGACGTCTTCGTCGTTGAGGTACACATTCACGAAACGGCGCAGCTTCTCACCGTCGACCAGCCGTTCGCGCAGGCCGCCGTGCTCCTTGTCCAGGTTGTTCAGCAGCTCGTCCAGCGTGGCGCCGGAACCCTCGACCGCCTTGGCGCCGCTGGTATACGTGCGCAGGATCGTGGGGATGCGAACCTCAATGGCCATGTTCTTAACGCTCCTCGGTGGACTTCTAACGCTTTCGGTGGAACCCTAACCGGGCTCGGATCATTCCGAAACGGTGACGGGTTCCTCGCTGACCTCGCCGTCGACGATCCGGTACGAGCGAAACTCGGTCTGCGACTCATCCCGCGTCGACACGAGGACGTAATGCGCCTGCGGCTCGCTGGCGTAGGAGATGTCCGTGCGCGACGGGTACGCCTGGGTGGCCGTGTGCGAGTGGTAGATGATCACGGCCTCCTCGTCGTTGTCATCCATCTCACGCCATACCTTGAGCTGCTCGCGGGAGTCGAAGCGGTAGAACGTGGGCGAGCGCTCGGCGTTCTGCATCGGGATGAACCGCACCGGGCTGTCGCTGCCCGCCGGGCCGGCGATCACGCCGCAGGCCTCGTCCGGGTGATCCGTACGGGCGTGTTCAATGATCTTGTCGACCAAGTCGCGCGGGATTGTCAACACACTGAACGAGAGTACCCGGTGCGGTTACGTCCAGATTGCCCGGACCAGCGACTCCTGGATGGCACCGAGCCAGCCGTACGCCTCAAAGCCGCCGATCCGCGGGTCCTGCGGGTCGAGGCCGGCCAGCTGCTCTTCGAAGTCCTCGGACACGTCAAGCCGGACGGCGACCATCAGCCGGACGTCGTTCAGTGCCCGTAGCCAGTCCTGGGCCTGGTCGGCGCTGAGCTTGACCCGGCCGCCCTTGGGCGGCAGCGTCTCAAGCAGCGTCTGGGCGAAGTACTTCTTCGCCTCGCGCAGCGAGGACTCGGTGTACTTGCGGAACTCCCCGGCCGCCTCCGGGTCGTCGGAGTACGCATCCGGCAGGAGGCGGGCGAGCACCGGGTCGACGGGCGCCTTCGGCGGCTCGGCCGTGGCCTCGCTGAACATCTTCTCTAGGTCGTCGAACAGTTCATCCGCCTCGGCCGCGTCGTCCGCGTCGGCCCCGGCTGCGGGCTGCTCCGCGGGCCCGGCCTGCGCCGCGGCGCCGGGCTGATCCCCCGCCGCCTGGTCCTTCCGCGGCCTGGCCGGGTCGGTAAGCAGGTCCATCACCGGGACGACCAGGGTCCGCAGCAAGGCCACCTCACCGGGCGACAGCCAGGCACTGGCGCCGCCGCCGTCAATGGGTCGGAACATTCTGCTCCCAGAAGCTCAGGTGTCTTGGCGGACCGTGGCCCACAGGCCGTAGCCGTGCAGCACCTCGACGTTACGTTCCATGGCCTCGCGTCCGCCGCTTGCCACCACGGCCTTCCCCTTGTGGTGCACGTCGAGCATCAGCTTCTCCGCCTTTGAGCGGGTATAACCGAACACATGCTCGAAAACGTAGGTCACGTAGGACATCAGGTTGACCGGGTCGTTCCATACGATCGTCAACCAGGGCTTGTCGGGGGTCAACTCTTCCGCTGACCACGGAAGATCGAGCTCAGCGGGTGCCACGCTCACTCGCACGTACCTCCCTATCCGTAGTCTTCCATCTGTGACCACTACGGTGAACAGCGGAACCACCGCTCTGCTGACTGACCACTACGAACTCACCATGCTCCAGGCCGCGCTGCGCAGCGGTGCGGCTTCGCGGCGCGCTGTCTTCGAGGTTTTCGCCCGACATCTGCCGCACGGCCGCCGCTACGGCGTCGTGGCCGGTACCGGCCGACTACTCGACGCGCTTGAGCGATTCCGCTTCGGACCGGACGAGCTATCGTTCCTGCGGGAAAACCAGATCGTGGACTCCGCCACGCTCCACTACCTGTCATCGTATCGGTTTTCCGGGAACATCTGGGGTTATGCCGAAGGCGACGTTTACTTCCCCGGGTCGCCGATTCTGGTCGTCGAGGGCACTTTCGCGGAGTCGGTGCTGCTTGAGACCGTGGCGCTGTCGATACTCAACCACGACTGCGCTGTCGCCTCGGCCGCGTCCCGCATGGTCACCGCGGCCGGGGGGCCCGGCGAGTCCGGCCGGCCGCTGATCGAGATGGGGTCGCGGCGGACCCACGAGGGCGCGGCGGTGGCCGCCGCCCGGGCCGCGTACATCGCCGGGTTCGCGTCCACGTCCAACCTGGAGGCGCGGTTCGCCTACGGCGTGCCGAGCAACGGCACCTCGGCGCACTCGTTCACCCTGGCGCACGACAGCGAGCGGGAGGCGTTCGCCGCGCAGATCTCCTCGCTCGGGGCCGGCACCACCCTGCTGGTAGACACGTTCAGCGTGGAGCAGGCGGTGCGGGCCGCCGTGGCCGAGGCGGGGCCCGCGCTCGGCGCGGTGCGAATCGACAGCGGCGACCTGCCCGCGCTGGCGGTTTCGGTGCGGGCACTGCTCGACTCGCTCGGCGCGTCCGGCACCAGGATCATCCTCACCGGGGACCTGGACGAGTACTCGATCGCCGGGCTGGCGGTGGCCCCGGTGGACGGCTACGGAGTCGGCACCTCGCTGGTCACCGGCTCGGGCGCGCCGACCGCCGCGCTGGTGTACAAGCTGGTCGCCCGGTCGGACCGGCCGATCGCGGACGGCGAGCCCGCCGGGTTCGAGGAGCTGCGGCCGGTGGCCAAGCGGTCGGTGGGCAAGCCGGGCCGCGGCGGGCGCAAGTGGGCCGTGCGCGAGCGTTCGGCGTCCGGCGTGGCGACCACCGAGCGGATCTGGCTCACCCCGAACGAGGCCGGGCCACACGACCGGACGCTGCTGAAGGAACTGGTCCGCGACGGCAAGGTGGTCGGCCGCGAGCCGCTGACCGACGCCAGGCACCGGCACGTGGCGGCGCTCGCCGAGCTGCCCGGGTACGCGCTGCAGCAGTCCCGCGGCTACCCGGCGATCCCGACGGCCTTCGGCCCGGACGGCGACGAGGGTTAGGCTGCTACCGGTGCGCGCGCTCATCATCGTCGACGTGCAGAACGACTTCTGCGAAGGCGGGTCGCTCGCGGTGGCCGGCGGCGCCGCGGTGGCCCGCTCGGTCAGCGAGCTGCTGACGTCGGCCGACCACGGCTACGACCACGTCGTGGCGACCAAGGACTACCACATCGACCCGGGCAGCCACTTCGCCGACCACCCGGACTACGCCCGCTCCTGGCCGGCGCACTGCGTGGCCGGGTCACCGGGCGCGGAGTTCCACCCCGACCTGGCGACCGGCCCGATCGAGGCGGTGTTCCGCAAGGGCGCGCACGCGGCTGCCTACAGCGGCTTCGAGGGCGTCGCCGACGACGGCACGCCGCTGGCGAACTGGCTGCAGGCCCGCGACGTGGACGAGGTCGACGTCGTCGGCATCGCTACCGACTACTGCGTCCGGGCCACGGCGGCTGACGCCGCGGCCAACGGTTTCCGCACCCGGGTACTGCTCGGGCTGACGGCCGGCGTCGCGCCGGGGACCACCGCCGAGGCGATCACCGAGCTTCGCGACACCGGCGTCGAGGTGTCGCCGGCCTGAGGCCGGGCGGCTTCCGCTAGCGGAGCACCGGCCTCCCCAGCGGGAACGCCTTGCCCCCGGTGGCCGCCGAAACGGTCGAGAAGTACAGGTACATCCCGATAAAGGCGAACAGGAGCGCCACGGCGCCGCCCGCCTTGAGCACGTCGCCGTTGACCTGGTCGAGGCCGATGTACACCAGCACCAGCGCCGTGGTGACGAGGAAGAACACGGCGGTGAAGGCCATCGGCAGCCGCAGCGTCGCGAACGTGAGCATGGCCATCACGATCATCCAGGCCAGCAGGAACAGCAACGTCGTGTCCTGGATCGATGACGGCGCCACGACGCCGAACCAGTTGTGGGTGAGCCCGATGATGAGGGCCGCGAAGCTGAGCCAGAAGCCGCCGAAGATCCCGAAGACGCTGGCCACGGCGGTCTGGTGCAGGGCGGCCGCCCAGATGGTGGCTATGAACAGGCCGACCGAGGTCGCGGTGAGGATGATCGGCACGGCCGCGCCGAGTGCGGTGGCCGGCACCACGCCCACCAGGGCGAGCCCGAGCGAGAGCGATCCGACGACGAAGCAGGGCAGGCCAAGCGCAGCCGGGTCACCGATCGGCGGGGCTTCTGCCTCCGCCTCGTGTTCAATCGGCCGATCCCTGGTTATCGTGCCCGCGGTGGATAGATCAGATGCGCTCATCGCGTACTCCTTCGTGTTGCGGTTGGTCGAGGCCCCCGCAAAAAAGGGGTTAGTGCATCGATACCCACGTAAGCACCTATGAGGATTCTCACGTTGAAACACTCCCGGAGGGAATGCACCGGGCCAGACCGTCTCAAGTCGGTCAGCGGCGCCCACTGGCCGCCTGGCGCGAGGCGGCCGCGGTGAAGTTCAGCGGCGCGACAGCGCCCACTGGCGGATCTGCTCGATCCGCGCCTTGATCTGCTCGGCGGACGCCTGCGGCAGCGCCGGGCCGCCGCAGGACCGGCGCAGTTCGTTGTGGATCACGCCGTGCGGCTGGCCGGTGCGGTGCGACCACGCGCCGACCAGGCCGTTCAGTTCCTTGCGCAGCGCGGCGAGCTGCTCGCGGCTCACCGTGGGCGCGGCGACGGGTGCCGCGGCCGGGGCGGCGGCGCTCACCCCCGCGACGGTCGCGGTGGCGGTCGGCGCGGGGGCGGCGAACAGCCCGCCGTCACCGGCCTCGGGCGGCGGGGCGGCGGACGCGGCGGTCCGCGCCGCGAGCTGCGCGGCCTGCCGCTTGCGCAGCAGGACCGCCACCTGGTCGGGTTCGAGCAGGCCCGGCAGGCCGAGGTAGTCCTCCTCCTCGGCCGAGCCCGCCTCGGTCGCGGTGCCGAACTCGCCGCCGTCGAACAGCACCCGGTCGAACGTGGCCGACGCCTTCAGCACCTCGATCGACTTGCCGGCCAGCTCGAAGTCGTCCGGCGTCTTCCGCTCCCGCTGCGCCGCCTCCAGCTCCGCCTCCGGGTCGCGGTCGAGCACCCGGACCACGTGATCCCGCTCGGCCTCCAGCTCGGCGGCGAAGCCGAGCAGGGTGGGCACGGACGGCACGAACACCGAGGCGGTCTCGCCGCGCTTGCGCGCCCGCACGAACCGGCCGACCGCCTGGGCGAAGAACAGCGGGGTCGACACGCTGGTGGCGTACACGCCGACGGCCAGCCGGGGCACGTCCACGCCCTCGGACACCATCCGCACCGCGACCATCCAGCGCGCGGTCGACTGGCTGAACGCGGAGATCCTCTTGCTGGCGGTCGGGTCGTCGGAGAGCACGACCGTGGGCCGCTCGCCGCTGATCCGGCGCAGGTGCGCGGCGTAGGCCCGGGCGGTCTCGTGGTCGGTGGCGATCACCAGGCCGCCCGCGTCCGGCATGCCCCGCCGTACCTCGGTGAGCCGCTTGTCGGCGGCTTCCAGCACCCGGGCGATCCAGTCGCCGCTCGGGTCGAGCGCGGTCCGCCAGGCCTGCGCGACCTGGTCCCTGGTCATCGGGGTGCCCAGGGTGGCGCTGATCTCGTCGCCTGCCCGGGTGCGCCAGTGCATCTCACCGGAGTAAGCCAGGAAGATGACCGGCCGGACCACGCCGTCGGTGAGCGCGGGCCCGTACCCGTAGACGTAGTCGGAGGCGGAGCGCTTGGAGCCGTCCGCCTCCAGGTTGTAGGTGACGAACGGGATGGGGTTCGCGTCGGAGCGGAACGGCGTCCCGGTCAGCGCCAGCCGGCGTTTCGCCGGGTCGAAGGCCTCCTTGACCGCGTCTCCCCAGGACAGCGCGTCGCCCGCGTGGTGGACCTCGTCGAAGATCACCAGCGTGCTGCGGTTCTCGGTGCGCGCCCGGTGCAGCGCCGGGTGGGCCGCGACCTGGGCGTAGGTGACCGCGACACCGCGGAAGTCGGCGCCGGCCCGGCCCTGGGCGTTGCGGTAGGACGGGTCGATCGGGATACCCATCCGCAGCGCCGCCTGGGCCCACTGGTACTTGAGGTGCTCGGTGGGCGTCACGATCGTGATCGCCATGATCTCCCGCCGGGACAGCAGCTCCCTGGCCACGGTCAGCGCGTAGGTCGTCTTCCCCGCACCCGGGGTCGCGACCAGCAGGAAATCACGCTTTGCAGCGTTAAAATACTCTGAGTAAGCAGCTTTCTGCCAACCGCGAAGAGCAGGAAGATCAGGAGGAGGAACGGGGGCGGCTGGCTCGGGGACGGCCCCCACTACGCGTTTCTAGCCATGGCTACTCGTCACCGTCTTCGCCGCCAGGCGGCAGTGACTCGTAGATCTCCTTGCACTCCGGGCAGACGGGGAACCTTTGCGGATCCCGGCTGGGCACCCATACCTTGCCGCACAGCGCCTTGATGGGCGTGCCGAAGACGGCGGCCTGCATCATGTCGTTCTTGTCGACGTAATGCGCGAACCGCTCGTGATCGCCATGCGACGTGTCAGGCTTAAGGTCCTCGTGGACCTTCAGGTCGCTGTCTGGCATTACTTCGGTGCTCACCTCAGCGAGTTTACCCGCCGCGTGCGCCCCAGGGGGACGACCCTCCGGACCATTCGCCCCGAAATCGCGCCGCTCGCCGGCGTAGGGTGCGGGCGACGACGCCAGCGGCGGACGACTGGAACCACAACGTCCACTACCAGCGCGTCATCCTGGACGCTGTCCCGCCCGGGTGCTGCCCGGCGTCCGCACCGGCGGCACCTGCTGTGGCGTTACTCGCTGGTCTGGGACAAGCCCGCTCACGCCTACTAGTTGAGCGTGGGGTCGTCGGGGTAGGTCGCCACGAAGGCCAGGTCACCCTCCTGGCGGCGCAGGACCTGGCGCCACAGCAGGTCGGGGTCGGCGGCGAAGACGTCGCCCGGCTGGGCGGACAGCACGTACCAGGCCCCCTCGTCGATCTCCCCCTCCAGCTGGCCGGGCGACCAGCCCGCGTAGCCCGCGTAGACGCGCAGGCTGGTGATCGCGGGCGCCAGCAGCCGGGGCGGCGTGTCCAGGTCGAGCAGGCCGAGCCGGGCCAGGGCCGGGGCACCGTCGAGCGCCCGCCAGCCGACCGGCTCGTCCTTGCCGGGAATCATCGCCAGCGCCAGCGCGCTGTTCGGGGCCACCGGGCCGCCGCGGAACACCACCGAGGGCTCGCTGACCAGCTCCGTCCACTGCTCGAGCACCTGGCCGACCCCGATCTCGGTCGGCCGGTTGAGCACCACGCCGAGCGTCCCCTGGACCTCCTCGTGCTCCACGATGAGGATCACGGCGCGCTTGAAGTTCGGGTCCCCCAGAAGCGGAGTCGCGACGAGTAGCCGGCCAGCCTTCGGATCCGAACCCATGTGGTCCATGTAACCATCATGCGACAGCCAGCGGGACCAGCCGCAGCTATCTCCCGGGGGGTCGGCCTTCCAGCACGGGGGGCTCCCCGCCCCCCGTATCCCCAGGCCCCGTACCCCGCGATGTCCGCGAGATCCTGCTGATCCGCGGGGCGGCTAGTCGTCCAGGGTGTCCTGGTCCGCCTTGTCCTCGCCGAGCGCGGCGTCGCGCACCGCGGCGGCCACGCCGGAGGCCACGTCCGGGTGGAACACCGACGGGATGATGTAGTCCGGGCCGAGCTCCTGCGCGGGCACCACGTCGGCGAGCGCGCGGGCCGCGGCGACCAGCATCGCGTCGGTGATCGTGGTGGACTGCGCGTCGAGCAGGCCGCGGAACACACCGGGGAATGCCAGCACGTTGTTGATCTGGTTCGGGTAGTCGCTGCGCCCGGTGGCCACCACGGCCGCGTGCTCGCGCGCCTCGTCCGGGTCCACCTCGGGGTCCGGGTTGGCCAGCGCGAACACGATCGCGCCCGCGTTCATCGTCTTCACGTCCTGGCCGTTCAGCACGTTGGGCGCGGACACGCCGATGAACACGTCGGCGCCCGCCACCGCGCCCGCCAGGTCGCCGTCGTAGCAGTCGGCGTTGGTGTGCTCGGCGATCCAGGCCAGGCTCTCGTTCATGCCGTCACGGCCGCGGTACACCGCGCCGCTGATGTCGCAGGAGATCACGTTCCTGGCGCCCGCGTTGAGCAGCAGCTTGAGCACGGCGGTGCCCGCCGCGCCGGCGCCCGCCATGACGATCTTGACGTCGGGCAGCTCCTTGCCGACCACCCGCAGCGCGTTGGTGAGCGCGGCGAGCACGACGATCGCGGTGCCGTGCTGGTCGTCGTGGAACACCGGGATGTCCAGCATGGCGCGCAGCCGCCGCTCCACCTCGAAGCAGCGCGGCGCCGAGATGTCCTCCAGGTTGATGCCGCCGAACCCGGGCGCGATGGCCGCGACCGTGGCCACGATCTGGTCGATGTCCTGCGTGTCCAGGCAGATCGGCCAGGCGTCGATGTTGGCGAACCGCTTGAACAGCGCGGCCTTGCCCTCCATCACCGGCAGGGCCGCGTACGGGCCGACGTTGCCCAGGCCGAGCACGGCGGACCCGTCGGTCACCACCGCGACGCTGTTGCGCTTGATGGTCAGGCGCCGGCGCGTCCTCCGGCTTGGCCGCCAGGGCCAGGCTGACCCGCGCCACGCCCGGCGTGTAGGCCATGGACAGGTCGTCGCGGTTGCGCAGCGGCACCTTGGACCGCATCTCGATCTTCCCGCCGAGGTGCAGCAGGAAGGTGCGGTCGCTGACCTTGTGCACCGAGACCCCGGGGATCTCGGCCATCGCCGCGACCAGGGACTCCGCGTGCGCGGTGTCGGTCGCCGCGCAGGTGACGTCCACCCGCAGCATCCCGCGGTTGCCCGAGTTGACGTCGAGTGCCGTCACCACGCCGCCGGCCTGCTCCACGGCCCGGGTGATCTCGCTCACCGCGCGACCGTGCGAGGCGACCTCGAGCCGCGCGGTGATTGAGTAGGACACGCTCGGTGCCATGGTCATGTCGCTGTTCCGCCTTCCTCCGGCGACACTGCCGGGAAACAACCTAAGAATATGGAGGTCCGCCCGGCACCGCGTACTCTTCATGCATGGCGAGGGATACCACCATAAGCCCCTCGGTAGTCCCAGAGAGCGGAATGCATACAGAATCCGGCTTGATCGACGTCACACGGCTGCGGGCCGTGCTTGCCCGGCTGTCGCGGCGGCTGCGCAGGCACGAGCTGGCCGGGCTCACCCCGACCCAGCTGGCCGCGCTGGCCACGGTGGAGCGCGCCGGGCCGCTCCGGCTCGGCGACCTGGCCGCGGCCGAGGGCATCGCGCCGTCCACGCTGACCAGGATCGTGGCGGTGCTCGAGGACCTCGGCTACGTGCGCCGCGACGCCGACCCGAAGGACGCGCGGGCCTCGACGCTGGCGATCACCACCAAGGGCACCGATACCCTGGACCAGCTGCGCGAGGAGGGCACCCACCTGCTCACCGAGTGGCTGATGCTGCTCACGCCGGACCAGCGCACCGCCCTCGCCGCCGCGCTGCCCGCGCTCGAAGCGCTCTCCGAGCCCGACGCCCCCGCGCCGCGCTCGCCGCGGTAGGGCCGCACGGCGCCAAGGAGCCGGCCGCACCCTCGCCGCAAGGCAGCGGACCGCCTGGTCCCGATGGCCAGCGGCGCCAGCGGCCCACTGGCCCACCACCAGGCCCTCGCAGCGCCGCTTACGCCGGGCAACGGCGCAGGCTCTTGCCGTAGGGGCGTCCCTGATCAGACCGCGGTTTTTGCGATCAGGGCCGCCCACGAGGCGCACAGCGTGCGGTGAGCCGGGTGACCGCCCTCCGGGAGAATTCAGAACAACAGCAGGGTGAGCGCGGTCCTGGCCTTCTTGAGCCGCTCGTCCTCGGGCGGCAGGATCTCGAACAGGTCGAGCAGGTGCACGCGCGCGGTGTTCCGCTCGGCGCCGGAGGTGCGCTTGACCACGGCCAGGACCCGGTCGAACGCCCTCTCGGCGTCACCGCTGGCCATCTCGAAGTCGGCCGCCCGGAGCTGCGCCTCGACGTCTCCGGGCTGGGCGGCGGCCTCGCGGGAGACGGCCGCCGGGTCGTAGGACGACACCCGGCGCATCAGGTTGACCTGGGCGAGCCAGCTCTTGGCCATGGCGTCCGCCGGGGCGTCGGCGAGCGCCTTCTCCAGCGCCTGCGCCGCCGCGTCCAGGTCCCCGCCCTCCATCGCGTCCCTGGCGGCGGCGAGGGCCGGCGGCAGGTCGTCGGCGTCCTCGTCACCCTCGGGCGCGCCCCCGGCCCCGGCGGCGGGCTGGATGCCGAGCTGCTCGGCCACCGAGAGCACCTGGGCCAGCCACTGCTTGACCTGGCCCTCCGGCATCGCGCCCGCGAACGCGTCCACCATCTGGCCGCCGGCGATCGCGACGACCATCGGGATGGACTGCGCCTGGAACGCCTGCGCGAGCCGGGGGTTGGCGTCTACGTCGATCTTGGCCAGCATCCAGGCGCCGGCCGCCTCGTTGGCCAGCTTCTCCAGCACCGGGCTGAGCTGCTTGCACGGCTCGCACCACTCGGCCCACAGGTCCACGATGACCGGCGTGGTCCGCGACCGGAGCACGACCGCGTCGTTGAAGGTCTCTTCGGTTACGTCAAAAACGAAGGCCGACGCCGGACCCGCGGCGGGCGCGGCGTCGCCAGCGCCGGCGGACGCGGCGGACCGCGCCGCCTGCTGCCTGCGCTGCGCGGCGGCCTGTCGCGCGCCTAGGTCGACGGCACCGTACATAGAGAAGTCCCGCGGCGATTGCATACTTCTATCCTGCACTAAATCTTGGCATGATCGTGACCAATGTTCGCCTGCCGCGAAGCCGAATCGGCGGCAAAAACGAGCCGTGTGTAGCATATCAGGTGCTACAGTCGCCCGCATGGCACAGAAGGGCGACCGGCGCCGCGGCAAGCCGCTCAATCCGGACCTCGGGTACGCGGGCGATCCGGTGCACCACGCGACGTCCGGCCTGCCGCCGCAGCGGATCGGCATCCGCGAGCTGAGGCAGCACGCCAGCGTCTACGTCGACCTGGTGGAGAGCGGCTACACCATCGACATCACCAACCGGGGCCGCCTGGTGGCCCAGATGGTCCCGGTGCGCGACCCGGAGAGCCCGCTGGAACGCTGGATCGCCCGGGGCGTGATCGAACGGGCCGAGGACGACGGCAGCGTGCTCGACGTGGACCCGTACCCAGGCGCGCCCGCCGGCCAGCCGGCCTGGCCGCGAGCCAGGCCCTCGCCAGCGCAGCGGTCGGCCGAGGAAGCGGAGCGGCCGTGATCTACCTGGACTCATCGGCGCTGGTCAAGCTGGCGCTCACCGAGCCGGAATCGGCCGCGCTCGCCGCCTTCCTCGCCGGGCACCCCGGCCAGGCGCTGGTGTCGAGCACACTGCACCGGGCCGAGGTGCTGCGCGCGATCTGGCGGGCCGAGCCGGGCGCTCTCCCCCGGGCCCAGCGGATCATCCGCCGGGTCGCGCTGGTCTCGCTCACCCACGACCTGCTCGACAACGCGGCGACCGTCCCGCCGGGCACGCTGCCCACGTCGGCGGCGATCCACCTCGCCTCCGCGCTGCATGATCAAGCGCGACCTGACCGCCTTCGTCTGCTACGACCAGGCGCTTTCCGACGCCGCCGAGACGGCGGGCCTCCCGGTCGCCGCCCCCGCCTAACGAGGCCCTGCCACTCCGCCGCCCAACGAGACCCTTGTCACGCGAATTGGCAAATGCCGGGAATTCCCGGCTCGGCAATCGCGCGGATTCCCCGGGCGGCCACCGAACGCCTAGCCGACGGCGCTGGCCAGTGGCCGCGGCGATCGGCAGCTGATCGTGATGCTGATCATGCTCAAGGCCGAAGGATCTCGAAGTCCTAGTCGTCACCCCGGCCAGCACGTTAACCAGCACAGGAGGAACGTCGCAGTGAGCGATCTCAAGGACTACATCCGCGAGGAAATCGAAGAGGAGCAGCGGCTCGGCTACCTCTCGCAGGCCGAGGGGGAGCGCCGGATCGGGCTGCTGGCGTCGGGCCCGCAGGCGGCCGCGGGCGCCGCCAGGTCGGCGTCCACGGGGCCCGCCTCGGCCGTCGCGGCCGACGACAGCCGCATCACGGTGTCCACGGTCGAGTTCCCCGCTGAGCGCGGCCCGGTCAGCGGCTACCTCGCGCGCCCGGCCAGCGCCGGGCCCGCACCCGCCGTCCTCGTCATCCACGAGAACAAGGGCCTCGTGCCGTACATCGAGAGCGTCGCGCGGCGACTGGCCATCGCCGGCTACGTCGCCCTCGCCCCCGACCTGCTGTCCAGGGCCGGCGGCACGAAGTCGTTCGCCGACCCGGCGGAAGCGACCGCGGCACTCGGCAAGATCACCCCGCAGGAACTGGTTGCGGACCTGCGTGCCGCGCTGAGCTACCTTCGAGGCCTTGACCACGTCAACGGCTCGGCGGTCGCCGCGCTCGGCTTCTGCTTCGGCGGCGGCCTCACCTGGCGGCTGGCCACCGAGGACTCCCGGCTCAGCGGCGCCATCCCGTTCTACGGGCCCATCCCGCCGCTCGACGCGGTCCCCGGCATCACCGCCCCGGTCTTCGCCGTCTACGGCGAGCTCGACGAGCGGATCACCTCGAAGCTGCCGGTGATCGAGGAGGCGATGAGGTCCGAAGGCAAGGACTTTGACAAGACCGTCTACCAGGGCGCGCAGCACGCCTTCCACAACGACACGAACCCCGACCGGTACAACCCGGAGGCCGCCGAGCAGGCGTGGGCCGCCACGCTTGAGCACCTCGCGGCCTGGCTTGGGGGACAACCGGCGAGCACGCCCGGCTCATGACGACGCCCGGCCGTGACGGCGGGCCACACCTTCGGCCACGTCAGCTGCCGCGACGGCGCCGACTGCCATGTCATCGAGCCCGCACCGCTGCCCGCCGCGCAGGAGGCGGCAATCGGCGTGCCGCCGAGCCAGGACCGGCCGCTCGGGTCGGCGGGCGGGGCACAGGGCACGCTGGCCATGCGGCGCTATTACCTGAAGGCGGCAGGCGAGCAATAGGGCGCGGGACCAGGGCGAGCTTCCTTGTCGACCGCGCGACCGGCATCCGATCTGGTGCTGGAACTGACCCTGCCCGGGCTCGCGGCACTACACGCCGCGCTCGCTTACCGCACCGCGGGGTGGGACGCGCGGGCTGCGCACGCTGGCGCTGCGGGCGCTGCGGGCGCTCGGCGCGGCCCGGCGCTGGCCCGCGACCCGGGGGGACTCACGGCCGGGCACCTGCTAGCGGCGGCCAAGGACCCGGCTGGGCGATAGTACGCAGAACGAACTATTTGATACTTTAATGGTATGACCTATGAATCAATTCGGCTTGACGCCCCGGCGGACTTGTGGACCGCCACCGGTCGCGCCGTCGCCCGGCTGGCCCGCCAGGTGGAGATCGCGCTGGCCAGGGTCGACCTGACGACCGCGCAGTACCGGGCGCTCGTGCAGCTGGGCGAGGGCGCCGAGGCGTCATCCTCGCTCGCCGCCAAGCTTGCCGTCAGCCGTCCCAGCGTCACCGCCGTGGTGGAGGGACTCGTCCAGCGGGGACTGGTGGACCGCCAGCACTCGGCGGACGACCGGCGCCGCGTGTCCGTCACCCTCACGGAGGCCGGTCACCAGGTGCTCACGGCGGCGGACGAGGCCGTCAAGGCCAGGCTCGCCGAGATCCTCGCCGAGTCGGCCCCTGGCGACGCGGCACTCGCGGTCGAGGGCGTGGCGCAGTGGGGGGAGGCCATGGACAACCACCGGCTGCGCAAGCGCCGGGCGGCCGCGGTATGACTGTCAAGCGGCTGCTGCTCGGCTCGTCGACGGAGGAAACCTTCCGCGAGATCGAGACATCGCCGTACGTGCCGCTGGCCGAGTCGTCACCCTACCGGCCGCCGAAGAGCCTGCCGGGCGCCAACAAGCAGGCCTCCTGGGTCACCAGGACCTGGCCGCTCGTCAAGGCGCACCGTTGGGTGTGGGGCGCCTCGCTTGCGGGGTCATTCGTCGCGCTGCTCACCCAGGTGCAGATTCCCCGCGAGCTCGGCTCCGCGATCAGCGGGTCCCTCAGCGGGGACTCCCGCCACGACAGCCTGACGCACTACGCAGTGATCATCGCGGTGCTGATCGTCATCAGGGAGATTTCCAACTACGTCGGCCGCCGGTGCCTGCTGACCACCGCGTACAGCTTCGAGTACGACCTGCGGAACATCCTCTACAGCCACTACATGCGGCTGTCCTTCCCCTTCTACGACCGGGCGCATACGGGGCAGCTGATCTCCCGGGCCAACTCCGACGTGCGAGCCGTGCAGCAGTACCTGGTGACCGCTCCCACGGTCTTCGTCCAGTGCGCGGTCATCATCGTGGCCTTCGCGGAGATGTTCACGATCAGCGTT
This sequence comes from uncultured Actinomycetota bacterium, assembly GCA_963748785.1. Classification (GTDB taxonomy): domain Bacteria; phylum Actinomycetota; class Actinomycetes; order Streptosporangiales; family Streptosporangiaceae; genus Trebonia. The sequence continues at coordinate 399,714 of CAVVKP010000012.1, read as the reverse complement.
CCGCTCACGCTGGTGACGATGGTGTCGCTGCCGCTGACGTTCCTGTTCGGGTACGTCATGCGCAGGCGCATCTTTCCCGTGTCCTGGCTGATCCAGGCCCGCCTGGCGGACGTCGCGACGATCGTCGAGGAGAACGTGTCTGGCGTGCGCATCGTGAAGTCGTTCGCGGCCGAGCAGAACGAGGTCACGAACCTGGCCAGGGCAGCCGACCGGCTCCAATGGGGATACATCAAGGACGCGGACATCAGGGGCGCGTGGGCGCCCATGGTGGAGAACCTGCCGCGGGCGGGCCTGGCCGTCATCCTCCTCTACGGCGGAATCCTCGCCCTGGACGGCTCGCTCGGCCCGATCCCCACGGCCGTGGGCCTCCTGTTCACCTTCCAGTCCTACATGCTGCTGTTCCAGCCGCCGTTCCGCCAGCTCGGCACCGTGATCATGAACGGCCAGCGGGCGTCGGCCGCGGCGAAACGGATCCTTGAGGTGCTCGATACCGCGCCGGAGATCGTCAACGCGCCCGGTGCCGCCGACCTGGCCAGCTGTCGCGGAGACCTGGAGTTCCGTGATGTCAGCTTCCGCTACGGGGCCGGCCCGCTGATCCTGTCCCACTTCAGCCTGGACCTCCGGCCCGGGGAGACCGTCGCGCTGGTAGGACGGACCGGCTCGGGCAAGTCGACGGTGGCGCGACTGGTCAACCGGTCCTACGACATCACCGAGGGCACGATCACGGTCGACGGCAAGGACCTGCGCGACCTCACCGTGGAGAGCCTGCGCGCCAGCGTCGGCCTGGTCACGGACGACTCGTTCCTCTTCTCCGTGTCCATCAGGGACAACATCGCCTACGGCAGGCCGGGTGCCACACTCGACGAGGTCAAGGCGGCGGCGATGGCGGCCGGCGCCGATGAGTTCATCACGCGGCTCCCGGACGGCTACGACTCGCTGGTCGGGGAGCGCGGCTACACGCTGTCCGGCGGCCAGCGCCAGCGCCTCGCGCTGGCCCGCACGCTGCTTGTCAACCCGCCCATCCTGGTGCTCGACGACGCCACCAGCGCCATCGACGTGAAGGTGGAACTCCGCATCCACGCGGCCCTGCGCGACCTGATGGCCGGCAGGACCACACTCATCATCGCCCACCGGCTGGCGACCATCGCCCTGGCCGACCGGGTGGTGCTCATCGAGGACGGCCACGTGGTGGCCAGCGGGCGTCACGAGGAGCTGCTCGAGACCGACAGGAGGTACGCCGAGGTGCTTGCCAAGGTCACGGCCGAGGATGACGAAGGAGCCGAGGCAGCGGACGGGGAGCGCGCGGACGGGCAGGCCGGCGACCAGGCGGCCGGGGAGTACGTGCCGATGACCGGCTCGGGACCGGAGCGGGCGACGCAGGGGGGCCAGTCATGACGATGAACTTCGGCGGCGGCGCCATGTGGCGGGGGCTGAGCGGGCCAGGCGGCCACGGCCGCAATGCCAGCGCGGCGAGCCGCAAGGGCGACGCGGGCCCCTTCGTCGGCATTCCGCCCGAGCTTGAGGGCGCGGTCAAGAAGCTGGTGGCGCGCGAGCCGGACCACGGCAAGCCCGCGGCGCTGTACACGCCGCGCAACACCGACCGGCGCCCGCTGACGCTCGGCAGGCTGATCAGGCGGCGCTGGCCGCTGGCCATCACGGCGCTGGTACTGGTGGCCGTGGAGTCGGTCGGCTACCAGACCGGCCCGTACCTCACCCAGATCGGCATCGACGACGGTATCGCGAAGAACAATGCCGGGGTCCTGGTCGCCACGGGGCTGATCTACCTCTTGACGGTCGCGCTCACCGTCATGGTCGAGCGGAACCGGGTCCGCACCTGCGGCAGGCTCGCCGCCTCGGTCATGAACGACCTGCGGGTCAAGGTCTTCACGCACATCCAGCGCCTCTCCCTCGACTACTTCACCGACGTCAAGGCGGGCGTGACGATGAGCCGGATGACCGCCGACATCGAGGTACTGCAGCAGCTGCTCCAGGACGGCCTGGCCCAGTTCTTCATCCAGGGCGGCACGATGATCATCGTCACCGCCGTGCTGTTCAGCTACAACGTGCGGCTCGCGCTCTTGACCGTCCTCATCGTGGTGCCGGCGCTGAGCCTGCTGTCGCTGTGGTTCCGGTGGGCGTCGCTCCGCTCCTACCTGCGCGTCCGCGACCGGCTTGCCCTGGTGATCGGCGACGTCGCGGAAAGCCTGTCCGGCATCCGGGTGATCGCGTACTTCAACCGCGATCGGAACAACGTCGTCAGGCACCGGAACATCGTCGGGCACTACCGCGCGGCCAACTTCGCCGCCGCCCGGATAACCGCCGCGTACAGCGCGGGCAGCGACCTCATCGGCCTGGTCGGCCAGCTGTCGCTGCTCCTGATCGGCGGCACCATGGTGCTGCACCACCACCTGCCGGTCGGCGTGCTCGTCGCGTTCATCCTCTACCTCGGCTCCTTCTTCCAGCCGATCCAGCAGCTCGTCCAGCTGTACAACACCTACCAGCAGGGCCAGGCCGCGGTGACCAAGCTCCGCGAGCTGCTCGCCACCGACCCGACCGTGGGCGATAGCCCCCAGGCCCGCGAGCTGCCGCCGATCGACGGCTCGGTCGACTTCGAGAACGTGTGGTTCGGCTACATTCCGGCCAGCCCCGTGCTGCAAGACGTGAACATCCACATCACCGCGGGCGAGACCGTCGCCTTCGTCGGCGCGACCGGGGCGGGCAAGTCGACGATCGCCAAGCTGGTCACCCGCTTCTACGATCCGACGGAGGGGCGGGTCCTGATCGACGGCCACGACCTGCGGGACGTGACGCTGGCCTCGCTGCGCCGCCAGCTCGGCGTCGTGCCGCAGGAGCCGTTCCTGTTCACCGGAACCATCGCGGACAACGTGGGCTTCGCCGTGCCGGACGCGGGCGACGACGACATCGCGGCGGCGATCCGCGCGGTCGGGCTCGGGGAGCTGGTCGACCGGCTGCCCGACGGCATCGACACCGAGGTCCACGAGCGCGGCCAGTCGCTGTCCTCCGGCGAGCGCCAGCTGATCGCGCTCGCCCGCGCGTTCCTCGCCGCGCCCCGGGTCCTCGTCCTTGACGAGGCGACGTCGAACCTCGACCTGAAGTCAGAGACCAAGGTGGAGGCGGCGCTCGACGTCCTGCTCCAGGGCCGGACCGCGATCCTTATCGCCCACCGGCTGTCCACCGCCATGCGCGCAGACCGGATCTTCGTCGTCGCGGACGGCGAGATCGCGGAATCGGGCTCACATGAGGACCTGGTCGCCCGCGACGGCCTGTACGCGGACATGTTCCAGACGTGGGCAAGCCACCGTCCCGCGGCCTAGGCGGGGACCGCGCAGGATTCCAGGGTGCGGCGGGTCCACACCTCGACCATGTGCCGCTTGTACGCGGCGGACCCGTGCCGGTCGTCCCACGGCTGGGCGGCCGCCGCGGCGGCGGCCGCCGCCGCGCTGATCGTGTCCGCCGCGAGCGGCCGCCCCGCCAGCAGGCCCGCGGCCCCCTCGGCCAGGATCGCGGTCGACCCGACGCCGCCGAGCGCGATGCGCGCTGACCCGACTATCCCCCCGGGCGATACCGAGACCGACGCCGCGACGCTGACCGCGGGGAAGTCGTCCGCCGAGCCCGGGGTGAAGCGGCTGTAGCCGGCGCGCAGGCCCGGCTGGACAGGGACCAGGATCTCCGTCACCAGCTCACCGGGGGCAAGCTCCGTCTCCATGAACCCGCGGAGAAAGCCCGCCAGCGGCCGCTCACGCGTCCCGCCAGCGCCGGACGATCCCGATCCGCGCCCCGAGCGCGAGCAGCACCGGCGGCAGGTCCTGGCGGGGGTCGGCGTGGGCGATCGCCCCGCCGAGGGTCGCCACTGCCCGCACCCGGGGATTGCCGACCTGGGCCGCCGCCGCCGCGAGCACCGGGAGCCGGGACCTGACCAGCGGCGACCGGCACAGCTCGCGCAGCGTCAGCGTCGCCCCAAGCCGGATCTCGCCCGCCCGTTCCCCGGCACCGCCCGCTCCCCGACGCCAGACAGCCCGGGGACGCGGCCAAGGTAGACCAGCCGCCGTGCGTCGAGCAACCGCGACTTCAGCAAGATCGCCACCGAGGTGCCGCCGCCCACCGCGATCGATCCCTCGTCGCTCAGCTCACCGAGCGCGTCCGCGAGCGTGCCGGGCGCCGCGAACGAGACCTCATCGCCCGGCAAGGTAGGCCTTCACCGATTCGACGATGGACGCGTACCCGGTACAGCGGCACAAGTTGCCCGCCATGTGCTCGCGGATCTCCTCCTCGCTCGCGTCCGGGTTGTCCAGGCCGAGCGCGTAGGCCGAGACAAGCTGCCCGGACGTGCAGATCCCGCATTGCAGCCCTTCCTGCGTCACGAACGCGTCAAGCAGCCGAGGGTGCCGCGCGGCCAGCCCCTCGACGGTCCACACGTCCGCCTCGTCGGCGCAGCGGGCCAGGTAGATGCACGACGACACGGGGATGTCGTTGACGAGCACGGTGCACGCGCCGCACACCCCGATGCCGCAGCCTTCCTTCGTCCCCGTCAGGCCCAGGTCGCGCACGACGTCGAGGAGCATGGCCGCCGGGTCAACGGGAGCGGGCACCACGACGGCGTCCCCGTTCAGAGCGCAGGCGGATGCTCACGCCAGCCCCCTCATCGCGCTGAAGATCTTCTCGGCGGTCAGCGGCAGCTCGCGCATGCGGCAGCCGGTGGCGGCGAAGACCGCGCTGGCGATCGCCGGCGCGACCGGCGGCGTCGTCGACTCGCCGATGTTCTTGACGTTCGCCGTGCCCACGCCGGTGGCGCCGGGCACGTGAACCGTCCGGTAGCGCGGCACGTCACGGCGAAGACGGCAGCTTGAACTCGCCGAGGTTTCCCGACCATACCTGCCCGTCGGATTCGTCGAGGTCCTCAAGGCACGCGAAGCCGAAGCCCATCGCGACGCCGCCGTCGACCTGCATCTGATGCGCGGCCGGGTTGATGACGGCGGCGACGTCCACCGCGGTGAGTATCTCCATGACCCGCAGCTGCCCGGTCTGCGGGTCGACCGCGACCTGCGCGACCTGGACGACGTACGACCCGACGTCCGGGCCGATGCCCTCGTCGAGCTCGACCGCCACGGGCTCGTCGCGGAGCCGGTTCCGCCACGCCTTGGCGGCGGCGTCGGCCGCGACCGCGAGGCCGGCGGTCACCCGGCTGCCGCCGGCGCCCGCGTCTCGCGGCAGCCGGTCGGTCGCCGACCCCGGTCACCTCGACCGCCTCGGGCCGCAGCGTCCAGCTGGCTGGCGATCATCGCGCGCAGCGCGGTGTGGCTGCCGGTCCCGGTCTCGATGATCGGCGTCTCTACCCGCACCCCGCCGCCGTCGGCCGGCGTCAGCCGCAGGCTGGTGTTCACCCGGTTCGCCGTGCCCCGGCTGTACAGGGCGAGGCCCCGGCCGTACAGCCAGCCTGGTGGCGGTGGCGACCGGCCGGAAGGCGGAAAGCGCGGCGTCCAGGGTTTCCGGCCCGCGGTGCTCAAGCCAGGTTCGCCCGCCGGTGTCGGCCTCCCCGGCCGCGAGCAGGTTCCGCCTGCGCAGCTCCACCGGGTCGAGGCCGGCCTGCGCGGCAAGCTCGTCCATTGCCGACTCGAACGCGAAGGTCCCCTGCGGCCCGCCCGGCGCGCGCATGTTGCCGCGCGGCACCGTATTCGTGTAGACGCGGGTGAACTCGGTGGCGAACACCGGTACCCGGTAGGACGGGCACCTCGATCGCGTGCTGCGGGCCCCTGACGTTGGGCGTGAAGCCGCCGTAAGCTCCCGCGTTCAGCACCGCCCGCAGCGACGCCGCGACCAGCCGGCCCGCGTGGTCGCAGCCGAGCCTGACGCGGATTTCCGCCGGGTGCCTTGGGTTGGTGCTCGTCAGGTCCTCGGCGTAGCGCAGCACCAGCTTGACCGGCCTGCCGGTCAGCCGGGAGAGCTCGACGCACAGGGGAGCGTCCTGCGCGGACCCCTTGCCGCCGAAGTCCCCGCCGAGCGTGACCGGCTCAAGCGTGATGGCGGCCGCGTCGAGGCCCAGGCACGCTGCGATGATGTCCCGGATCCGGTACGGGGCCTTGTTCGTCAGCCAGATCCGCACCGAGTCCGCTCGGCGGTAGTCCGCGATGCACGCCTGGGGCTCCAGGTAGCCGTGGTGCACGCTCTGCGTCCGGTAGACGCGGTCGACGGTCCAAGCGGCGGTCGCGAGCGCGCGTCTCGACATCGGACAGCGACCCGTGGACGTTGTGGTAGATGACGTTAGCGGGGTCGCCTTCCCGCGCCAGGGCGCCCGCGTACCGCCAGGGCTCGTCGTGCACGGCGGGAGCGCCGGGGGCGAGCGCGTCGCCCGGCGTCGTCACGGCGTCAAGCGGCTCGTAGTCGAGCTCCACGAGCGCCGCGGCGGCCTCGGCCTGTGCGCGGGTGGCCGCGACGACCGCCACCACCCGCTCCCCGGTGAAGCGCACCTTGTCGCGGGCCAGGAGGGGGCAGTCGATGAGCGAGCGGCCGTAAAGCCCGTCGCTCACGTCAGCGGCGGTGAACACGCCGAGCACGCCAGTCACAGGCCCTGGCAGCCCGGGTATCGATCCTGGTGATGCGCGCGTGCGGCACCGTGCTGCGAGCGACGGCCGCGTGCACCATGCCGGGCACGGTCAGGTCGGCGACATAGCGCGCCTGGCCCGACGCCTTGGCGACGGCGTCGGTCCGGGGCAGGCCGCGCCAGGTCACTCGTAGCCACCAGCCCATGCTACGACCCGGAGGACTATTGGGCTAGCCTTTAGTCCAATAGTTGTGCCGCCCGCCCCCGGGTCCCGCGCGGTAGCGGCCCAGCAGTTCCCACCCGGGCGGATGGCGCCAACGGCCTCGATTCGCCCAGGCGAGGCGGTTGGCGCCAACGACCCGGAAAGGGGAGCGGCGGCGGTCCGACCGCGCGGCTTCGGGGGCCGCCAACTTGAGGCCTGGCGAGGGCGCGGGAGCATCCGGACCCCCGCGTCCCCACGCTCACCAACGGTCAAGCTAGGCCGGCGGCGCGACAGCCACGCCCCCGTTCCTCCTGAACTGAACGCCTTCAGAAGGCCGGCGGCTCGAAGTAGGTCCCCCAGACGGAGCGCAGCGCGTCGCAGATCTCGCCGAGCGTTGCCTCGGCGCGGGTGGCGGCCAGCATCGGCTCGACCAGGTTGGCGTCGGTGCGGGCGGCGGCGGTGAGCGCGGCCAGGGTGGCGTCGACGGCGGCCTGGTCGCGGGCGGCGCGGCGGGCGGCGACCTCCGCGACCTGGGCCCGCTCGACCTCCGGGCTGATCCGCAGCGTCTCCAGTTCGCCGCCGACCGTGTCGGTGTGGCTGGTGACGCCGACGATGTGCTTGTCGCCCTTCTCCAGCTTCTGCTGGTACTCGAAGGCGGCGTCGGCGATTTCGCCGGTGAACCAGCCGGTCTCGATGCCGCGCAGCAGGCCGCCGGTCATCGAGCCGTCGGGTGACATGGCCCGGATGCGGGCGAAGATCTCCTCCGCCTCGGCCTCCAGCTTGTCGGTGAGCGCCTCGACGTACCAGGAGCCGCCGAGCGGGTCGGCGACGTTGGCCACCTCGGTCTCCTCCATGATGACCTGCTGGGTGCGCAGCGCCGTCTCGGCGGCCGCCGTGCTCGGCAGCGCGAGCACCTCGTCCAGCGCGTTGGTGTGCAGCGAGTTGGTGCCGCCGAGGACGGCGGCGAGCGCCTCGACGGCGGTGCGGACCACGTTGTTCACCGGCTGCTGCGCGGTCAGCGAGACCCCGGCGGTCTGGGTGTGGAACCGCAGCCACTGCGCGCGGGCGGTCTTGGCCCCGTAGGTGTCGCGCAGCCAGCGGGCCCAGATCCGGCGGGCGGCGCGGAACTTGGCGATCTCCTCGAAAAAGTCGATGTGCGCGTCGAAGAAGAACGACAGGCCGGGGGCGAACTGGTCGACGTCGAGGCCGCGCGACAGCCCGAGTTCCACGTAGCCGAAGCCGTCCGCCAGGGTGAAGGCCAGCTCCTGCGCGGCCGTCGAGCCCGCCTCCCTGATGTGGTAGCCGGAGACGGACACCGGCTTGTACCGGGGGATGCGCCGCGTGCAGAACTCCATCAGGTCGCCGATCAGGCGCAGGTGCGGCTCGGGGGCGAACAGCCACTCCTTCTGCGCGGTGTACTCCTTGAAGATGTCGGTCTGCAGGGTGCCGTCCAGGGTGGCGATGTCGATACCCTGGCGCTCGGCCGCCACCAGGTACATGCAGAACACCGGGACGGCCGGGCCGCTGATCGTCATCGACGTGGTCGTCTGGTCCAGCGGGATGCCCTCGAACAGCAGCTCCATGTCCGCGGCCGAGTCGATGGCCACGCCGCAGTGGCCGACCTCGCCGAGCGAGCGCGGGTCGTCGGAGTCGCGGCCCATCAGCGTGGGCATGTCGAAGGCCACAGACAGGCCGGAGCCGCCCGCCGCCAGCAGCATCTTGTACCGCTCGTTGGTCTGCCCGACGTTGCCGAAGCCGGAGAACTGCCTGATCGTCCAGGGCTTGCCCCGGTAGCCGCTGGGATACAGGCCGCGGGTGAAGGGGAACTCGCCCGGCCAGCCGACCGAGCCGTCCGGCTCGGTCCCGTCCGGCGGCCCGTAGACCGGGTCCACTTCCAGGCCGGAAAGCGTGGTGAAGTCGGCGTCGCGCTTGGCGGACCCGTCGTAGGCGCGCCGCCAGCGGGCGCGCCCGCCCTCGCTGTCGCTGTCCGTCATGGTGACCTGCCCCCAGCCGAATTAGTAGGACGTCCTATCAATATAGTAGGACGTCCTACTAATTACCCAGGGACAGATCCGCGCAACCGGCCGGGCGGGTGCGGCGTCTAAGAGGACGGTTCGGGGAGAACCGCCCGTTCGTCGCCGCGCGAAAGTGTGAAGTTATCGATGTACCGCACAATTACCCTCAACGGGCCGCCGGTTGATGACATCATGACCGATAGCGGCGCCGGGACCGCGCTGGCGGACCAGGGGGAACCGCCACGGGGACGGGCGGAGCGCGGGGCGGCGGGGCCGGGTCAGGGCGCGGCGGGGCCCGCTCTGAACCCAGCCGTTCCAGCCTGGCCGGAACCCTGGGCCGTGGGGCAGGATGAGATGGGGTCGATCTCAATAGCGGCACCGGCGGGGCGGGACGGAGGGGGCGCGGTGGGCACGGACGCGGGCGCGGAGACCGGGCCGTACGCGATCGTCACCGAGACCTCGGGAACCGGCGCGCGCCGCGTGCTCGCCGAGCAGCTGTTCGCCGCGCACTACCCGAAGCTGGCCGGCTGGGTGAGACGGCTGGTGGACAACGACGAGACCGCGCACGAGATCGCCTCGGAGGCGTTCGTCCGGCTGCTGTCCAAGTGGACCAGCCCCGACAAGCTGGACAGCCCGCAGAGCTACCTGTACATGATCGCCACGAACCTGGTGCGCGACCACTGGCGCAAGACCGAGCGCGAGCGCCGGGCGATGAGCAAGGCGGCCGCGAGCAGCGACGCCGACGCCTACGCCGACCCGTCGGTGGACGTGGACATCCGCGAGCTGATCGCCGCCCTGCCCGCGCGTCTGCGCGAGCCGTTCCTGCTGCACTACTACGCCGGGTTCGGCGTCAAGGAGATCGCCGTGCAGCTCAAGCGGCCGGAGGGCACGATCAAGGCCGACCTTTACCATGCCAGGGCGCGGCTGAAGGAAGCGCTCAAGACCGCGACCGGCCCGATGCCCGTCCAGCGGACGGGCGGCGGGGGTGCCGCGGGCGGCGGCGGTGCCGCGGGCGGCGGCGGCGAGGGCCGCGACGATCGCCCCGGTTGGGGGAGGACCAATGCCGGCTAACGACGAGCGCGACCCCCTCGACCGCTGGCTGGATCAGCGGGTGCGCCCGCTGCCACCACCGCCGGGCACGTTCGAGCTGATCACCAGGCGGGCCCGCCGCCGCAAGATACGCAAGGCCGTGGTGTCGGCCGCGTCCGCCGCCGCCGTCGCCGCGGCGGTGGCCATCGCGGTGCCGGTGACCCTGTCGCTGCAGCCGACGCACAGCTCTGCCCACGACAACCTGGCCGCGGGCAACTCCCCCGCGACGCGCGGCACTCCGGCCGTGACCGGCGCGGCCAGCCAGGCGCCGGCCGACGCGTCGGCGTCGGGCGCCGCATCGGCCACGACGCCCGCCCCCAACGGCCAGTCGACGCCCCAGGCCGGCTACCTGCCGCCCGGCTTCCTGCCCTCCTCGGTGACCTGGGACTCGCTGACCACTGGCTGGGTGCTCGGCAGGCCGGCACGCCCGGGCACTGCGCCAACGCCGACCCTGACATCTGCACGTCGATCGCGCGCACCAGCGACGGCGGCCAGACCTGGCAGGGCCTGCCCGCGCCGACCACCGGCGGCCCGATGAGCGCGACCGGCGTCACTGGCCTGCGGTTCCTCAACGCGCAGTACGGCTGGGCGTTCGGCCCCGAGCTGTGGGCCACCGACGACGGCGCGAAGACCTGGCACCAGGTGAGCACCGGCGGCGCGTCAGTCACCGACCTGGAGACGGCGAACGGGCAGGCCTACGCCCTGTTCGGCGACTGCGCGCCGCCCGCGGGCAGCACCGGGGACACCATCGCCAACTGCCGCTCGTTCACGCTGAAGACCGCCAGCGCGGGCAGCGACCAGTGGACGGCCGTGCCCGGCGTCCCGTCCGGCCTGGCGGCCAGCGGCGGCATCCAGGGCAGCGCGCTGCTCATGCTGGCCGGCCCGGTGGGCAACGCCCCGGCCACCGGCTACCTGATCGCGCCGGACGGGACGCTGTACGCCGGCCCGCTCGGCGGCGGCGCCTGGCACCGGGTGGCCGCGCTGCCCTGCGCCCCCGGTCCGGCCGCCAACAGCGGCCTGCCCGAGCGGGTGATGCTGGCCGGCACCGGGTCGGCCGCGTCCGGCGCGCCCCGCCTGGCGCTGACCTGCGTGGGGCCGACGGCCGGCGACACCGTGGTCTACAACTCCGATGACGGCGGCGCGACGTGGACCAAGCGGGCCGGCGTCGCAGCCGCGGGCACCGCGCACATCGGCGTCCCCCAGTCGCTGACCGGCCTGCCCGACGGCACGCTCATCCTGGCCACTCAGCCGGCCACGTCGGCCGCGGGCGGCATCTACCTGCTCGCGCCGGGCGCGTCGCAGTGGCAGGCGGCAGGCCTGGCCGACCCGTCGGGCAGCGCCGACGGGTTCAGCTACGTGGGCATGACCAGCGAGTCGCAGGGCGTGGCGCTCGGTGGTAGCGCGAGCCTGCACGCGATCTGGATGACCAGCGACGGCGGGAAGACCTGGCAGGTCCGCCCGATCACGAGCGGCTAGGGCGCGGTTAGGCGTCCTTGAAGTCGCCCGCCGACACCCGCAGCGAGCGCAGCAGCGTAAACAGGGCCTCCCTGTCCGGCTCCGAGTAGCCGGACAGGCCGAAGTCGTGGGCCATCAGGTCGCTGGTCGCCAGGCGCACGGCGTCCCGGCCGGCGTCGGTGATCTCGGCCAGGCGGCCGCGGCCGTCGGACGGGTTGGGACGGCGGATCACCATGCCCTGCGCCTCAAGGCGGTCGATCGTGTTGGTCACCGAGGTCGGGTGCACCATCAGGCGCTCCCCCATCACCCGCAGCGGCAACGCGCCCGCGTGGCTGAACGACAGCAGCACCAGGGCCTCGTACCGGGCGAAGGTGAGGCCGTACGGGCGGAGGATCGCGTCGAGCTGTGCGAGCAGGAGCTGCTGCGCGCGCATGATCGAGGTGACCGCCGCCATCGCCGAGGACGGCCCGAAGCGGCTTTCCCAGATCAGCGCCGCGCGTTCGATCGGGTCGAACGGCAGGCCAAGCACAGTCACCTCCCGGGGGAGCGACCCCCGTACCCCGGTGTCCTGGCTCGCGCGCCCGATGACAAAGGGCGCCATAGTATCGAGCGCGCTCACCGGACAAGCGGAAGGTACCGCTATCGCCAGACGTTTCCCTGCTGCGACCCTACTACCCCGCCGCACGCGGGGCGCTGCCCGGTCAGGGACGCGGCCTGCGCTGGGCGCTACAAGCCCGCGCCGGCCAACAGTTCCCTGGCAGCGTCGAGCGGGTCGCAGCGGCCCTCGGCCACCCGGGCGGCCAGCTCGTCGGGCACCTCCAGGCGGGCGGCCAGGGTGCCGAGCGCCAGCGCGGCCACCTCGCCGCGGGCCCGGTCCAGGCGGCGCCGCGACCGCTCACCGCTCTCCTCAAGCCAAGACTCGTGCCGGTCGAGCTGCGCCATCAGGTCGTCCACACCCTCGCCCGAGGTCGCCACCGTCGGCACCACCGGCGGCTTCCAGTCCCCGCTCGCCAGGGCGACCATGCCGCGCAGGTCACGCAGCGTGGCCTGGGTGTCCGGGCGGTCCGCCTTGTTCACCACCAGCAGGTCGGCGACCTCGAGCACCCCCGCCTTGGCCGCCTGCACCGAGTCGCCCATGCCCGGCACGACCAGCACCACCGTGGTGTCGGCGGCCGAGGCGATCTCCACCTCGGCCTGGCCGACGCCGACCGTCTCGACCAGGATGACCTCGTCAGCCGGCCGCGCCGAGCACGCGGACCGCCTGCGGCGCCGCGGCGGCCAGGCCGCCGAGCTGCCCGCGGCTGCCCATGGACCGGATGAACACCCCGTCGTCGGTGGCGTGCTCCTGCATCCGGATCCGGTCTCCGAGCAGGGCGCCGCCGGTGAACGGCGAGGACGGGTCCACCGCCAGCACGGCGATCCGGTTGCCCCGGGCGCGGAACGCCCGCACCAGGGCGCTGGTGACGGTCGACTTCCCCGCCCCCGGCGCGCCGGTCAGGCCGATCACGCGGGTACCGGCGGCCGGCGGCCTCATCTCCCGGAGGACAGAACGGGAGCGCGGGTCCCCGTTCTCCACCCACGAGATCACCCGGGCGAGTGCGCGCTTGTCACCGGCTTGAGCCCGGGCAGCCAGGTCGCCTGCGGCCAGTGTCGACGTGTTCAGCGCCGGTCCCTTCGTCAAGCCCGCGGTTCAGGCCCGCAGCAGCAGCGCCGAGCCCTGGCCGCCGCCGCCGCACAGGGCCGCCGCGCCGAGGCCGCCACCGCGCCTGCGCAGCTCGTAGATGAGCGTCAGGGCGATCCGCGCGCCGGAGGCGCCGAGCGGGTGCCCGATGGCGATCGCGCCGCCGTTCACGTTGACGATGTCCGGGCTGACCCCGAGGTCGCGGCTGGCGGCCACGCCGACCGCGGCGAACGCCTCGTTGATCTCGATGAGGTCCAGGTCGGCCACGTCGAGCGCGGCCTTGCCGAGCGCCTTCCTGATCGCGTTGGACGGCTGGTGGTGCAGGCTGTTGTCCGGGCCGGCCACCGTGCCGAACGGCCCGACCTCGGCCAGCACCGTGGCGCCGAGCTCCTGGGCCTTCCCCCGGCTGGTCACGATCAGCGCGGCGGCGCCGTCGGAGATCTGCGACGACGAGCCGGCGGTGATCGTGCCGCCGGCGCCGAACGCGGCCGGGAGCTTGGCCAGCGACTCGGCGGTCGTATCGGGCCGGATGCCCTCGTCGGTGGCGAAGGCGACCGTCTCCTTGCGCGACCTGACCTCCACCGGCACGATTTCCTCGCCGAGCAGACCGTCCTTGGTGGCGCGGGCGGCGCGCTGCTGCGAGCGGGCGGCGAACTCGTCCTGCTGCTCGCGGGTGACGCCGAGGCCGCCACTGTGCCGTTCGGTCGACTCGCCCATGGACAGGCCGTCGAACGCGTCGGTGAGGCCGTCGAACGCCATCGAGTCGATCACCTCGACCGAGCCGTACTTGTAGCCCTTGCGCGAGTTCTTGAGCAGGTGCGGCGCGTTGGTCATCGACTCCATGCCGCCGGCCACGACGATGTCGAACTCGCCCAGCCTGATGAGGTCGGCGGCCTGGGCGATCGCGTCGAGGCCGGACAGGCAGACCTTGTTGACCACGGTGGCCGGGGTGGTCATCGGGATGCCCGCCTTCACCGCCGCCTGGCGCGCGGTGATCTGGCCGGCGCCCGCCTGGAGCACGTGACCCATGATCACGTACTCGACCCGGTCTCGGGCGACGCCGGCGCGGTCGAGTGCCCCGGCGATGGCGAACCCGCCGAGTTCGGCCGCGCTGAACCCCGCCAGGCTGCCGAGCAGCCGGCCGATGCCCGTCCGCGCGCCGCCGATGATCACTGGGTCACGATCGCCCATGCCGGCCTCCCGGGTTATAGCGCCTGCCGCGTTTTCTTCCATAGGTTCAACTGCCACGATAACCCAGCACCCGGGCCCGATACGATCGGACCATGCTGCTGAAGATCGACCACGTGGGGATCGCCTGCCGGTCGCTCGACGCCACCATCGAGCGGTACGTCAGCGTGTTCGGGCTCTCCGTGGTAAGCCAGGAGGTCAACGAGGACCAGGGCGTCCGCGAGGCGATGCTCGCCACCGACTCCGGGTCCTCCTACGTGCAGCTGCTTGAGCCGCTGCGCGGGGACAGCCCGGTCGGCAAGTTCCTCGAACGGCGCGGCGAGGGCATGCACCACGTCGGCTACGAGGTGGCGGACGTGACCGAGGCGCTGGCGCAGGTTGGCACGACCGGTATCCGGTTGATCGACAAGCGGCCCAGGCACGGGTCGATGGGCGCGTCGATCGCCTTTTTGCATCCCGGCGACCTTGGTGGGGTCCTGACGGAGCTTGTGCAGCCATTGCGCTAATTGCGCAAATTAGTGCAGCCGGTGTTGGCCGCCATCGATTGCGACGGCGGGCCCCTCCCGGGTGCATGAAACGTGACCTTAGGCGGCCAGGTAAGGGGCATACGTCGAGTATGTGACCCCTAGACTTTCCAGGTAAGTCACCCCAAAGCCGCCGCCCGGGAAGAACATCGAAGCACCCGCAGATCCTGCGGGGGCGGAGTAGATTGCCTCTCACGGGCGAGACACCAATACCCGCGCACGGGCTCCGCCCGCCGTCCCCGTCTAGCTTGGATTAGGCTCTTATGCAATCGGATATTGACGCCCAGCTGACCAGCTTCTTCGAAGAGACCCCACCGCGCGACTTCGCTAAGGTGATGCGCGGTTACGATCCGCATCAGGTCGACGAGCACATCCGGCAGCTCGCTAACGAGGTACGCAGGCACCAGGAGGACGCGGTCGGCGCGCGCCGCGACCTCCAGGATGCGCAGCGGCAGATCCAGGAGCAGGAACGGCCGACGTACTCCGGGCTCGGTGCTCGCATCGAGCAGCTGCTGCGGCTAGCCGAGGAACAGGCCACCGAGCTGGTACAGGCCGCGCGGTCCGAGGCCAACGAGATCAAGGCGGCCGCCAAGGTCGACGGCGCCGAGCTGCGGGCCGCGGCCGAGAACGAGGCCGCCCAGCTGCGGGCCAACGCCAAGCGCGAGACCGACGACGTGCGCAGCGCCGCCGAGCGCGAGGCCGACTCGATCCGCACCAGCGCGCGGCGCGAGTCCGACGAGCTGACCTCCACCACCGAGCGCGAGGTCGCCAAGCTGCGCGCCACCGCCGACCACGAGGTCGCCGAGAAGCGGGCCGTCGACCGAGCGGGACATCGCCAAGCTGCGCACCACCACCGAGCGCGAGGTCGCGCAGCTCAAGGCGGCCGCCAAGCGCGAGCGCGACGAGATCCTGACCACCTCCAAGCGCCAGGCCGACGAGATGCGGTCGCAGGCGCAGCGCATCCTGGAGGAGAGCGAGGCGCAGCGGGCGCAGGCCGAGGCCGAGTTCGAGATCCAGCTCGCCGCCCGCCGCGAGGAGTCCGAGCGCCAGGAGGCCGAGCGGCTCGTCCGCCGCCCAGGCCGCCACGCAGAAGCTGGTCTCCGAGGCCGAGCAGCGCGCGTCCACCGCCGAGCAGCGGGCCGCCAAGGCCACCGCCCAGGCCGACCAGACGCGCCGGGACGCCGACCAGCACGCCCGGCAGCTGGTCGTCAACGCGAAGAAGAACGCCGACCAGATCGTCACCCAGGCCAAGACGCAGGCCGAGCAGATGTCAGCGAGGCCAAGACCGAGGCCGAGCGCCGCAGGCTCGACCGCCCAGCGCCAGGTCGACGAACTGACCAGGCAGAAGCGACAACATCACCAGCGCACCTCGCGCAGGTGCGCCAGCTGCTCGGCGGCCAGCTCGGCGTGCAGATGCCGCCAATGGACGCGGCCGTCGCCGCCACCCCGGCCAAGCCCGCCGTTGAGAGCGCGCCCGCCGGAACCCCGGCCGCCGCGCCGGTCGTCCGCCCGGCCAGCAACGCAGCCCCCCGGGCCGCTGGCGCTCCCGCCGCCGGCGCCGACGGCGGCGCCGAGGACAAGGAAGACTGGTGGACCGAGTAGGGGTCACTGCCGCCTGACGGGGCCAGCAGTAAACGGAGCCCCCGGACCCTTCGGGTCCGGGGGCTCCGTTGTGCCTACCGGGCCTGCCCCGCACCCCTTGTCTGCTTAGCCAGTGGAGGGGTTACTCGTCCCAGGTGACAGGGAGCGCGCCGACGTCGGCCAGGGCGGCGGGGTTGACGGTGCGGACGATCTCGTTGAGCACTATGCGCACGTTGTTCTCGCCGACCCACAGGTGCTTGGCGCCGTCCACGCCGATCACCTGCGCCTTGGGCACCCGGGCAAAGCGCTGCCTGGCCTCGTCCGGGCGCAGGTAGTCGTCGAACTCCGGCACCAGGGCGGTCAGCGGCCTGCCGGAGGCGGCCCACGCGTCCAGGTCGGCGTCGGTGGCCCGGCGCAGCGGCGGCGACAGCAGGATGCCGCCCTCGACGCCGGGCAGCAGGCCCCACTTGAGCGTCAGCTCGGTGCCGAACGACCAGCCGAGCAGCCAGATGTTCGGCAGCCCGGCCTCGGTCGCGTAGCGGACGGCCGCCTCGACGTCCCAGCGCTCGGTCTCACCGGCGCCGAACTCGCCCTCGCTCCTGCCCCGCTCCGACTCGGTCCCCCGGGTGTTGAACCGTAGCACCGCCAGGTCGGCCAGCGCCGGGAGCCGGAAGGCCGCCTTGCGGTACACGTGACTGTCCATCATCCCGCCCTGGGTGGGCAGCGGGTGCAGGCACACCAGGGTGCCGGCCGGGTCGCGGTGCTCCGGCAGCGCCAGCTCGCCGACGAGGCGCAGCCCGTCCCGGGTGGTCAGCGTGATCGGGGTCCGCCGGGCAGGCAGCAGCGTCGAGCTCCTGATGTCAGTCACTATCCCTTGTTCCTTCTCAGTCATGGGGCTTACCGGCCGCGGCGGCGGTTCAGCCGTCGCTGCCAGCACACGGTGTGCCAGTGCCGCCGCTCGTCCGCGCCCGCGTGCGCCGGCCAGACCACGACATGGGCCACACCCGGGTACAGCTCCTGGTCACACCCGGGGCAGCGATAGGACTTGGCCGCCGCCGCGCCAGGGACCGGACGCACGATCCAGTCGCCGTCCGGCCAGTCCTCAATCCGCTCCGGCCCTAGCGGAGCGGGGCGCGCCGGGGGCCGGGGCTTGTTGGTCTTGCGCGGGCTCACAGCGGTCCAGTTTATCGGGGTCAATTACTCCTGCCGCTCATGACAACGCCCCCGCGGCACCGGCTAGTCCGCATTAGAGTTCCTGTGTGCGACTAGTCATCGCGCGGTGCAGCGTCGATTACGACGGCAGGCTCACCGCCCACCTCCCGTCCGCCCTGCGGCTGCTGATCGTGAAGGCGGACGGTTCCGTCCTCGTCCACTCCGACGGCGGCTCCTACAAGCCACTCAACTGGATGTCGCCGCCGTGCCGCCTGGCCGAGCACCCCGCCGTCCCCGAGCAGCCCGCCACTGGCGACGAGCCGGGCAGCCCGGCGCAGCCGGCCAAGTGGTCCGTGACCAACAAGGCCGGCGAGACGCTCACGATCACCCTCACCGAGACGCTCTCCGACACCTCGGTCGAGCTGGGCGTCGACCCTGGCCTGGTCAAGGACGGGGTCGAGGCGCACCTGCAGGAACTGCTGGCCGAGCAGCTCCACCTGCTCGGCGACGGCTGGCGGCTCATCCGCCGCGAGTACCCGACGCCGATCGGCCCGGTCGACATCATGTGCCGCAACGGCACCGGCGAGCACGTCGCGGTGGAGATGAAGCGCCAGGCCGGCATCGACGCGGTCGAGCAGCTCACCCGCTACCTGGAACTACTCAACCGGGACCCGCTGCTGTCGCCGGTGCACGGCATCCTGGCCGCGCAGACGATCCGGCCCCAGGCCCGCACGCTGGCCGAGGACCGCGGCATCCGCTGCGTCACCCTGGACTACGACGCCATGCGCGGCATCGAGCGTGAGGGCACCCTGTTCTGACCCGGTGTGGTGCCCACCGGACGCAGTGCCGACCGGACGCGGTGCCGACCGGACGCAGTGCCGACCCGGCGGAGCAGCAGGCGGCAGGCGGCCAGCGAGCGGCAGGCGGCCGGCCGGAGCTGGCCGCCGACGGTCAGCTGGACTGGCAGTCAGCGCTCAGCGCAGAGCCCGCCAGGTCGGCGCAGGCGATGAACGAGGTGGCCCGGAGCTGCGCGGTCACCGGGGCGCTGGCCAGGAAGTTCATCAGGTCCTTGACCAGCGGAGAGGGCTGGTCGCTGGTGTACAGGTGCTCCGTGGCCAGGAACTGGTAGTGGCCGTCGAGAGCGTTGGCCCGGGTGGGGGCATAGCCGTTGACTGGGATGGCGGAAACGTTCGGGAAGAACGCGAGCGCGTCGTCTTCGGCGTAGCCGATCGCCTTCGGCGTGCCGCTGACGTACCGCAAGACGTCCATGGTCGTCGGGGCCAGGCACAGGCCGGCGCTGGGCACGCCGCCGCAGCCGGCCGCCTGGTCCTCGGGGTCGTCGCCCGCCAGGATCGTCTTGACGAACACCTGCCTGGTACCCGAGGTACCGGCGCGGCCCACCGGGTGCTCACCGTAGTCGCCGGGGTGCTTGAAGGCGTCGGCGATCTGCATCCTGGTCATGCCGTTGGTGGTGCCCGATGCGAAGACGGTCGGCTTGAGCGACGTGAGCGCGTGGTTCCCGACGACGGCGAAGATGACGTCCCCGACCGGGTGGACCACGTAACCGAGGCCGGGATCCTGGTCGGGCAGGCCGTCGTACATGGCGATGTACGAGGACTTGTCCCTGGCGGCCATGAGGTCCTTGAGGCCGGTCAGGCTGCTGTCGGCGCTGACGGTGATGTCGGCGCCCCGGCAGAGCTGCTCGTAGTCGGTCACTACCTGGTTCATGGCCGGGGCGAACGCCGTTGACCCGGCGACGGTGGCGTGGCCCGTCGCGCAGACCGGGCTGAGCGCCAGGCCGCGGTTGGCGATCTTGACGCCGATGATGACGCCGGCGGCGGTCAGGGCGGCGATCGTGGCGAGGGTGATCGCGTACCGCCACTGGCGGGGGCGCCGACCGTACTCCCTGATCTTTCCGGCGACCAGGTGCCCGCTGACCCGGGGGTTCCGGTCGTGCCCGCGGTACCCGGGGTCGTCTTCGAGCAGCACCAGCACCTCGAAGCCCTCGCCGCGCTCCAGTGTGGTGGCGGGCAGGTTGAAATGGTCGGTCGCGCCGGGCTGCGGCGCGTCGAATTGGCCATCGCCGCCGGGCTGCTGAACCTCGTAGACCTCCTGGTGGTACTCCCGGTTGTCGCGGACCTTGAAATGCACCACCCGGCGCCCGGGAAAGGTCACGGAGAATTTGTCCCGGTTGAAATCGTCGTCCTTTATCGTGCGCCAGCCGATGTTCCTGATGCGCATAACCACGAGGCTGCCGTTGGTGACCTCGTAGTCGGGCGCTTCTGTGGCGTGGTCCCGGTAGACGATGTCCCACATGTGCAGGCTCGGCACGGCCGGGCCGCCCGGGCCCCCGGCGCCTACCACCGCCGCGTCCAGCGCCCGGTGCGCCGGGTCGCCGTGGTTGACCGGCTGGTCGTAGAGCACCGTGTAGCCGAGGCGGCGACGGCCGACGTAGGTACCGACCATGATGCTCCCCAGGCCGGTGATGGCCGCGCCAACCAGCCCGCTGAAGACCTGGGGCGTATCAATCCACGCATTAAGGGTACTGAAAAAACCATCCGCCAATGGGTGCATTTCGCTCCCCTGCGTTCGCCCTCGTGAATAAAGATCCCTTTAGGCGCCGAGATTAGCCCATCGGCAATATCCCTGGCCCCGTCAAAATACGGGGTCAGGGTTTTATTAACCTTCTCGTTTACCTTGCGTTTCCTATTAGTCGCCCGCTGGCCGCCGGACCCGGCCGCAGGTGCGCCGGCTACCCGGGGACGCCTTCGGCCCCGTGGGGATCGGGGAAGTCGACGCCTTCGGCCCCGTGGGGATCGGGGAAGTCACGGAAGTGCACGATCCGGCCGTCGCGGATGCGCAGGACCTGGACGGACGTGGCCGTGAACGGCCGGCCGGTCGTGGTCACGCTCCCCTCGGTGCGCATCTCCACGATCACCACCTCCGGGTCCACCGTCTGGTAGAGCTCGGCCACCTCGAATACGTCCAGGCGCAGCGGCATCGCCAGCACCTTGTGCGCCCAGGCCCGGATGACCTCCTGCCCCTCCATTCTCAGGGGGGCGCCGGGCGGCAGGCGGTCGGCACCTCGATCACCGCGTCCGGGGTGAACAGGGCGGCGAAGCCGTCGGCGTCGCCGCCCAGGATCACGGTGCGACGGCGGGCCAGGACGTCGGCGTGGGTAGTTGATGACATGCGGTCCTCCTCGTTCAACAAGCGTTCATTGAACAAGCATAGAATTAAATTGGCGGCTCGGTCAACGCCCGTAGAATGAGTTGATGACTACCCCACGGCCCGGGTCGCGCGCCGAGCAGCGCCAACGCACCGAGGCGCGCATCCTCGACGCGGCGTCCAGGGTTTTCGTCGCCTCCGGGTACGAGCGGGCCACGATCCGGGCCGTCGCCTCGGAGGCGGGCGTGGACGCCGGCCTGGTCATGCACTACTTCGGCTCCAAGCGGGAGCTGTTCAGGCAGGTGATCGACGCCGCACCGCTGCCCGAGGTCAGCGGGCCGCCCGAGCAGGCCACCGAGCAGATCCTGGCCACGCTGGCCGACCGGCTTGAGAACGAGCCGAGGGCATCCCTGGCGCTGCTGCGCTCGATGCTGACCAATCCAGAGGCGGACAGCGTCCTGCGCGCCGGCATGACCCGCTACCAGGCGCAGATCGCGCAGGCCATCCCGGCGCATGACGCGGCCCTGCGGGCTTCGGCCATCAGCGCGATCATCCTCGGCGTCACCGTCTCCCGCCACCTGCTGGCGTCCGACGAACTGGCCGCCGCCGACCCGGCCCAGGTGATCGACTTGCTGCGGCCCTGCCTGCGCTCCCTGGCCGGCTTGCCCTAGCGGGGCCTACTCGCCGGGCACCGGCTGCTGCCGCGCGGACAGCCGGTAATGGTGCACGGCCACGTTGCCGACCTGGCGCAGCGAGACCGGCGTCATCGGGGCCGACGCGGTGTACGGGTAGCGGGCCGGGAGGCCGAAGCGCGGCGCCGCCGCATCCCCCACCAGGAACGGGGCGACCGCCAGTCGCAGCTCGTCGGCGAGGCTCCCGGCCAGCAGGTCGCGCAGGATGCGGGCACCGCCTTCGGCGACCACGGTTCCAACCCGTCGTGATCGTGCCGCGAGATCGGCCAGCACGACGGCGAGGGACAGTTCCGCGCCCGGTCGATGACGCCGCCCTGACCCTGGAGCCGTTCCCGTCGCCGCCGCGGCGGCGCCGGACGGCGCGTAGACGAGCGGCGTGCCCGGCCCGGCGAAGAAGCGCGCGGCCGGGTCCAGGTCCCCGGTGGCGGTCACGGTGACCCGCAGCGGGTGCGGCGGCCGGCCCGCGCGATGCCCGGCCGGCCACCCGGGCCGGGTCGCGGACCAGCAGCCGCGGGTTGTCGGCGCGGATCGTGCCCGCGCCGACCAGGATCGCGTCGGACGCGGCGCGCAGCGCGTCCACCTCGTCCAGGTCCTGCGGGCCGGACAGGATCAGCCGCTGCGGCGACGTGTCGTCCAGGCAGCCGTCGAGCGAGACGGCGCAGCTCACGATGGTGTACGGGCGGGCGGGCACGCTGCCTACCGTACCCGCGTCGGACCCTGGGCAGCGGGCAGTCCGCCTGGCCCGGCGGCGCAGTGGTTTACTGGGTTCCATGACGTGGGTCGCGGCACGGGAGACGTTCGAGTCGGTCAGCCCGGCGACCGGCGAGGTGCTGGCCACCTACCCAGTCGACGGGCCGCAGCGAGGTAGCGCAGGCGGTGCGCCGGGCGCACGCCGCGGCCGCGTGGTGGGGCGGGCTGTCGCACGCCGAGCGGCGGCTGCGGCTGCTGGCCTGGAAGTCGCACCTGACCCGGTACTCTGGCCGGCTCGCCCAGCTCGTGCACGAGGAGACGGGCAAGCCGCTCGACGACGCGACGCTGGAGATCGTCAACGCCATCCTGCACCTGGACTGGGCCGCCCGGCACGCGCACTCCGTGCTGCGGCCGCGCCGGGTGCCGCCGGGCATCGCGATGCTCAACCAGGCCGCGTCGGTCGAGTACCAGCCGCTCGGCGTGATCGGCGTGATCGGGCCGTGGAACTACCCGGTGCTCACCCCGATGGGGTCGCTGGCCTACGCGCTCGCGGCGGGCAACGCGGTGGTGTTCAAGCCGTCGGAGCTGACCACCGGCACCGGGCAGTGGCTGGCCGACACGTTCGGCGAGGTGCTCCTCGAGGTCTTCGGCGACACCGAGCCGGTGCTGCAACTGGTCACCGGGCCCGGCTCGACCGGCGCGGAACTGGCCCGGGCCGGGGTGAGCAAGCTGGCGTTCACCGGCTCCGCCGCCACCGCCCGCAAGGTGCTCGCGGCGGCGGCCGAGACGCTGACGCCGGTGCTGGCCGAGTGCGGCGGCAAGGACGCGCTGCTGGTCGCGGCCGACGCGGACCTGGACGCGGCCGCCGACGCCGCCGCCTGGGGCGCGATGTCCAACGCCGGGCAGACCTGCGTCGGCGTCGAGCGGGTCTACGTCGAGGAGCCGGCCTACCACGCGTTCCTTGACAAGCTCGGCGAGCGGGTCGCCCGGCTGCGGCCGGGCGACGACGCGGCGGCGGCCTACGGGCCGATGACGCTGCCCGGGCAGGTGGACGTGATGGAACGGCACCTGGCCGACGCGGTGGCGCGCGGCGGCCGCGCCGCCTTCGGCGGCCTCGAATCGGTGCGCGCGCCGTACGTGTCGCCGGTGGTGCTGGTGGACGTGCCCGACGACAGCGCGGCGGTGCGCGAGGAGACCTTCGGCCCGGTGGTGACGGTCACGCCGGTGCCGTCGCTGGCCGAGGGCGTGCGGCTGGCCAACGCCTCGCCGTACGCACTCGGGTCGGCGGTGTTCACCAGGCGGCGGGCGGCGGGAGTGCGCGCGGCGCGGGCCCTGCGGGCCGGAATGACCTCGGTGAACTCGGTGGTCGCGTTCGCGGCCGTGCCCGCGCTGCCGTTCGGCGGCAGCGGCGAGTCCGGGTTCGGCCGCATCCACGGCGCCGACGGGCTGCGTGAGTTCTCCCGGGCCAAGTCGATCACCCGCCAGCGGATGAGGCCGCCGGTCGCGACGACCACCTTCAAGCGGACCCCGGCCGACATGGAGCGCATCGTCAAGCTCACCACCCTGCTGCACGGCCGCCTCTACCAGCCGCAGGCGCCGCCGCCGCTGGCAGCGGCCTCGCTAGCCGCCCTCCCCCGCCCGCGCCGCCTCGTCCACGTCGATCGGCTGCGGCACCCGGCTCGCGAAACCCAGTTAGCGGGAGGCGGGCAGGGCGGCGGCGGGGTCCTGGGGGACTAGGGGTGCCCGGCCGGCGATGAGGTCGGCGGCGCGCTCGGCGACCGCGATCACCGTGGCGTTCAGGCCGCCGCGGGGCAGCGTCGGCAGCACCGAGGCGTCCACGACCCGCAGGCCGGCCAGGCCGCGCACGCGCAGCTGAGGGTCGGTCACGCTGTCGTAGCCGCTGGCCGACTTCCCCACCGTGCCGCCCATCGCGCAGGTGCCGGCCGGGTGGCGGGCGCTGACCACCGCGCGCCTGATGAAGTCCCGCACCTCGTGGTCGGTGTGCACGCCGTCGCCCGGCGACAGCTCCGCCGCGCGGATCTTGGCCAGCGGCGCGGCGGTGCCGTAGTCGCGGGCCATCCGCACCCCGGCCGCCAGCGCGTTCACGTCGCGCACGTCGGACAGGTAGCCAGGGTCGATGCGGGGCCGGTGCCTCGGGTCGGCGGAGGCGAGCGCTGAGCTGGCCCCGGCTGGCCGCGTCCACCAGCGTGACCAGGACGGTCATCGCCCGCCTGGCCGGGTCGGCCAGGCCCTGGCCGGCGTAGCCGGCCGGCAGCACGTGCCACTGCAGGTCCGGCGCGGTCAGCCGCGGCTCGCTGCGGGCGAACCCGCCCGCCTCGGCGACGTTGGACGTCAGCGGCCCCTTGCCGGTCAGCCGCCAGCGCAGGAAGCCGACGGTGCCGGACGACTCCCACGGTCCCCGCGCCCCGGGCGTGGCCCACTGCAGCGGCACGGCCGGGTGGTCCATCAGGCTCGCGCCCACCGCGGGCACGTCGGCGATCACGTAGATGCCGTGCTCCCGCAGGTGGTCCGCCGGGCCGATGCCGGACAGCATGAGCAACTGCGGCGTGCCGACCGCGCCGGCCGACAGGATGACCTCGGCCTCGGCGCGGGCCGTCTCGTCGAGGCCGCCGCGCCGGTAGGTCACGCCGACGGCCCGGCCGCCCTCGATGACCAGGCCGGTGACCAGCGCGTCGGTGATCACCGTGAGGTTCGGCGGCCTGCTGGCCAGGTAGGCGTCGGCGGCACTGTACCGGCGGCCGTCGCGCTGCGTGACCTGGTAGAACCCGACGCCGTCCTGCCGTTCCCCGTTGAAGTCGTCGTTCGGCTCGCGCGCCGCGCCCGGTGGCGGCCTCGATGAAGCGCTCGGCGTGCGCCGAGCGGTACGGCGCGTCGCGCACCGGCAGCGGGCCGCCCGCGCCGTGGTAAGGGCCGGCGCCGCGCACGTTGTCCTCCGCGCGCAGGAAGTACGGCAGCAGCTCGCGGTAGCCCCACCCGGAGCAGCCGTACTCGTCGCGCCAGGTGTCGTAGTCCGCCCGGTTGCCGCGGACGTAGGTCATCGCGCCGATGGCCGCCGATCCGCCGAGCACCCGGCCGCGCGGCCAGTAGACCGTGCGGTCATCGGCCCGCTCCTGCGTCACGGTGACGAAGTTCCAGTCGTACCGGCTGCGCAGCAGCCGGCCGTAGGCCGCCGGGATGCGCAGTCTCATCGACGGCGCTGGCGTCCGGCCCGGCCTCCAGGAGCAGCACCCGGCAGCCCGGGTCCTCGGCGAGCCTGGCGGCGACCACGCAGCCCGCGCTCCCGCCGCCGGCGATCACGTAGTCGAACACACCCGTCACCCTATCGCCCGGGCGGGCAAACCCCCGGGCATCCGGGCAAAGGCCGGACGGTCAGTCGCGACGGGCGGGTCACGCCAGGGCGGGGTCCGGCGGGCCCCCGAGAACCGCCGGACCCCAGAGTTGGCGCATGTGACTACCGAGCGTCACTTTCATAGACCCGTTCTTTATATGACAGTTTCTTTACCCAGGTAGAGCCCATGATCACATCTAACTTTCAATTACTTAGAGTCACTGCGCTACCGTGTGGGGCATGACCGACGACAGCCGCGACACCCCGGTCGTCCTCTCCCGGATCTACACCCGCACCGGTGACGACGGGTCCACCGCGCTGGCGGACGGCTCGCGGGTGCCGAAAACCGACACCCGCCTGGCCGCCTACGCCGACACCGACGAGGCCAACTGCGCCATCGGCGTGGCGATCACGCTCGGCGGGCTGCCCGGCGACATGGCGACGCTGCTGCGGCGGATCCAGAACGAGCTGTTCGACTGCGGCGCCGACCTGGCCACTCCCCTGCCGAAGACGCCGCCGGAGTACCCGCAGCTGCGCATCGACGAGGGTTACGTGACCGCCCTGGAGGCGGCCTGCGATGAGTACAACGCCACCCTGCCGACCCTGCGCAGTCTTCGTCCTGCCCGGCGGCACCCCCGGCGCGGCCCTGCTGCACACCGCCCGAGCCGTGGCCAGGAGGGCGGAGCGCACCGCCTGGGCGGCGGTCGCCGACCACGGCGAAACCATCAGCCCCTGGCCCGCGAAGTACCTCAACCGCCTCTCGGACCTACTGTTCATCCTGGCCAGAACGGCCAACCAGCCGACCGGCGACATCCTGTGGAAACCAGGCGGCGACCGCTAAGCGCAGCCGCACAGCGACAGCCCCGACCACGGCCATAGTCAAGGACCCCAACCCACGGACCGGGTCAGCGACAGATCGGGCCAGCCGCAGCCCCGCGACCGCCGCGACCCGCAGCTAGGACTTTGACCTTACGCGAAGTCACCCAGATGCGACCCGGGCGGCGACGCCTCCAGCCAGGCCAGGAAGCCGGTCAACGCCTGGTCGGTCATGGCCAGCTCCAGGTTCTCACCGGGCGGCGGTCCCGGCTGGTCGGGCACGGGGCCGACCGAGACCTCGACGACGATGCGGCCGGGGCCGAGGGCGGGCGCCTCCCCCGGGTCGGCCGGGCGGCGGGAGATGACGGTGAGCGCCCGCCGGTGGAAGGTGTACTCGGGGCGCAACAGCACGCCGAGCGCACCGTGCCAGCGCAGCGAGTCGTGGTGGTACGACAGCACGCCGAGCCGCCAGGCGCCCTGGCCGGCGGGCTGGCGCAGGGCGCAATCGACCGTCCCGCCGCTGCGCTCAAGGAGGTAGCGGCGGGACGCGAGGACGACGGCGGCGAGGACAATGAGCACGAGGAGGGCGGCGACGAACCACAACGCGTCCGACAGCGCTCCCCCCACCGCCGCCTAGCCCGAAACCCTGGTCGTGGCGGCCGCTGTGCTCGTCATCGTGACCGGCCCCGCGTCAGGCCTGGTCGCCGCTGGCTCGCAGCCGGGCGCGCGCGTACCTGACGTCGACCGACTCCTCGGCCGCGGCGGCCGAGCCGGCCTCCGCGGTGGCGCTGTCCAGCTCGGACCGCGCCGTCGAGGTGTCCACGTCGCTGGCCAGCTCGCCCACGGAGGCGAGGATCGACACCCGGTCGTTGCTCACCGACAGGAAGCCGTCGCGGACGGCGGCCCGGACCGCGTCGCCGGGGTTCTCGTCCCCGGGCACCTCGCGGATCCGGACCAGGCTGCCCGGCGACAGGATGCCGAACACCGGCGCGTGCCCCGGCATGATGCCGATGTCACCGTCGATGGTCTTGGCGATGACCATGCCTGCCTCGCCGGACCACAATGAGCGGTCCGGCATCAGCAGCTCCACGTGCAGTGTTGGCACTAGCGCTCCAGCTCCTTGGCCTTGCGCTCCACGTCCTCGATGCCGCCGCACATGAAGAACGCCTGCTCGGGCACGTGGTCGTACTTGCCCTCGGCGATCGCCTTGAACGAGGCGATGGTCTCCTCCAGCGGGACGAACACGCCGGGCTGGCCGGTGAACTGCTCGGCCACGTACATCGGGTGCGACAGGAACCGCTCGATGCGACGCGCGCGCTGGACGGTGATCTGGTCGTCCTGTGACAGCTCGTCGATACCGAGGATCGCGATGATGTCCTGCAGTTCCTTGTACCGCTGGAGGATCTGCTGGACGGTCCGCGCGATGGTGTAGTGCTCCTGGCCGATGTACCGCGGGTCCATGATCCGGGAGGTGGAGTCGAGCGGGTCCACCGCCGGGTAGATGCCCTTCTCGGTGATCGCCCGGGACAGCGTGGTCGTGGCGTCCAGGTGGGCGAACACGGTGTGCGGCGCCGGGTCGGTGATGTCGTCCGCGGGCACGTAGATCGCCTGCATCGAGGTGATCGAGTGGCCGCGGGTCGAGGTGATCCGCTCCTGGAGCTGGCCCATCTCGTCAGCCAGGGTCGGCTGGTAACCCACGGCGGACGGCATACGGCCGAGCAGCGTGGAGACCTCCGAGCCGGCCTGGGTGAACCGGAAGATGTTGTCGATGAACAGCAGCACGTCCTGCTTCTGCACGTCGCGGAAGTACTCCGCCATCGTCAGCGCGGACAGGGCGACCCGCAGCCGGGTGCCCGGCGGCTCGTCCATCTGGCCGAAGACCAGCGCCGTGTCGTCGATAACCCCGGACTCCGTCATCTCCAGGAAGAGGTCGTTGCCCTCACGGGTGCGCTCGCCGACGCCGGCGAAGCAGGAGACGCCACCGAAGTTCTTGGCGACCCGGCGGATCATCTCCTGGATGAGGACGGTCTTGCCCACGCCGGCGCCGCCGAACAGGCCGATCTTCCCGCCGCGCACGTACGGGGTGAGCAGGTCGATGACCTTGATGCCGGTGACGAACATCTCGGTCTTGGACTCGAGCTGGTCCAGCGGCGGCGCCTGACGGTGGATCGGCCACCGCTCGGTGATGTTCAGGGACGCCACGTCGACGTCCAGCGGCACGCCGAGGGCGTTGAACACGTGGCCCTTGGTCACGTCGCCGACCGGCACCGAGATCGGGGCCCCGGTGGAGGTGACCTCGGCCCCGCGGACCAGGCCGTCGGTCGGCTGCAGCGCGATCGCGCGCACCATGTTGTCGCCGATGTGCTGCTCGACCTCGAGGGTCAGCGTGCTGGTGGTGTCGCCGATGGTGACGTCCACGTGCAGCGCGAAGTAGATCTCCGGCATCGCCTCGGCCGGGAACTCCACGTCGACGACCGGGCCGTTGACCCGGGCGACGCGGCCGGTACCGGTCGCCGTCTCGTTTTCTACGGTCGCGGTCATGGTCAGTTACTCACTCCCTGCGTTCGCTTCAGCGAGCGCGTTCGACCCGCCGACGATTTCGCTGATTTCCTGGGTAATCTCGGCCTGCCGGGCGTTGTTGGCTTCCCGGGTGAGCCGGTCGATAAGGTCGTTCGCGTTGTCCGTGGCGGCCTTCATGGCCCGCCGCCGGGCGGCCAGCTCGGAGGCCGCCGCCTCCAGCATGGCGTAGTAGATCCGGCTGGCCACGTACTGCGGCAGCAGCGCGTCGAGTACCACGTCGGTGGACGGCTCGAACTCGTACGACGGCAGCGCGCCGCCCGGCCGTGCCCCCGCCTTCTCCTCGATCTCCATCGGCAGCATCCGGCGAACCGCCGAGCGCTGCGTCAGCATCGAGACGAACTCGGTGGAGACCAGGTAGACCTCGTCCACGCCGCCGTCGGAGACGTCCTTCTCGAACGCGTCGAGCAGCGCGCCGGCCGCCCGCTCGGCGTCGGCGTAGGTGGGCTGGGCGGAGAACCCGCTCCAGGTCTCCGCGACGTCGAGGCCACGGAACCGGTGCCAGGCGATGCCCTTGCGGCCGGCCACGTAGTTGACCGAGGTGGCGCCGTCGTCGGCGATGCGCTGCCGGAGCCGGCTGGACTCGCGCAGCACGTTGGCGTTGTAGGCGCCGGCGAACCCGCCGTCGCTGGTGATGACGAGCACCGCGGCCCGCTTAACGGAGGCTGGCTCGTTGATCATCGGGTGGTCGATCGTGGACGAGCGGCCCACCACGGCCTCGACGGCCGTGGTGAGCTCGCGTGCGTACGGTTCGGCCGCCCGCGTGCGCTGCTGCGCCCGGATGATCCGCGAAGACGCGATCAGCTCCTGGGCGCGGGTGATCTTGGCGATCGACTTGACCGCCCTGATCCGCGCCCGGACCACGCGAAGCTGTGCTGCCATGGCGTCTACTCGCCGCTTTCCGACGCGGCCGGCGGGTTCACCGGTGCGGCCGGCTGGCCCTCGCCGGCGTACCGGGTGATGGCCTCCTGCTTGTCCTCGTCTTCGCCGAGCGGCGTGACCGGCTCTTCCGACACGAGCAGCTGGCCGCCGGTCACCTCGAAGGTGCTGCGGAACCGGCCCATGGCGTCGTTGAGCGTGGTGATGTTGTCGTCGGTCAGGTTCTTGGTCTCCCTGATCGCCGTCAGCAGGCCGCCCTGGGCCCGGCGCAGGTAGTCGAGGAACTCGGACTCGAACCGGCGGATGTCCTCGACCGGCACGTCGTCGAGCTGGCCGGTGGTGCCTGCCCAGATCGAGACGACCTGCTCCTCGACCGGGAACGGCGAGTACTGCGGCTGCTTGAGCAGCTCGACCAGCCGGGCACCGCGCTCCAGCTGGGCACGGGAGGCCGCGTCCAGGTCGGACGCGAAGGCCGCGAACGCCTCCAGGTCGCGGAACTGCGACAGCGACAGCTTGAGCTGGCCTGCGACCTTCTTCATGGCCTTGACCTGGGCCGAGCCGCCGACCCGGGAGACCGAGAGGCCGACGTTGATGGCCGGGCGGACACCGGAGTTGAACAGGTCCGTCTCCAGGAAGACCTGCCCGTCGGTGATCGAGATGACGTTGGTCGGGATGTAGGCCGAGATGTCGTTGCCCTTGGTCTCGACGATCGGCAGCCCGGTCATCGAGCCGCCGCCCAGCTCGTCCGAGAGCTTCGCGCAGCGCTCGAGCAGCCGCGAGTGCAGGTAGAAGACGTCACCCGGGTAGGCCTCGCGGCCCGGCGGGCGGCGCAGCAGCAGCGAGATCGCGCGGTACGCCTCGGCCTGCTTGGACAGGTCGTCGAAGACGATCAGCACGTGCTTGCCGTCGTACATCCAGTGCTGGCCGATGGCCGAGCCGGTGTAGGGCGAGATGTACTTGTAGCCGGCCGGGTCCGAGGCGGGCGCGGCGACGATGGTGGTGTACTCCATCGCGCCGGCCTCTTCCAGCGCCTGCTTGATGCCGGCGATGGTCGAGCCCTTCTGGCCGATCGCCACGTAGACGCAGCGCACCTGCCGGGACGGGTCACCGGAGGCCCAGTTGTCCTTCTGGTTGATGATCGCGTCGATCGCGATCGCGGTCTTACCGGTCTGCCGGTCGCCGATGATCAGCTGCCGCTGGCCCCGGCCGATCGCGGTCATCGCGTCGATGGCCTTGATGCCGGTCTGCAGCGGCTCCTTGACCGGCTGCCGCTGCACCACCGAGGGCGCCTGCAGCTCCAGGGCGCGCTGCACGGTGCCCTCGATCGGCGCCGAGGCCGTCGAGCGGCTCGCCGAGCGCGCCGACCATGCGGCCGAGGAACCCGTCGCCGACGGGCACCGAGAGGACCTCGCCGGTCCGCTTGACCGTCTGGCCCTCTTCGATCTCGGAGAACTCGCCCAGGATGACGACGCCGATCTCACGAACGTCCAGGTTCAGCGCGAGGCCGCGGACGCCGTTCTCGAACTCGAGCAGCTCGTTGGCCATGGCCGAGGGAAGGCCCTCGACCCGCGCGATGCCGTCGCCGCACTCGGTGACCGTGCCGACCTCTTCACGCGCGACGCCGGTGGGCTCGTACTCATCGACGAACCGCGCTAGCGCGTCGCGGATCTCATCCGGCCGGATTGTCAGCTCCGCCATCTTCCTCATTCCGTTCGTGAGTAAAAGTCGAGGTTCTGTGGTGTCACGCCAGCGGGCGACGTCAGCCCGCGAGCCTGCGGCGGACCTCGGCCAGGCGGCTGGCCGCGGTCCCGTCGATCAGCTCATCACCGATCTGGACGGACATGCCGCCGATGACCGCCGGGTCGTGCACCACGTTCAGGTGGATTCCCTGCCCGTACGCCTCGGTCAGCACGGCCGAGCAGCCGCTGCCGCTGCGCGGCCGACAACTCGGTGGCGACCCGCACCACCGCGATGAGCTGCTCGCGCCGCCGGGCGGCGATGCCGGCCGCCTGGTCGAGCACGGCCTGCGGCGAGCGGCCGCGCGGGTGGGTGAGCAGCTGGGTGATCAGGCTCAGCGAGGGCCCGCTGACCTTGGCGGACAGCAGGTTCGCCAGCAGCGATCGCCTTCGCGTCCGCGGCTGGTCGGCCCGATCAGCGCCGACCGCAGCCCCGGCTGCGCCGAGACCACCCGGGCGAACCGGAACAGGTCGTCCTCCAGGTCGTCCAGCGTGCCGCCGTACTGCGCGGACAACGTGAGCGCCTCGATCGCGAGCTGCTCCAGGGCGTCGGAGAAGTCGACCGAGGTCGCCCAGCGCGCGGACGCGGCGTCGGCGACCAGGTCCTCGGTCGCCTCGGACACCTTGCCGTGCAGCAGCGACCTGGCCACGCCCGGCCTTCTCGGCCGGCGCGCTTGGTCGCGTCGGCCAGCGCCCGGCGCAGGCCGTGCTCGGAGTCGAGCAGCCGGACGACCGCGAACAGCTGGTCGCCGATCTGCTCCGAGGTCGCCGGGCCGACCGCCACCGCGCCGAGCCGCTCGCGCAGCGTCGACGTAGGATGCCCTGCTGGCGCCGCGCATTACTGCCCGCCCCGGTTCTGACTGCCGCGTCGAGGCCGTCGAGGAAGCGGTCGACCATGCGGCTCTGGCGGGCCGTGGTCGGTCAGCGACTCGCCGACGATCCGGCTGGCCAGCTCGGTCGCCAGCGTGCCGACCTCGGCCCGCAGCGAGGCCAGCGCCTGCTGCCGGTCCGCCTCGAGCTGGGCCTGGGCGGCCTCGGTGATCCGGCGGGCCTCGGCCTCGGCGCGCTCGCGCATCTCGGCGATGATCTGGGCGCCCTGCTCGTTGGCCTCCTCGCGCATCCGCGAGGCCTCGTGCTTGGCGTCCTCGAGCTGCGCCCGGTACTGCTCGAGCAGCTGCTGGGCCTCGGCCTGCGCCTCGTCGGCCCGGTTGAGGCCGCCCTGGATGGCGTCATCGCGCTCGGCCAGCGTCTTCATGATCCGCGGCAGCAGCATCTTGCCGAGGATGCCGAACACGACCACGAAGACGACGGTCCCGATGATGAGCTCGGGCCACGTCGGGATCAGCGGATTCTGCGCCGCGTCCGCGGCCAGGGGATAGTGTCATAGTCGCCTGTCCCTTTCCTGCCGCTGCGGCCGAGATCAGCTGGCTGAAGATGAACGGCGCGACCAGACCGATAAGGGCGAGCGCCTCGGTCAGGGCGAAGCCGATCCACATGTACAGGGTGATGCGGCCGGCCGCCTCGGGCTGCCGGGCCATGGCCTCGATCGCGTGGCCGAAGACCAGGCCGATGCCGATGCCGGGGCCGATGGCCGCGAGGCCGTACGCGATGGCGCCCAGGCTCTTGACATCAACCTGCGTGACGGCGAGGACGGCGGTGGACGCGTCGATCATTGCGATTTTCCTTTGCAATCGGTCCGGCGGCTAGGTCCCCGCCGGGCTGTGGAGCTGGAATCTGGTGATCGGGTAACTGGAGGGGCTCGGTGGCTGTCGCCTAGTGCCCGTGCTCCAGCGAGTCCGCGATGTAGGTGGAGATCAGCGTGGTGAAGATGAACGCCTGCAGGAGGCCGACCAGGATCTCGAGCAGGAAGACAAAGAACACCATGAACAGCGACCCGGCGGCGAACAGGATCCCGATCGAGGGGCTCAGCATGTACCAGGTGGCGAGCGTGAAGATGGTCAGCAGCAGGTGCCCGGCGAACATGTTGGCGAAAAGCCGGATGGCCAGGGTGAACGGCTGGACGATGACGTACTTCAGGATCTCGACCGGGATCAGGATGATCAGGATCGGCCACGGGGCCTCCGGGATCCAGGAGCGGAAGTAGCCGAAGAAGCCCTTGGTCTTGAAGCCCTGGTACCAGTACAGCACGTACATGATGATGGCGAGCGGGTAGACGAAGCCGATTCGCGACATCACCGGGAACTGGAAAAACGGGATCAGTTCCATGTAGTTGCAGATCAGGATGAAGAAGAACATCGACGCCAGGTACGGCAGGTACCGGTCGCCCTTTTTGCCGAGCGCCGGACGGATGACCTGGTCCCGCACCGCGAGGATGGCGAGCTCGCCCAGGGACTGGGTGCGGCCCGGGATCTGCTTCGGCTTGCGGAACGCGGCCCAGAAGAACCCGATCACGATCAGCCCGCAGAGGATCGCGAGCAGCTCGGGCTTGGTGAAGCCCCAGGATCCGATGGTGAACATCGGCTTGAAGATAAAGTCGTTCAACCCGGGCGCAGGGTACCCGCACCCGTTGAACAGGTGCGAGTTGTCGACGGTGCAGGTGGCGGGCGTGGTGGCCGCGAGGACTGCCGGTCACCGATCATCTCCCTTCGGGGGATTCCCCAGCTTGTGCGGCCGGCCGTACGGTAGATGATCCAGCCGACCGAGATAGCGAGCCCGACCAGCATGCCGATCGGGAAAAGCAGTGACACGTGCGTGAAGTGACCGATCACCCAGCCGATGCCGCCGTAGGCGAGCATGCCGGCGATCAGGTAGCTCAAGACGGTGTAGCCGGAGCCCTTGGTCAGGGTCTCGTCCTCGTCAGCCGGCGCGCAGCGCGGCGACGCGCTTGGGACGGCGGTCGCTCCGCATGCCCAGGTTGGTCACGCCGTCAGCTCTCCCCGTCGGGTTCGACGTAGAGCATCTTGAGCTTCATCGAGGTGACGACCTGCGACGCCGACCAGGCGAGGATGCAGGCGAGCGCGGTGAAGCCGAGCGTCCTGCCGTTGAACGCGGTGGAGTGGCGCAGCAGGGCGAGCACGATGATGAAGGCGATCATCTTGCCGAGGAACGTGCCGAGCGCGGCGACCATCATCGCCATCGGGCTGACCCGGGCGGCCCGGCCGACCACGGTGATGCTGATCGCGAAGAAGACGGTTACTACGCCAACGCCGATAAGCGCGCCGTACGTGCCCTTGGCCCCGCCGAACACGGCGCACAGGACCACGGCGACAGCGGCGACCACGCTGGTGAGCGCGACCGACCAACGAACGACGCGAAGGTACTGCGTCATCTTCTGCCGACTCCTGAGGGTTAGCTGAATGCTTGTGAAGCGTATCACAAACTTCTTGACTCTGACTTTACCTTAGCGACGACTTTACATGACCATCACCCGGGTTTACGAGGGGGTCCCTCACCAATCCGGCTGGCAGTCCGGCAGTGACGCGCCACCAAAGACCGGCACATACAGGCATCTTCCGGCACAGTAGCGTTCCCGCACGTTACAGCAGATTAACGGGAGATCGCCAGTGTTGCCCGGTGTCAGGCAATGAAAGCGACGGATGAAAGCCGGCGACGGCGGGCGGCGCGCTTTGCTCTGCCTTGGCGCAGGCCGCCCCGCGTTGAGACCCTCACGGGTGCTGTGACCAGGGCGGAGTGTTGGGCGGGGCCACGCGGGCCGGGCCCGGGTGCTGCTGGCCGTTGCCCGACCGCTGCGCCGGGAACACCTGGTCCTGGCGGGCACCCGGGTTGCCGGGTGCCGGCTCGCCCACCGGTGCGGCCAGGTCCTGGTAGCCGAAACCGGATCAGCAGAACGGTGGCGGCTTCTCCCGGTCCGCCCCCGCTTGCCGTTGCCGGTCCAGAAACGCAGCTTGGGCGCCGTCGCCAGCATCAGGGCCGCGATGGCCACCACGGTGATGAGGGCGAACCAGACCAGCGGGATGCGCAGCACGGAAAGGCCGACCACCAGGCCGGAGAACAGCGCCGCCCACAGGTACATCAGCAGGACCGCCGAGCGGTCCGAGTGCCCCAGGTTGAGCAGCCGGTGGTGCAGGTGCTGCCGGTCGGCGTCGAACGGCGACATGCCCCGCATCGTCCGGCGGACCACCGCCAGCAGCATGTCCGTGTACGGGATCAGCCAGATCGCGATCGGGATCAGCAGCGGCAGGATGGTCGGGAACCGGTTGACCGGGTGCAGCGGCCGTAGCTGACCAGGACGGCCGGGTCGAGCGAGGCGGCCGAGGAGACCGGGCCGTAGGCGAGCAGCAGGCCGAGCAGCATCGCCCCGGTGTCGCCCATGAAGATCCGGGCCGGGTTGAAGTTGTGCGGCAGGAAACCGAGGCACATGCCCGGCCAGCACCGCCGACGCCACCGCGGGCACCGACTGCGACTGCAGGCCGACCGAGTTGGTCAGCGTGTAGGAGTAGATCGAGGTAGGCGACCGCGGAGATGCCGACGACGCCCGCGGCCAGGCCGTCGAGCCCGTCGATGAAGTTCACCGCGTTGATCGTGGCCACGATGAGCAGGATCGTCACCGTGTAGCTGAGGTCCGGCTCGAGCACGAGCGGTCGTCCCGCCCGGCCAGGGGATCCAGGACAGGTACGCGCCGGACCACACCACGATGCCGCCCGCCGCGATCTGCGCCGGCCAGCTTGGAGATCGCGCCCAGGCCCCAGCGGTCGTCGACGATGCCGACGATCACCAGCAGGCCTCCGGCCGCGAGCAGCCCGTTGACCGTGCGCGAGGACGGGAACGCCTGCCCCAGGTAGGTGAGCCGCTCGGCGACGAGCAGGCCGGCCACCAGGCCGCCGTACATGGCCAGGCCGCCGAGCAGCGGCGTCGGCTGCTTGTGCACGTCCCGCGCCCGGGGCTCGTGCTGCGCGCGCATCGCGATCGCGCCCCGCCGTACCAGCGGGGTGAGCAGGTAGGTCACCACCGCCGCGATGATCAGGACGAAGAGGTACTCGCGCATGGCGGCGGGCGGTCAGTCGCCTGGAGCTGGGTCTGGGTCCGGATCGTCGGCCAGCGGGTCGCGGCTTCGGCCCGCTCGTCCGTCGCCGGACGAGCTGGCCGTCGCTTGCGCGGCCGCCGCGATGGCCTCCGCCGCCCGCCGGTCGGCCGGGCTCATGTCCGGCTCGCCGTCCGCCGAGGGCAGGTCGATCACCGGGACGACCTTGCGCAGCGCGTCCGCGGACAGCGCGCCCGCGCGCAGCATCCGCGGCACGGTGCCGGTCAGGTCGAGGATCGTGGAGGGCACGCTGTCCGCGCACGGCCCGCCGTCCAGGTAGACCGAGATCGCGTCGCCGAGCTGGTCCCTGGGCCTCGCCGGCGGTGGTGGCCGCGGGCAGGCCGTGCCGGTTGGCGCTGGACACCGCCATCGGGCCGGTGCGGCGCAGCAGGTCGAGCGTGACCGGGTGCAGCGGCATCCGGACCGCGACCGTGCCCATGGTGTCGCCCAGGTCCCACATCAGCGTCGGGCTGGCCCGGAACACCAGCGTCAGCGGCCCCGGCCAGAACTCGTCGATCAGGTCCTGGCCGAACGCGCCGAGCGACTCGGTCAGCGCCGCGGCCGCCGCCACGCTGCCCACCAGCACCGGCGGCGGCATGTTCCGGCCCCGCCCCTTGGCCTCGAGCAGCGCGGTCACCGCGGCCGGCGTTGAAGGCGTCCGCGCCCGACCCCGTAGACGGTGTCGGTGGGGAGCACCACGAGGTGACCGTCCTGCACGGCGGATACCGCCGCGACCAGGCCATCCTCCCGCTGCTGCGTGTCCGCGCAGTCGTATCGAGCGCTCATCGCCTCCATCCTAGGGTGTTATCGCCGGGACCCGTACCTCGGTGCGCGTTGTCGCGCCCATCGCCCAGGCCGATCGGACGCCGAGCCATCACGCGGGTTTCTGGTCAGGGGCTTACTCTCCAGGCCACATGGCCGTGACGAACCGGTCCCTGCGGGACAGGTCCCGGTGGTTGGTGGTGTCGCGCCAGCCGGCTTCCTCGGCGAAGACCCAGAACACCGCCGCGCCCTGCACGTCGGCGTGCTCCACCGCGACCAGGCCGCCGGGCCGCAGCAGCCAGCGGGCCACCCGCTCGACCGCGCGGATCGCGTCCAGGCCGTCGGCGCCGCTCCACAGCGCGGCCGGCGGGTCGTACTCGGCCACCTCGTGCGCCACGCATCGAGCCGACCGGTATGTACGGCGGGTTGGAGACCACGCAGGTCCACGTGGCCCGCCAGGCCCGCCAGCTCGCTCAGCCCGTCGCGCGGGTCGGGCGCGGTGAAGTCGCCCGGGTGCAGCAGCACGCGGCCCGCGGTGTAGCCGTCCACGTGGCTGGTGATGTTCCGCTCCGCCCAGGACCGGGCCAGCGGGTCGCCCTCCACCGCGTGCACGGTGGCCCTGGGCACCTCCTGGGCGATGGACAGCGCGATGGCGCCCGACCCGGTGCCGAGGTCCACCACCACCGGCTCGGCCACGTTCATGGCCCGCAGCCGGTCGATCGCCCAGCCGGTCATCACCTCGGTCTCCGGCCGGGGCACGAACACGCCCGGGCCGACGTCCAGCTCCAGGTAGCGGAAGTACGCCTGGCCGGTGATGTGCTGCAACGGCTCGCGGTTCTCCCGGCGGCCGATGTCGACCCAGAACCGGGCGTCGAACTCGCCGTCGGGCACGGTGTGCAGCTCGCCGCGCTTGACGTTGTGCACGTGCGCCGCGATGATCTCGGCGTCGGCGCGCGGCGATTCCACGCCCGCCTCGGCCAGCCGCGCCGTGGCGAGCGCGATCTCATCGAGTAGCAGGCTCCCGGGGGGACGACCCCCTGCCCCCGGCTGCGCGCCCGATGGCTCCGCCATCGAATCGGGCGCGCGGTCCCTGGGTTCCTCTGCTCGGCTCACTGCGTCAGCCTTCCTCACCGTTACCGCGCTCTGATTCCTTACTGCTCCGACAGCTTCGCTTCCAGGTCAGCGGCGGCCAGCGCGTCGATCACCCCGTCCAGGTCGCCGTCGATCACCTGGTCCAGGTTGTAGGCCTTGAAGCCGACCCGGTGATCGGAGATGCGGTTCTCCGGGAAGTTGTAGGTGCGCACCCGCTCCGAGCGGTCGACCGTGCGCACCTGGGCCTTGCGCTCGGCGCTCGCCTTGGCGTTGGCCTCCTCCTCGGCCGCCGCCAGCAGCCGCGACCGCAGCACGCGCAGGGCCTGCTCCTTGTTCTGCAGCTGGCTCTTCTCGTTCTGGCAGGAGACCACGATCCCGGTCGGCAGGTGGGTGATCCGGACCGCCGAGTCGGTGGTGTTGACCGACTGGCCGCCCGGGCCGCTGGAGCGGTAGACGTCGATGCGCAGGTCGTTCTCGTTGACCTGCACCTCCACCGGGTCGGCCTCCGGCGTGACCAGCACGCCCGCGGCCGAGGTGTGGATGCGGCCCTGGCTCTCGGTGACCGGGACCCGCTGCACGCGGTGCACGCCGCCCTCGTACTTCAGCCGCGACCAGGCGCCGGTGCCGCTCTTGCCCGCCTTGACCGCCATCGTCGCGTCCTTGACGCCGCCGAGGCCGGTGAGCGTGGAGTCGATGATCTCGGTCTTCCAGCCGTGCCGCTCGGCGAAGCGCTGGTACATCCGCAGCAGGTCGCCGGCGAACAGGGCCGACTCGTCGCCGCCCTCGCCCGCCTTGACCTCGACGATCGTGTCGCGGTCGTCGTTCGGGTCCTTGGGCACGAGCAGCTTGCGCAGCCGCTCCTCGATGCTCTTCGCGCTGCTTGGCCAGGGCGTCGGCCTCGTCGGCGAACGCGGCGTCCTCGTGGGCCAGCTCGCGGGCGGCCTGCTCGTCGTCGCTGGTCTGCTGCCACTCGCGGTAGGCGTTGACGATCGGGGTCAGCTCCGCGTACCGCTTGGCCAGCGTCCTGGCCTGGTCCGCGTTCGCGTGCACGCCGGGATCGGCCAGGGCACGCTCAAGCTCCGCATGCTCGCTCGCGAGGTCGCCCAAGCTTGTCGAACACGGAACATCCTTCTTCCGCCTTACTGTGCGTGGCCCGGTTAGCGGGCCACGTTACTACCCCATGACATCCGAAACGCCCGTGTGCCGGCATGGCACACGGGCGTCGGGGACGAGCTACTTCTTGTCGTCGGCCTTGGCCGCCTTGCCGGCGGTGCCCTGCACCTTGCCCTTGCCGAAGCGGGCCTCGAAGCGGGCCACGCGGCCGCCGGTGTCGAGGATCTTCTGCTTGCCGGTGTAGAACGGGTGGCAGGCCGAGCAGACGTCGGTGCGGATCGCGCCGTCGGGCGCGGTCGACCGGGTCACGAACTCGTTACCGCACCCGCAGGTCACGGTCGTGACGTTGTAGGTCGGGTGAATCTCAGGCTTCATTACTGCGGGCTCCTTGCCTCAAGCGGCCGCCGGGTCGTCGCGCCGCCCACTCGTAGACCGTGGGCGGGCGCTAAATGACGTGAACCGGAACCGCGATTCTAAGCGGCCTTAGTGTGCCACACCGTGCAAACCACCTGGGGCGGGTCTGCATTCCCGGGGACAATTACCGCTGGCCGGGTGGCCCGGCCAGCGGGAAACGGCGCCTACCTGGTCCTAGGGGTCTCGTTCACTCCCAGGGTGGTCTTCTGGACGTTGAGCAGGAACTCGGCGTTGCTGCGGGTCTTGCGCATCTGCTCCATGAGCAGCTCCAGCGCCTGCTGCGGCTCGAGCGCGTGCAGCACGCGGCGGAGCTGCCAGATGACCTTGAGCTCGTCCGGCGCCAGCAGGATCTCTTCCTTACGGGTGGACGACGCGTCCACGTCGACCGCCGGGAAGAGCCGCTTGTCGGCCAGCTCGCGGCGCAGCCGCAGCTCCATGTTGCCGGTGCCCTTGAACTCCTCGAAGATGACCTCGTCCATCCGCGACCCGGTCTCGATCAGGGCCGTGGCCAGGATGGTCAGCGAGCCGCCGTTCTCGATGTTGCGGGCCGCGCCGAAGAACCGCTTCGGCGGGTACAGCGCGGTCGAGTCGACACCACCGGACAGGATGCGGCCGCTGGCCGGCGCGGCCTGGTTGTAGGCGCGGCCGAGCCGGGTGATGGAGTCGAGCAGCACGACCACGTCGTGCCCCATCTCGACCAGCCGCTTGGCCCGCTCGATGGCCAGCTCCGCGACCGTGGTGTGGTCGTCGGCCGGGTGGTCGAAGGTCGAGTGGATGACCTCGCCCTTGACCGTGCGCTGCATGTCGGTGACCTCCTCAGGCCGCTCGTCCACGAGGACGACCATGAGGTGGCACTCCGGGTTGTTCTTGGTGATCGCGTTGGCGATGGACTGCAGGATCATCGTCTTGCCCGCCTTCGGCGGCGACACGATCAGGCCGCGCTGGCCCTTGCCGATCGGGCTGATCAGGTCGATGATCCGGGTGGCCATGTTGGTCGGGTCGGTCTCCAGCCGCAGCCTGTCCTGCGGGTACAGCGGGACCAGCTTGGAGAACTCCGGCCGGCGCACCGACTCCTCGGGGTCGAGGCCGTTCACCTTGTCCAGGCGGACCAGCGCGTTGAACTTCTCCCGCCGCTCGCCGTCGCGCGGCTGGCGCACCGCGCCCTCGACGACGTCGCCCTTGCGCAGCCCGTGCTTGCGGACCTGGGAAAGCGAGACGTACACGTCGTTCGACCCCGGCAGGTAGCCGGTGGTCCGCACGAACGCGTAGTTCTCGAGCACGTCCAGGATGCCGGCGATCGGGATCAGCACGTCGTCGTCGGCGATCACCGTCTCGGGCTCGCCGCCCTGGCGGTCGCCGCGGCGCCGGTTGCGGTTGCGGAACCGGTCGCGGCCGCGCCGGCCGCCCCGGCCGTCATCGTCGTCGTCGACCCGGTTGTCCGGACCGGCTGTCCTGACCGGCTGTCCGGACCGGCTGTCCTGACCGGCTGTCCGAACGGCTGTCCGACCGGCTGTCCGGCACGGTTGCCGGACCGGCTGCCGTGACGGTCGTCCGGCCGGCGGTCCGACGGTGCCCGCCGCGTCCGCCACGGTCGGCGGAGTCCCGGCTCTCGCGCGGCTCACGGCCGTCACGGGGCTCACGGCTGCTCACGGCGGCTCACGGCTGTCACGCGGCTCGCGGCGGTCCGCGCGCTGCCGCCCTGCTCGTCGCGACGCCGGCTGCGGTTGCGCTCGCGGCGGTTGTCGCCGCCCGGCTGCTCGGCTGCCGGCCTCGGCGGCGGCGGCCTGCGCGGGTCCGCCGGCGTTCGCCGGGGCGGCTTCAGCAGTACGGCGCCTCAACGGTGCTGGCGGCAGCGACGGGCGCGGTGGCCTGCTGGGCCGCGAGCGGGGCCCTGCCGGGCCTCGCCAACGCCGGAGCGGCCGGCACCGGCCGCCGCCTCGCCGATGCCGCCCGTCGCGGGCGCGGTCTCACCAATACCAGACCGGACGGTTGTGTCTGCTTCCATAGCGTCCTGATTCAGGGGGCGAGGCGCGTCGGCTCCCGCGGACGAGCCCCGCGTGGCTGATTTGTTGGCACTGCGCGCCCCCGGCCGGGCGGCCGCCACCAGTCCGCTCCTGGATCGCGGCGACGAGGT
Organism: uncultured Actinomycetota bacterium; assembly: GCA_963748785.1. Taxonomy (GTDB): domain Bacteria; phylum Actinomycetota; class Actinomycetes; order Streptosporangiales; family Streptosporangiaceae; genus Trebonia. The sequence continues at coordinate 357,844 of CAVVKP010000012.1, read as the reverse complement.
CCCCCTTCCGCATCCGCCCCGTCCCGGAGATCCCCAGCTCCTGGGCAAGCCGCTGGAGGTCGGAGACGAGCAGCTTGGACAGGTCGCCGCCGCTACGGCCCTGCGGCCCGCGGCGCGTTACCCGCAGGGTCGGCGGCCGGCTGACCGATGGGGGCTTCCCCGGACGCGGACGCCGCGCCACTGAGGACTTCGGTGGTGTCGCTCACTAATGGTCCTTCCATTATGATCCTCGGCCGCCTAGGTGTCTTCTCGACCCCGGTTCGCCTGAGCCAGACCCGATCCGTATCGCTCGCGAGAGGGGTCATTAGGACGTGATTCCGCTCGCAACTACACCTGACCGCTGCGCCGACCAGTCGCCTTTGTCCGTATTCGCGGACTTGTCCGTGGACTGCCTGCGTAGCGATGTGCAACGGGGTGGCGCTCAGGGGAACGTGCCGCTCTCCTGGGGTGACGCCAAGAGCCCGATCCCTGGGCAGGTATACGTTACCCCCCAGGCGACGCGTGGATGAACAGCACCTGCCCCGCATCGGGGCAATCGATGCTGCACCCAGCCTAACACCGACAGCGCCCACGGCATTCCTTTGCAGCCATCCATGTCGCGAAAAGGGGGTTTAACCGGCTAGGCGAGCGCTGCTAGGCAACAGCGTCACAGGGCACCCGAAACACTGGGGGCCACGATGGCGCCCTGTCGCTCGACGGCTAGCGGGGTTATGTGCCAGTCGATACCCGTTTCCGTTGCGATTGAATCCAGTCGGTTTACATCGGCGCCAACTGGTTTTCCCGCCGCCGGTAGCCCCTCGGCCGCGCCGGGGCCCGCCAGGAACGCCAGGACGGACGGCCCGGCACCGGACACCACCGCGGGCACCCGGGCCGCGCGCAGCCGGGTGACCAGGTCATGGGAGTGCGGCATGGCCGGGGCGCGGTAGTCCTGGTGCAGCTTGTCCTCGGTGCCGTCGAGCAGCGCCCCGGTGTCGGCCGACGGCACCCCGGGAAGTCAGCGCGGCGATGAGCAGCGCGGCCCGGCCGGCGTTGCGCGCCGCGTCGGCGTGCGGCACGGTCGCCGGCAGCAGCCCCCGGGCCACGCTGGTGGACACCGGCTCGGGGGCGATAAACGCGACCGGGTGCACGTCGGGCCGCGGGTCGAGCCGGATGGCCCTGGCCCGCGGCAGGCCGGCGGCATCGGCCGTGAGCCAGGCGATCGTCAGCCCCCCGAACAGGCACGGCGCCACGTTGTCCGGGTGCCCTTCGAGCATGCTGGCCAGCGGGAGCACGTCCTGCGGCGCCGTGCTCGCCCCGGCCAGCGCGCGCGCCGCCAGCAGGCCGGCCACGATCGCGGCGGCGGACGATCCCAGGCCGCGGCCGTGCGGAATCCGGTTCACGCAGCGCAGCACGAGGCCGGCCGGCTGCGGGACGTCGAGCTCGTCGAAGGCGACCCGCATGGCCCGGACGATGAGATGCCGCTCCCCCGCGTCCGCCAGTTCCGCCGCAGCCTCGCCCGCTACCTCGATGTCGAGCCCGGACCCGGTGACCCGCGCCTCCAGCTCGTCGTGCAGTGAGAGCGCCAGGCCGAGCGTGTCGAAACCCGGCCCCAGGTTGGCGCTCGTCGCGGGCACGCGGACGAGCACAGGCTCCTGAGCCAACCCCATAATCCACGAACCTCTCCGGCCGTCAGGCCTGGCGCTGTGCCGTCAGGCCAGGCAGCGCCGTCAGACAAGGCCCAGCGCGGCGGCGGCCGCGCCCGAGTCCACCGGGACCGTGGTCGGCGCCGGGGCGCCGGACAGCGCCCAGTCCGGGTCCTTCAGGCCGTTGCCGGTGATCGTGCAGACCACCCGGGAGCCCGGCCGGGATCCGGCCGTCCGCCGAGGCGGCGAGCAGCCCGGCCACGCTGGCCGACGAGCCGAGCTCGCCGAACACCGCCTCGTCGCGGGCGATGATCCGGTAGGCGGCCAGGATCTCCCGGTCGGTCACCTTGTCGATCAGTCCGCCGGAGTCGTCCCTGGCCGCCTCGGCCAGCCGCCAGGACGCCGGGTTGCCGATCCTGATGGCCGTCGCGATCGTCTGCGGGTGGGTGACCGGCGCGCCGTCCACGATCGGCGCCGCGCCGGACGCCTGGAAGCCGAACATGCGCGGCTTGCGCGTGGTCACGCCGAGGTCGAAGTACTCCCGGTAGCCCATCCAGTAGGCGGTGATGTTGCCCGCGTTGCCGACCGGCAGGCAGTGGATGTCGGGCGCGTCCCCGAGCGCGTCCACGATCTCGAACGCGGCGGTCTTCTGTCCCTGCAGCCGGTCCGGGTTAACCGAGTTGACCAGCGCGACCGGGTAGTCGATCGACAGCTTGGTGGCCAGTTCGAGGCAGTCGTCGAACGAGCCGTCCACCTGCAACAGCTTCGCGCCGTGCACCAGCGCCTGGGCCAGCTTGCCGATCGCGATCTTGCCCTTCGGCACCAGCACGGCGCAGGTCAGGCCGGCCCGCGCGGCGTACGCGGCGGCGGACGCCGAGGTGTTGCCGGTCGAGGCGCAGATCACCGCCTTCGCTCCCTGGGCGGCGGCCACGGTGATCGCGGTCGTCATGCCGCGGTCCTTGAACGACCCGGTGGGGTTGAGCCCCTCCACCTTCAGGTACACGTCGCAGCCGGTGCGCGCGGAAAGCGCCGGCGCGGCCAGCAGCGGTGTACCGCCCTCCTGCAGCGTGACCGGCGTCATCCCGGCCGTGACCGGCAGCCGGTCCCGGTACTCGGTGATGATGCCGCGCCACGGCGCCCGTGCCCCGGTCACAACGCCCTCACTCATGAGTCCTCCTCGCTGGCGCTCGTCGGCCGCATTCGCGGGCGCCCAGTGCTTACTGACTCGCTCGCAAGCTCACTCATGACTGGCCTTCTTCTCCTTCGACCCGCATCACGCTCGCCACCGCCTGGACGACCGGCAGCGCTTCAAGCTCGGAGATCGTCGCGGCGAGGTCGGCGTCGCGCGCCTCGTGCGTGACGAGGATGAGCAGGGCGCCTTCGCCGCGGCTCGTCTGCCGCACCGCCTGGATGGACACGCCGTGCCGGGCAAACGCCTCGGCGACCGGCGCGAGCACGCCCGGCTTGTCGGCCACGTCCAGCGAAACGTGGTACCTGGTCAGCGTATCGCCCATCGGCAGCACCGGCAGCTCGGCGTAGGTGGACAGCTCGGGGCCCCGGGCGCCGGCTAGCCGGTTGCGCGCCACCGCGACGATGTCGCCGAGCACCGCCGACGCCGTCGGCACCCCGCCGGCCCGGCGCCGTAGAACATCAGCTGCCCCGCCGACCGCGCCTCGACGAACACCGCGTTGTAGGCGCCGCCGACGGCGGCCAGCGGGTGAGAGCGCGGGATCATCGCCGGGTGCACCCGCACCGCCACGCCGTCGGCGGACCGATCGCAGATCGCCAGCAGCTTGACCGTGCGGCCCAGCGACTTCGCCGACGCGATGTCCGCCGCGGTCACCTCGGTGATCCCCTCACGGTAGACGTCAGCGGCGGTCACCCGGGTGTGGAAGGCCAGCCCGGCCAGGATCGCGGCCTTGGCGGCGGCGTCGAACGCCTCCACGTCGGCGGTCGGGTCGGCCTCGGCGTAGCCCAGCGCCTGCGCCTCCTCCAGGGAGTCGCCGAAGTCGGCGCCCGAGCTGTCCATCCGGTCGAGGATGAAGTTGGTGGTGCCGTTGACGATGCCGAGCACCCGGTGCACCGTGTCGCCGGCCAGCGACTCGCGCAGCGGCCGCAGGATCGGGATGGCGCCCGCCACCGCCGCCTCGTAGTACAGGTCGGTGGCGAACGCCCGCGACGCGTCGTGCACCTGCTCGCCGTGCTCCGCGAGCAGCGCCTTGTTGGCGGTGACCACGGATTTGCCCGCTTCCATCGCGGCCAGGATCAGCGAGCGGGCGGGCTCGATGCCGCCGATGACCTCGATGACGATGTCCACGTCCGGCCGGGTGGCCAGGCCCATCGCGTCGGTGGTCAGCAGCGCGGCGTCGACGCCGGGGCGGGGGTGGGCCATGCGGCGGACCGCGATCCCGGCCAGTTCCAGCCGCGCGCCGGTGCGCACCGCGAGGTCGTCGGCCTGCTCGGCCAGCAGCCGCGCGACCTGGGTGCCGACCACGCCACAGCCGAGCAGCGCGACCCGCAGCACCTTGCCGGGCTTATCCTCGATTCCGGTCATCCGACGTCCAATCGCAGCAGGTCATCCAGGGTCTCCCGGCGGACGATCTCGCGCGCCGCCCCGTCGGCCACCGCCACCACGCCGGGGCGCGGCAGGTGGTTGTAGTTCGAGGCCAGCGACCGGCAGTACGCCCCGGTCCCCGCGACGGCGAGCAGGTCGCCTGGCGCGAGGTCCGACGGCAGGTAACAGTGCCGCACGACGATGTCGCCGCTCTCGCAGTGCCTGCCGACCACCCGGGAGAGCATCGGCGGCGCGGCCGAGGACCGCGACGCCAGCGCGCACGTGTAGGACGCGTCGTACAGCGCGGTGCGCACGTTGTCGCTCATCCCGCCGTCCACGCTCACGTAGGTCCTGATCCCGTCCACGTCCTTGATCGTGCCAACCTCGTAGAGGGTCACGGTCGACGGCCCCACGATGGCACGCCCCGGCTCGATGGTCAGCTCGGGGTACGGGATGCCGAGGGCCCGGCACTGGGCCGAGACGATGCCTCGCAGCCCGGACGCCAGCGTCTTCACCTCGGGCGCGTCGTCCTCGGGCACGTAGGCGATGCCGAAACCGCCGCCCAGGTCGAGCTCGGCCACGGCCACGCCGTGCTCGGCGTGCACCCGGGCGGCCAGTTCCAGCACCCGGTGGGCGGCAACCTCGAAGCCGCCGGTGTCGAAGATCTGCGAGCCGATGTGCGAGTGCAGGCCCGCGAAGTCGAGTAGCGGCAGGCCGAGCACCCGCCGGACCGCCTCGTCGGCCGCGCCCGAGGAGAGCGAGAAGCCGAACTTCTGGTCGTCGTGCGCGGTGGCCATGAACTCGTGGGTGTGCGCCTCCACGCCGGTCGTCACCCGGACCAGGACGCGCGGACGGGCCCCGGCCGCCTCGGCATGATAGGCCAGCCGGGCGATCTCCTCGAAGGAGTCCACCACGATGTGCCCGACGCCCGCTGCGACCGCCTGCTCGATCTCGGCGGGCAGCTTGTTGTTGCCGTGCAGGGTGATCAGCGCGGGGTCAACGCCCGCCGACAGGGCGACCGCCAGCTCGCCGCCGGTGCAGACGTCGACGCCGAGGCCCTCCTCGGTGACCCAGCGGAGCACCGCGCGCGAGCAGAACGCCTTGGAGGCGTAGTACACCCGGGCGTTCTCGCCGAACGCGTCCACATACTCGCGCGCCCGGCCGCGCACGTCGGCCTCGTCCATGATCATCGCGGGCGTGCCGAACTCCGCCGCCAGGTCGCGCACGTCGATGCCGCCGAGGGTCAGCACGCCGTCCACGCGGTGCGCCCCGCGCGGCCAGATCGCCGGGTCGATCTCGTTCAGGTCACTGGGCGGGGTCGGCGGGTGATCGGCCGGGCAGCACGTCCGCGTGCAGCGGCCCGGCCGGGTGGGCGACACGGCTCACAGGCTGTCTCCTTCCGGGGGAACGCCCCCCGCCCCGGATTCCCCGGGGTCATCACTTCATAGGCGGTCGGGCGCGCTGACTCCGAGGAGCCCGAGCCCGGCGGCGAGGCCGGCCCGGGCGGCCATGGCCAGGGTCAGTCTGTCACTACCCGGGGCCACGGCGCTGCTGGGGTGCCGCGCGGAACTCAGCACGTCAACGGTGACTGCGGCCAGATCCTCCAGGTAGCGGGCGAACTCGTCGGGCCGGCCACGGCGCGCTGCTGCGGCCACACGTTCCGGCAGCCACGACAGCACATCCAGGAGCAAGGCGCCCTCAGCGGCGGTGACCGCGGTCGGGGAACTGGCCTCCCAGCGCACCCCGGACGCGGCGCGGGCGTGCGCGTACCTCACAGCATAGGCGGGATTGCCAAACACCCGCCTCGCGATTATCTCTGGGTCCACACGCAACGACTTGCCCGGGAGGGCGCGGGCCAAGGTCAGCGTGACCGCGTCCCGGCCCGGCGAACGCGACGGCCGCCCCCACGTCCTGGGCGCCGCCCGGCGGCGGGGGCGGACCTGGGGCAGGCCGCTGTCGTTCTTCCTCCTTGGGGGTATTCAGTGCGACCGTCGCGCCCGCCGCGGCGGCCAGGCGGGCGGTCACCTGCGCGGCGAGGACGGCCCGCGCCTGCGGCCAGTCGGCGGCTTCCAGGGGGTCGCCGGGCGGCGGGGCGGGCAGGGTCCGGCCGGCCAGGGCGTCGCTGGCGACGCAGGCCGGGCCGGCCGCAGCGACGCCGGCCGCGACGGCGGCCAGCGCCCCGGGGGTGACGGTGATCGCGAGGTAGCCGGGGCCGGTGACCTCGGCCCGTGAGATATATCGCTCACCGCGCAGCGTGGCGGCCAGCGCGGCGGCGGTCTCGCGGGGGGCGGCCCCGAAGGCGAGGGCGACGCTGGCGGCGTACCGGCCCGGGGCTCCCGCCGGGCGCAGGCCGGGGTCGGCGGCCGGGTCGAACCCGGCGGCGGCCACCGCGCGGGCGATGGAGTGCCGCAGGTCCCTGGTGATCACCCGCCCAGGCTACGGGCTGACGCTGACGCGCCCAGAACCATGGAAATACGGAAAAGCTTGTGCCTCATGATCGGTGATCGCCCCAATCTTCTCGCCTTAATGCGACCCACGAAGATAAAGACGCACCGATGGGTAAAAGGTTACGCCGCATTTCACACAAAGGCGGGCCGCGGACAGTGTCCGCGGCCCGCTATGGCCGAGCATCGGCGGGCGGCCGCAGCCGCCAGGAAGTTCTTTCGCCGGGTCAGGCGGGCGGAGCCCCAGCCAGCTCGCGGACGACCCGGATCATCTCACCGGGGTCGAAGGGCTTGGTCAGGTAGGCGTCGGCCCCGACGTTCGCCCCCCGCTTGATGTCGTCCTCCTGTGCGCGGGCGGTGATCAAGACCACCTTGATGTGCGCGGTCTCCGGCGCCTTGCGGAGCTGGACCGCCGTCTCCCAGCCGTCGAGGCGCGGCATCATCACGTCGAGCGTGATGACGTCCGGCGCGATGCCCTGAACCTTTTCCAGACAATCCTGCCCGTCCACCGCGGTCGCCACGTCGAACCCCTCCAACTGCAGGTTCACCGCGATGAGCTGCCGGATCACTTCATCGTCGTCCACAACAAGCACGCGCCCCAGACCTTGCGTCACAGTCGGTGAGGCTACCGCGTCCGCGCCGGATTGCCTACGCTGACCGAGCATGTCCGGCGCGCGTGTCACACCGGCACTCACAGGCTGGTAGCCTTCATCCGTTGCTGAGCCCCCATAGCTCAGGGGATAGAGCACTGGCCTCCGGAGCCAGGTGCGAAGGTTCGAATCCTTCTGGGGGCACCCCGATGACGTATTCGAGAATGCGCGTCCCGCCTCGGCGGGGCGCGCTTTTGCGTGTCACCCCACTCCGGTCACGCTGCGCAAGGAGTGGACGTGAAACGCGGACCGCGCGGTGACGGACCTGCCGGACGTCAGGGCTTCGCGACGCGGTACCGCAGGTGGGTCACCGCCCCCGCGACGGGTTTCCCCTCCGGGATCAGCTCGGCCCGCTCCCCGGCGAACAGCGGCGTGCCCTCCCCCAGCAGCAGCGGCACGAGGTGGATGCGCACCTCATCGAGCAGGCCCGCCCTGAGCAGCTGCCCCGCGACGTGCGCACCTAGCACCAGGACGTCCTTGTCCCCGGCGGCATCCCTGGCACGCCGGGCTGCGGCCTCCAGCCCGTCGAAGGCGAACGTCCCGCCGTTATCGCCGAGCAGGTCCTCCCTGGTCCGGTGGGTGACCACGAAGCTCGGGACGCCAGGCCACGGCGTGCCGCCCCACGGGCCCGCGCCGAGGTCGAAGGTGCGCCGTCCGATGACGGCGGCCCCCACCGTCGCGTCCGGCGTCCGGAAGCCGATGTCGACCCCGCCGTCCGGCCCGTTCCCGGCCATCCACATCCACTCGTGCAGCCGCTCGCCGCCCTCCCCCATGGGCTCCGCCTCCCCGACGTTCGGTCCGGCCGTGAACCCGTCCAGGGACATCGACGCATCCAGCACCACCTTGCTCATCGCGAGCCTCCTTCAGTCCATCGGCGCCTCCGTCCGGCGCCATCACGAGAAGGTCGGAGCCGACCCTGGCCGTCTTGACATCACCCCGGAAACATCAGCGGGGAGGCGACGTCCACGGCCAGACCAGCCGCGACTCGATGCGGGGCCGCCCGCAACGACTCAGCCAACACCCGCCCTACCCGGCAAACGCGGTCTGCATGGCCGTGGTGATGAACTCGACACACGTCCGCTGCCGCTTGCCCCCGGTCGACCCAGCCGGCCGGTAGGGTGAGCTTCGTATCACCAGTCAGACGAAATCATCTCAGATTGTGAGATCTATGGAGCGCCTGCCGGGGGGCGGGCAGCGGCCGGGTGATTCCGCCGGCGGGCCCGGGGACGACGACGCAGCGGCGGCGCCGACGGGGCGGCCGGGCATCGGGTTCTTCGCGACCGCCCTGGCCTACTGCGCGATCATCCTCGACGGCAGCGTGCTGAACGTGGCCCTCCCGCAGATCCGGGCCAGCCTGGGCAGCTCGATGGCCGGGGCGCAGTGGGTCATCGCCGGGTACGCGCTGCCACTGGCCGCGCTGCTGCTCACCAGCGGGGCGATCGGCGACCGGATCGGCCTGCGGCGGATGCTGCTCGGCGGGATCGCGGTGTTCACCGCCGCCTCGGCGGCCTGCGCGGCCGCCCCAGGCACCGGCTGGCTCATCGGGGCGCGCGCCGTGCAGGGAGTGGGCGCGGCGGGGCTGCTGCCGGCCACGCTGGCGCTGATACCGCACCTGTACACCAGGCGGGCCGACCGGGACCGCGCCACCGTGGCCTGGGTCGCCGCCGGCGCGATCTCGGTCGCGGTGGGACCGCTGCTCGGCGGCCTGCTCACCGAGGCCTTCGGCTGGCGGAGCATCTTCCTGATCAACCTGCCGGTCGGCGTGGTCAGCTCCGTGCTGGCCTGGTCGCACGTCCCCGAGACGCCACGGCAGCGGGCCCGGCTCGACCAGGCCGGGCAGGCGCTCGCGGCCGCCACGCTCGGGCTGCTGACCGCCGGGCTGATCATGGGCGGGGAACACGGCTGGACCGCGCCGGCCGTCCTTGGCCTGCTGGTGGGCGGGGTCGCGGCCGGCGCGGGATTCTGGCTCGCCGAACGGCACGGCCGGCACCCGATGCTGCCGCCGTCGTTCTTCCGCAACCGGCTGCGGACCGCCGCCGTGCTCAGCGCGGGCCTGATGGGCTTCACGTTCTACGGCACGCTGTTCGTCATGTCGCTGTACTTCCAGCAGGCCCGCGGCCAGTCCGCAGGCCTGGCCGGGGTCGCGCTGCTGCCGCTGACGGTCAGCAGCACGGTCGGCCCGCTCGTGCTGTACCGGCCCCTCGCCCGCCGGTACGGGCACGCCGCGATGCTCCTCGCCGGCTTCGCCTGCTGCGGCGCGGGCACCGCGCTGCTCGTCCCCACCGGGCCGCACACGCCTTACCTGGTCACCGCGGGCGGGCTGCTGCTGACCGGCGGGGCGAGCACGATCGCGTTCTCGGCCCTCACCTCGCTGCTGATGTCCAGCACGCCGGCCCGCCAGGCCGGGCTCGGCTCCGGGCTGCAGAACACCAGCCGTCAGTCCGGCGCGCTGCTCGCCGTGTCCATCCTGGGCTCGGTGTTCGACCCGACGGTGCCGGGCGCCGAACTGACCGCCGCCCTCGCGTTTCTCGGTGCCGCCGAGATCGCCGGGATCACCGCCGGGGTCGTCGCCCTCCGGGCCAAGGAGCCCGCCCAGCCGGCTGGCCCGGCGTCCTGAGCACCACCGGGCGAGGCAGGCCGGAAAAAAGCCGAGCCTGGTTCTGGCCGCGCGGCCAGAACCAGGCTCGTAATTCCCTGCCGGGAAGCTGCTTACTTGTAGGACCAGACCCGCAGGTATTTCACCTGGACGGTGGCGGGCGACTTAGCGGAGTTAATGGGCGCGGCGCCGATGTGCTGCCTGACCCAGCTCGTGTTCGGCGTGTTCACGTTGGTGACGTAGATGTTCATCGGCTTGCCGACCACGTGGCTGCTGGTGTAGCTGGTGTACAGGTGGCCGTTGTAGTAGATGGCGAAGAAGCCCTTGCGGAAGACGATGTCCACCATGTTCCAGCCGGGCTTCACGTTGGCCGTCTTTTTGGGCAGCCTGACCGGGGCGTACGGACTGGTTGACGCCGAGAATAGCGACGAGCTCGTGCCGCTGTGGTAGGTCACGGCGTTGGTCCCGTCGACCGGCTCGACCTCGGTGGCGTCAAGCTCGCCGTCATTCGGCCAGGCCTGGCCGGCCCCCCAGATGCCCACCCAGTTGGCGATGGTGTTCGGCTTGCCGGGCAGCGGAGGGAAGTAAATGCTGGCCTCGATGACGCCGGACGCGTAGGCGCCAGGGCTGATCAGCGCGCCGCAGCTGCCGGCCGAGCCGGTGGTCGTGAGCGTCACAGAGCCGGTCTTGCTGACGCCCACCTTGCCGGTGGCCTTGTAGTCGGGGCTGACCTTGCAATAGGACGAGCTCTTGTTCCAGGCGGCGAGCTTGGAACCGCCGTCGTTCAGGATCAGCGACTTGGCGTGTCCCCCGCCAGCTACCGGGGTCGGGGCACTGGCCGCGGATGCCGTGCCCGGGGCGATGACACCGGACAGACCCGCTACCGTGCCCGCCGCAACCACAGCGGCGACGCCGCGCCATCTGGCCGACCGACTACGCAATTTATCCGGGCGGCCGCCCTTTTCCGGGGAAAGCATTTCTCGTGCTAGGCCAAGAGAAAGTCGCAAATTAAAGTCCATTCAGAACACGGCATTACGCCACGGCCTCGCTTACGGGCCCCTGTTTCTGTCCATAGTGACTCTATCGTGACCAAGTGGCCGTTTGGTTGCCAGCTGGGAAAAAATGGGGCGCATAAGTGCGGGCCGCGAGGCCCGCCGCGGTCCACACCTGCCTACGACGTCTGGACGTACGCCAGGCCGGCCAGGGTGGGGACGAGCACCAGGCTGCCGTCGATGGCCGGGGTGGCGAACCGGCTGGTCTCGCCGACGTTCACCTGCTCGCGGGTCTGCCCGGTGGCCGGGTCGAGCGCATGCAGCACCCCGCCGGACTGGTCAAGCGCCCACACGCGCCCGCCGCCGGTCACCGGCGAGCCCGCGACCACCTCGGGCGCGTGCCACAGCACATGAAGCTGCCCCGCGCCGTCGACGCGCACCGCCCGCACGCCGTCGGTGCACGGCAGGTAGACGACGCTGCCGTCCACGGCGGCCCCGCCGAAGGAGCGGCAGACGTCGGTCGCCGAGACCTGGCCACCGATGCCGCCGAGCTTCCCCTGGCGCAGCACGTAAACCGGCCCGGACTTCCCGCCGAGCACCGCCCACCGGCTGCCGACCAGGGCCACGCCCTGCGAGCCGAGGCCGACGTCGCCCGCGTTGTTCTCCGCCCAGTCGGTCGGGGCGAAGGAGCTGAGCAGCTTCCCCGACGGGCTCAGCATCAGCACCGAGTTGGTGTGGTCGTAGGCGGCGCCGGGGAACGTCGAGCCGTTGGCGGTGACCACGTACAGGTTCCCGGCGGCGTCCACGGCCGGGCCGGCCGGGTTCCAGATGCCGCCCTGCCGGTTGGGCGACGGGTCGTAGGCGACCGGGTCGCCGGTCCCGTCGAGCCGCACGGCGACCAGGCGCCCCTTGTAGTTCGAGCAGTCACCGGCCTGGGCGCCGAACGAGACCCAGACCCGCCCGCCGGTGACGGCGAGCGCGCCGCGCTGCTGCATGGCCGCCGGCGTCGGCCCGGGCAGGTCGATGTCCTTCTTCCAGCGGACGGTCCCGGTGCGCGGGTCGAGCGCGATCAGGTCGTGCCCCACCGTCCCGCCGTGCTCGGCGACCAGGTACACGTCGCCGGTCTGCGGGCTGTACACCGGGGTGCCTGTGATGCCGAGCGGGTCGATGTTGCCGCATTCCCGCTCGAAGGCCGGCGACGGGCGGCCCACGCTGACCTGCCAGAGCCGCCTGCCCTGGTCGTCGAGGCCGTAGACCGAGTCGTTCTCGGTCGCCACCACGATCACGCCGCCGACCACGATCGGTGACGCGTACACCTGGCCGTCGAGTTTGACCGACCGCAGGAGCTTCAGCGGGCCGCGCACGGCGGGCATGTCGACGGCCCGGCCGGTGCGCGCGGCGTCCCCGTGATACTGCGGCCAGTCCGGGGCGGCGGCCGCGGTTCCGCCTTCGGACGCCGAGGGCGCCCGCGGCGACGGCGCAGCCGTCGTTGGCGCGCCGGCGGAGGACGGCGGCGCGGACGTGGCGGCGGAGGGCACCGGGGCCGCCGTCCCGGTGCAGGCGGCCGCCGCCAGCGCGAACAGCGCAGGCACGGCGGCCAGCGCCCGGATGCCCGGGCGGCCGGCCGCGCGGCGGTCTCGATGCCTCACGGCGGTTGTCATACCCCGTGCCCGGCGCTCAGCTCACCTCGGTGAGGCAGACGACGCCCACGACGATCCGACGCGGGGCCGTAGTCGCTCCTTCGGCGCTCATCAGGCTGTCCCCTCGTTCTCGGCGAAGCTCATCCCTGGCTAAGTAATCAAGTTATTTGTACAAGTAATTTGTACAAGTTACTTTAGAAGTTTGCTATCGTAACGGGCATGGACAACGTGGCGGCCCCAGACGACCCGAGATCTCAGCACGAGGCGAACGACGCGGTCCGCCTGGCGATGGCGGTTTCCCGGCTACGGTCACGGATGAGGATCGAGGCCGGGATCCGCTCAAGCGGCATCCCGATCTCGCAGCTGGCCGTGCTGGCACGCATCACCGACGAGGGGCCCACCACGGCAGCGGCGCTGGCGGCCGAAGAGCACGTGACTCAGCAAGCGATCGCACAGAGCCTGGCGACACTCAAGGAGCGCGGCCTCGTGGAGAAGCGGCCTGATCCCAGCGACGGCCGCAAGATCCTGGTGACCGCGACGGCAGCGGGCCGAGATCTCAGGGAGACCATCGAGGCGTCGCGTGAAGAATGGCTGGCCCAGGCCATCGACGCCGCAGTGAGGCCCGCGGAGCGCCCGCTGCTCAGCGAGGCGATCGAGCTGCTCGAGCGCATCGCTGACGTGAACCTGCGCCGCGGCGGCGAGATCCGCTGACAACGAATGACAGTCCTCGACCGGCAGCTGCCAGGGGCTCCAAGGCCTGAGCAGCGCCACCCCACCCGCTCCACACACAACGAAAGGGAAACCGATGTCCCCCCAGAACCTGGCCATTGACCCCCGGCGCAGCGCTCTCTTGATCATGGACTACCAGCCCGTCGTCCTCGGCAGCCTGGACGATCACGACAAGCTGCTGACCCTCGCGTCCAGCGCGATCGACCTTGCCCGCCAAGCCGGGATCGTCGTCGCCTACGTCCGCGTCGCGTTCGCGGACGAGGATTACGAGCAGATACCCGAGGCCAACAAGATGTTCGCCGCGATAGCCGGGTTCCGTGCGCTGCACCATGAGTCCCCCGAGACCCAGATCCACGGCCGGCTCGAACCTCAGCCCGCCGACATCGTGGTGCGCAAGACCCGTGTCGGGGCGTTCTCGACCACCGACCTCGAACAGCAGCTCAAAGACCGCGGGATCACCACGCTCATCCTGGCCGGGGTCAGCACCAGCGGCGTCGTACTCTCAACCGTCCGCGAAGCCGCCGACCGCGACTACCACATCTACGTCCTCGCCGACGCCAGCGCCGACCCTGACCCGAGCGTTCACTCCGTCCTCACCGAGAAGGTCCTGCCCATGCAGGCGCACCTCGTCACCGTCGCCGACCTCCCCGGCCTGATCGTCACCCCCTAACGAGACAGCCAGCTCCTCGTCACGCGGCGCAGGCGAGGACCGTCCCCACTTCCTGCCCGGCGCTGCGCAGCTGGACGCCCCTCAAGAAACCGGGATCAGGCCGCCGACTGGCGAGTCTGGGGACCCTGGCGGGAGCCGCCCCGCTGCCGTTGATCGTGCAGGACACCGCCGGCACCGTGATGTGGGCGGTGCGGCGCCGGCGTCGGCGCCGCACCGCCCTCCGGCAGGCCGCCGTCAGCGGGTGGGAACGGTGACGGCGGCGGCCGGCGGACAGGAGCCGCCCGGTGATCTAGTTATTTGCGGAAGGTAAATATCCACAATGGCCTTTGTTCCTTGCACACTCCAGTGACCGCGCACTCCCTCCGTTCAGACGCCGACACTCACCCTTTCGACCACCACCCAGTGCCCCGGCGCCCCGGCGCCGACCCGCCTGGCTTGACTGGTTCGCCGCGACCAACCCCGGGCAGCTGCGGCTACTGATGGCGGTAGAGGTCGTGGTCGCGGTCGGGGCAGTGCTCGTGATCGAGTGGCTGTTCATCCGGGCCACCGGCGCCCTCCAAAAGCCGATCCCGCCGGGCACGCCCGCCGCCGCGGCGACGCAGCTGTGGACGCTCAACCACGCCCTCCTGCTCATCGGGATGCTGCTCGGCGCGACCATGGGGATGATCGGCGGGTTCGCCGCCGGCGCGTTCGGCAAGGCGCGCGACCAGCTCAAGATGCTCCTGTTCCTGCCGGTGCCGATGCTGGCGCTGCTCGCGCTCGGGATGGTCATACACGTCCGGCCGGTGTCGCTGGCGCTGCTGGCCGTGGTGCTCGCGGCCGCTACCTACTGCCGGCGCTTCGGCCCCTACGGCTCCCAGGGCGGCCTGATCGCGTTCTTGGCCGCGTTCTTCGGTTTCTTCATCCAGGCCGACGTGACCATGGCCGACTTCGGCTGGCTCGCCGCCGAGATCGTGCTCGGCACCGCCGTGACGATCGTGGTGCACTTCGCCCTGTTCCGGCCGCGCCCGGAGGCCGCGGTGCGCCGGATGCAGCGCTCGTACGGGGCGCGGGCCCGCGCCCTGGCGAGTGACGTGGCTGACCTGTACGAAGCCACCTCCCGTTCCCCTGAATCAGCAGAGAACCAGCGGGCCCAGCGGAAGCTGCAGGCGCACCTGCTACGGCTGAACGAGGCCGCCCTGCTGATCGACGGGCAGCTGAACAGCCCGGCGGCGGTACCGTCCGGGTGGAGCGCCGCGGCGCTGCACCAACGGCTGTACGACGCCGAGACCGCGCTGGGCAACATCGCCCGGTTCGCGCTCACGGTGGCTCGCAGGCCGCTGCCCGCCCAGGCCAGCACGCTGGTGCTCGCCGCGCTGCGCGGCGTGCGCGACGGCGACCTGACCGTGATGTTCGACCGCGCGGCCGGCCTCACGGAAGGCTCGAGGACCATGACCCGGGCCGCACCGGGATCGGCACGGACGACCGGGTGCTGCTGGCCCGGTTCGCCACGTCGGTCACCGACCTCGGCACCGCGCTGCGGGCCTTCCGGCTGTACCCGGCGAGCCAGCCACCGGACGACGTGGCAGGCGAGGAGTTCCAGCCGCAGGTGGCGACGTTCGGCGGCTGGCTGCCCGGCTCGGCGGCGGTCGCGGGCGCGGCCTCGCTCGAACGGGGTGGCAGCGGCCTGATCGAGCGGATCCGGATGGCGCCCTACGCGGGGCCAACACGGCCGGCGAGCAGATGCGCAAGAGCCTGTTCCGCGTGGCCGGCACGTTCGTCGGGGTCATCGTGGGCGCCCTGCTCGCCCACCTGGTCGGCGACGTGGTGTGGGCGCAGATCGTCGTGGTCATGGTCTCGCTGTTCCTCGGCCTGTACCTGTTCCGGATCAACTACGCGTTCATGGTCGTCGGCATCACGGTGATGGTGTCGCAGCTGTACGTGGAGCTGGACGAGTTCTCCAACAACCTGCTGGTGCTCCGGCTCGGCGAGACCGCGGTCGGCGCGGGCGTGGCCATCGCCACGGTGCTGCTGGTGCTGCCGCTGCACGTCGGCCGGGTGGCCCGGGTGGCGGCCCGCCAGCAGGTCGAGGCCCTGGCCGAGCTGGCCGACCGCAGCCTGGACCGGCTGGCCGACCCGGCCAGCGCCGCGGGCTCCGACCTGCAGCTGCGCGCGGCCGCCCGCCGGGCGGACATGGCCTACCAGGCGCTGGTGGCCACGATTCGGCCGATGCGGACCCCGGTATTCGGCAGGCTGGCATCGCGGGTGTCCGGCTTCCTGGCGACCACGGTCGCCGCCCGGCACTACGCGCACAACCTGGTGCTCGACGCGTCAACCCGGTTCGCCGACCTGGACGCGGCGGGCAGCGCCGCGCTGGCCGACGCCCGCGCTCAGCTGGCCGACTCGGCCAGCGCGGTCACCTCGGCACTAGCACCGGAAGCCGACGACGGCGGCGACGGACACGGCGGCAACGCCGTCGGCACGCGGCCGGACAGGCAGTACGTACGCTCGGCGTCACTGTTCGAGCGCGTCGCGGACACGCTGCCCGACCAGCCCGCCATCAGCCGCACCCACCTGGCGCTGCGCGAGCTGCAACTGCTCGACGGCGCCCTGGCCGAGGCCGCCCGCTGGGCCGGTGTCCCGGTCACCGACCTGGACACCGTCCCCCGGTAGCGCCCGGCACTCCGTTATCCCGATCCGGGCCTGGCCGATCCGGGCAGGCCCGGATCGGCCGGCCGAGTGGACCGGGACGCGGCAGCTGCCCGCGGCCGAAGACCGTCCCCACTTCCTGCCCGGCGCCGCGCGGCTGGATCCGGCAAGCCCGCTCAGTGGGTGACGGCGGCGCGCTCGCGCAGTTCGCGGCGGAGCAGCTTGCCGGTGGCGGTCTTCGGCAGGTCCGGCAGGATCTCGACCCGCCGCGGGTACTTGTAGGCGGCCATTTCCGCGCGGCAGAAAGCGATGAGTTCCTCCGGTGTCGCCGATGCCCCGGGGCGGAGGCTGACGTACGCCCAGACCGTCTCGCCGCGGTAGGAGTCCGGCACGCCGATCACGGCGGCCTCGCGCACGGCCGGGTGGCGGACCAGCGTGTCCTCCACCTCGCGCGGCCATACCTTGAAGCCGGCCGCGACGATCATGTCCTTCTTCCGGTCGACCAGGTAGAACCACCCGTCCGCGTCCATGAAGCCGACGTCACCGGTGCGCAGCTCGCCGCCGGGCAGGGTCCGCTCGGTAGCCTCCGGGCGGTTCCAGTAGCCGGGCACCACCATCGGCCCCCGGATGGCGATCTCGCCGGCCTCGCCCGGCGGCAGCTCGTTACCCGCGTCGTCCACGATCCGGGCGACCGTGTTGAAGACGGGGACGCCGATCGACAGCGCGCCGCTGGCCGGGTCGACTGGGGCCCGGCGGCCAAACGGCACCGCGTGGCACGGTGAGGTGGTCTCGGTGAGGCCGTAGACGCTGTGAATGTACGGGCCGACCTCGCGCTCGAACCGCTCGACGACGCTCGGCGCGATCGGCGCGCCGCCGCTATAGGCCTTGGTCAGCGCGGACAGGTCCGCGCCGGCCACCGACGGGTCGTTGGCCAGCGCGGTGTAGGCGGTGATGGCCATGACCGTGAACGTGCAGCGGTACTTCTCGGCCAGCCGGATGACCGTGGCCGCCTCGAAGCGGTAGCCGAGGGCGATCGGCATCGGCACCAGCATCGCCACGGCGATGTGCGCGATCAGGCCGGTGATGTGGAACAGCGGCGCGCCGCCAAGCACCACATCGCCGGAGGTCAGCCCGACCCAGTCGCGGAACGCGCAGGCGGTGAACACCACGTTGCCGTGGCTGTTCATCGCGCCCTTCGGATCACCGGTGGTGCCCGAGGTGTAGGTGAGAAGGGCCACGTCGTCCGGTCCGAGCGCCACCGGACCGGGCCGCTGGCCCTGGTAGGCCAGCACCAGCTCGCCGAGGTCGGCCGCGCCCGGTGTGGCCGCACGGGTGACGCCGGCCAGCACCGCGGGCGGCGCGGCCGCCTGGTCGCCGAGGTAGTCCAGCGGGCAGGTGGTGACGGCCACCGTCACGCCGGTGCCCTCGGCGGCCCGGGCACCGAACGAGTTCCACAGGTCCTGCAGGCTGATGATCGCCTTCGCACCGGAGTCGGCCAGGACGAAGTGAAGCTCCCGTTCCTTCAGCATGGGGTTGACCGGGACGGCGGTGGCGCCGAGCTTCCACGCGGCCAGCAGGGCGATGACGAACTGCGGCATGTTCTGCAGGTACAGCGCCACCCGGTCGCCCCGGCCGACGCCGCGCGCGGCCAGCGCGCAGGCGAGGGTGTCGCTGTCCGCGTCCACGGTGGCACGGGTCACCGGCGTGTCGAAGTAGTACAGGAAGGGCCGCCCGGCGGCGCCGGGCGCGCCGCCGCCGGCCCGCCACATGGCCAGTGCGTCGCCGCAGGAAGGGATGATGTCGGCCGCGATGCCCGGCTGGTACAGGGCGAGCCACGGCCTTGCTGTGTAACCGGTCACGCCTTAGTCCAACACCGCAAACCGGGGCGCGGTCAAGCCCCGGGCACGCGGCGCAACGGGAGGGTGCCGTAAACGGCTTGCCCGCCGCCCACCCGGCGGCGGAAGATCGCCGGGTGAACGAGACCTGGATGCTGGACGAGCTGGCGCACGCGGGACCGGAGCACCTTGACGAGCGGTTCGTGGCGGGCTTCGACCGCAAGCAGGGATACCCGGACCCCGAGGCGGACATCGCCGCGTTCGAGGCGCACGGGCTCGGCGCGGGGTCGGCCGTGGTCGACTTCGGCGCGGGGACCGGCCAGTTCGCCGTCCCGGCGGCGGGCAGGCTCGGCCGGGTGACCGCGGTGGACGTGTCGCCCGCGATGGTGGCCGCGCTGCAGGCCAAGGCCGGCCAGTCGGCGGAAGGGCCCGCGCCCCGCCTGGAGTGCGTGCGCGGCGGCTTCCTCAGCTACTCCCCCGCCCGGCCCGTGGACGGCGTGTACACCCGCAATGCGCTGCACCAGCTGCCCGACTTCTGGAAAGCGGTCGCGCTGCGCCGCATCGCGGACATGCTCCGCCCCGGGGGCGTGCTCCGCCTGCTCGACCTGGTCTACGACTTCGGCCCCGGTGAGGCGGACGCGGTGTTCGGCGACTGGTTCGCCGCCGCCGCGGCCGACCCGGCCGCCGGGTACACCGCCGCCGACTACGCCGAGCACATCCGCACCGAGTACAGCACGTTCCGCTGGCTGCTTGAGCCGATGCTGGCCGCGGTTGGCTTCGAGGTCACCGAGGTCAGCTACGTCCGCCGCCTCTACGGCGCCTACACCTGCGTCAAGTCCGCCCCGGCTACGTAGCCGGGGCTACCTGCGGACCGCAGTCATTTCGGTTCTATCGTCGCCTCGATCTCGGCTTCCATCTCGCTCGGCTCGCCCGATGCGAGTTCGATTTCAGCGAGACGTCGTTCCTCACTCGATTCCGCGGCGGCGGCCATCTGGCCGAGTTGATGGGACGCTTGCCCCATCATTCCGGCCGGCGACAGGCCCAGCTTCGCCCGGCGGCGTCGGCGCCAGGCCGCGTAGTAGGGGCCGGCCAGCGACAGGGCAATTCCGATGGCGGCGTACACGACGAGAGCCCAGATGCCGGACCAGACCGACGGCCCCACCCCGTACAGCGTCCGGCGCAGGAAGGGGACGTCGTAACCGCCGATCACGATGTGGTGCAGCCATTGGAACACCCCGGGCACGAACTGCACGGGGTAGGTGCCCCCGGAGGCCGGGACGTTGATGAACACGAACAGGAAGAGCGCCGGGATGACGACGAAGCGGCTGAAGTAATAGCCGAGGGCGTCGGTCAGCAGGCCAGCGGCGACCCCCGCCGCCCACGTTATGGCCCACACCTGGAAGAAGTGGCCGGATACGGCGCCCAGGATCGGGCCGGCGATCACGGTCAGCGCCAGCGACAGCACGAAGGTGGTGGCCACGATGATGCTCCACCTCACCCGGCGCTTTAGCGGCGCGCCCAGCATCCCGCAGAACATGCCGACCAGGTAGCCGCCGATGGTGCCGACCAGCGTGACGAAGAAGGGGACGGTGCCGCAGGCGTCATGCGCGGGCAGCGGCGCCAGGTCGGTAACGTGCAGCGTGGTCTTCTCCGCGGCCGCCAGCGGAGCCAGCGCCTGCTGAGCGAACAGGGACAGCTGGTCCCCGTTGGCCGATGCCACGATCGCCTGCGCGGGGTGGCCCGGCGCTCCGGGCACGAACAAGCCCGGCGACCGTGCCGTTGCGCACCGCTGCCGTGTCGGCGCTCGCATACATGAGCCCGCTCATCGAGCCGTGTGACGACCGTATGCAGGCCGGCGGCCAGTTGCCTGGCGCCCTGCGAGGTGCCGACCACGCCGATCGGAACGTCGTGCGGCGCGGGAGCGTGCAGCCCCCCGATGTAGCACAGCGAGAACAGGATGACGAACGCCAGCGGCAGCCACAGCATCAGCCCGACCATCTGGCCGGCGGGGTGCAGACGCGCATAACGCTCCTTGAACCCGGCCGGCAGCGCCAGCACCGGTCGCGGACCAGCCACGCGGCGTTCGCCGACGGCGGACCCGGCGCTCATCGACGCGCCGCCGACAGACGGTGCTGTGCGGTTGCCCGGCGAACTCCCGGGCGCGAGCGTTGAACCGCGCGAGAAACATCGCGGCCAGGCGACGCTCGTCCTCGCTCCAGTCGGCGGTGAGCTGCGCGATCAGTGTCCGAAAACGCTCGTCGTCGGCCGCCAGGGCGCGACGGCCGGCAGCGGTGAGCACGAGGCGGACCGCCCGCCCGTCTTCCGGATCCGCATGCTGCTCCAGCAGTCCCGTCTCGACCAGCATCGCCACATGTCTGCTGATCGAGGTTCTGGTGACAGCGAACTCCTCGGCCAGATAGGAGACCCGCATGTCACCTCGCTCGGCCAGCATTCGAAGGATCCCCGTATCGATCAGACCGATCCCAGGTCCGTTCGCGCTGGCCAGCAACGCCCGCATGTGCCCGGAGAACAGCTGGCGCAGCTCAGCATCAAACGATGACGAAGGCGCGTCGAGCGTCGTGTAGGTGATCGGCGGCATGGCTATCCCATCTAGTTGCGAACGGTGCGTAACTATATTAGGCGGCTCCACTCTGGTGGCAACGGCGGGGCCCTCATGACGCCATCGGCCCCACACTCGGAAGGGGCAGGCGGGTTAGGGGGTGGCGGCGACGGGCGGGGCGTCGAGGGCGGCCAGGGCGGCCGCGGGCAAGGTGATGGTCCCGGCGGCCAGGTTGTCGGCCAGGTGGGCGGGTGAGGCAGTGCCCGGGTTAGCTCGGACGCATGTTCGACCTGCTACCGACGCCGTCGTCAGGCGGCCGGAGACGCGCCCGGAGAACTAGTTATTTGCGGAAGGTAAACTATCCACTATGGCCTCTGTTCCTTGCACACTCCAGTGACCGCGCGCTCCCTCTGTTCAGACGCCGACACTTACCCTTTCGACGACCACCCATTGCCCCCGGCGCCCCGGCGCCGGCCCGCCTGGCTTGACTGGCTCGATGCGACCGACCCCGGGCAGCTGCGGCTGCTGATGGCGGTCGAGGTCGTGGTCGGGATCGGGGCAGTACTCGTGATCGAGTGGCTGTTCATCCGGGCCACCGGCGCCCTCCAGCAGCCGATCCCGCCAGGCACGCCGGCCGCCGCGGCGACGCTGCTGTGGACGCTCAACCACGCGCTCCTGGTCATCGGGATGATGCTCGGCGCGATCGTGGCGATGATGGGCGGGTTCGGCGCCGGCACGTTCGCCAAGGCGCGCGACCAGCTCAAGCTGCTCCTGTTCTTGCCAGTGCCGATGCTGGCGCTGCTCGCGCTCGGGATGGTCATACACGTCCGGCCGGTGTCGCTGGCGCTGCTGGCCGTGGTGCTCGCGGTCGGTACCTACTGCCGGCGCTTCGGCCCGTTCGGCTTCTTGGGCGGCAACCTCGCGTTCATGGGCGCGTTCCTGGGCTTCTTCATCCAGGCCGACGTGACCATGGCCGACTTCGGCTGGCTCGCCGCCGAGGTCCTGATCGGCGCCGCCGGGGTGATCGTCGTGCACTTCGCCCTGTTCCGGCCGCGCCCGGAGGCCGCGGTGCGCCGGATGCAGCGCTCGTACGGGGCGCGGGCCCGCGCCTTGGCCAGCGAGATCGAGGAACTGTACGAAGCCACCGCCCGTTCTGGCGAGTCTGCGGAAAATCAGCGGGCGCAGCGGCGGCTGCAGCGGCACCTGCTGCGGCTGAACGAGACCGCCCTGCTGATCGACGGGCAGCTGAACAGCCCGGGGGCGGTGCCGTCCGGGTGGAGCGCCGCGGCGCTGCACCAGCGGCTGTACGACGCCGAGACCGCGCTGGGCAACGTCTCCCGGTTCGCGCTCACGGTGGCTCGCAGGCCGCTGCCCGCCCAGGCCAGCACGCTGGTGCTCGCCGCGCTGCGCGGCGTCCGCGACGCCGACCTGACCGTGGTGTTCGACAGGGCGGCCGCCATCACCGGGCTGCTCTCGGACCGCGACACCGAGCGGACCGGCATCAGCGCGGACGACCGGATGCTGCTGCACCGGTTCGCCACGTCGGTCACCGACCTCGGCACCGCGCTGCGGGCCTTCCGGCTGTACCCGGCGAGCCAGCCACCGGACGACGTGGCAGGCGAGGAGTTCCAGCCGCAGGTGGCGACGTTCGGCGGCTGGCTGCCCGGCTCGGCGGCGGTGGCGGGCGCGGCCTCGCTCGAACGGGGTGGCAGCGGCCTGATCGAGCGGATCCGGATGGCGCCCTACGCGCGGATCGCGATCCAGATGGGCATCGCGGTCGGCGCGGCGATCATCGCGGGCGACGCGGTGTCCGGCCGCCGGTTCTACTGGGCGGTGATCGCCGCGTTCGTCACCTTCATGGGGGCCAACACGGCCGGCGAGCAGATGCGCAAGAGCCTGTTCCGCGTGGCCGGCACGTTCGTCGGGGTCATCGTGGGCGCCCTGCTCGCCCACCTGGTCGGCGACGTGGTGTGGGCGCAGATCGTCGTGGTCATGGTCTCGCTGTTCCTCGGCCTGTACCTGTTCCGGATCAACTACGCGTTCATGGTCGTCGGCATCACGGTGATGGTGTCGCAGCTGTACGTGGAGCTGGACGAGTTCTCCAACAACCTGCTGGTGCTCCGGCTCGGCGAGACCGCGGTCGGCGCGGGCGTGGCCATCGCCACGGTGCTGCTGGTGCTGCCGCTGCACGTCGGCCGGGTGGCCCGGGTGGCGGCCCGCCAGCAGGTCGAGGCCCTGGCCGACCTGGCCGACCGCAGCCTGGACCGGCTGGCCGACCCGGCCAGCGCCGCGGGCTCCGACCTGCAGCTGCGCGCGGCCGCCCGCCGGGCGGACATGGCCTACCAGGCGCTGGTGGCCACGATTCGGCCGATGCGGACCCCGGTATTCGGCAGGCTGGCATCGCGGGTGTCCGGCTTCCTCGCGACCACGGTCGCCGCCCGGCACTACGCGCACAACCTGGTGCTCGACGCGTCAACCCGGTTCGCCGACCTGGACGCGGCGGGCAGCGCCGCGCTGGCCGACGCCCGCGCCCAGCTGGCCGACTCGGCCACCGCGGTCACCTCGGCCCTGACGACACCGGAAGCCGACCACGGCGGCGTCGGCGCGCGGACGGACGGGCAGTACGTACGCTCGGCGTCACTGTTCGAGCGCGTCGCGGACACGCTGCCCGACCAGCCCGCCATCAGCCGCACCCACCTGGCGCTGCGCGACCTGCAACTGCTCGACGGCGCCCTGGCCGAGGCCGCCCGCTGGGCGGGCGTCCCGGTCACCGACCTGGACACGGTCCCCCGGTAGCGCCCGGCACTCCGTTGTCCCCAGCCGTGCCCGTGGCCCGTGGCCCGGGCACGGCTAGGCGGCGCCCGGGCGCGGCCCCCGGGCCAGGGCGTCGCGGGGCAGGGTCGTCTCGTCCGCGCCGTCGTCGTCGGAGTCGATGTCCACCACGACCGCCGTCACGTTGTCGCGCCCGCCCGCGTCGATGGCCGCCGCCACCAGCGTCTGGGCGGCGTGCTGCGCGTCACCCACGGCGAGCAGCGGCGCGATGATGTCGTCGGGCAGCTCACTGAACAGCCCGTCCGAGCAGATCAGGTACCGGTCACCGCCGACCGCGGGCAGCAGCCAGTGGTCAGGGTGCAGGCCCGCGTCACTGCCCAGGGCCCGGGTGACAACGTTCCTGCGCGGGTGGGTTCGCGCCTGCTCCCTGGTGATGACGCCCGCCAGCACCAGCTCCTGCACCTCCGAGTGGTCCACGGTCAGCTGTTCGAGCCGGCCGTCCGCGAGCCGGTAGACCCGCGAGTCGCCGATGTTGAACACCATCAGGTGATCGCCGCCCGCCGTCTCGATGCCCGCCAGGCCCGTTGCCGTGGTGCCCATGCGGTTGGCCTCGTCGCGCTCGATGATGTGCCGGTTCGCGTGCTCGAGTGCCATCAGCACCGCCTCGGGGAACAGCGGCCGCAGCGCCACGCACGCGCCCATCTCCTCGATGGCGATCCGGCTCGCCACGTCGCCCCCGCCGTGCCCGCCCATGCCGTCGGCCACGACGAACAGCGGCGGGACAGCCAGAAAGCTGTCCTCGTTGACCTGCCGTACGCGGCCCACGGAGGTGGCTGCGCCATGGCTGAAGCGGATCATGTCACCTGCCGGGGAGCGCTCGCGCGAGTGGGTGGAGGGGATCGCCACTCCACACCTCTACCATCGTGGCTGCTGTCCGTCGCAGTATGCCAGAGTTTTGGCTAATTGCGCTGTGCTGTTTGCACTCCCACCTCTTGCGTCGGAAGGGGCGTTGATGCCGCTGCCAGGGAAGGCCTTGGAGAAGCTGGGGTTCCTGACCATCGGGCTGTTCGACAGGGAGGATCCGGGGGCCGGGCACCGGGCCACGCTGGAGATGATCGAGCTGGGTGAGCGGCTCGGGTTCGACTCAGCCTGGGTGCGCCACCGGCACCTCCAGTACGGGATCTCCTCGCCGGTGGCCGTGCTCGCCGCGGCTGCTGCGCGCACCTCGCGGATCGAGCTGGGCACCGCGGTCATCCCGCTGGGCTGGGAGAACCCGCTGCGCCTCGCCGAGGACCTGGCCACCGTGGACATCCTGTCCGGGGGGCGGCTCAACCCGGGCTTCAGCGTCGGGCCGCCGCGAAGCTGGGACGCGGTCGCCCCCGCGCTCTACCCAGGCACCGCGACGGGCGAGGACTTCTCCTACGAGCGGGTGTCCCGGCTGCTGCACTTCGTGGCCGGCGAGCAGGCCGCGTCGCTGCCGGAGACCGAGGGCTTCGAGCGCTACTCCAACCGGGTCGAGCCGTACTCACCGGGTCTGCGGTCGCGGATGTGGTACGGCGCCGCGTCGCTGGCATCGGCCCGGTGGGCGGGCGAGCACGGGGTCAACCTGCTCACGTCGTCGGTGGTGAAGGTCGAGGAGTCGACCGACTTCGCCGCGGTGCAGCTGTCCCAGATCCGGGCGTTCCGCGCGGCCCACCCGGACGGGGCGCGGGCCCGGGTGTCCCAGGGCCTGGTGGTGATACCGACAGACTCGGCGTCGGCCGCGCAGCGGGAGAAGTACGCGGCGTACGTGGCGGCGCGCGCGCCGCGCACCGCCGCGCCTGCCGGACCCGACCGGCTGATGTTCGCCCCCGACCTACTCGGCCCGTCGGAACTCCTCGCCGAGTCCCTCTACGCGCACGCGGCGTTCCGCGAGGTGACGGAGGTCGCGTTCGCGCTGCCGTTCACCTTCGAGCCGGAGGACTACGTGCAGATCCTCACCGACATGACCACCCGCCTCGGCCCCGCGCTCGGCTGGACGCCGAAAGGCTGAAACGGCCGGGGCATGAATCGGCCGTCACTGCCGCCAGGGCGTCATCGACGGCACATTCATTCCGGTGCGGCCGGGTGTTGGCCCCCGCCGGGGAAGCGCCCGGGCGGTAGCCTGCCACGAGGCGAACACCGCCGGAAGTGAGGGCGCCGGAATGAAGCTAGCCGTCATCGGCGGCGGGTCCACCTACACCCCGGAGCTGGCGGACGGGATCGGCCGACTCGCGCCGCAGGTCACCGAGCTTGTCCTGGTGGACACGGACGAGTCGCGACTGTCCCTGGTCGGCCCGGTGTCGGCGCGGATCATGCGCGCCCGCGGGCATCAGGGCACGGTCCGCTGGACGACCGACGCCGACGACGGCCTCGACGGCGCGGCCGCGGTGCTCATCCAGCTCCGGGTCGGCGGCCAGGCGGCGCGGCAGCGCGACGAGACCTGGCCACTCGACTTCTGCTGCCTGGGCCAGGAGACGACCGGGGCAGGCGGGCTCGCCAAGGCGCTGCGCACCGTGCCGCTCGTGCTGCGGATCGCCGAGCTGGCCCGGCGGCGGGCCGCGCCCGGCGCGTGGCTCATCGACTTCACGAACCCGGTCGGCATCGTCACCCGGGCGCTGCTAGACGCCGGGCACCGCGCGGTCGGGCTGTGCAACGTGGCGATCGGGCTGCAGCGTTACCTGGCCGGGCTGCTCGGGGTGGCGCCGGAGTCAGTGTCCCTGGACCACGTGGGCCTCAACCACCTCACCTGGGAGCGCGCGGTGATGGTCAACGGGGTTGACCGGCTGCCCGCCCTGATCGCCGGCCACGGCGACGAGATCGCGGGCCATGTGGAGATGCAACCCTCCGTTATTCATGCCTATGGCTTTATCCCCTCTTACTACCTGCGCTATTACTACCGGCATGACTCGGTGGTGACCGAGCAGCGGGCTGCGGGGACGCGGGCCGCCGCGGTCGCCGCGATCGAGTCGGAGCTGCTCCGGCTGTACGCGGACCCGGCGCTGGACACCAAGCCGGAGCTGCTCGGCCGGCGGGGCGGCGCGTTCTACTCGGAGGCCGCGGTGGCGCTGCTCGCCTCGCTGCTCGCGGACGCCGGGGACGTGCAGGTCGTCAACGTGCGCAACGGCGGCACCCTGGACTTCCTCCCCGACGAGGCGGTCATCGAGGTGCCCGCGGTGATCGGCTCCCACGGGCCCGCGCCGGTGCCGGCCGCGCCGCTGCCGCCGCTGCTGCGCGGGCTGGTGGGGCACGTGTCGGCGTACGAGGAACTGGCGCTGGACGCCGCCCGGCACGGCGGCCGGGCGCGGGTGGTGTCGGCGCTGCTCGCGCACCCGCTGATCGGACAGTATGACCTCGCGGAACCGATGGCTGACCGGCTGATCGCCGAGAACCAGTCGTTCCTTTCCTGGGCCTGACGGCCGCGAACGGCACGAGGGAGGCACGCGTGCGCCAGGAGCCCGCCGCCGTGCTCGCGATCGACGGCGGCAACAGCAAGACCGACGTGGCCCTGGTCGGGTGGGACGGGACCGTGCTCGCCGCCGTGCGCGGGCCCGGCGCCTCGCAGGAGTACCACGGCATCGACGGCGCGCTGGGCCGGCTCGCCGCCTTGATCGAGTCGGTCGCCGGGCGGGCCGGCCTGGACGCGGGCGGCGTCATCGCCCGGCACCTGCGGGCCTGCCTGGCCGGCGCCGACCTGCCCGAGGAAGAGGCGGCGCTGACCGAGGCGCTCGCCTCCGGCGGGTGGGCGCGGTCCGCGGTCGCGGTGAACGACGCGTTCGCGGTGCTGCGCGGCGGCGGGGCGGACCTGACCTGGGGTGCCGCCGTGACCTGCGGCGCCGGGATCAACTGCGTGGCCGTCGCACCAGACGGTCGGGTGGCCCGCTACCTGGCCCACGGCACGCTGACCGGGGACTGGGGCGGCGGGCTCGGGCTGGGCAAGGCGGTCATGTGGCACGCCATGCGCGGCTGGGACGGCCGGGGCCCGGCGACCGCGCTAGGCGAGGCGGCGGCCGGCTGCTTCGGCCTCGCCTCGGTGCGCGACGTAGCCGTCGCCGTGCACAAGGGCGAACTCAGCCGCGGCGACCTGCGCCGGCTCACCACGGCGCTGTTCGCCGTCGCGGCGTCCGGCGACGCGGTCGCGCTGTCCCTGGTGTCCAGGCAGGCGACCGAGGTCGTCCAGATGGCCGCCGCCGCGCTGCGGCGGCTCGGGCTGCCGCCGGCCGGGGCGAGCGTCGTGCTCGGCGGCGGCGTGATCGAGGCGCGCGACCCGCTGCTGCTCGATGAGATCGGCCGCCACCTCGCTCGGGCCGCTCCCGGCGCCGTGGCCCGGGTAATCGACGTGCCGCCGGTCGCGGGCGCTGCCCTGCTCGGGCTGGACGCGGTCGCCGCCCCCGCACCGGCCAGGCAGCGGCTCTTCGATCATTACCGGGGCACAGACCGGTCGCCGTGACCGCTCCTGCGGCGAACGAGCGCGGACCAGAGCCAGCGCTGCCCGCCGCCCCCCCAAACTCTGGCCACGGCGACCGGGTCCTCTGTTGCCGCCGCGGCCGGTCCCCTCACAAAGCCAGCCACGGCGAGAACCGACCGCATGCGCGCCTGGCGACGGACTCGCAACCGAAACGCGAAAGCTCCCGGGTCCCCAACAAGCACTGAGGCTAGACTTAACCGCACAGCACCGCATCATCCGAATTATGTATTTTGGTGTGCATATGCAATCCCAGAAACCACGGGGAGCACCGAGCCGGGGGCAGGACCGGGGTTCAGATGTATCAAGGTACGGATATAGGGCCTGACCTGCCCACCGAACCGAACAGCTTCGTCGGCCGGGAACAGGATCTCGGCCAGCTGCGCAAACTGGTGTGCGCTGGCCGGATGGTGACGCTGACCGGGCCGGGCGGCATCGGCAAGACCCGGCTGGCGCTGCGCGCCCTGGCCACCGTGGCCGACGAGTTCACCGACGGCGCCCGGTACGTCGAGCTGGCCGACCTCAGCAGCCCGGATCTCGTGGTGGCCCGCGTCGCCTCGGTCGTCGGCGTGTCAGAAGAAGACCACCGGCCGCTGCTCGACACGCTCGCCGACGCGCTGCGCGCCCGCTCGCTGGTGCTCGCCCTCGACAACTGCGAGCACCTGCTCGACGCCTGCGCCCGGCTGTGCCAGCGGCTGATCGCCGCCGCGCCCGACCTGCGGCTGGTCACCACGAGCCGGGAACCGCTGCGAGTGGCAGGCGAGACGGTGTGGCAGGTGCGGCCGCTGGCCGTCACCCCGGCGGGCGGCGCCGCCGCCGAGGCGGTCCGGCTGTTCGCCGACCGGGCGGCGGCCTCCGCGCCCGGCTTCGCGCTCACGCCGGGCAACACCGAGGCGGTGGCGGCCATCTGCCGCGCGCTCGACGGCATACCGCTGGCCATCGAGCTGGCCGCCGCCCGGGTGCGCGCGCTGTCGGTCGAGCAGATCCGGATGCGCGTCGCCGACCGGTTCGGGCTGCTGACCACCGGCCACCGCGCGGCGGCCCCCCGGCAGCGGACGCTGCGCGCCGCCATCGACTGGAGCCACGACCTGCTCACCCTGCGCGAGCAGGTACTGCTACGGCGGCTTTCTGTGTTCGCGGGCTGGTCGCTGGAGATGGCCGAGCAGGTGTGCACCGACGACCTGATGCCGCCAGCCGCCGTCCTCGACACGGTGGCCGCCCTGGTCGACAAGTCCCTGGTGGTACGCGAGCCCGAGGTGCTCGGCCAGGCCCGGTTCCGTATGCTCGACACGATCAGGGAGTACTCGGCCGAGAAGCTGGCCGCGGCCGGCGAGGCGGTGGCGATCAGCCACCGGTTCCGCGACCACACGCTCACGGTCGCGGAGCGGAACTTCGCCGTGGGCATGGCGCTGGTGCCCGCGCCCTGGCAGGACCGGGTGGACGTGTTCCGCCGGTACGACGTGGACGCCGGGAACGTCTGGCTAGTGCTCGGCGAGTGCCTGGCCGAGGGCGACGTGGCGACCGGCCTGCGGATCTGCACCGCGGTCCGGCCCTGCATGCTGGTGCGCGGCGAGTTCGCCCTCGGCTGCGAGTGGCTCGACGCCTTCCTCGCCCGGCCGGAGGCGCCCGGCGTGGCCGCGGCCATCCGAGGGCAGGCGCTCATCGGGCGCGCCCAGCTGTCGATGGCGCGCGACCTGGCCGGCGCCGAAGGGCCCGCCCGGGCCGGCCTGGAGCTGTGCCGCGCGGCCGGCGACCAGTTCTGGACGGCGGCCGGGCTCAACCTGCTCAGTGAGATCGCCGTGCACACCGGGCGCCCCGACGAGGCGGACACGCTCAGCCAGGAGGCGACGCAAATCGCCGACCTCGCGGGCGACTCCTGGAACAAGGGCTGGTCGCTTGGCATCCGCGCCGCGGTGGCCGGCGCCCGCGGCAACTTGCACGACGCGACCGAGCTGGCCAGCGCCTCCATCGAAGTCATGCAGTCAATCGACCACCGGTGGGGCATCGCGCGGGCCCAGCTCGGGCTCGGGGACCTGGCCCGGATACGCGGCGACCTGGACGGGGCCAGGCGCAGGTACGCTGACGCGCTCGGCTACCTGCGGGAGATCGGCGCCTGGCCGGAGATCGCCCGCTGCCTGTCCGGGCTCGGCCGGGTCGCGCTCAACCTCGGCGACACCGAGACCGCCCGGTCATGCCTGGCCGAGAGCCTGCGGATGTGCCGGGACATCGGCACCCACATCGGGATCGCCCGCGGCCTCGAATCGGGTGCCGCGCTCGCCGACCATGAGGGCGACACCGAGCGGGCCCTGCTGCTCGCGGCGGCCGCGGCCGGGCTGCGGGCCACGTCGGGCCTGCCCCGCCCGTCCGGGTCCCGCGCCGACCGCTACCGCGTCGCCGCGCAGCGCCTCGGCGACGGGGCCTCCGCCCTGCTGTGGTCGCGCGGGCTGGCCATGTCCACCGAGGCCGCCATCGAACTCGCCATCGGCCAGCCACCGTCCGCCCGCCGCCGGGCCGGGCCGGTCGGGCGGGCAGGGGCCTTGGCCGGGGCAGGGGCCTTGGCCGGGTCGCCCGCCGGGTCACCGGCGCTGACCGGCGCGCTCACCCCCCGGGAGCTGGAGATCGCCGGGCTGATCGCCCGCGGGCTGAGCAATAAGGCCATCGCCGCGGAACTGGTGATCAGCCCGGCCACGGTGGCCAGGCACATCGCCAACATCATGAGCAAGCTCGACCTCCGCACCCGGGCGCAGATCGCGGTCTGGATCAGCGACCGCCGGTAACCGGGCGGCGCGGGCCTCATCCACGGTCAGCTCGGCCGCCGGGTCCGCCTCCAGCCGCTGGTCGGGGATGGGCTTGCCGCTGAGCACCGAGCGGCCGTAGGTTCCCGTCTCCAGCCGGGCCAGCGCCCGGTCGATCGCGTCGAGCCGGCCGCGCAGCTGGTCGGCCACCGCCTCGTCGTTGGCCTCCTCGGTCAGCGCCTCCCCGGCGTCGCCGTAGTCGCTGGGGCCGTCGGGGGTCTGCTCGCCGACCCTGGCCGCTTCTTCCGTGTCCCGCACCAGCGTGGCAACCTCGGCCCGCTCGGCGCGCAGCAGCTCACGTGCCCTGCTCTCATCCATGTGACAACGCCCCTTCATCGACTGGCGGCCAACATACCCACGCTCGGTCCGGCCACGCACGGCAGGCCGCTCCGCGTGCAACCGGGCCACCCGCCTGCCGCCGCCCGCCGACGGGACGGCGGCCTACAGCCCGCGGGTGAAGTCCGGCGGCACGATGACATCCGAGGCCGCCAGGTCGTGCACGGACGGCCGGCCGAGCGCCAGCAACGCCGAGTCGATGCCGCCGCGCAGGATCTCGAAGACGTTCCGCACGCCGGCCGGGCCGCCGGCCGCGAGCCCCCACAGGCAAGGGCGACCGATCATGACCGCGCGGGCACCGAGCGCGAGGGCCTTGACCACGTCACCGCCGCGCCGGATGCCACCGTCGAGCAGCACCTCGGCGCTGCCGCCCACGGCGGCGACCACGCCGGGCAGCGCCCGGATCGAGGCCGGGGTGCCGTCCAGGTTGTTGCCGCCGTGGTTGGAGACGGAGACCGCGGTGGCGCCGGCGTCCACGGCGCGCCGCGCGTCGTCCGGCCGCATGACCCCCTTGACCAGGAACGGCCCGCCCCACTGCGCGCGCAGCCAGGCGATGTCGGCCCACGTCGGCGGCGGTACCTTCATCCAGTCCCGGTAGGCGGCGAAGAAGCCGGGGCCGGCCCGCCGGGCTCGGCCATGTTGGGCACCGTGAGGTCGGGCAGGCCGCCGTGGCGCAGCCAGCCGAGCAGGTAGCCGGGCCGGGCCAGCCCAGCCGGCGCCAGCTTGGCCAGCGTCGCGGCGTCCAGCCGTTCCGGTATCGCCGGGCTGCCCCAGTCGCGGCCGCCGGGGAACGACCAGTCGAGCGTGACGATCAGCGCTGTCGCGCCGCCCGCACGGGCGGCCTCGGCCCGGGCGAGCAGCGCGTCCCGGCTGGCCGACCAGTGCACCTGGAAGAACGTCCGCGGGTTGACCGCGGCCACCTGGCCGGGCCGGCTGGCGAACTCGCTCAGCCCCATGGCCGTGCCCGCGTCGCGCGTGCCCAGGGCGACGCCGACCTCGCCGAGCGGGTGGACGGCCTGCGCGCCGACCGGCGAGGCGATCACCGGCAGGCTGATCTCGGTGCCGAGCACCGTCGTGCCCAGCTCCCGGCGGGCCGGGAGGTCGGCCAGGCGGGGCGGCGCGAACCGGATCGCGGCGAACGCGGCCAGGTTGTCGGCCCTGGTGACCCCGGCTTCCGCGCCGGCCTCCAGCGCCATGAAGACCGGCCGGGGCAGCCGCCGCCGGGCCCGGCGCCTGGCCTCGGCCACCGTCTCGAACCAGTCCCGCGTCGATGCCATGCGTAACACTAACCGCACGCATCACCCCCGCCGCCGGCGGCGTGGCGCGGATCGCGCCGCCTGCCCGGCGGATCCTGGGTGAAAGGATAGGCCTCATGGACACCGACGCAGCCATCGAGTTCGTCCGCACCCACCACCGCGCGGTCCTCGCCACCATGAAGCAGGACGGCACGCCGCAGCTCTCCCCGGTCACGGCCGGGGTGGACGCCGACGGCCGGGTGGTGATCAGCACCCGGCAGACCGCGTACAAGGTCAGGCATGCCCGCCGCGACCCGCGGGTCTGGCTGTGCTCCTTCCCCGACGGCTTCTACGGCACCTGGGCACAGCTCACGGGCACCGCCGAGGTCGTTGAGCTGCCCGAGGCCATGGACGGGCTCATCGCCTACTACCGCGACATCTCCGGCGAGCACCCCGACTGGGACGACTACCGCGCCGCCATGCGGCGCGAGCAGCGCGTCCTGCTGCGGGTCACGGTCACCAAGGCGGGACCGACCGTCAGCGGCTAGCAGCCGCCCGGAACTGGTAGCCCACCCGGTACTCGGTGACCAGGCACTTGCCGTAGGCGGGGCCGAGCTTGTGGCGGAGCCGGCTGACGTGCACGTCGACCGTCCGGCTGTCGGCGGTGAAGTCCCGCTGCCAGACCTCGCGGACCAGGTCGGCCCGGCTGAAAACGGTCTCCGGGTGCGCCGCGAGGAAGGCGAGCAGCTCGAACTCCTGGAAGGTGAGCGGCACCTCCGCCCCGTCCACCCAGACGCGCCGCTGCTCGTGGTCGAGCATCAGCCCCGGCCGTTCCCCCGTCCCGACCGCGACGCCGCCCGCCGCGCCGCCACCGGACGGGGAGCCGGCCGTCGGCACCAGGCCCGCCAGGGTGCCCGGCGTGGTCACCGGGTACCCGACGATGGCCAGCGACGTCCCGGTCCCCGGGATCGGCACCACGGCAAGCAGCGTGCCGTCGGCGCCCGGCCCGGTCCGCAGCGGGCCGGGCCCGGCGTCCGCCTCGGTGCGGCCCGGCATTCGCGTACCCGTCCGCACGTGACCTGCCACCTCCTCCGCGTTCGACCCCTGGCCGAATAATCTAGTAAATTGGTCGGCTTTGTCAAGAAACAGGTACGGCGAAACCACGAAATAACTGTCAATGAAACCTACCGCCCGCGTCCCTGCCAGGCGCCCGTTCCGTCGGGCAGCTCCTCGCCGTACCAGAACTCGATCAGCCGCCGCGCGATCGACGAGGTCGGCGCGATGCCGAGTTCCCCGGAGTCGATCGCCGCCCGCAGATCCGCCCGGCTGAACCAGCGCGCCTCGCCGATCTCGTCCTCGTCCACCGCGATCGTCTGGCCGCCCTTGGCCGTCGCCTGGAAGCCCAGCATCAGGCTGCGCGGCATCGGCCACGGCTGGCTGCCCAGGTACTCGACGTGTCCGACCACGATCGAGGACTCCTCGAAGACCTCCCGTGCCACGGCGTGCTCGGCCGATTCTCCGGGCTCGACGAAACCGGCGAGCACCGACATCCGGCCCTGCGGCCACAGCGCGTTGCGGGCCAGCAGCAGCCGGCCCTCCGGGTCGAGGACCAGCATGATCACGGCCGGGTCCAGCCGGGGGAAGTGCTCGGTGCCGTCCGCCGGGCAGACGGTGATGTGGCCGGCCGGCGCCGGCGACGTCGGGGTGCCGCACCGCGGGCAGTGCGTGTGCGACTCGTGCCAGTTCGCCAGGGCGACCGCGTGGGTCATCAGCCCCGCGTCCCGGTCGCTCAGGAATGCGCCCGCCTGCCGC
This sequence comes from uncultured Actinomycetota bacterium, assembly GCA_963748785.1. Taxonomy (GTDB): domain Bacteria; phylum Actinomycetota; class Actinomycetes; order Streptosporangiales; family Streptosporangiaceae; genus Trebonia. The sequence continues at coordinate 323,491 of CAVVKP010000012.1, read as the reverse complement.
AGCGCCATGGGCTTCGCCTCAGATGATGATGAACGGGCGGTGGCTGCGAGCGCCGGGCTCATCTCCTCGCCCCGCGCCTCGTCGCCCCACGGGTCAGCGGCGGCGCTCACGCCGAAGTAGGCGACGCCTTCGGCATCGACGCCGAGCAGCAGCCGCGTCCCCTGCGGGGCGCGGGCGGGCGTAACGAATTCCAGCTCAAGCTGGCCGTCCCTGGTGGTGACCAGCGCCTGCGCGCCGTGCACCACGAGCACCCGGGTGCGCGGGTCGGCCCAGGCCTGCTCCAGCCACTCGGTGTCGCCGCGGCGCTGGGTCGCCCGGTCGACACCCGACCGGGAAAGCGCCAGCGGCCCCAGCGGCCCGTCGTTGATCTCAGCGATGTTGAAGCCGCCCACGCTCACGCTCACGCCGCTCCCGTTCCGGCTAGCTCTTCCCAGAGATAGGCGGCCGACTGCGCGCCGCGCAGCAGCCGGGAAAGGTCCACATACTCATTGGGTGCGTGAATCCGGTCCCCGTCAAGGCCGACGGACACGAATACCAGCGGCGCGCCGAGGATGTCGGCCAGGTCGGCCTCGGGACCGCTGCCGCCCTCCTTGGTGAACAGCACCTCAGTGCCGAAGGCCCGCCGCATGGCCCGGCGCGCGGCGGCCACGGCGGGCGAGCCGATGTCCGAGCGGCAGGGCCGCACCCCGGGCCCGTGGCTGGTGAGGGTCACCGTGCAGCCCCGGGTGTCCGCCCGCTCCAGGTACTCACCCAGGCCCGCGATGACCTTGGCGGGCTCCTGGTCGGCGACCAGCCGGAACGACAGCTTGGCGTGCGCGGACTTGGGGACGATGGTCTTGCCGCCGGGCCCGGTGTGCCCGCCCCACAGGCCGTTGACCTCGGCGGTCGGCCGGGCCCATACCCGCTCCAGCGTGCTGTGGCCGGCCTCGCCGTAGGTGGCGGGGCTGTCGCCCGCGTCGGCCAGCCAGGCCGTCTCGTCGAACGGCAGCTTGGCCAGCAGCTCGCGCTCGGCGGCCGACAGCGGGAGAACGTCGTCGTAGAATCCGGGCAGGGTGACCCGCCCGTCGGCGTCGTGCAGGCCGGCCAGCAGGTCCGCGAGCACGTGCGCCGGGTTGGGCACGCCGCCGCCGAAGGATCCCGAGTGCAGGTCGCGGGTGGGGCCGGTGACGGAGATCTCGGCGTCCGCCAGGCCTCGCATCCCGGTGCAGATCGACGGGACGTCCGGCCCCCACATCGTCGTGTCGCTGATCACGATCACGTCCTGGCCGAGCTGGTCCCTGCGCTCGCGCAGCAAGTCGGCGAAGTACGGCGAGCCGGACTCTTCCTCGCCCTCGATGAGCAGCGTGAGCGTCACCGGCGGCGCCTGCCCGCCGCTGGCCGCCACGGCCGCGCGGGCGCCGAGGACGTGGAAGAGCACCTGACCCTTGTCGTCGGAGGCGCCACGGCCGAAGATCTTGCCGTCCCGCTCCCGCGGCTCGAACGGCTCGTAGTCCCAGCCGTCTTCCAGCGCGGCGGGCTGGACGTCATGGTGACCGTAGACCAGCACCCGGGGCGCGCCCGGATCGGCGGCGGGCCAGTGCGCGTAGACGGCGGGCAGGCCCTTGGTCTCCCACACCTCGGCGACCGGGAAGCCGGCCTCCCGCAGGTAGCCGACGAGCCATTCCGCCGACCGGAGCACGTCGCCGTGCCTGGCCGGGTCGGCCGAGACCGAGGGAATGCTCAGCCAGTCGCGCAGTGCGGAAGAGAATTCGGCCGCGTTGGCCGTGATGAAATCCCGGGCATCCATGCCAGCTAACGTACCGTCTACGGCTGGCTGACCGCCTCGAAGGTGTCGCCCTTGCCGGTAAGGCCGGCCGAGGGGATGGTGACGCTGCGGCCGGGCTGGTCGGTCACGCTGCCGATACGCGTCGCGTCCTCGCCCCGCAGCGCGGCCAGTGCGGCTTCCTCGTCGTCCGGGCCGACCACCACGCAGAACCCGATCCCCATGTTGAACGTGGCGTACATGGTGGCCGCGTCCACCTCGCCCGCGCTGGCGATCAGGCCGAAGATCTCCGGCGCCTCGGGCAGCGAGTCGAGCAGGTAGGACACGTTGGCGGCCAGCCGGGCGATGTTGAGCAGGCCGCCGCCGGAGATGTGCGCCATGCCGCGCGGCGTGACGCCCGCCGCCCACAGCGCCTCGGCCGCGTTCACGTAGACCCGGGTCGGCTGCAGCAGCGCGTCGGCCAGCCGCCGCCCGGAGCCGGGCACCGAGGCCGCCAGGCTCAGGCCGCCCTTCTTGAACAGCGCGTGCCTGGCCAGGGAGTAGCCGTTGCTGTGCAGGCCCGAGCTGGGCAGCCCGATCACCACATCGCCCGGGGTCACGGCGCTGCCGTCCAGCGGGGTCCGCCCCTCCGGCACCGCGCCGATCGCCGTTCCGACCAGGTCGAGCGTGGGGCCGCCGGACGACGAGGTGGCCAGCATCTCGCCGATCTGGGCGATCTCGCCGCCGGGGATGGCGATGCCGGCCAGTTCGGCGCCGAGGAACAGGCCGCGGGCGACCTCGTCAAGCACGCCCTCGTCGATCCGGTCGGTGGCGATGTAGTCGAGCAGGGCCAGCGGGACCGCGCCGACGCAGATCAGGTCGTTGACGTTGTTGGCCACGCAGTCGACGCCGATCGGCTCCCAGCGCCGGGCCTCCTCGGCCAGCATGATCTTGGTGCCGACGCCGTCGGTGGTGAGCGCGATGGGCGGACCGGGCGGCAGGTGCATGATCGTCGCGAAGTAGCCGCTGGCCAGGCCGGTGATGCTGGTGACCATGGGCGACCGCACCTTGGTACGGGCCAGCCACGGGCGCATCACCCGCGCGAACGCGACCTGCTCGCGCTCCTCATCTACCCCGGCCTCGGCGTAGGAGGAAGACGTCGGTTCGGGTGCCTGCGGCGTCGCGTTCATGTCCGAAAGATTAACGTAACCGCTTTTCTACTTCCCACCCCCCGTGCCCCTTGGCCTGCCCGTTCACTCGGTTAGCCTCGGTTACATGCTTATCGCTTTCTCTGTTACCCCCCTCGGCGTCGGCGAGGGCGTCGGCGAGATCGTCTCCGAGGCCGTGCGGGTCGTGCGGGCCAGCGGCCTGCCCAACGAGACCGACTCGATGTTCACCACGATCGAGGGCGAGTGGGACGAGGTCATGGCCGTGGTCAAGGACGCGGTGGACGCGGTCGCGCGGCGGGCGCCCCGGGTCAGCCTGGTGCTCAAGGCCGACCTGCGGCCCGGCGTCACCGACGGCATGACCTCGAAGGTCGAGACGATCGAGCGCTACCTGGACACCTGACGGCCACCCGCCGTCCGCGAGACGCGCCGATCGCGCCGGTCCCAGCGCGCCTGGGGCTCGCGATCTGCCAGATTGGCCGCCCGGCTGGGCATCAGGCTGCTGCGCTCGGGCGATACCGGACGGGATGGGACTCATGGGGCAGAGCGATTTCCTCGACTGGCGCTGCGGAAGAGGATCTCCGTGGTCACCGGCGGCCAGCGGCGGATGGAGTCCGAGCTGGCAGGACGCCTACGACCACGCAGGCCCGGCAGCATCGACCGCGGCCTGCGCTCCCAGATGGACCGGGTGCAGGGCTCGCTTGAGCGAGCGCCTGGACAAGCTGACAAGGCCTTCTATGCCTTCGTCGAGCTGTCGGACGTCGCGCCGAGCTGGCCGTGTTCGAGGACGAGGCCAGCGTGCGGCACCCGCCTCGGCGCTGCGCTCGCTGCTGCGCCGGGCCGACGCGCCTGCCACGGGCCAGTGGCCGTAGCCCGTCGAGCGATGCCCTGGCCTGCCCGTCGACCTGCCCCGCTGCCCGGGCTACTGGCTCGCCCCGCCGTGCGTCGGTGGCCGCAGCTGGCCGGAGCGAGCGGGGCGGCGGCCGCGCTGGCCGAGGCGCAGGCTCGACCCGGTGCGCACCGCGGTGTTCCGCACCGCCGTCCTGCCGCGCCGCGGCCCGCTGGCGGCACGCTGCCGCGCCGCGCTGCAGCAGCCGGGCGAGCAGGTGACCTACGCACAGCGCGCCCTGTGGCGCCTGCGCCCACGGCGTCTTCGGCAACACCGGGACGGACCGCCGGGAGTGGCTGCCGGGTCGCCGCGGCCGACGCCGGACGTCCGAGTCCAGCCGGCCACCGCGGCCAGCCTTCAGGCGGCCGACGGCAGCTACCGGCTGCAGCGCGGCCTGCCGCAGTCGCTGTCCGCAATGACGACCTGGTCAAGCCGCTGCTGGCGGCCAGGGAGCGGGCGCGCTCGCCGCCTGGGTGCACGAGGCGGTCAGCGGCGAGCCGGCGACCCGGCCGCGACCGCCGGCAGGCCACGGCGGCAGACTCCCGGTCTCCGCGCTGGCCGCGGTCGCCGCCGCGCTCACCGAGGAGGGCAGCCCGGACGAGATCACCCTGGCCCGCCGGGCCCGTGAGCTGCGCGAGATCATGACGATCGGAAGCCGCCAGCCGCCCGTCCTGGGACGCCGCCCAGGACTCCACGCTCGCGGTGCTGCGCGCCGACGCCTTCGGCACCGACCTGCGGCTGCGCAAGACCGCCATGGACGCCGGTGCCGCCTGGGTCACCGCGCTGGCCGGCCGTGCTACGCGGCCTCCGTGCCCCCGCCGGACCAGCTCACGATCACCGTGGACGGCCAGCCGGTCACCTTGCACCGTACGCCTGGAACCGGAATCTCCACCGCCACAACGGCCCCGGCTAGCCGCCAGCGACCGGCACGGTGGCGATCAGCTCTTCCAGGCCCGCCGCGTCCAGCAGGTCGGCGGGCCGGACGGTGCGGTCGTGGCGGACGTAGTAGAACGCGGCGCTGACCTGGTCCAGGGGGACGTCGGCCAGGGCGGACCAGGCCAGCCGGTAGGCGGCCAGCTGGACCGCGACCGCGTCCCGCTCGGCCTGGGTGCGGGGCGGGTAGCCGGTCTTCCAGTCGACCACGTCGTAGCCGCCGCCGGGGCTGGCGAAGATCGCGTCGATCCGGCCGCGTAGCTGGCGGTCGCCGATGCGGGTCTCGAACGGGACCTCGACTTGCCTGGGCCAGCGGCCGCCCCACTCGCCCGCCTCGAAGCGGGCCTTCAGCTCCAGCAGGCTGGCGTCCGGATCGGCCGGCTCGTCGTCGGCGAACAGGTCGTCGTCGTCGATCAGCCGCTGCTGCCCGAAGCGCTCCTCCAGCCACTGGTGGAAGGCGGTGCCGCGGCGGGCTTGCCGGGCGGGCGGCTGCGGCATCGGGCGGCGGACCTGGCGGGCCAGCTCGTCTGGGTCCCTGGCCAGGGTCACCAGGGCGGACACCGAGAGCCTGGCGGGCAGGACCACCTCGACCTGGCCGTCGCCGCGTTCACGGGTGGCCTCCCGCTCGGCCAGCAGCAGGCCGGCGTCCAGCTCCCAGGCCGCGACCAGCTCACGCTCCCGCTCGGTGAGCCCGTCTTCGCCGGACCCGCCGCCGGGCGCCGTGGCGCCAGGCGTCGTGGCCGTGAAAATGAGCCGTCCCCCGCCCCATCGGCCATGGCGGCGGCCTCTTCGACCATGACCGCGGCCTCTTCGACCGCCGCGTAGTGACGGCCGGCCGGGGTGGCGGGCCAGTCGGCCGCGTCCACCTGGGCCAGCAGCGGGTTGTCCGTGCCTTCGGCGGGCGGGTCCGCCCATCGCGCCACCAGTCCCGCGCCCGGCCTGGCACGCGGCCCGGATCTCGGTGAGGAACACCGACGGGCCGAGCGGCGCGGTCGCCTCGCCCCACCAGTAGCCGGAGCAGCCGAGCCAGAACTCGGCCCTGGTCGCCGCGACGTAGGCCAGCCGCCGTTCCTCGGCCAGGTCGCGGCCCGCGCAGGCCTCGTCGAACTCGGCCAGCGAGTCGGCGTCGAGCGCGGGCAGCGCGGGCAGGTCCGCCGCGTCGCCGCGCAGCGGGAACGGGATCAGCCGCGGGTTGTGCGTCCACTTGGTCGGGGTCCGCGGGCGGGCCGGGAAGACCTGCGACCGCTCCCCCGCGGCCAGCCCGGGGACGAAGACGGCGGGCCACTGCAGGCCCTTGGCGGCGTGCACGGTGAGCAGCTTCACCGTGTCCGACTCGCCGACCCGGCCGGTTTCCAGGCCGAACTCCTCCTGCTGCGCGGCGGACAGGTAGGCGAGGAACGCGCCGAGCGTCGGCTCCGGCTGGTCGCCCGCGAAGGCCACCGCCACGTCGGTGAACGCGTCCAGGTCGGCCCGGGCCGCGGCCAGGTCGCCGCCCGGGCGCGCCGCCACCTCGATGTCCAGGCTGAGCGTCCGCTCCACCTCGGCGATCAGGTCGGCCAGCGGCCTGGTGACCTGCTCGCGCAGCCGGCGGGCCTCCGCCGCCAGGGCCGACAGGCGCGCGTACCCGGTCGGCGAGTACCCGTCCGGGTCGCCCAGGTCGTCCAGCGCCTCCACCAGCGACGCGGTCCCGGCCGCCGTGGTCAGGTCGGTGACCGCCTCCGCGAGCGGGTCAAGCGGCGCCGCCGCCGTCGGTGCCGGCGCCTGCCGTGTCCTGCGACCCGGGGGCCGCGCCTGTCAGCGCCGGCCAGTGATCCTCGTCGGGTCCGCCCCGCGCGGACCACGGGGCGCCCGATCCCGCGCGATTCGGCTCGCAGCTGCGACGGGTCCGATACGATGGCGCCTTCTCGCCATCGGGCCCGTCGCTGGCGACCGCGGCGGGCAACTGGTCAGCGGCCATCGGAGGCGGATCGTCCCCCAGCTGGGAACTGTCCCCGCCGGGAGACAACCGCGAGGTCGCGGGCGCGGCGGCCGAGGGCCACCAGGTCGCGCGGGCCGATCCGCCACCGCGGCCCGGTCAGCAGCCGGGCGAGCGCGTCTGAGGCGGCGGCGTCGTGCAGCACCCGCAGCGTGGCCACCACGTCCTGCACCTCGGGGACCGACAACAGCCCGCCGAGCCCCACCACCTCGCACGGGATACCGCGGGCCTCCAGGGCCTGGCGCAGCGGGATGAACTGCGACCGCTTGCGGCACAGCACGGCGATGTCCGACGGGCGCACCCCGGCGAGCCGGGCGTCGGGCCACAGCTTGCCGTCCGGCGCCATCCCGTCGGGCAGCGCGAGCAGCGCGCCGATCTCGCCGGCCACCCACTGCGCCTCGTCGGTCACCGCGGGCAGCAGCGCGGCGCGCACCGCGCCCCGGCTGCCGCGCTCGGGCGCGGAGCGCGAGCACCGGCACGTCCGGCGCCTGCGACCGCAGCTCCGCCTGCAGCACGGCGGCCGCGTCGAGCACCCGGCCCGCGTTGCGGAAGCTGGTGGACAGCTGGCCGACCAGGGCGGACACCCCCGGCTTGGCCGGGAAGTCGGTGGCGAAGCGGAGCAGGTTGCCCGCGCTGGCGCCCCGCCAGCCGTAGATCGACTGGCACGGGTCGCCGACCGCCGTGACCGGGTGCCCGCCGCCGAACAGCGTGCGCAGCAGCACCAGCTGCGCGTGGCTGGTGTCCTGGTACTCATCGAGCAGCACCGCCTGGTAGCGGGCCCGCTCGGACGCCCCGACCTCCGGGTGCCTGACCGCGATCCGCGCGGCCACCGCCACCTGGTCCCCGTGGTCGAGCACCTCACGCGCCCGCTTGGCCTCGGCGTACCGGTCGACCAGCGGCAGCAGCTGCTCCCTGGTCCGCTGGCATTCCAGCACCCGGCGCACCCCGGCCAGGCCCCGCCCCGGCCACCGGGCCGCCTCGGCGGCCAGCCACTCGCCCGTCTGCCGCACGTCCCGCGACGACCGCAGGTGCTCGGCGAGGTCGCCGGCCAGGGCGAGCACCGCCGCGGTCACCGTCTGCGGCGTCCACTGCACCTCGTCCATCGGCCCGTCGTATGCGGCCACGATCGACGCGGCGAGCTGCCAGGACAGCGCCGGGGTGATCAGCCGCATCGACGGTTCCAGTCCGTCGCGCAGCGCGTGGTCGCTGACCAGGCGGCCCGCGTAGGCGTGGTAGGTGCCGATCACCGGGTCGCCCGCCCACGGCCCGGCCTCGTCGTCAGCCGGCGCGCCGGCCAGCCCGGCGCGGCGCAGCGCGTCCAGCCGGGTGCGGACCCGGTCGGCCAGCTCACCCGCCGCCTTCCTGGTGAACGTCAGCCCGAGCACCCGGTCCGGGCGGACCATGCCGTTGGCGACCAGCCAGACCAGCCGCGCGGCCATCGTCTCGCTCTTGCCCGACCCCGCGCCCGCGATGACCGCGACCGGCCCGGGCGGCGCGCCGATCACCGCCGCCTGCTCCGGCGTCGGCTCGGGCAGCCGCAGGACCCGTGCCAGCTGCCCCGGCGTATACGTGTCCACGCTCCCATTCCAGCAGATCCCGCCGACATTCGCGGCCCACGCGCATCAACAGCCGAGACACGCCGCCCAGGGGCAGCGGCAGCCCGCGTCGGCCGCTCGCCGTGGCATCCCCGGCAACCACCCCGCAGCCCGCCGCCATGCGCCCCGCCCCCCGGGCGACCGACGGACCGACCGCCGGTCCCGGCGGCCCCGGTGAGGCCAGTGATGCCAACAAGGTCAACGAGGCCGACGAGGCCGACAGGTCCAGTGATGTCAGTGAGGCCAGTGAGGCCAGTAAGGCCTGCGGTCTCGATAAGGCCGCCGTAAGGCCGGTAAGGCCAGCGGGTGAGGCCAACAGACCCGGTGAGGCCGGTAAGGCCGGTAAGGCCGGTGAGGCCAGTGAGGCCGGTAAGGCCGGTGAGGCCGGTAAGGCCGGTGAGGCCAGTGAGGCCGGTATGGCCGTAAGGCCGGTAAGGCCGGTAAGGCCGGTGAGATCAGCACGCACGTTGAGGCCATTGAGGCTAATTGGGCCAGTCAGGTTATTGAGACCGGCGGTGTCGATTTACGCGGAAACTATTTTTTTGGCGGAAACTTTTTATGCGTATAGCGTGATTTGTTTCCGTTGAGAAAAAAGTTTCCGTGATCATGCCATTGCCTGCCAGGGAAGTGAACGGAACTAAGCCAATAAGCCCGGCCTTCTGCCCTTACGCGCCCACGGGCTCACGCCCCTCACGCCCCTCACACACCTCACGCTCCTCACGTCCCTCACACGCCTCGCGCGCCCAATACAGCCCAGCCTGTTCCTCAGGGAAGTGAACCTGGCCGACCCGGCGCCTCACGCGCCGATGGGGCCATACTGCCGGGCTGGAAGGGACTTTCGGGAAAGGAGATGCCCGGGTCCGTTCCTCCTCGGCTAAACGGGAAAGGGGCTCGGCGGGGCGGGAGCCGCCCCGCTCGGCCAGCGCGGATCCGGTGCTTGCCGAGCCGCCGGCGCGGCGGAGGGGAAGCCCGCCGCGAGGGAGCGGCCTCGGCGGAGGGGAACCCGACCGCGGCGGCCGCGCCGCGGCGGGGGTGGACCGGGATTAGGCCCGGCCGGGGTGGACCGGGATTAGGCCCGGCCGGGGTGGACCGGGATTAGGCCCGGCCGGGGTGGACCGGGATTAGGCCCGGCCGGGGTGGACCGGGGTTGGGCCTGGCCGTCGTTGGCCCGGCGGCAGCGGCGGGGAGCCGGGCGGCTACGCCTGCGGTTCGGCCTGCACCGGGGCCGGGACGCGGTAGATGTCGACGCCCTCGGGCGACCGCTCGCGGGCGAGCTGGCCCCGGATGACCAGGACCTCCAGGTGCGGCGGCGGTCTCGCCGGTGGCGAGCAGCCGGTTCATCGTGTCGAGGTCGCTGAGCGTGCGCTGCCTGCGGGTCCACGGCAGGGCGCTGGCCACCGCGTAGGCGGTGACCGGGCCCTGGGCGGCGACCTCCAGCGTCTGTGCCAGCCGGGTCTCGTGGTGTTCGAGGAGCTGGTGGACCCGGGCGTGGGTGGATGCCTGGACCGGGCCGTGCGCGGGCAGCAGCCGCATGTCGGGCAGTGTTAGCATCAGCCGCAGCGAGCCCAGGTACTGGTCGAGCGCCAGCGGGGTGATCACCGGCTGGAACCCGATCGACGGGGTGATGTGCGGCAGCACGTCGTCGCCGGCGAACAGGACGCTTGCCGCCTCGTCGCTGGAACACGACGTGCCCGCTGGTGTGCCCGGGCGTGTGGATGGCGCGCAGCGTCCGGCCCGGCAGCTCGATCAGCGCGCCGTCGGGCAGCCAGTGGTCCGGGTCGGACCATTCCAGCCGGGGCTGCGGGTCGGCGAGGCGCGGGCCGAGCAGGCCGCTGACGTCGGCGGCCAGGTCGGCGGCGCCCATCGCGGGCAGCATCTCGACGAACCCGACCCCGGCCCGGCCGGCCGAGACGTCCCTGATCGCGGCCATGTTGGCCCGCTCGGCCTCGCCCAGCGTGATCCGGCCGCGCAGCGTGGTGCGCAGCTGGACCGCCAGGGTGTAGTGATCCCGGTGAATGTGGGTGATGAAAAAGTTCCTGATGTCGCCCAGGCCGTAGCCCAGCCGGCCAAGCGCCCCGGTCAGCTCCTCGCGGGCCTGCGGCAGCGCCATGCCCGAGTCGATGAGGTCCACCCCGGCGTCGCCGGTGATCACGTAGACGTTGACCGCGGTCAGCGCGTCACCCGGCAGCGGCAGCGGGATCCGGTGAACCCCGCCGCCCAGGTCCTCCACCCCCGGCTCCGCCCAGGCGTTCCGGTCATTCTTCGCCGGCGCGCGGCTTGTCGCGTAGTCCACGGGTGGTACCTCCTGGCGCCCCAATCTACCCGGGCACCTCACCGCCGTCGGGGTGGACCGGGCAGCAGGACGACACCGGGCAGGTGCGGCAGCCCGGGTTGACCCGGGCCCGGTAGACCGGGCCGGCCATTCCGCGGGCCACCGTGTCGACCAGGTCGCGGGCCCAGCCCGGGTCGGGGTCGTCGCCCAGCGCGGGCTGGCGCTGCACCCGCGCCCGCGCGGTCAGGCCCGCCTTGCCGACCTGGATCAGCTCCGCGCCGCCCGGCTCGGTCACGCCGAGCCGCTCGAACGCGCCGAGCAGCACGGCGAGCTGGTAGACCCCGAGCTGCGGGTGCCGGCCGAGCTCGTCCTCGTGCGGCGCGGACGCCCCGGTCTTCAGGTCAACGATGACGCCGCGGCCCTGGTCGTCGCGTTCCAGCCGGTCCACCCGGCCGGTGATCTCCACCTGGCCCACCCGCACCCGCAGCGCCTGCTCGGCGGCCAGTAGCTCCCTGGGGTTGGCCGTGTGCCAGGCGAGGAACTTGCGGACCATCCGCTCGGCCAGCTCCCGCTGCCGGCTGCCGTACCAGACACTGCCGAAGTCCAGGTGGTGCCAGATGTCGTCAATCCGCCCGGCCACCTGACCCTCGGTGGCGCCCTCGGCGATCAGCTGCGCGGCGGCGTGGATGACCGTGCCCAGGTGGCGCAGCACGTCGGTGTGCCCGGCGCCGACCGCCGACTCCAGCAGCCAGCGCAGGCCGCAACGGGTGAACGTCTCCACGTGCGACGGCGACAGCCTGACCCGCTCGCCGTCGCCCACGATGGGCCCGGCGTCGGACAGCCCGGTCAGCGCGTACCAGTCCCGCGGCCCGGCGCCGCGCACGCCCGCGCCGGCCAGCCGGGCCAGCTGGCGGGCGGCGGCCGGCGCAGCGCGTCCGGCCGGGCCGGGTCGGCCGCCGTCCGGCGCAGGTCGGCGACCAGGGCGGGCAGCGACAGCCAGCGGGTGGCGGCGCTGGCCCGCTCGGTCTCGATGTCGTCGCCCGCCAGCTCGGCCAGGAACCGCGACGGGCGCTGGTCCCGCTCGTCGCCGCCGGTCGCGGTCACCACCAGCAGCTTCCTGGCCCGGGTGGCGGCGACGTAGAACAGCCGCCGCTCCTCGGCCAGCAGCCGGGCCGCGAGGGCCGCGGCGGCGACGTCGCCCGGCGCGGGCGTTCCGGCCGGGCCCACCGACTCGGCCAGCTGGTCGGCGCCGAGCAGCGAGCCGCGCAGCCGCAGGTCGGGCCAGACTTCCTCCTGCACGCCCGCGACCACGACCATGTCCCACTCCAGGCCCTTGGCCCGGTGGGCGGTCAGCAGCCGCACGCAGTCCTCGCGCACCGCGCGCTCGGCCAGGGTGTCCCCGGCGATCTCCTGCCCGGTCAGGCTGTCCAGGAACAGCCGGGTATGACTTGCCCGATACACTCGCGCTTTTTCATCGGGCAAGTCCTCGGGGGGTACGGGGGCCGGGGGGATATGGGGGGCGGGAGCCCCCCATGCCGGAAGGCTGCCCCCGGGCGATAACTGCCCGGGGGCAGGGTATCGGTGAACCGGGCGGCCGCCTCGAACAGGGCGAGCACCGCGTCCAGGTCACGGTCGGCGGCGCTGTCCCGCTCGGCCCGTTCCTCCCACTGGGCGGCCAGGCCCGACTCGCGCCACACCGCCCACAGCACGTCCTCGGCGGACGCCCCCCGCTCGATCTGGCCGGCGGCCAGGCCGAGCAGCGCGGCGACGCGCCGCGCGGGCGCGGCGACCCGGTCGCGGACCGCGTGCAGCGCGCGCGGGTCGGTGATCGCCTCGCGCAGCGGCAGCCCGTCGAGCGCCCGCCGGAGCTTGCGCAGGCCGAGGCTGTCGGTCTGCCCGAGCGGCCCGGTGAGCAGTTCCGCCGCGGTCTCGTCGTCCAGCCGGTCGGGCCGCACCGCGCAGCGCAGCAGCGTGAGCAGCGGCCGGACGCCCGGCTCCTCGGGCAGCGGCAGCTCGTCGCCGGCCACGGTGACCGGCACCCCGGCGGCGGTCAGCGCCCGGCGCAGCGCCGGGACCTGCCGCTGCGCGGACCGGACGAGGACCGCCATCTGGTCCCAGGGCACGCCGTCGGCCAGGTGCGCGCGGCGCAGGGTGTCCGCGACGACCGCCGCCTCCTGCGCCTGGGTGTCGGCGACGCAGATCCTGACCCGCCCGGCTGGCAGGCCGGCGGCCGGGATGAGCTGTCGGTGCCCGCCCCCGGACCCGCCGGGCGCGGCCGGCAGGCGGCGTGCCAGCCGGCGCGACGCGGCCAGCAGCGCCGGCCCGCTGCGGCGGCAGGTGCGCAGCGCGACGACCTGGGCGGGCGCGCCTCCGGCGCCGCGGAACTGGTCGGGGAAGCCGGTGAGCACCCGCACGTCCGCGCCGCGGAACGCGTAGATGGACTGGTCGGGGTCGCCCACCGCCACCAGGTCGCGGCCGTCGCCGGCCAGCGCTCGCAGCAGGGCCTCCTGCGCCGGGTCGCAGTCCTGGTACTCGTCCACGAACACCGCGTCGTAGGCGTCCCGCTCGCGCTGCCTGGTGCCGGAGTTGGTCAGCAGGCTGGCTGCGATCCTGACGATCTCGGCGTAGTCGTACGCGGGCACCGGGGCCAGGTCGAACCGCGCGGAGTAGCGGTCGAGGAACGCGCCAGCCGCCACCCAGTCGTCCCGGCCGGACGCCCGGCCCAGCCTGGCGCAGCGCCTTGCCGTCGAGCCCGCGCTCGGCCGCCCGCAGCACGACGTCGCGCAGTTCCTCGGCGAAGCCCCGGGTGGCCAGCGCGGGCCGCAGCCGCTCCGGCCAGTTCGCCGCGCCGTCGGCGACCTCGCCGCGCAGCAGCCTGCGGATCTCCAGCAGCTGCTCGGGCGCGGGCAGCAGCCGGGGCGGCTGCTCGCCGCGCAGCACGAACTCCCGGCGGACCAGCGCGTAGGCGTAGCTGTGGAAGGTGAGCGCGAGCGGCTCGGAGGTGGTGCGGCCGAGCCGGGCGGTGATGCGGTCGCGCAGCTCGCCGGCCGCCTTCCTGCTGAAGGTGAGCACCAGGATGCGGCCGGGGTCGATGCCCCGCCGCTCGATCCGGTCGGCCACCGCCGCCACGATCGTCGTGGTCTTGCCCGTCCCCGGCCCGGCCAGCACCAGCAGCGGGCCGCCCTTGTGGTCGACCACCCGCTGCTGCGCCTCGTCAAGCGCCGGGGGCGCGGCCGGGCGGGTGCCCGGCGCCCGCCGGACGAGCCGGTAACCGTTCATCGGGTCTGATTCCACCACGGGCCGCCGACATTCCGGCCCCGTTCCGGCCGGCTCAGGCTACGACGGGTCAGCCGGCGCCGTTCCACCTGGCCCGGCGCATGTCCACCCGGACCGGCGGCCGGGCCGACCGCAGCGGCGTCCCCTCGGCCTGGTACCGGGCGAGCGCCACCGAGTCGTGGCCGGGCGCAGGCGTGCCGTCGGCGTGGGTCACCCGCCACCAGGGCGCGCCGCCGCCGTAGCGGGACATGACCCGGCCGACCTGGCGGGGACCGCCCGCCCCCAGGTACTCGGCGATATCGCCGTAGGACATCACCTGACCAGGCGGTATCGCGTCCACCACGTCGAGCACCCGGGCGGAGTAGTCGTCGATCACGTCCCCGTCGTCCCGCGTCACGGCCCGCCCCTGCCCCGGTAGAGGACGATGCCGCCGCAGGCCGCCACCCCGAGCGCCAGCACGCCAAGCAGGGAGTACACGATGAGCGCGACGTCGTTGCGCGGTGCGACCGGCGCGGCGGGCACGGCGGCCGTGCCGTCGCCGAAGTGCGAGCTCACCGCCACCGGCGACTTCTGCGGGTGCTCACGCAGCAGAGCGCCCGCCTTGGCCAGCGCCGCCCCGGCGTCCACGATGCCGAACCCGGTGAGCACGTCGTAGCCGCCGGACGGGCTCTGCTGCGTGGTCTCGGTCAGCGCCTGGGTGACCAGCGCCGGCGTGATCTTCGGGTACCTGGACTCGATGAGCGCGGCCACGCCCGCCACCAGCGCGCAGGCCGGGCTGGTGCCGTCCACGGTGTAGTACAGCCCGTCACGGCCCTGGGCGGGGACGCCCTTGCCCGGCGCGGCTACCCGGACCGAGAGGTTGCCGCTGGAGAACGAGGTCGCGGCCCCGCTGGCGTTTACCGCGCCGACGCTGATCACGCCGGGGTACTCGGCCGGGAAGGACACCGGCGCCATGCCGCGGCCGCTCTTGGCGTGCTGCGTGTCGTTGTCGCCCGAGTTGCCCGAGGACGCCACCAGCACCACGCCGCGGGCGTGGGCGTACTGGATCGCGTCGCGGACCACGCCGCTGGGCGCGGAGTAGCCGATCGACATGCTGATGACCCGGGCGTGGGCCTGGACGGCGGCCCTGATGCCCTTGGCCAGCTCGTCCTGGATCTGCTCCTCGGGCTCGCTGTTGTACGCCTGGTAGCCGGGGTCGCCCTTGTCGGGGATCACCCGGATGGACAGGATCTTGGCCTCGGGGGCGACGCCGGTGATGCCGTCGAAGCCGCCGTCGTGCCCGTGCCCGGCGATGATGGACGCCATCCAGGTGCCGTGCACGCCCCAGTTGGCGTTGTAGTCGGGTGTCTTCAGCCCGGTGTAGTCGGGTCCGGTCGTCACCGAGCCCGACAGGTCGGACACGTGCGGGCTCACGCCGCTGTCGATGACCGCGACGGTGACGCCTTCCCCCTCGGTGACCTGCCACGCGGCCGGCACGTTCAGCAGGTTGAAGACCCACTGCTGCTGGTCGCGGACCGAGTCGGCGGCCGCCGTGCCCGACGGCAGCAGGCCGAGCGCGACAGCCGCGCAAGCGCCGGCCAGCGCCCGGCCCGCCAGCCTGGGCATCCGTATCATCGGGTGGCCGCCCCCAGCACCGCCCGCGCCGTGCTCAGCATCCGGGCGCCCCCGGGCAGTGCGGCGCGGGCACCGGCGCGGCCAGCACTGACAGCACGGCGCGCGCCACACCGGCGCCCGCACTGGTCATCTCGTTATCGGTGTAGCCGTCGCCGGCGACCGGCACCCGCGGCCGGCCGTCGGCGTAACCGACGGCATAGATGACGACGTACGTGCCCGCCGCGACGGCGTGCGACAGCTGCCGCCGCGCGTTGCTGAAGCCGGCCGCCGGCGTCCCGCGCAGCGGCACCGTGTGCACGCTGGGCCCAAGGCCATTCTTGGCCTCGGCGTTGATCGCCTTCGCGGCCGCGGCCGCCTGGGCGATACCGGGCAGCGCCGCCGCGCCCACGGTCACCACGTAGCTGCCGGTGCCGTCGACGTAGGTGGCCCGGAGCATGGCCGCGCAACCGTCTTCGTCGAGGTACCTGGCCGCGGTGGGGTCGGCGGCGCCGCGGCAGGTGGACTGGCGGGCGATGCCGACCCGGCTGGCCGTCAGCGTCAGCGACGGGTCGTCGCCGAGCACCTCCGGCGCCTGGTAGCGGACCGAGGCTGGGAAGATCGTGCCGGCCGGCAGGGTGCGCCAGCGCGCGGCGTACTCCCAGTTGGTGATCTGCGCCTGCTCGCTGGCGGTGAACCGGCGCGGCGCGACCTGGCTGAGCGCGCCAGCGGCCATGCCGAGGAAGGCGGCGACGCCGATCGCGAGCACGGCGCCGGCCAGTAGCCGGGTGCGGCGCCTGGACTGGCGGCCCTGGTCCCGCGGCGGCTCCGGTGGCCGCGGCGGCGCCACGGCGTACTGGTCTCCCTCGCCTGGCTGCCCCGGGCGTGGCGGCTGGGCGCCACGCCACGGCTGACCGCCGTGCGTGCCGCCGTAGTCCGTTGCCACACGGAAATGGTAGGTGCTGCGCTGACCGAACGGTTACCCGACGATGCGTTTGGTTATTACCGGGCCTCACGGTAACCAAGACGGGCTTAGCCCTCCGCCACCGTGCCGAACGAGCTCATCTCCCGCCCCTCACTACTCACCTTCTCATCATGATGAACGGTCCCGTGTGCCACGCCGGCCGCGCACCCCTGCCCTGAACAGCGTGGCGGCCGGTGCGCGGGGTACTGTGTCGGGCTGACAGCCGCCGGCCGGCGGCGGGAGGCCGACCCGAGGGGAAGCGGACATGAAGCTGACCAAGCACGAGCACGCCTGTGTTGTCATCGAGAAGGACGGCGGGTCCGTCGTCATCGACCCCGGCTCGTTCTCCTCGGGCGCGGCGGGGATCATCGCGGGCGCCGACGCCATCCTGGTCACCCACGAGCACATGGACCACGTCAACGAGACGGCGATCAACGCGGCCCTGGCGGACCGGCCCGACCTCCGGGTGTACGCGCCCGCCGCGCTGCGGGACACCTTCGGCGCGCACGCCGGCCAGTTCACCGCGGTCGCGGAGGGCGACACGCTGAACCTCGGCTCGCTGACCGTCACGGTGCACGGCGACAAGCACGCGGTGATCCACCCGGACATCCCCGCCGTCGCCAATGTCGGTTACCTGGTCGACGGCACCTTCTACCACCCGGGCGACGCCTACTTCGTGCCCGAGGCCGACGTGCCGGTCCTGCTGCTGCCGACCAGCGGCCCGTGGATGAAGCTCGGCGAGGCCGCCGACTACGTGCGCGCGGTACGGCCGCAGCAGATCGTGCAGATCCACGAGATGCTGCTCAGCGACATCGGCCTGGGGCTGGCGGCCAACCTGCTCGGCGAGCGCGGCCTGACCGGGCTGCCGCTGGCCGCGCTCACCCCCGGGGAGTCACTCAGCGTCTGAGGCGGCCAGCCCGGACAGCGGCTCATCGTACCTGGCGCACCGCAGCACGTCGATGATGGTCGCGGTGACCAGGTCCGGGTCTTCGCTGTTCAGGTAGTGCGCGGCGCTGGCCGAGACCACGTGCCTGCTGTTGGCCGACAGGCGGGCCAGGTCGGCGTGCAGGCCGTGCCAGGCTCGCCACGCGTCCCCCGGAGCGGCGGGATCGGCCGGCGCGCAGGTGAGGACGACCAGGGGCCGGTCGCCGAGCCCGCCGCTTGCGAGCATGGCCGGGCCCGCGGTGATCCGGTTGAACGTCCGCCACTCGCGGATGATCGAGCGGCGGTCACCGCCGCGGCGTTCCTGGCGCGACTCGGCGATGACGGCCGGGATGGTGGTCTTGGCCTTCAGCCGTTCCCGGCGCGACCGCAGCGGGTCGAGCACCGGACGCTGGTTCTCGTGGCTCGACTCGACCAGGACCATGCCGGCCACCCGGTCCAGGTGGGCGGCGGCGTAGGCGCGGGCGTAGATGCCGCCCGCCGAGTGGCCGACGAGGACGAGCGGCCCGGTCACCCGCAGCTCGCCGAGCAGGCGATGCAGGTCGTCGGCGATTTCGCGGGGGGTCCTGGCGTCGTGCGCGGCGCTGCTCGCGCCGTAGGGCGCACGGTCGTAGGTCACCACCGTCGTCTCCTTGGACACCGTCTCCGCGATCGCCGTCCAGTCGTCGGCCCAGCCGCCGAACGAAGGCTCGATGACCACCGCGGGCGAGCCTTCGCCCGTGACCGCCGCCGCTAGCGTGTGCCGCCCCACGCGGACCATCGCCCTGCCGATCGTCATGCTTCACCCTTCCCAGCAATTCGCCGCGCGATTATCTGAGCTTTTCTTCCGCCACGACCGGGGCGGCCTGCCACGGGTGCGGGGACCACAAAAGCCGCATCCAGGGCATTACGCTAACCGCTGACGTTCCCCACGGCTAGCCGGCTATACCCACAAATCAACAGCCCATCGCGCGTGCACACGCCGACAGGCCTTTCGCCTGCACGTGCCTTTGCAATTTCGCGCCATGCAAAAGCCGTGGCTACAATCGCGATTCGGCGGGGCGGTAGTTATTCGCCCGGGCGGGCACCGGTCGTGGCGACGAACAGCGACGCGGGGCCGGCCGCGCTGACCGCGCCGTCAGAGGCGGGCAGGTAGGCCGACTCGCCCCTGACCACCTTGAGCGCGCCGGAGGCCGCCCGCAGCTCCGCGGCGCCCTCGGTGCACAGCACGATCCGTGGGCCGCCGCCGGGCAGGGTCACCTCGCCCGCGCCGGGCTCGGCCCGGTAGAGGCGGAATTCCGGCACCGGCGCGTCGTAGACCGACAGTCCCTGACCCGCCGCGCGCGGCTCGATGGCCGGCACCGGCGCCGCCGGGTCGAGCAGCCGGAGCAGCTCGGGCACGTCGATGTGCTTGCCGGTCAGCCCGGCCCGCACCACGTTGTCGGAGTTGGCTAGCAGCTCGACGCCGGTGCCGTGCAGGTAGGCGTGCAGGCCGCCGGCCGGCATGAACACCGCCTCACCCGGTGAAAGCACCGCATGCCGCAGCAGCAGCGACGCCACGACGCCGAGGTCGCCCGGGTGGTCGCCGGCGATCCGCACGGCCGCCGCGCAGGCGGCGGCGTACTCGCCGGCGCTGGCCGCGACCCGCTCGCAGGCGGGCACGACCGCGCGGACCAGGCCGTCGCGGCCCTCGCCTGGCCAGGTCAGGATGACAGTCAGCGCCCGGGTGAGCGCCGCGGGGTCCGTGGTGCCCGCCAGGCCGGCTGCCAGCGGCTCAAGGGCGGCCACGCCGAGCAGGCGCAGCAGCGCGGCGGCGTCAGCCGGCGTCCGCATGCCCGCCAGGACCTCGAACCTGGTGAGCGCGCACAGCAGCTCGGGCTTGGGCCAGTCGTCGACGTAGTTGCGCGACTTGTCGCCCGGCGCGAGGCCGCGCTCGCCCTCCGCGCGGTACCCGGCCCGTGCCTGGGCCCTCGACGGGTGCACCTGGATGGACAGCGCGCTCTCCGCGGCGAGCACCTTGAGCAGGAACGGCAGCCGCCCGCCGAACCGCGCGGCGCAGTCCGCTCCCAGTTCGCCGGCCGGGTCGGCGGCGATCACCGCGTCGAGCGTGGTCCCGGCGCCGCCGCGGTCCACTCCCGACGGCGCCGACGGGTGCGCGCCCATCCACAGCTCCGCCTCCGGCCTCTCGGTCGGCGCGGGCCTCCCCTGGAGGTCGGCGATCGCCGTGTGCGATCCCCACGCGTAAGGCTGGACGACGGGCTCAAGTAGGTCCACCCGCGCATGGTAGTGGGTCAGCCGGCCTGGTGCGTCTCCTCCGCCCCGCTGGTGTCGGCGGGGTGTTCCACGAGCGCGATGATCCGGCTGGCCATGAACCGGGCGGTGCGGACCACCGTGCCGGTCCTGGTGACCTCGGTGACCTCCACCACGCCGCGGATGGTGCTCACCTCGACCCGCCTGCCGGCCCGGGTGGCGTCGACTTCATAGGTGCGTGCGCCGTCCCCGGTATCGACCACGATCTCGACGCGGTCCCCTTTCACAACCAACCACCCCGCGTCCCGTGGATAACCAGCCACACACCCGTCAGGCTTTTACGCCTGCATCATTTTTTCTGCCCGTCAGTCGGCCGCCCATAACCCAGTTGCGCGACATTTACGCCATAACGGACACAATCTCGCCCCGCCCGCACCACCCGTTCCGCTTACGCCGCCTTTCCCACCGCTTTCCCCAGCCACTCCGCCCAACCGCTTTTCCCGGCCGCTCCGCCCAGCCGTTACGGGTCGAAGGCGCCAACGCCTGCTTCTACCGTGGCCGATGGCGCCAACCACCCGGCCAGAGCAAGGCCAATGGCGCCAACCACCCGGCCAGAGCGAGGCCGATGGCGCCAACGCCTGCTTCCACCGTGGCCAATGGCGCCAACCACCCGGCCAGAGCGAGGCCAATGGCGCCAACGCCTGCTTCCACCGTGGCCGATGGCGCCAACGACCCCGGGCGGGGCTGGGCCCATGGCGCCAGACGACCGGGGGTAGGCGCCGTAAACGACGGCGGCCGGCGGCCGCGGTTTCCCGCGGCGCCGGCCGCCGTGCGCTGTTCGCCAGCGAGTGCTGGTGCCTTAGTAGGTGGGCAGTGACGGGTCTACCTGGCTCACCCAGGCGAGGACGCCGCCGCCGACGTGTACCGCGTCGGAGAAGCCCGCCGACTTGAGTACCGCGAGCACCTCGGCGCTGCGGGCGCCGCTCTTGCAGTGCAGCACGATCTGCTTGTCCTGCGGCATCTGCTCCAGGGCGTTGCCGTTGAGGAAGTCGCCCTTGGGGATCAGCGTGGCGCCGGGGATGTTCACGATCTCGTACTCGTTCGGCTCGCGCACGTCGACCAGGAAGATGTCGTCGCCGCGGTCGAGCATGCCCGCGAGGTCCTTGGCGCTGATCGTCGAGCCGACCACGGCCGCCTCGGCCTCCTCGGAGACCGCGCCGCAGAACGCCTCGTAGTCGATCAGCTCGGTGACCGTCGGGTTCTTGCCGCAGATCGCGCAGTCCGGGTCCTTGTTGACCTTGACCGAGCGGTAGGTCATCTCCAGGGCGTCGTAGATCATCAGCCGCCCGTTGAGGCTGTCGCCGATGCCGGTGATCAGCTTGATCGCCTCGTTGACCTGAATAGAGCCGATCGACGCGCACAGCACGCCGAGGACGCCGCCCTCGGCGCAGGACGGAACCATACCGGGGGGCGGGGGCTCCGGGTAAAGGCAGCGGTAGCAGGGGCCGTAGTCGGCCCAGAACACGCTGGCCTGGCCGTCGAAGCGGTAGATCGAGCCCCACACGTACGGCTTGTGCAGCAGCACGCAGGCGTCGTTCACCAGGTAGCGGGTGGCGAAGTTGTCCGTGCCGTCGATGATCAGGTCGTACGGCTCGAAGATCTCCATCACGTTGTCGGACTCAAGGCGCACCTTGTGCAGGATGACCTTCACGTACGGGTTGACCTCGGCGATCGAGTCGCGCGCCGACTCGGCCTTGGACTTGCCCACGTCCGACACGCCGTGGATGATCTGGCGCTGCAGGTTCGACTCGTCGACGGTGTCGAAGTCGACGATGCCGAGCGTGCCCACGCCGGCCGCGGCCAGGTAGAGCAGCGCAGGCGAGCCGAGGCCGCCCGCGCCCACGACGAGCACCTTCGCGTTCTTCAGGCGCTTCTGCCCGGCCATGCCGACGTCGGGAATGATCAGGTGGCGCGAGTAGCGCTTGACCTCATCGACCGACAGGTCCGCAGCCGGTTCAACCAGCGGTGGCAGCGACACTGTGCAAACTCCAGTCAGGTTGTTGTCACACTTCAAACCATTCTCATCCTGACCTGGCCGTAAGGTCACCCCTGCCGGGGCACGGGCAGGATGAGAAAAGTTCGTCTTTAGGCCTCAACTGGGTGGCTGCGGTCCGCATTCCCGGCGGATCGCGGCCAGCCGTCACCCTGGGCGGGCCCGCTCAACCATCCCACGGAACGCGCCGGCGACGACGGCGGGGCATTCCATCTGCGGCAGGTGCCCCGTCTCCGGCAGCACGGCCACGCGGGCGTTCCGGAACGTGCGGGCGGCCCGGGCCGCCATCCGCGGGTGCACCAGCCGGTCGTCCGCGCCGAACAGCACCAGCGACGGCGCGGTCACCCGCCGGGCCGCGTGCCACAGCGAGAGCGGCGCCGGCCGCAGGGTCTCCGCCACCAGGGTCCGCGCGGCGCGGGCCAGCACGGTGGTCGCGTAGCCGAGCCCGTCCCGGCGGGCCAGCTCCTCGACCTCCAGCGTGAACCGGTCCGGGTGCACGCGGGTCGCGTCGTAGAAGCAGGACGCGAACACGTCCGCCACCCGGTTCCGCACCGGGACCATCCGACAGTAGCGGCGGATGACCCACTCGCCCGCGAACGGCAGGCTGAGCAGCGGGAAGTGCGCCACGCTGCGCCGGACCCGCCGGTCGGGCAGGGCCGGCGACAGCAGGGTGAGCGTCCGGATCAGGTCCGGGCGGCGCGCCGCCACCCGCACGGTCACATCGCCGCCCATCGAGTTGCCGACCAGGTGCACCGGGCCGCTCCCCAGCGTCTCGATGAGCGCGATCACCGTGCCGGCCAGCGCGCTGATCGAGTAGCCGGAGGCCCGCCGCGGCGGCGGCGAGAACCCGGAGCCGGGCAGGTCGATGGCGGCGCAGGCGAAGTCGGGGGCGAGCTCGGCCATCAGGTCGGTCCAGTTGGTCGCCGAGCCGGACATCCCGTGCACGCACAGCACCAGCTCCCGGCCGCCGGCGCGGGTCGCCGCGGCGCCCGGCCCGCCGCCTGTGGCCCGCGGGCCGGGCGCGGCGTCGCCTTCGCCGGGCAGCGTCCCCGGCGTCGCCGCGACCCAGACCCGCTCGCCGGTCCCGAGCGTGACCAGGCGGCCTGGCCAGTGCGGCGCCGGATCGGTCACGCGCTGGCCTTCCGCCGGCCGGTGGGCTGCTTGCGCTGCCTGGGCGGCCGCGGCGCCTCCTTCGCGTCCTTGTCCACGCCGTCGGCGTCCCGGTTGGCCTTGGCCGCCGCCACGCTCGCCCGGAGCGTCTCGGTGAGGTCGGCCGGGCCGCCCGCCTTGCCCTCGGGCGGCGCCGTCCCGGCCGGGCGCACCACCTCGTTGCCCTCGATCTTGGCCTGGACGAGCGCCTCGAGAGCCTCCCGGTAGGCGTCCGTGTACAGTGTCGGGTCGAAGTCCTCGGTCATCGTGTCGATCAGCGAGGCCGCCATCTTCAGCTCCTGCGTCCTGACGTCCACGTCCTCGTCGAGGAACTTGAAGTCGGGCGCCCGTATCTCATCCGGCCACAGTAGCGTCTCAAGCACAAGCACCCCGTCGCGCACCCGCAGCGCGGCCAGCGCCTCGCGCTGGCGGATCGCCACCTTGGCCACCGCCACCCGGCCCGACCGCTCGAGCGCGTCACGGAACAGCACGTAGGCGCGCACCCCGGCCGGGTCCGGGTCCAGGTAGTAGGCCTTGTTGGCCAGGATCGGGTCAAGCTGGGCCGCCGGGCTGAAGTGCAGCACGTCAATCCGCTTCGCGGTGGCCAGCGGCAGGTCCTTCAGGTCGTCGTCGGTGAGCACCACGACGTCGCCCGTGGCCAGCTCGTACCCCTTGGCGATGTCGGAGTACGGCACCTCCTCGCCGTCCAGCGAACAGAAACGCCGGAACTGCACCCGGCCCCCGTCCTCCCGGTGCACTTGACGGAAGGCGACGTCCCGTTGCTCAGTCGCCGCGTACAGCTTGACCGGGATCACCACCATCCCGAACGAGATCGCCCCAGCCCAGATGCTCCGCATGAGCTAATTCCTACCCACAACCCGCCACGTACCCACCAATTCGTGGACCGATACATCCGCTGTTGTCCGCTTTCGCCTCGTCCTGCCGCCGGCCGCCCGGTCCCGGGCGGCGGGGGGCACCGCCGGCCCGCGCCGGCGCGGGGGTTCGCCCGCCCGGCCGGCGACTGCGACAATGTTGGCGTCAGCAAACGGACGGACAGGCGAATCGCGGAGGTGGGGCAGTGAGCGAGCTAAACATGGAAACACCAGACGAGGACGCCGCCGAGCAGGCCCGCGAGGTCCCGGAAGTGGACGAAAAGGAAGGGCTGGAAGAGGTCCCCGCCGAAGCCAACGAGGCCGACGCCGCCGAGCAAGCCAGGCCCACCGGCTTTGACGACGAGGACTATCGTTAAACGGTGACCGTCACTCCTACCACCCGGCCCAGGGGAACGCGCCTGCCGCGGGTCGCCCGTCGTCGCCAGTTGCTCGACGCGGCGACCGAGGTCTTCGTCGCGCGCGGCTACCACGCCGCCGCGATGGACGAGATCGCCGAGCGGGCCGGGGTCAGCAAGCCGGTGCTCTACCAGCACTTTCCCGGCAAGCAGGACCTGTACCTGGCGCTGCTCGATGAGAGCGTGGAGCGACTGGTCGAGGCCGTCGCCGACGCGATCCGGTCCACCAGCGAGAACCGGCAGCGGGTCAACGCGACGTTCGCCGCCTACTTCGGCTACGTGGCCGAGCACAGCGGCACTTTCAAGCTCGTCTTCGAGTCAGACTTCACCAGCGAGCCGACCGTCCGCGCCCGGCTCGAGGCCGCCAACCGGGCCTGCGCCGACCTGATCAGCCAGGTGATCAAGGAGGACGCCGGCCTGGCCGACGACGAGGCATACCTGCTGTCCATCGGCCTGCTCGGCATGGCGCAGGTCAGCGCCCGGCACTGGCTGGCCACCAAGGACACTGTCCCCAGGGAGACGGCCGAGCAGATGGTGGCCCGGCTGGCCTGGCGCGGCATCAGCGGCTGGCCGCGCACCGCTGACCAGGCCGCAGACCAGGCCGCGGACCAGGCCGAGTCACCCGCTGAACACACCTAGTACCGAGCCGCCCGGCCGCGTCCAGGTGTGCGCGTCGGCCGGCCTGGCAGCCCCACAGGGAGGAAGCCGTGGAAGTCAAGATCGGGATTCAGTCCGTGCCCAGGGAACTGGTCGTGGACACCGACGCCACCCCCGAGGAGGTCGAGCGCGCCCTGGCGGCCGCGCTCGCCGGCGAGGGCGGACAGGCCGTCTTCGCGCTCAGCACCCAGAAGGGCGGCCGGGTAATCATCCCGGCCGACAAGATCGCCTTCGTTGAGTTCACCACCGACCAGGCGCGCCGCGTCGGGTTCGGCAACATCGTCTGACCGGGAACGACGGGGCTCACGCCACCCGCGCGGCGGTTACCGGGCACTGCCTAGTAACGGCCAGTTACACTAGTCGCGGTGGCGTCTGTTTTACTGGAATGCCATCACCGCAGTTAGCGTTGACACTTACGCGGCAGCCTGTGCGTTGGGCGCCTGAACGCAGGCGCGGCACTGGTGCTGCCGCGCCACGGAGGAACCCCTGACAACTCAGCTTATTCAACCCGAGGCCAGCGACGAGGCACCGGCTAGTCCCCCGGCACCCGGGCGACTGCAAGGCGTGCCATTCCGCGACCTCGGCGTCGACGACATCATCTGTGCCGCGCTTGATGACGCCGGCATCCACACGACGTTTCCCATCCAGGCGCTGACGCTGCCGCTGGCCATCGACGGCCAGGACATTATCGGCCAGGCGCGCACGGGCACGGGCAAGACGCTGGCGTTCGGCGTGCCGATGCTGCACCGGCTGGCGACCACGCTCGCCGCCGCGCGCGCGGCCAAGCAGCCCGCCGGCCTCGTCGTAGTCCCCACCAGGGAACTGGCCGTCCAGGTCGGCGAAGACCTCAAGAAGGCCGGCGCCCGGCTTGGCGCGCGGGTACTCACCATCTACGGCGGGCGGGCTTACGAGCCGCAGATCGAGGCCCTGACGGCCGGCACGGACATCGTGGTCGGCACCCCCGGGCGCCTGCTCGACCTGGCGAACCGCAAGAACCTCGACCTGAGCCAGATCCACGCGCTCGTGCTCGACGAGGCGGACAAGATGCTCGACCTCGGCTTCCTGCCGGACGTCGAGCGGCTGCTTCGCCTCACCCCGGACAGCCGGCAGACGATGCTGTTCTCGGCGACCATGCCGGGCGAGGTCGTCACGCTGGCCCGCAAGCACATGCACCGGCCGACGAACATCCGGGCCGAGGAGCCCGATGAGGCCGCGCCGCCGCCGCTGACCACGCAGTACGTCTACCGCAGCCACCACCTTGACAAGGTCGAGGTGCTCGCCCGCGTGCTGCAGGCCAAGGACCGCGGCCTGGCCATGGTGTTCTGCCAGACCAAGCGGGCCGCCGACCAGGTGTCCACCGCGCTCGCCGACCGCGGCTTCGCCGTGGGGACCGTGCACGGCGACCTGGGCCAAGCCCAGCGCGAGCGGGCACTGCGCGCGTTCCGCAGCGGCAAGGTCGACGTGCTCGTCGCCACCGACGTAGCCGCCCGCGGCATCGACGTTGACGACGTGACCCACGTGATCAACTACGAGTGCCCGGACGACGAGAAAACGTACCTGCACCGGATCGGCCGCACCGGCCGGGCCGGACGGGCCGGCGTGGCCGTGACCTTCGTCGACTGGCGCGACATGCAGCGCTGGAAACTCATCGACGCCGCACTCAACATCGGCCAGCCCGAGCCGGCGGAGACGTACTCCACCTCCGAGCACCTGTTCACCGACCTGTCCATCCCGCCGGGTATCACCGGCAAGCTCCCCCGTGAGCTGCGCGGTGTTCGCGCTGGGCTGGCCGCGGAGGAGGAAGAGGACCTCGGCGAGACGGGCCGCGGCGGACGCCGGAGCGAGCCCGGCGGACGGTCACGCAGCCGCAGCCGTTCCCGGTCACGCAATGGCGGCGACGGCTCCGAGGCCCGGGGCGGCGACTCGGCGCCTGCAGCCGCCGACGCCAGCCAGGCCGCCGAGGCCCCCGCGCCACGTGCCCGCCGCCGTCGCCGCCGTACCCGCGGTGGCGAGGAGGTCGCACCTGAGGCGACGGAGTCCGCCCCCGCGCAGGAGAGCGCCCAGCGCGCATCCTGACATGTCCACGCCGACCTCGCTTGAACTGCCGGAGGGGACACGGCGGGCCACGGTGGCGACGACGCGCGGCGAGTTCGCCGTGCTCGACGCCCTGCCGGCCGCCGGCCCTGTGAGCTGGGCACGGTTCTTCTCGTGCCCGGCTACACCGGGAGCAAGGAAGACTTCATCCCGGTACTCGGCGAGCTCGCCTCGGCGGGCCGCCGGGTCGTCGCGGCCGACTCGCGCGGCCAGTACCAGACACCGGGCCCGGACGACCCCGACGCCTACGACCCGCGGGAACTCGGCGCTGACGTCGCCGCACTCTTCGCGGCCATAGACGGCACCCACCTGCTCGGCCACTCGTTCGGCGGCCTCATCGCTCGCGAGGCGGTGCTCGGCGGCTGCAAGCCCGCCTCGCTCACCCTACTCAGCTCCGGTCCCTCGGCGCTCGGCGGGCAGCGGGCCGAAGACCTGCTCGCCACGCTGAACTACCTGGACGGCACGGCCACGGCCGACCTCGGCGCCAAGGTAGCCGAGATCTGGCACGGCAGGCTGCGGCCGCAGGCGGTGGCGGCGGGCGCGGCCGGACCGGTGCTGGCCTTCCTCGAAGAGCGGATGCTCGCCAACAACCCCACCGGCCTGGTCACCATGGCCACCCACCTGCTGAAGGCGGAGGACAAGACGGCCGAGCTGGCCGCACGCGGCGTCCCCGCCTTCGTACTGTACGGCGAGGAAGACGACGCCTGGCCGTCCGCGCTGCAGCGGGACATGGCCAGCCGGCTCGACGCCGAGCACATGTGCATCCCCGGCGCCGCGCACAACCCCAGCGTCGAGGCCCCCGCCAGCACCGCCCACGCCCTGAGCAGCTTCTGGTACGGCGCCGAAATCTAACCGCCAGGCGAAAGCAGAGGCACGCGTCTCCGCACCCGGGCCCAGGCGCAGAGCAGGCTGCGCGTCACCCCACCCGGCTGGCGCCACAGCAATGCGAGCGTCAGCGCCCCCGGCCATGACAGTGCCGCGGGCGGCGGGGGCGGGCGGGATCGTAATGACGGCTTCACCTGGCCGCGCCGCATGTGCGCGCACGGCGGAATAGAGTGGCCCCGGGCATGTGGACCGGCGCGCCGTGGGCTGCGCGCCAATGGCGGTGGGGAGGTGCGGGTCGTGGGGGCTTGGGTCGAGCGGATCGGGACGCCGCGGGCTGGCGACGAATCCACTGGTGAGCCGGCCGGCGGGCCGACGGAGGCAGCGGGCCAGGTCCAGGGCGAGGACCAGGACGCGCATGCCGACGGCGAGGTGAACGGCTGGCTGGTCGGTGACGACGAGGAAGTCATCGTCATCGACCCGGGCAGCGACGCGGAGGGCGTGCTCGGCCAGGTCGGCGAGCGCGAGATCCTGGCGGTCATCTGCACGCACGGGCACGCCGGCCACGTGGCCGCCGCGGTCGAGGTCGCGGAGCGGGACGAAGCGCCGGTAGCGCTGCACCCGGCGGACCGGCTGCTGTGGCGGATGGCCCACGACGGCGGGGTCCCGGAGATCGAGATGTCCGACGGGGGCCGCTTCGACGTCTCGGACGTCGGCCTTGAGGTCATCCACACCGCGGGCCACACGCCCGGCTCGGTCAGCCTGTACTGCCCGGAGCTTGGCGTGGTGTTCACCGGCGACGCGCTGTCCGCGCACGGGCCGGTGCCGCATGAGGGAACGTTCTCCGACTTCCCCAGCCAGCTCACCGCGATCGGCGAGCGCCTGCTCGACCTGCCGCCCGCCACCCGGGTACTGCCCGGGCACGGCGAGGAGACCACGATCGGCGCGGCGGTGAAGCGGTTCGACGGCTGGGTGTCGGCCGGCCCGGCCGGGGAGCTTGGCTGAGTGACCGCCATGGAACATGAGCAACTGGGCTTCGAGGGGATGCCGCGGCGGCTGTACTCGTGTACCCCGACCCGCCTGGCGACCTGGATGGACTGCCCGCGCCGCTACCGGATGAGCTACCTGGACCGGCCGGCGCCGCCGAAGGGGCCGCCGTGGGCGCACAACAGCGTCGGCGCGTCGGTGCACAACGCCCTGGCGGCCTGGTGGCGGCTGCCGCTTCCGCGGCGCACCGCGCAGGCCGCGGGCACGCTGGTGACCCAGGGCTGGATCAGCGAGGGGTTCGCCGACGGCGCGCAGTCGGCGCGCTACCGTGACTGGGCCACGTCCCTGGTCGAGTCGTACGCGGGCGGGCTCGACCCGGCCGACGAGCCGGTCGGCGTGGAACGCACCGTGGCCACGCGGACCGAGAGGATCGCCGTGTCCGGGCGGATCGACCGGCTCGACGCGCGGCCGCGCGCGGACGGCGCCGACGGCACCGAGCTGGTCGTGGTGGACTACAAGACCGGCCGCCACCTGCTGTCGGTGGACGACGCGCGCAGCTCGCTCGCTATGGCGCTTTACGCGCTCGCCGCCTCCCGGGTGCTGCGCCGCGAGTGCAAGCGCGTGGAGCTGCACCACCTGCCGTCCGGCCAGGTGATCGCCTGGGAGCACACGCCCGAGTCGCTGGACCGGCACCTGCGGCGGGCCGAGGACATCGCCGAGGAGTGCGCCGAGGCCGACGAGCGGATGCGCGCGCCGCTGCCCAGGCAGTCCTACGACCAGGTGTTCCCGCCGCGCACCGGGCCTGGCTGCGGCTGGTGCGACTACCAGCGGAACTGCCCGGAGGGGCAGGTGGCCGCCGCGCAGCACCGCCCGTGGGACGCGCTCGCCGAGCTGGCGTAGCCGTCGTGGCCTAGCCCGCCTGCGCGGCGAACGCCAGCGCGGACTGGGCCACCAGCTGGATCGCGATCGCCGAGAGCAGCAGGCCGGCGATCCTGGTCAGCAGTTCGACGCCGTTGTCGGTGAGCACCCGGTGGATGACCTCGGCGAACCGCATGACCAGCCAGGCGGTGAGCGCGACGGCGCAGATGGCCAGCGCGAGCGCCACGCCGTTGATCACCGTGTGCACCCGCTGGACGAACAGCATCGTCGCCACGATGCCGCCCGGGCCGGCCAGCAGCGGGGTGCCGAGCGGGACGAACGCCACGTTGGTCTTGGCCCGCTCAACCGAGCTCGGCTCCTCCGTCTTGCCGGTGAGCAGCTGCAGCGAGACCAGCAGGAGCAGCAGGCCGCCCGCCCCTTCCAGGGCCGCGATCTGCACCTCCGTGTAGGCCAGGATCTCCCGGCCGAACAGCGCGAATGCAACGATCACCGCGAACGCGACGACGGCGGCCTGCCAGGCCAGCCGGTGCCTGGTGCGCGCCGAGCGGCCCCTGGTCAGGCCAAGGAACACCGGAACGATACCCGGCGGGTCGATGATCACGAAGAGCGTGACGAACGCCTGGAGGAAGAACGTCACGGCGCCGCCCTGCTCATGAGCGGCCCGCGGGGTCGTCAACGCGCGGCCTGGTCATCGCGGCCCCGCCAGGGCCAGCAGCCGTTCGAACTGCTCCGGCGGCGTGGGCTCGGCGCCGAGTCCGGCGCCCGCGGAGCCCCCGGGCTGATAGGCGCCGTGGTCGTCGCTGCCGCCGGTCATGATCAGGCCGAGCGACCCGGCCAGCCGGGCCAGCCGCGCCCGCTCCGCCTGGTCATGGTCGAAGTGGAACACCTCGATCCCGGCCAGGCCGGCCCCGGCTAGGGCCTCGATGACCTCATACGGGATCTCGTAGCCCGGCGAGCGCGGGTGGGCGAGCACCGGGACGCCGCCCGCCGCGCGGACCAGGCCGACCGCGCGGGCCAGGTCCGGCGCGTAGCGGCCGACGAATGCGCGGCCGCCGTCGCCGATCCACTCATCGGTGAACGCCTCGGCGGTGGTCTCGATGGCACCCGAGTCGACAAGCGCGCGGGCCAGGTGCGGGCGGCCGACGACAGCGTCGCCGGCGATCGCGGCCACCTGGTCCCAGGTCACGCCGGCCCGAAGCCCGGCCAGCCGGTCAACCATGGCCCTGGCCCGGTACACCCGGTCGTCGCGCACCCGGTCCGCCTCCGTGCGCAGCGCCTGGTTATCGGGGTCGAAGAGGTAGGCGAGCAGGTGCACGCTGCGTCCGTCGAGGTCGCAGGACAGCTCCATGCCCGGGATCAAGGTGAGGCCACCGGGCAGCGCCGCGCGGGCCTCCGCCACGCCGGCCTGGGTGTCATGGTCGGTCAGCGCCACCACGTCGAGCCCGGCCGCCGCGGCCCGCCGCATCACCTCACCGGGCGCGTCGGTCCCGTCGGAGGCGTTGCTGTGTACGTGAAGATCTATAAGCGCTGGAGGCACGGCGGCCATCGTAGCCGGACCAACGGGATGGACGGGAGGCCCGCGGCCGACGGCTCAGGACGGCAGGCGGGGTGACAGCGCGCCGAACGGGACGTCGAGGTCCTGGCCGGGGTCGCGCAGGTCGCGCAGCGGAAGCGGCTCGACAAGCAGCGCGCCCGCGGTATCCGGCCACAGCACCAGCCAGACCCAGCTCGCCGCCACCTCGCCGACGAAGACCGCCTGCCCGTCCGACTCGACCAGCCACAGCGGCGCGGCGTGGTGGGCGACCTGGACGACGGCGTTCGGCTGCCGGGCCGCGAAGCCGTCACCCGGATCGGGCCCGGGCAGCCCGGCCAGCCCGGCCCCGAGGCCGACGCCCGGCTCTTCGGCGACGATCAGCATCTCGGCCAGCCCGCCCCCCAGCGGGTTGGGCCCGGACAGGGCCAGCGCGGAAGCCCGGGTGCCGCTGCGCTCGTCGCCCGCCCCGGTGAAGCCGCTGACCAGCCAGCCGGCCGGCAACGGCCACGGCAGCCAGACCGGGACCCGCGCCTGGCTGGCGAGCACGTGCAGCCCCTCCAGGGTCGGCAGCCGGGCCGAAGCCAGCGGGTAGATCTCGCCATGCAGGTCACAACGCCACGCGCTCGACCACGCCGTCGGTGCGTGCACCACGCCTTGGCAACGCGGGCATACCGCTCTCATCACCACGATGCGCCTCTATTTACCCCACAGGCCCCCTGACACACCAGGGCCCGCGCGGTCTCATGGGGCACCCTTCGCCGGCTCTTGTCCAGGTGGGGCGCCCGATAAGAACGCCGGCTTTATCCGGGAGGGCGCGCCCCGGGCCAGATACCGGGACGCGCGGAGCCTGACGGCTCTCGTCCGGGAGAGCGCGCCCGACAAAATGGCGCCTTCTGCCATCGGGCGCGCGATCCGGACATCGGGGGTACGGGGCCGGGGGGATATGGGGGGCGGGAGTCCCCCATGCCGGAAGACTGTCCCCCCGGGAGATAACAGCCCTGCGGCGCGTCCCTTGGCCACGATCGCCAGCGCCAGCTTGCGCGACGCCTCGTCGATCATCTCGCCGTCCAGCATGACCGCGCCGCGCCGGTCCACCGCCGTGGCCTGCTCGTAGGCTTCCAGGATGCGCGCGGCCCGCTCGTAGTCGGCCCGCGGCGGGGTGAACGCCTCGTTGATCACGTCGACCTGCCCCGGGTGCAGCACCCACTTGCCGTCGAAGCCGAGCGCGGCGACGCCGGTCGCGGCGGCGCGCAGCCCGTCGGTGTCGCCGATCTTGGCGTACGGCCCGTCGATCGCCTGCAGCCCGCGAGACTTGGCCGCGACCAGCATCCGCATCAGCGGGTAGTGGTGCGCGTCGAAGGCGTAGCCCTCGGGCTGGCCACCCACGGTGAGCGAGCGCATACCGATCGAGGCCATGAAGTCGGCCGGGCCGAAGACCAGTGAGACCAGGCGGGGCGATGCCGCGGCGATCGCCTCGACGGCGGCCAGCCCGGCCGCGTCCTCGATCTGCGCCTCGATGCCGATCCGCCCGGGCTCAAGGCCGGCCGCCTGCTCGACCTGGCCGAGCAGCACGTCCAGCCAGACCACGGCGGCCGGGTCGCTCACCTTCGGCAGGATCAGCGAAGCCACGGCGCCGGGCGCGGCGGTGACCACGGCGATCACGTCCTGGTAGGCCCACGGCGTCGTCACGCCATTCACCCGCACCGCGACCAGCTTGCCGTCCCAGCCGCCGTCCCGCAGCGCGCCGACCGCGAGCTCACGGGCGGCCGGCTTCGCGTCCGGCGCGACCGAGTCCTCCAGGTCGAGCATTACCTCGTCGACGGCCAGCCCGCGCGCCTTGGCGATGAATCGCTCGCTGCTCGCGGGCACCGACATGCAGCTACGCCGCACCCGATACGCATTGTCCACACGCGTCACCGTAGCTGTTTTCTCCCGGGGGGACGACCCCCCCGTACCCCGCTGTGTCTCCCGGGGGGACGGTCTTCCGGCATGGGGGACTCCCGCCCCCCATATCCCCCCGGCCCCGTACCCCCCGATGTCCGGGTGAGCGCGCCCGATGGCAGAAGGCGCCATTTTATCGGGCGCGCTCACCCGGACTAGAGCCGTCAGGCCCCGCGCATCCGGTATCCGGCCGACCCCGCTGGGCGCGCTCACCAGGACAAGAGCCGCGGGCCCTGCCCATCCCGGCATCTGGCCCACCCCGCTGCGCGCCCTCGCCCGGACAAGAGCCGCCAGGCTCCGCGCATCCCGGCATCTGGCCCACCCACTGGGGACGCTCGCCCGGACTAGAGCCGTCAGTGCCCCGCGCATCCCGGCATCTGGCCCACCCCGCTGCGCGCTCGCCCGGACGAGGGCCGCGGGCCGTGCGCATCTCGGTATCTGGCCCGCTAGGCTCGCGTACCCGGACAAGTGAGCCCGGGGGTTTCTGTACCTCGGCGTCCGGCGCCCCTGCTGTGGCGCTGACCTGGGACAAGAGCCCGCGAGCGTCTGGCACCCCCGGTGTCGCGGTCGTGCAGCCTGTGGGCGTCTCTCCCAGGTCCGGCCAGTACCGCTTCCCAGGGCGGCGGGGGCGGGGCCGGTGAAACCCGCCCCCGTTCCTCTTGAGCCAGATGTTGGTTTTTGCCTGGGTAGCGGCCGGGTTATCAGCAAGTGAACGTTTAGCAGAGCGGCCCTTGACCCGTGTGCCCGCGAGTTAGGTAACCCTATGCTGGCTCTGGCCAGCCAGGGCTTCCCCCGGCGGCCGTTCGATGACCCCCGAGGAACGCTGGATGGTTATGCGTCACAAACGCCTGCTCGCAACCGCTTGCGCGGCGCTGGCGCTGCCCGTTGCCGCCTGCTCCGGCGGCGCCGCCGCCGCGCCACCGAACCAGATCACCGTCAGCAGCAACCAGTGCGGCGGCGCGTGGCAGGTGCCCGGGCCCGGCTGGCACACATTCGAGATCAACAACCAGTCTACCGGCGGCGGCGAGATCGACCTCGTCAACCCGGCGAACGGCGCCATCTACGCCGAAATCGAGAACAGCGGCCCCGGCACCACGACCCCGATGCGGCTCAACGTCGGTTCCGGCACGTACGCCTTCGTCTGCCTGTTCAACGACTTCAACCCGCTGACCGGCGCGAAGGTCACCGTGAGCGGCCACGCCAAGGGCACGCCGGCCATCCTCCCGGTCACCTACAACCAGACGATCGCGTACGCCAAGAAGTACCAGGCCTACACCGAGGCCGGGCTCAAGGTGCTGTCAGCCAAGACGGCCGTGCTGACCGCCGACGTCCGCCGGGGCGACCTCGCGGCCGCGAAGCGCGACTGGCTCAACGCCCACCTGCAGTACCAGACGCTGGGCGCGGCCTACGGGACGTTCGGCGACTACGACGGTGAGATCGACGGCGACGCGAACGCCACCGGGACCTCCAGCCCGGACTGGACCGGGTTCTACCGGCTGGAGTACGGGCTGTGGCACGGGCAGCCTGTCAAGGAGCTGATCCCGGTCGCGGCGGCACTGGACAAGAACGTCAACGCGCTGCTGGCCTGGTGGCCGACGCAGGAGATACCGCTGTCCGACGTCGGCCTGCGCACCCACGAGATCCTGGAAAACGCGCTGCAGTTCCAGCTGTCCGGCAACGACGACTACGGCAGCGGTACCACGCTCGCGACCACGATGGCCAACATCGCCGGAACCCGCGAGCTGCTCGGGCTGCTGCGCCCGCTGCTCCAGCCGCGCTACTCCGGGCTGCCCGCCGTCTACTCCGGCCTGTCCCGCCTGCAGTCGCTGATCCAGGCACAGCAGAAGAACGGGCGGTGGGTTCCCGTCTCCGCACTCCCGGCTCCCACCCGGGAGGCGATCGACGCGGCCTGCGGAGCGGTGCTGCAGTCGCTCGCCCCCATCGCGTCGATCACCCAGCCGAGGAACACCGCCAATGACTTCTGAACCCAGCCAGACCCCGGCCGGTGACGGCACCGCGCCGACCGCTGACGCCCCGCGCCCGGGACGCCGATCCTTCTTGCGCGGCCTGGCCGGCGGCGTCGCCGGCGGCGTGGTCGCGGGCGGCGTGGGTGGCGCCGCCGCCGGGTACTACGGGCGAGGCACCACGCCGCCCGGCCCGGTCGCCGTCGCCAACGAGGCCGCCGTGACCGGCCGCTCGCCCGCGGTCCCCTTCCACGGCCGGTACCAGGCGGGCATCTTGCCCGTGCCGACCCGGGCCACCGCGGTGGTCTCGTTCGGCGTCACGGCGGACAACCGCACCGCGCTGACCGACCTGCTCCAGACGGTGACCGACCGGGCCAGGTTCCTCACCGCGGGCGGCACTCCGCCGCCGGTCGGCATCGGCGGGCCGCCGTCGGACTCTGGCGTGCTCGGGCCCACCGTCGTGCCGGACGGGCTCACCGTGACCCTCGGGGTCGGCGAGACCTTGTTCGACGACCGGTACGGGCTGGCGTCCGCGCGCCCGGCCCGGCTGACCACGATGACCTCGTTCCCCAACGACGACCTCGACCCGGCGCAGTGCGGCGGCGACCTGGTCCTGCAGCTGCGCGCCGGGTCGATGGACACGGTGCTGCACGCCCTGCGCGACATCGCCAAGAACACCCGCGGCGGCATGCAGATCAACTGGCGGATCGACGGGTTCGCCTCGCCCGCCCGGCCCAGCGGGACCGTGCCGCGCAACCTCCTGGGCTTCATGGACGGGATAGCGAACCCGGCCGTTTCCTCGGCCAAGACCATGGACTCGCTGGTCTGGGTCAAGCCGGGCACCGCGGGAGAGCCGGCGTGGACCGCGAACGGCTCCTACTTCGTCGTCCGGCTGATCCGCATGCTGGTCGAGTTCTGGGACCGGGTGGACATCGGCGAGCAGGAGACGATGATCGGCCGGCGGCGCGACACCGGTTTCACGCTCGACGGCGCCTCGCTGGACGCGAAGCCGGACTACGCGGCCGACCCGACCGGCGACGTGATACCGCTGACCGCACACATCCGGCTGGCCAACCCGCGTACCACCGGGTCGGCGCCCAGTCAGATCCTGCGCCGGGCCTGGAACTACGACCGGGGCATCGACGAGGTGGGCAACCTCGACATGGGCCTCGTCTTCACCTGCTTCCAGCAGGACATCGAGCGGCAGTTCAAGGCGGTGCAGACCCGGCTGATCGACGAGCCGCTGGTTGACTACGTCAGCCCGTTCGGCGGCGGCTACTTCCTGGCCCTGCCGGGCGTGACCGGGCCGGGGGACTACTTCGGCCGGGCCATGCTTTCCAGCGGCCTGGCCTGAGCCGCGCCGTGCCTCGTCGCGCCGTGCCTCGTCGCGCGGGAACCTCTTCAGGGTTTACTGAGCTTCACGGGGCTGTTTCGCTCAGCCGGGGCTGCGATCGTGTAACCCCTGTGGGTCATGGTGCCTATTTTGCGCCGATTGTTGACCTCTCGTTTGCCTGCCGGTCAGTTTGACCGCGCTGCCGTGTCATTCAGCTATGGAACGGTCTGCGTCGGGGACGTGTGCGCACGTTGCCCCAGGCGGCGGCCTTGCCCAGGCTCGCCGGCCAATGAAGTCCCGCAGAACTCAGGAGGCTGAGCATGGGCTTTAGCCCAATTGCCTGGAGCAAGCGCAAGCGGCTCCGGCCCTATCTCGCTGTCGCGGCGGCGGTCACCGTGGCCGCGGGCGCGGCGGCGGGTGCCACCGCGGCGAACGCGAGCACGTCGGTAGACCGCTCGATGCCGGGGTACCACACCCCCAGCACGGTGTCGAAGACGCTCTACCGCGGCAGCACGAGCACGCCGATCAAGCACCTCGTCGTCCTGTTCGACGAGAACGAGTCGTTCGACCACTACTTCGGCACCTACCCGTCCGCGGCCAACACGGACGGCACCCCGTTCAAGGCCAAGCCGGGTACCCCGACCGTGAACGGCCTCTACTCCAAGATCACCAAGTCAGGTCCGGTTGGCCCGCTGCTGACGAGCAACCCGAACCTGTTCAACCCGCAGCGGCTCACCCCGTCCGAGGCGCTGACGTCCGACCAGAACCACGGCTACGCGCCGGAGCAGAAGGCCGAAGACAACGGCAAGATGGACATGTTCGTGCAGGACACCCAGTCCTCCACGCCGTCGGCCGGCTGCGCGCCGGAGTTCTGCCCGCCCGGCATCGTCATGGACTACTACGACGGCAACACCGTCACCGGTCTGTGGAACTACGCGCAGAACTACTCGATGAGCGACAACGACTGGGACACCACCTTCGGCCCGTCGAGCCCCGGCGCGATCAACGTGGTCTCCGGTGACACCGGCGGCGCCAAGGCCCTCACCCCGGTCTGGTCGGCCAACCCCAGCCAGCCGGCCACCTCGAGCGCCATCAACGGCGGCTCGTTGAACGGTGACGTGGACCCGTTCTTCGACACCTGCTCGGACACCAACCACACCACCACCGGTGCGCTTGGCGTCATGACTGGCAAGAACATCGGTGACCTGCTGAACACCAGCCACGTCTCGTGGGGCTGGTTCGAGGGCGGCTTCGCGCCGACTGCCACCAACAGCGGCGGCGCGGTCTGCGGCTCGTCCCACACCAACATCGGCGGCGTCACGGCCGCGGACTACGTGCCGCACCACAACCCGTTCGAGTACTACGCCTCGACGGCGAACCCGGACCACCTCGCGCCGAGCTCGCTGGCGCAGATCGGCTACACCGACCAGGCCAACCACGAGTACGACCTGTCGGACTTCAGCGACGCGCTGAGCGGCAAGGGCGGCGCCCAGCTCCCCTCGGTGTCCTACCTGAAGGCGCCGGCTTTCGAGGACGGGCACCCCGGTAACTCCGACCCGATCGACGAGCAGCGGTTCGTGGTCAACACGGTCAACTCGATCGAGGAGTCCAAGTACTGGGCGTCGACCGCGGTCGTCATCACCTACGACGACTCCGACGGCTGGTACGACCACGTCGCGCCGCCGATCGTCAACGGCTCGAACGACGCCGCCCAGGACGCCGCGATCTGCTCCTCGGTCGCGGTGAGCATCGGCTCCGCTAACGACCGCTGCGGCTTCAGCCAGCGGCTGCCGTTCGTGGTGATCTCCCCCTTCACCAAGGCGAACTCCGTCAGCTCCACGCAGATCAACACCGCCTCGGTGGTGAAGTTCATCGAGGACAACTGGCTGCACGGCGAGACCATCCCGGGCTCGTTCGACGCCAAGTCCGGTTCGCTTGACGCGAAGGGCGGCGTGCTCGACTTCCATGGCAAGCCGAACTTCAAGCCGGTGATCCTCAACCCGGCGACCGGCGCGGTCGTCAACCAGCACGGCAAGCCCGGCCACCACTAGTAACAAGCAGCACAGCGGCGGGCTGATCCCTGGGCAGGGGTCAGCCCACCGCCCCGCCCGGGCCACGCGCTCCGGCCCGGGACCACGGGGACGCCCCCGTTCCGCGACGCGAAGCGCCGCCGGAACGGGGGCGTCGCGCTTTGGGGCCGGAAGGAATAGCCCGCCGCGCGGCACGTACCATAAAAGGCATGAGCTCCCCGCATCCCACTCGCGAGCAGGTGCTGACCGCCCTGGCCGGCGTCAACGACCCGGAGATCGGCCGTCCGATCACCGAGCTAGGCATGGTCAAGTCGGTTGAGATCGCCCCGGACGGCACGGTGGCGGTCGCCGTCTACCTGACCGTCGCCGGGTGCCCGATGCGCGACACCATCACCAGCCGGGTCACCGGCGCGGTGACGCCGCTGCCCGGGGTGGCCGGCGTCCAGGTCGAGCTCGACGTGATGAGCGAAGAGCAGCGCAAGGACCTGCAGGGCACGCTGCGCGGCGGGGCGCCGGAGCGGGTGATCCCGTTCGCCCAGCCGTCCTCGCTGACCAAGGTGTACGCGATCGTGAGCGGCAAGGGCGGCGTCGGCAAGTCGTCCGTCACCGTGAACCTGGCCGCCGCGCTCGCCGCGGCCGGGCACAAGGTCGCCCTCATCGACGCCGACATCTACGGGCACTCGGTCCCCCGGATGCTCGGCGTCACCGGGGTACCCACCAAGGTCCAGGACATGATCATGCCGCCCGCCGCGCGCGGCGTGAAGGTCATCTCGGCCGGGATGCTCAAGCCGGCCGGCCAGGACGCCCTGCCGATCCGCGGGCCCATCCTGCACCGGCTGCTTGAGCAGTTCCTGGCCGACTTCTACTGGGGTGACCTCGACTACCTGCTCATCGACATGCCGCCGGGCACCGGCGACATAGCGCTGTCCCTGGCCCGGCTGGTACCCAACGCCGAGCTGGTCATCGTGACCACCCCGCAGGTCGCCGCGGCCGAGGTGGCCAAGCGGGCCGGCACGCTGGTCACCCAGACGCACCAGCGAGTCGTCGGCGTGATCGAGAACATGTCCTACCTGCTCTGCCCGCACTGCGGCGAGCCGATGGACGTCTTCGGCTCCGGCGGCGGCGAGACCGTCGCCGCCGACCTGACCAGGCTCACCGGCACGGAGGTGCCGCTGCTCGGGCAGGTGCCGCTGGACGTGCGGATGCGCGAGGGCGGCGACAGCGGCACGCCGCTCGTGCTCGCCGACCCGTCGGCCCCGGCATCGGCCGCGCTGATCAAGGTGGCCGAGTCGCTGGCCAGCAGGGGCCGCGGCCTGGCGGGCCGGATGCTGACCCTCAGCCCGCGCTAACCGCGATAGCGCCCCGGCCGGGGACCGCCCGGCCGGGCTGGACTGAAGGCAGCCACTCAGGTGGCCTCGATGTCGAACGGCGGGTCCTCGCCGTCGAGCAGGGTGGCCCCGGTGGCGGCGGTACCCGCCGCCACGGCGCCGCCCAGGGCGGCGTCCGCGTCGCCGCGGAGCTCCTGCGCCATCGGATGGGTCGAGTCGGCCGCGTCATCGAGCAGGTGCTTGCGCACGAAGCTGCGCGGGTTCAGGTCGTCGAAGTCGAAGTCCTGGAACCCGGGGCCGAGGCCGTCGCGCAGGTCCGCCTTGGCGCCCTCGGCTATCTTCCGCAGGTCGCGCAGCGCCCGGCCCGCCTGGGACGCGATCTTTGGCAGCTCGTGCGGGCCGAAAACGACGAGCGCTAGAACCGCGAGGACCAGCAGCTTGGTCAGCGAAAGATCAAACACTCAGCACACCGTCACCCGTCGGTCGGGACCAGAACCAACATCCACTGTAAACCGTTCAGGTAACGCATTAGTTAAACGGGTTCATCATGCTGGCCAACCGTCCGAGCCCGCGGCCTAGCCGGCCGAGCACGCCGGGCTGCCCGCCGCCCGGCAGCGCACCCATCGCCCGGGTGACCGTCTGCGGCGGCGCGTCCGCGATTGCCGTGTAGACCAGGCCCTGCCCGGCCCAGGTGACCGAGTGCCCGGCGGTGAAGGCCCGCCGCCCGCCCACCGTGACCTGCTGCCAGCCGGGCAGGCTCGCCGCCAGCTGGCCCCGCTGCACGAAGAGCGAGACGGTGTAGAGCCCGTCGGAGTACTCCAGGTCCACCACCTTGCCGCTCGCGGTGCTCGTCCACGCCGTCGCGTACAGCGGCAGGCCGCCGGGCAGTGCGCGCGGCACCTGCCACCCCTGCGCGGACAGGGCCGACGGCGCCGCCGTGGCCCAGTCCGCCCCGGACGCGAGCGGCGCCTGCGCCGCTGGCAGCGGGGCGGCGGCCGGCTTCCTGATGGCCGCGGGCCCGCCGAACTGGAGGCTGACGAAGGAGTCGTCGCTGATCACCTGGCCGGCGCTGGCCAGCACCTCGCGGCGCAGCGGCAGCAGCGTCCGCTTGTCCAGCCAGTACTTCGCGGCCAGCGAGCCATCGGAACGGTACAGCTCCACCAGCGCCGACGGTCGTCCGGCGGCGCTGCCCGACCCGGCGTAGACGGCGACGTAATGCTTGCCGAGCAGCGTCACCAGGGACCTGGTGAGCCCGAATACGCCCTCGGGCGAGCCCCTGCCCGCGTCGGCGCGCGTCGCGTCATCGTCCGCTGCCCCGCTGCCCGATGTCTGGACCAGGGTCCCGCCCCCGGCCCGGTGCCACACCTGGGAGGTCTCCCGGACGCTGCCGCCCACCTCGGACTGGTAGATCAGCTCGGTGCCCTGGTAGGAGGTGCTCAGGGCCGCGTCGGCCGCCTGGCCGAGGAGCCGCATGCCCTCGGCCTGCTGGCTCTCCGTCTGCGTGCCGAACACCGTCACGGCCACGCCTGACGCGCGCTGCGCGGCCGCCATGTCGTCGCGCACCTCGGAACGCGCGGTGGCCGGTGCCGCCATGAACGGGCCGGACAGGGCGGCGCCGCCCAGCGCCGCCGCCACAGCCGCGGCCGGCGCCTGCTGACGGTCGTGACCGAGCACGCCGAACACGGCGAGCAGGCCGGGCACGGTCACCGTGGCCACGGCGGTCAGCAGCAAGCCGTGCCGAATCACGGCCGCGCCGTGATGGCGGGGACGCGCACGGGCCGGTCCACCGGATCCGCGTAGGGCACGTCGCCCGAGGTGACCGCGTGCTGCATGTCGAATACCTCAAGCTGCGGCGTGATCTTCGGCCCCGTGGCCGCGCCGCCGCCCATGCTGAACGCGGCCGTGCCGACGCCCACGACGACCAGCGACACGGTGCTCCACAGCACGTAACGCCGGCGCCTGCGGCCGCCAGGGCGCCGCGACAGCCCCGTGTACGGGTCGGCCAGGTCACGGCGGCTCGCCGGGCGCCCAGGGCCACGCCCGCCCGCGCCGTGCCCCCGCCGCGCGGCCGGCATCGGAGCGACCGGGCCTGGGCCGACCTCCGTGGGCATGGCCAGCAGGCGACGAGTGAGCCCGTCCGCGTCGCACACCTCAGCCAGCGCGCGCAGCTCGGCCTTGAGCCGGCGCAGCGCATTGGCCTCGGCCCGGCAGGTGCCGCACGCCGCCAGGTGGGCGTTGGCCCGGTCGAGTTCCGCGCCGGTCAGCTCGCCGTCGATGAGCGCGGACAGGTGGTCTCCGAGGTGACTCACCGTTCCCCCACCCGCCGATCCCTGTCCCGGTGCGCGAGCGCCGCGCGCAGCTGTGCCCGGCCCCGGTGGATGCGGCTGCGCACGGTGCCCAGCTTGACCCCCATGGTGGCCGCGATCTCCTCGTAGGAGAAGCCCTCGATGTCGCAGAGCACCACCGCCGCCCGGTAGTCCGGCGGCAGCGCCTGGAGCGCGGCCTGGATGTCCCCGTCCAGGTGGGTGTCGTCCCATGCCTGCGCGGGCGACTGCTCCGCGCTGGGAATCCGCTGCGCGGCATCGTCGCCGAGGCCCTCGAACCTGATCCGCTGCCTGCGCCGGGCGCCGTCGAGGAACAGGTTGGTGGTGATCCGGTGCAGCCAGCCTTCGAACGTCCCCGGCGTGTACGTGGCCAGGGAACGGAAGACGCGGACGAAGACCTCCTGGGTCAGGTCCTCGGCGTCGTGCTGATTGCCGGTTAGCCGGTAGGCGAGGCGGTATACCCGGGCTGAGTGGGTGCGCACGATCTCATCCCAGCTGGGCGGGGCCCACTGGGCACCGGGATCGCGGCTGTCCTGTCCCGAATTCGGCGGCTCTGTCACCAGGTTGAGGCTCTCGCTCATCGACTAAGTAACGGTCCTCACTAGCTTAAGGTTCCACGGACCAGCGAAATTAGCTAGGCTCACGCGTGAACAGGCAATGCTCAAGGGGGCTCTCATCGACTACGACGAGGCGGCATACGCGGTAGAGGACGAACCGCTGCTTACCGCCCGAGCCAACGCCGAGGACCTCGGCGGGACCGTGCCCGTGCGCCCGGCCGCCGGCGCCACCCTGCGGTTCCTCGCCGCCGCGATAGCGGCCCGCGCGGTCGTGGAGATCGGCACCGGCTGCGGCAGCTCCGGCATCTGGCTACTGCGCGGCATGCGCCCGGGCGGCGTGCT
Source organism: uncultured Actinomycetota bacterium (assembly GCA_963748785.1). Taxonomy (GTDB): domain Bacteria; phylum Actinomycetota; class Actinomycetes; order Streptosporangiales; family Streptosporangiaceae; genus Trebonia. The sequence continues at coordinate 280,637 of CAVVKP010000012.1, read as the reverse complement.
CACCAGCGTCGACACCGAACCCGAATACCACCGGCTGGCCCGTAAGTCGTTCGCACAGGCCGGGTTCGCCGCCAACCAGGCCAGGCTCATACTCGGCCGGGCACTCGACGTGCTGCCCCGGCTGTCCGACGGCGCCTACGACCTGGTGTGCTGCGACGCCGATCCGGCCGCCTACCCCGAGTACCTCAGCGCGGGGCTGCGGCTGCTCCGCCCGGGCGGCATCGTCGTGTTCAACGACGTGCTACCGCCCGGCGCGGGGCCGGCCACAGACGGCGCGCGGGAGCTCGCCGGGCTTGTCGGCAATGATGAACGGCTAGTGCCTCTGCTGCTTCCCATCGCGGGCGGCATACTCGCCGCCATCAAGAGATAAAACCAGTCACAACGTTTGCATCGCGGCAACGCGCCCGGCCCTCGGCCGGGCGGCAGCCTGGATTAGCCAACGACCTCCTGAAGGGCGTCACCGAGCTTCACGGCCTCGTCCGCGGACAGCTCGACAACGAGCCTGCCGCCACCTTCCAGCGGGACGCGCATCACGATGCCACGGCCCTCCTTGGTCACCTCGAGCGGGCCATCGCCCGTCCGCGGCTTCATCGCCGCCATGCTGCATCCCCTTTCTCAGCGCACGCCTCATCCGAACCGTGTCCAGCCAGGTCCCGCCCGCGACCGCACCGGACAGCAACAACCGTGTCGATCCGTCGCCCTATTATCCCGTGTTCGGCCGCAGAATGGTAATGATCAGCTACGCGCGCCGCCGACCAAACTGGCTGGACGGGCGTGGTAAGCGTGTGCGCGCGGGGTGTCGCGGGGGACTCATCCGCGTCCAGGTTGCTCCGGGGCTCGCGCGCGCCCCTTTTGGGCGGCTGCGCCTGGCCGGCGGACACGGCTGCTGGCAGTGCCGGGGGCGCGCCGGGGGAATCTCCGTTGGCGGGCCGGTGTTTTGGGTAGTAACCTCATGGAGGCGGACACGCTCCGCGTGGCCGTCTACAACTCAACAGGGGGATGAACGGTTTCGACTTCGGTGGTTGATCCAAGAGAAGCGAGCCGAGGGTGGCGGACGTGACCTCGTAAAAATGCGACCGCAAACCACAAGTGCCAACTCAAATAGCACTGTCAAGGCCCCTCAGGCCGCTTTCGCTCTCGCTGCCTAAGCGAGTACGAAAGTTTTGACTGTCAGCCCGGGAGTGCCTTCGGCCCGGTGTCTGGCATCAGCTAGAAGGCTCAACTAGCCGCCCCGGCCACGGGGACGTCTAGGAAATTAACAGTGGCTGAGCCTGTCGGCGTCTTGCTTGCGTGATCGCCGGGGCTGAGAAAAACACAGCAAGCTGCGCTCGGAGAAGACTTGGAAAGGTCCCGAAGGACCCGGGTTCGATTCCCGGCATCTCCAAGATCGCTCAGTTTCCAACAAAACTGAGCGATGTTGGGGGTGACAGAGTCCCTGTTACAGAACGCGCCTGACGACCCCGGTCATCAGGCGCGTTCCTGTTTTTGTGATGCAGTCGGGTCGAGGATCGCTGGCGACCAGACGCCTGGCCCCTCGTACCGGCGAAGGATCTCACGGGCCCAATCGACGGCGTCGCTGCCACGTATGCCCGTCGGCTGAGGCCGCACCCACAGTTCCAGGTTCTCCGGGCGGTTGTCGTCCCGAACCCCGTTGAGGTGATGCACCGACTCGTCCGGCAGCAGGTAGCGGCCAAGCAGCCGCTCCATCACCAAGATGTGCTCGAAGACGTACCGCCCGGTACCTGCTCTCGGGTGGCCTGGTGCCCAGGCCAGAACGTAGCCTCGCTTGTGCCTCGTGCGCCCGCCACGCCATCGCCCGTTCGAGGCGCCCGAGACCGCGCGGCAGTCGATACAGGTGGCGGATTTTCCCTGCTTTCTGGCACCGCAAGCGCACAAATTGCGCGAGCGGCACGCGGGACATCGGCGGTGCCCGCTGGAAGGCACGAACGTCCGCCCGCATTCAGTACAAACCTTGGTCTCCATAGAGCTATTGTATCGAAATTAGGTTCGACAATCCACTGCGAGTCGCACCTCGTTGCGCCTTAAGAGCATTGGCCGCCTGCGTGATCCAGTCGGGCGGCGCCGGGATACCAGGTCACGTGGAGACACGCCGGACATGCGGGCAAGGCGGACATCAGGCGGTACGGCGGCACTGGCATGGTAAAACGAAGATGGCCCCCGCGGGCGCTGGCGGTGGCCGAACGCACCCACGGGGGCCGACCGGCAGGGTCGGAGCCGGTCTTCAAATGTCCGGACCTCCCCCGAGATGAGGCCCGGCTCACGACTGGGCCGCAACCCCCCAAGCGAGCCTCAGTCATAGGTAAAGACGCCAGGGAGCACCCGAATGGTTGCTCCCTGTGATCGGTAATTTGGTAAACGTTTGATAACGAAGCCGCGGACAGGCTCGCAATCCCGTTCACATCAGCGCTCCCACCTGCAACGATACCGGTAACCGAGGGTCGGCGAACCGCCTCCGATATCGTAAGCCAACCATCGTTGTCCAGTTACACAGAGTAACAAAAACCGTTGGACGGCGCGCCCGCGAGCGGTCTCGCTACCCCCGGCCCGGCCCGTCACCCAGCCGCCCCGTCCCCGGCCCGCCCCCGGGGAAAGCGAAACAACAGCGCGGCCCCTGTTCCCGTCGGCGACGGGAACAGGGGCCGCAACGGGCGCCGGCTGGTGGCCTCAGGCGACCTTGTGGATCCAGCCGAACGGGTCCGGCTTGTGGCCGTACTGGATGCCGATCAGCTCGGCCTTGAGGCGCTGGGTGACCGGGCCGGGCGTGCCGTCGCCGATGACCCAGCCGCCGGACGCGCCGTCCACCTCGCCGACCGGGGTGATCACGGCGGCGGTGCCGCAGGCGAACACCTCGGTCAGCTCGCCGGCGGCGCACTCCTCGCGCCAGGAGGACACCGAGACGCGCCCCTCCTCGGCCGTGACGCCCAGCGTCGGGGCCAGGCGGAGCAGCGAGTCACGGGTGATGCCCGGAAGCAGCGAGCCGGTGAGCGTCGGCGTCACGACGCGGGCCGACGACCCGGAACCGTACACGAAGTACAGGTTCATGCCGCCCATCTCCTCGACCCACTCGTGCTCGGCGGCGTCGAGCCAGACGACCTGATCGCAGCCCTTGTCCACCGCCTGCTGCTGGGCGGCGAACGCAGCCGCGTAGTTCCCGCCGCACTTGACCGCGCCGGTGCCGCCCGGCGCCGCCCGGGTGTAGTCCTCCGACAGCCAGACCTTAACCGTCGCGCTCGCGCCGAAGTACGCGGCCGCCGGGGACGCGATCACGCAGAACAGGTACTCGGCCGACGGGTGGTTCACGCCCAGGCCGCGCTGCGTGGCGATCATGAACGGGCGGAGGTAGAGGCTGTTGCCCTCGCCCTCGGGGATCCAGTCGCGGTCCTGGGCGACGAGCAGCTCAAGGGCCCGCAGGAACGTCTCCTGGGGCAGCTCGGGCATGGCCATCCGGCGGCAGCCCTCGTTGAACCTGGCCGCGTTGGCACTGCGGCCGGAACATGACGATCGAGCCGGAGTCCTGCCGGTAGGCCTTAAGCCCCTCGAACAGCTCCTGGCCGTAGTGGAACACCGCCGTGGCCGGGTCCAGCGTGAACGGGCCGTACGGCTCCAGCTTGCCGTCGTGCCAGCCGCGCTCCGCCGTCCAGCGCAGGGTGATCATGTGGTCGGTGAAGACCTGACCGAACCCGGGCGATTCCAGAATCCGCGCGCGGTCCGCGGCTGGCACCCTGGCCTGGGAGGGGTGGATCTCGAAGTCGATCTCGTGGGCGAGGTTTCCGGTCATCGCAGGTCAGGTCCTTTCATGGGCACTAGATGTCGGGTTGAGCCGCCAGGCGAGCTAGCTGGAGGGTCATGCCGCCGTGCGCGCCAACCTGCCCGTATGAATGCGCCATCGGTGCCGCCAGGCGACAGCGATGGCACATTCATACCCAGGATGGGCATTAACGGAGACGCTCCATCGCTACCCGGATACTCGCTTGGCGATGTCGTCACCGATCTCGACGGTGGCCCGCGCCGTCAGTCGCCCTCGCGCTCGGTCACCTCATCCGAGACCGCCTTCTCGATCTTCGCCGCGGCCGCCGACAGCCCCAGGTGCGTGCACAGCATGCCCGCGGAAAGGATCGCCGCGGTCGGGTCGGCCTTGGACTGCCCCGCGATGTCCGGCGCGCTGCCGTGCACCGGCTCGAACATCGACGGAGCGGTCTTCTCCGGATTGATGTTCCCGCTCGCGGCCAGCCCGATGCCGCCGGCGATCGCGGCACCCAGGTCGGTGAGGATGTCACCGAACAGGTTGTCGGTCACGATGACGTCGAACCGCTCCGGCTGGGAGACGAAGAACATCGAGGCCGCGTCCACGTGCTGGTACTCCACCGAGACCTGCGGGAACTCCGTGGCCACGGCGTTGAACGTGCGCTGCCACAGGTCGCCCGCGTAGGTCAGCACGTTGGTCTTGTGCACCAGCGTGAGCTTGCGCCGCGGCCTGCCGGCGGCCAGCTGCGAACGCGTACCGGACGACCCGCTCCACGCCGAACGCGGTGTTGAACGACTCCTGGGTGGCCAGCTCCTGCGGGCGTGCCGCGGCGCATCACGCCGCCCGCCCCGGTGTACGGGCCCTCGGTGCCCTCGCGGACCACGATCATGTCGATCGTCTCCGGCGTGCCGTTCGCCAGCGGCGAGCTGGTGCCCGGGTACAGGCGGACCGGCCGCAGGTTGACGTAGTGGTCGAGCTCGAAGCGGAGCCGCAGCAGCAGCCCGCGCTCCAGCACGCCGCTGGGCACCGAGGGGTCGCCGATCGCGCCGAGCTGGATCGCGTCGTGCGCCCTGATCTCTTCCAGCACCGAGTCCGGGAGCGTCTCGCCGGACTTGTGGTACCGGCGCGCGCCCAGGTCGTAGTCGGTCGTCTCCCAGGTGACGTCGGGCGTCGCCGCCCGCAGCACCTTCAGCGCCTCGGCCGTGACCTCCGGCCCGATCCCGTCGCCGCCGATAACCGCCAGTTTGTAAGAGTTTGCCATGAACGAACCCTAGGCCTCATCGTCCGAGAGCCAGCTCATCAGCGGGCGGAGCTTGGCGCCGACCTGCTCGATCTGCTCGGCCTGCTCGGCCTCGCGGCGCTTGCGGAAGTTCGGCTGGCCGGCGTCGAACTCCTCGATCAGCTCGCGGGTGAAGGTGCCGTCCTGGATCTCGGCCAGGATCTTCTTCATCTCGGCCCGGGTGCCGTCGTTGACCAGGCGCGGCCCGCGGGTGTAACCACCGAACTCGGCCGTCTCGGACACCGACCAGTACATCTTGGAGATGCCGCCCTCGTACATCAGGTCGACGATCAGCTTCATCTCGTGCAGGCACTCGAAGTACGCCGCCTCGGGCTGGTAGCCCGCCTCGACGAGCGTGTCGAAGCCGGCCTTGATCAGCTCGGAGACGCCGCCGCAGAGCACCGCCTGCTCGCCGAACAGGTCGGTCTCGGTCTCCTCCTTGAAGGTGGTCTTCAGCACGCCGGCCCGGGTGGCGCCGATGCCCTTGGCGTAGGAGAGGCCGAGCGCGAGCGCGTTGCCGCTGGCGTCCTGCTCCACCGCGACGAGGGCGGGCACGCCGCGGCCCTCGTTGAACTGGCGGCGGACGAGGTGACCCGGGCCCTTCGGCGCGACCATGACCACGTCCACGTCGGCCGGCGGCTTGATCAGCTCGTAGCGGATGTTCAGGCCGTGCGCGAAGAACAGGGCGTCACCCTCGACGAGCGACGGCGCGATGGCCTCCGCGTACACCTGGCGCTGCAGGTGGTCCGGGATCAGCACCATGACCAGGTCGGCTTCCTCGCACGCCTCGGCCGGGGTGAGCACGCGCAGGCCGTCGCCCTCGGCCTTCTCCCGGCTCTTGGAGCCCGGCTGGAGGCCTACCCGGACGTCCACGCCGGAGTCGCGCAGCGACAGCGCGTGGGCGTGCCCCTGGCTGCCGTACCCGAGCACGGCGACGTGCCGCTGCTGGATAAGGGAGAGGTCGGCGTCCTGGTCATAGAAGATCTCTGCCACTGTTACGGGCCCTTTCATCGTTGAAGATCCAGATCCACGATCCAGATCTGCCAGCAGGAAGAACGGAGGTGGCTTACCCGCCCAAGGCGAGCCATGGCCGCTGGTCGCGGAGCCACGCTCCCGTTCCTTCTGACTTCTGTCGTTGAATTCGTGTTAGGCGGAGCGCTCAATGGGGCGCAGCGTGCGGTCCGTGATGGACCTGCCGCCGCGGCCGACCGCGATCACGCCCGACTTGACCAGCTCCTTGATGCCAAACGGCTCAAGGACCCGGACGAGTGCCTCTAGCTTGTCATGGCTACCAGTGGCCTCGACCGTCACCGCTTCGAGCGCCACGTCCACCACGTGCGCGCGGAACAGCTCAACCGTTTCCAGCACCTTCGACCGGGTGTCGGCGTCGGCCCGGATCTTGATGAGCATCAGCTCGCGCGCCACCCCCTGCGCCGGCTCCAGCTCGACGATCTTCAGGACGTTGATCAGCTTGTTGAGCTGCTTGGTGACCTGCTCGAGCGGGTGCTCCTCGCAGTCGACCACGATCGTCATCCGGGAGATCTCCTCGTGCTCGGTCGGGCCGACCGCGAGTGACTCGATGTTGAAGCCGCGCCGGGAGAACAGGCCCGCGATGCGGACCAGGACGCCCGGCTTGTTCTCCACGAGCACCGACAGGGTGTGCTGCTCGCTCATTTGCGAACCCCTTGATTTCTGACGTTGCCGGCTGAGGTTCTCATTCCGCCGTCCCATCCCACTCGGGTGCCAGGCCGCGGGCGTGGTTGATGTCATCGTTGCTCGTCCCGGCGGCCACCATGGGCCAGACCATCGCGTCCTTGTGCACGATGAAGTCGATCACGACCGGCTGGTCGTTGATCGCCATCGCCTGCTCGATGACCGCGTCCACGTCCTCCTTCTTCTCGCACCGCAGGCCGATGCAGCCGTAGGCCTCGGCGAGCTTCACGAAGTCGGGGATGCGGGTACCGTGCACCTCGGCCTTGCGGTCGCCGAGGTTGGTGTTGGAGTAGCGCTCGTTGTAGAACAGGGTCTGCCACTGGCGGACCATGCCCAGGTTGCCGTTGTTGATGATCGCGACCTTGACCGGGATCCCCTCGATCGCGCAGGTGGCCAGTTCCTGGTTGGTCATCTGGAAGCAGCCGTCGCCGTCGATCGCCCACACCGTTGTCTCCGGCAGGCCGGTCTTGGCGCCCATCGCGGCCGGCACCGCGAAGCCCATGGTGCCCGCGCCGCCGGAGTTGATCCAGGTTCGCGGGTTCTCGTAGCCGACGAACTGCGCCGCCCACATCTGGTGCTGGCCGACGCCCGCCACGTAGACGGCCTCCGGCCCCGCGTGAGCGCCGATCCGCTCGATCACGTACTGCGGCGCCAGCGTGCCGTCGTCCGGCTCGTCGTAGCCGAGCGGGTACCGATCCCGCCACTGGCTGAGCATCGCCCACCACTGGTTGTAGTCACCCGTGAGGCCGTGCTCGTTGTCGCTGGTCACGGCGGCGATCAGCTCGCTTGATGACCTCCTTGCAGTCGCCGACGATCGGCACGTCGGCGCGGCGGTTCTTGGAGATCTCGGCCGGGTCGATGTCCGCGTGCACGATCCGCGCGTCGGGCGCGAAGGAGTCGAGCTTGCCGGTCACCCGGTCGTCGAAGCGGGCGCCGAGCGCCACGATGAGGTCCGCCTTCTGCAGCGCGCCGACCGCGGCCACCGTGCCGTGCATCCCGGGCATGCCCAGGTGCAGCGGGTGGCTGTCGGGGAACGCGCCCCGCGCCATCAGCGTGGTGACCACCGGGGCGCCGGTCAGCTCGGCCAGCTCCCGCAGCTCCGGCGACGCGTCCGCCTTGATCACGCCGCCGCCGACGTAGAGCACCGGGCGCCTGGCCTCGGTGATCATCCGCGCGGCCTCGCGGACCTGACGCGGAGTGCGGCCGGGTGACCGGGTGGTAGCCGGGCAGCTCGAACGGGACCGGCCAGATGAAGTCGGTGGTCGCCTGGAGCGCGTCCTTGGCGATGTCCACCAGCACCGGGCCGGGACGGCCGGTGGACGCGAGGTGGAAGGCCTCGCCCACGGTGCGGGCGATGTCTTCGGGCTGCGTGACAAGGAAGTTGTGCTTGGTGACCGGGTAGGTGATCCCGGAGATGTCCGCCTCCTGGAACCCGTCCGTGCCGATCAGGCTGGTGGCCACCTGGCCGGTGATCGCGACCACCGGCACCGAGTCCATGTAGGCGTCGGCGAGCGGGGTGACCAGGTTGGTGGCGCCGGGGCCGCTGGTGGCCATGCACACCCCGGTGCGCGCCGGTGGCCTGCGCGTACCCGGTAGCCGCGTGGCCGGCGCCCTGCTCGTGGCGGACCAGGATGTGCCGGATCTTGCTCGGAGTCGAGCAGCGGGTCGTAGGCCGGGAGGACGGCACCGCCCGGGATGCCGAAGACCACGTCGACGCCGATCCGCTCAAGGGCCATGACCAGGGCCTGTGCCCCGGTGACCCGGACCGGGGCCGAAGCTGCCTGGTGCGGCCGGGCCCCGGTCGCGGGCTGCGCCTGCCCGGCGGCCTGTGCCTGGCCGGCGACCGGCACGGTGCCGCCCGGCGCGCCGTCGGGCTGGGACGGGCCAGCGGGCTGGGAGAGGCCAGCCGGCCGGGGTGGCGTCGGCTTTGGTGCGGTCCTCGCCGGGATGTCCAGCGGGGACGGAGCGTGCGCCTTGGAAGGGACTGGGCTGCTCTGCTCGGTCATCGGGTGGCTTCCTTGTCAGGAGTGCGCGGCTGTTCACGGGGCATTAAAAAACCCCTCGTGCCGGGTGGCATTCGAGGGGCGCGCGCAGGAACTGGACTGGTCAGCTCGCTGCGCGCCAGCCAAGTACGAGAATGTGGTTCCGCTTCACAGATCTACCCTCGCCCACAGGGCCGCCTCTCGTCAAATTATCACGGGTGCGGTCTCAGATGCTGAGACACGCTGTCCATCCGCGAGGGTCAGGCGGCCGGTACGCCCGGCTTGGCGCTGGCGCCGGACGGCGGCCCGGACTCGCTGGTCCCGGTCCTGATCAGCGCCTCCACGCTGGGCGCGGCCATCGGCCTGGCCACCAGGTAGCCCTGGCCGTAGCCGCAGCCCATCTCGCGCAGCTCGGCCAGCTGGCGAGGCTGCTCGATGCCCTCGGCCACCACCTGCATACCGAGGTCGCGGCCCACGCCGACGATGGTCTTGGTGAGCATGGTCAGCACCGGGTCCTGGCCGAGGCCGCTGACGAACGACGGGTCGATCTTGATGATGTCCGCGGGCAGCTGGCGCAGGTGGGCCAGCGAGGCGTAGCCGGTGCCGAAGTCGTCGATGGCCAGCTTGACCCCGAGGTCGCGCAGCTCCGCGAGCCGGTCCGCGATCAGCCCGGAGTCCTCGACCAGCATCCGCTCGCTCAGCTCGATGGTCAGCGAGCTCGGCGGCAGGCCGGTCTCCGCGAGCGCCGCCGCCACCTGGGCCGGGAAGTGCGGCGCGTTGAGCTGGCGCAGCGCGATGTTCACCGAGATGCCGACGTCCCAGGACGCGGCCCGCCAGGCGGCGCCCTGGGCGCACGCCTTGCGCAGCACCCACTCGCCGAGCGCGACGATCAGCCCGGAGTCCTCGGCGACGGCCAGGAACGCCCGCGGCGATACCGCCTCGTCGCCGCGCCACCAGCGCACCAGGGCCTCGGCGCCGGTGACCCGGGAGGTGGCAAGCTCCACGATCGGCTGGTACTGAAGCTGCAGCTCTTCCCGGGCGATGGCCCGCTGCAGGTCGCTGGCCATGTCCAGGCGGCGGACCACGTCCGCGTGCATGTGCTCCTCGTACACCTCGACCCGGCCGCCGCCGCTGTCCTTGGCGCGGGCCATGGCCACGTCGGCGTTGCGCAGCCAGACGCCGGGCGCGCTGCCGTCGGCGAAGGCCACGCCGACGCTCGCGGTCAGGCTGAGGTCGCGGTCGGCGACCTTGAACGGCTCGCCGGCGACGCTGCCCGCCAGCCGCTCGGCGAGCTGCTTGATCCCCGGGGCGCCCGCGGCGTTCTCGGTCAGCACCGCGAACTCGTCGCCGCCCCAGCGCGCCACCGTGTCCTGCGCGGGCACGATGGCCCGCAGCCGCCGGGCCGCCTGGGCCAGCACCAGGTCGCCGGCGCCGTGGCCGACCAGGTCGTTCACCGCGGTGAAGCCGTCCAGGTCGATGAAGATGACGCCCGCCACGCGCTCGCCGGCCGTTTCCAGCGCCCCCCGGGCCTGCTCCTCGACGTAGGCGCGGTTGGGCAGGCCGGTGAGGCCGTCGTGGAAGGTGAGGTGCGTCACCTGCTGCCGCAGCGCCACCTGGTCGGACACGTCCCTGACGCTGAGCAGCATGCGCGGCGGCTCGCCCGGCAGCCGGTAGAGCAGCACGGCGCACTCCACGTGCCGCCAGGTGCCGTCGGCCGCCCGCATCCGGCAGGAGAACCGGCCGCTGCCCGCCGCCCCGTCCTCCCCGGACCCGTCGGCCGCCTCGGCCAGGGACTCCGGCGTCGTCCCCAGGGCCAGCGCCGCGTCCTCGGGCAGGCCGATCACGATGGCGATCGTCGCCTGCGCGGCCGCGATGTCCTCCGGGTGGACGAAGTCGCTCAGCGGCCTGCCGACCAGCGTTTCCGCCGAGTAGCTGAACCCGGCGACGAGCGGGCTCGCGTAGCTGATGGACCCGTCCAGATCGCAGATCAGCACCATGTCGCCGCTGCGGTCGGCGAGGTCGCGCAGGCTGTTGCTCGCCTCCCGCCACATCCGCATCGCGACGCCGTTCTCGCGCACCAGCATGAGGATGCGCACCGCGATGACCAGTACGGCCGCGCCGCCCGCGATGACCAGCGCCAGACCAGACGCGGGCGCGCTGGCCAGCCCGTTGACGATCACCACGATCGCGGCGATGACCACCGTGACCGCGGCGATGATCGTGGCCGCGCCGGTGTTGGTGACCGGCGAGCGGCGGACGCCGAGCAGGCTGGCCAGGGCACCGTCGGCGGTCCTGGCCTGCTGCTGGCCGGGCCACGGGAGCAGGTTGCGCCGCGCGGCGACCGTGTCGGCCCACGGCGCCACACCGAACAGCACCGCGGCGCCGATCACGGCCAGCTGTTCGAGCACCCCCGGGTGGCCGGTGGACAGCCTGGCCCCGACGCCGAGCGAGTCGGCGAAGGTCAGCGCCAGCAGCCCGAGGTACGGGACGGTCACCCGCCGCCAGGCCAGGGTGAGCACGGGAAGCAGCACGCCGAGCACCGCCAGGTCGGCGAGCGGGTGCAGCAGGTCGAGCAGGAAGGTCTCCGGCCGCTCGTCCGACAGCCGGTGGTACTGCGCGCCGAACTCGACCACCCAGCCGATGACCAGCAGGGCGACCGCCATGACGTAGCCGTCGGCCAGACCGGGCAGCACCGACCCGGTGTCGTTGCGCCGCGCGTCCTCGGCCAGCACCATGACCCCGGCCGCCGCGGTCGCCAGGGCGAGCAGCGGCGCCACGTCGGCCAGCGACAGCGGCGAGGCCGATGAGCTCAGCGGGCTGGCGAGCAGCTCGGACACGATCAGGCCCGCGAACCAGAAGCCCGCCGCCCCGGCCAGCCAGCGGTAACCCCGCGCGACCGGCCCGGCGTGCCGGCGTGCGCCCGTGAGCAGCCCGGCGACGGCGCCCGCCGTGGCGAGCAGGGCGAGGACGGTCACGGGGGCTCCTTCCTGGTTCTCGTCGGGACGCTGGCGCGTCACTCCCGTAGCCTGCGGCGTGGGCAGGTCAGGCGGCTGATTATTCGGCAACGGATGGGCAACGATCCGTTATCAGTCAGTGCCGCGCCGCGGTTCTCGCCGATCGGCCGGCCGCCGTCCTCCGCCGACTGGCTGCGGCGCCGGTCATAGCGTTCACTCTACGTACCCGAGGTCACGCTTCGGTTGAGGATCTGCGGCGGTTGACTTCCGTCGGTCGCGGCGGGCGCGCCCGCTCCGGGGCGCCCGCGATGGCTCGGTCCTGCCTTTCTCGCCCCCGGTCGGGAGCGGCCTCGTGCCCGCCCCTGCCACGATAGCCGCCCGGGCTTAGTATGCGCCGCCGATCACGTTGCGCAGGGGCTCGCCGCGCAGGTAGGCCTCGGCCTGCTCGCGGACGAGCCGGGCCGCCCGCTGCCGCGACACCGGGGTGGACGCGGCCACGTGGGGGGTGAGGAAGACGCCGGGCAGTGACCACAGGGCGTGGCCGGGCGGCAGCGGCTCCGGGTCGGTCACGTCCAGCGCGGCGCGCAGGCGGCCGCTGGTGACCTCGGCAACGAGCGCCCCGGTGTCCACGACGGCTCCCCGGGCCGCGTTGACGAGCAGCGCGCCGTCCTTCATCCGGGCAAGGAAGTCGCGGCCCGCCAGCCCCTTGCTCTCGGCGGTGAACGGGACGAGCAGCACGACCACGTCCGCCTCGGGCAGCAGCGACGGCAGGTCGGCCAGGCCCGCGACCCCCGGCCGGGGCGTGCGCGCCACCCGCCGCACGGTCACCTCGAAGCCGGCCAGCCGCTGCTCGACGGCGGCGCCGATCGCGCCGTAGCCGACGATCAGCACGGTCTTGGTGGCGAGCTGGTCGGTCCCCTGATAGGCCCACCGGCCGGCCGCTTGCTCCGCGCCGAACACCGGGAAGGACCGCAGCGCGCCGAGCATGGCCGCGACCACCCACTCGGCGGTGGATGCGTCGTGCGCGCCACGGGCGTTGCACAGCGCCACCGACGGCGGCACGTGCGGCCGGATCCAGTCCACCCCCGCCGTCAGCGCCTGGATGACCCGCAGCGCCGGCATCTGGGCCAGCACCGCGCTGCCTGCCGGGCTGGGGAAGAAGCTCGGCACGTAGAACTCCACGTCGGCCACGCTGGCCGGCACCGCGGGCGGGGGGATGTCACCGGTCGCGCCCATGTCCCGGCCCAGCGTCACGACCTCGACGTCCACGCCGGGCAGCCCGGAAAGACCATCCGCTACCCACCCGGAAGGCACCCAGATCAGCACGCGTCCTACGGTACTGGTCTCGCCCGGGGAGCGACCCCCCGTACCCCCCAAGTCGGACAGTTCTCTCCTGGGGGGAGTTCCCAGCATGGGGGACTACCCGCCCCCATAGCCCCCGGGCCCGTACCCCGATGCCGGCATCGCCGGACCCGTGGCAAAGATCGCCATTTTATCCGGTCCGCCGCCGCCGGCAAGACCCGCGTGGAGCCCGTTGCAGTGTCGCCGGGCCAACCCTGTTGAATAGGGCCGTCACAGATAGGTTGACTAGGGCTGCATCGGGTCTGCTGATGCACGGGATTTGTCGAGGCGAGAAGCGAATTGCGTAAAGTCCTGATCGCGAACCGCGGCGAGATCGCCGTCCGGATCGCGCGCGCCTGTCGTGACGCCGGCCTGGCGAGCGTCGCCGTCTACGCCGACCAAGACCTCGACGCGCTGCACGTGCGGGCGGCCGACGAGGCGTACGCGCTGAACGGGGAGAGCCCGGCCCAGACGTACCTGGACATCGAGAAGATCATCGCCGTTGCCGCCCGGTCCGGCGCCGACGCGGTGCACCCGGGCTACGGGTTCCTGGCCGAGAACGCCGGCTTCGCCAGCGCGGTAATCGACGCGGGCCTGACCTGGATCGGCCCGCCGCCCGCGGCGATCGTCGCCCTCGGCGACAAGGTGAAGGCCAGGGAGATCGCCAAGCGGGTCGGCGCGCCGCTCGCACCGGGCACCGACGGGCCGGTCAGCAGCCCGGAGGAGGTCGAGACGTTCGCCCGCGAGCACGGCCTGCCGGTCGCCATCAAGGCGGCGTTCGGCGGCGGCGGCCGCGGGCTCAAGGTCGCCCGCACCTTCGAGGAGATCGCCGCCCAGTACGAGTCGGCGGTCCGCGAGGCCACCGCGGCCTTCGGCAACGGCGAGTGCTTCGTCGAGCGGTACCTGGACCGGCCGCGGCACGTGGAGACCCAGTGCCTGGCCGACGCGCACGGCGCGGTCGTGGTCGTCTCCACCCGGGACTGCTCGCTGCAGCGGCGGCACCAGAAGCTGGTCGAGGAGGCGCCCGCCCCGTTCCTGTCCGACGCGCAGGTCAAGCAGCTCTATGACGCGTCCAAGTCGATCCTGCGCGAGGCGGGCTACGTGGGCGCGGGCACCTGCGAGTTCCTGGTCGCCGCGGACGGCACGATCAGCTTCCTCGAGGTAAACACCAGGCTCCAGGTCGAGCACCCGGTATCAGAGGAAGTCAGCGGCATCGACCTGGTCCGGGAGATGTTCCGCGTCGCCGGCGGCGAGCACCTGGGCTACGACGACCCGCCGCTGCGCGGCCACTCGATCGAGTTCCGGATCAACGCCGAGGACCCGGCGCGCAACTTCCTGCCCGCGCCGGGCACGATTACCGCCTGGGAGCCGCCGTCCGGCCCCGGCGTGCGGCTCGACTCCGGCTACGGCGCGGGCCAGACCGTGCCGCAGGCGTTCGACTCGCTGATCGGCAAGCTGATCGTCACCGGGGCGTCCCGGGCCCAGGCGCTGGACCGGGCCCGGCGGGCGCTAGCCGAGTTCACCGTCGGCGGGATGCCCACCGTGCTGCCCTTCCACCGGTCCGTCGTCGAGGACCCCGCGTTCGCCGGCGACCACCTCGCCGTGCACACCCGCTGGATCGAGACCGAGATGACGGCGGTGTTCGAGCCGCAGGCGTCCGGCCCGGCCGCCGAGGCATCCGGCCGTGAGGCGATTACCGTGGAGGTCGGCGGGAAAAGGCTGGAAGTGGTGGTGCCGTCGGTGCTCTCCGTGGCCGCCGCCGGCGCGGACCAGGCATCGCCGGGAGAACGGGGGCGTCGTTCCCGTTCCAGCGCCCGGCGCCCTGGCGGGCCGCGCGGCGGGGCCAGCGGCGACTCGCTGGTTACCCCGATGCAGGGCACGATCGTGAAGGTCATCGCGGCGGAGGGCACGACGGTGAGCGCGGGCGACACCGTGGTGATCCTGGAGGCGATGAAGATGGAGCAGCCGCTGACCGCGCACAAGGCCGGCACGGTGACCGGCCTGACCGTCGAGGTTGGCCAGACCGTCTCGGCCGACACGGAGATCTGCCAGATCAAGGACTAAGCCGATCGGGGGCTGAGCGACGTGGCTCACCTACCAGGGGACCCGGGCGCCGGGCGCTGGCTATTGTTCGCGGTCGGCTTCCGGCTGCCGCCGGCCAACCGGGAATGGGTCAGGCACGAGCTGACCGACGCCGGCTGGCGCGGACGGACCGTGCGGCGGCTGATGGTGATCATGGTCCCGGTCTGCGTGGCGCTCGCCTTCCTGCCCGGGCCGGTCTGGCTGCGGATCGCCGTCCCGGCGTTCGCGCTCATCGCGAGCGTCGGCACGGTGCTGATCAGCGCGGACGACATTCGCGCCGCCCGGCTCAAGCAGCATGACCTGCCGGTCCCCGACGACCCCGACCTCGGTCACCCCGCCCACTGACGTGGCCACGGCAGTTGACGCCCGGCGCCTGCTGAGCGGTCCCGCGCGGACCGGAAGCACCCGGGTCATCGCCGTGGACGGCCGCTCGGCCGCGGGCAAGACCTCGCTGGCGGCGGCGCTGCGGGACCAGCTCGGCGCCCCCGTGGTGACGCTTGGAGGACCTGTACGGCGGGTGGGACGGCCTGGAGCGGGGCATCGACCTGCTGGTTTCCGACGTCCTGGCGCCGTTGCGCGCCGGACTGGTACCCCTGGTCCCCCGCTACGACTGGGTCGCCGACGGCTGGGGCGCGCCGTGGCGCCTTGCGCCGCCCCCGGTGCTGATCGTGGAGGGCGTGGGCGCCGGCGCCCGGCGGGCCGCCGCCTACGCCAGCGCGCTGGTCTGGGTGGAGGCGCCCTCCGCGGTGCGCAAGCAGCGGGCACTGGACCGCGACGGCGACACGTTCGCCCCGCACTGGGACGCCTGGGCCGCTCAGGAGGACGCGATGCTCGCCCGCGAGCGCACCCCGGACCGCGCCGACCTGATCATCGACGGCCTCACCGGTGCGGTCGCGGGCCTCTAGCTCACTGGGCATGATCAGCACGCAATACGCCTAAAGAGTTACCGCTGAAAAAACAGTTTCCGCCGAAACGCCCTGCGTCCCGCGCGTGCGGGTGCGTGTGCCGATGTGGCGTCGGGAGTGTCAGTGCCGATGCGGCGCCCGGGGTGTGGGTGCCGATGTGGCGTCCGGGAGCCCTGGCGAGCGGTCAAGGCCGCTCCCTAGACGATGGCGTCGGGGCCGAACTCCATGACCGAGCGGGCGGCCTCGGTGAGCGAGCCGGACAGCGACGGGTAGACGGAGAACGTATGCGCGATCTCGTCCACCGTCAGGCTCTGCTCGATCGCGATCGACAGCGGCAGGATCAGCTCGCTAGCCCGGGGCGCGACGATCACGCCGCCGAGCACCATGCCGGTGCCCTGCCGGGCGAACACCTTGACGAAGCCGTCGCGGAAGCCGCCCATCTTGGCGCGCGGGTTGGTGGCCAGCGGCAGCTTGACCGTCCTGGCCACCACCTCGCCACGGTCCACGGCGGCCTGCGAGACGCCGACCGAGGCGATCTCCGGGTCGGTGAAGATGGTCGAGGCCACGTGGCTGAGCCGGATCGGCTGCACCGCCTCGCCGAGCGCGTGCCACATCGCGATCCGGCCCTGCATCGCCGCCACCGAGGCGAGCATGAGCACGCCGGTGCAGTCGCCCGCCGCGTACACGCCCGGTACCGCGGTGCGTGACACCCGGTCGACCTCGACGAACCCGCGGGAGTCGAGCTTGATGCCCGCCTCCTCAAGGCCGAGGTCCCAGGTCGACGGGGCCATGCCCACGGTGAGCAGGCAGTGCGATCCGGTCACCTGCCGCCCGTCGGACAGCGTCACCACCACGCCGTCGCCCTTGCGGTGCACCGCCTCGGCCCGGGACCGGCTGAGCACGTTCATGCCGCGCCGCCGGAACACCCCCTCGATGACCACGGCGGCGTCCTTGTCCTCGTGCGGCAGTACCCGCTCACGGGACGAGACCAGCGTCACCTGGGACCCGAGCGCCTGGTAGGCGCTGGCGAACTCGGCGCCGGTCACGCCCGAGCCGACCACGATCAGCTCCTCGGGCAGCTCGGTCAGATCCCACAGCTGGCGGCAGGTGAGGATACGCTCGCCGTCGGGCACCCCGTCCGGCAGGGCGCGCGGCGTCGCGCCGGTGGCGATCAGCAGCACGTCGGCGTCCACGGTGTCCGCGCCCACCCCGATGGTGTGCGACCCGATCAGCTCGCCCCGGGCCCGGATGACCCGCACGCCCTCGGCCTCGACATGCTCGGCGATGTCGTGCGACTGGGCAGCGGCCAGTGCCTTGATCCGGGCGTTCAGCGCGGGCCCGTCCACGCCGACCACCGGATTGGCCCCGTTGTCGAGCTGCAGGCCCAGCGAGGCCGCCCGGGCCAGCGAGGTCATGGTGGACGACGACTCGATCAGCGTCTTGCTGGGAACGCAGTCGGTCAGGACGCAGGCGCCGCCGAGGCCGTCCTCGTCGACGACGGTGACGTCGGCACCCAGCTGCGCGGCGACCAGCGCGGCTTCGTAGCCGCCGGGGCCGCCGCCGAGAACGCCGACGCGTGGACGTGGAAGAGTCACGTTAAGCAATTTTATCCCCGGGAGGAAGCCCCCGAACCTCTCGTAATCTCCCGGGGGGACGACCCCCCGTATCCGCCGGTGCGCGGCCGATGGCAAAAAGCGCCACTGTGCCGGCCGCGCGAGGCCTGGCCCGGGAGTTCGTAGGCCCCAAAACGACATCGTAACGGGCGACGGCGTCGCCCGCGGACGGCGCCGTCGCCCCTGGCCGACCCGGACCTGGGCGTTTTGGGGCGGCACGACGCCTGGGGCCCCGCGCCGCAGTGCGCGGCCCGATACGCGGAAACCTGCCTCGGTGGCCATCGCGGCGCGGCGATACCCCGTACGCTTAGGCAGCGTGGCACTATACGCCGCCTACGGCAGCAACATGGATCCGGCGCAGATGCTCCTGCGCTGCCCGCACTCCCCGCAGCGGGGCACCGGGTGGCTGGAAGGCTGGCGCCTGACGTTCGGTGGCGAGGAACTCGGCTGGGACGGGGCCCTCACCACGGTGGTCGAGGACCCGGCGCACCGCGTGTTCGTCGCGCTCTACGACGTGCCAGAGATCGACGAGAAGGAACTCGATAGCTGGGACGGCGTCAGCCTCGGCTTCTACAGCAAGATCAAGGTCCGGGTCGAGACACTGGACGGCGACGCGCTGGCCTGGCTGTACGTGCTCGACGCCTACGAGGGCGGCCTGCCGTCGGACAACCGGCTGTCCATCCTGGTGGACTCGGCGATCAAGGCAGGCGCCCCGCTCGACTACGTCGACTGGCTGAGCGCCCGGCCCTCCGACCCGCCGCCCGTCGGGCCGCACGGGCCGGGCGGTACCTAACCCGAGCGCGGAGCGCTTCTTGCTGTTATCAGCGGCGGCCCGCCCCGGCGGCGTGATCGTGGAGGATCCGGGCAGGGTCCGCTGGCTCATGCACCTTGGTTGATGCTCTGGGTGACCATCTCTGCGAGGGCTTTCGCCGCGGCATTGCGGCCCGGCTCACTCGGCATGGCCATCACGATGTGCCATGTGATGGCGGGTTTGACCGTGCGGCGCTTGAGGTCCCGGTCGTCCTTGCCCAGCAGGGAGGGAGGGAGCAGGGCGATGCCGAGGTCGGCGCGGACGAGCTGCAGGAGGGTACTGATATCGGCGGCTTCGATGGTTACCCGCCGGTCGAGGCCGGCGGTGGCGAAGGACCTGTCGACTACAGTACGTACGCCCCATCCGGGCGGGAAGTCGATGAAGTCGGCGCTGGTCAGCGTGTCCAACTGGATCGGCCCCCGGCCGGGCGGCGCCAGGTCGGGGGCGGCGACCAGGATGAGGTCTTCTGAGCTGAGCCGCGTTGCCGTCACCCCGGCGGGAACGTCGAGGAAGCCGGCGAAGGCGATGTCGATTATTCCTTGGCGGAGCTCATCGAGGACGGACGCGGAGCCGCGGGCGGGACGGCCGATCACTATCTCCACGTCGGGGTGCAGCCGGTGGAATCTGCCGAGCAACGCCGGGAGGTCGATGAAGGCACCAGCTTGCAGGCGGATGCGCAGCCGGCCCCGGAGCACCCCTTTGACGGCGGCCGCTACGTCGAGGGTTTCCTCGGCGGAGGCGAGCGTCCGGCGCGCCGCCGGCAAGATGGCCTCCCCGGCGCCTGTCAGGACCACCCGGTGCGTGGTCCGGTCGAACAGCTGGACGCCGAGTTCGCCTTCGAGGGCCTTGACCGAGACTGACAGCGCGGATTGCACGTAGTTGAGGCGGCGGGCCGCCCTGGTGAAGCTTTCGTGTTCGGCGACCGCCACGAAGTGCTCCAGCTGACGAAGTTCCATGCTGATACAGCGTAGTCATTCGCACGAGGAATAGCAGTTCTCGGAATCATTCGTTGGACAAAGCGCCCGGGCTCGCGCAGGCTGGCGTCATGGAACTTCAATGGGAGACCGGGAAGGCCGCGGCGGCCGGAGGACCCGGTCCCTTCAAGGGCAAGTGGCGCGCCCCAGAGAGACAGCTCGCCGGCCAGGGCGTCCCGCACTTACCTGCGCGGGCGGGGTGCCAGAGCCGCGCTGGCGTCCGGCCTCGCGGTACTGGTGATCGGGCGCGCCCTGCAAGGGGTAGGCCTTGGCCTGGTGCCGCTGACGATGGCCATCGCGCGTGACGAGTTGCCCATCGAGAAGGTCGGCCCGATGATCGCGATGCTGTCGGTCTCGGCCTCGCCGGCGTTGGCGCGGGCTACCGCTCACCGGGGTGACCGAGTTCGCCCAGCTGCCCAGTTCGGGCGGCTACGATTTCTCCGCCTCGGTGGTGGTATGGGTGCTTCCCGGCCGGGCGAGCAGCGAGCCGGCCGCTAGGTCAGCAGCAGGATCAGCAGGGCCAGGCCTGGGACGACGACGGCCGCGACCGACGGCCAGTGCCAGGTTGAGACCGGAGGGGCGGCCGGGACGTCCGGCGCGTCCTGCCGGGCCCGCGCGGCCTGCTCGCTGATCGAGGCGACCACGCGCTGCGCGTCGACCCGCAGCGGGTCAGGTTCGGTGCCCGGGTCGGCCGCCGTGCCCAGGCCGCCGCCGAAACCCCCGAAGCCGCCGGGCAGGCCGAGGCCGGCCGCCCCGCCGAGGCCGCGCCCGCCCCGCCGGGCCCCGCGCTGCGCGCGCATCTCCGCGGCGACCTGCCGGCGCCGTGAGGAGTGCACCGACCAGGCGTAGAGCGCCCGTCGCCTGGTGCGGTCACCGGACGGCCACTCGCACCGGACCCGGAGCAGGTCGGTGGGGTCGGCGCCGGCCACGGCCGCCCAGCCGACCCGGTGCTCGGTGACCGGGTTGACGATGGTCAGCCCGTCGTCGTCGGCCACGACCCGGGGCCGCTTCGCGGTCACGTACACGATCCCGGTGACGAACACCAGGACCACCGCGGCCACCACGGCCAGGTGGTCACGCCCCTGGACGGCCAGGTCGATCAGGTTGCCGACCGCGAACAGCAGCCACACCCACCAGATCACGCCGGCAACCGGCGAGCGGTACACCTGGGTGTCCGGCCGCGCCGCACGCTGGCCCGGGGCGTCCGGGTCCGGCTGGCCGTCACTCACCGGCGTCACTCGCCTGGTCGATCAGCGCGGCCAGCACCCTGATGCCGACCGCGATCGCCCGCTCGTCGATGTCGAAGGTGGGCTGGTGCAGGTCGCCGGAGGCCAGCGTGCCCGGCGAGCGGGTGCCGAGCCGTGCCATCGCCCCGGGCACCTGGTGCAGGTACCAGGCGAAGTCCTCGCCGCCCAGGCTCTGCTGCGTGTCCTGCACCGCGCCCGGCCCCAGCGCCGACGCCACCGCCCGGGCCACCAGGGCCGCGCTGGTCGGCTCGTTCACCGTCGGCGGGCAGGACCTGAGGTGCTCGACCTTGGCGGTCACCCCGTACGGCATGGCTACCGACTGCACCAGGTCCTCGATGAGGGCGATGGCCGCGCGCCACACCTCGGGGTCCAGGCAGCGCACCGTACCCTCGGCCATCCCCTCACCGGGGATGGCGTTGGCCGCGGTGCCCGCGGTCACGTGGCCCCACACCAGGCTCAGGCCGCCCCGCGGGTCCACCCGGCGGCTCAGCGCGGCGGGGACATCGGTGACGATCTTGGCCAGCGCGTAGACCACGTCGGCGGTCAGGTGCGGGCGGGCGGTGTGCCCGCCGGGCCCGGCCAGGGTGACCCTGATCCGGTCGCAGGCGGCGGTGATCGGCCCGGTCCGCACGCCTACCAGGCCCACGTCGAGGCGCGGGTCGCAGTGCAGCGCGAAGATCCGGCTCACCGAGTCGAGCGCGCCGGCCGCGATGACCTCCGTGGCGCCGTTGGAGTCCTCCTCGGCGTGCTGGAAGATCAGCCGGACGCCGCCGGGCAGCCGGCCGGACGCCGCCTGGCCGGCCAGGAACATCCCGGCGCCGACCAGCATGGTGGTGTGCACGTCGTGCCCGCAGGCGTGGCACAGGCCGGGGGTCACGGACCGGTACTGTACGTCCTTCTCGTCATCCATCGGCAGCGCGTCCAGGTCGGCGCGCAGCGCCACCCGGGGCCCGGCCGGGCCGATGTCCGCGTACAGCCCGGTCGACCCGGGCAGTAGCACCGGGCGGAGCCCGGCCGCCGCCAGCCGGTCCGCCACCAGGCGGGTCGTCCGCCGTTCGGCGTGCGCGGGTTCCGGGTGCGCGTGAACGTCACGGCGGAACGCGATCAGCTCCGTCTCATGCCGGGCCAGAAAGTCATCTAGGGCCGCGGCGAGGTCATCCCCCATGCCCACCATCCCCGCGCAGGACGAATTTGTCCTCCGCGAACTCGGTGACGAGCGCGTCCACCACGCTGGTCAGGTCGCCTTCGCCGCTGTGCACGGCCCGCTGCCGCTCATACGGTGCCCCGGACTCGAGGACCTCGGAGGCGACCGCGAGCTCTTCGGCACAGCCAAGCCGCCATGCTACCGGCTCAAGATCACGCACAAGCTCATAAACCTCGTCACGCAACGGCGCGGTTTCCCCCGCCTCATTGGTAACGATGCTGGCGTCAAGTCCGTGCCTGGTTGCCCGCCACTTATTGTCGGCGACGATCCACGGCGACCGCGACGGCAGCCGGTAGCCGCGGTCCAGCTGGGTGTCGAACAGGTGCACCAGGCACTGCACGATCGCGGCCAGCATCCCCACCTCCTGCAGCGTCGGGACAGCGTCCGCCACCCGCACCTCGACGGTGCCGAAGTCCGGGTGCGGGCGGACGTCCCACCAGACCTCCTTGATCGTGCGGATGGTCCCGGCCCGCAGCTGGCTCTCCATGTAGCCCTCGAATGACTTCCAGTCCGGCAGGGCCAGCGGCGGCCCGGCGTGCGGCAGCGAGCCGAAGACGATGGACCGGCTGGAGGCGAGGCCGGTGTCGTCGCCGCACCAGTAGGGGCTGGACGCGGACAGGCCGAGCAGGTGCGGCAGGTAGATGGCCAGGGCGTTGACCACCGGCATCGCCCGCGCGGCATCGCGCAGCCCGACGTGCACGTGCACGGCCATGGTCTGCAGCCGCCGGGACGGCCACTGGAGCTCCTGGACCAGCTCGGCGTACCGCTGGCTCGGTGCCATCTTCCCGTCCCGCCAGTGGCTCAGCGCGTGCGTGCCGGAACTGGCGATCACGATGCCGTGCGGCTCGGCCACCCGCTGCAGGTCCTTCAGCGACAGCGCCAGGTCCGCCTTGGCCTCGGCCACCGTGCCGCAGATGCCGGTCACCACCTCCACCGTGGACTGCATCAGCTCATGACGCATCTTCGGGTGCTCGCCACTCTCCAGCAGGCCGGGCAGCGCGGCGAGCACCACCGCCGCCTCCTGCCGGAGCATCCGGGTCTGCGCGTCGACGAGCTGCACCTCCCACTCAACGCCCAAGGTCGGGCCGGCAGAGGGGTTCCACTCGATCGTCATGACAGGGCCTCCAGGGTGGGGAGCTCGTAGGCAAGTTCGCGCCGTACGGGTGCGTCTCTAGCGTTTCCACCCTTGGAATATTGAATCGTCCCCCGATCACGCTGTTTGCGGTGCAAGTCCCATTCGATATTGCACCTAGAGATCGGACGGCTGGTAGACCCCCCAGACCGCGCGCAGACCGTCGCAGATTTCACCCAGCGTCGCGCCGGCGCGAAGCGCCTCGGCGATCGGCGGCAGCAGGTTTTCTGTCCCCTCGGCGGTGGTCTTCACCGCGTCCACGGCGGTGCGGGCGGCGGCCGAGTTCCGTCCGTCGCGCAGCTCGCGCAGCCGCCTGGCCTGCGATTCCTCGATCGTCGGGTCCACCCGCAGCGGCTCGTACGGCTCCTCGTCGTCGATGGTGAACTTGTTCACCCCCACCACCACGCGCTGGCCCTCGTCGGTCTGCCTGGCGACCTCGTAGGCGGAGCGCTCGATCTCCGACTTCTGGAAGCCGCGCTCGATCGCGGCGAGCGCGCCGCCCATGTCTTCGACCTTGGTCATCAGCTCGGTCGCGGCCGCCTCGATCTCGTCGGTCATCGACTCGACCGCGTACGAGCCGGCGAACGGGTCCACCGTGCTGGTCAGGTCGGTCTCGGCCGCGATCATCTGCTGGGTGCGCAGCGCCAGCCGGGCCGACTTCTCGGTCGGCAGCGCCAGCGCCTCGTCGTAGGAGTTGGTGTGCAGCGACTGGGTCCCGCCGAACACCGCGGCCAGCGCCTGGACCGTCACCCGGGCCAGGTTCAATTCCTTCTGCTGCGCGGTGAGCTGTACGCCGGCCGTCTGGGTGTGGAATCGGAGCATCAGCGACTTCGGGTCCTTGGCCTTGAACTCCTCCCGCATGATCCGCGCCCACATGCGCCGGGCCGCGCGGAACTTCGCGACCTCCTCGAGCAGGGTGGTCCTGGCGACGAAAAAGAACGACAGGCGCGGTGCGAACTCGTCCACCGCGAGCCCGCTGGCGATGGCGGCCTTCACGTACTCCCGCGCGTTGGCCAGCGTGAACGCGATCTCCTGCACCGGGGTCGCGCCCGCCTCGGCCATGTGATACCCGGAGATGGAGATGGTGTTCCACCTCGGCAGCTCGGCCCGGCAGTAGGCGAACGTGTCCGCGACCAGCCGCAGCGAGGGCCGGGGCGGGTAGATGTACGTGCCCCGGGCGATGTACTCCTTGAGGATGTCGTTCTGGATGGTGCCCGACAGGCTCCGGGGCTCGGCGCCCTGCTCCTGCGCGACCCCCTGGTACATCAGCAGCAGCACGGCGGCCGGGGCGTTGATCGTCATCGACGTGGACACCTTGTCCAGCGGGATCCCGTCGAACAGCGTGCGCATGTCGCCCAGGCTGTCGATGGCCACGCCGACCTTGCCGACCTCACCGTGGGCGAGGCCGCGTCGGAGTCGTAGCCCATCTGCGTCGGCAGGTCGAAGGCCACCGACAGCCCGCTGGTGCCGGCGTTGATCAGCTGGTGGTAGCGGCGGTTGGACTCCGCCGCCGTCGAGAAGCCGGCGTACTGCCGGATCGTCCACGGCCGCCTGGTGTACATCGCCGGGTACACGCCCCGGGTGAAGGGGTACTCCCCCGGCGCGCCGAGCGCGGTCGCCGCGTCCTGCCCGGCCAGCGCGGACTCGTCATAGACGGGCTCGATCGGCAGCCCGGACTCAGACATCTGCATTGGTTCAGCGTACGCGGGTGACACCGCCCCGCCCCAGGCTGCCGTTCACGCACACGGTTGAACGGTGCCTGGCCGGCGGCGGGCCGGAGCCGCTCAGGCGTCGCGCCAGGTAGGCACCGCACAGCAGGACCGCGCGCAGCAGCGCCCCCGTTATGAAAACCGCTAGGAGCTAGCCGCCGGGAACCCGCTCCGGTCGCGCACCCGGACCATCGTCTGGCCGGCGATGGCGCGGGCGCGGCGCGCGCCCGCGTCGAGCAGGGCGTCCAGGCTCTCGGGTTCGGCCAGGTACTTGGCGGTGCGCTCGCGGACCGGGGCGAAGGCGTCGGCGACCAGGTTACCGAGGTCCTTCTTGAACCCGCCGTAGCCGCCGTCTCCGTAACGGGCGGCGATATCGTCCACCGTCTCCCCAGACAGCGCGGCGTAGATGCGCAGCAGGTTGGTGACGCCCGGCTTGGCCTCGTCGTCGGCGCGGACCACCGACTCGGCGTCGGTCACCGCCCGGTTGATCTTCTTGCGGATCACCGCGGGCTCGTCCAGCAGGTCGATGATGCCCTGCGGGGAGGACGACGACTTGCTCATCTTGCTGGTCGGCTCCTGCAGGTCGGTGATCTTTCCGACCGCGGGCAGGATGTACGGCGCCGGCACGGTGAACGTCTCGCCGAAGCGGTGGTTGAACCGCTGGGCCAGGTTCCGGCTCAGCTCCAGGTGCTGGCGCTGGTCCTCGCCCACCGGCACCTCATCGGTCTGGTACAGCAGGATGTCGGCCGCCATCAGCATCGGGTAGGTGAACAGGCCAACGCTGGCCTGGTCGGCGCCGCCCTTGGCCGACTTGTCCTTGAACTGGGTCATCCGGCTGGCCTCGCCGAACCCGGTCAGGCAGGACAGCACCCAGGCCAGCTCGGCGTGCTCCGGCACCTGGCTCTGCACGAACAGGATGCAGCGCTCCGGGTCGAGGCCCGCCGCGAACAACTGCGCCGCGGCCACCCGGGTACGGCGGCGCAGCACCTGCGGGTCGTAGGGCACGGTGATCGCGTGCAGGTCCACGACGCAGTAAATGGCGTCGCCCTTCTCCTGCAGGTCCACCCACTGCTTGACTGCCCCCAGGTAGTTGCCGAGGTGGAAGGAGTCAGCGGTCGGCTGGATGCCGGAGAAAACACGCGGGGTACCCATGGCGATGAATTCTAGTGCCGATCCCTACCGGGCCTGCACTTACCTGGACGGCCGCGGCGCGGGCGGCGTCACGACGACCTCGACCCGCTGGAACTCCTTCAGCTCCGTGTACCCGGCCGTGGCCATCGTCCGGCGCAGCGCGCCCATCAGGTTCATCGAGCCGTCGGGCACCGTCGACGGGCCGTGCAGGATCTGCTCCATCGTGCCGATCGTGCCGACCCGGACCCGGGCCCCGCGCGGCAGCTCGGGGTGGTTCGCCTCACTGCCCCAGTGGTAGCCGCGGCCGGGCGCCTGCGCGGCCTGGGCCAGCGGCGAGCCGACCATGACCGCGTCGCTGCCCAGCGCGAGCGCCTTGGCGATGTCGCCACTGCGGGTCATCGAGCCGTCCGCGATCACGTGCACGTACCGGCCGCCCGACTCGTCCAGGTAGTCGCGCCGCGCCGCCGCCACGTCCGCCACGGCGGTCGCCATCGGGATCGCGACGCCGAGCACCGCGGCGGTCGTGTGGCCGCTGCCGCCGCCGAAGCCCACCAGGACGCCGGCCGCTCCGGTGCGCATCAGGTGCAGCGCCGCCGTGTAGGTGGCGCAGCCGCCGACGATGACCGGGATGTCCAGCTCGTAGATGAACTGCTTGAGGTTGAGCGGCTCGGCCCGCCCCGACACGTGCTCGGCGCTGACCGTGGTGCCACGGATGACGAAGATGTCCGCGCCCGCGTCCACCACGGCCTTGTAGTACCTGGCCGTGCGCTGCGGCGACAGGGCGGCGGCGGTGATCACGCCGGCCCGGGAGATCTCCTCGATCCGGCGGCCGATCAGCTCTTCCTTGATCGGCTCGGCGTAGATCTCCTGCAACCGGGTGGTGGCCGCCTCCTCGCCCAGCGTGGCGACCTCTTCAAGCAGCGGCTCCGGGTCCTCGAACCGGGTCCACAGGCCTTCCAGGTCGAGCGTGGCCAGGCCGCCGAGCTTGCCCATGGCGATGGCCGTGGACGGCGAGACCACGCTGTCCATCGGGCAGGCGATGAGCGGCATCTGGAACCGGTAGGCGTCGATCTGCCAGGCGATGCTGACCTCTTCTGGGTCCCTGGTGCGGCGCGCGGGGACGATGCCGATCTCGTCCAGTGAGTACGCCCGCCGGCCAGTCTTGCCCCGCCCGATCTCGATGTCAGTCACGGTCGCTTACTTCCTGCCGCCGTAGTTCGGGGCCTCCACGGTCATCGTCACATCGTGCGGGTGGCTTTCCTTCAGGCCCGCCGCCGTGATCTGGATGAACCTGGCTTCCTTCAGCTGCTCGATGGTGCGGGCGCCGCAGTACCCCATGCTGGCGCGCAGGCCGCCGACCAGCTGGTCGGCCACGGCGGCCAGCGGGCCACGGTACGGCACCTGCCCCTCGATCCCCTCCGGGACCAGCTTGTCCTCGCGGAGCACGTCGTCCTGGAAGTAGCGGTCCTTGGAGTAGGACTTGCCCCGCTCGCGGTTGCGCATCGCGCCAAGCGAGCCCATGCCGCGGTAGATCTTGTACTGCTTGCCGTTGATGAACACCATCTCGCCCGGGCTCTCCGCGCAGCCGGCCAGCAGCGAGCCGAGCATCACGCAGTCCGCCCCGGCCGCGATCGCCTTGGCGATGTCGCCTGAGTACTGCAGGCCGCCGTCGCCGATGACCGGGATGCCGGCCGGCCGGGCCGCCTGCGCCGCCTCGTAGATCGCGGTGACCTGCGGCACGCCGACGCCGGCCACCACCCGCGTGGTGCAGATGCTGCCCGGGCCCACGCCCACCTTCACGCCGTCCACGCCCGCGTCGATGAGGGCCTGGGCGCCCTCACGGGTGGCCACGTTGCCGCCGATGACCTCGATGTCGGTGTTGGCCTTCATCTGCCGGACCATGTCGAGCACGGACTGCGCGTGGCCGTGCGCGGTATCCACCACCAGGAAGTCAACCCCGGTGTCGATGAGCGCCTGGGCCCGCCGCTTGGCGTCCTCGCCCACGCCCACCGCGGCGCCGACCACCAGCCGACCGCTCGCGTCCTTGGTGGCGCTGGGGAACTCCTCGCTCTTGGTGAAGTCCTTGACCGTGATCAGGCCGCGCAGCCGGCCGGCCTCGTCGATCAGCGGCAGCTTCTCGATCTTGTGCTCCTTGAGCAGCCGCAGCGCCTGGTCGGCCCGCACCCCCACCGGCGCGGTGACCAGGGGCATCTTGGTCATCACGTCGGCCACGCGGAGGGACAGGTCGCTTTCGAACCTGATGTCGCGGTTGGTCACGATGCCGACCAGGATGCCGTCGTCGCTGGTCACCGGGACGCCCGAGATGCGATAGTGCGCGCACAGCCGCTCCACGTCGGCCAGCGTCGCGTCGGGACCGCAGGTGACCGGGTCGGTCACCATACCCGCTTCCGACCGCTTGACCAGGTCAACCTGCTGCGCCTGGTCCTCAATGGACAGGTTCCGGTGCAGCACGCCGACGCCGCCGTGCCGGGCCATGGCGATCGCCATCCGGGCCTCGGTCACCGTGTCCATGGCGCTGGAGACCAGCGGCACCCGCAGCCGGAGCTTGCGGGTGATCGGGGTGCCGGTGTCCGCCTCGCTGGGCATCAGCTCCGAGTGGGCTGGCAAGAGCAGCACGTCGTCGAAGGTCAGGCCTACTGGAGAAAACTTCGGTGCCTGCGTCATTGATGCCCTCACGGTTTGTAGCTGCGCGGTTGTAGCAGCTGGTAACAGCGGGATGGTGCCTATCCTAGCCGGTGAAACGCCGGACGCGGGGGCCACGGTTGACCGTGGCCCCCGCGTCCGGGGGTACTGCCAGGCGTTGCTAGTGCGCGTGGCCGTGGGAGTGGCCGTGCCCGTCGTCGTCCGACTCTTCCTCGGCCGGCTTCTCGACGATCAGCGTCTCGGTCGTCAGCAGCATGCCGGCGATCGAGGCGGCGTTCTGCACCGCGGACCGGGTGACCTTGACCGGGTCGATGACGCCCTGCGCCATCAGGTCGCCGTACTCGCCGGTGGCGGCGTTGTAGCCGTGCCCGGCGGGCAGGTCGGCGGTCTTGGCCACGATGACCGAGCCCTCCTGGCCCGCGTTGAGCGCGATCCAGCGGGCCGGCTCGGACAGCGCCTTCTTGACCACGGTCACGCCGGTGGCCACGTCGCCGGTCTTGCCCAGGTCATCCAGGCTGGCGCCAACGTGCACGAGCGCGGAGCCGCCGCCGGGGATGACGCCTTCCTCGATCGCGGCGCGCGTCGCGGAGATGGCGTCCTCAAGGCGGTGCTTCTTCTCCTTGAGCTCGACCTCGGTGGCCGCGCCCGCGCGGAGCACACACACGCCGCCGGACAGCTTGGCCAGCCGCTCCTGCAGCTTCTCGCGGTCCCAGTCGGAATCGGTCGAGTCGATCTCGGTCTTGATCTGGTTGATCCGCTCCGCGATCGCCGTCGAGTCGCCGGCGCCGTCCACGATCGTGGTGTTGTCCTTGGTGACCACGATGCGCCGGGCCGAGCCGAGCTCGTCCAGGCCGATCGACTCCAGCTTCATGCCGAGGTCTTCGCTGACCAGCGTCGCGCCGGTCAGCGTGGCGATGTCGGCGAGCATGGCCTTGCGGCGGTCACCGAAGCCGGGGGCCTTCACCGCGGCGATGTTGAGCAGGCCGCGGATCTTGTTGACGACGATCGTCGCCAGGGCCTCGCCCTCGATGTCCTCGGCGATCACCAGCAGCGGCTTCTTGGTCTGCGCGACCTTCTCGAGCAGCGGCAGGAAGTCCGCCATCGAGGCGATCTTGGCCTGGTTGACCAGGATGTAGGCGTCCTCGAGGACGACCTCGAGGCGCTCCTGGTCGGTGACGAAGTACTGCGAGATGTAGCCCTTGTCGAACTGGAGGCCCTCAGTGAACTCCAGCTCGAGGCCCATCGTCGGCGACTCCTCGACGGTGACCACGCCGTCCTTGCCGACCTTGTCGAACGCCTCGGCGATCAGCTCACCGATCTTGGCGTCCTGCGCGGAGATCGTCGCGACATGCGCGATCTCCTTCTGCTCGGTCACCTCGCGGGCCGACTTGAGCAGCGCCTCGGAGACCGCCGCGGCGGCCGCGTCGATGCCGCGCTTGAGGTCCATCGGGTTGGCGCCGGCGGCCACCGAGCGGAGCCCGAGGTGGACCATCGCCTGGGCCAGCACGGTCGCGGTGGTGGTGCCGTCGCCGGCGATGTCATTGGTCTTGGTGGCGACTTCCTTGGCGAGCTGCGCACCGAGGTTCTCGTACGGGTTCTCCAGCTCGATCTCCTTGGCGACGGTGACGCCGTCGTTGGTGATCGTGGGAGCGCCCCACTTCTTGTCGATGACGACGTTGCGGCCGCGCGGGCCGAGCGTCACCTTCACGGTGTCGGCGAGCTTGTCCACGCCACGCTCAAGGTGGCGGCGGGCGTCCTCGTCGAACTCCAGGATCTTCGGCATTGACTTACCTCAACCTACGGTTGGATGTCGGAAAGCGTCGGGCCCCCGGCCGCTGATGGGCAGCCAGAGGCCCGCACGGCGCTTTGAACTACTTCTCGATAACCGCGAGCACGTCACGGGCCGAGAGCACCAGGTACTCCTGACCCGAGTACTTCACTTCGGTGCCGCCGTACTTGCTGTACAGCACCACGTCGCCGACCTGGACGTCGACGGGGACGCGGGCGCCCTTGTCGTCGAAACGGCCCGGACCAACCGCGATGACCTTGCCCTCCTGGGGCTTCTCCTTCGCGGTGTCCGGGATAACGAGCCCGGACGCGGTAACCTGCTCGGCTTCAAGCGGCTCGACAACGATGCGGTCCTCGAGCGGCTTGAGAACAACCTTGGTGGCGGTCGTCACGATCTGACCTCCCCCTCCGGAAATGGCTGATGGGTGAGTTGCTTACGCGAGGCGACCAGGATCGGGCCTGCCGTCGCGGGTGCCAGACCTGCCTCGTCGCATTAGCACTCTACATCAGTGAGTGCTAACCCAGAACCTAGTCCCCCCCGATGGCGTCGTCAACACGCCGCACCGCGCGCTTCCTGGCGCCGCGACCGGGGTCGCCGCGACCCGCCGACGGCCGGTGATTTAGCAGCTAGTACTCACGCGGACACGATGAGCTACTAAAGTGATCGCACTCCATAGCCGGAGCGCACTAAGGAGCAAGATGGATCAGTCGGGCAACAACCACCTGCTGTTGCGCGCTAGCCAGTCCTCACCTCCCGCCTATAACGGGCAGCCTGCCGCCGACCGGATGCGTGAACTGCTCGCGCGCACGGTCCACGACCACATTGTCGAGGAACGGTCGGCCGCCACCGCGCTGCACGAGATCCGCGTGCGGCTGGACGCCATAAGCGGGGACCAGAACGGGGCCGGGATCGCGGCGACCGTGGACGGCCTTGAGGCCACTATCGACGGCCTGGCCGCCACGATCGGAGCGCTCGACAGCAAGCTCACCGCCCGACTCGAACGCCTCGACGAGCGGCTAGACGACCAGTACGACCGGGTGCGCTCGGTCGACGCCAAACTGGAGGACCAGTCGGCCGAGATACCTGAAGTGGTCGCCAAGGCGGTCGAGTCCGCGTCCAGCGACATCATCACGCGCATCGCGTCACTGGAGGACATCGTCCTCACCTTGGCCGAGGCGCTGCTCCGTCCGGCCATCCGTGGCTCGCACGGCTCGCATGCCACGAACGCCGGGCACAGCAGTCGCGGCTAAGACTTAAAGGCTCAGCTACCAGTAATAACGGACGCGTGGCGCAAACGCTGAGGCTACGCGGCTTTTCGTGTGCCTCGGGGCCGACCGTCCGCCTACTCCCACTCGATGGTGCCCGGGGGCTTGCTGGTGACGTCCAGCACGACCCGGTTCACCTCGCGGACCTCGTTGGTGATCCGGGTGGAGATCCGGGCCAGCAGGTCGTACGGCAGCCGGGCCCAGTCGGCGGTCATCGCGTCCTCGCTAGTCACCGGGCGCAGCACCACCGGGTGACCGTAGGTACGGCCGTCGCCCTGGACGCCCACCGAGCGCACGTCGGCGAGCAGCACCACCGGGCACTGCCAGACGGTCTGGTCCAGGCCCGCGGCGGTCAGCTCCGCACGGGCGATCGCGTCGGCCTCGCGCAGGATGGCCAGCCGATCAGCGGTGACCTCGCCAATGATCCGGATGCCCAGGCCTGGGCCGGGGAACGGCTGGCGCCAGACGATCTCGCCCGGCAGCCCCAGCTCAGCGCCGACCTTGCGCACCTCGTCCTTGAACAGCCAGCGCAGCGGCTCGACCAGGCGGAACTTCAAGTCGTCCGGCAGGCCGCCCACATTGTGGTGCGACTTGATGTTCGCCGTCCCTGTACCGCCGCCCGACTCGACCACGTCCGGGTACAGCGTGCCCTGGACCAGGAACTCCGTCGCCTCGCCCTGCGCGCCCGCGTCGGCGGTGATTTCCCGCGCCGCCCGCTCGAACGCCCGGATGAACTCCCGGCCGATGATCTTGCGCTTGGCCTCCGGGTCGCTGACGCCCTCCAGGGCGGCGAGGAACTCTCGCGACGCGTTGACCACGTGCAGCTTGACCCCGGTCGCGGCCACGAAGTCCTGCTCGACCTGCTCGGCCTCACCCTGCCGCAGCAGCCCGTGGTCCACGAACACGCAGGTGAGCCGCTCGCCTATGGCCCGCTGCACCAGGGCGGCGGCGACCGCGGAGTCGACGCCGCCGGACAGCCCGCAGATCGCACGGCCGCCGCCGACCTGCTCCCTGATCCGCTCGGTCTCCTCCTCGACGATGTTCAGCATCGTCCACGAGGGGCGGCAGCCGGCAGCCTCAAGGAACCGGCCCAGGATCTTGGTGCCGTACTCGGTGTGCATCACCTCGGGGTGGAACTGCACGCCGTACAGGCCACGATCCGGGTCCTCCACCGCGGCGGCCGGCGTGGTCGCCGTGCGCGCGGTCACGGTGAACCCAGGCGGCGCGACGGTCGAGGTGTCGCCGTGCGACATCCACACGTTCAGCTCGGGACCGAGGCCGGCCAGCAGGTTTCCCGCCTCAGGCAGCACGGCCAGCGGCGTGCCGCCGTACTCGGCCGCACCGGTCCGCTCCACCGTGCCGCCGAGCGCGCGGACGAGGACCTGGTGGCCGTAGCAGATGCCGAAGACCGGCACGCCCGCGTCGAACAACCCGTCGGGCGCGGCGGGCGCACCCTCGGCGTACACCGAGGCCGGCCCGCCGGACAGGATGATCGCCTTCGGCCGCTTGGCGAGCATCTCGCTGACCGGCATCGTCGAGGGGACGATTTCCGAGTAAACGTGGCACTCGCGCACCCGGCGGGCGATGAGCTGGGCATACTGCGCCCCGAAGTCAACGACCAGAACGGTGTCAAACCCGCCGGGTCCGGACACGTCCACCGCCTTTCACCAGGGTGTTTCGCGTGAAAGGCACAGTGTAGTTGCCCGGCGGCCAGCAACTGGCACGGCCGCCGGCCATCAACAGCCCCGAATCCTCCCGCCGCTCCCGCCCCCAACGCCCCCGCCCGCCCCAATAACCCCCGCCCCCAACCCCCGCTCCCCAACCAGCAACCCCGCCCGCCTCAGTCGCCAACTCCCGGCCAGCCCCAACCAGCGCCCCCGCCCAAACAACCGCCAACCCTCACCCCGGCCCCGGCCCAACCGACGCCCCGAACCGGCAACCTCAGCCCCGCCTCAGCCGGCGACCCTCCGCCAGGACCAACCGGCGTCCCCGACCGGGTGGAATGCGCCGAAACCGCCCACCCCCAACCGGGCCGATGGCGCCAACGGCCATGCTAGAAGCAGCCAATGGCGCCAACCACCCGCTCAGAACGAGGCCAAAGGCGCCAACCACCCGGAACGAGGCCGATGGCGCCAACCACCCGCTCTGAACGAGGCCAATGGCGCCAACGGCCATGCTAGAAGCAGCCGATGGCGCCAACCACCCGCTGGGAACGAGGCCGATGGCGCCAACGACCCGGGTTAGGAACGGGGGCGAAAGCGCAAAAGGCCCCGGTGGGGGCGGGGCGGAAGGTGCCAGCGGGCCGCGCGGGGCTGGCGGGGCTGGCGGGGCGGGTTAGGAGTCGGCGCTGGCGGGGGTGTCGGCGGCGGGCTGGCCGCCGTGTTGCGAGGGTGGTGGGTCGCCGTCGGGGTCGTCGTCATCGGGGGCTGGGTCGGGGAGGGGAGTGACACGCAGGCGGGCGATGCGGCGGCCGTCCATCTCGGTGACCGCGATCGTGTACTGGGGGATCTCCACCGCGTCGCCCGGGGTGGGCACCTCACCCAGGGCGGCGATCACGAAGCCCGCCACGGTCTCGTACGGGCCCTCGGGGAGCCTGATGCCGGTCTGCTCGGCGAAGTCGTCCAGGTTGAGCAGGCCGTCCACCTCGACCTCGCCCTGCGGGAGCTTAGTGGCCGGGGCCTCGCCGGTGTCGAACTCGTCGGTGATGTCGCCGATCAGCTCCTCGACCAGGTCCTCCAGCGTGACGATGCCGGCGGTGCCTCCGTACTCGTCCACCACGATCGCCATGTGGACGCGCTCGCGGCGCATCTCCGACAAGGCGGACAGCACCGGCTTGCTGTTCGGCAGGAACTTGATCGGCCGGACCGCCTCGTCGACCAGCGCGGCGCGCGGCGGCGCGTCCGGACCGAGCAGGTCCCTGATGTGCACGAAGCCGACCACGTTGTCGTAGGAGCCCTGGTAGACCGGCAGCCGCGAGTACGGGACGCCGGAGGCGATCCGCGCGGCCTCGCCGACCGTGGTGCCCGCCGCGAGGAACTCGACCTCGGTGCGCGGCCGCAGCACCTCGCGGATCTGCCGCTTACCGGCGTCGAACACCTCGCTGACGATGCGCCGCTCGTCCGCGCTGATCGCCTGCGTGCCGGTGAGTAGCTCGCGGACCTCCTGCTCGGTCATCTGCTCGCGGCCCTGGCGCGGGTCGGCGCCGAGCAGCCTGACCACCACGTTGACCGAGATCGACAGCAACCAGACGACCGGGCGGGCCATCCGGGAAATCAGGTCGAGCACCGGGGCGGCCAGCAAGGCGATCGGGACGGTGCGCTGCAGCGCGACCCGCTTGGGCGCCAGCTCGCCCAGCACCAGGCTGACAAAGGTGATGCCCACGGTGACGATCGCGAACGACAGCGGCGCCGCCAGGCCCGAGGCCACGTTCTTGTCCTCCAGCCAGCCGCGCAGCAGCCCGGCCAGGGTGTCGGCACCGTAGGCGCCGGATACCAGCGTCGCCAGGGTCACGCCGATCTGGACGGCGGACAGGAACCGGTTGGGGTCGGAGGCGAGAGCGGCCGCCTTGGCCCCGCGCCGGCCGCGCCCGGCCAGCGACCGCACCTGGCCCTCACGCAGCGAGACCAGTGCCATCTCCGCAGCGGCGAAAAAGCCGCCGATGGACACGATAACAAGGACGATAATGATGTCTAGGACGACTCTCACGTCGTTCGCCGACTCTCCCCGCAGGTGTAGGTCCCTTGCGCCAGTGTAAACGGATACGGTATCGGTCCCGTGAGGCTGATACGCGTGCCGGAGGCGACATGAAACCAGCGGTGAAGCAGGTCTGGTTCGCCCCCGGACGGGCAAACCTGATGGGCGAGCACACCGACTACAACGGCGGCGTCGTGCTGCCGTTCGCGCTGGAGCAGGGGGTGACCGCGACGGCGGCCCCGCGCGATGACGGCCTGCTGGTGCTGCGCTCGGCCCAGCGGCCGGGTGAGCCGGTGACGGTGCCCGTCGACTCGCTTGCCCCCGGCTCGGTGACCGGCTGGGCGGCCTACCCGGCGGGGGTCGCCTGGGCGCTGCTCACGGCCGGCTACCCGCCGCGCGGCGCGACGATCGGGGTGGACTCCGACCTGCCGGTGGGTGCGGGGGTGTCGTCGTCGGCCGCGCTGGAGTGCTCGGTTGCGCTGGCGCTGTGCTCGCTGTCCGGCGTCGTGGTGCCGCGCGGTGAACTGGCCGCGATCGCCCGACGGGCGGAGAACGAGTTCGTCGGCGCGCCGACCGGCATCATCGACCAGTCGGCCGCGCTGCTGTGCACCGAAGGCCACGCGCTGCTGCTCGACTGCGGCACGCTGGAGGCGACCCAGGTGCCGTTCCGGCCCACCGAGGCCGGCGCCGCCGCCTTGGTTATCGACACCCGGGTGCCGCATGCGCTGGTGTCGGGCGAGTACGCCATCCGGCGCGCCGAGTGCGAGGAAGCCGCCCGCCTGCTCGGCGTGCCGTTCCTCGGCGCGGTCACCGACCCGCGGGCGGCCGGCGAGCTGGCCGACCCGGTGCTGCGCCGCCGCGCCCGGCACGTGCTGGCCGACAGCGCCCGGGCGCGGGCCATGGCCGCCGCCCTGACCGGGGCGTACGGCGGCCCGGACGGCGGTCCCGTGGACGGCGGTCCCGTGGACGGCGGTCCCGGGCACGGCGACCTGTACGAGTTCATCGGGAAGTCGCTGGAGGCGGGGCACCAGTCGCTGCGCGACGACTTCGAGGTCTCCTGGCCGGCCGCCGACCTGGCGGTTGACGTTGCCATCGCGGCGGGCGGGTACGGGGCGAAGATGATCGGCGGCGGCTTCGGCGGCTCGGTGCTTGCCCTGGTGCCCGCCGCGCGCCTGGACGCGGTGCGGGCCGCCGTCACCGAGGCGTTCGCCGCGCGGGACTGGACGGCGCCGGAGTTCCTTGACGCCGTCCCGTCGCCGGCGGCGCGGCGGCTCGCCTAAAGGCAACGCTTCCACCATTCCGGGCTACTGGTCGGTGTCGTCCTCGACGTGGACCGCGGCCTCTTCCGCGGAAGCGGCGCCGCCGTCGATCCCGGCGTCCCTGGCGACCTCGTCGGCCTCGGAGTCCAGCAGGGTGTCGCCGAGGTCGTCGGTGTCCTCGGCCGGCGCGACCAGCCGGCCCCGGGGCTCGGCGTCCTCGTCGCGTTCCAGGCGCCGCACGTCCTGGCCGGTCGCGTTCTCGTCCCAGGAGTCGTCGTCGGCCTGGCCGAAGGCGTCCGGCTCTTCCTCGGACAGCAGCTCATCCAGGGACTCGGAGTCCTCCTCACCACGCAGCGCGTACTTCGTGCCCGCGGACCAGCGCTCCGGCGCGGCGACGCCGCGGTCCAGCGGGTCGTCGCCCGGGTTGCCCTCCAGGGTGTCGCTGGCGCTGTCGACGTCGTAGTCCTCAAGGTCCTGCGACTCGTTCCTTCTCTCGGGCATGACCCATCTCCTCGTCGGTCGGCGCCGCCGCCGACGGCGGCCCCTGATCAGTAACTTCGCTGGCGGTTTACTCGCCAGCCCCGGCTCCAGTCAACCTTGCCCGTGATCGCCCGCCCAACCCTCATCGGGGCCGCCCACTGGGACTGATGGGAATGGCGGTTCAGGAGGGGAATACCGACGCCACCACGGTTATGTGAGGGACAGTACGTATACCCGCCCGCCAAGCGGTTGTAGCCTGCCTGTCATGAGTACTCCCGTGACCGTGACTGTGACCGGCGCCGCCGGGCAGATCGGCTATGCCTTGTTGTCCCGTATCGCCTCCGGACACCTTCTCGGGCCAGACGTGCCGGTCCGACTGCGGCTGCTGGAGATCACCCCGGCCCTGCAGGCGGCCGAGGGCACCGCGATGGAGCTGAACGACTGCGCCTTCCCGCTGCTGGCCGACATCGACATCACCGACGACCTCAAGACCGCCTTCGACGGCACGAACATCGCGCTGCTCGTTGGCGCCCGTCCGCGTACCGCGGGCATGGAGCGCGGCGACCTGCTCCAGGCCAACGGCGGGATCTTCGCCCCGCAGGGCAAGGCCATCAACGACAACGCGGCCAGCGACATCAAGGTCCTCGTAGTCGGCAACCCGGCCAATACCAACGCCCTGATCGCCCAGCGCAACGCGCCCGACGTCCCCGCGAGCCGGTTCACCGCGATGACCAGGCTGGACCACAACCGCGCGGTCTCGCAGCTCGCGGCCAAGCTGTCCGTCCCGGTGACCGCGGTCGAGCACCTGACCATCTGGGGCAACCACTCCGCCACCCAGTACCCCGACCTGTACAACACGGTGGTCAACGGCCGCAGCGCGGCCGAGCAGGTGGACCAGGAGTGGCTGACCGGCACGTTCATCCCCGAGGTCGCCCAGCGCGGCGCGGCGATCATCAAGGCCCGTGGCGCGTCGTCGGCCGCCTCGGCCGCCAGCGCGGCGCTCAACCACGTGCACGACTGGGTCAACGGCACCGACTGGACGTCCATGGGCGTCGTCTCGGACGGCTCCTACGGCGTGCCCGAGGGCCTGATCAGCTCGTTCCCCGTGCGCACCGCGGGCGGCGAGTGGGAGATCATCCAGGGCCTGCCGATCAACGACTTCTCCCGCGGCAAGATCGACGCCTCCGTGGCCGAGCTGGCCGCCGAGCGCGACGCGGTCAAGGAGCTTGGCCTGATCTGATATTGCGGGTCCGGTGGCAAAAACCGCCACCGTACCGGACCCGCAATACCAGGTATCTCCCGGGGGGACAGCCTCGAGCATGGGGGGCTCCCCGCCCCCCATAGCCCCCCGGCACCGTACCCCCCCGCTACGCGCCCAATGGCAAAAACCGCCATCAGGCGCACGGACGGCGGCTGGACGAATAGCCGGTCCGGTGGCAAGTACCGCCATCAGGCGCACGGACGGCAGGGTGAACGTTACGAAGGCCTCCGGAACCCTCGGGTTCCGGAGGCCTTCGGCGTTGTGCGTGGCCCCGGGGCCCCTTCCCTACAACGCGGCCAGGGCGTCGTTGAAAGTCTTGGACGGACGCATCACGGCGGCGGCCTTCTCGCCGTCGGGCAGGTAGTAACCACCGACGTCGACCGGCTTGCCCTGGACGGCGAGCAGTTCCTCGACGATGACGGATTCATTCTTGGCCAGCGTCTCGGCCAGCCCCAGGAATGCCGCGGCCAGCTGGGCGTCGTCGACCTGCTCGGCCAGTTCCTGGGCCCAGTACAGCGCCAGGTAGAAGTGCGCGCCCCGGTTGTCGACCGTGCCGAGCTTGCGGCCCGGGCTGCGGTCCTCGTCCAGGAACGTGCCGGTCGCCCGGTCGAGCGTGCCGGCGAGCACCTTCGCGGCCGGGCACGCCGGCGTAGTCGGCGTACTGCTCGAAGGACGGCACCAGCGCGAAGAACTCACCCAGGGAGTCCCAGCGCAGGTAGTTCTCCTCGACCAGCTGCTGCACGTGCTTGGGCGCGGAGCCGCCGGCGCCGGTCTCGAACAGGCCGCCGCCCGCGATCAGCGGCACCACCGACAGCATCTTGGCCGACGTGCCGACCTCCAGGATCGGAAACAGGTCGGTGTTGTAGTCGCGCAGCACGTTGCCGGTCACCGAGATCGTGTCAAGCCCCTGACGCATCCGCTCCAGCGAGTACTCCGTGGCCAGCTGGGGCGACAGGATCCGGATCTCCAGGCCCTCGGTGTCGTGCTCGGGCAGGTAGGCGTTGACCTTCTTGATCAGCTCAGCGTCGTGGGCCCGGGACTCATCCAGCCAGAAGATCGCCGGGACCTGCGTGGCGCGGGCCCGGGTGACGGCCAGCTTCACCCAGTCGCGGACCGGGATGTCCTTGGTCTGGCAGGCGCGCCAGATGTCCCCGGCCTCGACGTCGTGGGCCAGCAGGACCTCGCCGGCCCGGTTGACGACGGTGACGGTGCCGTTGGCGGGGATCTCGAACGTCTTGTTGTGCGAGCCGTACTCCTCCGCGGCCTGGGCCATCAGCCCGACATTGGGGACGGTCCCGATCGTCGCCGGGTCCAGCGGGCCGTTCTTCTTCACGTCCTCGATGACGGTCGCGTAGACCCCGGCGTAGGAGGAGTCGGGGATGACCGCGAGGGTATCGTCCTCGCCGCCGTCGGCGCCCCACAGCTTTCCGCCGTTGCGGATCAAGGCCGGCATGGAGGCGTCCACGATGACGTCGCTCGGCACGTGCAGGCTGGTGATGCCCTTGGCCGAGTTGACGTAGGACAGGCGGGGACCCGACGCGAGCGCGGCGTCGAACGCGGCCTGGATCTCCGCGCCGTTCGGCAGCGCCGGCAACCCGGCCAGGATCGCGCCCAGGCCGTCGTTGGCCGACAGGCCGACGACCGCCAGGTCGTCGCCGTACCGTTCGAAGACGTCGGCGAAGTACGCCCGCACCACGTGGCCGAAGATGATCGGGTCGGAGACCTTCATCATGGTCGCCTTGAGGTGCAC
The DNA here is from genome assembly GCA_963748785.1 of uncultured Actinomycetota bacterium. Lineage (GTDB taxonomy): Bacteria > Actinomycetota > Actinomycetes > Streptosporangiales > Streptosporangiaceae > Trebonia. Next base: position 240,633 of record CAVVKP010000012.1, on the reverse strand, counting down.
GGAGAACAGCACGTCCTGCGCCTTGGCCGCGGCCAGCGCGTTGACCAGGAAGGCCCGCAGGTGGGCGGCCTGCATGAGGGTGGTGTCGATGACCTCGCCCGCCAGCACCGGCAGCGACTCGAGCAGCACCTTGCGCTCACCCGCGGTGGTCTCCAGCACGATCGTGAGGGTGTCGTCGGCGGGTACCGTGACCGACTTTTCGTTGCTGCGGAAGTCGTGCGAGCCCATCGTGGCCACGGAGGTCTTCGACTGCGCGTCGAAGGGCTTGTTGACGTGCGGGTGCTTGCGCGCGTAGGCCTTCACCGAGAGGGGGGCGCGGCGGTCGGAGTTGCCCTGGCGCAGCACCGGGTTGACCACGGAGCCGATGGCCCGGCCGTACTTCGCCCGGATCTCGGCCTCCTCCGGCGTGGCCGGTGACTCCGGATAGTCGGGCAGGTCGTACCCGTGGCCCTGCAGCTCCTTGACCGCCGCCTTGAGCTGCGGGACCGAGGCGGAGATGTTGGGCAGCTTGACGATGTTGGCCTCGGGCCGCTCGGTCAGCTCACCGAGCTCGGACAGCGCGTCGTCGGCCAGGCCGAACTGAGCGAGGATGCGCCCCGCCAGCGAGATGTCGCGGGTCTCGATCTCGACGCCGGCCTTTCGGGCGAACGCGGAGACGATGGGGAGGAGGGAGTACGTCGCCAGCAGCGGCGCCTCGTCAGTGTGCGTGTAGATGATCGTGGCCATCGCGTTGCCAGCTCCTGCTCTCAAAAATTCTTCTCGACGTCAAGATACCTGAACCGCCAGTCCGGCGCTGCGCCTGACTACGGCACGCTTCGGCGGGCAACCACCGCAGGCCGCCACGGGCACCCGCCACCAGCCGCCCCGACGGGCGGTGTGGCCTGGCGTTTCCCGGCCAGGCCGCCCGCTGCCCTAGTGCGGCAGCACCAGCCCCGCGACCAGCAGGCTGGCGCCGAAAACGGTCAGCGTGACCACGTCGGTCGCCCGTTTCCGCGTAGCCAGCAGGCCAACGCGCCTGGCCGGGAGCAGCAGCCTGAGGGCCGCACCCGCCAGCAGCGCGGCGCCGGCGATGGCGCCACCCGCGCCCGCGCCCGACGAGCCGTCCTGCCAGGCGACGCACACGCCGGCCACCACGCCCGCCAGGACGGCGAGCAGCGGGATGAACCTGACGATACTCGCGTCTTCCCCGGCACGCCCGGCATCCGCGGCGGGAGGGGCCGGAGGTGCAGGCGTGTGCGACGGCTGGGTGCCCGCGTCCGGGGGCGCTGCCCGCGCCGCGTCGGCGGCCAGCGGGCCGGGAGCGGGGACGCCGCCCGTATCCCATCGCCGCTCCGGTGGCCGCCGGTAGCCGTGCCGCGCCTGCTGCGTGTCGGGTGTCATCATCGTCTCCCGCGGTCAGCCGCGTGCGGACGGCCGGCCTTTTGGCTGCTCACTGGGTATTTTACCGGCGGCGTCACGGGGCTGGCGCGCGCGCCCCCGCGAGGCGCGAGTCGTCCGGCGCTGAATACCTTACGCCTCTTATGGGAAACCTTTCGCCGTGCCAACGCGGGCCGGGAAAGTAACGCTAGAGTGAGATAAACGTCACGGATCTGGTAGACGGGAGGATCTGCGTGGACAGCCCATGTATTCGCGTAGAGGACACTAGTGAAGTAATTCCGCTGCGCAGCGAGGTCACCACGGTTGGACGTGGCCTCGGGGTGGACGTCCGGCTCGATGACCCGAGCGTTTCCCGGCTGCACGCGGAAGTCGTGCGCCGCGGTCCCTATTATTACGTGGCTGATCTCGGATTATCACGCAATGGCACCCGGGTAAACGGCCGGCCGGTCGCCCGCCGCGTGCTCGATGACGGCGACGTGCTCAGCTTCGGCGCGGCGCGCTGCCGGGTCGAGGGGCTGCCCCGCGAGGAGCTGGCGGCCGAGTCGGAGCTGCGCCGGGCCGCCGCGCCCGAGCTGACCCGGCGTGAGCTGGACGTGCTCATCTCGCTGTGCCGTCCCGCGCTGTCCGACGACGCGTTCGTCACGCCGGCCACGGCCAAGGAGATTGCCGGGGACCTGGTGGTGACCGAGGCGGCGGTCAAGCAGCACCTGCTGCGGATGTACGCGAAGTTCCGCGTCCCCGAGGGCCTGAACCGGCGCACCCGGCTGGCGAACGAGGTGATCGCGCTTGGCCTGGTCCGGCCGCTGGCGGAGCACGGCTCAGGGCAGGTTCAGCATGCCCACGGTGTTGCGAAGCAGCCACTGCTGGAAGGAGTGCAGCGCCCCGCCGAGGGACGGCAGACCGGGCAGCAGGTGCGGGACCGTTGAGCTGGTGGCCGGCCAGATAAGCGGCGGCTGTGACAGCGCGGAGGACACGATGGCCAGTGCCAGGGCCCAGATCGAGATGAAGGCGACGATCAGCGCGGCCCGGCTGCGGATGACCGTCGTGCTCATCCGGCGCAGCTGCCGGCGCGGCGCGGCAGAGCCGGGGCCGACGCAGTAGAAGGCGATCGCGGCGCCCGCCGCCCAGCTGCCCGCGCCGGGCAGCGACCCGGTGCGGGCGAGCGCGACCGACGCGATCCCGGCGAGCAGCGCGACTATCAACGCGAGCGGTGCGAGGAAGACCGTGGTGAGGGCCGCGCGCACGACAGCCCACGGCGCGGTCGCGATCACGATCACGATGTCGCTGGGCCGCGCGCCGCGCAGGCTGCGCCGCCCGGCCAGGTCAGCCTGCGCCCGGTCGGCCGCGCGCAGCAGGATCAGCCCGGCGAGCGACGCCACCGTGCCCGCGACCGGGAGCAGCACGCTGAGCGCCACCGCGGCGATGCCGACGGCCAGGCTGAGGAAGCCGAGTCCGGACGGCCGCCACTGCGGGCGGGCCGCCGCGCCCGCATCGGCGGCGGCCGACTGCGGGCGGCGCCTGCCGGGGCGCGGCCGAGGGCGCGACCGGCGGCAGCAGGTCGGCCACGTCCCGGGCCGCCTGCGCCGGGGAGCGGTAGGCCGCCCGGCCGGCCGGCACGGGCAGCGGCGCCCCGTGGGGGAACGGCGACACCGGACCCGGTGGCGGCAGTACCCGGGTGGACGGCGGTGCGTCGATCCGGGTGACGGCCGGCCCCGGGGCGGGGCGCCCGGGGCCTGTCATGCCGAGCTGTCCGGCGAGGGCGCGCGCGGTGGGCCGGGACCGCGGCTCGGTGGACAAGGCAGCGGTGACGAACGGCAGCAGGTGGGGCGGGATTCCGTCCAGCTCCGCCTTGCCCTCGAGCACGCGGAAGAAGATGGTCTGGAAGTTGCCGGTGCCGAACGGCTGGAGGCCGGTGGCGGCATAGGCGACGGTCGCGCCCCAGGAGTGCACGTCGGACGCGCCGCTGGCCGAGCCGCCCTCGATCACCTCCGGGGCCAGGTAGCCCGGCGTGCCCATCACCAGGCCGGTCTTGGTCAGCCTGGTCGAGTCGGGCACGTGCGCGATGCCGAAGTCGATGACCACCGGGTAGCCGTCGGCCAGCATGACGTTGCCCGGCTTGAGGTCGCGGTGCACCACCCCGGCCGCGTGGATGGCGGCCAGCGCCTCGGCCAGGCCCTCGGCGAGGCAGTCGAGGGCGGCGCCGCGCAGCGGCCCGTGCCCGCGCACCATCTCCTCCAGCGTCCGGCCGGGCACGTACCTGGTCACGATGTAGGGCGGGGTGCCCGTCACGTCCGCGTCTACGACCTCGGCCACGAAGCGGTTCCTGACCAGGCGCATGGTCTCGACCTCACGGGCGAGGCGCTGCCGCGCGCTCGGGTCGCTGGCCACGGCCGCGCCGAGTACCTTGATCGCGACCTGCCGCTGCCCCGGGTCGGTACCGAGGTAGACGACGCCCATCCCGCCCTCGCCGAGCTTCTCGACTACGCGGTATGGGCCAATCTTGTGCGGGAGCGAATCGGATGCTGGCATCGTGGTCCCAGGGTAAACGGCGTCGCGCGGATTTCGCCAAAACCTGTGGTAACGAACCCCGTGGCGGCGCGGGGAGGTTACGAGCCGATGACCAGCTTGCGCAGCGCCAGGGCGGCGGCGGCGTTGGATTCGGCGTGGCTCATCAGCGCGGTGGCCAGGGTGCTCGCCCACTGCTGCACCGGCACCGCCTGCCGGGACAGCACCACGCCACGGACCTCGCGGCAGATCTCCGCGGCCGGCCGGCCGTTCTTCACCGCCAGGGTCATCACCTGGTCGCCCAGCCTGACCTCGACCTTGGACACCTCACCGGGGCGGCCGCGCATCCGGTCGGCCATGGACCGCTCCCGCTCCACCGTCACGTACCCCGGCGGCAGCGCCTCGCTCAGCGATTTGGTCAGCACGCCCGCGTAGATCGCGGCGTCGGCGCTGTCCAGCCGCAGCGCGGCCGTGACCATCTCAAGCGACAGCGCATCGTCGGCAGGTACCTCAGTCACGTCTTGAGTATTCCATCCCGCTGGACCCCGTTCGGCCGGTCGTTACACTAACGGCCCTCGAACACAGCCTTACCCGGACCGTTCTCCATGAAGCTTCGCATGCCGGTCTTCTGGTCCTCGGTGGCGAAAAGGGCGGAGAAGTGCACCCGCTCGATTTCCAGGCCGGTGGCCAGGTCGACCTCCAGGCCCTGGTTGACCGCCTGCTTGGCCGCGCGCAGCGCCAGCGCCGGGCCAGCCGCGTACCGGGCGGCGAGCTCCCGGGCCGCGGCGTAGACCTCGGCGTCCGGCACGACCTTGTCGGCCAGGCCGATGGCCAGGGCCTCGTCAGCGGCCACGTGCCGGCCGGAGAAGATCAGGTCCTTGGCCTTCGACGGCCCGATCAGCCGGGGCAGCCGCTGCGTGCCGCCCGCGCCGGGGATGACGCCGAGCAGGATCTCCGGCTGGCCCACCTTGGCGCTCTCGCCGAGCACCCGGAAGTCGGCGGCACAGCGCCAGCTCCAGGCCGCCGCCGAGCGCGTAGCCGGTAACCGCCGCGACGACCGGCTTGGGGATGTCCGCGACCGCCGTGAGCGAGGCCTGGAGCCGGGCCGACCGCTCGGACATCTCCGCGAACCCGAGCGGGGCCATCTCCTTGATGTCGGCGCCGGCCGCGAAGACCCGCTCGCCGCCGTACAGGATGACCGCGCGCACGGCGGCGTCCGCTGACACCTGGGCCGCCGCCTCGGCGATTTCGCCCTGCACCTGCGCGTTGAGCGCGTTCATCTTCGGCCGGTCCAGCCGGATCGTCGCGATCTGGTCCGCCACCTCAACCCGCACGAACTCGCCCACGCCCTACCTCCACTCCGAGACCAGTGCCGCGCACGGTACGCGCGAACGGTCCTACGCTACAGCGCTCACCGATGCCCGCCCCGATGGGTGCGCCGCCGACCCTTCGCCTATGGGTGCGCCGCCGACCTTTCGCTTAGCCGCCGACCACGAATCGTCCGTCTCCGCTTGCGCGCCAACCATCACTGTTTTGCGGTATTTGTCGCACCGGCGGTTAAGCAGAGCGGGGAAATACGCAAAGCGGGCACGGAAATGAGGAGCCGCGCCGAGGGCTCGACGCGGGCGGCTAGGGGCGGACCCGGACGAGTGTGGCGGAGGGGCGCATTCCACCCGGCCGAGGCGTGCCGGGGTGGGGGCATTGGCGCGCCTGGGGACGGCTGGCGGGTGACTAGCGCTTGGCAGGGCCTGACACGGGGCGGGCGCGGCGGCTGGGACCTGCCGGGGCGGGTCAGTTGCGCTTTTGGCTGGGCGTACCGGGGGATTTGTGCTGATCGCGGGGACGGACCGGGGGCGGGGCCTGGTGGCCCCGCCCCGGCCGGGCGGTTGGGGGGCTAGCGGAGGTCGCCGGTCGACATGCCGGCCGGGGCGTCCGGGTAGACGACCAGGCCGAGGTCGGCCCGGCTGGCCAGCAGCGGGTGCGACGGGAGGATACGGACCGTGTAGCCGAAGGGTCCCGGCCGGCCCAGCTCCACCGGCCCGGAGAACCTGGTGTGCGGGGCCGGGGCGGTGTCGTCCGCCGTGAGGTGGACGGCGGACGGCTCGACCAGCTCGTCGTCCTCGCCGAGGCGGCCGTAGACCACCTCGACGCACACGTCGTCGGGGGACAGTTCGCCGAGCGAGGCGGTCACCCGGACGTCGAGCACCGCGCCGAGCGCCGGCTCGCTGCCGTCGGCCTCCACGTGCTCGATCCGCACCCCGCCCCAGGCGCCCCGCACGCGGGCCTTCCACGCGGCGAGGTCGCGGGCCGTGCCGTTGCTTTCGGCGGTGAGCGCCCGCGAGGCGACGGCGGCGGGCGCGTACAGCCGGGTGACGTAGTCGCCGACCATGCGGTCCGCCTGGACCAGCGGTCCGAGGCTGCGCAGCCCGTGCCGGACCATCTCGACCCAGCCGTGCGGCACGCCGTCGGTGTCCGCGTCGTAGAACAGCGGCGCGACCGACTTGCCGACCAGCTCGTACAGGGCCGAGGCCTCAAGCTCGTCCCGGCGGTTCGGGTCCTCGACGCCGTCCGCGGTCGGGATCTCCCAGCCGTTGCCGCCGTCGTACCACTCGTCCCACCAGCCGTCGCGCACCGACAGGTTCAGGCCGCCGTTGAGCGCCACCTTCATGCCGGACGTGCCGCACGCCTCCAGCGGGCGCAGCGGGTTGTTCAGCCAGACGTCGCAGCCCTGGACCAGGAAGCGGGCCAGCGCCATGTCGTAGTCGGGCAGGAAGACGATCCGGCGACGCACGGCCTCGGAGTCGGCGAACCGCACCATCTGCTGGATGAGCCGCTTGCCGCCCTCGTCGGCCGGGTGGGCCTTGCCCGCGATCACGATCTGGATCGGGCGCTCCGGGTCGAGCAGCAGCCCGGCGAGCCGCTGCGGGTCGTTGAGCATCAGCGTCAGCCGCTTGTAAGACGGCACGCGGCGGGCGAACCCGATCGTCAGCACGTTCTCGTCGAGCACGTCGTCGATCCAGGTCAGCTCGGCGCCCGAGGCGCCGCGCTGCCGCCAGGACTCGTGCAGCTTGCGCCGCGTCTCGGTGACCAGCCGGGCGCGCAGCTGCCGCCTGATCTCCCACAGCCGGGCCGCGTCGCGCCGACGCGGCCTGCTCGCAGTCACCCAGGTCGGACACCTCGCGGGCGACCCAGGTCGGCGCGTGCACGCCGTTGGTGATCGAGCCGATCGGCACCTCGCCGGTGTCGAACCCGGGCCACAGGCCGGCGAACATCTCCCGGCTGACCTGGCCGTGCAGCACGGAGACGCCGTTGACCCGCTGGGCGAGCCGCATGCCCATCACGGCCATGTTGAACACGTGCGGGTCGCCGCCCGGGTAGGTCTCGGCGCCGAGCGCGAGCACCCGGTCGACTGGGAGGCCGCCCTGGTGGCCGAAGTACCGCTCGATGAGCTCGCGCGGGAAGCGGTCGATGCCTGCCGGCACCGGCGTGTGCGTGGTGAAGACGGTGCCGGCGCGGGACAGTTCGAGTGCCTCGTCAAAGGAGAGCCCGGCGGCCAGGTACTCCCTGATCCGCTCCAGGCCGAGGAAGCCCGCGTGCCCCTCGTTGGTGTGGAAGACCTCGGGCTCCGGGTGGCCGGTGATCGCGCAGAAGGCGCGCACCGCGCGCACGCCGCCGATGCCCATCAGCAGCTCCTGGCGGAGCCGGTGCTCGGTGCCGCCGCCGTAGAGCCGGTCGGTCACCTCGTGCAGCGCCGGCTCGTTCTCCTCAACGTAGGAGTCGAGCAGCAGCAGCGGGACCCGGCCGACCTGGGCCTGCCATACCTGCGCGGTGAGCTGCTTGCCCTCGGCCAGCGTCACCGTCACCTTCACGGGTTCTCCCTGACTCGCGCTGGCCCTATCCTCGCCTTGTTCAGGGCCAGCGCCGCCGGGGGGTACGGGGGGTCGCTCCCCCGGGTAACGCAGCAGGGTGAGCGGCAGTCCGTTGGGGTCGTCGGCCGGGTAGCGCTCGGCCTGCCAGCCGTCCGCCGACAGCGACTGGGTGAAGTAGCCGTGCCGGTAGAGCAGCCCGACGCCGACGATCGGGACGCCGAGGTCGCTGGCGCTCTTGAGGTGGTCGCCGGCCAGGATGCCGAGGCCGCCGGAGTACTGGGGCAGCACGGCGGTGATGCCGTACTCCGGAGAGAAGTAGGCGATCGCCTTCGGCAGCTCCGCAGCCGGCTGGCTCGCCGCGGCCGACTGGTACCACCGCGGCTCGCTGGTATAGCGCCGCAAGTCCTCGACCGCCGCGCCGAGGCGGCTCAGGAAGGCCTGGTCGGCGGCCAGCTCGGCCAGCTGTCCCGGGCGCAGCGAGCTGAGCATCGCCACCGGATCGCCCCCGGACAAGGCCCACCCGGCCGGGTCAATCGACTCGAAGAGCTCTACGGTCGGCGGGTGCCAGGACCAGCGCAGGTTCAGCATCAGGTCATGCAGCGGCGCCAGCGGCTGGGGCAGCGTTACGCGGACGGTAAAACGTCGGATCGCTCTCACGTCGAGCCATCATACGGCCCGTCCGTCACAACCGGAGTACCTTACAGTTGCAAGCCGTGTAAGCATCGGGCACGCCGCCGACCTGCGGTTTCGCTCACTACAGCGCGAGCAGGCTCGATCGCGCGCACATAGTCCGCCCCGAGCGGCCACACAAAGGCAGTGGCCACCAGGAACGATGTTCAACCGCGGAAACCCTCCGGTTGACAAGGCACGAAGGGTTGCCCCCGGATGGAATCTGTGAAACTCACGTGGGTAGGTTGACCGCGTGATCGGACGCATCCCAATCCTCGATGTACAGCCCGTTGTGGAGTGCGGGCGGCGCCCTGCGAAGGCGGTGGTCGGCGAGACCTTCCAGGTGAGCGCCACCGTCATCCTCGAGGGACACGGCGTGCTCGGTGCCGGCGTGGTGCTGCGAGATCCGGCGGGCAAGCCGGGCCCGCTGGTGCCGATGCGCTCGCTCGGGCCGGGGAGCGACCGGTTCGGCGCTGACGTCACCGTCACCGGCGAGGGCACCTGGTACTTCCACGTCGAGTCGTGGTCCAACCCGATCGCACACTGGGACCACGACGCGGGCATCAAGATCCCGCTCGGCCAGGACGTCGAGCTGATGCTGGCCGAGGGCGCGCTGCTCTTCGAGCGGGCCGCGCGGGCGATCAGGCAGCGCCCGGGCGCTGCCCGGCCCGCGGCCGCGCGCGCCGACCTGAGCGCGCTGGCCAAGAAGCTCCGCGACCGCAGCCTGCCGCCGTGGGACCGGCTGGCGGCGTCGCGCGCGCCGCGCATCGCGGCGATACTCGACGCCTACCCGCTGCGTGACCTGGTGACCAGGTCCGGGCGGCTGCCGGTGCTTGTGGAGCGGCAGCGCGCGCTGTACGGCTCCTGGTACGAGTTTTTCCCGCGCTCGGAAGGCGTGCAGTTCGACCCGATGGGCCGCCGCGAGCCGGTCTCCGGGACGCTGCGCACGTCCGCGCGCCGCCTTGAGGCGATCGCGGAGATGGGCTTCGACGTCGTCTACCTGCCCCCGGTGCACCCGATCGGCACCACGTTCCGCAAGGGGCGCAACAACACGCTGGAGGCCAGGCCCGGCGACCCGGGCTCGCCATGGGCGATCGGCGCGGCCGACGGCGGTCACGACGCCATCCACCCGGACCTGGGCACGTTCGCCGACTTCGAAGCGTTCGTCGGCCGGGCCAGGGAACTCGGCATCGAGGTGGCGATCGACCTGGCCCTGCAGGCCTCGCCGGACCACCCCTGGGTCAAGGAGCACCCGGAGTGGTTCACCACCCGGGCCGACGGGTCGATCGCCTACGCGGAGAACCCGCCCAAGAAGTACCAGGACATCTACCCGGTCAACTTCGACAACGACCCCGAGGGGATCTACGCCGAGGTCGAGCGGATCGTGCGGCTGTGGATGAGCCACGGCGTGCGCATCTTCCGGGTGGACAACCCGCACACCAAGCCGGTCAGGTTCTGGGAGCGGCTGCTGGCCAGCGTCCGGCAGACCGACCCCGACGTGCTGTTCCTGGCCGAGGCGTTCACCCGCCCGGCGATGATGGCCACCCTGGGCCAGGTCGGCTTCCACCAGTCGTACACGTACTTCACCTGGCGGACCGCCAAGGACGAGCTGACCGAGTACCTCACCGAGCTGTCCGGGCCCGCCGCGGCGTACATGCGGCCCAACTTCTTCGCCAACACTCCGGACATCCTGCACGAGTACCTGCAGCATGGCGGTCAGGCGGCTTTCAAAATTCGTGCCGTGCTGGCATCAATGCTCAGCCCAACCTGGGGTATCTACTCCGGCTATGAGCTATGTGAGAGCACTCCGCTACGGCCTGGCAGCGAAGAGTACCTGGACTCCGAGAAGTACCAGTACCGGCCGCGCGACTGGGAAGCCGCGGCACGGGACGGACTGGGCATTAGCGGATACATCGCTACCCTTAACCGGATCCGACGGTCGCATGTGGCGCTGCACTGGCTGCGTAATCTACGCTTTCACCATGTAGATCAGCCCGAGCTGATCTGCTTCTCCAAACGCCTTAACGAAGCGGGTACAGCTCCGGGGGGATCCTCCGGGCGGGCAGCGCCGCGGGCGGGCGGGCAGGGCGGGGGCGTCACAGACACCGTCCTGGTTGTTGTGAATCTTGACCCGCACCAGGCCAGGGAGGCCACGGTGTGGCTTGACCTACCTGAACTGGGAATGGACTGGCACGAGGGGTTCACCGTAACGGATGAGCTCACCGGCGAGATCTTCAGCTGGGGCCAAGCCAACTACGTGCGCCTTGATCCTGCCGTGCAACCGGCACACATTTTCACCGTCTCGCGCGCTTAGGGCGGACCGGATGAGTTAATCCGGCGGCCTGGGGCAGGCGGGACGGTCGCGCACATCCAGGAGAGTCCCGCCGTGTCAGAGCACGAGGCTGCCATGGAACTTCCGACCCTACCCGAGGCAGTCGCGGCACCGCCGTTCGCCGCGCCGCCTGGTGAACGGGTGCCCGACTTCACCCTTGACCGCCCCAGGGACCCGGAGTGGTACAAGCGTGCCATATTTTATGAGGTTTTGATCCGGGGCTTTCAGGATGCTAACGGCGATGGCACCGGCGACATCAAGGGGCTCACCTCGCGCCTTGACTACCTGCAGTGGCTCGGGATCGACTGCATCTGGCTGCTGCCGATCTACGAGTCCCCGCTGCGCGACGGCGGCTACGACATCGCCGACTACCTGCAGATCCTGCCCGAGTACGGCAATATCGCCGACTTCGTCGAGCTGGTCGAGCAGGCGCACAAGCGCGGCATCCGGATCATCGCCGACCTGGTGATGAACCACACCAGCGACCAGCACCCGTGGTTCCAGGCCAGCCGGTCTGACCCCGAGGGCCCGTTCGGCGACTTCTACGTGTGGAGCGACCACCCGGAGAGGTACCCGGACGCGCGGATCATCTTCGTCGACACCGAGACCTCGAACTGGACGTTCGACCCGGTGCGCGGCCAGTACTTCTGGCACCGGTTCTTCGCGCACCAGCCGGACCTGAACTTCGACAACCCGAAGGTCCAGGACGCGATGATCGAGGTGCTGAAGTTCTGGCTGGACCTCGGCATCGACGGCTTCCGCCTCGACGCGGTGCCCTACCTGTACGAGCGCGAGGGCACTAACGGCGAGAACCTCAAGGAGACGCACGAGTACCTGAAGCGCGTCCGCTCCGAGGTCGACGCCGCCTACCCGGACCGCGTGCTGCTGGCCGAGGCCAACCAGTGGCCCGCCGACGTCGTGGAGTACTTCGGCGACGACGAGACCGGCGGCAACGAGGCCCACATGGCCTTCCACTTCCCGCTGATGCCGCGCATCTTCATGGCCGTGCGCCGCGAGCAGCGCTACCCCATCTCGGAGATCCTGGCCCAGACGCCGAAGATCCCGGCCGGCTGCCAGTGGGGCATCTTCCTGCGCAACCACGACGAGCTCACGCTCGAGATGGTCACCGACGAAGAGCGCGACTACATGTACAAGGAGTACGCCAAGGACCCGCGGATGAAGGCCAACATCGGCATCCGGCGCCGCCTGGCCACGCTCCTGGACAATGACCGCAACCAGCTGGAGCTGTTCACCGCCCTGCTGCTGTCCCTGCCCGGCTCGCCGGTCATGTACTACGGCGACGAGATCGGCATGGGCGACAACATCTGGCTGGGCGACCGCGACGGCGTGCGCACGCCCATGCAGTGGACGCCGGACCGCAACGGCGGCTTCTCCAGCTGCGACCCGCAGCGGCTGTACCTGCCGCCGGTCATGGACCCGATCTACGGCTACCAGGCGCTCAGCGTGGAGGCGCAGCAGCGCCACCCGCAGTCGCTGCTGCACTGGACCAGGCGGATGATCGAGATCAGGAAGCGGCACCCGGTCTTCGGCCTGGGCGCCTACGAGGAGCTGGCGAGCAGCAACCCGAGCGTGCTGGCGTTCGTCCGCGAGCACGACGCCGCGGGCACGCTCGCCGCCCAGCGGATGGAGCGGGAGCACGATGTCCCGGTAGAGCACGACGCCAACGACCGAATACTCTGCGTGAACAACCTATCGCGTTTTCCTCAGCCGGTCGAGCTTGACCTGCGGCGATTTATGGGCATAACGCCCGTTGAGTGCATGGGCGGCGTTACTTTCCCCCCCATCGGGGAACTTCCATACCTGCTGACCCTGCCCGGGCACGGCTTCTACTGGTTTCAGCTACCTCCTGCGAGGGAGGAGAATGACCGGTGAGCCGTTTGTGCTCTGATTTGCGGGGACTTGCCTCCCCGTAGGACAACGACAGCCAGGGACCGGAGACACCGCGCAGCCCTGGTTCCCGCGGTGCGGGCCGGGCAACGCCATCGGCCCGCCCAGGGGGGCCACCGGCCACGACGGGGGTTGTCCCCCCGGAAGAGAGCAGCGAGGCATGGGGATCGAGGACGCGCTAGCGACGTGGCTAGCCAACCAGCGCTGGTTTGCCGGCAAGGGGCAGGAGCTGCGCGATCTCGCGATCGTGGCGGACACCAGCCTCGTCGGCGGTGACCCCGAGCTGCGGCACCTGATCGTTGCGGTCTCGCACGGCACTGCGGTCGACTACTACCAGATCCTCGTCGGCCTGCGGCGCCGCCTGCCGGACCGGCTTGAGCACGTGCGGATCGGCCCGGTCGGCGACGGCCGGACCGCCTACGACGCGCTGCACGACGCCGAGCTGACCAGGCCGCTGCTCGCCGCCATCGCGGGCGAGGAGGTGACTCGGCCCGCTGCTGATGCGGGCGGTTCCCGGTGTGGTCATCGAGACCGACCTGGACAGCCTGGTGCTCGGCGGCGAGCAGAGCAACACCAGCCTGGTGTTCGGCGAGGAGTCGATACTCAAGATCTTCCGCAGGCTCTCCCCGGGGCCCAACCCGGACCTGGAGGTCGCCACGGCGTTGGCGCGCCTCGGCTCGCCGCAGGTCGCCGAGCCGCTCGGCTGGATCGAGACCAGGCTGGAGGGCGTGACCACCACCCTCGGGATCCTGTCCCGGTACCTGCGGCTGGCCACCGACGGCTGGACGCTCGCCGCGACCAGCGTGCGCGACCTGTACGCGGCCGTGGGCGACGCGAGCGCCAGCGACACGGCCACCGAGGGCCCGGTCCGGGTGCGCGCGGGCGACGCCGGCGGCGACTTCGCCCCGGAGTCGCGGCGGCTCGGCGTGGCCACCGCCCAGGTGCACGCCGACCTGGCCGCCGCGTTCGGCACCGACCAGCTCGGCTCCGACGCGTCGGGCGAGCTGACCGAGCGATTGTTCCGCAAGCTGGACCTGGCCGTCGCGGCCGTGCCCGAGCTGGCCAAGCACGTGGACATGATCACCGACACGTACTCCGAGCTGGCCAAGCTCAAGGGGCCTTTCCCGGTGCAGCGCGTGCACGGCGACTACCACCTGGGCCAGGTGCTGCGCACCGAGAACGGCTGGGCGGTCCTCGACTTCGAGGGCGAGCCGGCCACCCCGCTGGCCCAGCGCCGCGCCCGCTCCTCGCCGCTGCGCGACGTCGCCGGAATGCTCCGTTCGTTTGACTACGCCGCCCGTCACCAGCTCATCGGCCACCCGGGCCAGGCCACGCTCAGCGACGCGGCCCGGGACTGGGAGCGCAGGAACGCCAGCGCGTTCTGCGCCGGGTACGCCGAGGCCGGCGGGCTCGACCCGGTGGCCAACAAGGTGCTGCTGCGCGCGCTGCAGCTGGACAAGGCCGTTTACGAAGTGATGTACGAGGCCAGGCACCGGCCGTCCTGGTTGCCCATCCCGCTTGACTCACTGGCAGAGTTCTAACGTGCTATCGAAAAATGAAACGGTCTCCCCGGGGGAGATCGAGCGCCTCGTCGCCGGCCAGCACCACGACCCGCACTCGCTGCTCGGCGCGCACCCGGTGCCGGGCGAGGGCATGACGATCAGGGCACTGCGCCCGCTCGCCGCCTCGGTGGCCGTGGTCCTGCCCGATGGCAGCAAGCACCCGATGACGCACCTCCACATGGGCGTGTTCGAGGTGACGCTGCCGGAGTCAGCCGCCGACGTTCCTTCTTACCGTTTGGAAGTTCAGTACGTGACCGGCGAGCCGGCGCTCCAGGATGACCCCTACCGTCACCTGCCTACGCTTGGCGAGCTGGACCTGTACCTGATCGGCGAGGGCCGCCACGAGCAGCTGTGGGACGCGCTCGGCGCGCGGCCAGCCGAGCGCGACGGGGTGGCGGGCACGGCGTTCGCCGTGTGGGCGCCCAACGCCCGCGGCGTGCGGCTGATCGGCGACTTTAACTTCTGGGACGGGCGGGCCCACCCGATGCGGTCGCTCGGCGGCGCCGGCGTGTGGGAACTGTTCGTGCCCGGCGTCGGCCCCGGCACCCGGTACAAGTTCTCCCTCTGCGGTCCCGACGGCGCCTGGCGCGAGAAGGCCGACCCGATGGCGGCGCTGGCCGAGATGCCGCCCGCCACCGCGTCGGTCGTCTACCAGTCGGACTACACCTGGGACGACGACGAGTGGCTGGCGGCGCGGGCTGGGCGGCAGGCGCTGACCAGCCCGATGTCGGTCTACGAGGTGCACCTCGGGTCCTGGCGGCCCGGCCTGTCCTACCGTGACCTGGCGGTGGAGCTGGCCGCCTACGTGACCGACCTCGGGTTCACCCACGTGGAGTTCCTGCCCGTCGCCGAGCATCCCTTCGGCGGCTCGTGGGGCTACCAGGTCACCTCCTACTACGCGCCGACCTCGCGGTTCGGCTCACCGGACGACTTCAGGTACCTGATCGACACGCTGCACCAGGCGGGCGTCGGCGTCATCATGGACTGGGTGCCCGCGCACTTCCCGCGCGACTCCTGGGCCCTCGCCGAGTTCGACGGCACCCACCTGTACGAGCACTCCGACCCTCGGCTCGGCTCGCACCCGGACTGGGGCACGCTGGTGTTCAACTTCGGCCGGTCGGAGGTGCGCAACTTCCTCGTCGCCAACGCGGTCTACTGGCTGGAGGAGTTCCACATCGACGGGCTGCGGGTCGACGCGGTCGCGTCCATGCTCTACCTCGACTACTCCCGCAAGGAAGGCGAGTGGCTGCCCAACGCCCACGGCGGCCGGGAGAACCTGGAGGCCATCTCGTTCCTGCAGGAGGTCAACGCCACCTGCTACAAGCGGGTGCCGGGGATCATGATGATCGCCGAGGAGTCCACCGCCTGGCCGGGCGTGTCGCGGCCGGTGCACCTCGGCGGGCTCGGGTTCGGGTTCAAGTGGAACATGGGCTGGATGAACGACACGCTCGAGTACGTGAAGCTCGACCCGATCTACCGCCAGTACCACCACAACGAGATCACCTTCTCCATGGTGTACGCGTTCTCGGAGAACTACGTGCTGCCGCTGTCGCACGACGAGGTGGTGCACGGCAAGGGCTCGCTGCTGCGCAAGATGCCAGGCGACGAGTGGCGCAAGTTCGCCGGCCTGCGCGCCCTGTTCGGCTACATGTGGGCGCACCCGGGCAAGCAGCTCCTGTTCATGGGGTCGGAGTTCGCCCAGGGCAACGAGTGGTCGGAGACCAACGGCCTGGACTGGTGGATGCTGCAGTTCGACGGCCACGCCGGCGCGCAGCGCCTCATCCGTGACCTGAACGTGACGTACCGGGACCTGCCCGCGCTGTGGTCGCAGGACGCCGTGCCCGACGGGTTCGGCTGGATCGACTCCAACGACGCGCACGGCAACGTGGTGTCGTTCCTCCGCTTCGGCTCGCAGGAGCACGGCGCCCCCGTGGTGGCCTGCGTGGCTAACTTCTCCGCCATGCCGCACGAGGACTACCGGGTCGGGCTGCCGCTGACCGGCCGCTGGCGCGAGGTGCTCAACACCGACGCGGCGAGCTACGGCGGAGGCGGCCTGGGGAACCTTGGCGTCGTGGAGGCCACGCCCCGGCCGTGGCACGGACGGCCGGCGTCGGCGTCGATCGTCCTGCCGCCGCTCTCGGTGCTCTGGCTGGCGCCCGAGTCCTGACGCGCCGACGGCCCGCGCTAAGCCGGGGCCGTCGGCGCGGTGGCGAACGTTACGCGACCCGCCGCGGCGACTGGTCGTCGATCCGGATCGCGGGCAGCACCGCGGTGATCGCGTCGCTCACATCGGCGGCGGCCTGCTGCTCGCGGCGTTCCGCCTCGGCCTGCGCCAGCGCGGCGGACAGCCGGGCGGCCACGGCCTCGTGCTTGCGCGCGCTGCGCGCGGTCGCCTTCAGGCGCACCACGCAGCAGCCAAGGACGAAGAGCAGGAGGGCGAGAATCGCCAAGATCACGTACATTGCGCATCATGTTCCGGTCGGCGCGAGCAGGACTAGACGTCGGGCGATGTGGTAATCAGGGGGGTGCCCCCGATGCTACCGGTCTAAAGCTGCCGCAGCAGCCACCCGGGGCCGACCACGGACGCGTTCAGCTCCTCGCAGCGCCGCCGCAGCTCGCGGTCGGCCGTAACCACCAGGCAGCTCTCCTCGCGGGCCACCGCCTCGGCCACCGCGCCGACGATGGCGTCGTCCCCTACCCCGGGCGCGGCGACCACCCGCACCTGGGACGAGTCGTCGTCCATCTCCGGTACCCAGTCCGCGCCGGGCGGCGCGTCGATGTCCGGCAGCACCTCCTCCTGTACCGACGCGGCGGCGTCCCTGGCCCGGCCCTCCAGCACGAGCACCCAGGCGCCCGCCGGGCTGTCCGGCCGCCGGGCCAGGGCCTGCACCTCGCGGCACAGGCGCAGCGCGGCACCCGCCCGGTCACGCCACCACCCGTCGGCCCGGGCACCCATGACGTTGGCCACGTCGACCACCACGACAGACGCTTCGATAGCGATCTGTGGTCACCACCTTCGGTATGCCGGAGACTTCTTGATCTTGTTCCCCACGTAAGCTAGCCGCATGGCAGACGCGAAGCTTGCCTCATCGCTTGTTCGCATGCGGCAGCGCAGGACCGGGCCGCTCATCCTCGAGCTTGACCTGACCGAGGGCATCGCGGAGGGGCCGCCAGCCGACCCGGTGTCGGCGCTGCTCACCATGCGCCGGACGCGCCTGCAAGACCTGCTCGACGGGCTGCGGCGGGCCGCCGCCGACGACCGGGTGCGGGTGCTGGTCGCCAAGGTCGGCGGGTCCAAGACCGGGCTGGCCAAGGTGCAGGAGCTGCGCGCCGCCATCGGCGATTTCCGCAAGTCGGGCAAGCTCGCCGTGGCCTGGTCGGAGTCGTTCGGCGAGTTCGTGCACGGCAACCTGCCCTACTACCTGGCGTCCGGGTTCGACCGGGTCTACCTGCAGCCGTCGGGCAGCCTCGGGCTCACCGGCGTCGCCGTCGAGCAGGTGTTCCTGCACGACGCGCTGGAGAGGCTGGGCGTCGGCTTCGAGTCCGCCAAGCGCTACGAGTACAAGTCCGCCACCGACCAGCTCACCGAGTCCGGCTTCACCGGCCCGGCCCGTGAGGCGGCCGCCCGGCTGGCCGAGTCGGTAACCGAGCAGCTGGTGGCGGCCATCGCGGCCGGCCGCGGCCTGGACGTGCCCCGGGTGACCGAGCTGCTGCGGCAGGGGCCGTTCCTGGCCGACCGGGCGCTGGCCGAGGGGCTCGTCGACGGCCTGATGTACCGCGACGAGGTCTACGACCAGGTCCGCCGGGAGGCCGGCCCGGACGCCACCCTGCTCTACCTGCAGCGCTATCAGC
Source organism: uncultured Actinomycetota bacterium (assembly GCA_963748785.1). GTDB lineage: Bacteria > Actinomycetota > Actinomycetes > Streptosporangiales > Streptosporangiaceae > Trebonia. Next base: position 222,559 of record CAVVKP010000012.1, on the reverse strand, counting down.
GCTCCCAGTCCTTCGGCGACCTGCCGAGGCGGCTGGGCAGCAGCGCGGCGGCCCTCGCGCCCGGCCAGCACGAGAAGTTCGTGGCCACGATCTACGCCCACGGCGCCATCAGGCCCGGGCGCAGCGGCCGCGGCGGCCCGGGCGGCGGCGGCATGGGCTCGGACACGGTGGGTGCGGCGCTGCGCGCGGCCGCGGCCGACGACAACGTCCGCGCGGTCGTGCTGCGGGTCAACAGCCCCGGCGGCTCGTACACCGCCTCCGACGTGATCTGGCGCGAGGTGGTCCGGCTGCGGGCGGCGGGCAAGCCGGTCGTGGTATCGATGGGCGACGTGGCCGCGTCCGGCGGGTACTTCATCTCCGCGCCCGCCGACGTGATCGTGGCCCAGCCCGGGACGGTCACCGGGTCCATCGGTGTCTTCATGGGCAAGCCGGTGCTGCGCGACCTGCTCGGCCGGGCCGGGATCGCGACCGACCGGATCACCGACACCGCCGGCGCCGAGCTGGCCACGATGTTCTCCTCCAGCCGGCCGTTCTCCGAGACCGAGTGGTCACGGATCAACGACTGGCTGGACGCGGTGTACGCCGATTTCACCGACAAGGTAGCCTCCGGGCGGCGGATTCCGGTCGAGCGGGTGCACGAGCTGGCCCGCGGCCGGGTCTGGACCGGCGCCGACGCCATCGCCAACGGGCTGGCCGACGAGGCGGGCGGGCTGCGCGAGGCGGTCGCGATCGCCCGCAAGCGGGCCGGCCTGCCGGACGACGCCCCGGTGCGGGCCTTCCCCCGGCTCGGCCCCCTCGACCAGCTTCGCCCGGCCGAGTCGAGCGAGTCGCGCCCGGCGGCCCGCGCCCAGCTCGGCGCGGGCACGCTGGCCGCCCTGTTCGCGGACGGCTGGGGCCCGGCCTGGCGGTTCGCCGCGGCCGCCGGGCTGCCGCCACACGGGCCGCTGACCCTCCCCGGCACCTGGAAGTTCCATTAATACAATCGAGCAGCATCACGACGGCGGAGTACCCATGAACGGCGACAGCCTGCCCGCGGCCCTCTCGGCCTGGGCGGCGGGTGTCACGCTGGTCACCATCGCCGACGACCGCGACGACATCGGCACCACGGTCAGCGCGTTCCTCCCGGTATCGCTCGACCCGCCCCTGGTGGCGGTGTCGCTAATCGCGGGCTCTTACCCGGCCGAGGTGCTGAGCCGGCCGTCGCTGCCCGCGATCCGGTTCGCGGTCACGCTGCTCTCGTCGGCGCAGAAGGTGATCGCCGGCCAGTTCGCCGCGGAAGGCCGTCCCAGCGCCCGGCTGATCCTCGACTCCATCCCGCACCTGCGCGGCCCCGCGTCCGGGGCGCTGATCCCGTCCGGCGGCCTGGCCGCCCTGGAGTGCTCCGTCGCCCGCCGCGTCCCGGCCGGCGACCACCTGCTGGTCATCGCGGCCGTCGAGGGCGTCGCCTACGTCGCCGAGGCGGGCGACCCCCTCATCCGCTTCCGCAGCCGCTACCCGGCCCTGTAACGATTCGGCCCGCGCGGCTCCGCCGCTTCTTGCTGTTATCCCCCGGAACCCCGGCGTCCCGCTCTGGGCGCCGGCCGGAAGGTTACGGACGAGGCAAGCGGCGCGCGGAGCAGCGCACCGCAGCGCAGCGCAGCGCAGCGCAGCTCTTCTTGCTGTTATCCGGACGGGGCGGCGATTTCAGCGGAAACAAATTTCTTGGCGGATACTTTTTGCGCGTATAGCGTGATTTGTTTCCGTTGAAATAATAGTTTCCGCGATCATGCCCGCCATGAGGGATCACGGTACGTGGCACGCACCAGGCGCGGCTGTCTGAGATCACGAGGCGCGGAGCTTTTCCCGGAAAATGTGGAGGCAGGATTCGAGGACGTCGTCACCGAGGACGTCGGGTTCGGCCAGCAGGATTTCGACGGCGACCATGCGGGCGGCCTTGGGCGGCAGGTTCTTAACGTCTTCCTCGACGGTGCTCACTGGCTGCTGCCTTTCGTCCAGGCGGCGCGGGCGCGAATGATGAACTCCTCGCTCATCCGCTCGTACCGCGCGATCATGTCCGGGTCCTGCTCGTGCTCCGGGACGCGCTCAAGCTCCTCACGCACCCGCCTGCGCTCGTCGAGGAACGCGATGTCGTCAAGCTGGCTGAATTCATCGGCGTGCTCATCCATGAACCTTTCCTTTACACCAGGAATTGCGATCTTGGCGCGGCCCCGCCGCCGGGTGAGCGCCCGCTGGCTATTGGGACTTGTTCGCGGCAGCGGGGCCGTGGTGACAACTCAACCGGGAATGGCGTAAGTTGTGAACGGCCATGAAAGCCGCGACAAGGCGCTATCTGCCGCGCGCAAATCCGCAACAAAAATGGGGGTGCCATGCCCAAGCTCAGAGTGCTCACACCTGGGGCTTCGCCAATGCATCACTTCGGCGCGGAGGTACGGATCGCCCGCGAGGCGGCCAAGATGACCCAAACGGATCTTGGCGACCTGGTGCCGATCGACAAGGCGACGGTGTCCCGGATAGAAGCCGGGCTGACCACGCCCGACGCCCATTTCGCCGACGTATGCGACCGGGCATTCCCCCAGTGGAACGGATGGTTCAGCCGGTTCTGGCGGGACTCCCAGACCTGGGACGTGTCACTGCCGGGACAGTTCAAGGCGTTCGCGGAGTATGAGGCGGAAGCGACGTCGTTGTGGCTGTTTGAGCACAGCCTGATCCCTGGCGTGCTGCAGAGCGAAAGCTACGTCCGCGCCGTGCTGTCCAGGCATCCACACGTGACGGACTCAGAGTTCACAACCCGCGTAGCGGATCGCATAGCCAGGCAGGCAATCCTCGACCGCGACGACCCACCGATGGTGTGGGCCCTCCTTGACGAAAACGTCTTGCGGCGGGAAATCGGGAACGCCAAGATCATGCACGAGGCACTTAACCACCTGGCGGAGCTTGCCGCGCGGCCACGGATCACGGTGCAGCTCCTACCTGGCAGGGACGCTCATGCTGGCCTACAGGGCGCCATGGCTCTGGCCGAGACGCCGGACGCCTGTGTGGTGAACCTGGAGGACTTCATCGACGGACGGACCACGGACGCACCGATTTCGATCGCCCAGACCAGCCAGCGGTTCGATATTCTCCGAAGCGACGCGTACCGGCGCACCGAGTCACTGACCATGATTGAAGAGGCAATAGAACTATGGACACCGTAGCAACCGGCGGGTGGCGCAAGTCGTCCTACTCGGGCACGTCCGGCGGTAACTGCGTCGAGGTCGGCTGGCGTAAGAGCACACGGTCGGCCAGCAGCGGAAACTGCGTGGAGACCGCCAGCGCCCCAGGCGTGATCTTGGTTCGCGACACCACCGACCGCGACGGCGTCACCCTCAGCGTCCCGGCCGAGGCGTGGGCCACATTCACCGCGTCACTCCGGTAACCCGCACCCCTGCGCTTTACTAAAACGAACGACCCTCGCCCCTCTGCAGGTGCGAGGGTCGCGCCTTTTGGGTGCGCGTGGCGTTTATGGGCGCGGTCGCACGATGTCTCCGGCTTAGACCGTGTGCGGCTCGGCCCAGTACGGCTCGTCCAGGATGCTGCGGCCGTCCTGGTAGACGGCCTGGACCAGGGGGACGCCGGGGCGGTAGGCCAGGTGGGCGTGCGACGGGGCGTCGAGGATGATCAGGTCGGCGCGGGCGCCGGGGGCCAGGTAGCCGACGTCGGGGCGGCGCAGGGCCCGGGCACCGCCGGCGGTGGCGGACCAGACGGCTTCCTCCGTTGTCATCCGCAGGTCGCGGACGGCGAGGGCGACGCAGAACGGCATGGAGGTGGTGTAGGACGTGCCGGGATTGCAGTCGGTGGCCAGGGCGACGGTCACGCCCGCGTCGAGCAGGCGGCGGGCGTCCGGGTAGGGCTGCCTGGTGCTGAACTCGGCGCCTGGCAGCAGGGTGGCGACGGTGTCCGAGCCGGCCAGCGCGGCCACGTCGGCGTCGGTGAGGAACGTGCAGTGGTCGGCCGAGGCGGCGCCCAGCTCGACCGCTAGCTGGACACCGGGCCCTGGGGCGAGCTGGCTGGCGTGGATCCTGGGCAGCAGGCCGCGGGCGATGGCCGCCGTGAGCACCTGGCGGGCCTCATCCGCGCCGAACGCGCCGTCCTCGCAGAAGACGTCGGCCCACCGGCAGTACGGCGCGCACGCCTGGAGCATCGGGCCGCTGGCCAGGTCCACGTAACCGGCGGTGTCGCCGGCGAACTCGGCGGGCACCACGTGCGCGCCCAGGTAGGTGACCTCCGGGGTGATCTCGGCGGCCAGCGCCACCGACCGGGCCTCGTCGCGAATGGTCAGGCCGTAGCCGGACTTGCACTCGAACGTCGTCGTGCCCTGCCTCAGCATCTCCCGCACCAGCGTGCCGAGGCCGGCCCGCAGTTCCGGGTCGCTCGCCTCCCGCGTCGCCTCGACCGTGGTGCGGATGCCGCCCGCCGTGTAGCGGCGCCCGGCCATCCGGGCCGCGAACTCGGCCGAGCGGTCGCCCGCGAACACCAGGTGCGCGTGCGAGTCGACGAAGCCGGGCAGCACGGCGCGGCCCGCCACGTCGAACAGCTTGTCGGCGGCGGGCGCTTGCGCGGCCGGGCCGGTCCAGGCGACCCGGTCACCCTCGATGACCAGGGCCGCGTCGCGGATCACCGCGAAACGGCCCGCGCCCGCGCCGGCCGCCCGCGCTCTGGCCGACGCCGGCACCCGTGCCGGGCGTGCCGTGGCCGGCGCGCGACGGGCCCGAGCCGTCCGGCGCGTTCGTGACGAGTTCGCCGATCCTGGTGATCAGCAGGGAGCGTGGCAACCGGGCCCGCCGTTACGTCAGTACCGCGCCGATGGCGGCGGCTAGGTCCCCGGGCACGTTGTCCACCAGCAGGTGATGCCCGTCGCGGACCACATCCACTCCCGAGGAGACCACGTGCCGCACGTCGGACGCCGTCCCCGCGGCGAAGACCGTCCCGAGGGGGTGACGCCCGCCGCCGGCCAGCCGGGGCGAGTCGAGCGACACCGTCACCAGGTCGGCGTACGCGCCGGGCACGATCTCCCCCGCGTCCGGCCAGCCCAGGCAGGCGTGCCCGCGTACCGTCGCCGCCGCGGCCAGGTCGGCCGGGCTGAAGTGCCCCCGCTGCCCGGTCGCCAGGCGCTGCGACAGTTCCAGCCAGCGGGCCTCTTCGATCAGGTCGATGGTGCTGTGCCCGTCGCTGCCCAGGGCGAGCGGGCACCCGGCTTTGGCCAGCTCGACGGCCGGGCCGATGCCGTCGGCGAGGTCGGCCTCGGTGAGCGGGCACAGGCACACCGCCGAGCGCGACTCCCCGAGCAGCTCCACGTCCCGCCCGGTCAGGTGGGTGGCGTGCACCAGCGTGGTGCGGGGGCCGAGCGCGCCCGCCTCGAACAGCACCTCGGCGGGCGTCCGGCCGAACGCGGCCCGGCACTCGGCGTTCTCCAGCGGCTGTTCCGACAGGTGGGCGTGCACCGGCGCGCCGTGGGCGTGGGACCAGGCGATGACCTCGGGCACCTGGCCGGGCCCGACCGCGCGGACCGAGTGGATAGCGGCGCCGAGGCGGGCGTGCGGCGCCACCATGCCATGGGCGTCGCAGGGAAAACCGGAGACCCGCTCGGCCCAGGCGGCCGCGCTGCCGTCGCCGAAGCGGAGCTGCGCGCCAGACAGCGCCAGGGGCCGGCCGCCGGGAGCGAACCCGCTGGCCAGGTAGCAGGCGTCGAGGAGGGTGATGCGCAGCCCGGCGGCGGCCGCGGCCTCGATCAGCAGCGACCCGGTCTCGTTCGGGTCGCTGTACCGTTTCCCGCCCGGCGCGTGGTGCAGATAGTGGAACTCCCCGACGCAGGTGACGCCGGCCAGCGCCATCTCGGCGTAGACGGCCCGGGCGAGCGCGAAGTAGCTCGCCGGGCTGAGCCGTTCGGCGACCGCGTACATCTGCTCGCGCCAGGTCCAGAATGTCCCGCCGGCCGCTGCCGTGCCGGCGGCGGGCGCCTCGGCCGCGGCTCCGCGCAGCGCGCGGTGGAAGGCGTGCGAGTGCGCGTTGGCCAGTCCCGGCAAGGTCAGCCCGGCCAGCCGGACCGTGCCCGGCGGGGCCTGCGAGGCAGGCGTACCCGGGGTGACGGCCGTGAACCGGTCGCCGCTGGCCTCGATCAGCACGTCGCGGGCGAGCACCCCGCCCGGCGGGCCGCCGCCCGGCGACGCGGTGCCCGGCTGCGCGGTGCCCGGCGTCAGGGTGCTTGAGGTCAGGCTGCCCGGCGACCCGCTGCCCGGGGTCACGGCCTCCGGCCGGACCGCCGACGGCGGCGGCAAAGCGGCGAGCCAGGCCAGCTCGGCGTGCCAGCGGCGCGGCCCGGTCACACCGCGCGCCGCCTCGACGGTCGTCACAGCGACATCATGCCCAGCAGGCGCGCCCGGGAACTCCACGCCCCCGTTTCCCTAGAATGTCCTGGTGGCAAGCGTAGGCAGGGACCGCCCGGAGCTTCACGGGCATCAGCACCGGGACGTGTCGGGCGGCTGGCTCCGGCCAGCCGTGTTCGGTGCCATGGACGGGCTGGTCACCAACGTGTCGCTGATCGCCGGCGTGGGCGGCGGTGGCGGCTCGCAGCACGCGATCTTGCTCACCGGGCTGGCCGGGCTCGCGGCCGGGGCGTTTTCCATGGCCGCCGGGGAGTTCGTATCCGTTTCCTCTCAGAATGAGCTGGTCCAGTCTGAGGTCAACAAGGAGCGGTTCGAGCTGACCACCAACCCCGCCGCCGAGCAGGCGGAGCTGGTGGGGATGCTGCGCGCCCGGGGCATCAGCGCCGCCACCGCCCGGGTAGCCGCCGCGGAGATCTCCGCCCACCCGGACAAGGCGCTCTCCGTACACGCCCTGGAGGAGCTGGGCGTCGACCCGGCCGAGCTGCCCTCGCCGCTGGTGGCCGCGGGCGCGTCGCTGGTGTCGTTCGCCATCGGCGCGATCATCCCGCTGCTCCCCTACACGCTCGGCTTCGACGCGCTGTGGGCCTGCCTCGGCCTGTCGGCGCTGGCCGCGGTCGTCGGCGGGGGCCTGGTGGCCCGGCTCACCGACCGCCCGTTCTGGCGCGGCGCGCTTCGCCAGCTCGTCCTCGGCGGCGTCGCCGCGGGCGTCACGTACCTGATCGGCCTGGCCGTCGGTGGCCTGGCGGCCGGGTAACCAGCCAGCCGGGCCGGGAGGCCCGCCTGGCAAGCCTGGTAAGGTGCCCCGTGGCCTCAGTGAACCGTCCGCTGCGCATAGCGCTGCTGTCATATCGCAGCAAACCGCACTCCGGCGGGCAGGGAGTCTACGTACGCCACCTGAGCAGGGAACTGGCCGCCCGCGGGCACCGCGTCGAGGTGTTCTCCGGCCAGCCCTACCCGGATCTTGACGACGGCCCGGTGCTGCGCGAGCTGCCCAGCCTGGACCTGTACCGGGACGACGACCCGTTCCGCACGCCGGGGCTCGGCGAGCTGCGCGACTGGGCCGACGCCCTTGAGGTGGCGATGATGTGGGGCGGCGCGTTCCCCGAGCCGCTCACGTTCAGCGTCCGGGCGCTGCGCGCCCTGCGGGCCAGGCCCGGCGACTTCGACATCGTGCACGACAACCAGGGACTCGGCTACGGCATGCTCGGCGTGCGGCGGCTCGGCCTGCCCCTGGTGACGTCGGTGCACCACCCGATCTCGGTGGACCGGCGGCTCGACATGGCCGGGCGCGGCTGGCGCGAGCGGCTGGACAAGGGCCGCTGGTACGGGTTCGTGCGGATGCAGGCCCGGGTGGCGCGGCGGGCCGGTCCGCTGGTCACGGTGTCCTCGTCGGCCAAGAACGACATCTGCCGCGACTTCCGGGTCAGTCCCGGCCTGGTGCACACCGTGCCGCTCGGAGTGGACACCCGGCTGTTCCGCCCCCGGCCGGACCAGCCGCGCGTACCGGGCCGCATCCTGACGGTGACCAGTGCCGACGTGCCGCTCAAGGGGCTGGCCACACTGCTGCGCGCGGTCGCCAAGCTGGCCACCGAGCGCGACACGCACCTGGTGGTCGTGGGCGCGCCGTCGCCGGACTCCCGGCGGCTGGTGGCCCAGCTCGCCCTCGGCGACCGGGTCACGTTCGCCTGCGGCCTGCCAGACGAGGAGTACGCCCGGCTGCTCGCCTCGGCGCAGGTCGCGGTGATCCCGTCGCTGTACGAGGGGTTCTCGCTGCCCGCCGTGGAGCACATGGCGTCCGGCACCGCGCTGGTCGCCAGCGACGCGGGCGCGCTGCCCGAGGTCACCGGGGACGCCGCGCTCCTGGTCGCGCCGGGCGACCCGGAGGAGCTGTCCGCCGCGCTCGGCGGCCTGCTCGATGACGAAGCACGGCGCGCGCGGCTCGGTTCGCGCGGCCTGGCCCGGGTGGGCGAGCGGTTCGCCTGGCCGGCGGTCGCCGCCGCGACCGAGGCGCTGTACCGCAAGGTGATCAACGGGGAGCCCGGTTGCTGACGGTCGATTTCTCGAAATTCCCGGTCAAGCCGGGTGACCTGGTGCTCGACCTCGGCTGCGGCGCGGGCCGCCATGCCTTCGAGGCCTACCGCCGGGGCGCGCGCGTCGTCGCCGCCGACCTGGACCACGGTGAGCTGCCCCCGGTGAGCGGCATGTTCGCCGCGATGCGCGACGGCGGCGAGGCCGCTCCCCCGGCCGCCGCCACCGCCCTGGCGGCCGACGCCACCAGGCTCCCGTTCCCCGACGCCGCGTTCGACGCGGTCATCGCGGCCGAGATACTTGAGCACCTGCCCGGGGACGCCGGCGCCCTGGCCGAGGTCGCCCGCGTGCTCCGCCCCGGCGGCACGCTCGCCGTGACCGTACCCGCCTGGCTGCCCGAGCGGGTCTGCTGGGCCCTGTCCCGCGAGTACCACGAGGTCCCCGGCGGCCACGTCCGCATCTTCACCCGCGATGAGCTCACCGCCAAGCTGGCGGCGGCCGGCCTGATGCCGCAGGGCGCCCACCACGCCCACGGCCTGCACTCCGCCTACTGGTGGCTCAAGTGCGCGGTCGGCGTCCACGACGACGACCACCCGGCGGTCCGCGCCTACCACCGCCTGCTGGTCTGGGACATCATGCGCGGGCCCGCCCTGACCCGCCTGGCCGAGGCCGCGCTCAACCCGCTCATCGGCAAGAGCCTGGTCATCTACGCCACCAAGCCGCCACCCCGCTCGCCGCGCCCCCGGTGGCATGGCGACGGTGAAACCGGGCCGTCCCCGGCCGCCGGCCGACCTGGTCCAGACGGCCCGCTCGATCGCCGCGGTGCAATGGGCGGACGGCGCGATCCCCTGGCCGGACGGCCACGTGGACCCGTGGGACCACGTGGAGTGCGCGATGGCGCTCAGCGCCTGCGGTCTGTCCGGCCCCGCCCGGCTCGCCTACCAGTGGCTGCGCGAGACCCAGCGCCCGGACGGTTCCTGGCCCCGGACGACCGGCGGCCCTGACGCGGCCGCACCCGGCGCGGTGGCCGACCACGCGGCCGAAAGCCACCACGCGGCCTACGTGGCCGTCGGCACCTGGCACGACTACCTGGTCACCGGCGACCGCGGGTTCACCGACCGCATGTGGCCGGCCGTCCGCGCCGCGATCGGCTGGGTGCTCGGCCTGCAGGCGCCGCGCGGCGAGGTGGCCTGGGAGCGTGACGCCGCGGGCCAGCCGGGGACGTTCGCGCTGCTTTCCGGCTGCGCGAGCATCCTGCACGGGCTCCGCTGCGCGATCTCGCTAGCCGCCCTGGCCGGCGAGCCGCAGCCGGACTGGGAGCTGGCCGCCGTCCAGCTCGGGCACGCGCTCGCCTGCCACCCCGACGCGTTCGCGGACAAGAGCCGCTTCGCGATGGACTGGTATTACCCGGTGCTGGGCGGCGCGCTGCGCGGCACCCGCGCCGCCGAGCGCCTGGCCCTCGGCTGGGACACGTTCGTGGTACCCGGCCTCGGCGTCCGCTGCGTCAGCGACCAGCCCTGGGTCACCGTCGCCGAGACCTGCGAGCTAGTAGTCTCGCTCGACGCCTGTGGCCAGCGCGACCGCGCCGCCGAGCTGCTCGCTGCCGTCGCCCGGCTCCGCCACGACGACGGCTCGTACTGGACCGGCTGGCAGTACGCCAACCAGGCCCATTTCCCCGCGGAGCGATCCGCCTGGACGTCGGCCGCCTTCATCCTCGCCGCCGACGCCCTCGGCGGCTACAGCAACGGGGCCGCCATCTTCCGCGCCGCCCCGCCCCTGGCCGCCCACCCGGCCGCCGACCCCGCCTCCTGTGGCTGCGACGCCGCCCTCGGCGCCTGACAGTTACCCAGCCGGACGGGTTAGCCCTCGCTGTCGCGCCTGGCCTGCCAGCGGGCACCGCGCGCCTGGTCCTGGGCGCGGCCCCGCTCCCTGGCCGGCGAGCGCAGCGCCCGTTCCCCGGTCGGCTCCGGGGCGACTTCCGGCCCCCGCCGGGCCTGGCGCGGCACCCGCCGGCCCGCCCCCGGCCAGTCGTCCTGCCGGGTGGCCCGGGCGGCGGCCAGGCGCTCGGCCCGCAGCGCGGCCGCCGACTCCCGGGCCAGCACCGCCACCCGGCGGCTCGCCCGGGACAGCGCCCGCTCGAACGCCTCCGCCTTCGCCCGCGCCTGGCTGCTCTCCGGCCGCGCCGTGCCCCGGCCGCCGCGCTCGGCCACCCGACTGCTTGCCGACCGCCGGTACTGGCCGACGGCCTTGGCCCGCGCCCGCCGGACCCGGTCCTCAAGCTCGATCGCCTTGTCCTCGTCCAGCGTGGCAAGCTCGTCCGGCTCGGTCTCGCTGACCAGCAGGTACTCCGTCTCGTTCAGTGCCGCCTTCAACGACGCTTCCATGCTTCCCCCTGTGCGTGTGGCCACTGCGCCCACCGCCCAGCCGGACAAACGGGCGCCCCGTAGCCATGGTGCCCAGGGAAACCGCCAGACCACCCCCTAGCTCTTTTAGGCCGCGCGGCGGCGGACCAGCTGACGGTGGCGGCGATGACTAGCGCCGACAGGATCAGCAGCCAGCCGGCCTCGATGAGCTGCATGGGCCAGAACCGGCTTGCCGGGATGTAGCGCCACCAGTGGGTCGCGCCCGTGGTCCAGTGGCTCAGCACCCACGGCGTGTCCGGCGTGATCGGGCGGCCGGACAGGCGGCCCGACTTCTGCTTGAGCCAGATGCCGAGGCCGTCCAGGCAGGCCCGGGCGAAGGCGATGTCGAAGCGGGGGTTCAGGTGGCGGACGGGGGCCGGTTAGCCGATGCCGTCGGCGGTGCGCTCCAGGACGCGGAGCGAGCCCTCGCGGCGGACCTCGGTGAACGCGCCCGACTCCAGGGCGCGCTGGTAGATGAGGAACGGGGGCCGGCCGCCGTCGGCCGGATCGGGGAACACGTCGTGGATGGCCAGGGCGCCGCCCAGTGTCACCCGGGGCGCCCAGCCCTCGTAGTCCCAGCGGGCGGCGGCCTCGGTGTGGCCGCCGTCGATGAACAGCATGCCGAGCGGCGTGCGCCACAACCGGGCCACGTCGGCGGACCGGCCGACGATCACCACCACGTCGTTCTCCACCCCGGCGGCGGCCAGGGTGGCCCGCAGCCGTGGCAGCGTGTCGAGGCGGCCTGTGGCCGCATCTACCAGGCCTGGGTCGTGGTACTCCCAGCCGGGCTGATGCTCCTCCGAGCCCCGGTGGTGGTCCACGGTGACCACCTGCTGCCTGACCCCGGCGGCGCGGGCGGCACGCACCCCAGCGGCGAGGTACAGCGCCGACTTGCCGCAGTAGCTGCCCACCTCAAGCACCGGCCCGGCCGGCGCGTAGGCCGCCGCGGTCTCGTACAGCGCCAGGCCCTCGGCCTCCGGCATGAACCCGGCGGCACCCTCGGCCGCCTGCCTGAGCTTCGCATCCATTCCGAACTACCTTCCCTTCGCCTGGCCGCACCGGTACAGCGCCCCGGGAGCGTCAAAAACTCAGGGGTCCGCAGGCACCATAGCGTGAGGTGGCAGCGGTACGCGGCAGCGGCCGGACAGCTACAGGCGGGTGAGCAGGGCGAGGGGCAGGCGGGCCGCCGGGTTGGCGACCAGCTCGGACAGCGATACCTCGCTGCGGCACACCTTGGCGAAGGCGCGCCAGCCCTTCGCGGTGGACAGGCCCCGGTGGAAGGTGCCGGCGTGCCGGGTGAACGCCGACAGCAGTGTGCGCCCGGCGCGCATGTCCGGGACCAGGGTGGCGTTGACCGCGGCGACGTAGCCGTCGAGGTCGTCCGTGGCCGCGTGCTGGCCGGCCAGGGTCCCGGAGCGGAGGGCGAAGCTGATGCCCTCGCGGGTCCACGGTTCGAGCAGGCCGGCCGCGTCGCCGGCCACGATCACCCGGTCCCGGCGCAGCGGCGAGTGGTCGGCGCGGCAGCGGGTGAGGTGACCCGAGTCCTGCACCGCCTCGAAGCCGGACAGGCCGAGACGGCCGACGAACTCGCGCAGGTACACCTTGGTCGCGTCACCCTGGCCGCGGCCGGCGATGACGCCGACGGTCAGGCGGTCACCCTTGGGGAAGACCCAGCCGTAGGAGGCGGGAATCTTGCCCCAGTCGAGCAGCACCCGCCCCGCCCACCGGGCCGCGACGCTGTCCGGCACCGCGAGCTCCAGCTCCAGGCCCAGGTCCACCTGGTCGAACTCCACGCCGACGTGCCGGGCGGTGACACCGGAGGAGCCGTCGGCCCCGACGACCGTCTTCGCGGCGATGACGGCGCCGTCAGCGAGCCGGACGGCCGCGCGCCCGTCCGCCTGGTCCACCGCGCGAACCTGGGCGCGCTGCCTGACCTGCGCGCCGTTCTCCTGCGCCCGCTTCAGCAGCGCCGCGTCGAACTCCTCGCGGACCACCATCGCCAGCAGCGGCCCGTCGCTGGTGCGGGTGAACTCCTGCCGGCCGCGCAGCGTGATGGTGGCCGAGCGAATCTCGTCCCTGGCGGGCACCTCGATGAGGCCTTCTGCGGCCGCCCGCGACGCCCCGATGAGGCCGCCGCCGCAGGTCTTGTACCTCGGGTGCTCGGCCCGCTCGAGCACGATCGTCCGCGCGCCCGCGGCCGCCGCCGCGCTCGCCGCGGCCAGCCCGGCCGGCCCGGCGCCGACGACCGCGACATCCCACTCAGCTACTTCGCTCACGGGTTGCAGCTTAGGGGACCGGGAGATTCCCCCATTCCCGGCTCGCCGCCGTGGCCATCGAAGCGGTGAACAGCGCAATCACCCGGAGCGCCGGGCCTGATCTACCCGCCCGCGGCGGCCCACACGTGTTGCCGCCCGCCGGTTTCACGGCGGGAGCGCCGGCATCAGGGTTTGCTGGCCAGGACGTTGTTGGCCTTCAGCAGCAGCGGCGCCAGGAACGGCGTCGTGGTTTTCGAGTAATTCCAGGTCAGGTGGTGCCGGTCCGAGAAGACGAGGACATTGCCGACAACGGGGGCGCACACCTTCGGCCCGCAAATGAGCGAGTTGGCGTCGACGACGCTAACTGTGGCGCCGGCCAGCTTGGCCGCGTAGCTGATCGGCGAGTCATGCAGGATCGCCTTGCTGGTCGGCACGTCACACTGCGCCAGTTGCGCCTCATGCTCCTCGACGCACGTCGGCATGTCCTTGCCCATGTCGGGCGACTCCTTGATCGCCGTAACGGAAATCCCGGCGTCCGCGAGTTGCGTCCAGTACCGGGCCATCCCGGCACCAATCGCGGACGCGGCCGCGGGCGACTCGCTGACGGGATGGGCGACTGTGGCCATGTTCGGGTAATCACTGGTCAGCACCACATCCGGGCGTATGGTCGTCACCAGGTCGTGCAAGACAGCCGCACCCCAGTCATGGCAGGCGGTGAACGTTCCGTGGCCGTTCGAGTTCAGCATCAGGGTCGCCGACCAGGGGCAGCTGGAGTGCAGTTCGGTGACGAGCTTCCAGTGCCGCTGCTTGGCGATGGCGTTGATCGCGTCGAACCACTCCCCGGCCGCCGAATCGCCGACCAGGGCGACCGTGAGCACGGGATGGACGGTGTCCCCGAACACGCACTCATGGGGCTTGCTCACGGGAATGTCGTCGAGGCAGCCCGCTGTCCGGTACAGCGACTGGCTGATCTTGTCCGGTGGCGGCAGCACCGGCAAGGCCGAGACAGGCGCGGCCCCGCCCGCGAGCGCCGCGGCGCCCAGATAACCCGGTCCGAGTATCCCGTTGAAGGGGGCCGACTCGCCGCCGATGTAGACGGCGGCGAGGGTGACCGGCACGATGACGGCGAGCGCTACCGACAGCGACCGCCACCGGTGGCGGGCCACGAACGACGCCAGCCGCACCTTGTCCTCCACGAACGTCTTCGTCAGCCAGGCAAGCAGTACGGCGGCCGCGATGAGGACCGGCCCGGTCACCAGCCCTGGCGCCTTGCCGCGCCAGTCGCTGTACAGGTTGATGATCGGATAATGCCATAGGTACAGCGAGTATGAGATTCCGCCGATAAACACCATGCCCCGCGCCGACGTCAACCGCGACGGACCATACCGCGCCTGCGCGGACCCGGCCGCGATCAGCGCGACCGCGCCGAGGACCGGGAACAGCGCCAGCGCGCCGGGAAACGCCATTGACCCGGTGAGCAGGAACGCTGAGGCGACAACGGCGGCGAGCCCGAGCCACCCCAGCCAGCCCTGGCGCGCCAGCGTCCGGGCCAGCCGCGCGGGGGCAATAGCGAGGAGGCCGCCGATGCCGAGTTCCCACATGCGGGTCGTGGTCACGAAGTACGCGGCGGACGGGTTCGCTTTCGTCTCGTAGACCGAGTAGGTGAGCGACGCGATTACCAGTGCCGCCATGAGCGCGCCGACGAAGACGCCACCTGCCCGAGCGCGCCCGGCACGCCGCTCTTCCCGCCCGGCGGCTTCTCGCCGCGCCGTGCACACCCACGCCAAGAAGGCCGCGACGATGAAGAACAGCGGCCAGACGAGGTAGAACTGCTCCTCGACGGACAGGGACCAGAAGTGCTGCACGGGAGTGGCGGCGTCGTCGGACTTCAGGTAGCTGACGGCACTGGCCGAGAGCTGCCAGTTCTGGAAGTACAGCGCGCTAGCCAGGATCTGCTGGGCGGTGTCGGCGAGTTGGGTCGCGGGCTGCACGATCCGCGACGCGATCCACGTAACGGTCAGCACGAGTGCCGCTGCCGGAATCAGCCTCCGGGCGCGCCGTCCCCAGAAGTCGACCAGGCTTACCTGCCCCTTCTGCTTGTAGCCGCGCCACAGGTGGCCGGTGATCAGGTACCCGGAAATCACGAAGAACACGTCCACCCCGGCGAAGCCCCCGGGCAGCGCCGCTGGGTACAGGTGGTAGATCGCCACCATCGCGACGGCTATTGCCCGCAGCCCTTGAATATCCGGCCGGAAATCCCGGCTTTCCCCGGATTTCGGGACATCCTCGCCAATCCGGCCGGCCAGCGCAACAGACGCGGACATAATTTCAACCCTTCTGGCCACTTCTGATTTTATAGAATCTAATTTCGAGAGCCATAGGAATGCCGGGTAGGCCGCCCATCCCGGGTCGTCATCAGCTAAGTAGGAGCCTGAATCGGGGAAAACCGATCACGCTAAAGAAACTCCCCACGGCGTCCGAAGGTTGCTTATGAAATGTAACGAATTCAGGTAGGCGAGGACGGCCAGCACGCGACGGTTGTCGTCGTCGGATAGGACGAGGCCAAGCTTGGCGAAGATGCCTGCGGCGTGCTTGCTCACCGCCTTGTCGGTGACGAAGAGCTTCGCGGCGATCGCGGCGTTGGAGCGGCCCTCGGCCATCAGGGACAGCACCTCACGCTCGCGGGGCGTCAGCTCGGCGAGCGGGCCCGATCTCGCGCGCTTGGCCATGAGCCGGCTGACCACCTCGGGGTCAAGGACGGTGCCGCCCGCGGCGACCTCGCGGACCGCGTCGGCGAACGCGGCGTCACTGAACACGCGATCCTTCAGCAGGTAGCCGACGCCGCCGGCGTCGTCCGCCAGCAGCTCGCGGGCGTAGAGCTGCTCGACGTACTGCGACAACACAAGCAGCGGCAGGCCCGGGCAGACCCGGCGTGCCTCGATCGCGACGCGCAGCCCGTCATCGGTGAATGACGGCGGGAGCCGGACGTCGACGATCCCGACGTCGGGCTTGAGCTCCGTCAGCGCGCGGAGCAGTTCGGGAGCGCTGGCCACCGCCGCGACGATCTCGAAGCCGTGCGCTTCCAGGAGGCGGACCAGGCCGTCCCGCAGGAGGAAGAGATCCTCGCCAATGACAACGCGCACAAGGCGAGAGTCTGTCAGCTGATCGATAGCCATGAGCTTCCAGCGGGGTGTCCCGCGTCGTGTGACAGTGTGCATGGGACCTCAATCACGACGATGGTCGGGCCGCCGGGCGGGCTGCTGACCGCCAGGATGCCGTCAAACGTGGCCAGCCGGCGTTCCACTCCGGTCAGGCCGGTGCCGCCAGCCGGGTCGGCACCGCCCAGGCCGTCGTCGGCGACCGTCGCGCGGAGCGTGCCGCCGGAGTAGCCGATGCCGATCCGCACCGTGTCGGCCCCGGAGTGCCGCACCGCGTTGGTCAGGATCTCCGCGATCCCGAAGTAGACCGCGGCCGCGACCGGCATGGGCGGCTCCCCTGGCAGGGTCAGGTCGGTGTCCACGGCGATCGGGGTATCCAGGGCGAGGGCGCGGACCGCGTCCCCCAGTCCACGGTCGGCAAGCACCGGCGGGTAGATGCCGCGCACCAGGCCGCGCAGGTCGTCCAGGGCACGCGAGGACGTTTCCCTGGCCTCGGCGACCAAGGCGAGCGCGGCCTCCGGGCTTGAGGCCATTAGCTGCTCGGCAGCGCGCAGCGACATGCCCACCGCGACCAGCCTGGCCTGCGCGCCGTCGTGCAGGTCGCGCTCGATGCGGCGCAGCTCGGCGACCGCCGTGCTTGTCGCGTCGCTGCGGGTCCGGTCGAGGCGGTCAACCCGCTGCCTCAGGGCTGCCGCCCGGCGGACCAGCTCGGGGTCAGCCGCCCAGGCGACCATCCGGGGCACCAGCATGCAGCCGGCCACGACCAGCAGCAGGCCCTGGACCCTGGTCAGCCACTCGGCAACCTGGGTCTCAAGCAGCACGGGCCCGTACATCCCGGAAAACACGCCTGGCTGGAAGGGAACGTAGCCCCAGTGATGCTCGCCGTAGACCTTGCCCTGGGCCTGGTAGATGAACTGGTCCGAGCCGTTGAGTGCACGGATCATCAGGAGGAGGCCAAGGACGATCATCCCGACCACCGCGACAACCGCCGCGATCCGCTGCTGCCGCAGCGCCAGGACGATGCCGCCGCCTGCGATCGCCGCCCCGACAAGCTGCCACACGACAGCGCCGGCGCCGTACCAGAGCGGGTTGGCGAAGGCCTCCTCCCATAGCCCGAGCACGGGGAGGAGGAGCAGGGCCGGCACCGTCTTCTGCTGGTCACCGGCGCCGCTCAACTGGTGCACTGCCCGCCGCACCGCAGCGCCACCCGGCGCATCGGTCACTACCAGCAGCCATAGCGACACACCCATGCAGGCGAAGGCCTCAGGCAGCACCAGGTTCACTGACCCGGCGCCCGACCGGACGTCCACGAAGCCGTAGAACAGCCCGAAGCTGCGCCAGGTCAGCAGGTAGTGCGCCATAAGGATGCCAGCGAAGCCGTAGGAGAACACCGCGAACGGTGCGACCTTCGCGACAACGGCCGGGGCAAGGACCGCGGCCACGACGGCTAGCACGGCCATGACAGCGAGCAACGGCACCGCCCAGGAGCTCGACCGGTGCGGGTGGACAAGTCCAATCAGTTCCACGACAAGGACCGGGAGCAGCAAGGCGGGCCAGTGCGCGCGCAGCCGCTTCATAAGAGTCACCGGGAAAGCGCTGAGGGTGGTCATGCGATCCATAGTGGCCGCACGCCACAGCGCCGACCATAGGCCTAGGCCTACAGTTTCGCCCGTCGGGTCGGGCCCGTCCGTTCGCGATCATCGGCCTTGTCTTTCAGCGGCGGAGGACGGACAGCCGGCTGACTGCCTCCTTGAGCACGTCCGGGCGCTTGCAGAAGGCGAAGCGGACCATGGTGCGGCCCTCGTCCGGGTGATCGGCGTAGAACAGCGAACTCGGGATGGCGACCACCCCGGCCCGGTCCGGCAGCGACAGGCAGAACTCGGTGGCGTCCCGCTCGCCCAGGGGCGCGATGTCGGTGGTGATGAAGTAGGTGCCGTCCGGCTGGTAGACGCCGAATCCGATCTCCCGCAGGCCGTCGGCCATCAGGTCGCGCTTGGCCCGCAGGTCGGCCGCCATGTCCGTGTAGTAGGCGTCGGGCAGGCCGAGCGCCTCGGCGATCGCGTACTGGAAGGGTCCGCTGCTCACGAAGGTGAGGAACTGCTTGGTGGTGCGGACGGCAGCGATGAGTTCCGGGGTGCCGGTGGCCCAGCCGACCTTCCAGCCGGTGAAGGAGAACGTCTTTCCGGCCGAGCCGACCGAGACGACCCGGCCGCGCAGGCCGTCGATGGTGGCGAAGGGGATGTGCTCGGCGCTGAACGTGAGGTGCTCGTAGGCCTCGTCGGTGACGATGAGCAGGTCATGGTCGATGGCGAGCCGGGCGATGGCCTCGGTCTCCGCGCGGGTGAGCACCATGCCGGTGGGATTGTGCGGGCTGTTGAGCAGCAGCAGCCTGGTCTTGCTGGTGATCTTGGCTTCCAGCTCGGCCAGGTCGGGGCGGAAGTCCGGCGCACGGAGGGTGAGCGGGACGCGGGTCGCGCCGGCCATGGCGATGTTGGCGACGTAGGAGTCGAAGTACGGCTCGAACGCGATCACCTCGTCGCCCGGTTCGAGCAGGGCCAGCAGCGCGGCGGCGATGGCCTCGGTCGCGCCCGTGGTGATCAGCACCTCGCTGCCCGGGTCGTAGTCCAGGCCGTAGAACCGTTGCTGGTGCCGGGCAACCGCCTGGCGCAGCTCCGGGATGCCGGAGGCGGGCGGGTACTGGTTGCCCTGGCCCGCCAGCACGGCCGCGGCGGCCCGCTCGGCGATCGGCGGCGGGCCGTCCACGTCAGGGAAGCCCTGGCCGAGGTTGATCGAGTTGGTCGCCACGGCACGGGCCGACATCACGCCGAAGATGGAGTCGCCGAGGCCGGCGAGGCGGCGGTTGAGCAGTGGTCGGGTCACCGTTCCATAAGATCACGCCCGCCGGCGCCGCCACGACCACCGGGGCCGCACGGCGGTTATCGTGGCGGCATGCGTATCGCCCTGTGCCAGCTCCCGGTCAGCTCCGATCCCGGCGTGAACCTGCGACGCGTGCGTGACGCGCTCGGCGAGGCCGCGGCAGGCGGCGGCGGGCTCGCGGTGTTCCCCGAGGCGGTGATGACCCGCTTCGGCTCGGACCTGCGGGCGGCGGCGGAGCCGCTGGACGGGCCGTTCTGCGCGGGCCTGGCCGAGGCGGCGAAGGAGACCGGGGTCGCCCTGGTGGCCGGGGTGTTCGAGCCCGCCCCCGACGGGCGGGTGTACAACACCGCGGTGGTAATCGACGGCGAGGGCGCCCTCGTCGCCTCCTACCGGAAGCTGCACCTGTTCGACGCCTTCACCGCGCGCGAGTCCGACGAGGTGGCACCCGGGTCCTCGGTGGTGGTCGCCCCGGTGGCCGGCGCCTCGGTCGGGGTGCAGATCTGCTACGACATCCGGTTCCCCGAGCTGACGCGGGCCCTGGCGGTCGCGGGCGCCTCGCTGGTGACGGTCAGCGCCGCCTGGCAGGCGGGGCTGTACAAGGAGGAGCACTGGGTGACGCTGCTGCGCGCCCGGGCGATCGAGAACACGGTGTGGATCGCCGCCGCCGGCCAGGTGCCCGACACCGGCGAGCGGCCGACCCGCGCCGCGACCGGGGTGGGCCGGTCCCTGCTCATCGACCCGCTCGGCGTGGTCCGCTGCGACCTCGGACCGTCGGCCGGGGTGACGGTGGCCGAGGCCGACCTGTCGCTGATCGAGGCGGTCAGGCGGACGCTGCCGTCGCTGGCCAACCGGCGCGCGGACGTCTTCGGCCCGGCCGGCCAGCGCGGTGACGCCTAGGGCGACCAGGTCCGGCCAGCACGCCCAGGTCAGCGACCTGCTGTGCGTCCAGGCTTGCTTGACAGGTAACCATTCGGTTACCTATTCTGGCGGGGTGGACGACAACCGGGTGTTCAAGGCCCTGGCCGACCCGACGCGTCGATACCTGCTCGACCTGCTCTACGAGCGCGAAGGGCGCACGCTGAGCGAGCTGGAGGCCGAGGTCGACATGACCAGGATCGGGGTGATGAAGCACCTGCGGCTGCTGGAGGAAGCGGGGCTTGTCGTCACTCAGCGGTCGGGCCGAGAGAAGCTGCACTTCCTCAACCCCGCCCCGATCAAGTCGATCCACGACCGGTGGATGGGCAAGTACGAGCATCGAGCGGCGATGCTCACGGACCTCAAGACCGATTTGGAGGGGGCACCATGACAAGCACAGAGCCGGCTGCCGTCCAGATGTACCGCGCTTACATCAACGCGGCCCCGCAAGCGATCTGGGACGCGATCACCCAGCCTGAATGGACCGCACGGTACGGCTACGCGATGCTGGTGGACTACAACCTCACCGCGGGCGGCGCCTTCCGCGTCTACGCGAACGAGGGCATGAAGGCGATGGGCTGCCCCGACGTGGTCAGTGACGGCGAGGTACTCGAGGCCGACCCGCCCCGCAGGCTGGTCCAGACGTGGCGCATGACCATGTCGCCGGAGATGGCCGAGGAGGCGTACACCAAGGTCACCTTCGACATCGAGCCCGTGCGCGGCGGCGTGACCCGCCTGACGGTCACGCACGACGTGACCGGAGCGCCCATGTGGGCCACCGTCCTGCGCGGCGACTTCGAGGCCAACGGGGCAGGCGGCGGCTGGAACGAGATCATCAGCGGGCTGAAGACGTTGCTCGAAACGGGCCAGCCGCTGCCATTCCAGAGCGGCCCGGCTAACACCGGCGCGGCCTTGTGACCCGCCACGGCCGCTAGGCGTCCCTGGCGACCTGGAAGGGCGCGAAGGACTGCGCCGTGGCCATCAGCTCGACCGTGTTCACGTTCACGTGCGCGGGCAGGCTGGCCGCCCAGTGGATCGCCTCGGCGATGTCGTCGGCGGTCATCGGCTGCATGCCCGCGTACACGTTGTCCGCCTTGGCCTGGTCGCCGCCGAAGCGGACCAGGGAGAACTCCGTGTCGGCCATGCCGGGCTCGACGCAGGTGACCCGCACCCCGGTGCCGTGCAGGTCGCTGCGGAGGTTCAGGCTGAACTGGTGGACGAACGCCTTGGTGCCACCGTAGACGTTTCCGCCCGGGTACGGGTAGTTGCCCGCGACCGAGCCGAGGTTGATGACGTGGCCGCGGCGGCGTTCGACCATGCCCGGCAGGATCGCCCGGGTGCAGTAGACCAGCCCCTTGCAGTTGGTGTCGATCATCTGGTCCCACTCGTCCAGGCTGGCGCCCTGGGCTGGGCCGAGGCCGAGCGCGAGCCCGGCGTTGTTCACGAGCACATCGACGGCCGCGAACTCCTCGGGCAGCCCGGCGACGGCCGCGGCGACGGCGTCGCGGTCCCTGACGTCGAGTTCCAGCGGGAGTACCCGGGGGCCGAACTCGGCGGCCAGGGCCGCCGTGCGGTCGGTGCGGCGGGCCACCGCGATGACGCGGGCGCCGTCGGCGGCGAACCGGCGAGCCGCCGCGGCGCCGAAGCCGCTGCTAGCTCCGGTAACGAAAACAGTTCCCAGGTCTGTGCTCATAACGAACAAATCTAGAGGCTCGCGCCCCAGCCGCGACGCGGGGACCCGCGAAACCTCAGTACCTAATCGGTGACTGCCATAGGGTCGGCTGCTGCGCGCCCGGCGTGCCGGAGGCGAGCTTCGCGGTGAACCCGACGCCGGTGAGCGTGGCGCCCGCGGCGGTGAGCCCGGTGATGGCGTTGTCCGCCGACCGGCCAGCCAGGCCGGTGCCCTGCGGGGTCATCACCGACCAGGCGGCCGCGGTGACCCGCGCGCCCGGCGCCAGCGTCCAGACCACGACCTCGGGCCCGGCCTGGGTCACGTAGGTGCCCGCCGCGGTGAACCCGCCGCCCGCGGCGGTCAGCGCGGTGACGGTGGTGCCCGTTCCCGGCCCGATGGCGGGGACGGGCATGGCCACCTGAGCCCAGGTCGCGCCCGCGTTGGCGGAGACCTCAGCGAACGGGCGGCTCGCGCCGGACGCGGTGAACTCGGTGCCCGCCGCGACGATGCTGGCACCGCTGGACGCCACGTACTCGAGTGCCGCCCGCTCCGCGCCGGCCGGGCCGGGCAGCGTGACCTGCCGCCACGTGCGGCCGTCGGCCGACATCCAGGCGGCCGGGCGGGTGCCCGCGGCGCCGACGGCGGTGAAGCCGTGCCCGCTCGCGGTCACCGCGTTCATCATCTCGGTGTCCGGCTGCGCGGCGTCGGCGGACGGCCCGGTGATCGTGGCGCCGTGCCAGCCGGTCAGGCCGGCCGCGTACCAGGCGGCGGCGACCGCCTGGCCACCCGTGCCCGCCGCCCGGTGGCCGACGATGACGTAACCGCCGGAGCCCGCCGCCACCGCCGCGGCGGCGCCGTTACCGCCGCCAACGCCGGCGACCACGGTCGCCTTCCAGGTCCGCGCGTTGGGTGAGGAGGCCACCAGGGGGCCGCCGGCCCCGGCGAGCGTGGCACCGACGGCCACCCAGCCCGCCGCGCCGTGCGCGACGCCGGCCAGCTGGCCGGTGCCCGCCTTGGTCACCGCGGCGGGGCCGGCCACATCCGCCCGCGCCCACGCGGCGCCGCCGTTGGTGGAGAACCACAGCGCCGGGCCGCCGTTGGCGCCGCCCGCCGCCACCTGGGTGGCCGCGGACGCGGCGACCGAGGTGAGCACCACCCGCGACGTGGCCGGGGTCCCGGTGAAGTCGGCGCCGGCCAGGCGGGCCGGCGGGAAGCCCGCCGCGAGCGCCGACGGCGCCGCGCCGCCGTTGCCGCCGCCGCCCGCGACCACGACGAGGGCGATGCCGACGGCGATGGCGGCCAGGAGCGGGGCGGCCAGGCCGAGCAGCCAGTTCCGCTTGCCCATGACGGCGAGCACGCCGCGAACCGGTGACGGCTCGGCCGCCCGCTTCGCCGGGGCGTGCTGCGGTGTGTACCGGAGCTCGCGCAGCGAGTCATGGCCCGTCCCGTGCCGCGGCCCCTGCCGCGGGCCGCGCGGCACGTCGAACTCGTAGCCCGGAAGCTCGCTTCTGCTCATTTAGCCCGAGCTTAGCGGCCGGAAGCCCGGGAGAACGGGCAAACGCGTCCCCTGCCCGGCACGGTGCAACCCCCGGCCGTACCTCTCGTCGCGCGAGAACCAAGCGGACAACCCGCGCACAGCCGGCGATTATTACCGTCCGCACCCGCGAGGCCCGCGTAGGCTTTGACTGCGGAGAGTTGCGCGTGGTGGACGCGGAGTGCGGTGGTGACTCAACCCACACAGGCCTCCCAGTCCACCTGGGCGTCATCCGGCACCCCTTCTACTGAACCGGGCGGTAGCCTGGGGGGCGGGAGTCAGTAATCACATCTAACCTTTCGGAAGAAGGCGATGTCCGCCGTGTCTTCTGAGTCGCAGCTCGCTGGCGAAGAACTCAGCGCGCCCTCAGCACACCTCTCGTCCAAGACTCAGGCTGGTGAGACGGCTGAGCCAGGCGCCGCGCCGTCCAGCGCCGACTTCGGCCCCAATGAGTGGCTGGTCGACGAGCTCTACCAGCGATACCTCGCTGACCCAGGTTCGGTTGACAAGGCCTGGTGGTCGTTCTTCTCCGACTACCGGCCCGTTCGCGGCACCACGGGGCTGCAGTCAAGCCTGACCGATTCGCCCGCGGCCTGGGAGGCAGCGCCCACGGCCGCCGCCCAGGCGCCGGCGCAGAACCGGGCCCCCGCCGCCCAGGCACCGGCACCGGCACCGGCGAAGGAGGCCGCAAAGCCGGCCGCCCAGGCGCCCGCCGCGCCACCGCCCGGCGACTCCGACGTGAGCAGGCTGCGCGGCGCCGCCGCCAGGACCGCGCAGAACATGGCGGCCAGCCTCAGCGTGCCCACCGCCACCAGCGTCCGCGCGGTGCCAGCCAAGCTGCTGATCGATAACCGCATCGTCATCAACAACCACCTGCAGCGCGGCCGGGGCGGGAAGATCTCCTTCACCCACCTGATCGGCTACGCGCTGGTCCAGGCGCTCAAGGCGATGCCGGAGATGAACGCCGCGTACGGCGAGGAAGACGGCAAGCCGGTGCTGGCCATGCCGCACCACGTGAACCTCGGCCTGGCCATCGACCAGAAGGCCAAGGACGGCAGCCGCCAGCTGCTGGTGCCCAACATCAAGGGCGCCGAGGAGATGGACTTCCGCCAGTTCTGGACGGCGTACGAGGACGTCATCCGCAAGGCTCGCGGCGGCAAGCTGACGGTCGCCGACTTCCAGGGCACCACGCTCTCCCTCACCAACCCGGGCACGATCGGCACCGAGCACTCCGTGCCCCGCCTGATGCCCGGCCAGGGCGCCATCATCGGCGTCGGCGCCATGGAGTACCCCGCCGCCTACCAGGGCGCCAGCGAGGAGACCATGGCCAAGCTGGCGATCAGCAAGACGGTGACGGTGACCTCCACCTACGACCACCGGATCATCCAGGGCGCGCAGTCCGGCGACTTCCTGCGCATCGTCCACCAGCTGCTGCTCGGCGAGAACGGTTTCTACGACGACATCTTCGAGAGCCTGCGCATCCCGTACGAGCCGGTCCGCTGGGTCAAGGACTTCCCGTACGGCCACGAGGACGACGTAGCGCGGTCGGCCCGGGTGCAGGAGCTCATCCACGCCTACCGGGTCCGCGGCCACCTGATGGCCGACACCAACCCGATCGAGACCGTGCAGCGCAAGCACGCTGACCTGGACATCATCCAGCACGGCCTGACGCTGTGGGACCTGGAGCGCGAGTTCGCCACCGGCGGCTTCGGCGGCAAGCCGATCGCGCGGCTGCGGGAGATCCTCGGCGTGCTGCGCGACTCCTACTGCCGCACCGTCGGCATCGAGTACATGCACATCCAGGACCCGGTAGAGCGCAAGTGGATCCAGGCGCACGTCGAGGTGCCGCCGGTCCGGGCCGGCCATGACGACCAGGTCCGGATCCTGTCCAAGCTCAACGTGGCCGAGGCGTTCGAGACGTTCCTGCAGACCAAGTACGTCGGTCAGAAGCGCTTCTCGCTTGAGGGCGGCGAGGCTCTGATCCCGCTGCTCGACACGGTGCTCAGCGAGGCCGCCGAGGCGGACCTCGACGAGGCCGTGGTCGGCATGGCGCACCGCGGCCGGCTGAACGTGCTGGCCAACGTCATCGGCAAGTCCTACGGGCAGATCTTCAAGGAGTTCGAGGGCAACCTCGATCCGAAGTCAACCCAGGGCTCCGGCGACGTGAAGTACCACCTGGGCGCGTCCGGCACGTTCACCGCCGCCAGCGGCAAGCAGATCACGGCCAGCCTGGTCGCCAACCCCAGCCACCTGGAGGCCGGCGACCCGGTGACCGAGGGCGTGGTCCGGGCCAAGCAGGACGTGCTGGACAAGTCCGCCGACGGCTTCACCGTGCTGCCCGTGCTGATCCACGGCGACGCGGCGTTCGCCGGCCAGGGCGTGGTGGCCGAGACGCTGAGCCTGTCCCAGCTGCGCGGTTACCGCACCGGCGGCACCGTGCACATCGTGGTCAACAACCAGATCGGCTTCACCACCTCGCCGATGGAGTCGCGCTCCAGCGTCTACGCCACCGACGTGGCGCGGATGATCCAGGCCCCGATCTTCCACGTGAACGGCGACGACCCGGAGGCCGTCGCCCGCGTGGGCCGGATGGCGTTCGCCTACCGGCAGACGTTCCGCAAGGACGTCGTGATCGACATGGTCTGCTACCGGCGCCGCGGTCACAACGAGGGTGACAACCCGAGCTTTACCCAGCCGCTGATGTACGACCTGATCGAGGCGCGGCGCTCGGTGCGCAAGCTGTACACCGAGTCGCTGATCGCCCGGGGCGACCTCACCATGGAGGAGGCCGAGGCGGCGCTGCGCGACTACCAGCAGCAGCTGGAGCGCGCGTTCACCGAGACCAGGGAGGCGGCCGAGCAGCCGGCGCAGCCGGGCACGGTGCTGCCGCCCGAGGTCGGCGACCGCCCGGTGGACCACGCGGCGGTGCCCACCGCGATCTCGCTCGACCAGGTGAAGCAGATCATCGACACCCAGGTGTCCATCCCCGACGGCTTCACCGTTCACCCCCGGCTCAAGCCGCAGCTCGACCGGCGGGCCACGTCCATCAGCGAGGACACCGCCGACTGGGCCACCGGCGAGCTGCTCGCCTTCGGCTCGGTGCTGCAGGACGGGTACCCGGTCCGCCTGGTGGGCCAGGACTCGCGGCGCGGCACGTTCGGCCAGCGGCACTCGGTGCTCGTCGACCGGAACACCGGCGCCGAGTACACGCCGCTGAAGCGGCTCGACAATGGCAAGGCGCGGTTCTTCGTCTACGACTCGCTGCTGTCGGAGTTCGCCGCGATGGGCTTCGAGTACGGCTACTCGGTGGCCCGGCCCGATGCCCTGGTGCTGTGGGAGGCGCAGTTCGGCGACTTCGCCGACGGCGCGCAGACCATCATCGACGAGTTCATCAGCTCCGGCGAGCAGAAGTGGGGCCAGAAGTCCAGCGTCGTGCTGCTGCTGCCGCACGGCTACGAGGGCCAGGGCCCGGACCACTCCTCGGCCCGGATCGAGCGGTACCTGTCGCTGTGCGCGCAGGACAACATGACCGTCGCGCTGCCGACCACGCCGGCCAACTACTTCCACCTGCTGCGCTGGCAGGCGCTGAGCGGCCGTCACAAGCCGCTGATCGTCTTCACGCCCAAGTCGCTGCTGCGGCTCAAGGCGGCCACCTCGGCGACCGCCGACTTCACCAGCGGCTCCTTCCAGCCGCTGATCGGCGAGCCGGCCGGGTTCGACGCGGCCAAGGTCCGCCGGGTGGTGCTGTGCACCGGCAAGATCTACTACGACCTGGCCGACCACCGCGCCAAGACCGGCGCCACCGACACGGCGATCGTCCGGGTCGAGCAGCTCTACCCGATCCCGGCCCAGGAGCTGAAGGCAGAGCTGTCCGGTACCCCGCCGACGTCGAGCTGGTCTGGGCGCAGGAGGAGCCGGAGAACCAGGGCGCGTGGCCGCGCATGGCGCTGCGGCTGCCGCAGCTCATCGGCACGCTGCCGCGGCGGTCCGCTCCGCGCTCGCCCGGCGGCTCGCAGGCCACGCCGCGAGCACCGGCTGGTGAGCGGCTGCCCTCGGAGGCTAGCGATGTACTTCACCGACCGGGCATCGAGGAGCTCGAGCCGCCGCGGCGACGAGCAGGTCAGCTGCCTGGCTCGCCGAGCGGCTGCCCGAGTTCGTCCGGTCGCGCTGCCGGCCAGCTCGGCGCCCGCGTTCGGCTCGGCCAAGGTACACGCGGCGACGCACCGCGAGCTAATCGAGGCGGCTATCACTCGGCACGTCTAAAAATGATGGGTGGTTCAAGTCACAGACCCAGGCGGGTATGGCATTTTTTAGACATGCCGCACCGGAGGGCTAGCGATGTACTTCACCGATGCCGGGATCGAGGAACTCGATGACCGCCGCGGCGACGAGCAGGTCACCATGGCCTGGCTGGCCGAGCGGCTGCGCGATTTCGTCGACCTGAATCCGGAGTTCGAGACGGCGGTGGACCGGCTGGCAAAGTGGCTGGCCCGGCGGGACGCCGACAGCGACCCGGATCCCGACGACGAGGAGTAAAAGCAGGAACATCGAGATGAACGGGCGCGTGGCTGCGCGTCCGGGCTGCCCCGTTGCCCGCAGCGCGGGGCAGCCTAGCCGGGGGTTCCGGTAAACACGACACATCTTGACTTCGCTTACACACGATATATCGTGGGTAGCAGACGACGAGACGTGTTGCCCTGGAGGATCACGATGACCCGCTGGACCGTTGACGCGCCCACCGCACTGGACTTCGGCGCCGTCACCGAGCTGAAGGTGCGCCTGATAGCCGGGACGGTAGCGGTGCTCGTGTCCGAAGGGCAGCCATCGCTGGTGGTGAGCGAGCTGTCCGGGCGGCCGCTGACGGTCAGCCACGACGATGGCGTGCTGACCGTCAGCTACGAGTCGCTGACCTGGGAGGGGCTGCTCGGCTGGCTCCGGCCGCGCAAGGACAGCGCCGCGGTCACCGTGACCGTCCCGCCGGGCTGCCGGCTGCAGCTCGGCGTGCTGACCGCGTCGGCGGTCGTGGCCGGGCTGCACGCGGGGGCGGAGGTCCGGTCGCTGTCCGGCGATATCACGCTGGACGGCGTGGCCGGGGACGTCACCGCCGAGACGATGTCGGGTGAGGTGGCCGCCTGCGGTCTCGATGGCGAGGTCTGGTTCAAGTCGATGTCTGGCGGGCTCACGCTGGCCGGCGGGTCGGTGGCCGCCCTCGCGGCGAACACGGTGAGCGGCGAGGTTACCGCGGACGTCACGCTGCGCCCGGCGGGCGGCATCTCGGTCGGCACTCTGTCCGGCGAGGTAACGCTGCGGCTGCCCGCCGACAGCGACGCCCGGGTGCGGCTGCAGTCCACGTCCGGCCAGGTCAGATCCGAATTCGATTCGCTGCGCGCGGTCAAGGCGCCTGGCTCACATACCGTAAGGGGTAACGTTGGCGCAGGTACCGGACAAGTGTCCGTCAGCACCATGTCCGGTGCGGTCACGCTTTTGCGCGGCGCGGTAGTTAACACCCGGGAGGACGAGCCCCCGTTTCCCCCGGTGTCAGGGATGGAGAGCACTACCCAATGACCCCGGTATTCCGTCATGGACGCCTACGGCTGTACCTGCTGCGACTGCTCGACGAGCAGCCCAGGCACGGCTACGAGGTCATCCGGCTGCTGCGCGACCGCTTCATGGGCGTCTACGCGCCCTCGCCCGGCACCATCTACCCGCGGCTGGCCCGGCTGGAAGAGGAGGGCCTGGTCACCCACGACGAGGAGAACGGACGGAAGGTCTACCGGATCACCGAGGCCGGGCAGGCGGAACTGCGCAGCCGCGGCGCCGAGCTGGATGAACTCGAAGAGGAGCTGTCCGCGTCGGTCAGCGACATCGTCCGCGAGGTCCGCGAGGACGTCCGGGACACCGTGCGCAGCCTGCGCGAGGAGCTGACCAGGGCGGCGCGCGAGATGCGCGGCGTGGAGCGAACGGCACGGGAGCAGGCCCGCGACCAAGCCCAGACGGCCAGGGACAGCGCCAGGGAGGCGGCCCAGGCCGCCCGCGAGCTACCCGGGGCAGAAACTCCGCGAGGCCAAGGAGCAGGCGCGCGAGCAAGCCCGCCAGGCCCGCGAGGAGGCGTTCGCCCACGCGCACCGGCTGCGCGAGGAGACATCCCGGATGCGGGACGACACCCGCGACCAAGGGAGCGGTAGCTGGGGTAACTGGGGCGAGTGGAGCCGGTGGAACGAGTGGGCCG
Source organism: uncultured Actinomycetota bacterium (assembly GCA_963748785.1). GTDB lineage: Bacteria > Actinomycetota > Actinomycetes > Streptosporangiales > Streptosporangiaceae > Trebonia. The sequence goes on along the minus strand of CAVVKP010000012.1, from coordinate 193,067 downwards.
GCCGCTCGGGCTGGCCGAAGGCGCAGGACATGGGGGCGCTGCGCGACTTCGAGCGCCTGGCCAGGGACTTCGTGACCGACATGCGCTCGGTGGCCTGGGACTCTGGCACCATCTTCGGCAGCGACGTCATGCCGGCCCTGCGCAACATCCTCGCCGACACCCTCGACCGCATCAGGACCGAGGTCTTCGACATCAACCACGAAGACCAGGCCGCCGACCAGCAGCCCCCCGGCGCGAACGGCGCCGCCCCGCAGCCCGCGGCCTCGCAAGACACGGCACCGCGAGACACGGCCCCGCAAGAAACGGCCCCGCAAGACACCGCTCCGGAGGCCGACGAGCCCGGCCAGGCCTAGAACCCCCCGGCGTAACTCATCGCGGCCGCCCGGCAACCCGGCGACCCCGGGCCTCGCGCGCGTCCCGCGGCGCGACGCACGCGGGTCTACGGCGGTCGACTTCGGGGACGTTGTGGAGCGGGAGGCATTTGTGCATGGGCTTCTGGAGCGCCAGGGCGTCCCGGTTGCTCCGCTGCTCGGCTGGGACGCGCGTCGGGAACCGATGACCACTCGTGGATGATGTTCGAGCGCGTCGGCCACGATGACCGGACAAGTCTCTCGCCGCCCGCCCTGGCCGCGCTGGGCCGGGTGCTGCGGCGGGTACACGCCATCGCCGGAACCCCCAGCCTGGAGGCGGTGGTCGGCCGGCAGACAGCTCCGGAGGCGATGCTCGAGCGGGTGCAGACGCGGGTGTCGGCGCTGGCCGAACGCACCTGACAACCGCACGCTCGGTGTCCGGCGCCAACTCGGCCGACTTGCGCCGGCACTTCACGCCACTGCGACCGCCGCCGGCGACGCGCAGGCTGTTATCAGCTCGTCATCCGGCCTCAGGGACCGGACCGATGTGCCCCTGGGACAGCCCTCCCCGTCCGTCCGGGACGGCTGCCCGGGCGCTGGGCAGCCGGGGGGTGGGCGGCTAGAGGGCGTTGAGGACGGCCGCTGCCTCCGGGCCGGCGAACTGGGCGCCGTAGCCGGCGTTGACCACGAGGCAGCCGACGGCGATGTCCTTGGTCGGGTCGAAGGCGACCAGCCAGCTGTTGGGCTGGTCCTGGCCGTTGATGTCGGCGGTGCCGGTCTTGGCGTAGACGGTGGGGCCGAAGCCGAGGCCCGCCCCCGTGCCGCTGGTCACCACGGCCCGCATCATCTGCTTGAGCCCGGTCTGGGTCTTGGCCGGCAGCGGCTTGGCCTTCACCTGCGGCGCGGTCAGCGTGAGCATCGGCTGCTCGAAGTGCCCGGTGGCCACGGTGGCCGCCACCGACGCCATCGCCAGCGGCGTGGCCGACAACGAGCCCTCGCCGAAGGCCTCCTGGGCCAGTTCCGAGCCCGACGCGCTGGCCGGCGCGTTGAAGTAGGAGGCCGACCGGCCGCCGATGCCGATGTTCCACTTCTGGTTGAGCCCGAAGTAGTCCTTGGCCGTGCTGGCCAGCTTGCCGGACAGGTGCGACCACTGGGTGGTGAACGCGTTGTTGCAGGACTGGGCGAAGTCGGTGGAGAACGGCGTGCCCGGCGGCTCGGACTCGCCCTGGTCATTGTGGTACGTGATGCCCTGGATGGTGAAGGCCGGCGGGCAGGCGACGGGGCTGTCCGGCGTGAGCAGGCCCTGGTTGAACAGCGCGGCCGACGTGATGATCTTCATGGACGACCCGGGGGCGACGTTGGCGGTCAGCGCGAAGTCGTTGAACCCGGCGTTGTTGGCGATGGCGAGGATGTGCCCGCTCGACGGCTGGATCAGCACCATCGCGCTTCCCTTGTGCATCCCGACCGCCTTTTGCGCGGCGGCCTCGGCCTTCGGGTTGATCGTGGTGGACACGGTCGGGAAGTTGCCCGGCGCGACCAGGATCGCCTGGCTGTCCTGTACCGGCTTGCCGGCCTGTGGTGACGATCTGCACGTCCAGGCCGGGCTTGGCGCCCTCGCTGGGTGGCGTTGACGTCTTCAGGATGCCGCCGATGGTGTTCAGCCCGGGGTCGTTGTAATTCAGCAGGTTCTGCCCGCTGGCGTCGGTGACCTCAGTGACCGTCGGCGGCACCGACAGGGTCGCCAGGTGGGTGGACGCGGTCAGGTTGGGCGCGACCACGTCCGGCTGCCAGGCGACGAACCAGACCGAGGAGCCCGGCTTCTGGTAGGCGACCAGCGTGGAGTGGTACGTCCAGGTGGCGCGCTGCGCCACCACGCCGCTGCCCGCCCCGACCGACGCGCGGACCGCGAACGTGACGTTCTGCCGTGCCTGCGCGCTCGATGACCCGGCCGCGTCGGTGCTCGCGGTGGGCGTGGCCGAGAACTTCTCCAGCTTGAGGTCGCTGGCGTAGCTCGCCAGCGCGGCCTGGGCGGCCGCCGGGTTGTCGGTGTAGTTCGCGGCCTTGGTCAGGTCACGCTTGCCCCACGCCTTGAGGAACGCCGAGGCCACCTGCTCGCCGTCCTGCTGCGGTGACGAGCCGGTGGGGATCAGGCCGTACACCGGGGTGCTGGTGCCCGGCTTGAACACCACCACCACGAGCAGCACCGCGACCACGATCACCGCCAGCGTCGCCGCGCCCGCGGTGATCAGCAGGGTGCGGCGGTTCCGTTTGCGCTCTGGCGGCTGTGAGCTGCCGCCGCCGTACACGGCGCTGGTGTGGTAGACCGGCTGCCCGTCGCGGCCGTGCGGATCGGTCCGTGGCCTGCCGCGCCCGGTCGTGTGGGGCAGCAGCGCCTCGGCGCCGGGCAGCGGGCCCCAGGCCCGCGAGGCCCCGGGCGGCGGTGCGGCGAGCGGAGGTGCGCCCGGAGGAGGAGCGGCGCCCCGCGCAGGAGCGGCGACTGGCGGGGCCGACGGCACCGGGACGTCCGGCCCGAGGGCCGGCTGCGCCCGCGTCTCCGCCGCCTCGTGCGCGGGCGGCTGCCACGCGGGCGGTTCGCCTGAGTCGGGCACGGCCGCAAAGGGCGCGGTCGGCGGGGCGCCCCTTCGCCGCGGAGCGCCCCCGGTTTCCGGCGTGGCGGCGTCGGCTGACTGCGTGTCGCCGGCGCCCCGTGACGGCTTCCCGGTGCCCGACGAAGCGTCGCCGGTTTCCTGAGCGTCGCCGGTTTCCTGAGCGTCGCGGGTTTCCTGAGCGTCGCGGGTTTCCTGAGCGTCGCCGCCCGTTGCCTGCTCGGCACCGGTGCCCAGCAAAGGATTCCCGATTTCCCACGAACTGGTCCCGGTTTCCCAGGAACTGTTCCCGGTGTCCCACGAACCGTTCCCGGTTTCCGGCGGCGGGGCCGCGGTTTCCCGCTCGGCGCCCCCCGGATCCTCCGCCGGGGTGGCAGCGCCCTCGTCCGGGACGTGGCCTTCTTCGGGGACGTGGCCAGACTCGTCGCGAGCAGCCGACGGGTCCGGTGCGCTGGTGTCGTTCGGGTCGCTGGTCACCCCATCGACCGTACCGACGCCGCCGGCTTCGGGCGAATTTTGCAGGAAACTGGGAGCAAACTCAAGGGACGAAAACGATCTTTCCGGTCTGGGTGCCGTCGATCATGGCCGCGAAGCCGTCCCTGGCCTCCGACAGCGGCAGGGTACGGTCGATGAGCGGCCGGGTGCCGGTCTGCTCGCAGAAGCGGAGCAGCCGTCCGAGCTGGTCGCGGGTGCCCATGGTGGAGCCGACGACGGAAAGCTGGGTGAAGAAGATCCTCGTCAGCTCGGCCGGGGGCACGTCGCCGCTGGTGGCGCCGGAGATGACGATCCGGCCGCCGGGCTTGAGCGAGCGCACGGAGTGCGCCCAGGTCGCCTGGCCGACCGTCTCCATCACCACGTCGACCCGCTCGGGCAGCCGCGCGCCGGTCTCGAAGGCCTGGTCGGCGCCGAGCTTGAGCGCGGCCTCCCGCTTGGCCTCGGTCCGGCTGGTCACCCACATCCGGTAGCCCGGCCGCCCGGCCGAGCAGGATCAGCGCCGTGGCGACGCCGCCGCCCGCCCCCTGAACGAGGATCGTGGCCCCCGGCTGGACGCCGGCCTTGTCGAACAGCATCTTGTACGCGGTCAGGTAGGCGGTGGGCAGGCAGGCCGCCTCCTCGAAGGAGAGCGCGGCGGGCTTGGGGACCAGGTTGGCCTTGGGCACCACGACCCGCTCGGCGAACGTCCCCTGGAACCGCTCGGACAGCAGGGAACGGCGGGGGTCGAGCGTCTCGTCGCCGCCGCCGGCGTTGGCGTCGCCGATCACGCCGTGCACCACGACCTCGTTGCCGTCGGCGTCCACGCCGGCCGCGTCACAGCCGAGGATCATCGGCAGCCGGTCGGCGGGCAGCCCGACGCCGCGCAGCGACCACACGTCGTGGTGGTTGAGCGCGGTCGCCTTGACGGTGACGGTCGCCCAGCCGGCCGACGGCTCCGGTTCCGGGCGGTCCCCTGTCTCCAGGCCGTTGAGGGGGTTGTCGGCATCGATACGCGCGGCATACACGGCAAGCATGACCACGACCCTACCGGGCCAGGCTCCGGCCGTTAATAGGGCCTCGCCACAGGACCAGCCGTCTCCGCCGCACGAACCCAACGGCCCGACGCCAGAACCTCGCCGTGCCGGGCGGCTGACCGTCTCCCGGGAGCGATCCCGTACCCCGGGAGACGCACCAGCCACATCTGCCCCAGGAGACCCGTTGCCCCACCGGCTCGTTTGCGCAATCGGCGGGCCCCGACCGGGTCGTTGGCGCCATCGGCTGCCTCTATCGAGGCCGTTGGCGCCATCGACCCCGACGCGGGCCGTGGGCCGGGGGCCGGGAGCGCGGGGCCGCGCGCCGGGAGCGCGGGGCCGGGAGCCGGGGGCCGCGAGCGCGGGGCCGCGCGCCGGGAGCGCGGGGCCGCGCGAGGCGGTCCCCGCTCCGGGCGGCGAGGCGAAATGACGGGGAGGAACTAGCGGCGGGCGACGCCGTCGACGCGGGCCTGGGCGGCGACGGCGGCGGCGACGGCCGGGGCGACCCGCTCGTCGAACTGGCCGGGGATGACGTAGTCGGGCGTGGCGTCCTCGCCCACCAGGCCGGCCAGCGCGTCGGCCGCGGCCAGCTTCATGTTCTCGGTGATCGTGGTCGCGCGCACGTCCAGGGCGGCGCGGAACACGCCGGGGAACGCCAGCGAGTTGTTGATCTGGTTCGGGAAGTCGCTGCGGCCGGTGGCGACGACCGACGCGTGCTTGCGGGCGACGTCCGGGTGGATCTCCGGCTCCGGGTTGGACAGCAGGAACGCGATCGCGCCCGGCGCCATCGCGGCCAGCGCGTCCTCGGGCAGGACGCTGCCCGACAGGCCGACGAACACGTCCGCGCCGCGCAGCGCCGACTCGACCGAGCCGACGTGCCCGGAGGCGTTGGTGACCTCGGCCAGCGCGGCCTTGACCGGGTTGAGCCCGTCACGGCCCCGGTAGATCATCCCCTTGCTGTCGGAGACGCCGAGCTCGCCGACCCCGGCCGCCAGCAGGATCTTGGACACCGCGATCCCGGAAGCGCCGGCGCCGCAGACCACGACCCGCAGCTGCGCCAGCTCCTTGCCGACCACCCGGGCGGCGCTGCGCAGCGCGGCCAGCGCGACGATCGCGGTGCCGTGCTGGTCATCGTGGAAGACGGGGATGTCGAGCATGTCGCGCAGCCGGTCTTCGATCTCGAAGCAGCGCGGCGCGGAGATGTCCTCCAGGTTGATGCCGCCGAAGCTGGGCGCGAGCGCCGCGACCACGCGGACCACGTCGTCGGTGTCGGTGACGTCGATGCACACCGGCACCGCGTTGATGCCGGCGAACTTCTTGAACAGCAGCGCCTTGCCCTCCATGACCGGCATCGCCGCGGCGGGCCCGATGTCGCCGAGGCCGAGCACGGCGGTGCCGTCGCTGACCACGGCGACGGTGTTGCCCGCCCAGGTGTACTCGGCGGCCAGGCCGGGGTCGTCGGCGATGGCGCTGCACACCCGGGCGACACCCGGCGTGTAGGCCATGGCGAGCGCGGCGCTGTCGGGCACGGCCACGCTCGGGTTGACGTCGATCTTGCCGCCCCGGTGCATCGCGAAGACCGGGTCATCGTCCCGGGGGGACGGAGCATCGGTAAAGACAGCCTCAACGGCCACGGTTAACCCCATTCGTGCTACAGGTGACAGGTCTGCCGAGTGGCGAGATGACGGTGGCGTGGTGCGCCGCCCGGGGCAGCCGCCCGGCCGCTGATCGCTCCAGGTACGGGGGTTACCCGTGGACATATTGTGCCATGAGCGGCTTGGTGCTGGCGCTGTCAGCGCCGGTCTGTAATACTCATCACCGGGGCCAGCCTATTACAGAAGTCGTCCGATCACAGCGGGGATTCGCGGGTGGATCTGTCTTCTTATGCTGAACTCGCCGTACGGCTCGTGAACACCGCCAGCCTCGGGCACGAGGGCGGGGACCTGCTCACATCCATGGACGGGCTGCGCAAGCTGGTCGCCGACCGCGAGCACCTCAACCACAGCATCTCGCGGGCCGACCTCGACGCGCTGCTCATGCTCCGGGACGAGTTCCGCGGCTTCTTCGTGTCCTGCTCGCAGGGGAACGGCGACGAGGCCGCCGACCGCCTCAACGAGCTGCTCATCCAGTACCCGGTCCACCCGCAGCTGTCCGGCCACGACGGCCAGCCCTGGCACGTGCACTACACCGAGAGCGGCTCGATGTCGGACAAGTACGCCGCCGGCGCGGCCATGGGCCTCGCGGTCCGCCTGACCGAGCTCGGGCTGGGGCGGTTCGGCGTGTGCCAGGCGGCGCCCTGCTACGGCGTGTTCGTCGACACCTCGGCCAACCGCACCCGGCGCTACTGCTCGGACCGGTGCGCCAGCCGGGCCAACGTCATCGCCTACCGGGCGCGCAAGCGCGGCGAGGAAACCGGCGCCTGAGCCGGGTTCGCTGAGAAGGGCATTGCCGCCGCCGGGAATGGCGTTCGGCACTTGAACAGCGCGGCCCTACTCGTGAATAGTTTCACAAGCGCAAGCTTTCTCGGCTTTCCCCCGGCACGGCGGCATAAACGCGTACAACGCGAAACCACGGGTTAATTCGCCCGACATGGGCGCGTGACACCGATCCGGTCTCATTAGCAGGCCCAAAACGGTCGACAGGGCCGTTACCTGCGTTATAGAACCGAATCCAAACGACCACTTCTCATGCGTGATGATCGTCCCTACGATGTTCATCACTCTGCACAACTGAACGCTCACTCGCTCTCCGCGGTACCCCGCTGGGCGCGTGACACGCCCCTCGGGGCAGGTCGAGAAACGAGAAAAGAGCTATCGAGTATGGCAACTGAAACTAGCGGGGTGGTGACCACCCCGGCGGATACCGGCCTCAAGCGAGAGCTTGGGCTCATCGGCGCCGCCTGGGTGTCCGAGACCTCCATCATCGGCTCGGGCTGGCTATTCGCTCCGCTGACCGCGGCCATGCTCGTCGGCGGCGGCGCGATCATCGACTGGATCATCGCGGGCGTGGTGGTCATCGTCCTGGCCCTGTGCCACGCCGAGCTCGGGGCGATGTACCCGGTCTCCGGCGGTACGGCGCGGTTCCCGCACTTCGCCTTCGGGAGCGGGGCGGGCATCGGGTTCGGTTTCTTCGCCTACCTGCAGGCCGTCACGATCGCGCCGGTCGAGTGCTTCGCGGTCATGAGCTACCTGTCGTACTACTGGCACGGTATCTACAACTCCGAACAGCGGCAACGTCACCGGCCTCGGCTTCGTGATGACCATCATCCTGATGGCCGTCTTCGTCGGGGTGAACTTCCTGGCCATGCGGCTGTTCGCCCGGGTCAACACCGTCATCACCTGGTGGAAGATCGCCATCCCGGTCGTCACCATCATCATGCTGCTGTTCAAGTTCCACGGCGGCAACTTCTCGCCCGCGGGCGAGGGCTTCATGCCCGGCGGCGTGCACGGCCTGTTCGCGGCGCTCCCGGCGGCGGGCATCATCTTCGCCTACTCCGGCTTCGAGCAGGCCGACCAGCTGGCCGGCGAGATCAAGAACCCGGGCCGCAACCTGCCGCTGGCGATCATCATCGCCGTCGCTGGTCGGCACGATCATCTACACCCTGCTCGCAGGTCGTGCTGATCGGCGCGATGCCGTCCAGCCTGCTCAACCACGGCTGGCTCGGCTTCACGACAAGACGATCATCGCCGGCCCGTTCGCCGGCCTGGCCGGCGTAGTCGGCGCTCGGCTGGCTATCGACGCTTGTCCTGCGGGTCGACGCGATCATCTCGCCCGGCGGCACCGGCCTGATCTACACCACCGGCACCTCGCGGATCGGCTACGGCCTGGCCAGGAACCGGTACATCCCGCCGATCTTCGCCAAGACCGACAAGAACGGCATCCCGTGGGTCGGCCTCATCGCCGCCTTCCTGATCGGGCTGCTCTTCCTGCTGCCCTTCCCGAGCTGGCACTCGCTGGTCAGCCTGATCACCGGGGCCAGCGTGCTGATGTACGCCGGGGCGCCGCTGTCCCTGGGCGCGTTCCGCCGTCAGGTTCCCGAGGCGTCGCGGCCGTACCGGCTGCCCGCCGCCGGGGTGCTGGCGCCGGTCGCGTTCATCGTCGCCAACCTGCTCATCTACTGGTCGGGCTTCGAGGTGATCTGGAAGCTCGGCATCGTCCTGGTCATCGGCTACGTCGTCATCGGCGTGACCATGGCCTTCGACAAGGACCGGCCGCCGCTGGGCAACCTGCGCAACTCCATCTGGCTGCCGGTCTGGCTGATCGGCCTCGGCATCATCTCCTGGCAGGGCCAGTACAGCGGCGGCGCCGCGCTGTCGCCGGTCAACACCAACAACATCCCGTTCTGGTGGGACATCGTCGTGGTGGCCGGGTTCAGCGTGGCCATCTACTTCTGGGCCATGTACTCCCGGCTGCCCAAGGCCGAGATGATGGAGCTGGTCGAGCGGCAGGCCGGCGAGGTTGAGCCGGAGGGCCCGGCGATGCTGGCCGAGCTAGTTCCCCGCCCCGACAGCAACACCCCGAGAGGACCCCGCCCGCCTGGGCGGGGTCCTCTTCGTGTCACGGTGTAACCCGCGTCCGTTCCTTCCCCCTCATACGCAGCCGTCCGCGGCGCCAGGGCCAGTAGCGGACCAGCACCACCGCGACGATGCTCTCCGGCGGCACCGGGCCGAAGCGGGCGCTGTCCACCGCGCCGGCGGCGGGGTTGTCCGAGGCCAGCCACCAGCCGCCCTCCTCACGCCACGCGACCCGCTTGACCAGCAGGAAGCCCGGGCGCTCCGGGTGCCAGGCCAGCACCACCTGGCCGGGGCGCACCCGGGTGGTGCGCCGGGCGATCAGCCAGTCGCCCGGGTGCAGCGCGGGGAGCATGGAACGCTCGGCGACCGCCACACGCAGCAGCGGCCACCGCTTGGGCCAGGCGCGCACGTTTAACTCCCAGCGGGCAGAGTAGTGTCGGAAGAGAAACCTTAGTGTTCCGGTACGGAGAAAGGGAATCGATGAGGCTGCTCACCCGGCTGCTCGCGCCGAAGTCCGTCGCCCACGCTCACTGCGACCTGCCCTGCGGCGTCTACGACCCCGCGCAGGCACTGATCGAGGCACAGTCTGTCAAGGCGATCGCGGAGAAGTACGCGGCGAACGAGGACCCGGCGTTCCGGGCCCGCGCCATCTTCATCAAGGAGCAGCGCTCCGACCTGGTCAAGCACCACCTGTGGGTGCTGTGGACGGACTACTTCAAGCCGCCGCACTTCGAGAAGTACCCGCAGCTGCACACGCTGTTCAACGAGGCCACCAAGCTGGCCGGCGCCAGCGGCACCAAGGGCTCGGTCGACGTCGCGACCGCGGACAAGCTGCTGGCCAAGATCGAGGAGATCTCCAAGATCTTCTGGGAGACCAAGCAGGCGTAGCCAGGCACTACTCCGCCGGACACGACTGCCGGCTGACACGGGCGACCGATGTCAGCGAGTCAGCACGGTTTGGACCAAGACGCGGCAGCGCCGCCCCGGTTATTGGCGGGGCGGCGCTGCCGCGTTCTGTTTCCCGGAGGCGGTAAGTTGCAATCAGTGGCCGGCACGCACCGCCGGCCTGGTGACATGACCGACGGAGAGACGTGACCGAAGAGACCGCCGCGCCGACGGCCCCTCCAGGGGGCCGCGACACTGCCGACTATGTGCAGGTCAGGATGCCGGCCGAGAGCGCATACCTGTCCGTGCTGCGCACCGCCGCCGCCGGGCTCGCGGCCCGGCTTGACTTCACCCTCGACGAGATCGAAGACCTGCGGATCGCGATCGACGAGGCGTGCGCGATGCTGCTCGCCCAGGCGATCCCCGGCACCGACCTGGAGTGCGTCTTCGAGCTCGGCACGGACCTGGTGACCATCACCGTCTCCGTGACCGCCGCCGAGGCCAGGATGCCCGCCCGCGACACGTTCGCCTGGACGGTGCTGTCCGCCCTGGCCGGCACTGTCGACTCCAGGCTCGGTCCCGACGACCTGGTCTCGATCGTCCTCGCCAAGCGCCGGGGCGGATGAGTTGAGCAGCGAATACGAGGTCCAGGTGACTGACGAGTTCGAGGTCGAAGTCGAGGTCGAGGTCGAGGTCGAGGTCGCGGTCAGCGAGGAACCACCACCGCCGCTGCCGCGGTCGGAGAACTCCTCACCCGACCGGACGCAGGCCAGGGAGCTGTTCACGCGGCTCCAGGCGCTTCCCGCCGATGACCCCGAACGCGCCAGGATCAGGGCCACCCTGGTCGAGCTGCACCTGCCGCTGGTCGAGTACCTGGCCCGGCGGTTCCGCAACCGGGGCGAGTGGCTCGACGACCTCACCCAGGTCGCGACCATCGGGCTGATCAAGTCCATCGACCGGTTCGACCTGGAGCGCGGCGTCGAGTTCTCCACCTACGCCACGCCCACCATCGTCGGCGAGATCAAGCGCCACTTCCGGGACAAGGGCTGGGCCGTCCGCGTGCCGCGCCGGCTGCAGGAGCTCAAGCTGTCGCTGACCAAGGCGATCGGCGAGCTGGCCCAGCGGGAGGGCCGCGCGCCCACGGTCAGCGAGCTGGCCGCGCACCTGCAGATGACCGAGGAAGAGGTGCTCGAGGGCCTGGAGTCGGCCAACGCCTACTCCACGGTGTCGCTCGACGCGCCCGACTCGGGCGACGAGGACGCGCCCGCGGTGGCCGACTCGCTCGGCATGATCGACGAGGCCCTGGAGGGCGTGGAGTACCGCGAGTCGCTCAAGCCGCTGCTGGAACGGCTGCCGCCGCGGGAGAAGAAGATCCTGCTGCTGCGCTTCTTCGGCAACATGACCCAGTCGCAGATCGCCGCCGAGCTCGGCATCTCCCAGATGCACGTGTCCCGGCTGCTGGCCAGGACCCTGGCCCAGCTGCGGGAAGGGCTCACCGTCGACGACTGAGCCGGACGCGTTCTTCGTGGTGACGCCGGACGGCCAGGTTCACACCTGGACGTCCGGCGTACTCGTCCTGGCGGTTCAGCGCGCGCAGGCTCGCCGGGGCGAACAGGCCGGCCAGCCCGGCGATCGCCACCAGCAGGGCGGGCACGCCCCAGTCGTAGCGGTGCGCCTGGAGCAGCGCGATGGCGATCACCCCGGCGAGCACCTGGGTCATCACCGCCGGGGTGCGGCTCCACGGCCGGACCCGGGCGACACCGGACGCGATCCAGGCGACGCCGATCGCGACGATGATCTCAAGCACGATGAAGCCGGCACCGTCCGAGGCCGTCGAGGCCAGGCCGGACGCCGAGTCGGCCGCGTTGAGCCCCACCGCCACGCACAGCCCCGCCACTTCCGCGGCCAGGGCGGCGGTGGCGACGAGCAGCATGGGCCTGCCCGCCGGGAGGCTGATGGCAGAACGCATGGCCATAGTCTAATCTCGCTCTCTACCCGTGCTTGTTTAGCCCCGGGGCACGCCGCCCGCTGCCGTGCGCGCCGCCGGATAGCGGTTAACCTGAGCAACGTGCGCGCGCTGCTGATCATCAATCCTCGCGCGACTTCCATGACCGGGCGGGACGCCGGCCTGGTGGTCCGCGCGCTGGGCTCCCGGCTGGAACTGGATACCCGGCAGACAGAGTATCGCGGCCACGCCGGCGAACTGGCTGCCTCGGCGGCCGAGAACGGCTACGGGCTTGTCGTCACGTTCAGCGGCGACGGGACCGTGAACGAGGTGGCCAACGGGCTGATGCGGGTGCCCGAGCCGGCGCGACGCCCTGCCCTGGCGCCGGTGCCCGGCGGCGGCGCCAACGTGTTCGCCCGCACGCTCGGCCTGCCACCGGACGCCGGCAGCGCGGTGCAGCGCATCCTGGACGCGGTCAGCGACGGGCGGCAGCGCCGGATCGGCCTCGGCCTGGCCGGCGACCGCTACTTCACGTTCAGCGCGGGCCTGGGGCTGGACGCGGAGGTCATCGGGGACATGGAGCGCCAGCGGGCGCACGGCCGCCGGGCGTCCCTGGCGGCCTACCTGCGGACCGCCGTGCGCCGGTACTACCGCACCGACCGCCGCCGCCCGGCCCTCACCCTGCGCGTCCCCGGGCAGCCGCCGATCAGCTCGCTGTTCATGGGCGTGGTCACCAACAGCTCACCCTGGACCTACCTGGGCAGCCACCCGGTGCGCCCGGGTACCCACGACGACTTCAGCTCCGGCCTGGACCTGTTCGCGCTGCGGCGGCTGCGCACCCTCACCACGCTGGCCGCCCTCGGCCACATGATGCGCTCCACCGACAGCGTCCTCCCGGCCGGCCGCGACGTGGTCAGCGCCTCCGCGCTCAGCACCGCTCTCCTTCGAGGCCACCCGCCCCATCGCGTACCACATCGACGGCGAGTACCTGGGCGAGACCAAGTCCGTATCCTTCAGCTTCCTCCCCGACGCCCTGCGCGTCATCGCCTGACCAGCGCCGCCCGCCCGACCGCCTGCCCGGCCCGCCGGCTCCGGCCCGGCGCCCCGGCCCGGCCATCCGCCCGGGCGTGCAGCAAGTCGCACATAGGTACATCGGACAGGATCTACCGCACGCATAGGTGACGATTAGTCCACGCACCAGCCCGCCCCGCAACCGCCCGGCCCGACGTGGGGCGCTTGCGCCCAGCCCAGCTCCTGGACCCGACCCGCACCCGGCACTCGGCTATACGATCACGCAGAGTAACTAACTCCAGCCGTCGGCGGCGGGGGCCCGATAAAATCGCGCCCTTTGCGATCAGGCCCTGCCGCCGCGACACCGGGGGGTACGGGGGTCGTCCCCCGGGTGACTACTGTGATCGATCTGACATGGATTACAGCTGCCCTGATTGCCGCGCCCCCTTGCGCTGACTCTGCCCGGTTGAGAGGCTAGTTCCGGTGCCTGGAGTGACGTTACTCAGCGCGTTCATAACATGGCTGACGCGGGTACGTCACTCTCCGGAGCGCGGCTGGGCTCGCCTGACCCTCAGCCGCGATTCACTTGGCATCACGAAGATCGGGAACATTACGTTGCTCTCGATATATCGCCTCGCTCGTGAATTACTTCACAAGCACGGAGTGGCGTGTGGCGGACCTCACCGATGACCAGCCGCTACGCCAAGAAGGGGACATCATGGACTGGCGCCACATAGCCGCCTGTCGTGAGGTAGATCCAGAGCTGTTTTTCCCGATCGGAAACAGCGGGCCTGCGCTCCTCCAAATTGAAGAAGCCAAGCAGGTCTGCCGCCGGTGCACGGTGCTGGACGAATGCCTCCGCTGGGCCATCGACTCCGGCCAGGACGCCGGCGTCTGGGGTGGCATGAGCGAGGACGAGCGGCGCGCGCTCAAGCGCCGCACGCTGCGGCTGCGCGCCCGCGCCGGCGTCTGACCTAACGCCTGACGCCTTAACCCCCGGCCTCGGACCGGGGGTTACCGGTTTACCGGCCCGGCGGCAGCCTACGGCGCTATCGCGGAACCCTTTTAACCACGGCGGCCATTCGCCCGCACAGACGTGAATTGCTTCCGTCGTAAAAGGGGCCCGCGCCCGTAGCGCCCGCCGCGTACCGGCGGTCACTCACAGTCACATTCAGCAGTCACCGCCGCGGCCGCGCCGGGCCGGGCAGGATAGCCCCGGGCTAGGTCGGCTCGTAGCGGACGGGGAGGTCGACGACCGCGATCGTGCCGCCGCCCGCCCGCGGGTGCAGGCTGATCTTCCCGCTCGAGCTCGCCCTCGACCAGGGTCCTGACGATCTGCAGCCCGAGGCTGGTGGTGTTCTCCAGGTCGAAGTCCGGCGGCAGCCCGGCGCCGCTGTCGGTCACCGTCACGGTGAGCAGCTCGGGCGCCCGCTCGGCCACCACCTCGATGATCCCGGCGTCGCCCGCCGGGCCCCGCGCCGACCCGAACCCGTGCTGCAGCGCGTTCTGCAGCAGCTCGGTGAGCACCATCGACAGCGGCGTCGCCACGGTCGACGGCAGCATCCCGAACTGGCCGGTGATCTTCGGCGTCACCCGCACCTCGGGCGAGGAGACCTCGCCGGCCATCATCGCCACCCGGTCGGCGATGTCGTCGAAGTCCACGATCTCCTCGGGCGCGTGCGACAGCGTCTCGTGCACGATGGCGATCGACCCGACCCGGCGCACCGCCTCCTGCAGCGCCGCCCGCGCCTCCGGCGCGGACATCCGCCTGGCCTGCAGGCGGAGCAGCGCGGCGACGGTCTGCAGGTTGTTCTTGACCCGGTGGTGGATCTCCCTGATCGTCGCTTCCTTGGTCAGCAGCTCGCGCTCGCGGCGGCGCAGCTCGGTGACGTCCCGGACCATGACCAGCGCGCCGGTCCGCTGGCCGCCCACCACCAGCGGGATCGAGCGGAGCTGCACCACCGTCCCGTTGACGTCGATCTCGGTCTCCCTGCGGCGCCCGGCCCCTGGCCACCAGCATCAGCGACTCGTCCACCGGCACCCTGGCGGCGGTCAGCTGCGCCGTGGCCGTGCCCAGCTCGGTGCCCATCAGGTCGGCGGCCAGCCCGAGCCTGCGGTACGCGGACTGCGCGTTGGGGCTGGCGAAGGTGACCCGGCCCGCGGCGTCCAGGCGGAGCAGCCCGTCGCCCACCCGGGGCGAGCGCACCAGCGTGGTCTCGTGGCCCGGGTGGGGGAAGGTGCCCTCGGAGATCATCCGGGCCAGGTCGTCGGCGCCGGCCAGGTAGGTCAGCTCCAGGCGGCTCGGCGTGCGCGCGCCGCTCAGGTTGGTCGACCGCTCGATGACCGCGATCACCTGGTCGTTCCTGCGTCACCGGGATGGCCTCGGCCCGCACCGGGACGCCGGACGTCCAGTCGGGGTCGCTCTCCCGGTGGATGCGCTGCTCGATCCGCGCCGTGTCGAGCACCGGCCGCTCACCCGGGGCGACCTGGGAACCGACCACGTCGTCGGGGAACGAGGTCGGCCCGGTCGTCGGGCGCATCTGCGCCACCGCTACCCAGCCCGGGTTGAGCGCCTCTTCGGGCTGCGCGCAGCGGCACCCACAAGATCAGGTCGGCGAACGACAGGTCGGCGAGCAGCTGCCAGTCGGACACCAGGGAGTGCAACCACTCCAGTTCGGGCCCGGACAGGCTGGTGAGGTTTCTGGCGAGGTCGGTGAGCGTCGGCACGTTCCCATCATGACATGGCCCGCACGGGTCAATTTCTCTCGCACCGGGCATGACCTGGCATTATGCGCGCAAACCCAGCCAGCGGCCGGGCCCGTCCGGCGGCAAGTCCCACCGCGGCGGTCCACCGAAGGCGCCGGAGGTGGACTTGATAAAATCGCGTTTTTTGCGCTCAGGGCCAAACGATGCGGACATCGGAGGGTACGGGGGGTCGCTCCCTCAGAAGATAGCTGTCATCATGGGCCGAATACCGCACAAGCGGGGAGGTACCACTCATGACCGCGGTCCCGATGCCGGCTGAAGACCACGACGGCGTTACCGGCGCGCTCACCAGCGTCGAGTCGTCGCCTACCGTGCTGCGCCTGCCCAAGTATTACCAGGTCAAGAAGCAGCTACTGGACTTCACGTCGGCCATGGCCCCCGGCAGCCCGGTGCCCCCAGAGCGCGAGCTGGCCCGCCTCTACGGAACCTCCCGCACCACGGTCAGGCAGGCGCTCGCCGAGCTGGTCATCGAGGGACGGCTGCTGCGCATGCAGGGCAAGGGCACGTTCGTGGCCAAGCCCAAGGTGGCGCAGCCGCTCGAACTGGCCAGTTACACCGAGGGGATGCGGCAGCACGGCCTGCACCCGCAGACCAAGATCCTCGACATCGGCTACGTCACCGCCGACGAGGAGCTGGCCGCGCTGCTCGACGTGCGCCCGGGCGGGCGGCTGCTGCGCATCCACCGGCTGCGGCTGGCCGACGGCGAGCCGATGTCCATCGACACCTCGCACCTGCCCGCCCGCCGGTTCCCCGGCCTGCGGCGGCAGCTGGAACGGCACGCGTCGCTGTACGAGACGCTGCGCACCGGGTACGGCATCCAGCTGGCCGAGGCCGAGGAGACGATCGAGACCGTGCTGGCCGACCCGCACGACGCCCGGCTGCTCGACGTGGACCCGGGCATCCCGCTGCTGCTGCTGTCCAGGCACGCGATCGACTCCACCGGGGAGCCGGTGGAGTGGGCGCAGTCCTGGTACCGGGGCGACCGCTACAAGTTCATCACCAGGCTGCGCAGGACGCCGCAGGTACCATCGACCCCGTGACCGAACCTGCGCCACACGGGATCCTCTTCGTCACCGGCACCGGGACCGGCGTCGGCAAGACCATCGTGACGGCCGCCATCGCCGCCGCTGGCGGCGGCGGCCGGCCGCCGGTCGCCGTGGTCAAGCTCGCGCAGACCGGCGTGCACGACGGCCCGGGCAGCGACGCGCCGGACCTGGAGACGGTCACCCGGCTGTCCGGCGTCACCGACACCCACGAGCTGGCCAGGTTCCCCGACCCGCTCTCCCCCGAGGCGGCGGCCCGCGTGTCCGGCCTGCCCCCGGTGAGCTTCACCCGGGCCTCGGCGGTCATCGACCACCTCGCCACCACCGGGGACCTGGTCCTGGTCGAGGGGCCGGCGGCCTGCTCGTCCGCTACGACGCCGACGGCGCCACTCTTCCCGACCTGGCCGCCGCCCTCGACGCGCCGGCGCTGGTCGTTACCGCCGCGGGCCTCGGCACGCTGAACCACACCGCGCTCACCCTGGAGGCGCTGCGGGCGCGCAAGGTGCGCACCGCCGGCATCGTCGTCGGCAGCTGGCCGCGCGACCCCGGCCTGGCCGAGCGGGAGAACCTGGCCGACCTGGCAGACCCTCGCCGGGGGCCCGCTGGCCGGCCTGCTGCCCGAGAACAGCGGCGCGCTGCCGCCCGACGGCCTTCCGCGCCGCCGCCTACGACGGCCTCTCCCGCGCCCTCGGCGGCCGCTACGGCGCGGCCTAAGCCATTAGCCGGATCGGCTTAGCCGTCTGACCAGGTAATTCGCAGTCCCAATTATTAGCAATATTGCCTAATGAGCCAACTCGGCGCAACATGGTGGCGACCCTGTGACACCAGTCACAGGAATCCCCCGTGCAATGCCGCCGAGAGGACCCCGATGACCCAGGCGACCAGCAGGTCTCGCAGCGCCTTCGCGGCGCACCCAATCATCTCGGCCGCCATCGCCGTGCTGGTGGCCGCCGACATCGTCTTGGTGCTGTACGTGCCGATCTACGCCCGTCTCACGCCGCAGTGGGGCGACTTCCCGTTCTTCTACTGGTACCTGCTGATCATCATGCCGGTCACCTCGCTCTTGCTCTGGATCGCCTCGCAGCTGCAGAAACGGCTGGTCAGGCCGGCCGCCGACGCCGGAAGCGAGGACGCACGGTGAGCAACGTCAACGCGACCACGTTCACGATCGTCGTCGTCCTCTTCGTCATCGTCACCGGCGTCGGCTTCGGCGCCGCCCGCTGGCGGCGGGCCGGCGACATGGCGCACCTGGACGAATGGGGGCTCGGCGGCCGCGGCTTCGGCACGTTCATCACCTGGTTCCTGCTCGGCGGCGACCTCTACACGGCCTACACGTTCATCGCCGTGCCCGCCCTCGTGTTCGGCTCCGGCTCGATCGGGTTCTACGCCGTTGCCTACACCATCATGGTCTTCCCGATCGTGTTCATCTTCCTGCCGAGGCTCTGGTCGGTCTCCCGGGTACACGGCTACATCACGCCCGCCGACTTCATCCGCGGCCGGTACGGGTCGCGCGGCCTGGCGCTCGCAGCCGCCTTCACCGGCATCCTGGCCCTGATGCCGTACATCGCCCTCCAGCTGGTCGGCATCCAGGCGGTGCTGACCGTGATGGGCGTGGGCGCCTCGTCGGGCAACGCCTTCGTCAGGGACCTGCCACTGTTCATCGCGTTCCTGGTGCTCGCGATCTTCACCTACGTGTCCGGGCTGCGCGCGCCGGCGCTGATCGCGTTCGTCAAGGACACGCTGATCTACGTGTTCGTGCTGGTGGCCGTCTTCTACATCCCGACCAGGCTCGGCGGCTGGGGCCACATCTTCGGCGTCACCCAGGCGCACTTCGCGACGCTCTCCCCGGCCACGCACAAGCCGCTGGGCACGTTCGTCCCGACCCCGACCGCCCTCGGCAGCAGCCGGCTCGACTTCGCCTCGCTGGCCCTGGGCTCGGCGGTCGCGCTGTTCCTCTACCCGCACGCGATCACCGGCACGCTGGCCGCCAAGCGCCGCACCGCGGTCAAGCGGAACATGATCTACCTGCCGCTTTACTCGGTGCTGCTGGCCCTGATCGCGCTGTTCGGCTACATGGCGATCGCCGACCCGGTCACCGCGGGCAACGTGGCCAAGACCGGGAACGCGCAGCTCGCCGTGCCGTTCCTGTTCCAGCACATGTTCCCGAGCTGGTTCACCGGGATCGCCTTCGCCGGCATCATCATCGGCGCCCTGGTGCCCGCGGCCATCATGTCGATCGCCGCCGCCAACCTGTTCACCAGGAACGTCTTCACCGAGTTCGTCAAGCCGGACGCCTCGCCCGCGCTGCAGACCCGGATGTCCCAGTGGGTCTCCCTGGTCGTCAAGCTGGGCGCGCTGCTGTTCGCCGTGGAGCTGCCGCACACCTTCTCGATCAACCTGCAGCTGCTCGGCGGCATCTGGATCCTTCAGGTCGCGCCGATGCTCATCGGCGGCCTGTTCACCCGCTGGTTCCACCGCTGGGCACTGGTGGCCGGCTGGCTGGCCGGAATGGTCTTCGGCACGATCGCGGCCTACAACGTGTCCAGCCCGACGGCCTCGCACTGGGCTGGCTCGTCGGACATCGAGCTCGGCCACACCGTCTACATCGGCATGAGCGCGGTCATACTCAACCTGGTGATCGCGGTCGTTCTCACCCTGGTCCTGCGGGCGCTCAAGGCACCCGAGGGCTCCGACGAAACGCTCCCCCAGCACTACACCGTCGACCCCGAAGACACTCCCGCCCCGGCCCCCGCCGCCGTCGGCCCCGTCACCTGACCGTCCCCGCACACCCACGTCCCAGCAGCCCCCGAAGCCGAAAGCGCCAACGGCCCACCACCAACGGGTCGATGGCGCCAACGGCCACGCTAGAAGCAGCCGATGGCGCCAACGACCCCGCCCCGTCCAGGCCGAAAGCGCCAACGACCCCGCCCCCACCGGGGTCGATATGCGTCGCAACGGCCCACACCAACGGGTCGATGGCGCCAACGCCCCACCACCAACGGGTCGATGGCGCCAACGGCCACGTTCAGAAGGCAGCCGATGGCGCCAACGACCCGCCCCCTTGCGGGCGGAGAGCGCTAAGCGACCCGGATCGAAGCAGGCGAAAGCGCAGACGACCCCATCTCTTTATGACGAGAGGTTGAGCTGCGCGTATCCGGCCAGCGCGCCGCCTGGGCGCGGGGCCGCGGGGGGCGGGGCACCGCTGCACAAGCGCCTGCCCCACGGGTAACGTCGGCGGAATGAGCACACTCTCCGGGCACGCGGGCGCGCACGCGGTCGCGGTCGCCCAGCGGTACGGCGTGACCACCATGTTCACCCTGTCCGGCGGGCACGTCTTCCCGCTGTACGACGGCGCGGTCAAGGCGGACCCGCCGCTGCGCCTGGTCGACGTGCGGCACGAGCAGACCGCCGTGTTCGCGGCCGAGGGGCTGGCCCGGCTCACCCGGGTGCCCGGGCTCGCCGCCGTCACCGCCGGCCCGGGGATCACCAACAGCGTGAGCGCGGTGACCTCCGCCTGGTTCAACGGCGCGCCGGTCGTCGTGCTCGGCGGCCGCGCGCCGGACTACCTCTGGGGCCAGGGCGCGCTGCAGGAGCTCGACCACGTGCCGCTGCTCGCCCCGGTCACCAAGCGGGCCTGGACCGAGCACGCCACCGCCGGGGTCGCGTCTCAGCGTCAACGAGGCGTTCCACCTCGCGACCACGCCGCACCGGGGCCCGGTGTTCTGCGACTTCCCGCTGGAGGCGATCTACGGCGAGGCAGGCGTGGACCGGCCAGAACTGGGCCTGACGCCGCCCGTCGCTCCCGACCCGCTGGACGTGGCCCGGATCGCCGAGCTGCTGGCCAGGGCCAAGCGGCCGGTGCTGGTGCTCGGCTCCGACGTCTGGCTGGGCGGCGCCGAGTCGGCCGCCCGGCGGTTTGCCGAGGCGCTGCGGCTGCCGGTGATCAGCAACGGCCAGGCGCGCGGCGTGCTGCCGGGCGGCCACGCGCTGCTGGTGACCAGGGCGCGCTCGCTGGCCTTCGCCGAGGCGGACCTGGTGATCGTGGCCGGCGTACCGCTCGACTTCCGGCTGCGCTACGGGTCATACGGGCCGAAGGAGGCCCCGGCCAAGGTCGTGCACGTGGCGGACTCCCCCGGCGGCATCGCCACGCACGTCCCGCTGGCCGCCTCGGCGTCCGGCGACCTGAGCGCCTTCTTCACCGCGCTGGCCGACGCCTGCGGCGGGCGTCCCGCGGGTGACATGGAGTGGCTGGCCCGGCTGCGCGGCACGGCGCGGTCCGCCGCGGCGCACGACACCCCGCTGCTGGAAAGCGAGGCCGCCCCGGTCCACCCGATGCGCGTCTACGGCGAGCTGCTGCGCCAGCTCGACGACGACGCCGTGGTCATCGGCGACGGCGGCGACTTCGTGTCGTTCGCCGGCCGGCTGATCGAGCCGGCGTTCCCCGGCCGCTGGCTGGACCCCGGCCCCTACGGCTGCCTGGGCACCGGTCTCGGCTATGCGGTCGCGGCCCGCCTGGCCTACCCGTCGTCGCAGGTGGTCCTGCTGCTCGGCGACGGCGCGGCGGGCCTGTCGCTGATGGACGCCGACACGCTGGTGCGGCACAACCTGCCGGTGGTCATGATCGTCGGCAACAACTCGGCCTGGGGCCTGGAGAAGCAGCCGATGCGGGCCGTCTACGGCTACGACGTGGCCGCCGACCTGCGGCCGCAGACCAGGTACGACGAGGTGGTGCGGGCGCTCGGCGGCGCGGGCGAGCTGGTGACCGAGCCCGGCCAGCTGGCGCCGGCCCTGCGGCGCGCGTTCGACTCGGAGGTCCCCTACCTGGTCAACGTGATCACCGACGTGCGGGCCGAGTACCCGCGCACCACCACCGGGGTGTGACCGCCGGGCGCTACTTCCCGGGGACGACCAGCCGGCCGAGCGCGTCCACGACCTGCGGGTCGTACTCGCTGGCCGGTGTCGAGCCGCAGCCGCGCCACCGCCTCGGCGGCCCGGGCCGGGTCGCCGGAGCTGCCCACCAGGTCGTCGTAGGCGTTGGCGGCCCGGATGATCCGGCTGGACAGCGGGGGCGTGGGCGTGCGGTCGGCGGGGCGGCTCGGGTCGGACTGGCGCCGCACGATGTCGGCCACCGAGTCGAGCACGCGCGCCTGCTGTATCACCTCGGCGCCGTACTCGGCGATGCGCCGCTGCTCCTCGCGGGCCACCAGCACGGTGGCGCCGCCGGGTACCGGGTCGCGCAGCGACAGCTGGCCGATGTCGTGCATGAGCGCCGCGTACTCCAGCTCGAGCAGCGCGGCCTCCGGCATGCCGAGCTCCCGCCCGATGGCCACCGCCAGCCGGCTCACCCGGTCCGAGTGCCCGGTCTCGACGTAGCCGCCGATCTCGGTGACCCGGGCCAGGGCCCGCACGGTCTGCAGGTAGGTGGCCCTGATCCCCGCGTACCGGCGCAGCGCGACCTGGGTAACCAGCAGCGGCGCGGCGAAGACGGCGACGGCGGCCAGCCCCATGACCTCGGCCGCGAACGCGATGAGCAGCGCCGACGCGCCGGTTGCGGCGGCGATCGGGAACTGGGCCCGCAGCTCGTCGCCGAGCGCGACGGCGAACCTGCTGCCCAGCGCGTCCGCCCTGACCAGCGCGGTCACCACCGACTCCAGCAGCCAGGCCACGACGACAAGCCCGAGCATGACCGGCAGCTCGGACCACCACTGGGCGCCGATCAGCCCGGCGTTGGCCAGCGGGCGGAACGCGGCGGCCACGCAGGCCACGGCGATCAGCCGCGCGGACATCGCGGTGAACCTGGCCGGCCGCCCGACGGCCAGGTGCGGCAGCGCGCCGACGATCATGGCCAGCGCGGTCACCGCGATGACCTGGGCCGCCCATGGCCTGGCCGGCTCGTCGCCGACCCGGAGCAGCAGCGCGTAGGCCATGGCGCCGGCGGTCGCGATGGGGGCGGCCTGCCGATCACCGGGCAGGTTGAGCCGCAGCAGCTCACCGAACGCGATCAGCGCGCCGAAGGCCAGGGCGGCATGCACGTCGCGGGTGCCCGTGACCGCGGTCTGCGCGACCGACCAGATCAGCAGCAGCCCGGCGAACGTCGCCAGCAGCCAGTGACCAGTGTCCCTGGCGGGGCGGGAGAACCCGCGCGGCTCATACCATCGGCCCGCCACGGGT
Organism: uncultured Actinomycetota bacterium; assembly: GCA_963748785.1. GTDB lineage: Bacteria > Actinomycetota > Actinomycetes > Streptosporangiales > Streptosporangiaceae > Trebonia. The sequence continues at coordinate 170,271 of CAVVKP010000012.1, read as the reverse complement.
CACAGGCTCTCAATGGTCCGCAGCGGCTCTTCGGCGGGCGCGGGCTCCGGCGACGTCCAGCCTTCCCGCTCCAGCGCGGTGAGGAACGCGTCCACGAAGGCCGGGTCGAACTGCTTGCCCGCCCACTTGCGCAGCTCGGCGACGGCCTCGGGGATGGGCCGCGCGCCCCGGTAGGAGCGGTCGGAGGTCATCGCGTCGAAGGCGTCCGCCACCCCGAGCACCCGGGCGAACTCGGGGATCTCGTCGCCCGCCAGCCCCATCGGGTAGCCCCTGCCGTCGATCCGCTCGTGGTGGTGCATGATCCCGGCGAGGGCCTCGTCGAGGAAGCCGATCTCCCGGACGATGTCCAGGCCGCGCATCGGGTGCAGCTGGATGGCGGCGTACTCGTCGTCGGTGAGCGAGCCGCGCTTCTGCAGCACCGAGGTGGGCACCCCGAGCTTTCCCACGTCGTGCAGCATCCCGGCGTAGGCGATCGCGCCGACCCGCTCGGGGCGCATGCCGATCTCCGTCGCGATCATCACCGCGCCGCGCGACACCCGCTCACTGTGCCCCCGGGTGTAGAAGTCCTTGGTCTCCACCGCCTGGCACAGGGCGCTGATCGTGGCCTCGTAGGCCCGCTGCTGCGCGGCGAACTGCGCCACTGCCCACCGGGCGACCAGCACCGGGATCAGCACGAGCACCGGGGTGAACGGGCCGAGCACCGACCAGAGAGCGGCGATCAGCACGCCGAACGCACCGTACCCGAGGTCGGTCAGCCACAGCTTGAAGTCAAGCCCGACCCGGCCCACCGCGTTGCCCGGCTCCCTGGTCAGCCAGAACACCGCGTTCAGCAGCAGGAAGTTCACCGCCACGTGCACGACCGCCGCCGCGGCGAACGGGCCGATCAGGCCGGGGAAGGAACTCGGGCCCGGGGTGCCGACCCGCCCGCCGAAGGCCAGGAAGGCCCGGCCGGCCAGGTAGGCGCTGAGCACGTACATGGCGGTGTTGAACAGCCGCTGCACCGGCGACGGGCCGCGGCGCAGGCCGAAGAGCGTGCCGCAGCTCACGACGGCCGCGCCGACCGGGCCGCACAGCACCACGGCGGCCAGCGACGCCATGGTGTTGGCCGACCAGGCGAGGCCGCGCGCGCTTACCAGGGTCGACGCGGACTCGCATGCGATGAGCAGCAGCCCGAGCACCCCGATCTGGCTCCAGTTGAGCGAGGTGTACCGTCCTGCGGCAAGCACGATCACGCCGGCGCCGATGACCGCGCCGACATAGAGCCACCCGATGCGCGAGAGCTTACCCACGCTCCCCCCTCGTAGCCATCCGCCGTAGACTCGAATCGCACCTATCGCCGTCGCTACCCCCAGGAGACCCCGGAAGCCCTCATCGCAGGCAGTCCTCCCTCGCGCGGAATGTAACGGCCGCTTACGGCAAGCCGCCCTCCACAGGATAACGTGGTCATGCTGATAAGCGCAGACCTAAAACGTGATCATCGGCGGGCGGCGTGGCGCCGGGGAGACGCCGCGGTGCTCCGTGACGCACGGCGCGCGGCCGACCAGGGAAATGATTCTCCCGGCCTGACCGCGCGTCGGTGAAAGCTGAGGGGATATCCCCTGGTAAACCTATTCGGTTACCTCTATCTCGGACTGTACCTGCCTGATTCGCACCAGGACCTTGCTGCGCAGCTCGCTCGGCACCGGGTCGCAGCCGCAGTGCTTGGCGACCAGCCGCTTGACCGCCTCTTCGAGGCCGTATTCGCGCAGGCACGGGCCGCACTCTTCGAGGTGCACGCGGATGTGGGCGCAGTCGTCTTCCGAGACCTCGCCGTCCAGGTACCAGTAGACGCGGTCGAGGACCTCGCTACACGGCGTCTCGTGAGGCTTCCCGCAGCTCATTGCCCACCCTCCTCGGCATTCGCGCGGACCATGCCCTGCTCCGCCGCGTAGTCCTGGAGCAGCTCGCGCAGCTGGCGGCGGCCACGGTGGAGCCGTGACATCACGGTACCGATGGGGGTGCCCATAATGTCGGCGATTTCCTTATACGCGAAGCCCTCGACGTCGGCCAGGTAGACCGCGATGCGGAACTCCTCGGGCAGCGCCTGCAGCGCTGTCTTGATATCGGAGTCGGGCAGTCTTTCCAGCGCCTCCGCCTCGGCCGACTTGAGGCCGCCGGAACTGTGCGACGCCGCCCGCGCCAGCTGCCAGTCCTCCACCTCATCGGAGCCTGACCGCTGCGGTTCACGCTGCCGCTTGCGATAGGTGTTGATAAAGGTATTAGTGAGAATCCTGAAGAGCCACGCCTTCAGGTTCGTCCCCTGCTGGAACTGGTGGAACGACGCGTACGCCTTCGCGAACGTCTCCTGCACCAGGTCCTCGGCGTCCGCCGGGTTCCTCGTCATCCGGAGGGCGGCGGAGTACAGCTGGTCCAGGTACGGCAGGACATCGGCTTCGAAGCGCTCTCCGCGCTCGTCCAGCTTCTCAGGCACAGGTGTCTCTGACACGGGACCCACCCCCTCTCGGTAACCGTAAGAGGATACCTTCCCCCGCCGGCGGGGCGCGGGCCGGCGTACGGGGGCGAGTGTTGCTGAGGCTTGGGCCATGTCGCTTGCAACACTGCACCGCGTCCGGCAATTCCGGTTTCCGTGGGTGGGAACGGGCCGAGCGGGGAACGCTACACGTGTGGGCCGCCGCTGGTGAGGCGCCCGGCAGGAGTAACCCCGTGCACCCCATATCTCCCGGGGGGGCGACCCCCCGCAACCCGCGTGGGCATGTCCGCCCGAAGGTCACGGATACGCATACCGGGCAGCCGTCTACCGGGGGCACCGCCCCCCGGGGCGCTGTCCCACTGCTGAGCGACGACGACCGAGCCGCCGCCATGTACCCGCGCTTTCACGCCGCGGTCGCCCACGCGCAGCTCACCAGCTGGCTGCCGGGCGGCAGGCGGCTGCTCGTCGACATCTCCGGGCCCGGCACCCGGGCCGCCGAGGTCGCCGCCTGCGCCGGGCACAGAGTGCTGCGCGTCATCGACCCGCTGCAGCCGCCGCCGACGACGCCGGCCAGCGCCGCCGAGGCGGGCGGCAGGCTGTGCACGGTGACCGCCGAGGGCACCGGCCTGGAGTTCCTGCCCGACGGCTGCGCCGACGGCGTGATCGCCGAGGACGGGACCCTGTCCAGGAACCTGGCCGCCGAGGACCTGGTGGCCGAGATCGCCCGGGTGCTCCGCCCCGGCGGCCAGGTGCTGGCCTGCGTGGACTCGCTCACCTACGGCATGGCGGTGCTGGCCGAGCAGCACCACTGGCCCCACCTGGTGGACGTGCCCAACGCCGACGTGGTGCTGATCCCGTGGCCGGACGGCAGCATCACCCGCTGTTACGGCAGCGAGCAGCTGCGCGAGCTGTTCACCGGCGCCGGCCTGGAGGTGGACTGGATCAGGCCGCGCACCGTGCTCGCACCGCAGACGGTGGGCTACCTGCTCGCCCGCGACCCGTCCCGGCTCGGTGACCTGGTCAACGCGGAACTGCACGCCCGGGCGGACGACTCGGTGGGCACGCACCTCATCGCCTGCTGCGTGAAGCGGTAAGCGGCGGCGGTCCCTCGGCGGGCCGGGGTCAGACGATGGACGAGCCGTCACCGAGCGGCTCGATGAGGGACGGGCCGTTGTTCCGCACCGAGTTCACGTCGGTGGACACGGGGTACGACGTGAGGCCGAAGAAGCCCGCGGCGGTCGCGGGGCGCATGACCGCGTGCATCGCGTCCTTGTCCTTGTTGGCCGGGTCGAGCCAGTCCGCCCAGTCGTCGGGCGCGACGACCATCGGCGTCCGGTCGTGTATCCGGCCGATGTCGTCCGTGGCCTGCGTGGTGATGATCGAGCCCGACCAGTACCACGCGTCCTCGTGGTCCTCGGGGACGGCCGAGTCGCGCCACAGCTCGTAGATGCCGGCGAACGGCAGGACGGCGTTGTCCTGACGGTAAATGTAGAACGGCTTCTTGGCCTTCCCCTCGGTGATCCACTCGTAGTAGCCGTCGGCGGGGATCAGGCAGCGGCGCCGGGCGAACGCGGCCCGGAACGAGGGCTTGACCGCGACCGTCTCCGACCGCGCGTTGATCAGCCGGGCGCCGCCCGCGCTGTCCTTGGCCCAGCTCGGCACCAGGCCCCAGCGCACCAGCCTCAGCTCGCGCTCGTCCTCGGCCTCCCCGGCTTCGCCGGCCTTGTCGCCGGCCACGGTCCTGCCGGCGCCTCGCCGGACGGGCGTTCCATCACCGCGTAGATCCGCTTGGTCGGCGCGACGTTGTAGTCCGCGTTGCGCTCGGCACCCGCCTTGTCGCGCGTGGCCGCGAACTCCTCCAGCAGCTCGAGCCGCCGCCGGGCTGAGACGAACCGACCGCACATGTGACCATCCTCCCTCGCCAGCGGGCGCCGCGGGCGCGTCCGGCGCGCGGCCCCTTCGATCCTGCCCGCTGGCCACGCGATTGTCACGAGCCCGCGCGCCGGGGAAAGGCTCCGCCTGCTACCCCGGGCCAGCCGATACCCTCAAGGCTATGGACTCAGGACGCTGGCGCGCCCCCGTGGCGCAAGGACCGGTGCGCGCGACGCTGCGGCTGCCCGGCTCGAAGTCGATCACCAACCGCGCGCTGCTGCTCGCGGCGCTGAGCCAGGCGCCGTCGACGGTACGCGGCGTCCTGCGGGCCCGCGACACCAGCCTGGCCATCGGGGCGCTGCGGGAACTCGGCGTCACGGTTGACGAGGACGGCGTCGACGTGAGCGTGCGGCCCGGCGCCCCGGACGGCCCGGCGGTCCGCGTTGACGTGGGCAACGCCGGGACGGTGATGCGGTTCCTGCCCGCTGTCGCGGCGCTGACCCCGGCGGCGGTGGCGTTCGACGGCGACCCGCGGGCGCGGGAGCGCCCGGTCGGCGCGCTGCTGTCAGCGCTGCGCGTGCTCGGCGTGTCGATCGACGACGGCGGGCGCGGCGCGCTCCCCTTCACCGTGCACGGCACCGGGTCGGTGCCCGGCGGCCCGGTGACGCTGGACGCCTCCAGCTCGTCGCAGCTGGTGTCCGGCCTGCTGCTGGCTGCGCCACGGTTCGATGACGGCGTGGCCGTGCGGCACTCCGGGCCGCCGGTGCCGTCGCTGCCGCACATCGAGATGACCCTGCGGATGCTGCGCGACGCCGGCGCCTCGGTCGAGGCCGGCTCGTCCGACGGCGTGCGGCCGGACTTCTGGCGCGTCGCGCCGGGACCGCTCGACCTCGGGGACTTCACCGTCGAGCCCGACCTGTCCAACGCGGGGCCGTTCCTGGCCGCCGCGCTGGTCACCGGGGGCTCGGTGACGATACGCGACTGGCCCGCCGACTCGCTGCAGGCCTCCGGGCCGATCCTCGAGGTGATCACCCGGATGGGCGGCGTAGTCACGCCGGGCGAAGACGGCCTGACCGTCACCGGATCCGGGACGGTCCACGGGATCGAGGCGGACCTGCGCGACATCCCCGAGCTGTGCCTGCCGCTCACCTCGGTGGCCGCGCTCGCCTCCGGCCCGTCCACGTTCACCGGCGTCGGGCACACCCGGGCACAGGAGACCGACCGGCTCGCCGCGATCGCCAAGGAGATCAACGCCCTGGGCGGCGACGTGACCGAGCTGCCCGACGGCCTGCGGATCCGGCCGCGGCCGCTGCGCGCGCCCGCCGGGCACGGGTTCGAGAGCTACGACGACCACCGGATGGTGATGGCGGGGGCCGTGCTCGCCCTGGGCGTCCCCGGCATCGAGGTGCTCAACGTGGCCACGGTCGGCAAGACCTTCCCCGCCTTCACCACGCTGTGGCAGGCACTGGTCCAGGGGGAAGACCGCTGAAGCAGCCGTCCGCCTACTACGACGAGGACGACGTCCGGGTCCGCGCGGGGCGCGGCTCCCGGCCGCGCACCCGGCGGCGCCCGGCGCACGAGTCCGCGCCGGGCGCGTTCGTCGTCAGCGTCGACCGGGGCCGTTACGGCTGCGTGCTCGACGACGACGGCGGCGCGCATCACCGTAGACGGGCGGCTGGTCACCGCCATGAAGGCCAGAGAGCTCGGCAAGGGCTCGGTCGTCGTCGGGGACCGCGTGGCGCTGGCGGGCGACACGTCCGGTTCGACGGGCTCGCTGGCCCGGATCGTCCGGGTCGAGGAGCGAACCAGCGTGCTGCGCCGCTCCCCCGACGACACCGACCCGCTGGAGCGGGTGGTGGTGGCCAACGCCGACCAGATGGTGATCGTCTGCGCGCTGGCCGACCCGGAGCCCAAGACCCGGTTCATCGACCGGTGCCTGGTCGCCGCGTACGACGCCGGGCTCGACCCGCTGCTGGTGCTGACCAAGTCCGACCTGGCCCCGCCGCGCACGCTGCGCGCCTTCTACCGGCCGCTCGACATCCCCATGCTGACCACCAAGCAGCCGCTGCCCGAGCCGACCCTGGCCCGGCTGCGCAAGGCGCTGCGCCAGCAGGTCAGCGTGTTCATCGGCCAGTCGGGGGTGGGCAAGTCGTCGCTGGTCAACGCCCTGATACCGGACGCCGACCGTGCGGTCGGCCGGGTCAACGCGGTGACCGGCAAGGGCAGGCACACGTCATCGTCGGCGATCGCGCTGGCCCTGCCCGGCGACTCGGGCTGGCTGATCGACACCCCCGGCGTGCGCGGCTTCGGGCTCGGCCACGTATCGGCGGCCCGGGTCGCCGAGGCGTTCGGCGACCTGGCCGAGGGGGCGGCCGCCTGCCCGCCCGGCTGCGATCACCTGTCGCCCGGCTGCGCGCTGGACGAGTGGGCGCGGGAAAACGACGCCGACGCGCGCCTGGAGTCGCTGCGCCGCCTGCTGCGCAGCCGCGAGTCCGCCGACTAGCCCACTACGACGGCACCGCGTTGGCCCCGCCGCGTGGTCCGCGGCCTAGTCGCCCTCGGCTGGCCGGCGGCCCGCTCGTTCGCGGCCCGGCTGCGCGTCACGCCGCCGTCGGCGGGCCGCGATGGCGAACCCGCGACCACCCCGGGGTGCGCGTGCGCGGTCGGATCTCGGCGCACCTTGATCAGGCTGGCCACCGTGGTGACCGCCAGCACCACGCCGATGACGATCAGCGAGAGGGCGGTGCTGATCTCCGGGACCGACTCGCTGAACTGCTCGTGCGCCCAGTGCAGGATGAGCTTGGCGCCGATGAACGCCAGGATCACCGCCAGCCCCATCGACAGGTAGACCAGCCGGTCGAGCAGGCCGGTCACCAGGAAGAACAGGGCCCGCAGGCCGAGCAGGGCGAAGGCGTTCGCCGCGAACACGATGTAGGCCTCGTTGGTGACGCCGAACACGGCCGGGATCGAGTCCAGCGCGAACAGCATGTCCGTGCCGCCGATCGCGATGAACACGATGAACAGCGGCGTGACCACGCGCTTCCCGTCGACGTGGCTGAGCAGCCGTCCTTCGTCGTACTGGTCGCTGACCGGGAAGACCCGCCGCGCGGTCCTGACCAGCCTGCTGTCCATCACGTCGGGGTCGGCGTCCCGGTGGGTGAACAACCGGAACGCGGTCCAGACCAGGGCAAGCCCGAAGATCAGGAACATGAACGACAGCGCGTTCAGCAGCGCGGCGCCCACCGCGATGAAGATGGCGCGCAGGACGATCGAGGCGATGATGCCGAAGATGAGCACCCGCTGCTGATGCTTGGGGGGTACCGCGAAGGTCGCCATGATGATGACGAAGACGAACAGGTTATCGACCGAGAGGCTCTTCTCGACGATGTAGCCGGCGAAGTACTGGCCGGCGAGGTTCCAGCCTTCCAGCGCGGCCAGGGCCAGGCCGAAGCCCATCGCCGCGGCGATGAAGAACACCGACCACAGGGCGGCCTCACGGAAGCCGACGGCGTGCGGGCGCAACGTCGCCAGCACCAAGTCGAGCGTGAACAGCGCGACCACGATGCCGAGAAGCAACACCCAGTCGGCCACCGAGATCATCCAAGTCCCCCGATCAATGCCACCCCCAGCGAACTCATGCCCGGCGCCGTCCCTGTCAACCTACGGCCGCCGGCCGACTACGTCACGTCGCCACCGAAGATGCGGCCCGCGCTGGCCAAATCTCCATCTGCTCTGCACCCCAGCGTGTGCGGGCGCCGGGACGCCACCGCCCGCTCCGCCTGGCCCGGTCAGGTGCCGGGACCGGCGGCGACCAGCGGGTGTTCACCACCAGGCCAGCCCGCCGACGCTCCCTGATCGCGGCTTCCAGGCCGGACTTGTCACACCTGGCTGTCCCCAGATCCCGTGGTAGAACGCCGGCGCTACCTGGGCAGATACCTGTGCGCGCCGCCACCAGGCAGATACCCTGTGGACGGTGGCAAGCTACGATGACGACCTGCGGTTCGCGCATGTCCTGGCGGACGCCGCCGATGACATCACGACCAAGCGGTTCCGCGCGCTCGACCTGCGGGTCGAGACCAAGCCCGACCTGACCCCCGTCTCCGACGCCGACCAGGCCACCGAGGAAACGCTCCGCCACATCCTGCGCCGGTCCCGGCCGCGCGACGCGGTGATCGGCGAGGAAACCGGCCAGACCGGCATCGGGCCGCGGCGCTGGGTGCTCGACCCGATCGACGGCACCAAGAACTACGTCCGCGGCGTGCCCGTCTGGGCCACGCTCATCGGGCTGATGGACGGGGACCAGGTCGTCGTTGGCGTGGTCACCGCGCCCGCGCTCGGGCGCCGCTGGTGGGCCGCGACCGGCGGTGGCGCGTGGACCGGCCGCTCGCTGACCAAGGCCTCCCGCTGCCGGGTTTCCCAGGTCACCGAGCTGGGCGACGCCTCGTTCTCCTACTCCGGCATCGGCGGCTGGGCGGAGGCGGGCCGGCTGGACAACTTCCTCGCCCTGAGCAAGTCCGTCTGGCGGACCCGGGCGTACGGCGATTTCTGGTCGCACATGCTGGTCGCCGAGGGGGCGGCGGACATCTCGGCCGAGCCGGAGGTCTCCCTGTGGGACCTGGCCGCCCTGCAGGTGATCGTGCAGGAGGCAGGCGGCCGGTTCACCAGCCTCGGCCGGCGCGGCCACACCCGAAGGCGGCAGCGTCGTGTGCACCAACGGCCACCTGCACGACGAGGTTCTCTCCCAGCTCAACGATGGTCTGATCGCCGAACGGTGACGGGGCGGCGGCAGCGCGCTACCCTGATAAGAAGTCATTCGGCCATACTGTGGGATACTCTTCAGTAACTTCCGGAAACGGCAGCGATAATCGCGGTTACCATCGACTTCGCGGGGCCAGGGGGCCCCGTGGCAAGTCGCCAGGCGGCGAGTTCCCGCTCCAACCGCCCGGCCCGCGCCCGGCTGGTTTCCCCGGCCGCCCGGGCGCCGCGGCGCCTGGCCCGGCGTATTCCCCCGTCCTACCGGGCCAGGCGTTCGCTTGCCTGCGCCACCCCGCCTGTTGCTGCTCCTCAAGTCAACTTCTCAAGTCAAAACCTGCCTGGTCGGCGGGGTGGCAGGGGGCCGGGGAGATTACCGCCGACACTCCTTCGGAAGGTCGGCGGCTAATCTCCCCGACTCCCCAGCTTCCGTTCCACGGTTGTGGAGGGTGGCGGCCGTGGGCTGCGGCCCCGGGGGCTGGCGCAGGGCTTTGGGTCTTTGACTATGACCGTTGGTCGGGGCTGGCGCTTGCCTTCGCGGCTTCAAGTTGGCCGTGGGTTACGGCTGACGCTTGCCTTTGGGCTGACTTTGCCGTGGCTGACTATGACCGTTGGTCGGGGCTGGGGCTTGCCTTCGCGGGTTTGACGGTCGCCGTGGGGGCGGCTGACGCTTGGCCTGGGGCTGGCTTTGCCGTGACTGGGCTGGCGCGGGGCCTTGGCGGCGACATGGCCGTGACGGGGGCTGATGTTGGCCTTGGGGCTAGGGCTTGGCTTCTGACCAGGATTTGATGATGGTGGTTTCTGAGATGAAGCGGGGTTGGGGGGTGCGGGGCGGGGACCAGCGGCGGGTGGCTTCGGCTAGGCAGGCGGTCAGGAGGTCGGCGGCTTCTTTTGCCTGCGGGGCGGGGACGTGGAGGAGGAGTTCGTCGTGGAGGCAGAGGACTGTCTGGGCGTTGAGCGGGGCTAGTCTCGCGCGGGCGGTGACGGCCCACATCTTGAACAGCTCGGCGGCGGCGCCCTGGATGACGGCGTTGCGGCCGTAGCGGCCGCGGGCGGTGGCGCGGGACGGGGAGTCGAGGCTGCCGCCGGACATGCGAATCAGGCGGCCGCCGTGGGTGCGCAGGTCATGGCCGGCCTGGGCCGAGCGGTCGGCGGCGTCCAGGTAGCCCATCGCGACCGGGTAGGCGGAGCGCATCCGCCGGGCGGCCACGCCGCCGTGGCCGGTGGTCTGGCCGTACATCGCGGCGATCATCGCGACCTTCGCGGTCGGCCGGTCGACGCTGAGCCCGGCCGCGACCGGCTGGTACATGTCGTCGGCGGCGGTGGCCGCGATAAGCGCGGCGTCGCCGGAGACGGCGGCCAGCACCCGGGGCTCGATCTGGCCCAGGTCGGCCCGGACGAACAGGTAGCCGTCCTCGGCCAGCACCGCCTGGCGCAGCACGGCCGGCATGTTGTGCAGCCCGCTGGACGCGGTCATCCGGCCGGCCGCGCCGTCGCTCCCGGTCCACGAGCCGCGCAGCCGCCCGTCCGGCCCGAGGTGCTCATCCAGCCAGGCGTAGCCGTAGGTGGTGGCGATCCGCTCCGCCTTGCGCCAGTCGAGCAGCGCCGCCACCAGCGGCGAGCGGTCCCGGAACTCCTCAAGCCGCCACGCGCGGGTGTCCGGCACGTCGATGCCTGCCCAGGAGAGCAGCGTCTTCACCTGCGCGGGGCTGCGCAGGTCGGCCGGGCGCGCCCGCGGGCGCGTGCCGCAGCACCCGGGCGTCCCGCTCGGCCCGGGTCGCCGCGGCGTCGGCCGCGCCGCGCGGTCGCGGCCCGATGATCTCGGCCAGCAGGCCCTCGGCGGCGGCCAGGCTGACCGGCAGCCCGTCCGCGGCCAGCTCCGCGCACAGCAGCTCGGCGGTGGACTCGGAACGGGCCGTGCCGACCCGCGCCGCGTCCCCTTCGCCGGCCAGGCGGGCCAGCTGCAGCCGGGCCGCGTCGGCGGCCTCGGCGGCGCCGAGCACCGGCGGGTCGGGTGCGTCGCCCGCCACGCTGAACAGGTCGGGGTGGCCGGAGGCGGCGGGCACCTCGTCCGGCGACTGCCCGTGCAGGCACGCCCAGGCGAGCCGGGGCTCCGCCCGCCAGCCGCCGAACAGCAGCCGGTGCACCGCCGCGACGTCCCAGCAGGTCGCCAGCCGCACCCGCTGCCCGACCAGGGCTTGCGCCGTCTCCTGCGACCACACCGCCCACCGGGGCCGCACCGCCTGGTCCGCCGCGCCGACCGCCGCGGCCGCCCCGGTCCACGCGCCGCCCGCGAGCGCCACCCGGGCCGTGCCGTCCGCGCCGGCGGCCAGTCCTACCAGCTCGCCCGGCCGGACGCCGGCCGCCCGCAACGCCGCCGTCAGGTCGCTCACCCGACCATTATCGCGCACCAGTTCGACCCGCGCGCACCCCGACGGGCTATCACGCCGGTGAGCGGGATACCCGCCGTTGCTGATAGCGTGGCGAGCAGAAAACTCGCGACGGGAGGGCCCTTGACGTTGCCGCGATATCGCAGGGTGGTGGTCAAGCTCAGCGGCGAGGCCCTGGCCGGGGCCGCCGGACTTAGCGTCGATCCCGCGAGCCTCGCCCGGGTCGCCGACGAGGTCCTGTCGGTACACAACCTCGGCGTTCAGGTCGCCGTCGTGGTCGGCGGGGGCAACTTCTTCCGCGGCCGGATGGCCGACGGCTGGGGGATCAGCCGGGCCGAAGCGGACAACATCGGCATGCTCGGCACGGTGATGAACGCGCTCATGCTGCGCGGCGCGCTCACCGCCCGCACGGAGACCGACATCCGGGTGATGACCGCGGTGCCGATCCACAGCGTGGCCGAGCCGTTCATCCGGCTCAAGGCGGTGCACCACCTGGAGCGCAACTTCATCGTGGTGCTGGCCGGCGGCATCGGCCAGCCCTACGTGACCACCGACTACCCGGCCGTGCAGCGGGCGCTGGAGCTCGAGGCCGACGCGCTGCTGGTCGCCAAGCACGGCGTGGACGGCGTGTACGACTCCGACCCCCGGCTCAACCCGGACGCGGTCCGCTTCTCCACGCTGACCTACGAAGAGGCCATCTCGCGCCGACATCCGCATCATGGACACCAGCGCGTTCGTGCTGGCCAACGAGCAGTCGCTGACCATGCACGTCTTCGACGTCGGCGCCGTCGGCGTGATGAAGTCCATCTGCGAGGGCGGCGAGCACGGCACCCGGATCACCGCCAAGTAGGCGGCCCTAGCTCTCAGCTTGCGCCAGAGCGGGCGCGGCACCAGCTTCATCACCGCCGCCAGGTCGGCCAGCGGGGCGGGCACCCACACCACCGACTTGCCGCCCTGACCCCGGCCGCCCTTTCCTGGCCGCGCAGCGCGCCCGCGACCGCCGCGCCGACGGCGGCGGGGGTGGTCGACAGCGGGGCCTGCTTCATCCCCTCGGTCATCCGGCCGGTCACGAAGCCGGGCCGGACCAGCAGCACCCGTACGCCGGAGCCGTGCAGCGAGTCGGCGTAGCCGCGGGCGAACGCGTCGAGGCCGGCCTTGGTCGCGCCGTAGACCGAGTTGAACTTGCGCGGCCGCACCGCCGCGATCGAGGAGAGCACCACGATCGTGCCGCTGCCCCGGCGGCGCATCGCCTCGCCGAACGCGAGCAGCGCCGTGACGTGCCCGGTGAGGTTGGTCTCGATCATGGTCGCGGCCAGCTGCACGTCCCGCTGCGCCTCGCTCCTGCGGTACCAGGATGCCGGTCGCGGCGATCACCAGGTCGGGCACTCCCCCGGCGCAGACCTCCTCGGCGAACGCCTGGTGCGCCGCCGTCTCGGTCGCGTCGTACCTGACCACGGTGACCGGGCGGCCGAGCGACTTGCCCGCCGCCTCCAGCCGCTGCGTGTCCCGGCCGGCCAGGATGACCTCGTCCCCGGGCCGAGCGTCAGCGCGGAACAGATCGCCAGGCCGATCTCACTCGGTGCCACCGAGCAGCAGAACTCTCATCATCACTCCACGTAGAGGCCGACGCAGAACAGGATCAGCCAGGCCGCCTCGCAGCACAGCATGATCGCGTCCCGCGTGATCAGGTCTTCCACCGGGCGGACCGAGCCGGCGCGCGGTGAGCACGCCGAACCGGACCAGCGCGGCGGCTAGCGGCAGCGCGGACGCGAGGTGCCACGGCCGGACGCCGGTTCGCTCGCTCAGCGCCCACATCAGGTAGGTCGCGAGCATACCGACCCCGATGAGCAGCTGGGCGAACCGCAGCATGTCCGGCTGGTACCAGCGCATCACCGGGCGGTGCCGGACCGCGTCGTCGCCCAGGCTGGTCAGCTCGGTGTACCGCTTGGCGACCGCCACGCCGAGCGCCCCCAGGCTGCACACCATCAGGAACCAGATGGACGGCGTCACGTGGGTCGCCGCCGCGCCGCCGAGCACCCGCAGCAGGAACCCGGACGCCACGATCAGCATCTCGAGGAACGGGACGTGCTTGAGCCGGAACGAGTAGAGGAACGACAGGCACAGGTACGCCGAGGCGGTGGTGACGAGCAGCGGCTCGCGGATCACCACGCCCGCGCCGACCGCGAACAGCGCGGCCAGGACGGCCAGCACGACCGCGTGCTGCTCGGGCAGCGCGCCCGAGGCGATCGGCCGGTTCCGCTTCACCGGGTGCCGCCGGTCCCGCTCGACGTCCACCACGTCGTTGACGAAGTAGACCGCCGCCGACGCGCAGCCGAAGGCGAGCATCGCCACCAGCGCGTAACCGAACCCGTCGTTGCGGCCGAGTGACGCGCCGGCCAGCGGCGCCGCGAACACCAGCAGGTTCTTCGACCACTGCCGGGGGCGCGTCGTCCGGACGACGGCGAGGACCCAGCGGGAGGGCGAGGCCCCGGCGACCGCCGTGGCGGGCATCGCCGCGTCCGGCCCCCTCTCCTCCTCCGGGGTCGCCGTCTTGTCGAGGGTCACCGCGAGTAGACCGCGGTGAAGTCACGCGTCGACGGCGTGTAATACGAGTACGGGCTGGGCTGCTGCGTGGGGAGCAACGGCACCGGCGTCGGGTCGGCTGGCTTGCCCTTGGCCTGGTAGTAGTCGAACTTCATCCAGGCCGGGTTGATGTCCATCTGCATGCCCTCGACCGCTCCCGCTCGCTGCAGCAGCTTGCCCAGGTCCTCCGCGTTCAGCGCCGACCCGTAGACGTAGACGACCCGGCCGTCCTTGGTGACGCCGATGCCGGAGCGCCAGACGTAGTAGCCGCCGCTAAGGGTGGCGCCCCAGTTGCTCACCACGTTCGAGTCCGCGTCGGGTGACACCTTGCCGTGGTCCACCAGCAGCTTGAGGTTCTGCCTGACGCCCTCGATCTTCGAGTTCATCGTGAAGTCGCGGCCCCACTCGCCGACCTTGACCGTGCCGTCCTTGTAGTAGACGACCGACGCGGCGCCCTTGACCAGCGAGCCGTGGTAGACGCCGTTGAGGTAGAAGCCGCCGCCGGCCGAGTCCAGCTTGAACCCGCCATTGAACGTGGCCAGCAGCCCGGTGCGCTGCCCGGCCGGGATGTAGTTGGGCACGCCCCACTTGGCCGGCCCCGGGTCTTCCGTGCCGGGCCGGAGCGAGAACTTGACCAGCCGCTGGTCGATCGACGCGATCCCGTTGACCTGGGAGGTGTACGTCGCGTCGCGCAGGAACGTGGTCAGGATCGCCGGCTGGCCCTTGACCTTCTCCACCACTCGCCACTGGCCCTCGCCGGCGATCGAGCTGCCCGCCAGCGACTTGAGCGTGGCCGGGACGTCCGGCTGGAAGCCCGTCTTGCCCTTCGCCTTGCCGCTGCCAACCGCCTCACCGCTCGGGACGGCGAGCGAGAACGACGGCTTACCGCCCTTCGGCGGCGGGTTGTAGGAGAGCCACTCGCCGAACGTCACGATCGGGCCGAGCTTGTGGTCCCGCGCCCATTCCGCGATGTTCGCGGCCATCCCCTGGCCGTTGTTCTTGACGGCCGCCTGGCCGACGGAAAACATCAGCCAGACCAGGCACAGCGCGACGATCACGCTGATCACGCGGACGCTGCGGCGCCGGAAAAGGCGGCGGGTGCGACGGAACCGCACCTTGCGCGGCGGGCGCCCGTCACGCGGGTCGCCGTTCGCCGGGGAGTTTCCGTTAAGCGCCGGGGCGTCGCGCCCTCGGCCCGGTGCTGGGAAGTCCTGCTCGACGCCCGGCGGCGGGCCGCCGTAGCCGCCGTAGCCGCCGGGGGCGTAGCGCGCGGGGTCGCCGGAGCCGCGCGGATCCTCGTAGCGGCGCATGTTGCCGTTGGGCGGCCCGTCGGCGTAGCCCGCTCCCGCGCGCTGGACAGTGAAGGCCCGCGTCGCCTCGGCGTCGGCGCCGGCGTACCCCTGGGCGCGGTACCCCTGCTGCTGGCCGTAGCCCCGCTGGTCAGATGCCTGCTGACCGTTGCCCTGCTGGCCGTTACCCTGCGGCGGGTAGCCGGCGCCGCCGCGGCCGCCGTAGGCCGGCGGCTGGCCGTAGCCGTTCGGCTGGTCGTAGCCCGGGCCGCCGTGCTGGCCGAACGGGTCCTGGCCGAACGGGTCCTGGCCGAACGGGTCCTGGCCGAACGGGTCCTGGCCGGACGGACCGGACCCGGCACCGTCGTAGCCGTAGCGCTGCGCGCCCTGGTCGCCGCCGTACCCCTGACCGTGGCCGGGTTCGCCGGGCCACTCGGGCCCGGGTTCACCTACGCCGGGCACCCTTCGCGCCATGGCCGCTTCCTCCCGCGTAGCTCAGTCCCGCGGGAAGCACTGGCCTTCGGGAAAGGATTCGCTACGAGCCAGTACCCCGTGCGGCTCTGCTACCAGTGCTTCCAGCGATAACTATGCGGGAACGCCGGGCGCCCGCGCTAGATGTCAGAATATGCGGTTTGTCATCCGGTGCGGACTGATCTTTACCGGACCTTCCCATTTCGCGTCCCTGATCTCCCGCATGGCCAGTTTCCTGGTCGCGGTGTCCATCCGGTCGATGAACAGCACACCGTCCAGGTGGTCCGTCTCGTGCTGCAGGCAGCGGGCGAGCACCTGCGTCCCGACGATCTGGACCGGGTCGCCGCGGTCGGTGAAACCGCGCGCCACCGTGTTCAGCCTCCGCTTCACGTCGTGGTACACGCCGGGGAACGAGAGGCACCCCTCCTCGCCGTCCTGCTCTTCCTCGTCGGGGAAGTCGAGGACTGGGTTGATCAGGTGCCCGCGCTCGCTGCCGACCGCGTAGGCGAAGACCCGCAGCCCGATCCCGATCTGCGGCGCGGCGAGCCCCGCGCCCTGGGCATCGTCCAGCGTGGCGGCCAGGTCCCTGACCAGCGTGCGCAGCTGCTTGTCGAAGTCGGTGACCGGCTCGGCGGCGGTCTTCAGTATCGGGTCGCCGAACAGCCGGATGTCGCGGATTGCCATGGCGCCAGGGTAGTCGCCGCCCGCGCTACCCATCTCGGATCGGAACTTACCTGACATTATCTCGGCAAGGAATATACAACTTGAGTCGTAAGTTATTGAGGAGCGAAGGGCGAGACCACACCGGGTGGCAGCCCTACCAGGAGGTAGCGATGTACCTGACAACTCTCGACCCGATCAGCCGTGACTT
The DNA here is from genome assembly GCA_963748785.1 of uncultured Actinomycetota bacterium. Taxonomy (GTDB): domain Bacteria; phylum Actinomycetota; class Actinomycetes; order Streptosporangiales; family Streptosporangiaceae; genus Trebonia. The sequence continues at coordinate 153,573 of CAVVKP010000012.1, read as the reverse complement.
CGACCGGATCGTCCGGCGCGCGTTCGGCGGCAACGCCGTCACCTACGCCCAGGCCCTGCCCATGGACTCGGTCCGGCGCGACGGCGAGCTCGTCCTCCGCTTCGATGTCCCCGGCGTGGCCGCGGACAAGCTCGACGTGACCGTCGACAAGGGCGTGCTCACCGTGACCGCCACGCGCGAGGAGGCCAAGGCCGAGGGCGAGAACCCGGTCGTCCGCGAGCGGCTGTTCGGCAGCTTCACCCGCCGGGTCCGCCTCTCGGACCAGCTCAACCCGGACGCGATCGAGGCCAGCCACCACGACGGCGTGCTGGAGATCCGCATCCCGGTCCTGGAGCAGGCCCAGCCGCGCAAGATCACCATCGGCACCGCCGACGAGGCCAAGGAGCTTGGCCGCTAAGGCGCAGCGGAGCTCCCCAGGCAACCGGCGGCAGCCGGCCCGCGCTCGCGCGCAGGCTGGCCGTCGCCGTTTACCATCGAGTCGGATGATTGTGCCCCCGCCCCCTCTGGGGGGACAGGCGTGAGGGAGGTGACATATGGAAGTCTTCGACGATGAGAACGTCCCGCTGTACACCGTGGGGCAGGTCGCGGAGATGCTTTCGCTGAAGCAGGCGTTCCTGCGCCGCATCGACGATCTCCAGGTTGTCTCGCCGCAGCGCTCGGCCGGCCGGCAGCGTCGCTACACGCGCGTGGAAATCCGCGTCATCCAGCAGGTTGTCTCCATGGCCGACGAGGGCATGACGATGTCCGCCATCCGGCGGATCATCGAACTGGAGCAGCAGCTGGCTGAGCTTTCCCGCGAGCGTGACGAGCTGGCGGCCCGGCTGCTAGAAGCCGCGGAAGAACGACGGCGGCTCACTCAGCAACTGCTCCTGCTACGGCAGACCCGGGGTTAGGCGGGATTGGCGCGGAGGATGGGGCGCAGGATGTCGAGGACGGCGGGGTCGTCGATGGTGGAGGGGACCGGTTCGTCCTTGCCGTTGGCCAGGCCGCGCATGGTCCGCCGCAGGATCTTGCCCGAGCGGGTCTTGGGCAGGCCGGGCACGATGTCTAGCCGACCGAGCGCGGCGATGGGGCCGATGCGGTCGCGGATCATCTGGGCCAGCTCGGCGGCGAGGGGGCCCGGCTCGGCGGCGGCGCCGGCCTTGAGCACCACGAAGCCGCGCGGCACCTCGCCCTTGAGCGCGTCGTTGACGCCGAAGACCGCGCACTCGGCGACAGCCGGGTGGCTGGCAAGCACCTCTTCCATCTCGCCGGTGGACAGGCGGTGCCCGGCCACGTTGATGACGTCGTCGGTGCGGCCCATGACGTACAGGTAGCCGTCCTCGTCCTTGAAGCCGCCGTCGCCGCTGAGGTAGTAGCCGGGGTACCGGGACAGGTAGGCGGCGCGGAAGCCCTCGTCGTCGTGCCACAGGGTGGGCAGGCAGCCGGGCGGCAGCGGCAGCTTGATCGCGATGTTGCCGGCCTCGTGCGGCTTGGCCAGGTTGCCGTCCTCGTCCAGGATCTGGACGTCGAAGCCGGGGACGGGCAGCGTGGGCGAACCCGGCTTGGTCGGCTTCGGGTCGAGGCCCATCGGGTCGGCGGCGGTCGCCCAGCCGGTCTCGGTCTGCCACCAGTGGTCGATCACCGGGACGCCGAGCAGCTCGCCCGCCCAGCGCCACGTCTCCGGGTCGGTACGCTCGCCGGCCAGGAACAGGTACCGGAAGCCGGACAGGTCGTAGCCCCGCTTCAGCAGACCCTCCGGGTCCTCCCGGCGGATCGCGCGGAAGCCGGTCGGCGCGGTGAACAGCGTCTTGACCCTGTGCTCGGCGATGACCCGCCAGAACGCGCCGGCGTTGGGGGTGCCGACCGGCTTGCCCTCGTACAGCACCGTGGTACAGCCGGCCAGCAGCGGGGCGTAGACGATGTAGGAGTGGCCGACGACCCAGCCGATGTCGGAGGCGGCCCAGAAGACCTCGCCCGCGTGGGTGTCGTAGACGTTCGCGCATCGACCAGGCCAGGGCGACCGCGTGGCCGCCGTTGTCGCGGACCACTCCCTTCGGCTTCCCCGTGGTGCCAGAGGTGTAGAGGATGTACAGCGGGTCGGTGGCGTCCACCGGGACGCAGGGGGCCGGCACCGGGTCCGCCGCCATGAGCTGGTGCCAGTCCAGGTCCCGCTCCCCCATCGCCGCGGTCGCCCGCGGCCGCTGCACGATGACAGTGCGTTCGGGCTTGTGCGCGGCCTCCTCGATCGCGGCGTCCAGGATCGGCTTGTACTCGATGATCCGGGCGACCTCGATGCCGCAGGAGGCCGAGACGACGACCTTGGGCTTGGCGTCGTCGATCCGCACCGCGAGCTCGTGCGGCGCGAAGCCGCCGAAGACCACGCTGTGCACCGCGCCGAGCCGCGCGCAGGCGAGCATCGCGACCACGGCCTCCGGGATCATCGGCATGTAGATGACCACGCGGTCGCCCTTGGCGACGCCCAGGCTGGCCAGCACGCCGGCGAACCTGGCGGTCTCGTCGCGCAGCCCGGCGAAGGTGAACGTCTCCTTGACCCCGGTGACCGGCGAGTCGTAGATCAGGGCGAGCTGGCCGCCGCGCCCGCCGTCGGCGTGCCGGTCGAGCGCGTTATGGCAGGTGTTGAGCGTGCCGCCGCTGAACCAGCGGTAAAACGGCGCGTTGGCGCCGTCGAGGATCGTCTTCGGCGGGGTGTACCAGTCGATGGCGGTGGCGGCCTCGGCCCAGAAGCCGGCCGGGTCGTCGAGGCTCCGGCGGAACGCTTCCTCGTATCTGCCCATAACCCGACGGTAAGCCGGCGGCCGCCCCGTTGCCTAGGGTCACGTGCGCCAAAAGCGACGCGTGTCGATTGGGCGCACACACTTCCGCTATCGGGCTGCCCGGTTTGGCCCGGTTAGCTCACCCGGCAGAGGACCTCGCCGTTCGGGACCATGAACCAGCCGTCCTCGTCGGCGGCCCAGGCGCGCCAGCCGTCGGCGATGCGCTCCAGGTCGGCCTGGGTCGCGTGGCCGCCGGCGATCGCGGAGGCGGCGAACGTTGACTGCAGCGAGCGGTCGGCCCACAGGCCGCCCCACCAGGAGCGCTCGTCCGGGGTGGCGTAGGTCCAGGTGCTCGACGAGCAGGCGATGCCGGCGTCGGCGAAGCCCGCCTGCCTGGTCCAGGCGAGCAGGCGGCGGCCGGCGTTGGGCTCGCCGCCGTTGCCCCGGGCGACCTTGGTGTAGGCCTGCCGCCACTCCTCCATGGCCGGGGCCTCCGGGTACCAGGTCATGCCGCCATAGTCGCCGTCGCGGGCCGCGATGACGCCGCCCGGCCTGGTGACCCGGCGCATCTCGCGCAGCGCGGCCGCCGGGTCGGCGAGGTGCTGCAGCACCTGGTGGGCGTACACCACGTCGAAGCTCGCGTCCGGGAAGCCGAGGGCGTAGACGTCGCCGGTGGCGAACTCCAGGTTCGCCCGGCCGCCGATTACCGCGCGGGCGTCCTCGGCGACCTCCGCCAGTGGCTCGATGCCGGTGACGTGCCCGCGCGGCACCCGGTCGGCGAGACCCGCGGTGATCGTGCCCGGGCCGCAGCCCACGTCGAGGACCTTCGCGTCCTGCGCGAGGTGCGGCAGCAGGAAGGCGGCGCTGTTCTCGGCGGTACGCCATTTGTGCGACCGCAGGACTGACTCGTGATGACCGTGCGTGTAGACCTCTGGCATGTCCACCACTGTAATGAGTGTCTTAAATGCTGATCAACTTCGTCTCATTATTTGGGCGCGCCAGGCGCATGGCTTAGCCCGGGAGGTGAAACGCGCCCCCGTTCTGCCTACTTGTTCTTGAGGAAACCCTCGGCGACCTTGGCCGGGGCGACCGCCAGCCACCCGTCGACCAGCGCCTCCCGCAGGTCGGCGGCGGTTACCTGGTCCAGCTGGACCAGGTAACCGTTGTAGCCGTTGAAGTGCTCGATAGTGAAGAAGCTGGCCTTGCCGGAGGCGAGGATCGCCTCCTTCTCCGACTGGTCGGCGGCGCGGACGGCCAGGATCGGCCCCGGAGGCGGCTCCTGGTCGCCGAACCGCTTGAGGTCGGCCTTGCTGAACGGGCGCTCCCAGGCGAATGCCTTGCCCGCCACCTGCCAGGCCCGGTTGCCGCGGTACTTCTCCGTGCCCTCGGTCACCTCAGGCAGATCGGCGACCAGGCGGGCCACGTCATCGAAGGTTTGCACGAATTAACCCTAAGACAGGGCACCCGGCCCGGTCCATGACCCGGGCCGGCCGGGACCTGGGCGGTCCCGGCCGGCCCGCAGGCGGCGTGCGGCGCGCCGTTCCCCGGCCGTCGGGGCCGGGCGCCTCAGCACTCGTCGTTGAGCAGCCCGGCCGCGTTGTCGTGCAGGATGGCGGCCTGCTCCTCGTCGGTGAAGCCCAGCTCGGCGACGGCGGCGATCGCGACGAGCGGGTCGTCCACCGGGTAGTCACTGCCGAACACCACGCGGTCGGTGCCGACCTTGCGCAGCACCCAGGTGAACTGCTCGGCGAACGGGCTGCCCGCCAGCATCGGGCTGGTCACCGAGATGTCGATCCAGACGTTGCGCTGCCACCCGGGGTAGCGGGCGAGGATGTCGTAGAACAGCAGCTGCGGGAACCCCGGGCCGTGCGCGTGCGCCAGGATCAGCCGCGCTTCCGGCACGGCCGTCGCCAGGTTCACGAACTTGCCCGACTGGTTGGCGTCCCACGGGGAGTAGGCGTCAAACAGCACCGGCAGGCGGTGCTCGCTGGCCCGGCGCACCACAGTGGCGACGAAGGGGTCGGCCACGTCGAAGTCCTGCGTGTTCGGGTGCAGCTTGAGCCAGCTGGCACCCGCGGCGGCGACCCGGTCGACCTCGTCGAGGGCCGCCGTCCCGTCGGCCGGGTGCACCGAGCACACGGGAAAGAAGAAGCCGCCAGAGTCGGTGGCGAGCTTGAGGACGGCGTCATTGCGCGCGCGCGTCCGTTCCAGTTCGGCGCTTCGCGCAATTGTGAGCGCAGCGGCCCGCCTTACCCGGGTGCCCTGCACCCGGGCCCGGTAGGCCTCGGGCGGGTGCGGAGCGCTGACGATCTGGCTTTCCGGGTCAAGCATGGGGTGGGTGTGCGCGTCAATAAGGGGTCCGAGATACACGGCCTCCTACCATAACGCGCAATTGCGCGACAAACGTCGCCTGTTAGACGCTTGTGACTGTGACGCGTGCGTGGCCAGTTCGGGGAGGCCAGGAGCGGGGAGATCCGAGGCGAAAAAACGCGGCATATCGCTAGGGTAACTCCCTGGACACATGGTGAATATGGGGGGCGGGCAAGGCTTTACAAGCCCATGTCCTTGGCGATGATGGTCTTCATCACCTCCGAGGTCCCCCCGTAGATGCGGTTGACCCGGTTGTCCGCGTACAGGCGGGCGATCGGGTACTCGTTGACGTAGCCGTAGCCGCCGTGCAACTGCAGGCAGCGGTCGATCACCCGGCCGGCGACCTCGGTGCAGAACAGCTTGGCCGACGCGGCCTCGGCGGCGGTCAGCTCGCCCGCGTCGTGCGCCTCGAGCGCACGGTCGGCGACGGCCTGGGCGGCGTCGACTTCGGCCTTGCACGCGGCCAGCTCGAACTTGGTGTTCTGGAACGCGGCCACCGGCTGGCCGAAGACGTGCCGCTCCTGGGTGTACCGCTTGGCGAACTCCACCGCCGCTGCCGCCTGGGCGTAGGCGCCGTAGGCGATGGCCAGCCGCTCCTGGGGCAGGTTCTGGCCCAGGTAGGAGAAGCCCTGGTGCTCCTCGCCGAGCAGGTCCTCGGCGGGCACAAGCACGTCGGAGAACGCCAGCTCGGCGGTGTCCTGGACCCGCAGGCCGATCTTGTCGAGCTTGCGGCCGACCGTGTAGCCGTCCAGCTTGGTGTCCACCACCAGCAGCGAGATGCCGAAGCGGCGGTCGTCCGGCCGGGCGGGGGCGGTGCGGGCGCAGACGATCACCCGGTCGGCGTGCACGCCGCCGGTGATGAACGTCTTGGCCCCGTTGAGCACGTAATGGGTGCCGTCCGCCGACCGCTGCGCGGTCGTCCGCATGCCGGCCAGGTCCGACCCGGTGCCCGGCTCGGTCATCGCGATGGCGAACATCGTCTCGCCCGAGACGAAGCCCGGCAGCCAGCGCTTCTTCTGCTCCTGCGTGCCCAGCTTGAGCAGGTAGGGCAGGCACAGCCCGGTGTGGACGGTGGAGCCGCCAAAGCTGACGCCGGCCCGGTGGATCTCCTCGGTCTCGATCGCGCTGAACTTGAACGAGCTGATCCCGGCGCCGCCGTACTCCTCCGGCACCTCGATGCCGAACAGTCCGAGCCCGGCCAGCTTGTAGTAGAAGTCGCGCGGCACGATGCCCGCGTCGTACCACTCCTGCTGGTGCGGCGCGACCTCGGCCTCGATGAAGTCCCGCAGCACGTTGCGGAATTCCTCGTGGTCGACGTTGAACACGGTACGGCGCATGGCTACTCCTCGGTAGGTTCGGCTACTTCCGATTGTCCCCCGAGGGCGCTCACGTACCGGCGAGGGTCAGGTGCCGCGACCCCGCCGCCGGTCAGCCGCCGGGGACGGGCGCCAGCCGGTAGACGAACACCCCGCCGACCTGCGTGCCGCTCAGCCCGGCCTGCCGGAGCAGCGACGGCCACCGGCCGCTGTGCCGGTACCCGTTTCCCTCCACCACGATGTCGGTGATGTGGTCGTGCCGCAGGTAGGCGCGGAAGGCGGGGACGTTGTGTGGCGGGGTGTCCGGCGCCGACATCAGCCCGGCGACCGGCGCGGGCATGCCGCCGTTGGCGGACAGCGCCTCGTTGATGTACCCGCCGGCCAGGCGGAAGTAGGAATCGGTCACCGCCGCCCACAGCAGCCCGGCGTTGCCGCGCCCGGAGATCGCCACCACCGTGCCGTCCGGCGGGATGTACGAGCGGTACTCACCGGTGGTGAAGAACGCCGGGACGCCGGTCTGGTCACCGTAGTCGAGCCGGTTGACGTTCCCGGCCAGCGCCGCCAGCGCGAGCGCGGCCAGCAGCCACCGGGCCCAGGACCCGGCCGCCTGCCACCGGCCGGGCAGCGCCAGCCACAGCGCCACCCCGACCGACAGGGCGAGCGCGGCGAACACCATCAGCCGGGAGGGGTACGCGCTCGTCGCGACGGGCAGGCTCCACAGCCGCGACCACGGCAGGCTGAACAGCGAGGTCGTCGTTGTCAAGCCGCAGCACCGGCCCGAGGGCGCCCAGTATCGCCAGGACCGTCATCACCAGCAGGAACCTGGCCAGTCTGCTGCCCCGGGCGACCAGGGGCAGCGCCAGGGCCAGCGCGATGAGCGGCACGCCGAGGTACCCGTCGCGGATGGGAATGCCGAGCAGCGGCCGGCCTCGGCCGACAGCCAGCCGATACCGAAATCGTGCCCGCGAACCGGTACCACCAGGCCGTTCAGCGCGACGGAGCTGGTCACGTTCTCGCGGGTGAACCCCGGCGGCCGGTGCGCCAGCGCGTACCCGGTCAGCGGGGCGCTCAGCACCAGGGCGATGACGTAAGCGATGCCGGTGAGCAGCGCGAGCCGGGCCACCCGGGGCCGGGCGGCCCGCCCGGCCAGCGCGGCGCCGACGGCGAACCCGGCGATGAGCACCACGGTCAGGTCGGCGAACGTCTCAAGGAACAGGTACACCTGCACGGTCATTGCCAGCGCCGTCCAGGCGACGAAGGCCCGTGGGCCGATGGCGCCGTCCCGCCAGCAGACCATGAGGTAGCCGATCAGCGGGAGCAGCACGCTGAACGACAGGTTGAGCTGGCCGGCGTAGGAGTGGTTCATCTCGAATGCGGAGAAAGCGAACGCCGCCCCGCCGGCCAGCGAGGCCCAGAACCGGCCGGTCAGCCGGCGGCACAGCACGAAAGCGCCCCAGCCGGACACCGGCACGGCCGCGACGACCAGCAGGTTGAACGAGACGACCGGGCCCGCGGTCAGGGTGACCGGGGCCATCAGCAGCGCCAGCGGCCCGACCGTGGTCACCCAGGCCAGGTTGTAGCCGGCGGGCGCGCCGATCCGGTTCGAGAACAGCGGGTTGAGCCCGTGTCCGAGCGCGTACGGCCACCAGTGCAGCGCCCAGACGTAGAAGTTCGGGTCGAAGCCGCCCTGCCCCAGCTCCGGCAGCCCCGGGTGGTGCAGCAGCGGGAAGGCACGGGTCGCGACCCACACAACCAGGTAGACGACCAGCGCGACGAGCCCCTGAACGGCCGGCGGCAGGCGGCGGGCGGCCCCGGCCAGCCGGGCGACCCCGGCCAGCCGTGCGGCCGGGGAGAATGGCCCGCGCTCGCCGCTAACCCCCGCGAGTCCCGCGGCAGTCGGCTGCCCCATGTCGCCCGCCTCCTAACAGCCCCCGAGGATCCCCGGACAACATACCGGGACAACCGGCACGGCGCGGCCGGTCCGCATAAGGCGCGCGCCACGCCGGCCTCTTCGGCCAGGCCGTCACCTGACCGCGGTCGCCCGGTCGAAGATGGCGATCAGCTCGTCACGGTAGGCGTCGAGGTCGAGATCGGGCTCCACCGCCAGCTGGACGAGCAGCCCGTCCAAGCGCCGCCTTGAGCGTCATCGCCATCACCCGCGGGGAGAAGTCGCCGAGCGTCCCCGCCGCCTGCCCGGCCGCCAGGTGCGCCTCGACCATGGTCCGCTCCTGGCTCGAGCGTCCGCGCGTCGAGCTGCGGGCGGCCCTCGGCGTCACGGAAGTTGGGCCAGATCTCGGTGAGCGCCATCATCTCCCGGCGGTTGGTCCGGTAATAGTCGATCCACGCCCCCAGGTAGGCCGCGACGTACCGCTCGGGCGGCACGTCCCCCAGGCGGCTGCCCACCCGCTCGGCGACCGAGCCGAACACCGCCGCCACGACCGCGCGGACCAGGTCGTCGCGGGCCGGGAAGTAGTAGGTCACCACGCCCTTGCTCACGCCGGCCCGCCGGGCGACCTCGGCCACCGTGGTCTGCTGGTAGCCGACGTGGGCCAGCGCGTCCACCGCGCAGCCGACGAGCTGCGCCCGCCGGGCAGTCTGGGTGAAACTTTCCTGGTCAGCGGGCTTCTCGCGACCCTTATCCGTACGCACAGATTGATTTTAGTACGAGCGTACTGATAGCGTCACCCCGTCAGGGAAAATCAGGCCCACACACCCCCGAGGCAGTCAGCCGCATGAACGGGACAGACGGGCCGGCGCTGGAGTTCGCCGGGCTGTACAAGAAGTTCGGCGACCACGTCGCCGTCGATCACATCGACCTCGCGGTGCCCGCCGGGTCGTTCTTCGGCCTGGTCGGGCCGAACGGCGCCGGCAAGACCACGTCCCTGTCAATGGCCGTCGGCCTGCTGCGCCCCGACGGCGGCCAGGTGCGCATCTTCGGCCGCGACGTATGGTCCGACCCGGTAGGCGCCAAGGCGCTGATCGGGGTGCTGCCCGACGGCATGGCCCTGCCCGACCGGCTCAGCGGCCGCGAGGTCCTGCGCTACCTCGGCCTGCTGCGCGGGATGCCCCGCGAGGTGGTGGAGCAGCGCGCGGACGAGCTGCTGCGGGTGCTGGAACTCGACCACGCCGAGGGCACGCCCGTGGTGGACTACTCCACCGGCATGAAGAAGAAGATCACGCTGGCCACGGCCCTGCTGCACAGCCCGAAGCTCCTGCTGCTCGACGAGCCGTTCGAGGCGGTTGACCCGGTGTCGGCCGCGACCATCCGCACCATCCTGCAGCGCTTCGTCGCGGCGGGCGGCTCGGTGATCTTCTCCAGCCACGTGATGGCCCTGGTCGAGCGGCTGTGCGATCACCTGGCCGTGATCGCGAAGGGCCAGGTCGTGGCGGACGGCTCACTGGATGAGGTGCGCGGCGGCCAGTCGCTCGAGGACGCGTTCGTCCACCTGGTCGGCGCGCGGACCAGCGGTGCGGAGGGGCTGTCGTGGTTGGCGTCCTGATCGAGATGCGCGCCGCCATCATGCGGCGCCAGACCACCGGCAAGCGGGCGGCCGGCGGCCTGGTGCTGGCCCTGGTGGTCACCATGCTCGCGGTCGGCACGCTGGTCGCCGGCCTGAAGCACTACCGCTACGACGGGGCGGGCGCCAACGTCATCGCGACGCTCAGCCTCGGCTGGCTGCTCGGCTGGGTCACCGGCCCGCTCCTGATCGGCGACGACGCCGCGCTGCGGATGGACTACTTCAAGCTGCTGCCGATCCCGCCGCGCAAGCTGGCCCGCGCCATGCTCGGCGCGGCCTTCGCCAACGTCTCCCTGGTGTTCAGCCTCATCGCGTTCGCCGCGCTGATCGCGCTGGGCGCGCAGTTCGGGGCCGCGGCCGCGCTGACCGGGGCAGCGGCGGTGATCCTGTACCTGGTCCTCGCCGTCGTCGCCTCCCGGGTGGCGATCGCGGTCTTCGGGCCGACGATCAGCTCGCGCCGCGGCCGCGACTTCGGCACGATGGTGGTCGCGCTGGTCATCACGCTGCTGTCGCTGGCGTCCAGCCTGGTGCCGTTCGTGGCCGCGCGGCTGACCAACGGGCACTCGCCGACGCTCTCCGCCGTGGTGCGGATCCTGCCCTCCGGCTGGGGCGCGGTGGCCGTGGATGCCGCGAGCCGCTCCGACTGGGGCCTGGTCGCGGCCTCGCTCGGCGGCCTGGCCGCGCTGATCGCCGTGCTGGTGCTCGCCTGGCCGTCGCTGCTCACCCGCCGCCTGTCCATGACCGGGGCGCGCGCCCGCCGCGGGCGGTCCGCCGCCCGGCACGGCGCGGCCGACGGCAGCCGCCTCATCCTGCCCGCCACGCCGGCCGGCGCGGTGCTCGGCCGGGAGCTGCGCCTCTACTCGCGCTCGGTGCTGCGCAGCATGCTGCTGATGATCTCGTTCCTGGTCGGCGTGCTGGTCGGCCTCATCGGCGCGCTGAGCGGCAACTCCAGCGTCGCTGCCGTTCGCCGGCCTGCTGTTCACGGTGATCGCGGCGGCCTGCTTCACCAACTGCTACGGCGACGACGGCACGTCGCTGTGGCTCACCCTGGTCGTGCCGGGCGCCGCGGCCGCCGACGTCCGCGGCCGCGTCCAGGCCTGGCTGCTGGTCGTCGGGCCGGCCGGGCTGCTGCTCACCGTGGTGCTCACCGCCGTCAGCGGCCAGGCCTGGGCCTGGCCGTGGGTGCTGGCCGGCGAGCCGGCCATGGTGATCGGCTGCGCCGGGCTGCTGGTGGCGATCGGCGCCTGGTCGGTCAACGGCGCCGCGCCCGACGGCGGTCCCTCGCCCGCCCGGGTGCTCAAGACGCACCTGGCGCTCGATCGCCATCCCCGTCGTCGTGCTCTTTCCCGCCGGCCGCGCTGCTGATCGGCGGCGCGGCCGGCCACAGCGCGCTGCTGCGCTGGCTGGCCGTGCCGGTCGCCATCGGCTGGGCCGTGTTGCTCAGCCGGCGCAGCGCCCGCGCCGCCGTCCGCCGCCTGGAGACGCGCGGGCCGGAGATGTTCGCCCGCGTCCGCACCACGGCGTAGCCGGCGCGGCCGCGGCCGCGCCGGAGCCGTCAGCTTCCGCCGGGGCCTTCCAGCCCGTACCGCTCGGCGTGGCCGGGTCGCCCGGGTCGATCGTCCGCAGGCCCGCCGCGGCCAGGCGCTCGTTGACCTCGGCCAGGTGCTCGCGCACGAGCTGCTTCTCGGCGTCGTTGACCTTGCCCCGGTGCGGCTTGCCCGCGTGCTCAAGCGTGCCGTAGTCGACCCGGTCGGCACGGCCGGCGCAGCGGGCCGCGCCTTCGGCGCGCGCCTGGCGGGCCGGGCGCCGATGATCACCTCGGCCATCGAGGCGGCCGTGGCCAGCTTGTCGAAAACCGCGGCGTCCAGGGTCACCCGGCGCGGCTCAGCCTCGCCCGGCAGCTGCAGGTCGACCACGGCGACCTCGCAGCGCCCGCGTCGGTGATGCGCCCGGACCTCGTCGAGGTGCGCCTCGATCTCGACCGGCTGGCCGTCCAGTTCCGGATGCTCGTGCACGACGATGCGGACGAGGTCGCTGTCATCGATGATGAGCTGCTCGCTCAGGTCGCTGAAGCGAACGGTCTTCTGTCCCATGGGGATCCTTTTTACTACGTCGCCGCCCCGTTCGCCCGGCACGACAGGCCGTCGGCCACCCTGAGCGGAGCTCGCCGCAGGTCAGGGCGGAATTTAGCATTGCCGGTTCCGGGCTGGCGGTGCTAGCGGCGGCGGTTAGCGTTGTCACGGCGGTGCCGCAGGTACTGGCGCTCGGCGGTGTCGTGAGTCAGGTCGATCGCGCTGTCGTAGGCGGCTACCGCTTCCTCGCTGCGCCCGAGCCGGTCGAGCAGGTGCGCGCGGGCGGCCCTGGCCGGCTGAAAGCGGCGGGCTTGCTGGCCGGTTTCCTGGAGCAGGGCGTCGAGCTTGGCCAGGCCGGCGGCGGGGCCCTCGACCTCGGCGGTGACGGCGGCGAGCGCGACGCCGCTGCCGAGCGAGGGCGCGAGCGCGTGCAGCGCGCGGTGCAGGGTCAGCAGCGTCGGCCAGTCGGTCGTGCCGGTCCGCGCCGGGCGCAGTGCACGGCCTGGATCGCGGCCTCGAGCTGGAAGCGCCCGAGCTGCCCCCGCGCGTGCGCCGCCCGCAGGTGCTCATGCGCCCGCGCGATCAGGCTGGCGGTCCCACAGCGACGGGTCCTGCTCGGCGTAGCGGGACGAACCGCCCGTCCGCGTCGAGGCGCGCCGGGGCGCGCGACGCCGAGAGCTCGACGAGAGCGGCGAGCCCGTGCGCCTCCGGATCGTCGGGCACGCAGCTGGTGAGCACCTCGGCGAGGTGCATCGCCTCCGAGGGCAGCTGGCGAGCTTGCGGCCCGGTCGTCGCCCAGTCGATGACGTAGGCGCCGTAGACCGCCTCCAGGACCGCCGTCATCCGCGCCGGGCAGGTCACTCCGGTCTGGAATGCGGAACGGGATGCGGGCGGATTTGATCCGCTTCTTCGCCCGGACCAGGCGCGTCGCCATCGTAGAGGCTGGCACCGAGAACGCCCGGCCGACCTGCTCGGCGGTGAAGCCGAGCACCGTGTTGAGCATGAGAGGGGTGTGCACGGCGCGGTCGATCGCCGGATGCGCGCACACGAGCATCAGTTCAAGCCGCCGGTCCGGGATCGCGTCGACGTCGAGGTCGTCGATGTGAACCGGTGCGTCCCGCTCGACGTCGAGCGGGAAGGTCCGCTGCGCGTGGGCGGATTTCCAGTGGTCGCGCAGCCGGTTACGGGCGACGGTGAGCAGCCAGGCGTCAGGACTGGCCGGTACCCCCTGGGCGGGCCACGTACGCAAAGCGCGCTCGAAGGCGTCCGCGAGGGCGTCTTCCGCGGCGGCGATGTCGCTCGTCGAGGCGGACAGGAGCGCGAGCAGCCGCCCGTAGCTGTCGCGGGCGGCCACACTGCGGCGCGGGCCGCCGGCCCGGTCCCGCCGGACCGGGGCCGGCTGCCCAGCACCTCTCGTCCGGCGTCAGTGCGTCCACCGGCCGTTGACCCAGGCGGTCGCGGTCGGGCGAACCTCGATCACGCCCCACTCGGCGCCGGGGCACTTCTCGGCCCAGCCGATGGCCGCGTCGAGGTCGGGCACGTCGACGACGAACACTCCGGCCAGCGCCTCCTTGGTCTCGGCGAACGGCCCGTCCTGCACCCGCAAGGCTCCGTCCCTGCGGGTGACGGTCGTCGTCGCGGCCGTCGGCTGCAGCACGTCGGCCGACAGCAGCACCCCCGCCTCCTGCAGCGCGCGGCCGTAGGCGCCGAAGGCTTCCTTCGCCTCAGCGATCGCCTCCTCGCTGATCTCTCCCTCGGCCGGCTCCCGGTAGTGCATCAACAGCACGTATCGCATCGTCGTCTCCTCTGATCCCAGTGTCACCCCGATGGGGGCCTCTGCACCAGATGACGATCGAGGCGCGCCCAGATCGTCACGCAGGAGGAAAAGAGCGGCTGGGTGCCGGACATGACAGCGCCCCCGGGAGCGTTAGCTCACGGGGGCGTGCCGTAGTGGCCGGTGCGCAGGTCGCCTCACGGCGAATGGCTCAACATGGCTCCAGCCGAACGGTATTCCATGAGGGCAGTGATTAGGCCCGGGGGACACTGACGCACCGACCGGGGTAGTAACGCGAGGCCGGCCGGAGGTATTCCTGGGCAACACCGCCTTCGCACCAGCCCTGCCCAAGTTCGACAAATCCCAACAAGATAAGTTGATCGCGCATTAATCTCCTGTCGACAAGCAGACGGCATGCTGTGGGGGTTGCCGGGCCGTCTGCGGCTCGGTGGGCACTTCTTCTCAATGGGGTATGGAAGGGGAAAATTCATGCGTCATGCATTGACGTTGGTTGTCGCGGCGGCCGGGGTGACGGCGCTGCCCTGGCTCGCTCCGGGCATCGCGAACGCGGCGGTCACGGGTTCTTCGCCGCATTCGTCAGGCACCGTCTACGTCTCGCCGACGGGCACGGCGGGCGCGGCCGACCGGTCGTGCCGCACGGCGGCCTTCAGCAAGGTGCAGGCCGCGGTGGACGCCGTGGCCGCCCGGGGCACCGTGGTCGTGTGCGCCGGCACGTACGACGAGAGCGTCACCATCACCAAGTCCCTGACGCTCACCGGGCGCCACGGGGCCGTCATCAACGCCAGCGGCCAGAAGTACGGCGTCGGCGTCGCCGCGTCCTATGTGACCGTTAGCAGGCTCACCGTGGAAAACGCCAGCGTGGGCGGCACTCTCGCCGACGGCATCGTCACCGCGGGGCTCGTCGGCGGGACGATGACCCCCGGCAACTACGTGACGATCGCCGGGGACGTCACCAAGGGCAACGTCGGCTCCGGCATCGACCTGAACAGCACCACGGGCTCGTCCGCGATCGGCGACGTGTCCGATGGTAACGCGGTGGGAATCAACGTCTCCGACGACTTCCTGAAGCCAGCCACTGACAACGCGATCATCGGCGACGTCGCCAACGACAACGCCGGCGGCTGCGGGATCGCCCTCGCCGACCACACCGGCATGGGCATCTCGCACACCCGCGTCATCGGCAACGTCGCCAACGACAACGGACTCGGTACCCCGACGGGCACCGCCGCGTCCGCGGGCAGCGGCGTCATCCTGGCCGGCGCGAAGGGCGGGGTCCTCGACAACATCGTCTCCGGGAACACGTTCGTCGGAAACGGCCACGCCGGGTTCGACGTCCACGCCCACGCGCCGGGGATGAACCTCACCGGCAACGTGGTCACCGGTAACTGGATCGGCAAGAACAACCTGCGCGGCTCCGAGGGCGACACGGACACCACCGGTGTCTACCTCGGCGACGCCAGCCCGCTGACCATCACCGTTCGCGGCAACGTGATCAGCGGTGACCACTTCGGGATTTTCTCGGCCGGCGGACCGATCACCGTCAACGGCGCTCAGCACAACGTCTACGCGCACGTGACCACTGACCTGGGCACCAGCCCTACCTTCTCCTAAAACCCCGCAGCTAGAGCGCGGCGCGGACGGGCCTGGCCCGTCCGCGCCGCCGCGCGAGTGGATGGAAAGGCTAACGCGCCCGCGCGGGAGACCCGCAGCCCGAGCGAGGCGAACTGGTCGAACGGCCGGTGGTAGCCGCGCTCGATGTGCTCCACGCCGTGCAGCACGGACGGGCGGTCGGCCACCGAGGCGGCGAGCACGGCCGAGAAGCCGGCCCGGACGTCCGGCAGCGTCGACCTCGGCGCCGCGCAGCTTGGAGACGCCCCGGATCACCGCCGAGTGCACCGAGTTGCCGTCGTGGAAGCGGCAGGCGGGACCGCCGAGGCAGGCGGCGAACATCTCGATCTCGCAGCCCATCTTCTGCAGCGCGGGCACGTACACCAGGCGGTTCTCGAACACCGTCTCGTGCAGCACCGACATGCCGTTGGCCTGGGTGAACAGCACCATCAGCGGCTGCTGCCAGTCGGTCATGAAGCCCGGGTGCGTGTCGGTGTGCACCGCCGCCGGCTGCAGCCCGCCGGGCGCGGACGCGGTGATCCACTCGTCGGTGATGTCGAAATGGGTGCCCATCCGGGCCAGGGTGGTGATCGCGGTCACCAGCCGGTCCTGCGGGCAGCCGTGCACGCGGACCTCGCCGCCGGTGATCAGCCCGGCGACCAGGTAGGAGAAGGCCTCGAGGCGGTCGCCGGCCAGCCGGGTGGTCGCGGCCTTGAGCTTGCGCACGCCCTCGATCACGATGCGCCGGTCCGGGCTGAGCTCGATCTGCGCCCCCATCCGCTGCAGGAACAGCGCGAGCTCGACGACCTCCGGCTCGGTGGCCGCGTTGCGCAGCACGGTCTTGCCCTCGGCGAGGACGGCGGACAGCAGCACGGTCTCGGTGGCGCCGACGCTCGGGTACGGCAGCGTGATGCGCGTGCCGTGCAGGCCGCGTCGCCTTGGCGCTGATCCCGGTCGGCTCGTAGGTGACCTCGGCGCCCAGGGCCCGGAGCGCGTCGACGTGGAAGTCGACCGGCCGCCGGCCGATCGGGATCGCCGCCGACCAGCGGGACGAACGCCTCGCCGGTCAGGTGCAGCAGCGGGCCGAGCATCAGGATCGGGATGCGGTTGAGGCCGGTGAACGCCTCAGGGACCCGCGGTCGCACCTCGCCGCCGGGGGCGACGGTGATCTCACTGTCCTCGCGGCTGACGTGGAACCCGGCCGACTCCAGCATGGCCGCCGTGATGTCCACGTCCCCCACCTGCGGGGCGTTGCGGATGACGCTCGGGCCGTCGCCAAGCATCGCCGCGACCATGTGCTTGGTCACGGCATTCTTGGACCCGCGTACGGAGATGTCACCGCTCAGCGGGCCCGACGGCTCAACTACCCAGGATTGCGTCACGCCGTTCACGGTATGTGCTATCCGCCGTGCGGGTTCCGGGTTTCAGGGAACGCGAAGGAACTCGGCATTTACCGCTGCCCGCGCCGGGGCCGGGGCGGAGCCGTCGGCCGGCAGGTCGGCCTGGTCTACGTGGCGGCGGCGGCCGCCTGACCGCCCGGCCGGCCGGGCGGTCAGGCGGGCACCTGACCGCGCCGGTGCCGCAGCGCGTACCGCCCCATGGTCAGCAGCAGCACGAGGACCAGTCCCCCGAGTGACACCCAGATCCACCCCATCGTCGACAGGCCGGCCTGCGGCGCGACGACCGACACGAGCTGAACGGTCGCCGTGCCGCGGGCCGTGGTCGTGCCGCTCACCAGGCTCACCGTGGCCTGCCACGAGCCGGCGGGCAGGGTCTTGGGCGGGGCGAAGGTCAGGTTGAACGCCTGGCCGGGCCCGAGGGTGACAACCTTCTGGCTGCGGTAACGGGCCGGTGGTCGTCTTCCCCGGGCCGTTAGCCAGCCGGACGGTACCGCTCAGGTCGACCGCCCGGCCGCCGATGTTCTTCACGCGCGCGGTGATCAGCGGCTGGCCCGACGGCAGCCGCTGCCCGGTGATGGAGGTGATCTCGAACTTGGTCTGCGGAACGCCGCCGTGGCTCACCGCCAGGTAGAGGCGGACGCCGACCCGGGACACCTCGGTGACGCCGAAGTCGCTGCCCGACCGGGCCTTGGAGGTCTGCTGGACCCAGACGACCCCGTAGTGCTCACCCTTGGTCGCGCCCTGCGGCACCTTGACGGTGACCGTGTCCATGGCCGACTTGCCCGGGGCCAGGGTGACCGACGGGTGCTGCACACTGGTCCAGGGGGTCAGCTCGTTGGGGGTGGCGCCCTTGTCGCCGACGAACTGCCCGCCGGTGATGTGCGCGGCGTCGGGGTAGACGGTGAAGTGTGCCGTCCGCGGCTCGTTGTTGACGATGAGGATCCGGCGGTGGATGACCGCCCCGGTCGGCAGGTCGTCGATGATGTAGCGCAGCGCGCGCGGGTTGTTGGCCTCGGAGACCGGCACGTCCACCAGCCGGACACCGAAGTGGCCCGGGGATTTCGGCGCTGCGGCTGGTCCGGTCGCCGGATGCGGCGTGGGCCGCCGGGCCCAGGGCGCTCAGGAGGCCGACGCCCAGCACGAGCGCGGTTGCACTGATCGAACGGCGCACGTTCTTCCCCTTGGGGTCAACGGTCGGTCCGCGGCCGCGGACCGACCGCGCGGCCGTGCCGGAGTCCGGCACGGCCGCGGAATCGGCTATTGAGTGGTGAGTAACGCCGCGCGCGGCGGCGCGGCTAGGACACCGACTGGGACAGCGTCCCGGAGTAGATACCGCCGACCGCTGCGTCCGGAACAGCGATCGACAGCGCCGGGTTCCACGTGGCGGTGTTGTTGCCCACCCCGGCGGACCCGGTCACAACCGGCGCCCCCAGGGGGTTGGTCGCCAGCGTGATCGGGGTCCCGGTTGCGGTGATGGTCCCGGTCGTGGTGATGGTGCCGGGGTCGTAACCGACGTCGGTGGCCGGGATGGTCTCGGCCGGCGTGCCGCCGCCCGTGGTCCAGTTGGTGGCCGACGCGACCGCGGTCCACGTCGCGGTCAGCAGGGCCCGGTCGTCGGTCACTTCGACCGCCCCCAGGTTGCCGGTGATGGTCGTGCCCGGCGCACCGCTGCCCAGGGCAGCGGAGACCGGAGCGGTCATCGTCAGCGCACCGGCCGTCACGGTGAAGGTCGTCGTGGTGGGCGGGTCGGCGGCTTCCGCCGCCGAAACGGCGATGACGCCGGGCGCGGCCGTCGCCGCCGACGCCACCCCCGGCGCCAGCCCGATGGCCGCGACTGCGGCCGCCGCGCTCACGACGCCGAACGCGGTTCGTACCAATGGTCTTCCCATGAAGCCCCCTCGGTGCCCGAGGGCACCTCTCGCCGAAAGTAACGACAACATGACTCTGTGTTACCAGAAGCGTACTCGGGGAAACGAGAGACACGCCGGTTTTCAGCGAGTAATCGCAGGTCAGCCACTAGCTGGGCCGCGGGGACATCGGTCGCGCCCAGGCGCCTGCGCGACATGGCGGCGGCCCGGGCCCCCGCCGCCGCGGGCGGACGCGTCAGTTGAGCCCGAGGACCGCGGCGACGCTTCGCGCCGCGGCCCCACCCTCCTCGATGGCCGTGTCAATGGCCGCCGTCACGTTGAGGTCGGCCGCTAGGAGCCGGCCGACTTCCGCTGCCGCGGCCGAGGGCGTCAGGTTGCGCCCGGCCGCCCCGTACAGGTCTTCCAGGCGCCGCTCAGCCCGGTCGAGCAGGCCGGGCGAGTAATCCCAGTCCTCGCCCCACGGCCGGTCCAGGATCATCAGCCGCACCGCCGCGGCGGAATGGCCGTCAACAAGGTCGCGGACAAGCACCAGGTTCCCGGCGGACTTGGCCATCTTCGCTCCCCCGACCTGGACCGTTCCCGCATGCAGCCAGGCGCGTGCGTAGGGGCGGACGCCGGTAAACGCCTCGGCCATGGCCGCGTGGTAGGCGTGATGCGGGAAACGCAAGTCAGCGCCCCCCGCGTGGACATCGACCCCGGCACCGAAAACCGACAAGGCCATGGCCGCGCATTCCGCATGCCACCCCGGACGGCCCGGTCCCCACGGCGACTCCCACGCCGGATGGCCTTCTTCGCCGGCCTGCCAGACCGCCACGTCCAGCGGGTCGTCTTTGGCGGCGTCGCCCGGCCGCCCGCCGTACTCCGCGGACAGTCGCAGCGCCGCACCCACATCCAGTCCCGAACTGCGCACCGCGGACTCCCCGCGGAAGTACACGCTGCCCCGCCGCACGTACGCGGCACCAGCGGCCAGCAGCCCGCCGGACAAGCGGATGACCTGGTCGACGTAACGGCGGGCCCGGGGCTCATGCGAAACGGCCCGCACGTTCAGCGAGGCCATGTCTCGGTCAAAGTAGTACTGTCCAGCCGCCGCGAACGCGTCATACGGCTCGCCAGCCCGGTATGCCGCCTCGTCAAGCACCTCATCGACGTCGGTGACATTCCGGCATATCTCGGGCTCCACGCCCAGCAGGCGCAGCGTCCTTGCCAGCGCATCGACCCAGACGAACGTGGCTGCGTGGCCCAGATGCGTGACATCGTATGGCGTGATCCCGCAGGCGTAGATCCGGGCGCGATCAAGGACCGCAACCCGGCGACCGCCCAAGGTCAGGCCGGTTACCCCGGCCATCTCGTCGTCAGCCTGCATCTCGTTCATGATCTCAGTGTCGGTCACTGCGGGGTCGCTGGTAAACCGGGCTCGCCGGCCAGCTCGGTGCCACCACCTGTGTGCCGGTGACCGGCGAGGAGTTCCTGCCGCAGGTGTCCCCCATCAATGCCCCCTAGGCCCTGCCGACTCCTATCCGGCATAAACGTCCTGGCCAGGGGTATTCCGTCCTGGCTGGCTCCTGGCCGCGTCGCGGTGAACGCGGTACTGCCATCAACCAAGACGACGAGGCGGCCGGGGGCGCATGGTCAGCACGGATACGCGAGGCGGTAACGGGGCACCTGCGCCGCAGACCGCGGGCGGGAATGCTGGGGCGGGCGTCCCCTGGTGGGGCTTGGTCTCAGCATTGGCGGCTCCGCTGCTGCTGATTGTCGGGTCGACCGTCGCCACGGTACTGCAGCCGAGTCCGTTCAACGCGGTCGCCGACACGGTCAGCACCCTTGCGGCGGTGGGCTCGACCGACCGGTGGGTGATGACGTTTGCGTTCGCGGCCGCGGGGGCCTGCGAGGTGGTAACTGGGCTAGCAATGCGGCCGGCTGCGGCACCCGGGCGGCTCACCCTGATCATGGGCGGCCTGGCCGGCGTGCTCGTCGCGGCCAATCCCCAGCACGCCGGGGGCTCGCTGGCGCACGCCTGCTGGGCGGCGGTCGGCTTCGCGGCCTTGGCGGCCTGGCCGGTAGCGGCCTGGCGGCGCGGGCCGTCGGTACCCTGGGCACTTCGGCCGGCTGTTTCCGCCATCGCCACCGCAACGATGACCGTCCTCCTTGCCTGGTTCCTAGCGGAGCTGGTCACCAGGGGCGGCCAGGCCGGCGTGGCCGAGCGGATCATGGGCGTGGCACAGGCGGGCTGGCCGCTCACGGTAGTCCTGTCCTGCCGCAGCCGTAAGCCCACCTGAGTCAGAAGACAACCACCTCGACGCCTACCGGCAGGTGCTCGTTGTAGTAGCGGGCGGCGTCCATGGTGAGGTGAATGCAGCCGTGGGACGACGACTTGAGGCTGCCCTCGTGGAAGGCGATGCCCCCGACCGCGAAGAACACCGCGTACGGGATCGGGACCCCGTAGCTCGTGCTGATGTAGTGCGCCCCGGCCTTCCAGGCGACGTGGAAGGTTCCGCGCGGGGTCGGATCGTCGGCCGCGCCCGGCTCCATCCGCAGCGGGCCGTACGTGATCCGGCCGCCGGACTGCAGCCAGGTGACATGACCCTTCAGGTCCGCGCACGCGGTCGCCGCCGCCGGGCACGCGGCGCGCTCGCTGGCCGTTAGCACGATGCCGCGCGCGGCCGGCTGATGCGGGGCACTGCCCGGGCGCGACCGGGGAGGCAGCACGGCCGTGGCCGGCGCGGCCGCCTGGGCAGGCGCCGACTCGGCCGGCGCTGCGGCCGGTGACGCGGTGGCCCGGGCCAACGGGGACACGGTCAGCCAGGCGGCCACCGCGAGGACGGCCGAAGCCGCGACAGCCAGCCAGGCGAAGCGGGCCGTGCGGGTGGGGTGTGGCATGGGTGGGGTTCCTTTCGTGTCGTTCCCTCACCCATACCTACGCAGCGGATGCCCGCCCGCGTTGCTTTCCGCTCCCGGCGGGCAGGTCGTTAGCCGGTCCTGCTGATGATGCCGCCCATCTCGTCGGCAGCGAAGGCCCGCATCGTGTTCGTGCGGACGTTGCCGATGGACCCTACTTGGAGCAGGGTCGCGGTCGCGGTCTCGTCGTCGGGGAATTCGGTGACGATGACGATGTCGTACTCGCCGACCGTATAGACGGCTTCACGCACCCGGCCGCCCTTACTCTCGGCGAGTTTGGTGAAATCCTCGAGGCGCTGCGTCGTGTCCTTGTAGTTCTTGAGGCCTTGCTCGGTCCAGTGGATCAGAGACACATATGTAGGCATACTTGCACTCCCCCTGGTGTGCGAGAAATCCCGTAATACCATCGTCTACCTGGTAAAAGACCAGGTCAACCCTAGGATCGTCTCAATTGCCGTAGCCGGCGTGGACGCGTCCGGGTCTTCCACTGGCGACGGCGCCTACCTACCAGTACCTGCGCGCGGGCGACCTGGTACGGCTGGAGGGTGGCCCGCTCGGTACCATCGAGGCGCAATTCGCCGCCGGCCGGCCTGCGGTTCCGCTCCGCCCGGCGGCGCACGACCGCAAGCCCGATCACGAGGAGAAACGCCGTTGAGCAACGGCAAGGAGCACGCGCACGAGATCACCTCACCCGGGCGCCCGCACACCGTGGAGGTAGCCGACGGCGTTTACGCCTACGTCCAGCCGGACGGGACGTGGTGGATCAACAACACCGGGTTCGTGACCGGGCCGCAGGGGGTCTTCAGCATCGACTCGTGCTCGACCGAGCGGCGCACGCGGGCCTACCTCGAGGCCATCAGGGAGGTGACCACGGCGCCCGTGCGCACCGTCCTGAACACGCACCACCACGGCGACCACACCTTCGGCAACGCGCTGTTCCCCACCGCGACGATCGTCGCCCACGAGCGCGCCCGCGCCGAGGCGATCGCGTTCGGCCCGGCCCGGGAGCTTCCCTTCTGGGAGAACCCGGACTGGGGCAGCTGCCGCTCGAACCGCCCTTCCTCACCTTCACCGACGAGATCGCACTGCACGCCGGGGACACGCGCATCACGGTGAAGCACGTCGGAACGGCGGCGCACACCACCAACGACGTGCTGGCCTGGTTCCCCAGCCAGTCCGTCCTGTTCTGCGGTGACCTGGTGTTCAACGGCGGCACGCCGTTCCTGCTGATGGGATCGGTGGCGGGCTGCGCCGAGGCGCTTGAGCAGGTGGTGCTGCCGCTCGGCGCCCGCACCGTCGTGCCGGGCCACGGGCCGGTATTCGAGGGCACGGCCCCGATCGAGGCCACACTCGACTACCTGCGGTTCGTGCTGGACCTCGCCGCGCGCGGCCGCGCGGCGGGCGTGTCCCCCCTGGAGGCGGCCCGCGGCGCTGACCTCGGCCGGTTCGCCAGCTGGCCGGACGCGGAGCGCATCGTCGGCAACCTCCACCGCGCCTACGCCGAGCTTGACGGAACCCCGTGCGGAGGCCCGATCGACGTCATAGGGGCGCTGGCCGACATGGTCACCTACAACGGCGGCAAGCCGCTCACCTGCCTGGCCTTATCCCCGCTCCCGCTGGCTCACCGGGGTGAGATCAGCCAGGGCTGCCTGAGGTCGAGGAATTCGGGCTCGCCGATGCTGAGCTGGTCCATCTCCGCCATCTGCGCCCGCAGTGCGGGCGGCGGCTCCTTGCGCTCCCCTTCGCGGGCCGCCTCTTCCGAGGTGAAGTACAGGACCATGGTGTAGCCGCCGCCCTCGTGCCCGACCGCCAGGCTGCCGAGGACCTCCGGCCGGAACGCGGCCCACTCGTCCGGGTTCTGCGCCATCAGTTCCCTGGCGCGGTCCGGATCGCTGCCCCGACCCTGCATCACCTGGACGAAGCCCGCTGCGTCCGGGTCGCCGGCCAGGTCGATGGTGACATCGCTGCTGTCGGCGAAGGTCACTTCGCCGTCGAATAGCTTGGCGGTCTCCATCCACCACTGGTGCTGCTCGGGCCGCTCGCTATTGCGCCGTGCCGCCTGCTCCGACTCGAAGCGGGCCAGCGCCACGAACCGGCCGTCGTCCGTGACCCCCGCGGTCGATCCAAGCCAGCCCTGCGCGTCGGCCGCCAGCCGCTCGGTCCACAGGTCCATCGCGGCGCGGAGCTGCGCCGGGTCGCTCACCCGGCCCCGGATCACTTGAACAAACATTGGAAGCCTCCCTTTGGGCGCTCGTTCTGACCTCTGACTATTACTCAGCGTTCCCGCATGCCTCCCGTGCATACCCCTGCTCGCGGATCATCGCGGCTAAGCGCAACTACACCCTGCCCTGAACCGGACCGGGCGGCAGCCGACCTCGTGCGGGGTCCCCCGTCCTGTCAGCCGGGACGGCCGAGCGGTGCCTGCGCGCTTACTTCCGGTATGGTCTGCTCAATCCCGCGTGACGCCACCCCGGTCTTGATGTGCGGGTAGTGCGCCTCGAACGCGGGCCGTTCAGACCGGATCCGCGGGATGCGGTAAAAATTGTGCCGCGGCGGCGGGCAGGATGTCGCCCACTCCAGCGACGAGCAGTACCCCCACGGGTCCTCCAGGGTCACCTTCTCACCCAAGCGCCAGGTGCTGTAGACGTTCCACAGGAACAGGAGCATGGACAGCGCCAGGATCCAGGAACCGACCGTCGAGATGACATTCAGCGTGGTGACGTCGCCGGGCAGGAACGGGTAGTTCGCCGTGCGCCGGACCTGGCCCTGCACGCCCGTCCAGTGCTGCACGAGGAACGTCATGTTGAAGCCGATGAACATCAGCCAGAACTGGACCTTGCCCATCGTGTTGTTGAGCATCTTGCCGGTCATCTTCGGCCACCAGAAGTAGAACCCGGCGAACATGCTGAACAAAACCGTCCCGGCGAGCACGTAGTGGAAGTGCGCCACGACGAAGTAGGAGTCGGAGACCGCGAAGTCCATCGGCGGCGAGGCCAGGATGATCCCGGTAATCCCGCCGAACAGGAACGTGACCAGGAACCCGATCGTGTAAAGCATCGGCGGCTCGAACGTGAGCTGCCCCTTCCACATGGTGCCCGCCCAGTTGAAGAACTTCACCCCCGTCGGGATGGCGATGAGCAACGTCATGAAGGAGAAGAACGGCAGCAGCACCGCGCCGGTGGTGAACATGTGATGGGCCCACACGGTCATGGACAGGCCGGCGATGGAGATCGTCGCGGCGATCAGCGTTTTGTAGCCGAACAGCGGCTTGCGGCTGAAAACCGGGATGATCTCGGTCGCGATGCCGAAGAACGGCAGGGCCAGGATGTAGACCTCGGGATGACCGAAGAACCAGAACAGGTTCTGCCACAAGATCGCGCCGCCGCTGTTCGCGGAGAACACCTGCGAGCCGAGCCGGCGGTCAGCCTCAAGCACTAGCAGCGCCGCCGCGAGCACCGGGAACGCCAGCAGGATCATGATCGAGGTGAGCAGCGCGTTCCAGGTGAAGATGGGCATCCGGAACATCGTCATGCCCGGTGCCCGCATGCAGAAGATCGTGGTGACGAAGTTGACCGCGCTGAGGATCGTGCCGAAGCCGGAAAGCACCAGCCCCATGATCCACAGGTCACCGCCG
The DNA here is from genome assembly GCA_963748785.1 of uncultured Actinomycetota bacterium. Lineage (GTDB taxonomy): Bacteria > Actinomycetota > Actinomycetes > Streptosporangiales > Streptosporangiaceae > Trebonia. The sequence continues at coordinate 128,341 of CAVVKP010000012.1, read as the reverse complement.
ATGCCCGGCGAGTTCCCCAAGCTGGTCAGCGGCGAGTAGGCGTACCAGCCGAACGCGGCGGCACCACCGGGTGCCAGGAAGCTGAAAAGCAGGATGAGTCCCCCGAAGGTGAACATGTAGTAGCTGAGCAGGTTCAGCCGGGGGAACGCCACGTCCGGCGCGCCGATCTGCAACGGCAACAGCTCGTTCGCGAACCCGGCGAACAACGGGGTCGCGAAAATCAGCAGCATGATCGTGCCGTGCATGGTGAACAGCTCGTTGTACTGCTGGGCCGATACGACATCCAGGTCCGGCCCCAGGAGCTGGACGCGGATCACCAGCGCCATGATCCCGGCGCACAGGAAGAACACGAACGAGGTGATCAGGTACATGTGCCCGATCACCTTGTGGTCGGTGGAGGACAGCCACCCCGCCAGGACCGAGCCCTTGCGCGCCGTGCGCCGCGCCGCGGCGCCGGAGGGCGCCTGCCTGAACGTTGTCATCGCATTCCCCCCGGCACGTGGCCACTTATCCCATGTCGCGATCCGCTATCGGAGCACGGCGCGCTGTTTAACAGCCCTTTGCTCCCGTTTTTCGGCTTCACAGGCACCCTTCCCCGGTACAGCCCTTGCGGAAGTATCACCCGTCGCCAGATGCCCGTGCAGACCGTCATACGACATCAACCAGGTGAAGGTCAAGAACAAGAAACCCAGCCAAGTACTAGTGTCGCAGCAATAGTGACACTGCCTCCCGTTTTGAGTTTGAGAGGCGTTCTCCACCTGCCCGCAGCGGCCCTGGTGAAAAGTGCTTTCGGCTCGACGCTGATAAAAATTTCGACAAACCCTATCCTTCTAGGGCAAAATCCATGGCGCGGCATGCGCACCATTTTTCTGATTCCACTCTGTTTCTCCTCCGTGAGACGTCATCTGTTGACATCGGCACAGTTATTCATCACGATCTCGGGCAGTGCGTGTTTACCCGGGACACGTAGACCTCGTATCACTTAACGGCTCTCTCAAGTCAGGCGCGCCCACAAGGCGTAATAAAGGGAGGATCAAGAGCCAGTGAAACGCATCACGATTGTGGCGGCCGTAGGGGCACTCGCTTGCCTCGCGGCCATGCCGGCGGCTGCCTCGCAGGCAGCCACGCTCAATCCCGCCAGCGCGGCCGGGACGTTCGGTGCCACCAGCCACTCACCCCGGCTGGTCGCCTCCGCCAACGGCGTCGCCGGGTTCAAACCGGTCGCGCCGAACCCGGCGATTGAAAACGCCCAGACGCCGAGGGCGCTGACCGACGCCAGGTCGCCTGGCGGCCCCAACCCCGCGGCGCAGGCCACCGGCGCCGGGGCCCCGAAGGTCTCTGCCGGGAGCGCGAGCAAGGGCAGAGGGTCCGTGACGAACGCCTTCGACGGGCTCAACGACCTCACCAACGACCAGCTCTTCGGCACGCTCACGCCGCCGGACCAGGGGCTGTGCGTTGGCCCTGACCACACGCTCAAGGGCGCGCCAGACGCGGTGTGGGAGGTGGTCAACGCGATCGGGCAGGAGACTACCAAGGCCGGCGCGGTGCTCACCAAACCGCTGAGCCTGCCGACGCTCTTCCAAGACCCGAACGCGTTCAGCGACCCGCGCTGCCTGTTCGACCCGTCCACGCAGTCGTTCTACTTCACCCAGATCAGCTTCCCGCTCGCGACCGGGCCGAACGCCACCGAGACGAACACCGTCAACGACGTCCTGGTGATCAACTCCCACGGCGCGGCGACTTACCAGTTCGACTCCTCGCTCGGCGGCAACTGCCTCGGCGACCAGCCGAAGGTCGGGTTCAACAACAACGCGCTCGTCATCTCGACCGACGAGTTCTGCGGCCCGACCCAGTCGGACTTCGAGGGTGCCATCGTCCAGGTCATTTCGAAGTCGCAACTGGTGAACGAGGCAGCGACGGTCAACTCCACCACGTCGTCGCCGTTGTCGCTGGCGGGTGACCCGATTACCGGGCTCGACCCGGCGATCAACACCGGCACGTCGACCGCCTACCTGGTGAACTCGGTGCCGTTCCTGGCGGACGGCAGCAACGACCCGGTCGGCAACACGCTCGGGCTGTGGACGCTGGGAAACACGGCCTCGGTGACGAGCGGGACGGGCACGCCCACGCTGACGAGCCAGATCCTGCCGAGCGAGCCCTACGCGTTCCCCGTCTCGGCGCCGTCCACCGGTGACGGGTCGGTCACCATGTTCAACGGCATGCCCATCACCTCGGAGAGCGCGCTCAACCCGGACGACAGCCGGCTCTCCGGACCGGTCAACGTGACCAAGGGACCTGACGGGAGCGTTAACCTGTGGACCGCGCTCGACGCGGCGGTCGTCCCCTCCACGGGCACGGCCGTGCGGGACGGCGCGGCCTGGTTCGAGATAAGCACTAGGTCCGCCAAGGTAGTCAACCAGGGGTTTGTCGCCGCCAGCGGCAACGCCAGCCTGCTCTACCCGGCCGTGCAGGCCTCGCCGGCCGGCAAGGCGACGATGGTCTTCACGATCACCAGCCCCACGGTTAACCCGAGCGCGGCGTTCACCCTGATCGGCAACCCCGCGATCACGATCGTGGGCGCGGGGGCGAGCCCGCACACCTCGTTCGCTGACGCACCGCCGTTCAACAGCCCCCGCTGGGGTGACTACTCCCAGGCCGTAACCGACCCGGAGACCGGCGACATTTACATGGCGACGGAGTACATCCCGCCGGCCGCCGAACAGGACGGCTTCGACAACTGGGGCACCTTCGTATTCGGGGTTAAGGAATAACCGCGAAGGTGTAACGAAGAACCGGAAACAACAAGCCGTTCGGGATTATCATCCCGAACGGCTTGTTGTTTCACCTTCCTCCCCCATGCCCCGGGGGGAGGGCTGCGTCAGGCCCGGCGCGTGGTCGGGCTGCGCCGGATGCGGTGCCAGCCGCGGGCATGAACGCGGTCACGTAGACGGCGTGGGCGAACCAGACTAGAAGAGGAGACTGTCAACCGTGCCTGAGGCAGACGAGAAGCAGACGTTGCACCGTTATCTCCAGGACGCGCGCCAGGTCCTGCTGTGGAAGCTGGACGGACTGTCCGACTACGATATCCGGAGGCCAATCACCCCGACCGGCACGAACTTGCTCGGCCTGGTCAAGCACTGCGCGGGCACCGAATGCGTGTACTTCGGCCGGGTGACCAGGCGGCCCTTTTCAGGCGAGGCTGGCCTCGACTGGCACGAAGGCGACGACTCCGAGCTGAGCGGACACATGTACGCCACCGGGGCGGAGTCGCGCGAGCTGGTGACGGACTTCTACCGGCGGGTGTGGGCACATTCCGACACCGTGATCACCGAACTTCCCCTGGATGCGCGGGTGACCGTGCGGTGGTGGCCGGAAGAGGCCGGTGCGGCCGGCTTCAGCGAGAGCGCCAGCGACATGCCACCGGAAACCGGAGCCGCCTGGCAGCAGCACCGTGACAAGCTTGAGGGCATCGCCCGTACGCACCTCGCGCAGCGCTGACGGCGGAACCGCGGCCGGGTCCTCCGGGCTCGACATGGCCCTCACGCTATGGACAGCCGAAGGGCGGCGGTGCCGGGGCACCGCCGCCCTCCGGGTCGGTCATTAACTAGGGATACTTGGCACGACCCACTGGATGGCGCCCACGGACGCGGTGCCGTTGCTCTGCATCGTGATGCGCAGCTTGCTGGTCGTTACCGGGTCGAAGCTGACCTGGTTGAAGGTGTTGATCGCGGTTGGCTCGCCGCTCTGGTTGCTGACGTTGACCCACGCGCTGCCGTCCCAGGACTGGACCACCCACGAGGACGGCGGCAGCAGGCCGCCACCGTCGTCGGCCCAGTAGATCTCGGTGCCGTTGGTCGTGATCGGCGAGGTCCAGTCCAGCTCGATCGTGTGGGTGCCGACTGCCGGCCAGTCACCCCAGTAGGGGGTCAGGTCGTTATCGTCGTTCGACTGGATGGGGAAGACGCCGTTGTTGATGGCCGACACTTGGGTCCACGGCGACGTGTTCGACGCCGAGGCGGTGGCGGACAGGGCGAGGTCGGTCGCACCCGGCGGCAGCGGCAGGGGCTTCTGGGCGATGACCCACTGTTCGGAGCTGACCGAGCCCGATGCGTTGTCCGGTGCGCCATAGGTGACGTTCGCGACCAGCCCGTTGCCGCCGGTAGCGGTGGCGGGCGGGGTCACGTCGAAGGTGACGGTCTCGGTCTTGCCAGGCGTGACGGCGGAGAAGCTGGCCGCACCGGCGGCCTGACTCGTCCAGCCGGCCGGCACCTGGAGGCTGACGTTGACGTTGTTGATCGTGGTCTTGCCGGTGTTGGTGACGCTAGCGGTCGCCGTGGTCGGCGAGCCGGAAGTCAGCGTGGGCTGGCTGTGCGTTCCCGGCACCGTGCTTGTGGTCGACACGGCGACCGTCGGCTTGCCGGCCTGGCCGAGCGTGACCCGGACGCTGTTGCCGCGCATCGTGACCGTGTGGGTGGCGGCGTTGTAGGTGCCTCCAGCTACGCTCTGCACGCCCGCGTCGGCGAACACTGGCAGCTGAACCTGCACGTCTTTGCCGGGCAGGTGGCCGCTGAGCGACACCTGCACCACGCGATTGCCGTGCTGCGAGGTGGTGTCGATCCGCACGCCGTAGGTGTCACGGTGACCGTTCTGCTCGTTGTAGGACGTGGTGAGGTTGTTCACCGCGATGTGCTGCCCAGGCGTGATCCACGCGTCCGGGACGCCCCGGCCGACGTAGAGGACGTTCTGGTAGTTGAATGACCCGTCCTTGGTGGTGCTGGACTCTAGCCCTGGGGCGACCAGCGACTGGAGCAGGGTCTGGGTCTGCCCGGCCATCGGCCAGACGTACGGGCTCGCGCCGAACTGCGGTGCGGCGTGGCTGCCGGCCCAGGGGTTGTTCGGGTTCGGGCGCCGAGCCGTTGGCCTCCCACCAGGCGTTGGGTCCACCGGTGGTGGTGGCGATCTGCCAGGCGTAGCTGGTGATCGGCAGGTCGCGGTAGGCGTTGCCGTAGAGCGCCGCCTTGTGAGTAGGCGGTGTTCAGCGCGACGCTGTACCCGGTGTACGCGCCGAAGCGACGGGAAGGGCACGCCGGTGCCGTCCAGTCGGGCTGAACCCGGTCTGGTAGAGGTTGTCGGTCTGCGTCGGGTCACCGAGAACGCCGTTCAGGTTCGCCGCCCTGCAGCATGATGTCCCAGACGTTCTGGCCCCACAGGTTAGAGCCGGCCCAGTTCGCGTCGTTCGGCGAGTTGCAGCGGTCGCCGGTGACCGGAACGTTGACCTCGCACGGCAAGAAGTTGAAGTCGTTGGCCTGCTCGTTCGCGGCCAGGCCCGCGTTCACCGCGTTCAGCAGGCTGGTGTAGGCGCCGTCGGCCCACTGTGCCTCGGCGGTGTTGCCGATCCTGGTGGCGATGTACTTGTACGCGGCGAGCCCGGCAAGCGCCGTCTCGTCGTCGAACAGCCAGGTGCCCTGGGAGTCGTTGTCGTTGGACCGCTTCAGGTAGCCGGTCGTGGCGTTGAGCTGTGCCAGGTAGTCGGTGTGCATGAGGGTGAAGCAGGCTTGGCCCCCACTGGCTCGGCCCGTTCGCGTCGTCGTGGAAGTACTGGCTGACGAACGCAGTGTCGTTGGTTCCCTCCAGGTAGGCAGCCCAGGCGACCGGAGTCCGCCACGGGCCGTCCCAGTACCAGTTAGCGCCGTGCTCGTTGAAGTTGGACGCCTCAGAGATCCGGCCGTTCAGCAGCAGGCTCTGCGCGTCGGTGAAGTCGCCCTCCTCGAACCTGTTGGCCAGGATGCCGGGCACGTCATGGTTGAGCAGGTAGGCGTAGTTGTTCGCGCCGGAGAACGGCGCCTCGCCGACCTGGACGATCCGGGTGTAGATGAACGCGGCCTTGTAGGCGTTGTCGATCGAGGTGCCCGGGTCCTTCAGGTCGTTGGTGTTAGCCAGCGAGACGTTCGGCAGCGACAGGTCCGGGGTGGCCGAAAGCCGCTGGTTCCAGTAGTTCGCCATGTGCTGGTAGGCGGCGTCGTAGGGAAGCGCGCCGGCGTTGCCCTTGGCCGGGGTGAGCGCGGTGACCGAGGGCAGCGGCGTGGTGGTGCTGAAGTCGTCGACCGCGGCGACGAAGTCATGCTGCACGGTATGGCCAGGCTGCACCGTGTCGGACTCGTCGTTCAGCGTCACGAGGTTTGGGCCGGACTGGCCAGACGGCACGTCCACCGCCGTGGTGCCCTTGTTGGTCACCGTTACCCGGGTGTAGACGAGCTCGGTCGGGGTGCCGCCGATGGACTGCTCGTTCGCGAAGTCAGTGATCGTGATCGCCACGTCGTTGCGGGTGAACGAGGTGGTCATGGCGGGCAGGTAGCCGTCGGCCTCGGTCCACTGCTCGGACTGCGCCGGTGGTGCCTGGCCGGCCGCGAGGCCGTAGTTGTAGACGCCGAAGGAGTACATCGCACCGCAGTACGTCGTTCCCTTGCCGCCGGGCTGGTAGGTGAGCGGTACGCCGCGGGCGAAGTACGAGCCCGACAGGTACTCGAACGGCGCGTAGTAGTTGCCTTCCCAGCCGATCGCGGTCTGGTTGGCGAACCCGAAGCCGTTGGGGTCGCTCGGGGTCGGGAAGTTGGTGCCGTAGTCCGTCGGCAGTGCGGAGTTATTGCAGATGTTCTTCGGCAGCGTGGGCATCGGCACAAGCTGACCGGCGCCGTTGCCAGTGCTGCCGGGCGGCCCTGCGCTAACGCCGTTGCCGCCGTTCGCGGCTCCGGCCGGCTGCGCCGCGGCTGGCAGCGTCAGCCCTATGAATGTGCCGAACGTGGCGATCAGAATCGCCATCCAGGTAAATCTTCGGCGCCTGGGTGCGCTCATTCGTGTTCCTCCCGGACATCCTCGGCTGGCAGGCGCGCACACGTGCACGCCGTGGGCGTGTGCGCGGAGCTGATGCCGTCGGCCCCTGACCAGCGGGCAGACGGCAGAAAATCTAGGAAAACCTTTTCTTTACGATTACAGCTTGGGCATGTCGCGTCAACCCCACGCGGCGAGATTCCCGACGGCTGCACGGGCCACGGTTGTGCAGGCACGTGGGAGTGCTCACCCTGTGCCGGCCGCGGGGTATCGTTATGGCCAGTTGCCGCGCTGGCCGGTTCCCCGGCCTCACGACCGGAAATGGATTTCAATGACGGAAACACGCTCGCCGACGATCACTGATGTCGCGGCGCTCGCGGGCGTGTCGATCGGCACAGTCTCCAAGGCCCTGAACGGCCGTGGCCAGCTCCGCCCGGAAACCCGCGATCGTGTGGTCGCGGCGGCCGAACAACTACGCTTCCAGCCCAACCCCCTCGCGCGTGGCCTGCTGACGGGACGCACGTACACGGTGGGGCTGATCACGGCAGACAGCTTCGGCCGGTTCACGATCCCGGTGATGCTGGGCGCGGAGGACGCGCTCGGCCAGGGCCAGATGTCCGTGCTGCTCTGCGACGGCCGCGGGGATCCCATCCGCGAGCAGCACTATGTCCGGACGCTCCTGTCACGCAAGGTGGACGGGATCATCGTCACCGGCCGGCGCACCGACCCGCGGCCGCCGATCGCGCCGGACCTGCCCGTGCCGGTGGTGTACGTGATGACGCAGGCCGAGGATTCCGACAGCCTGTGCCTGATCCCCGATGACCAGCAGGGCGGGGAGCTCGCGGTCCGGCACCTGATCACCGGCGGGCGCTCGAGGATCGCGCACATCACGGGGCCGGACCGGTTCCTGTCGGCGCGGCAGCGGGCGGCGGGGGCGCAGAAAGCCATTTCCGAGGCGGGGCTGCAGATGGCGACGGGCCAGGTCATGTTCGGTGAATGGACCGAGGCGTGGGGCCGCCAGGCCGCGCACGCGGTGCTGCGCGCCGACCCGGCCACGGACGCGATCTTCTGCGGCAGCGACCAGATCGCGCGCGGCGTGGCCGACGCGCTGCGAGAGTCAGGGCGGCGGATACCGGACGACATCGCGCTGGTCGGTTACGACAACTGGGACGTCTTCGCGACGACATCGCGGCCGCCGCTCACGACCGTCGACATGGGGCTGGAGGAACTCGGCCGGGTGGCGGCCCGCCGACTGCTCGCCGCCATCGAGTCCAACCCGCCGCACGGGCTGGAGCTGCTGCCCTGCCACCTCGTGATCCGCGAGTCGAGCGGCGTCGCGCGGGACTAGCCGCCGATTGCGTGCAGCAGGCACGCCGCCGGCGTACACCTTTCCACGTGGTCGAGGACGATGCGCGCCACTTTCACCGCTCCCTTTCGTGCCTGTGGTGGAAAGCCGTCAGAGCCCGCGCGCAAGGCGGTAATAGGCGGCGTTAGAGCGGATCTGGTTCTCTAGCGCCCTGGTGTCCGCGGTCTCGTCGATGACGACCAGTTCGGTGCCCGCCATCCTGGCGTAGTCCTCGAACGCCTCGATGCCGACCGCCGTGGACATCACGGTGTGGTGAGCGGCGCCCGCCATCAGCCACGCCGTCGCCGAGGTGCGGAAGTCCGGGGCGGGCTTCCACACGGCCCGGCCGACCGGCAGCCTCGGCAGCGGCGCGGACGGGGCGACGACCTCGACGGCGTTCGCGACGATGCGGAACCTGTCCCGCACGTCGGTCAGCGCGGCGACCACCCCGGGCCCCGGGTCGGCGGCGAAGACCAGGCGCACCGGGTCGTCGCGGCCGCCGATCGCCAGCGGGTGGATCTCCAGGCGTGGCCGGGCAGTGGTGAGGGTGGGGCAGACCTCGAGCATGTGCGCGCCGAGGATGCGCTCGTCGCCTGGTGACAGGTCGTAGGTGTAGTCCTCCATCAGCGACGCGCCGCCCGGCAGCCCGGCCCCCATCACCTTGGCGGCGCGCACCAGGATGGCGGTCTTCCAGTCGCCCTCGGCGCCAAACCCGTAGCCGTCGGCCATCAGTCGCTGCACCGCGAGACCCGGCAGCTGGCGCAGCCCTCCCAGGTCCTCGAAGCTGGTGGTGAACGCGCCGAACCCGCCCGATTCGAGGAACGACCGCAGGCCAAGCTCGATCGCCGCGCCTTCCCGCAGTGATTTGTGCCGCTCCCCGCCGACCCGCAGCTCCGGCGCGACGTCATAGCGGTCCTCGTACTCGGCGACGAGCTCGTCCACCTCGGCGTCGCCGGCCGCGTCCACGGCTGCCACCAGGTCGCCGACGCCCCAGGTGTTGACCTGCACACCGAAAACGGCTTCCGCCTCCGTCTTGTCACCCTCGGTCACCGCGACGTACCGCATGTTGTCGCCGAACCTGGCCAGCTTCAGCGAACGGGTCCCCGCCCACCCAGCGGCCGCCCTGGCCCACGTGCCCACCGCGGCGGTGACCCGCGGATCGGAGACATGGCCGACGACGGTCTTGTGCCGCACCCCGAGTCGGCTGAGGATGTAGCCGAACTCGCGGTCGCCGTGCGCCGCCTGGTTCAGGTTCATGAAGTGGAAGTCGATGTCCGCCCACGGCAGCTCCACGTTGGCCTGCGTGTGCAGGTGCAGCAGCGGCTTGCCGAGTGCGTTCAGGCCGGCGATCCACATCTTTGCCGGGCTGAAGGTGTGCATCCACGCGATCAGGCCGATCACCGCGTTGTCAGCGCCGGCCTCAAGGATGACCCGGCGGATCGACTCCGGGTCGGTGAGCACCGGCTTCCAGACGATACGCACCGGGATGTCCGCGGCGGCGTGCAGGGTCGCCGCGATCTGACTGGACTGGGCCGCCACCTGGCGGAGCGTTTCCGGTCCGTACAGGTGCTGGCTTCCGGTGAGGAACCAGACCTCCAGGTCGCCAGGGAGGCCGGATGCGGGGCTCATCGGGCTGCCCCCTGTCCTGCCCGCTGCCCGTCGGCCATCGCGGTGATCGCGCACGGGATCGGCCTCCCCTGGCCGCCCACGCGTTCGCGTACGTGGAGTGCGTGCGCACGCCGCCGCCGACGTGCGGCACCGGCTCGGCGTGCAGCCGGGCCACGCTGGCGCGTGCCCGGCCGATGTCAGCGCTCATTTCAGGGTTTCCTTTCGCAGGGCGCGCAGCCGGTGCATCATGCCGCTGCCGCGGCCGAAGTAGCCGTGCAGCTCCGAGTACTCGCGGTACAGCCGGTCGTAAACGTCGGCGGCTGCCTGGTCGGGCAGGTAGGTGCGGGAGCCCCGGGCGCCCATCTTCGTGCCCGCTGTCCGTACGTCGGGGTAGGCCCCGGCCGCGACGGCGGCGTGGATCGCCGATCCGAGCGCGGGCGCCTGGGCGCTCGCGCAGGTCGCGACGGGCATCCGCAGCACGTCCGCGTAGGTCTGCATCAGGAACTCGTTCTTCAGCAGGCCGCCGGCGGCGACGAACTCGGTGACGGGCACGCCGCTGGCGCCGAACGTCTCCACGATGGTGCGGGTGCCGAAGGCGGTCGCCTCGATGAGCGCCCGGTAGACCTCTTCCGGGCGAGTCGCCAGCGTCAGGCCGACGACCAGGCCGGACAGCTCATGGTCGACGAGGACCGACCGGTTCCCCGACTCCCAGTCCAGCGCGACCAGGCCGTGCCCGCCCGGCGGCTGGCGGGCGGCCAGGGCAGTGAGATGCTCGTGAAGGGTAATCCCCAGACGTTCCGCATCCGCTTTGTATTGCCCGGGGACGAGACCGGCGGCGAACCAGGCGAAGATGTCGCCGACGCCGGACTGGCCTGCCTCGTACCCGTACAGCCCGCGGACGATTCCGCCGTCGACGACCCCGCACATGCCGGGCACCACGGCGAGTTTCTCCGCGTTCATCACGTGGCAGGTCGACGTGCCCATGATCGCGAGCATCTGCCCGGGCTCGACGGCCTGCGCGGCCGGCGCGGTCACGTGCGCGTCCACGTTGCCGACCGCGACCGGGATGCCCTCGCGCAGGCCGGTCCACGCAGCGGCCTCGGCGGTCAGCGTCCCCCCGGCGGCGCCCAGCTGGGCGATCGGGCCTGCCAGCTTGGTGGCGGCGAACGTCGCGAACAGCGGGTTGAGCGCGGCCAGGTAGGCCGCGTCCGGGTAGCGGCCGTCCTGGTAGATCCCCTTGTACCCGGCGGTGCAGGCATTGCGGACGTAACGCCCGGTCAGCTGCCACACGATCCAGTCGGCTGCCTCCACCCACAGGTCCGTGCGCCGGTAGATCTCGGGGTCTTCCTCGAGCAGCTGCAGTCCCTTGGCGAACTCCCACTCCGACGAGATCGCTCCCCCGTAGCGGGGCATCCAGGCCTCGTCCCGCTCCGCGGCGAGCGCGTTGATCCGGTCGGCGTACGGCTGCGCGGCGTGGTGCCGCCACAGCTTCACGTAGGCGTGCGGGCGGTTCTGGTAGCCGGGCAGCTCGCACAGCGGCGTCCCGTCGGCCAGCACCGGGAGCACCGTGCACGCGGTGAAGTCGCATCCGATGCCGATGACGTCTGCCGGGTCCGCGCCCGAGGCGCGCAGCGCGGCCGGGACGGCGTTGCGCAGCACCCCCACGTAGTCGGACGGCACCTGCAGCGCCCAGTCCGGGGGCAGTTCCGCGCCGCCAGGCAGCGTCCGGTCGAGCACCCCGTGCGGGTACTCCCAGGTCGCCGAGCCGGCTTCCGCGCCGTCGGAGACGCGCACCACCAGCGCCCTGCCCGACAGCGTCCCGAAGTCCACGCCGACGGCGTACCGGTCACGGCTCATCGTTTCTCCTTCCGCTCGCATCCGGTTGTGGCCCGCCGTGCGCCGTGCCCGCGGCCGTCGACGGTGCCGGCACCGCGACTGATTTCCTGATGACCAGCCGTGGGCCGACGGACTCCGGGGGCAGGGCCGGCCCGGCCGCGGCCTGCGGCACCGTCCTGCTCGGGCGGAAGCTCAGCTCTCCCATCACAGCCAGCACCAGGCCCGGGTGGACGCGCGCACGTTCGGGTGCCCGTTCAGCACGCGGGAAACCGTCTGGCTGGACACGCCCGCAAGCTGCGCGACATCGTGGATGTCGGCGGGCGGGCAGCCTCCGTAAGCACCGCGACCGCGCTGGTCATCGGCCCGCCAGGGCTGGGCCCGGTGCCCTGCCGGGGGTGCGGTCGGGCCCCGCCGCGGTGCTGCGGCGCGGGCGCGAGGCTAGCCCTTGACGACACCGGAGTCCAGTCCCCGGATGTAGAAACGCTGCAGGCCGACGTACAGCAGGATGCACGGGATCATCGCGATCACGGCGCCCGCTTCCAGGTAGCCGAAGTTCACCTGCCCGACGCTGCCGTACTCCAGGTTCAGCAGCGCGAGCGGCAGCGTGTACAGGTTGCTTGAGGTGATGAACGTCAGCGCGCCGACGAACTCGGTCCAGGAGAACAGGAACGCGTACAGCACGGCGGTCGCGATGCCGGGCACGATCAGCGGCCGCAGCACGAACAGCAGCGTCCTGGTCGCCGAGGCGCCGTCGACCGACGCGGCCTCCGACAGCTCCCACGGGATCTGCAGGAAGGTGTTGCGCATCACGAACACGCCGAACGGCAGGTTGAACGTCGTGTAGAACAGCGCGAGGCCGATCAGGTTGTTGGTCAGGCCGAGGAAGTGCAGCTCGAGGAACAGCGGGGTCAGCAGCGCCTGGAACGGGATCATCATCGTGACCAGCACCAGCGCGAACACCACGCCCGAGCCGCGGAACCGGAAGCGGGCGAACCCGTATCCGGCCAGCGTCGCGATCACCGCGGTCAGCAGCCCGGTGACGACGGCCACGAGCAGGCTGTTGCCGACGTAGCGCAAGATGTCGTTGGCCTTGATCAGGCCCGAATAGTTGGCCGTCGTCAGGTGGGTGAAGTCCGCGCCCGACGGGGCCTGGGTGACCAGGTCCGCCGGAAGGAACGAGCGGAGCATCGCCCAGGCGAACGGGCACCACGAAGACCAGGGCGGCGAGGTGCCGGCGGTACAGGTAGAAGCGCGAACCCAGCGCGGCCCCGGCCGCTTGTCCCGTCGACGTCGGTGGACCGCCGCGCGGGGCGCGTAGACGCGCGCGTGGCGGCGGTCATCGCTGGCCCGCTGGCTGTCACCGTCGCGGAGCAGGTAGAACTGGGCGGCGCTGATGATCCCGATGACCAGGACCAGCGCGATCGCGCCGGCGGTCGCGTAGCCCAGGTGGTACTGCACGAACGCCTCCTCGTAGATCCACATGCACGACCGGCTGGGTGGACGTGCCCGGGCCGCCCTCGGTGAGGATGTAGAACTGGTTGAACGCGAGGAACGAGCCGATCACCGAGATGATCAGGGCGAGCGCGATGTTCCGGCGCAGCAGCGGCAGCGTGACCCGCCAGCTCCTTCTGCCACCAGGACGCCCCGTCCACCTCGGCCGCCTCGTACAGCTCCGTCGGGATGCCCTGCATGCCGGCCATCAGCAGCATCATGGTGAGCCCGGACGCGAACCAGGTGACGAACACGCAGATGGCGGTGAGCGCCAGGCCGTAATTGACCGTCCAGGCGGTGGTGGCGTGGGCCAGGCCGATCTTGGCCAGGACGTAGTCGACCGCACCGGAGTCGGGCTGGAGCTCGAGCAGCGACCATGAACGACTCGGTGGCCAGGCCGACGATGAACGGCAGGAAGAAGGCGGTGCGGAAGAACACCGAGCCGAACCGCCCGGCCCGCACGAGCACGGCCATCCCGTAGCCGACGAGGAAGATCGGCCCGGTGACGATCGCCGTGTAGAGCAGGGTGAACAGCACCGAGTGGATGAACTGCGGGTCGTGGATCGAGCGGCTCATAGTTCTGGGCGCCGACGAAGTGGTACGAGCCGATCAGCGGCCAGTTGGTCAGCGAGATGTAGACCGCGAAGCCGAGCGGGAACAGCACGAAGAGCGCGACCATCGCGACCGCGGGCAGTGACCAGCAGCATCGCCGGTCTGTGACCGCCGCGCCGACAGGCCGCCGCGCCAGGCGCCGACGGGCGCCGGCCCGCCCGCGGACCGCGAGCGCGTCCGCGGGCGGGCGAGCACCTTGCCGAGACTGGTCACGAGGATGCCTGCTGCAGGAGCGTGGTCAGTCCCGACTGGCCCTGCTGCAGCGCGCTGGGTCGTGTTCCCGTCGTACACGGCCGTGCTGAACATCTGGAACCACGGCGCCGCTGGCCTGGTTGAACGTCTGGTCGTAGACCAGCGTGACCGGCGCGTAGCCCTTGGCCAGGGCCTTCAGCGCCACCGCGTCCTGAGGGTGGGCGGTGGAGAAGGCGGGGGTCAGCACGTCAGTGCGGACCGGCGTCGAGCCGAGGTCCGGGTACTGGTCCTGCTGCTTCGGCTGCAGCACCCACTGGATGAACTCCCAGGCGCCCGACGAGTTCTTGGCGGCGGTCGGGATCGCGAAGTCGTCGCCGCCGTCGAAGGTGCTGTAGCCGCCGTCGCTGCCGGGCAGCGGGGTGTCCAGGAACTCCGAGCCGAGCTGGCTCGGCTTGACCAGGCCGGTGACCTGGCCGTAGCCGCCGGGCATCATGCCGATCTTCCCGGTCGCGAAGTCCTGGCCCCAGGTGGTGCCGTTGTCGGTGCGGTCGTTGTCCGGAACCAGGTGCTGCGTCCACAGCTGCCGGTACAGCGTCAGCGCCTTCTCCAGCGCGGCGTTGCCGGCGACGTTGGCGGTCTGACTGCCGATGGCGCCGTTGGTCAGGTGGCTGCCGTCAGCCCAGATCCCCGGCTGGACGGTGAAGCCGAGGCAGCCCTGACAGTCCCCGGCGAACGTGAAGCCCTTGACGCCGCCGCCGAGCTTGTTGATCGCCTGCGCGTCGGACAGGATCTGCGCGTACGTGGTCGGCGGCTTGTTCGGGTCGAGCCCAGCCTTCTCGAACAGCGTCTTGTTGTACCAGAGCACCGACAGGTCGGCCCAGTACGGGACGCCGTACTCCTTGCCCTGGTAAGTTGCCAGGCCCAGGTGCCCGGGAGACAGGGTGGACTTGTAGGACAGCTTGTTGATCGCCGAGGTCAGGTCCAGGAAGGACCCGTTGCGAGTGAACGTCGGCATGTCGACGTCGTTGAGCCCGACCACGTCCGGCGGGTCGCCGGCCCTGATCGAGGTCGCGAGCGACGTCACGTCGTCGTTGATCGACGTTAGCGTGAGCTTGACCTGCAGGTTCTTGTGCGTAGCGTTGAACTCGCTGACCAGCTTCTGGGCGAGGGATTTGGACACGGTGCGCGCCCAGAAGTCAACTGTGCCGGTCGCGTTCACGCCGAATGACGACGAGCCGGCGGAGGAGGGTGAGGGGGAAGAACCGGAGGACGAGCACGCCACGACGGAGGCGAGCATCAAGGCGACCGCCGTCCCAGAGAGTACGTGTCTAGTCAGGAGCTTCATTGCTATTGCCTATTCTCGTTACGAGGTGACTGGAATACTCGTCGCTACACGAGTGACCGGTAGGACCACAGAGGTCAGCCTCCCGATGAAGGAAATCCTTTTCCTAGAGAAACGTAGGAACGGTTGGCCCCGCCGTCAAGACCCCGCGGGAAGCTTCCGCGAAGCTGTGTCCTGGCCCCGGCCGGCCCTAGCCGCCCGTCGGCCCTAGCCGCCGGTCGACTCGCGGACCGCGAGCCGGGGCCGGACCTGCTGCACGTCATGCGAGCGCTCGCCGCCGATCGCGGCAAGCAGCAGGGTGGCGGCCTCCCGGCCGACCTCCTCCAGGCACGGATCGACGCTGGTCAGCGGCGGTAGGGCGCCTGTGGCCATGGGCGGCCAGTTGTCGTAGCCGACCAGCGCGACATCGTCGGGGACTCGGCGGCCGACGGCCCGCAGCGTCTCGGTGACGCCGCGCGCGATCTGGTCGCTGCCGCAGAAGATCGCGTCAGGCCGGTCAGCGAGCAGCAGCCCGGCCGCTTCCCGCCCCCAGGGCTCGGCCCACTCGCCGAACCTGACCTCGCCGCACGGCGCGGCGCTCGCCGCGGCGAGCGCCGCGGCGAAGCCCCGCGCCCGCAGCCGGGCAGCGAGGAACCGCTCGGGGCCTGCGACATGGGCGATCCGTCGCCGGCCGAGGGCCAGCAGGTGCTCCGCCGCGGCACGGCCCCCGGCCTCGTCGTCGGGCAGGACGGCAGCCGCGCCGCCCCCCTCCGGACGGGTCATCGCGTAGACCACGGGGATGCCGCGCAGCTCCTGCACCGACGGTCGCGGTTCGATCCGGCGGCCGGTCACGATCAGCCCGTCCACCTGGCGCGCCCGGAGCATCTCCAGGTACCGCCGCTCACGGTCCGGGTCATCGCGCGTGTCGCACATGAACACCGAGACCTGGCCGGTTCCCAGGGCGTCTTCCGCGCCGAGCATGACCGGGATGCTGAACCGGCCGAAGCTGTCAGAGGTGATCAGCCCCACCGTGAAGGAGCGCCCGGCCAGCAGCGCCTGCGCGAGGGTGTTCGGTGAGAAGCCGAGCCGCTCGGCCGCGCTCACGACCCGCTCCCTGGTCTCGGCGCGCAGCTTGCCCTGCCCGTTCAGCGCCTTGGACGCGGTGCTGATCGATACCCCGGCCGACTCCGCGACGTCCCTGATGGTGACCCTCCGGGCGCCCAGCGCGCGGCGCCCTTCGGCGGCCCCGGGGGGCGGTGCCGCCGATTTCTCGCTGCTCGTTTTCCGCCTCCCAGGTCCATCTTGCCGCGCAGGACAACAGTTGACGTACCTGGGCGGAGACTCTAGCGTACGGGTTCAAGCTACCAAGGAAAACCTATTCCTCCTGAAGGCGGTCACCCTGAGCACGTCAGATGGACTGATGAAAACCACCTCGCCCGCTGCCGACGGCTCCACTGCCCTGGCCGCGCCGGGCAGCGCGCCCGGCCCCGGTCCTCGTACCGCCTCCAGCATCGGCCCGGTCGTCCCCTCCGGCGCGGCGGCGGTGGCGCAGCGTCCGCTCTCGGCACCCGGCGCCCGCCTGGCCGGCGGGCTGCTGGACGCCTGGCAGCGCCGCAACGTGCGGGCCAGCATGCCGCTCGCGCTGCGCCAGCTGACGGTGGCGGGCAACCTCGACAACCTCCGCCTGGCTACCCAAGGTCCGGCTACGGTCGCTGTCCGTGAGAGAGGGCGGGGATATGACTCGGTCGTCGCGCCCGCCGACCTCGGCTACCACGGGCCCGTCTTCATGGACTCCGACATCTACAAGACGCTGGAGGCCATCGGCTGGGCGCGCGAGTCCGCCGACACCGGGGAGTTCAACGACTTCGCCGCGGACGTCATCCAACTGCTCGCGCGCGTCCAGCAGGACGACGGCTACCTCAACTCCTACATCCAGGTGAGCGGCGAGCCCCGCTATCACGCCCTCGCCTCAAGCCACGAGATGTACTGCGCCGGGCATCTCATCCAGGCTGCGGTCGCCCTGGCGCGCGGCTCGGGCGACGCCTCCGCGCTGGACATCGCCGTCAGGCTGGCCGACCACCTGGTCAGGGAGTTCGCCGGCCAGCGCAGGGGCCTGGACGGCCATCCCATCATCGAGACGGCGCTGGTCGAGCTGTACCGCGAGACCGGCACCGAGGCCTACCGCGACCTGGCCGCCCAGTTCGTCGACCAGCGAGGCCACGGGCTGGCCGGCGACTCGGGCTTCGGCCACCGCTACCTGCAGGACCACGTGCCGGTCCGCCACGAGACCACCGAGGTCGGCCATGCCGTCCGCGCCCTGTACCTGGAGGCGGGCGTCACGGACGTGGCCGTCGAGACCGGCGACGCGGAACTGCTCGGCTCCTCTGAGCGCCGCTGGGCCGACATGGCCACGGCGAAAACGTACCTGACCGGCGGCAATGGCTCCCGGCACAGCGACGAGGCGTTCGGCGACCGCTTTGAGCTGCCCCCTGACCGCGCGTACAACGAGACGTGCGCCGCGATCGCCGCCTTCCAGTGGAGCTGGCGACTCCTGCTCGCCACCGGCGACCCCCGGTACGCCGACCATATGGAACGGGTCCTGTACAACGCCTTCGCCGCCGCGGTCGCCACCGACGGCGACCGCTTCTTCTACGTCAACCCCCTGCAGCGCCGCGCGGACCACTACGAGAGAGACGACCCGGGCCGGCGCCGCGAATGGTTCAAGTGCGCCTGCTGCCCTCCCAACATCATGCGCCTGCTGGCCTCCCTCCAGCACTACCTGGCCGCGGAAACGGGCGACACCCTCTACCTCCACCAGTACACCTCCGCCACCGTCGTCGGCGCGGACCTGGCGCTCGAGGTCACCACCGACTACCCCTGGGATGGTCTGGTCACCATCCGTGTTGCCAGCGCGCCCGGTGACGAACGGGAGATAGCGCTGCGCATCCCCGCCTGGAGCGCCACCGCAGGCCTCGTCGTCAACGGCTCGTCGGAGCAGGTCAGCGCTGCGCCTGAGTCCTACCTCCGCCTCCGCCGGGCGTGGAGGGTCGGCGACGAGGTGCGCCTGCGCCTGGACATGACGCCCCGGTGGACGTACCCCGATCCCCGGGTCGACGCGGTGCGCGGCTGCGTCGCGATCGAGCGCGGCCCGCTCGTGTACTGCTTCGAGCAGGCAGACCAGCCCGTCCCCCTCGACGAGCTCGCGGCCGTCCCCGGCGCCCCCCTGGCCGAGCACGCTGCCACCCTCCCCGGCGTCGGCGGCACCGTCCAGATCACGGTGCCCGCCAGGCATCTCCGGCAGGAAGCTGCCGATGCGGCCTGGTCGGCCTGCCCGGCCCCGGCCCCGGCCGCGACGCCTCGCGGCGCAGGCCAGCAGGCCGTAACCGCTACCGCCATCCCGTACTTCCAGTGGGACAACCGGGGGCCCGGGGCGATGCAAGTGTGGATCCCCGCCGCCCGCCCGGCCTGACGGCCCTGGCGGCCGGCTCCCCGACGGCCGACGCGGCGGGTACCGGTGGCGACAGCCCGGACAGGTATCCGCCGCGAGCCGGACCTGGCCATCCATCCTCCACCTGTCGGCGCTCAGCAGGCTAGTCGCGCACGGCAGCCAAATGCCACGCCAGGTACAGGCAGCGCTCGCGGACAAACTCGGGGCGGCACTGATCAGCTCATGAGCGCCGACTACAGCCGACGCCGTCGATGGCGGCTGACCGAGAACCCCGGAGCCGAAGTGCGCATCTGGACAGTCACCAGTGCGTCCTTCGGTTTCGGCCGGGCCGTCAGCGAGGTAAGTGGGCGTCGGTGATGCGGCGGGACTTGCGGAGTAGGTAGTAGACCTTGTCGCGGCTGATGTTGAGCATTTTGGCGACTTGCTCGACTGTGTATGCCTGCACTGGTGTGGCATCACCTCCGTTGGATCGTGGGGCTGGGATCGTCTGGCGGCTTCTTTGTGGCGTTGTTTGGGATGGTTGTCTACGTCCTCGTCTAGCGCGCCTACCGGCATAAGTCGGCGCTGGCATCGAGGGCGGCTCAGTTCACCAGGTAGCCAGCGTCAATCCCAGCGGTAACGAGCGCTGAGATCATCCGCTGGACTCGGTCGCCTTCCCCGGCTGTCGGCGCGGCGTTGACGATCCTCTGCATGTGCGCCGTCTTGAATGTCCTGGCAGACCACCTCGTCGATGACCGGGGCGACATACAGCACGCACAGACGGCGCTGCGTGTGCGCGCGCTTGCGCGACCACCGCTCCAGAACAGGGAGACGATCGGGGTCTAGGAAGTTGGCAATCAGGGCGGCACCGGGTGGCTTGCACGATAGCCGTGACTGGCCGCTATTCACCGGGATTCCCCGCCCCTACGGGCATGCAGCGGGCACGTCTGGGCGTGTCCAACGGGCGATCCCCTCCATGCGAACTAGTGGCAGCAAGGTCAAAAAATTCGGGGCATCCTGGCCGATGTCATGCTATGCAGAGGTAAGGCCCAGTGGGCGGCTTGACAGGAGGAAGGCATGCGCCGACAGGTGCAAAAGTTTCGTTCTCGATACGATTACTCCGTTTTTCAGATGAAAAATGAGTGGCCTTTTTTGCTTTCGGTTACTGGTGTGCTGCTTGAGGCTGTCACCATCCTGCCCAGCACTGTGGGTATCGTGTTGGGCGTCATCGCTTTTGTTCTCGGGTTGGGGGTCTTCGTGCGCGACGCCCGCGAGTTGCGCCGACGGTGGAGTGACTACGAGTTCAGTAGGTTCGCCTCACCGTTTCCGACTGCTGATATCAAGCCGCCGAGCGCATACCCGGACCCGGTCTACTTGTTCGTACCGGGCGAGCGACGGGGCACCGCACTCGTCAGCGACGCCATCGATCAGGCTGTCGCGACCCAGGAGATGCCCGCCCGGTTGGATGAGGAGCCCTATCACCTGCCCAAGTCCCTCAGGGTCAGTGCGCATTATGTGCTCCCGAAGGTCAATGCAGGCCGGACTGTCTTCAACGGAAAGCTCATCGGAATGAGGGGTGATCCGCTACCAAATGGATCGGGCACTCGCCCGGCGATCCGATTGCATATTGCCCAGTTCTTCGACGCGCAGTGCTCGAATGAGATGTGCGCTTTTAAGATCACGCATCGTAGCGGCGAGCCGGGGTTCGACCCTCGACGCGAGCTCCTTAAGAATGCCAATGGTGAGCTTCGCACGCTGGCCGAGAGTGACCTTGCCGACGGTATTGGTATCTCCACTGTTGCGATTACGACCGATAACGCTCTTGTTTTGACCCGCCAGACTGAAAAAAATGTTGCCAGTGGCGGGTTGCTGGCGCCTTCCGGCAGTGGTTCGCTTGATCCCCGCGATCTCGGTCCACGCGAGGAGATCCTCCAGGACATCGTGCGGCGTGGCATGGAGCGTGAACTGCGCGAAGAAGCCGGGATTCGCCAGAAAGAAATTCGTAAAACTAAAGTCATTGGTTTCGCGCGGTGGCTGGACCGTGGCGCGAGGCCTGAGTTCTTTGGTATTACCGAACTCTCAATCACCGCCAAAGACATTGAAGGGGGACGTCGCGTCTCCTCGGCTGAGCGTCTCTACACCGCCGGCACCTCCACACTTGAGATGGACATCCCGAGGCTCGGACACGAGCTGGCCGACGGCGTCGATCTGCTGAGTGCTCCCAGCCTTCCTGAAGAAGTCCGAGACACAGGTTCTCTTCCGCTCCTGCTTGCCCTCCGCGCGGCCGCTTTGCACCTGGCGTCAGCTACGCCAGTGCCGCAGGAATAGCCCACATTGGAGCTCCGCCACAGCTAACCATCTGCCGTCAATGTATTCTTGACGGCAGAGCTGCTGACGTCGGGAGATCATGAAAGTCCAGACTCGGGCCTACTTCGCTGTTGTTAGTGACGAGCTGACTCCGGACGCGCTAGCCGTCCGTATAGGCAGGCAGCCATCTTCCGTAGTGAGGAAGGCGAGCAAGCAGCTGGATCCGCCCGTGCCCGAGGCGAACGCGTGGAAGATCGACAGCGGCTTGGAACGAGGCGCCCCGCTTTGGCAGCACCTTGAGGCGCTACGCGAACTCGTAGCGCCCGTCAGCGACCGGATCGCCGAGCTGTGCCAGGGAGAACCGACCGCGGTCCTTCAAGTCGTCCCGGAGTTCTCCCCGGCCGATGAGGAAGCGGACCTTGGATTCTGGCTCGATGAACCCTGGGTAGCCATCCTCGGGCAGACTGGCGCACGGCTGGACGTTGACGAGTACGACTACGTCACGGCGGACTGAGATCGTTCATCCACCGGGGTGGCTACCCAGGTCGCTTGAAATAAGAGCGTCAGGGATGGTGTCGTGGGCTTTTCGGCTCTGCGGCTAGCGAGTTGACGGTCCGCAACGGTCCCGTCGACGTCCCTGGCGTCGCCGAGTCGGTGCCGTCGAGCATCACCCGGTTGCCGAGTGGGTGGCTGGAAAGTCGCCTCAATGCCGGGTCCGGCCGACTGCTTGACGCGGGCCGGTGACAAGCTCTTTGCTGATCGAATGGCGTTGCCCGATTCCAGGACCCGGGCCCCGGGGATAGCTGGTGTACCTCTCCGGGCTGCCCGTGAAGCTCAGTGTCAACGTGCGGCCGTCAGTCCCGAGCACGGCCTCCTGACGGTGCCAGGCGCTGGACTCCTGGCCGGGCGGCTGCCAGGACTGGCTGCTGGCGGCCGGGTCGAGGACCCAGACGGGCTCGGGCACGTCCTGGGCCCAGACGCACCAGGCGGGCAGTCTCTTCCGTCCTCGGTCGGTGGCGAACTCCCTCTCCCCAAGGGTGGCGCTTGTCAGCAGGAGCGGGGAGCCTTCCCAGGGGCGCGGGTGGCCTCGCAGCGCCTGCAGGAGCTGGGCCGGGAAGTCGGGCGGGGCCTCGATCGAACCCTGCAGGAAGGCCATCTTTTTCTGGGCGTCGGGGAAGCCGCCCGGCTGCACGGCCGAACTGAGCAGGATCAGCGGCCGGGGCCGACGGCCGGCGGGAAACACGGCCCAGGCCTCTAGCCCCCGGCGGGCCCGAGCCTCCCTCCGGTCATTGCGATTCAGCGCCCTGACCCCTTCGATGGCAAGGTCTCCCATCCACCACGGCGTGGCCCGAATCCTCACTACTCTAGCCAGTGAGGTTGACAAGCAATAAGAGCGTCAGTGTTTACTCACCCCGTTTGTCCTGCGGCGGGTGAGGCGTCACACTCGTCCGCCAATGACCTGGCACGGAACCAGTCGGGACGCTTGGGCGTCTAAGGGGCGTGACTCGTAATGCGGGACGACCACTGCTGCTGCTTACGGGGGCGGTTGCTGCGGCCTTCGGTCTCGCCGCCTGCTCTTCGGCGTCGTCCTCGGCGCCGGACGTCGCTCACGTGGCGATCCCGGCAGCCGCCCAGACGGTCACGCTCATCCTGAACTACGGCGGAAACGCCGACGGTCGGAAACCACCCGCGCCGGTCACGGTGACCAGCTCAGCGAAGGTCCGCAAGGTCGCCGGACTGATCGCGGGCCAGCCACCGGCGCCACCGGGCCCGATCGCCTGCCCGGCCGACGACGGCAAGGCCCTCAACCTTGTTTTCCGCGCTGACCCTGGCGGCCCGGCGCTGGCGACCGCGGTCCTGAGCCTGAACGGCTGCGAATTTACCGACCTGACAGTGAGCGGCAAGGACCACGGCCTGGGCAAGTACGGCTCGGGCCGTTCCTTGGCGACTAGGGTGCTCCAGGCCGCCGGCGTGGCCTGGAAACTCCCGCCCTTCCAGTGGCCGGCGGCCAGCTAGGACACTGGGAGACCTCAGTCAGGAACGCGATCCATGAGCCCGCGTACCGCTTGACAGACAATAAGAGCATCAGGCCCACCGGTTGCTCCCTGTCGGGCTCCGCTTGATGCGCGACATCGTGGCCTCACTTGATGCGCGACACCCCGGGCAATGCTTCGGGGAGCCGAACGTGGCCGAGCGCCACTTATTGCGCAGTACGGGACACTTATGTAGTTTGTGGCGTCAGCGATGCTGACATTGCCCAGGAGGTTGACGTGGCACGGTGGCGGCGACCGGGTGCTAACGAGATTCTCCTGGTTTTCTTGCTGCTCGACGCGATCGGTCTCAGCTGGAGCTGGCTGTCGCATAGTGCAAGCCCGCAGAATCTGCTGCCGTCGTTCTTGATCGACGCTTTCCTGGCATGGCGCGTCTCGCGCGGCGGCCGGGTGTCGCGAATGATCCTCATCATCGGCAGCGGCGCAGCCTACGCAGTGACTGCTCTCGCCGTCGCCCGACTGTGGGATCTGGCCAGCATGGCCCTGGTCATCATCTGGGCGGCGCAGTTCGCGCTGCTGTTCAGCCCGCCCGTCTACGGACGCACTAGGCCCACGCCGATCCAGGTCCGGGCGCAAAGCTGGTCGCAACTGCTGCCACCCCGGCCGTCGGCATGGCTGTTGCCATGGGGGCTGCTCGCGGGAGTGCTGGTAACCCTAGCGTGCCTAGGGAGCATGGATTTCACGACGATTGCGGGGTGCAGGCCCGCCGCATCCGACGCGTGCAGCGCCTTGGCCGAGGGTTACCCCCTGCGCTGGCTGACCGCCATCCAGGGCACACCAGTGATCTCCAAGGAAGCACTGCTCAGAGACAGCGTGCAGTGGGCGCTGGGCTGCACGTCGCTCTTGTACCTGGCCTGGCTCTGGCTGATGCCCCAGGCAGCCCCCTCGGACTAGTTCGCAGACGCCTACCTGAACGATCCCGCAGGGCAGTGGCTCACCATGAAGGAAGCCGAGATCCGACAGGGCGAGTGGTCTGATCCGGACGCGGGCCTGGTCCTGGTAGCCGACTACGGCGCAACGTGGATCGAGGAACGCCCGTGAGGGTGACCCGGCAGCTCCACTACCACCAGGCTGGTTTCTCGTTCGGGCCGCCCAAGTCCCGGGCTGGTGTGCGGGTCGTGGACTCCCCCGAGCTGATCGGGCCCGACGTGCGTGAGCACTTGAACTGGCTTCCGTGCTCCCGTGCCCCAACTGGCCATAACGGACTAAACTCACCAAACTGCCACGAAATGCAGCACTGACTGCGGCCGCTGATACGCGCCGCCTGAGTCTGAGAGGAACCCCCATGTCGGTACACCCCGCGCTGGTCAGGGACGCCATACAGCTGTACATCGAACAGGCTTACCGCCCCGTCCTGAGATTCCACGTGCAGAAGTCGGTAACCGACCGGCTCGACACCTACATGGGCCAGGTAGCTTCTCAGATGTTGCACCTGGAACAGGACGGCAAGATAGCGAAGTACGTCAGCCCGAGCGGCGCCGAGTACTGGTACTCGCCGAAGAGCGAGACGTTCTGCGGAACGTGCGGGGCGCTCGCCCTGCCGGGCATCCACCCGAACCCTGATTGCAACCGCCACGTGCCGCCCCCCGGAGACAAACCCACGGGCACGACCGAGGACAAACCCACGGGCACGACCGAGGTCAGCCCCGACCAGGCCGCCGTCCTCATCCGCTACGCCGTGCAGGCCGCCGAGGGCGAGGCTCAGGTCAACCCCCCGCCCGACGGCGAGACCGCCGACGGCTACACCCGCCGCCTCGTCACCGCCGCCGTCCTCCACCTCGTCGAGCAAGGACTACTCCTCATACCTCCCGACCTCGAACAGCGCCTCGCCCGGCCCAGCATCCCCGCCGACCGCCAGGCCGCCCAGCGGGTCGAGCGGCCCGGCTGGACGCCGCCGCCATGACACCCGGTCGGCCTCGGCTCCATCTCAGATCGTCACACGTCGAAATACAGCTCGAACTTCCGACGCTCTGCGAGGCCTGCAACGACCGCTTCCCAGATCCTCCCTACCCGGTCCACGGCCTTACCCAGTTACGCCACAACCGAGTTCGCCCGAACTACCAGCCGGGCTAACCTGCTTCCGTGGAAGACACCCCCGGCCTGGTCCTGGCCCAGCACACGAAGGCGCGCGACGGACGCCTGCGGACGAGTGCTTGCTGATGGCCGGCGACCGGCAGTCACCCACTGGGAGCAGCTTTGACCCGTCACCTCAGTTCTCCGTCCACGAGGTAGTCGGACGCCAGCCGCTCAGCGTGGCCGGGCGGTGCCAGTTCGCTCCCGTGAGGATAGGGACGATCTTCGACCTCCTGGTCACTCCTGGCGATGACTTGCGGAAGCCTGCTCCATGTCGACTGGTAGTCGAAGGGATCCGCTGCTTCGAGCGGACGGTCGACGATCTGGACCAGGTCACGTCCGCACGACTCGTCCTGAACGGCGATGTCCCGCTGCTCCTCGCGCCGGAATCACTCCTCGTCGCCCTGAACAGCCAAGATGGCGGTCAGTGGCGGCTCGTGAACGGCCGATGGCAGCGCACGCAGGAATGAGCTGCGCCGGCAGTCAAGCCCCTCAGCGCTGACCAGCTGGCAAACTACTCCGTGGCACTAAAAGAAACCTAGGGCTGTCGCACATCAAGCGGAGCCGATGTGTCACGCATCAAGTGGGGCTAGGCACTCGCGTCGACGACGGATCGGTGGGATCAGTTCCTAGCAGGCTAATCATCAGCAGCGAGGGCATCGACTTGCGGTCACTCGTAAGGGCCCACATCCCCAGGTCTACCGCTCCTTCGAGGTCACCTTCACGGGCCCTGACGACACCGAGGGTTATCCGGGCTTCCGCCATGCGCATCGGCGCTCGCACTAAAGCGCCAGGCTCGGAGAGGCGGCCTGCGGCGGCCTAACAACCTCGGCTACTGTCGAGCGTGGAGTCGTAAGGAGTGGTCGATGGGGGAAGCACCCGCTCCGCCTCCTCGCTCTTCGTTCGCCCGTTACTGGATGGCTGCCGCGATCAGTTCCTTTGGCACGGCGGTGACCGCAGTTGCGATGCCCGCCCTGGTTGTCCAGTTGCTCAGTGCGACACCGTTTGAGGTCGGTGTTGTGAACGCCGCCCAGTTTCTGCCGTACGCGCTGCTCGGTCTCATCGCCGGCGTGTACACCGACCGGTGGCGCCGGAAACCCATACTCGTATGGGCGAGCGTCGGGCGCGCTCTGTCCCTGGGGGCAATCCCGATCTTGTGGCTGGCCGGCGTCCTGCAAATCTGGGTACTGGTCATCGCCCTGGTGCTGTTCGGCGCGTTTTCCGTCTTCGGGTTCGCCGCGACCCAGTCGCTGCTTCCTCGCCTGGTGCCTCAGGCGAGACTGGTTCCGGCTAATGCGCGGCTCGACCAGGCCGACGCCGCCGCTCAGAGCCTCGGACCAGCGTTCGGGGGCGGACTCGTCGGTCTGCTGGGAGCCCCGGTGGCGATTACCGTCGACGCGATCAGCTACCTCATCGACGCGGCACTCAACGCGGGCATCCGGGTGGACGAACCCCGGCCTGACGTTTCTGCCCGCAGTCTCCGCACCGAGATCGGCGACGGCCTGCGCTGGACGTACCGGCATCGCACGCTAGGCCCGCTGGCGGCATCGACCCACGTCTGGTTCCTGGCCAACGGAGCCGCGCTGACCGTGCTTTCGCTCCTGGCCCTGCGGTCGCTTGGGTTCACCGCATACACGTACGGGCTGCTGCTGGCGCTCTTCGGCATCACCAGCCTGATCGGCGCGTCGATCGCACCATGGTGCGGTGCCCGGCTCGGATCGGGAAGGGTGATCATCCTCGCGCGCGTGGCGTACCCGGTCGTGTGGCTCTTGGTGACCCTCGCCCCGTCAACCCCGGTCGGTGATGTCCTTCTGTTCGTTGCGCTCTCGCTTCAGGGCTTCACCGCGGGCATCGAGAACTCCAACGAGCTGGGCTACTGGCAGGCACTCACGCCGGACGAGCTTCTCGGCCGGGCGAACGCCACCAGACGCTCGGTCAACCGCACGATGGCCGCGCTCGGAGCTCTTATCGCCGGCCTGGCTGTCGGGCTGATCGGCGATCGTCCTACGCTCATCGGGGCGGTCATCGCTTTCGCCGCCGCCGCGCTCACTGCAGCACTCTCGCCGCTGCGCGAAGCACCTGGCCAAACAGCAGCAAGGGCTGAGACGTCTCCTTCTCCTGAGGAGGCAGATCCGGTCGGCGGTCAGCCTTAGGGGGATATACCGAATTTGGTAGTACGCCGTTTTACTGTCAACCCGATCTTGACAGTAAAACGGCGTACTTACTACGACCTGCTGCACCGCCGAGATCCCCGCCGCGATCCTCGCCCGCATGCTCGGCATCCACGTCCAGGTCGCCGTCCAGTGGCAGCTCGCCTCCGCCGGGGACTGGATGTCCTACGCCGCCGCACCCAGCAGTCAGCGACCAGACGACGAACGGAACCTGACCGGCAGCACGCACATGCGTGCCCGGGCGGCTCGCGGAGGGGTATCTTCCGTGCCGCAGCGGCGGCAAAACGGGTCGGCAGATCATCGAAGCGGGTCATAGCCTGGCCCGCGTGAGTACAAGCGGCGACAGCGACATGGTCCGGCGAGGATACGACGCCCTGTCATATCACTATCGAAGCGATGACGCCGGCGAGGACGGGTACGCCCCCTGGCTCAGCGATCTCAAGGCCCGGCTGCCCGCCAGCGGCCGGGTCCTTGACCTCGGCTGCGGCTGCGGAGTGCCCGTCGCCAGGTCGCTCTCCGCAGCCGGGCACGATGTGACCGGGGTGGACATCAGCGAGGTCCAGATCGAGCGGGCCCGCTGTCTCGTCCCCGGGGCCAGCTTCCTCCAGGCCGACGCCAGCCAGCTCGACTTCCCGCCCGGCTCGTTCGACGCGGTCGCCTGCCTCTACGCCCTTATCCACATGCCGCTGGGCGAACAGCCCCGCCTCCTGGACCGCATCGCCGGCTGGCTGCGCCCGTCGGGCTGGCTGCTGGCGACCGCCGGCCAGGACGCCTGGACCGGCACCGAAGACCGGTGGCTCCAAGGACCAGCGACGATGTGGTGGAGCCAGGCAGACGCAGCCACCTACCGTTCCTGGATCACCGAGGCCGGGCTTGAAGTCACTGCGCAGGAGTTCGTCCCCGAAGGCGACAGCGGACATGCCCTCTTCTGGGCACGCCGGCCAGACACGCCGCCGGAAGACCCGTGAACCCAGAGGCGCACCAGCCACCAACGCTGAACGCACCTGAACCCCTCAAACCCGCAGCGTCTCCGTGGACCGAGGCATTCAGAGAATTCTGATATCCGACGGTGCCGTTACGGATCGCCAACAAGGTCGTCGCCGACGAGTACGCCGCGGTCAGCGCCCAGATCGACGCGCTCTACGGCCAGCCGCCCGAGCTGCCCGCCGACTACGAGAGCGCCGACATGAGCCGGCTGCGCCCCGACGCACACGCCCGCATGCTCGCCAACGGACTATGCGCCCGACCGCCCCAGCTCGACTGCCGCATGGAATCCGCCTGCGAGACCTGCTCCTACTTCCGCACCGGCACCGAGTTCCTGCCCGTCCTCATCCGCCAGCGCGACCACGCCAAAGACCACGGCCACCACGAACGCGCAAACCTGCTCAAAGGCCTCATCGACAACATCAGCCCGACCGACGCTTGACAAGCATCACCCGTATAACGCCGATTACGGTTGCCTCGACTGAGTCGCCGGCATCCATTGCGTGCGCGCAGATCATTCATTCCGGCGCCGCCTCAGTATTCTGGCCAGCGGTGTCTCTTTGGCCGACCCCAAGGCCAGTAGCCGCTGCCTTCATCAAGATTTTGGAGAGGAATGGAATGACCCAGGTGACGAACACCCCCGCCCGCATGGTCCCCGGCGACATCGGGCACCTCCGCCAGCTGAGCGACCCGCAGGTCTCGCCGGACGGGACGATGGTCGCCTTCACCGTGGCCGACCCCGACCTGGAGGCGAACCGATATGCCCGCCGAATCTGGCTGGTTTCGGCGAGCGGGACAGGCGTCGAGCCGCAGCCGTTCACCGGCCCCGGACGGGAGCAGTTGCCCCGCTGGTCGCCGGACGGGCGCCGGCTCGCCTTCGTAGCCACGGACGCCGATGGCCGGTCGCACGTGTGTATCCTGCCGGTCGCCGCCGGCGGCGAGCGCCTGGTCGTGTGCGAACTGGACGGGGCGCTCACGGAGCTCGCGTGGGCACCGGACGGCTCCGCGCTGGCCTTCGTCGCGCGCGACGCTGACCCCGCCCAATACGGCCAGGGCGATCACCGGCGCAGCGACAAGGACATGCCGGCGCGCCGTATCAGCCGGCTGCTCTACCGTCACAACGGAGAAGGCTGGACGGTTGACCGGCCGAGCCGGGTTTTCGTGGTCGCTGCCGACGGATCGGCGCCGCCCCGGCAGGTCACACCCGGGCCTTACGAGGCGGCCGGCCTGGTGTGGTCGCCAGATTCCCGCGCCATCGCGTTCGCGTCAGGACGGCACGAGACGTGGGACCTCGACCTGGGTGTCGACCTGTGGGTCGTCCCGGCTGACGGCAGCGGCGAACCGGAACGCATCACCGACGGCGGGGGCGCCGCCTGGTCCCTGCCCGCGTGGTCGCCGGATGGTGACCAGCTGGCCTGCTACGTCCACCCGACACCGCTGGAGAACCCCCGGCACCGCCAGGTCGCCGTGGTCGACCTCGGCTCCGGCAAGCAGCAGATACTGACGGCCGCCCTGGACCGCAACTGCATGCCGTTCGGCACTCCCATCGCCCCGGCCTGGATCGGCGGCCGCCTGCTGTTCGGCGTCGAGGACCACGGCAACGTCCACCTGTACCAGGTCAGCGCGGACGGGGCAGGCGCTCCCGAGCTGGTCGCGGGCGGGGACCGGTGGATAGCCGAGTGGAACTGGGCCGGCGGGACGCTCGCCTTCGTGGCCGCCTCGCCGACCTCGACCGGCGAGCTGATCGCCCGCCACCTGGACCAAGGCCAGCCGGCGGCCGGCGACGAGGAGCCAGAAAGCCCGCTGACCAGCTTGACGCGGTCATTCGCCGAGCGCATCGGCCTGGGCACGCCACAGCGGTTCACCGCCCGCTCGGCGGACGGCAGCGAGGTGGAATGCTGGGCGATACCGCCCGCCGACGCGGTCCCCGGCACCCGGTACCCGACCCTGCTCAACGTGCACGGCGGCCCGTTCACGCAGTATGGCAACCGCTTCGTCGACGACTTCCAGCTGCAGGCCGCGGCCGGCTTCGGGGTGGTGTACTGCAACCCGCGGGGCAGCTCCGGCTACAGCGAGCAGTGGGGCCGGGCCATCCGCGGGCCCGAGTGCGCGCAGGACCCCGGCTCGGGCTGGGGCGGCGTGGACTATGCCGACGTGATGGCCTGCATCGAGACAGCCTGCCAGCGGTTCGGCTGGATCGACCCCGACCGACTCGGCATCCTCGGTGGCTCCTACGGCGGGTTCATGACCTCCTGGGCCATCGGCCACACCGGGCGCTTCCGTGCCGCCTGTTCGGAACGGGCCTGTAACAATCTGCTCACTATGGAGCACAGCGCTGACATCGCCGGGTTCATCCGCAGTTACGTCGGCCCGGACCATCTTCAGGATCCTGACGCCTACCTGCGGCACTCCCCTGTCAGCTACCTGCGCGACATGACGACGCCGGTGCTGATCCTGCACTCGGAGGAGGACCTGCGCTGCCCGATCAGCCAGGCCGAAGAGCTATTCGTCGGGCTGCGGCTGCTGGGCCGGGAACCGGTCATGTACCGCTTCCCCGGTGAGAACCACGAGCTGACCCGCTCGGGGTCACCGCGCCACCGGATCGACCGGGCCGAGATAATCCTGGACTGGTTCCGGCGGCAACTAGACGCTGCCGCCGCTCCTCCGGAGGGCTAGCCGGGGTGAGAGCCGGGGGAATCTCACCCCCCGGCTCTCACAGAACCCTGCTTAACAGTCTCCCGTTACACGGCTTCTCATTTGATCTTTCAGAACTTGGATATCCAGGCCCAGTGTGCAAACAGGCCAGGCTCTCGATCGACGAGTCCGGTCCACCACCGTTTGGCCTTCTTGAAGCTACCCAGCCGCCGATACTTGTTGCGCGCCCACCGCACTATGTAGGTGTTAATGCGTTGCAGGAGGCGATACAACCGCGACCTGTTGAACCGCCCATAGTAATTCATCCAACCGCGAACGATCGGATTTATCCACGCGGCAAGTTCCCCCAGGTCTGACCCGACTCGCTTGTATATTCGCCATTCACGAACCTGCTGGCCTTCACCTCCAGGGCATCGGGGCCGATTAAAGGCGAGAACGTCGTGAACAGCACTTCTCGATGTCCAAATCGACCACCCAGTTGCCCGCCAGACCTGCCAGATCCTGGACGAGCACCCTGGCCAACTGGCGCTATAACGCCGATTCCGTGCGCTTCTGTTTACACCCGTCCGGCTGGTTGAGCGCACTCAGATGAGCCAACTCTGTGCTGCGAAAACGGGCTGAAGGGTGGGCCTCGCAGTGGCGTGCGGTACTGATCGCGTGACGTCTGGCCCGTGTTTGCGAGACGTCGAGTTCTCCAGCGGTGATGTGGCACTGGCCGGATGCCGCGGCCACGACACTCCCAAGAATGGGCGACAGGCAGCCGTTTAGCGGTGGCGGATCCAGATGTTCGGTTCGACGTAGGTGCCCAGGTCCGCCTCGCGGTCGATGTGGAGCACGCTCAGCCCTTTCGGGATGACGTAGTCGCCGCTGGACGGCAGTGCGATGCCGGACCACTGTTCCCATTCGGCGACGGTCCCGGTCATGGTCTGCGAGGCGGGAGCGGCCGCCAGAATAGATGCGCCCAGCCGCTGGTGGGTGCGGATCCACGGGTCGAGCGCGGTGCCGTCCGGGCGGGTCCAGGTCATGAAGGTCTCTATCGGGGTCAGCGGATACTGCTGCTTGAGCGTCGGGCGCACCGGTGCGATCACCCGGGTCAGGCCGGCCCCCAGGGCGGCGTCGCGCAGGACCGCAAGCATTTTCCCGGCCAGGCCGCGGCCCTTGAGCCGACCCGCGACTACGGCCCCGCAGATCACCAGCGTGTCGATTGCGGTCCCCTTTTCGCGGTCCCCGACCGCGCGGATCATGGCGTCGGTATAGCCGGCGGGCAGGCCGGCCACGGTGCCGTCCCAGTGGACCGGGATGCCCCAGCCGGCGGCCGCCGGGTTCTGCTGGGCGTCGACCAGGATCAGGTTCCACTCAGGGAACCATTCGCGCACCCGGCCGATGTATTGCTTCGCCAGCCTGTCGGCGGTGATGAACGCAGGGAAGCCATCGGAGAACAGGTCTTCCATCTGCTCGTCGCTCCACTCACGGGCGTCGGTGCGCTCGACGCTCACGGCCATCTCGTTCATGTAGTCCCCGTTTTGTCTCGCCTTGTTAGCTACGCCGGCTGACGACCGCCAGGACTCCCTTGTCGTACCCGTAGTGGAGGACGACGTCGGCCAGGCTGGCGAACATCACCCGGGCGACCCCACTCCGCCGCCCGTGTTCTGCCCGTCGCCGCCGCGCCCGCCGCCTTGGACCTTTAGTAGCCCCAGGCCACTGGTTCTATGCATCTCTAGTTTCGCCCGCGCGTTTGAGCTCCGTGTCATCCTGTTGGAAAACGTGCCCGGCCTTGGCACGCCCTGCCAGGGATTTTCGACACTCGCCAGGGGAGGTCGATGAAGAACGCGACGACCTGTTCGTCCCTAAACTTAACGGGATCAAGCTCGCGAATGTCTGCTTCCTTCGGGTTGACCCCCGGATGGTTCGCCTGATAAGAGGCACGATCTTTGCTAAGGGCTCAAAGGGCCCAGTGCAGCACAGTGCTCACCCGCCTGGCCCGTGCCCCAGGCTGGGACACGGGCCGGCGAGTGCCGCTGGCGTCTGCTAGCCGACCGCTCCGGACACGTTGACCGTGTTGAAGGTGCCGCCGAAGGCAGTCGCGCCGGCGCCCTCGGTACCGCTGTCCAGGTGGGGGGCGAAGTAGTACAGCGGGTGGCCGTCGTACGTCACCTGGAAGGTCCCGTCGCTGCGCGGGATAGCGCCAAGCAGCGATCCGCTGGCCGACCCCGACGCGGTGGGCGCGCTCTGGGTGAGGACCGGCGGCCAGGCGGTGGCGCACGCCCCGGTGCAGTTGCTCATCGTCGTGGTGTCGGCGCTGAACGCGTAGAGCGTGGCGACAACACCGTTCACTGCGCCGGCGTCGGCCAGGATGTTGGTGCCGTTGCTCGACTCAGACTGGATGTTGGCCGTGCCGGCATCGGGGTTGCCGTTCGGCAGGACGTTGTACCAGACGCCATCCACCGGGGACGGGTCCAGGATGTGCTCGCCGTTGGTCTCGCCGGCAGTAGCGCCAGCAGCAAGGTCAAGCGCGAAGAAGTACAGCGGGTGGCCCGCGTAGGTGACCTGGATGGTGCCGTCACTGCGGCGGACCGTGCCGAACAGGTGGTGGTCTGTGCCAGTGCCGGCAATCGCGTGGAAGCTGCTGGTCAGCAGGGGCGGCCACAGCGCTTCACAGCCGCCTGCGGTGCCGCAGGTGGCGGTCCGCGGGCTGTCGGAGGTCAGCATGTACAGCGACCGGGTGCCGGACGCCGTAGCCGAGGAGAGGACAATCCCGTTCGGGCTGATCTCGGTCGATACGGTCGGCGTCTCCACCGCGGGCAGGCCGTTGGTCTTGGTAAGGAACCAGTTGCCGTTGAACGCGGAGACATCCTCGCCGTTGACGTCGTTCGGCGCCTTGTCGGCGAGGAACGTGTACAGCGGCTGGCCGAAGTAGGTGACCTGCGTGACGCCGTTGCGGGTCACGGTGCCGAGACCCCGCTGCTGAACACCGCCCTTGGCGATGACCGAGGAGGCCGTCAGCGGCACCCATGGTGTGGTGCACGGCTCGCCGCTCGCCGTCTTGTTCAGCGCGGTGCAGTTTAGCTGCGGGCCGGTCGTGGCGAACGGGAGCTCGTCGCCGGAGAAGTTGTACAGCGATCCGCCAGTGCCTGTCTCCAGGACCGTGCCGAACTTCGTGCGCTCCGTGGTGATCACCGTGGCGCCGGAGGTGCTGGCCATGGTCGTGTGCGCAGCCGTGGCCGCCGCAGTAGTAGTCGCGGCAGAGGCCGAGGCCGCCATCGTCACAGCGAACGGCGCCGCGACCAGGGCCGCTGCCGCTGCCAGCACTGCTCGTCTTCGCAAACCCATGAGTACTCTCTTTCCGGATCCTCGGAAGCTGTGGAACGTTGGGCAGGCTCAGTTGCCAAGCGAGCCCTCCATTACTACGTGCAGGCTTGGTTATCGGATTGGTTCCGGGCAGATTTGCACGCCGAAAATTTCGGCTATCTAACCGCTCGCAGCGTGGCCGCCCGGCCGGCTGGCGTTGCCGCAGGGCATGGCAAGCGAACTCTCCGCGGCCTGCCAGACCGGCCGCGCCCCGAACGGAACAGGGCGCACGAAGAAGTCGCGCTTCCCGGCGCGACAACTTGTGCTATATCGGCCCCAGCCATGACCCCGGCGAGACGATGCGGGAGAGGAACATGTTTCCGCACTGACGCTTAAGCGTCAACCACTCTCTAGCGGTGTGCAGCAGCAAAATGCAGCAACCGTATCGTCCGGCACCGACCTCAGATGATCAGTTCTAGCAGCCTGACCAGCTCAGATGACAGCTATAGACCTTCCTGCCACTAGTTCACATCGAGGGGGTCAGGGGTTCAAATCCCCTTAGCTCCACGTTTTCGAAAGGCAGTTCGACTTAAAGTGACTAACCAAGTGACTAAGTCGGGCGGCCTTAGGCGTCTTCGTCGAAGACGCTGTCCATCACCGTGGCCCGCCCCTGATCGCGGGGACGATGACGTGCCGGTCGACCGTCTCGGTGACGTGGCCCTCGTGGGCGTGCCAGTGGCCGATGCCGGCCTTCTTGGTCATCCTGGAGAAACGGTGGTTGAGGCCGCGGGATGAGTACATCGAGCCGTCCTCGTGGCAGAAGACCAGGTTGGTTCCGCGCCAGCTCTCCCCCGCGGCTTCACGTTCACGGTCTTGCATGACCTTGTGGGCCTTCAAAGGCGGCGATGGCCCGCTTGGGGAGCTCGGCTGGCGGCAAGGAAGGACAGCAGGGCGCAGTAGGTCGGCCCGTCGCCTAGCTTAACTTTTAACTTGATTTCTACTCTTATCAGGTTACATATGGCGTTATCGCGCATATATCTGATTGTCGTATGCGGGGCGGCCGTTTCCTTCACTCTTGGTGTTGCGACACATCCGAAGAGAGAAAGGAAACGGCCGTGACGTCCAGCCTGCCATGTCCCGGTGCCGGGGTGCCAGTTTCCCCGGGGATCGCGGCGCCCGAGGCGCTGCGGGAGTTCCGGGAACGGCTGCGCGGGTGCCTGACGGCGCGGGGCGATGCCCTGTTCGACCTGGCGGACGCCGTCCTGTGCTCCGGCCGCCCGGTGCAGTCGCTGGTGCACCTGTCCCTGGAGCCTGAGTTCCGCCGGGGCCACGGGGCGCTCTATGACGCTCTGGCTGCCGGTCGGTTCGATGACGAGCGACTGTTCTCCCTGCTCACGGAGGTGCTGCCGCCGCTGGTGGACGGGCCCGAGGCCCGGGCCTGGATCACGGAGCACGACGCCGTCGACCGGCGGGCGCTGGACCGGGCCCTGTCCGGGATCCCGGCGGCGGACGCGGCCCGGGTCTGGGACGCCTGCGCCCGCTGGCAGCGGGCGCGGGTCGCGGTCGACGCGACGTCCTACCCGCGGCCGGACGCGTGGTGCTCCCCGGATCGCGAGCACGTCCACCACGGCGCCTGCCACTGCAAGGGCTCCAGTAAGACCACGCCCGGCTGGGAGTACCAGCTCGCCGCCGTCACCGGGTGCCTACCCACCGCCTGGGCGCCCGCCGTGGAAGTGCGGCGGACTACCCCGGCGACCCGGACCGCTCAGACGATCGCGCAGGTCAAGGCCGTGCTGCGGCGGTTCCGGCCAGCACGGCGGTGCCGCTGTTCGTCTTCGACGCCGGATACAGCGCCGCCGCGCTCACCGACGGCCTGGCCGGCTGCCCCGCCCACGTCCTGGTCCGGCTGCCCGCCGGCAGCGTCTTCTACCAGGACGCGCCCTCCTGGCCCGGCAAGAACGGCCGGCCCGCCCACCGGGGACCGGAGGTCCACTGCCTGGAGCAGGAGGCCCTCGCCGCGGCGGCCGAGGGCAGGGGCAGCCGCGGCCGGAAGAAGCCGCTGCCGCCCGCCCCGGAACCGGACGAGACCCTGATCCTGCCGGACACCCCGCTCTACGGGACCGTCCGGGGGTCGCCGGATCTGAAGCGGCTGGTTGACGCGTGCTTGCAGATGCTGGCGAACGTGGCGCTTGTTGAGCAGTGGTCGCGCGCTGAGGCGCGGCTGAACTGCGCGTATGGGGAGCTTGTGGCGCGGTAATCCGG
Organism: uncultured Actinomycetota bacterium; assembly: GCA_963748785.1. Classification (GTDB taxonomy): domain Bacteria; phylum Actinomycetota; class Actinomycetes; order Streptosporangiales; family Streptosporangiaceae; genus Trebonia. The sequence continues at coordinate 91,890 of CAVVKP010000012.1, read as the reverse complement.
GCGGGACAGGCTAGGCTGGCGAGTCATGGGAGCTGCTTCTGACCTGACCCATGGGGCTGGCGAGGTGGGCTCGTTTGGGGTGGCCCGTGAGCGCTGGCTGGGTGGGCTTGGGGATGTGCGCAACGTGGTGCGCCAGGAGATCATCACACGTCAACTGGGCAAGCATCTGCCGGAGCGGCCGGGTCGCGTCCTCGATGTAGGTGCCGGTCAAGGGACGCAGAGTCTCCGGCTGGCGCGGGCAGGTCACCGTGTGGTGGCAGTCGAGCCCGACCCAGAAATGCGTGCACAGCTACGGGCGGCGCTGCACACCGACCCCGCCGATGCCGGGGAACGGGTGAACGTGGTGGCAGGGTCCGTGGGTAACCTCGACTCAGCGATCGCCGCCGACGGCTACGACGTCGTGCTGTGCCTGGGCGTGCTGATGTACCTGCCGGAAAGCCGGTCGGCGATCACCGAGCTCGCGAGGTACGTCGCACCTGGCGGGGTATTGTGCGTCGCTGTCCGCACACCCGTCTCGGCGGTGTGGCGGCCTGCGGCCCGCCAGGACTGGCCCGCCGCGCTGGAGGCTCTCGACGAGAGCGCCAACGCGCAGACGCAGGGGCGGGACATGCGCTACCTCAACGAGATCGGCGCACCAGCCCGCACCGACGACATCGACACCCTCGTCGAGGTGGCGGCCGAGTCCGGATTGGAGCTGGTGCGCTGGTACGGCGTGCGGGTCGCGGTCGACCTCGCTGAGCTCGACCCGCCGGCACCGGCCGACCCTCTCCAACTCGCTGCGCTGCTCGACGTCGAGGAACACCTCGGCGCCACCGACCCCTACCGGCAGCTTGCTCAGCTCGCTCACCTTGTCCTGCGCAGACCGCATCCCGACCTCCGCGCCTGAGGCGCTCACGGTGAAGCGCGTTCAGCATAGACGCGAGGGCCTATACCGACCGCGACCGAGCTGACCGAGGTCGGTATAGGCCGTGTACTGCTCCAATACTCGACGCAGGGCCGCCGGGCGGCAGCGGCCCCTGCCTGAGCACCGGGAACGGCGGCCTGTAGTTGCGGTTCCCGAACAGCGACCATCGATCGCAGCCTGGTTCTGGTGAGACCTCCCCACAGGCCGCAGAGGTACTCACCAGAACCGGCCGCGGGTTGCTATTCGGTGGCGTTGCGGGCTCGGTCGAGGATGCCGGCGGTGGTGCCGACGTACATGTCGAGGGTGGTCCGGTAGTTGGCGTGACCGGCCATCCGGGACACGTCGGTCGGGTCCAGCTTCCAGGTGAACAGGGCCGTGGTGCAGAAGACGTGGCGGAGGCTGTGCCACACCCACCGGCCCTCCCCTTGCGCGTCCCGCCACCCGGCAGCCAGGTAGGCGCGCTTGAGGACGTTGCGGCTGAAATTGGACGACCGCCAGTACATTCCCCTGGGGGACGGAAAGAGCAGCCCGAGCGAGTTGAGTCCGGCTTCCTGTTCGGCGCGGGCCTCTTCAATGCGGGCCGCCAGCTTTTCGGCGAGCGGGTAGCCAGCCGGGGTAAGCCGTGGGTAGATCGTTTTGCGGAACTTACGCCGCTTGGGTGCCTCCAGATAGAGATGGCCCGCGACCTCGATGACCTTCCGGTCGACGGTGATGACGCGGCCGCGCCGGTCCACCTGGGGAACAGTCAGGGCAACCAACTCGCCCCAGCGCAGGCCACTGTAGGCGGCCGTGTTGGCCATCAACTCGTCGCGGTCCCCGTGCGACCCGGCAGTCAAGGCCCGCCCTAGCTTGGCGACGTCGGCATCGGAGGGAATCTCTGCGGGATCAACCCACTGGGCCGACTCCCCCGCGGCACTGACCGCGGGCGCGGGAAGGGGCCGGTCACCGGCCTGCCAGTGCACTTTCGCCAGCCGGGAGTTCACCAGGTAGCCGCCGTCAACGCCTGCAGTGACGAGCGCCGAAATCATCCGCTTGACCCGGTCGCCCTCCCCCGCCGTCGGGGCGGCGTTGACGATCTGCTGCATGTGCCCGGTCGTGATGTCCTGGCACGCGACCGCGCCGATGACCGGAGCGACGTACAGCGCGCACAGCCGTCCCTGGGTGTGCGCGTGCTTCCGCGACCACCGCTCGCTGACCGGGAGGCGGTCGGGGTCCAGGTAGTGCGCGATCAGGTCCGCGCCGGGCCGCTCCATGTTGGAAGCCTCAACCGCGAGACGTTCCCTGACCTTCACCAGTTTCTCGGCGAGCTTCGCCTCGGTCGCGCCCTGCCGGAACCGGCGCGCCCCGTTCTCCACGAACACCGCCCGCCACGGCTCACCGTCCGCCTCCGGCGGGTAGACGGTGATCCCGTGCTCCATCTCGATCACCGGCCGGTCGGGCTGGCGGACGGACTCGCGCTCCTGCCCGGTGACGCGAGGGCCCTTCGGGGAGCGGCCCGTCTTCCGCGGCCTGGCGGGCGGCCTCGACGCCCGTCCGGACGCCAGTTGTGTTAGATCTGTGTTAGACGCCGATCCCGCTGCTGCTGCCTGCAACATGAGAAGACCCTCTCTTCCCGCGTTTGCGCAGGTCAGGAGGACTTTCGCAGCAGTGCTCCATGGCGCCCCAACCGAGATTCGAACTCGGGACCTACCGCTTAGGAGGCGGTCGCTCTATCCACTGAGCTATCGGGGCCTACCGCACCCAAAGCTTACCGTGCGACGGCCAGCGCTCGCTGACTCCAGCCGGCAAAGGGACCAGTCGGGTGTTGCTGCTGGTGATCGCGCTCATCCTGGTGCATGCCCTGGCCACCGCCGAGGACGCGATGGGCGACAACCTGCGCACGGTCTTCCTGCCGTGGCAGGAGTCGTGGAGCGCGGCGGTGTTCGCCTGCAACATCGGCATCTTCGCCTTGTACCTGGCGGTGCTGGTGGGGCCGACGTACTACCTGCGCCGCCGCATCGGCACCCGCTTCTGGATGGTGGCGCACCGCTCCGCGCTGGTCATCTACATTTTCTCCGTCTGGCACGCGCTGCTGCTTGGCGCCGACTTCCCGCTTACACGTGGGTGCGCACGGACACCTGGCTGGCGCAGGTACCACTGCTCGGCCTGCTGGCGTACCGGCTGCTCAAGTCCCGGCGGCGCGGCCTGGCCGCCCCGGGCAGCCGCCGCTCCTGGTGGGCACCCGCGCGGTACTGGCTGGCCGGGCTGAGCGTCGCGGCCGCCGCCGGGGTGGTCACCGCGGTCGCCACATGTCCTGCCTGGTCATGGCCTAGATGCTGCTGGCCATGCACTACGGCACCGAGTTTGCCTGGCCACGGCATGAGCGGCAGGCCGGGCATGCCCCCGTCCGGCCGCTAGCAAGTCACGTCCGGGCAGGGAACCGCCGTCGTTCTCCTGCCTCTTAAGGAGACAGCGGAAGGGCGGGCGGCCGGCCCCCCAGCGGGACCCGGGGGAAAGCCGTAGAAAAGCAGTCCGCCCGCAGGCGGGTCGCCTGCGGGCGGACGGCCGGGCCGGGACGCCGGGGTCACAGCGCCCGGCCCGGGCTAGCGAGCCGGCCCCGGTCAGGGGACCGGCGTCCGGGTGAGCGGCTCCCGCCTGCGCTCGGCGGAGTGGCCGGGCCACCAGGCGCGGTTGCCGATCAGCGCGGTGAGGCTCGGGGAGAAGAACATCGACATGACGAACGCTGCGAGCACGATGCCGGCCGAGACCGCGAAGCCCACCTGGGACAGGATCGTGTTGCCCGCCAGGGTCAGCGACGCGAACGTGCCCGCCAGGATCAGGCCAGCCGCCCCGATGGTCGGCCCCGACTGCGCGATGGCGTGCGCCGCCGCGTCATGCGGGTTCATTCCCTCCCTGGCCTGTTCTCGCAGGCGCGCGATCATCAGGATGTTGTAGTCCGTGCCCAGGGCCACCACGAACAGGTACATGTAGATCGGCAGCAGGAACACCAGGCCCGGCTGGCCGGCCAGGTTCTGGAACACCAGCACGGTCGCGCCAAGCGTCGCGCCGAACCCGAGCCCCACCGAGACCATCAGGTACCACGGCGCCACCGCGCTGCGCAGCAGCAGCCCGAGGATGAGCAAGATGATCACCGCCGCGACCGGGAACACCACCACGTAGTCGTGGTTGACCGCCCGCTGGATGTCGGCGAACACCGCCGTGGTGCCGCCGACGAGGGCGAAGCGTGCCCGGCGGCGCGGCCGCGTGCGCGTCGGGCCGGCAGCTGGTTCTTGACCGCGTTCACGGCCTGGGTGGAGTCCGGGTTGTAGGACAGCGTCACGGTGTACTCGGCGGTGGCACCGTCCTTGCTCACCTGCGGCTGCCCGACCGCGCCGACCCCCGGCATCGTCACGAGCTTGCTGCCGTACGCGGTGACCTGCGCGGTCGACAGCGAGCCGGAGCTGGCGTGCAGGTAGACCTCGGTCGGGTCGGTCGCGCCCGGCGGCAGGCCCTTCTCCAGCGTGTTCAGCGCGGTCACCGACTCGGCGTTGGACGGGATGCCCGCCGAGGCCAGGTCGAACGTCGGCTTGAAGTTGAACGCGCCGATGGTCAGCGCGATCAGCACCAGGCCGGAGACGGCCGCGAACAGGCCGGGCCGCCGCCCGACGGCTCCGCCGATGGCGGCGAACCGAGCGCCCTTCGGCTCCCGCTGCCAGGCCTTGGACGGCCAGAACACCCGCTTGCCGAGCAGCGAGACCACCGCCGGCACCAGGGTCAGGCCGGCGACCAGGGTGACGCCCACCGCGATGGCCAGCGTCGGCCCGAGCGAACGGAACAGGCTCAGCGTGGACAGCAGCAGCGCGAGGAACGCGACGATGACCACGCCCGCCGCCGACGCGATGACCTCGCCGACGCGGGCCACGGCGGACACCATGGCCTGCTTGGGGTCCTCGCCGCTGCGCAGCCGTTCTCGGTAGCGGAACATGAGGAACAAGATGTAGTCGGTGCCGATGCCGAACAGCACCACGATCAGCAGCGTGGTCACCGAGCTGTCCGCGTTGAGGTTGAGCGCGCTGTTGACGTCGCTGATCAGCCCGGTCGCCACCTGGGAGACGACGGCGATCACGATCAGCGGCAGCAACGCGATGATCGGGCTGCGGAAGATCAGCAGCAGCAGGACCAGGATCAGCCCCAGCGTGGCGATCGTGACGATCTTCTCCGCGTTGTTGCCGGATTGCTGGCTGTCTAGCTGCTGCGCCGCCGTCCCGGTCACGCCCTCGGTCAGCCCGCTGCCGCCCATCAGCGGCGTGATGTCCGCCCGCAGCACCTTGACCGCGTCACCCGCCGCGTTCGAGGTGCCGTTGACCACGTCGTTGTTCATCGACACCAGGGCGGTCTGCACGAGCTTGTTCGGAGACGCAGGGCCGGGCGTGACGCTCAGGATGTTCTTGATGTTCCGCGCGTCGAGCTGCCCGGCGACCGAGGCCACCTTGGCGGAGTCGGCACTGGTCAGCTTCCCGCCGTCGGCGCGGGCGAAGACGATGATCGCCGCGTCGGCAGACACGTCCCCCGCCTGCGGGAACGCCTGGTCCTGCAGGTCGGCCGCGCGGATCGACTCATAGCTGCTTGGCAGGAAGCTGGATTCGTTCGTGGTGGTGGGCAGGGCCGGCGCGGTGGCGATCACCGCGACGGCGGCGATGATCCACAAGGCGATAACCCGCCATGGGTGCCGCACCACCATCCGCCCGAGCGCGGCAAAGAAGCCGCCCCCCGTGCCGTCGCCCCCGGCGGCATGTGCGGCCCCCGAGCCGCCACCGGGCGTCCCCGTCGTGTTGGACACGTCAAGTCCCTTCAGCTGTCTGCCTGCTGTCGAACAAATTGGCTCATCGCACAGGATGCCGTACCGGCCGGACGATCGAGTAGTGTCTTGATTCACGGCCAGATAGTGACAAATGTCAGCGATTTAGCCAGCCATCATCGAGCTACCGCCGAGAGGTATTTAACCTATCGTGATCAGTACCTCACTTTAGGCTAGGCGCCGATGGGCATGACAATGCGAGACAGAGTATGATCAGCCATTGGTCACCAGCGGCCGGAAAGCGTTGAGCGGGCGAATAAACACCGGTACGTTTCATGGGCCAGTGTCCGGGAAGTCGCGTGAGGCGCGTCGCGCGAAGCGTGCCGCCTAGTAAGGGCCGCGTTCTCCGGTCAAACCCTTAGATCCCTCATAGGATCCTTCCTAGCTCATCCCGTCGACCACCGAACGGAGGCCTTCCGGACTTGTGAGCGTGCAGGAAAGCGAGCTGCCGGATGGCCACGAGGGCGCCGTCGGCGATGTCATTGAAAAGCCCGGCGCTACCAGCGGCGGCGTCCTGGATGCCCGGCACGCTCCAAAGCACCGGAACCGCCCGGCGCGGGACGCCGACCAGCCCAGGCGCGAGCGCGGGTTCCGGCCGGACATCCAGGGCCTGCGTGCCCTGGCCGTGGGCATGGTGGTCATCTACCACCTCAACCCGTCGCTGCTGCCCGGCGGGTTCGCCGGAGTGGACGTCTTCTTCGTCATCTCCGGCTTCCTGATCACCGGCCACCTGCTGCGCGAGTACCACAAGACCGGCCGGGTCGCCCTGCTCCAGTTCTGGGGCCGGCGGGCCAAGCGGCTCGTCCCGGCGGCCGCCCTGGTGCTCACCGTCACCTGGGTCGCTTCCCGCTTCCTGCTCCCCGCCACCAGGCTGGCGGACACCGCCGCGCAGATCAGAGCCAGCGCGCTGTACTACCAGAACTGGCAGCTAGCCTGGAACGCCGTCGACTACCTGAAGGCAGACAGCACGGCGAGCCCGGTGCAGCACTTCTGGTCGCTGTCGGTCGAGGAGCAGTTCTACCTGGGCTGGCCGCTGCTGTTCCTGCTGGCCGCGCTGGTGGCACTGAGCGTGCGCGGCAAGGGCCGGGAAGCCGACGAGGCCAGGCAGGCCAGACGGGCCCGCGGCCACCAGGTGATCTTCCTGCTGGCCAGCGCGGTCGTCGTCGGCTCGCTCTGCTACTCGGTCTACTACACGCGCGTCAACCCGTCCGGCGCCTACTTCGTGACCACCACCCGGATCTGGGAACTCGGCCTCGGCGGCCTGCTCGCCCTGCTGCCCGGCCGGGTCAGCCAGGCGCTGAGCCGGCTCGGCCTGCTCGGCTGGGCCGGGCTCGGCCTGGTGGTGGCGTCGGCGTTCGTGCTCAGCGGCACGGACGCCTTCCCGGGCGCGCTCGCGCTGCTGCCCGCGGGCGGCGCGGCGGCGCTGATCCTCGGCGGCTCCGCGGCCGGCCGCTTCGGCCCGGCCCGGCTGACCTCGGCCGCGCCCCTGACGTTCATCGGCGGCATCTCCTACTCCCTGTACCTGTGGCACTGGCCGATCATCGTCTTGTGGACGTCGTGGAGCGACCGCCCGGTGACCCTGCTCTCCGGCGTCGTCATCGTGGCCCTGGCGGTCATGCTGTCCTGGGCCACCAAGGTCTGGGTCGAGGACCGGGTGCGCACCGCCTCGCTGCTGTCGGGGCACGGCTGGCGCTCCGCCTCGACGGCGCTCGCCGCCGTGGTGCCCGTGCTCCTGGTGACGGTGTACATCGTCGGCGAGCCCGCGCCGTGGAACGGCAACCTGGGGCCCAACTATCCCGGTGCCGCGGCGCTGGCCAGCTCGGTGACCAAGAAGGTCAGGCCCGAGCCCGTCGTCCCGTCGCCGACCACGATCAAGCTTCCCGACTACTGGCAGCAGGGCTGCCTGGTGCCGGAGGGCTCGGCCACCCCCAAGGAGTGCACCTACGGCGACACCAAGGACCCGGTGCTGACCGTGGCCCTCGTCGGCGACTCGATCGCCGGCGACTGGTTCACCCCGCTGCAGAAGATCGCCGTCGAGCGGCACTGGAAGCTCGTCACCGACCTGCACTCGGTCTGCCCGCTGACCACGGCGGTGATGGTCACCCCGGACACCGGCGGCCCGTACACGCCCTGCCACGCCTGGGGCGCGGCCGTCATCCACAACCTGGTCACCACGGTCAAGCCGGACGTCGTGATCACCAGCGACCTGCCCGGCCTGGCCACCATGAGCCACCCGGCGGGCGGCGCGGCGGCGCAGGCGGACATCGGTGACGGCATGGCCCAGTACTGGAAGCAGCTGCAGGGCGCCGGCATCTCCGTGGTCGCCATCAAGGAGTCGCCGGTCATCGGGCTGAACGTGCCCGAGTGCCTCAGCCGGAACCCGTCGATGCGCTCCAAGTGCGCCGTGCCCACGGCCAAGGCCATCCCGAGGGACCCGCCGACCAGGTACGCCGCCGCCGCGGACGGCGGGCAAGGTCCCGGTCATCGACATGAACTCGCTGATCTGCAAGCCGAGCAAGTGCCCGCCGGTGGTCGGAAACGTCCTCGTCTACCAGGACGACCACCACCTGACCTGCACGTACGCGCTGACCACGGCGCCGTACCTGGAGCAGCGCCTGATCGCGGTGAGCAAGCACGCTCGCCCGGGGGTGATCGGGGCGCCCGCCCGGCCGCTGCCATGGGGCACCGCTTGTGCGAAGTTTCACAAGCGGCTGCCCTGGGCAGCGCCGATGTCACCGAAATCACGTCGTGGCTGCTCACGCTAGCTGGCCTAGACCAAAGTCCGGGCCATACGCCGCAACCTTGGCGTACTCCTCGGGGACATGTCACGAATACCCTGCGTTAACGAAAGTGCTATGAGCGTGATAGATCCCTCACTGCAAGAGTGACCGTTCTCCTGTCAAGATGAATAAATCGCCAACTTCTCAAGCGCAAAGCTTGACGAACCGAGAGGACCAAGTACGTGGTCGATGTTGATGCCATCTTGGAAGCCGCCCATCTGAAAAACGACCACGTACGCGAGTACGTGCGGTACTGGGCCGGGATCACTGGCGCCGACAACATCGAGGTCGTGAGTGCGGACGACGACGCGCGGCTGATCCAGGAGGCCCTGGCGGCTGACGAGATCTACCCCGCGGGCGATGGTCTCTACTACTCGCGCAGCTACTACAAGGACACCGCGCGCTCCGAAGACCGCACCATGGTCGCGACGAGCAACCCGGCCGACAAGGGCGTCTACAACAACTGGTACCCGGCCGACGAGATGAAGGCCAAGCTCACCGGCCTGATGACCGGGGCCTCCGCGGGCAAGACCATGTACGTCATCCCGTACCTGATGTCTCCCCCCGGCTCCCCGCTGGAGAAGTACGCGGCCGGCGTCGAGCTGACCGACAACCGCAGCGTCGTGCTGCACATGAACCGGATGGCCCGGGTGGGCGTCGAGTTCATCAACAACCTGGCCGACCCGGACAGCTTCGTGCGCGCCGTCCACGTCACCGGCGACCTGGAGAACCTGGGCCAGGGCACCCCGGAGGACAAGCGGTACTTCGTCACCGTGGCCGACGAGCGGACCATCCTGCACTTCGGCTCGTCCTACGGCGGCAACGCGCTGCTCGGCAAGATCGCGCACGGCCTGCGCCAGGCCGCCTACGACGGCTGGGCGTCCAAGCAGTTCCTGTCCGAGCAGTTCATGCTGCTCGGCATCACCGACAAGGTGACCGGCAAGAAGTGGCACATCGCCGGCGGCTTCCCCAGCGCCTCCGGCAAGACCAACCTGGCGATGACGCTGTCCCCCGACGCCCTCGGCGACCGCTACCACGTCGACTTCTACGGCGACGACATCGCCTGGCTGTGGGTCGGCGAAGATGGCCGCCTCTACGGCATGAACCCCGAGTTCGGCGTGTTCGGCGTGGCCAAGGACACCAACGAGCACACCAACCCGGGCGCGATCGAGTCCATCGCGCCGGGTACCAAGGCCATCTTCACCAACGTGGCCTACAACGAGAAGACGCAGGAAGTCTGGTTCGAGGGGAAGACCCCCAGCGCGCCGTCCGACCTCGACGGCTGGCTCGACTGGAAGGGCGCCCCGATCGCCGGGCGCGCGCCGGCCGAGAAGGGAGACCCCTGGTCCCACCCGAACAGCCGCTTCACCACCACCCTGGCCAACGTGCCGAACGTGGCCGATGACTACGCCGAGCCGCGTGGCGTGCCGATCGACGGCATCATCTTCGGCGGCCGGACCCGCGACCGCGAGCCGCTGATCCGGGCGATCAAGGACGTGGCCGAGGGCGTGTACGACGGCCTCACGCTGGGCGCCGAGGCGACCTTCGCAGCCGACGGCCTCGACGGCCAGCTCCGCTACGACCCGATGTCGATGCGCCCGTTCATGTCCTACCCGGAGGGCCCGTACGCCGCCCACTGGCTGGACATCATCGGCGCCTGCACGAACAAGCCGATCTTCGCCCACGTCAACTGGTTCCAGCGGGACGCCGAGGACGGCCACTTCCTGTGGCCGGGCTACCGTGACAACCTGCGCGCCCTGCTGTGGCTGATGCAGCTGCGCGACGGCGAGGTCTCCGGGGTCGAGACCCCGGTCGGCATCCTGCCGACCAAGGACGAGCTGAACACCGACGGCCTGGAGATCGACCCGGCCGACCTCGACAAGCTGCTCACCATCGACACCGACCGCTGGAAGCAGGAGATCGGCTTCCGCCAGGCCCACCTGGAGCAGTTCCCCAACCTCCCCGAGGAGATCTGGGCCGCCCACCGCCGCGTCGCCGAGGCCCTCGGCGAGTAGCCCTCCCCCGGTAACCGGGTGATCGGTTAAAAGCAGGCAGCCGCGGGCTGGTGCGAGCGTTAAGCCGCACCAGCCCGCTGCGCTTTCTCCCCCGACTCATGAGTAACGGGCGCCGGCTTCGCGTTTCCCCGCCCCATACTCCTCAACCGCGCCCACGGCCCTGCCGCGCGCCCCACCCCAGCGGCCCTGCGCCCGCCCCCATCGGCCCTGCCGCCCGCTGCCACCCCAGCGGCCCTGCCGCCCGCTGCCACCCCAGCGGGTCGTTTGCGCTTTCGCCTGCTTCTATCGGGGCCACTTGCGGTTTCGAACCATAAGGAACGGGGCCGTTGGCGCCATCCACCCGGCGCCAGCACCCCCGGTAGCCGGCGGGCCGTTGACGCAGGGCGATGCCAGCCCAGCCCCGCCCACGCCCGCCCCGCCCGCCACCCCAGCGGGTCGTTGGCGCCATCGCCTGCTTCTAACGTGGCCGTTGGCGCCAACCACCCAGTCGGCGGGGCCGTTGGCGCCAACCACCCAGTCCGAGCGGGGCCGTTGGCGCCACCGCCTGCTTCTAACGTGGCCGTTGGCGCCAACCACCCAGTCCGAGCGGGGCCGTTGGCGCCATCGACCCGGAAGGAGCGCGCGGCTTTGAGGCCGCTGGGCGGGCGGGGTCAGCGCGCGGGGGCTTTGAGGCCGCTCGGCGGGCGGGGTCAGGTGCGGGGCGGGGATACCGAGTCGCGGGTTACCAGGGCGGGGGTGAGGACGCGGCGGTCGCCTAGGCGGTGGCCGCTGGCGATCTGGGCCAGCAGCAGGTCGATGCTCGCGGAGGCGACGGCGTCGAAGTCGGGGCGGACGGTGGTCAGCGGCGGGATGTAGTAGGCGGCCTCGGGCACGTCGTCGAAGCCGACCACGCTGACGTCGTGCGGTACCCGGCGTCCGCGCTCGTGCAGCGCGCGCAGGACGCCAAGGGCCAGGTGGTCGTTGGCGGCGAAGACCGCGGTGACGTCGCTCATCCTGGCTAGGATCTGACCGTTGCGGAAGCCGGAGGCAGCCTGCCAGTCCGCGGGCATCAGCGGGGGGATCTCAGCTCCGGCCTCGGTCAGCGCGCGGCGCCAGCCGGCCACGCGGCCGCGGGCGTCGAACCAGTCGTCGGGGCCGGAGACGTGCCAGACGGTGGCGTGCCCGGCGTCCAGCAGGTGCCGGGTGGCGGCGTACGCGCCGGCCTCCTGGTCCACGGTCACCAGCTCGGTCGGCCTGCCCGGGTCGCCGTCGATGGTGACCAGCGGAACGTCCTCGGGAATGTCGTCAAGCGCGTCGTTGGCCGACTCCACCGGGGCGATGACGACCAGGCCGGCGACGCGCTGGTCGAGGTGATGGCCGATCGCGTCGGCGATGGGCTGACGGTCCAGCGTGCGAACGCTCTCCACGTTGACGGTCAAGCCGCGCCGCACTGCCTCCTCGGCGAGCGAGCTGAGCGTGGCGGCCGGCCCGTACAGCGTCGATGACCGGGACACCACCCCGATGACATGCGACGTTCCGGTCACCAGCAGGCGGGCCGCCTTGTTCGGCCGGTAGCCGAGCTCGCTGATGGCCGCCTGGACCCGGAGCCTGGTCTGCTCCCGGACGTTGGGGTGGTCGTTGAGCACCCGCGAGACGGTCTGGTGCGAGACCCCCGCCAGCCTGGCCACGTCGGTCATCGCTGGCCCTCGGGCGGGTCTGGCCACAAATTTCCCCAATTGATTGTCGAATCCGCGCGTCTTGCTGCGTAAATACTGTACCGAAGCGCCGTCGGGCGCCCCGGGCGCCCTGGCCGTCACGCCACCGAGTCGCTCGTTAACGTTGTTAGCGTTAACACCCTGAACGGCCCTCTAGCCGAGGATTCCACTCAGTGCCCACACGGCAAACCTAAAGCTCAGGTGATGAGAAAGACACTCTGTCGGGAGCGGCCGACCATCGATCAGCGCCGGCCGTGACATCATCCGGCTATTGACACCCAAAATTGGGCACGTTAACAATCCGAGTCGCGGGGCGCTTGCCGGCTGGCCGTCGCCCGCGGCACCGGTCGGGAGGCGGACACCCGGCGGGCGGCGGACACCAGTCGGGAGGCGGGCACCCGGCGGGCGGCGGACACCGGTGCGCCGCAGAAAACGTCGAGGGAGACGACGTGACAGTGGACAGCACCGTGGTCGTGGGCGTGGACTTCGGCACGCTCTCGGCGCGCGCCGTACGGCCCGGGCCTGCGGGCCAGCGGAGCCTGGGCCGACGGGCCTGCGGGCCGACGGGCCTGTGGGGCGCTGCCTCGGGCAATAATCGGTTCCGCCGAGCCCGGCCGCCGGTGGATGCTTGGGCGGTGACCATTCGGCATACCGCGATCGTGACCGGCGCGAACCACGGCATCGGCGCGGCGACCGCGCGGGCGCTGGCCCGGCAGGGCTGCGCCGTGCTGTGCGCGTACCTGCGGGTCGAAGACGAGGACGACCCGGGGATCCCGCAGGCCTACCGCGACTACCGGGCCGGCGACGCGGCCGCGGTCGTCGCCGGCATCTCGGCGGCGGGCGGCACGGCAGCCGCGGTCGCAGGCCGACCTGTCCGACCCGGCCGCGCCGGCCAGGCTGCTCGACGCCGCCGAGGAGCAACTCGGCCCGGTCGACATCCTGGTCAACAACGCGACCGGCTGGATGGCCGACACGTTCACGGCGGCGACGGCCGACCGGCACGGCCGGGCACTCCAGCCGGTCACCGCGGCCACCTGGACCAGGCAGTTCACCGTCGACGCGATGGGCGCGGCCCTGATGATCAGCGAGTTTGCCCGCCGCCACATCGCCCGCGCCGGGACCTGGGGCCGGATCGTCGGCCTGACCTCGGGCGGCGCGCTCGGCTTCCCCGAGGAGGTGTCCTACGGCGCGGCCAAGGCCGCCCAGGAGAACTACACGATGTCCGCCGCGCTGGAGCTGGCGCCGTTCGGCGTCACCGCCAACATGGTGCTACCCGCCGGTCACCGACACCGGCTGGGTGACCGACGCCGTGCGCGCCGAGGTCGCCGCGAGCCCGACGCTCATCCACGTCGCCACCCCCGATCAGGTCGCGGAGGTGATCGCCTACCTCGCCTCCGACGCCGCCGCCCTGATCACCGCGAACGTGATCACCCTGCGTTAGGCCGGCCTGCGCGGGGCACGGAGCAAGCTCCGCGGCGTGCGCCCCCGGCGGGCCGCCGTCGTCAAGCCGGGCGGGGCCCGGGGACCTGCTACGGCCGCGCCGCGCCGGCGGTCAGTCGGTGACCTTGAGGATGGCCCAGACCTTCTTGCCGCTCCAGCCGGGCACGGTCTCCCAGCCCCAGTCCTCGGCCAGTGACTCGATGATCTCCAGCCCGCGGCCGGACTCCTCGTCCAGCTCCGGGTGCCGGGACACCGGGGCGCCGAGGGTGGCGGGCAGGGTGTCCCACACCTCGATCAGCAGCCGCGAACGGTCGCTGAGCAGGCGGATCCACAGCACCGGCAGCCGGCCCTCGGTGTCGTAGCGCGTGGTGCCGTCGGTGTTGGTCGACGCGCGGACAGCGTTGGTGCTCAGCTCGCTGACCAGCAATTCGGTGACGTCGGTCAGGCCGTCGAGGCCCCAGTCGGTCGAGGGTCACGTCCACGAAGCCACGGGACAGGCGCGGAGCCGTCGGCAGCGCCCCGATCGGGCCCGAGATCGGAGGTCAGTGGCCAGTCAGCCACGGCAGGCTCGTCGCTTCGATTCGGGGCGCGGCAGCCGCGGTACGCGGCCCCGGGCCGGACGGAGTTTTAACCGCACCGCACGGAACAGTAGCCGTTTCCCGGGCAAGTCGTACCGTATTCGCAGTGCGGCCGTGACAGATAGTCACAAGAGGGGCTAGCGAGACGCGAGTCGCTTCTCGGCCGCGGACTGTACCCCATCACTCGCGGAACGCCGTCGATCACCCGCGTGTTACGCGCGCTCGGCGGGCACGGGCGACGAGCCGCAACGGGAAGTGATCACCGTGGCGGCGGTCGGCAGCAGGCCCCGCGCGCGATCACGGCGTCGGCATCGGTTAGCAGCGTCACTGTCCCGCACACGCGCTCGCCGTCGAGCGCGCCAGGACCCGCGGGCAGCACGGGCGCCGCGGCGGCGCCCGTGACCGGGATCGCGAAGTCAGTCACGGGACAGACCTTACCCCGAGGGGATAGGTCCTAAATGTCTCGGCTGGGAACTCTGAGGAACCTGTGTGCCGCGTGGTGCCAGTTTCGACAGAATCGCGCCTGCGGACGGGTCGCCGGGTACCCGCCGGGCCCCGCCGCAGGTGCTCCAGCCTTCCACTGGGCCGCCGCCGCCAGGGTCAGCGGGCGCGGGGCTGGCGGAGGGTAAGCGGCTCGGCTACGGCAGCTCGACAGGGAGCCTGATGCCGTCAAGCGCGTGCGCGCACAGGTCGTCTTCACGCTCGGCGGGCAGGCCGGCGATGATGCCGCCCACCAGCTCGCGCAGGCGGCCGATGTTCTTGGCGAACACCTCGAACACCTCGGCCTGGGTGACGCCCTCGCCCTCTTCAACGCCCGCGTCGGTGTCGGTGACCAGCGCCAGGGCCGTGTAGCACAGGGCCAGCTCGCGGGCGAGGACCGCCTCAGGGTGCCCGGTCATCCCGATCAGCGTCCAGCCCTGCGCGGCGTACCAGCGCGACTCGGCGCGGGTGGAGAAGCGCGGCCCGTCGATGACGACCAGCGTCCCCGACTCGGCCGGCGCCCAGCCGGCGCCGCGCGCGGCGGCGATGGCGTGCGCCCGGACCGTCGGGCAGTACGGGTCGGCGAACGGCACGTGCACCGCGCGGGAGTCGTAGAAGGTCTGCACGCGGCTGGTGGTGCGGTCCACCAGCTGATCCGGGACGGCCAGCGTGCCCGGCCCGTAGGCCGGGGTGAGCGAGCCCACCGCGGTCGGCGCCAGGATCCGCCGCACGCCGAGCGCGCGCAGCGCCCACAGGTTGGCGCGGTACGGGATCTTGTGCGGCGGGAAGCGGTGGTCCCTGCCGTGCCTCGGCAGGAAGGCCACCCGGCGCCCGGCTACCTCGCCGACGAGCACCGGCTCGCTCGGCTCGCCGTACGGGGTGTCGACCCGCACCTCCTCGGCCTCGGTCAGGAACTCGTAGAAGCCCGACCCGCCGATGACCCCGATATCCGCGACCGCAGCCACTGGGGTCAGGCCACCTTCTCGCCGGAGGGCTTGGCAGTGCCGCCGGAGGAACCGGAGGACGACGACGCGGAGCTGTCCGAGGAGGATGACGAGAGACGAAGACGAGTCGCCGCCGGACTTGGCGGACCCGGACGAGGAGTCGGCGGGCGAGGCCGACGACGAGCCGGAGCCCGACGTGGGCGAGGAACTCGACGGCCCGCTGCCGCGGCTGTCGTTCCGGTAGAAGCCCGACCCCTTGAACACGATGCCCACGGGCGAGAACACCTTCCGCAGCCGACCACCGCACGCGTCGTGCACGGTCAGCGCGTCATCGGTGAACTTCTGCACCACCTCGAGCTGGCCGCCACATTCGGTGCAGAGGTACTGGTAAGTGGGCACGATTCCTCCCAGGCGGAACCAATTCGGTTCGATAGATTAGCACTCCCGGACCCAGACTGCTAATAGTAACTGCCCAAGTTCCCTGCTGATTCCGCCCCCGCACCGGTCAGCCCGCGCCGCGAGCGCCTTGAACCGCCGGTCCGGTCCGCGCGGTCGAGGCACCCGAGCCCGCCACCGGGTCGTTGGCGCCAAAGGCCCTGCTCGCACCGGGTCGTTGGCGCCAACGGCCACGATAGACGCAGCCGGTGGCGCCAACCACCCGCGAGGCGTCGGTCCGCCCCGTAAGGGCGGAGCCGCCCGTGATGCGACGCACGGGTCCGACTGGCGGAGCCGTCCCGCAAGGGCCCACCCGCCTCGCGAGGGCCGACCCCCCGCAAGGGCCCCCGCGCAAAGGCCGCCGCCCCGCGAGGGCCAACCCCCCGCAAGGGCCGGGCCCGCCCGCAGGGCCGCCGCGCCCCGCAAGGGCCCCCGCGCAAGGGCCGACCCGCCCCGCGACGGCCAACCCCCCGCAAGGGCCGGGCCCGCCCGCAGGGCCGCCCCGCCCCGCAAGGGCCCCCGCGCAAGGGCCGACCCGCCCCCCAGGCGCAGCCGCCCCGTAAGGCGGAGCCACCCCCGTAAGGCGGAGCCACCCCCGTAAGGCGGAGCCACCCGTGATGGCCGGCGCGCGGGTCCGATAGGGTCGCGCCCTTTGCGATCGGGCCCGCGCGGCGGCACCGGGGGGTACGGGGGGGAAGCTCCCCGGGAGATAACAGACCGCGCCCTTTGCGATCGGGCCCGCGCACGCCGGCACCGGGGGGTACGGGGGGCGCTCCCCCGGGAGATAACAGCCAGGTGATGCCGTGCGAGGGGCGGGCGACGGCGCGGACGGGCCGGTCGTGCGGCTCGACTGGCACCCGGTCGAGCAGTTCGTCGTCGTAAAGCAGCGCGATCGTCGGCACCTGCCCGCCGACCCGGGCCAGCGCGCGGTCGTAGGAGCCGCCGCCCCGGCCGAGCCGGCGGCCGGCCTCGTCCACGGCCAGGGCCGGGACCAGGACCACGTCCGCGCGGGCCACGGTGCCGACGCCGCGGGCCGGCTCCACCGGCTGCAGCAGCCCTCGCGGCCCCGGGGCGAGCGACTCGGGCCCCTCGTAGGAGGCCCAGTCGAGGTCGCCGTCGGGCAGCAGCACCGGGAGCACCACGTAGCTGCCGCGCTTCCACAGCGCGAAGATGAGCCCGTGCGTGTCGGGTTCCGTGCCGACCGAGTAATAGGCGGCGATGGTCCCCGCGGCGGCCACCTGCGGCATTTCCAGCACCTGGTCGCGGATGAGCCGCCCCGCCGTCGCGCGGTCGGATGCCGGCATCGCCGTGCGGGCGGCGGTCAGGCGGCGGCGCAGGCTGGCTTTCTCGGCCCGCCGGACTCGGCCTCGGGGCGCGCGCCGAAGGCCGGCGCGGCGGCCTTCGGATGGTTCGGCTGATTACCCGGGGTGTCGGAGGCGGGCATGTGCACTTTGCTCCCAAGAAGTCACTACGCTTAACCCATGGTCGATACCGGCAATGCCAGGACGCCAGCAGTAACCAAAGCCGTGGTCCCCGCCGCCGGGCTGGGAACTCGGTTCCTGCCAGCGACAAAAGCGACGCCCAAGGAAATGCTGCCTGTCGTCGACAAGCCCGCTATTCAGTATGTCGTGGAAGAGGCCGTGGCATCGGGCCTCAACGATGTGCTGCTCATCACGGGCCGAAGCAAGCGCTCCATCGAAGATCATTTCGACCGGGCGTACGAGCTCGAAGAGGCGCTGTCCGCCAAGGAGGACTGGGACAAGCTCCGCCTCGTCCGGGAGTCCAGCGAGCTCGCCACCATGCACTACGTCCGGCAGGGCGACCCCAAGGGACTGGGCCACGCGGTGCTGTGCGCGGCGCAGCACGTGGGGCACGAGCCGTTCGCGGTGCTGCTCGGCGACGACCTGATCGACCCGAGGGACCCGCTACTCACCCGGATGATCGACATCAGGAACACGTTCGGCGGCAGCGTCGTCGCGCTGATGGAGGTCAAGCCGGAAGAGGTCTCGCTGTACGGCTGCGCGGCCGTCGAGGCCACCGTGGACGACGATGTGGTCATGATCACAGACCTGGTGGAGAAGCCCCCGCCGGGCACCGCGCCCAGCCGGTGGATCGTGATCGGTCGCTACGTGTGCGACCCCGAGGTCTTCGACATCCTGCGCGAGACCCAGCCGGGACGCGGCGGCGAGATCCAGCTGACCGACGCGCTCAAGGTCCTGGCGGCCAAGGGCGAGCTGCGCGGCGTGCTGTTCAACGGGCGGCGCTTCGACACCGGCAACAAGCTGGACTACCTGCGCACCATGGTGATGTTCGCGGCCGAACGGCCCGACCTGGCCGGCGATTTCATCCCGTGGCTGCGCACGTTCCTCGAAGAGGCACGGTGACCTCGGCTCCCGCAGGCCGCCGCTGCCGCAGACAGCTCGCTGAGCTCGGTCGAGGCGTACCAGTCGGCGATCTTCGTCGACGGTGGCGCCGCTCGACCCGACCAGCCTGGAGCTGGCCGCCGCCGAGGGGTGCGTGCTCGCGGAGGACGTCACGGCGGCGGTCGCCCTGCCGTCCTTCGACAACTCCAGCATGGACGGGTACGCCGTCCTGGCCGACGACGTGGCGGGCGCCTCGCAGGACGCGCCCGCGACGCTCCGGGTGACCGGCGAGATCGCGGCCGGCGACGTCGGCGCCTACGCGCTGGTCCCCGGTGCGGCGATCAAGATCATGACCGGCGCGCAGCTGCCCGCGGGCGCGGACGCCGTGGTGCCCGTCGAGTGGACCGACGGCGGCGTCGCCCAGGTGCGGGTCCACCAGCCCGCCGAGCCGGGCAACGCCATCCGCCGGGTGGGCGGCGACGCCGCCCAGGGCGAGACGCTGCTGACCGCCGGCACCCGTATGCGGCCGATGCAGATCGCGGTGGCGGCCTCCGCCGGGCGCAAGACGGTCAGCGTCCGCCCGCGCCCCCGGGTCGTGGTGCTGTCCACCGGCGACGAGCTGACCGAGCCGGGCACCCCGCTGGTGCCCGGCCGGATCTGGGACTCCAACAGCTACATGATCGCGGCGGCGGCCCGCGAGGCGGGCGCGGTCGCCTACCGGCACTCGGTGGTGCCCGACGACCCGGCCGGCGTGCTGCCCGCGCTCGAGGAGCAGCTGATCCGGGCCGACCTGCTGATCACCACCGGCGGCGTTTCCATGGGCGGCGAGCACGACGTGGTCAAGGAGGCGCTGCGCGAGCTGGGCACGGTGACCTTCCGCAAGGTCGCGATGCAGCCGGGGATGCCGCAGGGCTTCGGCGTGATCGGCCGGGGCGGCGAGGGCGGCGAGGGCGGGGAGGAAATGGTGCCGATCTTCACCCTGCCCGGCAACCCGGTCAGCGCCTACGTGTCCTTCCAGATCTTCGTCCGGCCCGCGCTGGCCGCCCTGCAGGGCACCGACGACCTGTCCCTGACCCCGGTGCAGGCCACCCTGACCGGCCCGGCCCGCTCGCCGTCCGGTCGGCGCTCCTACCTGCGCGGCGTCCTCGACGGCAACAAGGTCACCCCGCTGTCCGGCCAGGGCTCGCACCAGATCGCCTACCTGGGCCGGGCCAACGCGCTGATCGTCGTCCCCGAATGGGAGACGCAGCTCCCGGCGGGCGACACCGTCGACGTCCTGGTCCTCCCCTAAGGCCATCCGCCCGTACCCGCGCCGCCCCCGAACGAGTCGATTGCGCAGACGGCCCCGATAGATATCCCAGGGCTTAGCGTGTCAAGCGGCTTGGCGTTGACGGTGGCGCCAGGCGGTGTCCTCGTCGTCGAGGGTGCGGGTTTTGCGGCAGGCGAAAGCGCAAACGACCCGCGGTCACGGGGCCGGTCACCAGCGCCGCGCGCCGCCGACGCCTGACCCTGGACGAGTAAAGAACGGGGGCGGGTTCCACGCATCCGCTCGACCTTCCCGTCGCCGCGCCCGCCGACGCAAACGGGTCGAAAGCGCAGAAGGCCCCGTTAGAGCAGGCGGAAGCGCGAACGAGCCCGGAGGGGGCGCACCGCGGCAGGGTGGCACGGGGGCGGACCGGGTGAAGTCAACCCCCCGTTCTCCTGCCCGTGTGTCGTCTTTGACCTCGATCTAGCGCGGCCACCGGGGAGCGTAGGCTTCTCGCATGAGTGATGCGGCGCCGGCGCGGCTGACCCACCTGGACGAGGCGGGACGCGCCCGGATGGTGGACGTTTCCGCCAAGGACGTGACGGTGCGCACGGCCACGGCGAGCGGGCGGGTACTGCTGTCCCCAGCAGGCCGTGGCGGCGCTGCGGGACGGGACCGTGCCCAAGGGCGACGCGCTCGCCGTCGCCCGGATCGCCGGGATCGCCGGCGCCAAGCGAACGCCCGACCTGATACCCCTGTGCCACCCGCTCGCCATCCACGGCGTCTCGGTCGACCTCACCGTCGAGGACGCCGGCGTGGCGATCACCGCCACGGTGCGCACCGCCGACCGGACCGGGGTCGAGATGGAGGCCCTGACCTCGGTCTCCATCGCGGCGCTCACGCTGATCGACATGATCAAGGCGGTAGACAAGGGCGCCGTGATCACCGACGTCCGCCTGGAGGCCAAGGACGGCGGCAAGTCCGGCAGCTGGCGGCGGTCATGATCCGCGCGCTGGCGATCACCGTGTCCAACCGGGCGTCGGCCGGGGTGTACGAGGACCGCTCCGGGCCAGTGCTGGTGGAACTGCTCCGCTCGGCCGGCTGCGACGTGGTGGACGGCCCGCTGGTGATCCCGGACGGCGAGGCGGTCGAGCAGGTGCTGCGCGATTCGGTTACAGCCGGTTACGACGTGGCCGTCACCACCGGCGGCACCGGGCTGACGCCCACCGACCAGACGCCGGAGATGACCCGGCGGGTGATCGAGCGCGAGATCCCCGGCATCGCCGAGGCGCTGCGCTCCGCGGGCGCCGCGGCCGGCGTCCCCTCCGCGATCCTGTCCCGCGGCCTGGCGGGCACCGCGTCGCGGACGCTCATCGTCAACCTGCCCGGCTCATCCGGCGGCGTCAGGGACGGAATGAAGGTGCTGCGGCCGGTCCTCGTGCACGCCGTCGACCAGATCCGCGGCGGCGACCACGTGCGGGCCGACGCCGGGCAGGCCCACGCGGCCGGCCACGAACCGGATCCGGCACCGGGAAGCTAGCGTTGCGATACCGTATCGCCCCGTGCGACGGCCCCCGGCGCCGGCTAGCATCGCCATTTTCCCGGCCCTGCGGACGGTCGCCGGCGGGTGATGCTCCACCAGCCCGGAGACCGCGCCTACGCTAGACCTGAATCACCACACAGGGGAACGATAGATAGCCGTGGGACGCATCCACGGGTGGCCGGCCACCCTCACCGAGCCGGACCTGCTGGACGCGCCGGTCATGCTCCGGCCGGTGCGCGTCTCCGACGCGCGCCGCTGGCGCGAGATCCGGGTGCGCAACGCCGCTTGGCTGCGCCCCTGGGAGCCGTCCAACCCCGAGACGCCGCTGGTACGGTCGCCGATCGGGCCGTACGTGTCGATGGTGCGCACCATGCGGCGCGAGGCCAGGCAGGGCGTCGCGCTGCCCTGGGTGGTCTGCTACGGCGGCGCGTTCGCCGGCCAGCTCACCGTCGGGTCGGTCGTGTGGGGCTCGTCGCGCTCCGGGCAGATCGGCTACTGGATCGACCAGGCCTACGCCGGGCACGGGATCATCCCCACCGCGCTGGCGATGGCCGTCGACCACTGCTTCCGCGTCATGGGCATGCACCGCCTCGAAGCGTCCATCCGGCCGGAGAACGCCGCGTCCCGCCGGGTGGTGGAGAAGCTCGGCTTCCGCGACGAGGGCATCCGGGTGCGCCAGCTGCACATCAACGGGTCCTGGCGGGACCACATCTGCTACGCGATCACCGCCGAGGAAGTCCCGGCCGGGATGCTGCCCCGGTGGCGCAGCTCGCTGGCCGCCTCCCGGTCCGGCGCCTAGCAGTGCCCCGCCGCCCCGCCTCGCGCCCTCGTCGCCCGACTCCCTCATAATTGCCTGTCGATCTACGCGACACGCCGCGCAGGTACTCGTTATCGGCAGTCGCTCCCTTTACGCTGCGTTACATACCCGGCGTGCCCGGTGCCGTCATGACCGAGGGGAGGCAAGCTCGATGAGTAGTGCGATCCTTTACCTGGCGATTGTCGCCATCTGGGCCTGCGTGCTGATCCCGCGGTGGCTGCGGCGCGACACGGCGCGCGGTGCCGCCGTCCCGGCGCCGCTCGCGCCGTCCGCCGAATCCGGCGCGGAAGGCACCGACGACGGCACGGCCGAGTACGCCGGACCGACGACGAGGACGACACCCGCCGGGTCCGGATGCCGTCGTTCCACGAGCCGGTCACCGCCGAGGAAGCGCGGCGGCGGATGCTCGCGGCACGCCGCCGCCTGCTGCTCATGCTCACCGGCCTCGAAGTCGCGGCCATCGCGCTGGCGGGCCTCGGCCTGGCCGCCGTCTGGGTGGTCATCCCGCCCTCGCTCATGCTCGGCGGGTACCTGCTGCTGCTCCGCGAGGCCGCGCAGGCCGACGCCGAGCACGCGCAGCGGGCCGCCGGGCCGACACGCGGGCCAGGGGCCACGCCCGGGTACAGAACGTCCAGGCACAGCGGATCACCCCGGCCGACGGCACGTCCACCGAGGGCATCCCGGCGGCAGCCGCAGCCCTGGCCGCCAAGTTCGCCGCCGCCCCGGTCCCGGCCGACTACGAGGACGCCGGCCGCGACTTCGCCCCCGGCCTGGCGGGCAAGTACACCACCTCGAACGCCGAACGCCGAGCCGACCGACGAGGACTATCCCGCAGACGAGGACTACTACCAGCCCTTCGAGCCGCCCCGGCTGCGCGCCGTCGGCGACTAGCCGGGCACCGCTACACCGCCGTCGATGCGCGAAGAGACGGCAAAGTTTGGTAGTGTACTGACGTCCAAGGGGCTATAGCGCAGTCCGGTAGCGCACCTCGTTCGCATCGAGGGGGTCAGGGGTTCAAATCCCCTTAGCTCCACCCAGGTCACAGGCCGGTTCCGATCACGGGACCGGCCTTTTTTGACCTTCCGGCAGCAGCAAACGGGCAGCAACCAGGTTCGCGCGAGCCAGTCGCCGAGCTTGCGCAGCGCTTCGCGGGTAGCGTCGGCTTGACACGACTACACTCAACTTTCTTGATTTACTGCGGTAAACTTTGGTTGCTAGCCGGTAGCGCGCGTGGTTCAATGTCCGCGTGGCAGTGAGCGAGGCCGACACGGCTGCACCGAGTCCTACGGACCGCCGAAACGCCCGGCTGTACCTGACCGGGCTCGGGTGCTCCGTGGTTGGCAGCATGGCGCTTAGCATGGTTGCCGGGATCTGGGTCAAGTCACTGACCGGGAGCAGTTCACAGGCCGGGCTCGTGTCAGCATGCGTCTACCTGCCGTCGGTGTTCAGTCCGTTAGGCGGCATGGTCGCTGACCGGACGGCGCGTCGGCGGCTGCTGGTGCGGATCAGCGTGGTCTCCGCCGTGGCCGACCTGCCATTGCTCGCGGTCCGGGGATCGACATGGACCTGGATCATCTACCTCGTAATGACCTGGTACGGAACGCAGCTCGTGCTGAGCGGCCCGGCAGAGGACGCGCTGTTCGCGGAGATGTTCTCGCAAGATCAGCGGCAGGGGATCAACGGCTGGCGGCTAGGTCTGCAGGAGTCCGGCCGACTGGTCGCGCCGCTGGCAGGCGCAGGGCTATTTGCGCTGGCAGGCGGCGGCGTTGTCGCGCTCCTGGATGCCGCAACGTTTGTCGTCGCTGCTGTCGCGACCGCACGGCTGCACGTGCGGGACGATTCGCCCCCGAAACCCGAGAAGATCCGCTGGCGGGCCGACGTATTCGCCGGTTACACACACATCCGCGGCACGAAGGCGCTGGCGAGCGTGCTCGGTGTCGGCGCGATCGTGATGGCGGTGTCCGGCCTGCTGGTAGCTGCGCAGTACAGCCTGGTGCAGGGCGTGGGTGAGCCGCCCCCGTTCCTCGGGGTGTTCAGCGCATGCCTCGGTGGCGGGTCCGTCGTAGCCAGCCTGGTAAGCAGCCGCGTCCTCCGCCGGGTCGGCGAAGGATGGCTCGCGGTCTTTGGCATCGTCAACTTCGCAGCGGGCACCGCGCTGGAAGCCACCGGAGTCCTGGGCTGGGCCGTCGCGGGCACGGTGGTCCTCGGGTTCGCACTGCCGTGGATATACCTCGCCGTGCTCAATGTCGCGCAGCGGCTGACCCCGATGGAACTGCAGGGCCGTGTCTCAGCGGCGGTGGCGCTCGCGATGTTCGGCCCGCAGGCGCCATTGCAGGCGCTGGGATCCCTGGCAATCCGTTATGCGACATTCCGGGAGCTCTACGTCGCCGCCGCGATCGCGGCAACCGTCTGCGCAGCGTATCTCGCGCGACGGGCACTCGAATACCGCTCCGTTCTACGAGTCCAGCCACAGAAGGACACCCTCGTCTAATCGAGGACCTCAAACCACTGACGCTTAAGCGTCAAGCCGGAGGGCAGCGCAGCAGCAAACGGCAGCAACCCGAAGCTTGCCCGGGGGGCTTACGGTGGGTCTATGGCGCAGGTTGATCGCGCGGCTGAACCAGGAGCGCACCGAGGGCGAGGTCCAGTGACCGAGCTATGCGAAGTCGTCATCACCGCACCCGACCCTGACTGGCTCTTGGACCTGACGCGCCAGCTGGTGACGGAAGGGCTGTGCGCGAACGCGCACAGCTTCTCACCCGTCCGGTCCATCTACCGATGGCGCGGCGAGGTCCACGAGCGAACCGAGGGCCGAGTCTCGCTCCACACCCGCCTAGACCGCGTGAATGAAATTGTGGCCCGCGTAAAGGCCAGCCACCCGCACGACGTCCCCAGCATTTCGGCCCGTCCTATCGTGAGCGGGAGCCCGGACTATCTCGAATGGATAGCCGCCGAAACCGAGGACGTGCGCATCGTGCTGCGCAGCACGCAAACCGGAGTGGAGGGCTATCGGGTAGTGAGTCACCGCGGACAGCCAGACAACTACGTCCACACCGATGGCACCGTCTGGACGTGGCACGCGAGGTGGCGCATCGTCGCAGGGGCCCGTCTGCGGATGTACGACCTGATTGAGACCTGGTCGCCGCCACGGTGAAGGCCGGGCGTTCACGTCGGCGTCACCGTTCGGGCCCCTGGTAGACGATCAAACTGATATGCAATTGAAACTAATTCGACAAGAGTTGCATATCCTCTCCTTTCAGGCGTAATTTACGCAATGGCCGCGAAAGCCGTGCGGGCCATGCCAGTGAAAGGGATGGGTCTTTGAGTTACTCACCGAGGGACGCAAAGCCGGGCATTGCAGCTAGGGCATCCCGTGCCACGAGGACCGCCCTCGCCGGGGGCGCGGTAGCGGCGGCAACCGCCGGCGTCGTTGCCACCGCGTGGGTCCCGGCGGCCTTCGCCGCTGCCGACCCGCTGCGGGTCCAGTTGGTTGCCTGCGGCACCGGCGCGTCCGCTACCTGGGACGGCCAGCTCCCAGTGCTGACCTCCGGCACGGCCGCGGCGGGCACCTGTGCCATCCTCCCGGGCGGCACCGCCCCGGGGTACGCCGCGGTCGACGTCAGCCGTGGGGCGCTTCCCCAGTCGGAGCCGACCTTCACCGCCAGCACCTACAGCGCCGGCGACCCCCGGATGGTGATCAGACTGGGCAACGGCCACACGCTGCTCGGCTACCCGGCCGCGTCGGGCCTCAACGGCACCGACATGGCGTGGTCCCCCGACAACGGCAGCACCTTCGAGTCCTACCAGGCCGCCGTCGCCGCCGCCGGGGGCAGCGCGGTCGGGGTCATCGACGCGTTCATCGCTGTCGACCGTCCCTGGCTGGCACCCCCGTGACGATCGACAGCATCCAGTGGAATGGCGAGCAGCTCGGCCCTGGCGTCGTCACCCCTGAGTTCATTCCGTTCATCACCCCAGGCCTGCCGCAGTCCGTCATCGGGACGCAGTCCGTGACCATCGGCCAGCCGTACGATGAGCGAGTTCTGGCGTCAACGCGACCACGACGTCTAGCGACACGACCGACTTCACCTTCGTGGTGACCGGACTGCCTGACGGGCTGACCTTCGACCCGACCTCCCAAACAATCAACGGCACGCCCGCTGGGGACGCCAAGTCCGGCACCGCGACCGTGACCACGACCGACGGCTTCGGCGTGACCGCCACCTCAACGATCGCGTTCAAGGTGAACCCGCCGGTCCCCGACTTCCCTGAGGTGGCCCTGTCCGGGGGCCACGTCGTCCCCGGCACCCTCATGCCGTCACGCGCTGAGTTCGCCTGGACCGCGACCCCTCAGTTCCCGCAGTTCGCGCCCGCGAAGTACCGCGTCGTCATCAACGGCCCCGGCTTCAACAACCGCCAGAACACCATCACCAAGACCACGGCCTCCTACTCCGGCCTGCACGGCGGCCACACCTACACCCTGTCCATCACCGCGCTGGACGCGAACGGCAAAGCGCTCAGCGAGACCGGCCACATCACCATCGTCACCCCGCACTAAAGGGGTGTTCTTCCTCACCAGCGTCAGCCCCAGGCGATGACCGGGCGACGGGGCGGGCTGTTGCGGCAGCGGAACTTCCGCCTGTTCTGGACCGGGGAGAGCATCAGCGAGGTCGGCAATTCCGTCACCATCGTCGTCATCCCGCTGGTCGCCATCGACACCCTGCACACCAGCACGTTCATCGTCACGCTGCTGACCGCGATGGTCTGGCTGCCCTGGGTCATCATCGGCATTCCCGCCGGGGCGTGGGTCGACCGGCTGCCGCCCCGGCCCGTCATGCTGGCCAGTGACGCGGTCTCGGTGGCGGTGTACGGAAGCGTCCCTGTCGCCGCCTGGTGCGGGGTGCTGACCGTGGCGCAGCTTATCGCGGTCACGCTGATCGCCGGCGCGGCGTCAGTGTTCTTCAACAGCGCCTACCAGGTCCTGCTCCCAGGGGTAGTCGACGAGGCGGACCTTACCGAGGGGAACGCCAAGCTGCTGGGCAGCCGCGAGGTCGCCCAGATCGGCGGGCCAGGGCTCGGCGGGCTGCTCGCCCAGGCGGGCGGCCCCGTGACCGGGCTGCTGGCCGACGCGGTGAGCTTCGCCGTCTCGTTCTGCTGCCTGACCGCCATGCAGCCGCCGCGGGATCGCCGGTCGGGTGGCCCCGCCGCCGGGGGCGTGCTCGACGGTCTTCGCCTCGCCTGGCGCGATCCCTACCTGCGCGCGATGACGGCGTTCTCGTCGCTCGCCAACCTGGGACTCACCGGTGTCGACGCCCTCCTCGTCGTCTTCCTGGTCCGTACCATCGGGCTGTCCTCGGCAGCGGCCGGCCTCGTCATGGCCAGCCTCGGCGTTGGCGGCGTCCTCGGCGCCCTTGCCGCCCGCCCGCTGGGACGACGGTTCGGCACAGCGCGGGCCCTGCTCATCGCCGTCCCGGGCGGCCTGTGCTTCGCGCTGCTGCTCCCGCTCGCAGACAAGGGACCGCGGCTCGCGTTCGCCAGCGCAGCGCTGATGTGCGCTGGCTGCGTCATCGTCATCGCGAACGTGATCGTCGACACCTTCATGCAGACCTACGTCTCGCCGGGCATACTCGGCCGAGTCACCTCGGCGACCAGGGCCGTCATGTTCGCGATGATGCCCGTCGGCGCACTGCTCGCCGGAGTCCTCGCCACCGCGCTGGGGGTCAGGGCCGCGCTATGGATACTCACCGCCCTGATCGCCGCGTCCGGCCTTACGTTCCTGCTGACTCCCATGCGGCACCTGCGTGACCTGCCGCGCGGCGCGGACGGCCCGAACCGAGGCCGCGACCAGGACGCCGGGTACGCCCTTGACGCTTAGGCCGCAACCCTCCCGCGATAGGGCCAGGCAAAAAGGAGCTGCGGCTGGCTCGCCGATGGGGCATTGTGGGCCAGTCATGTCGCTGCCCAGATACTTTGCCCCGCTTCGGAGTAGGGACTTTGCCCTGCTGTGGTCGGGGCAAGCCGTATCGCAGCTGGGCGATGGCGTGTTCACGGTGACGCTGGCCTTCTCACCCCTCGGAGTGCTGGTCCCGCTGCTCGTTAGGCAAGTCCTGAATGGTGACGGCATCGCGCTGGGGCTCATCCTCGCGGCCGGCGGCCTCGGCGGGGTCCTGGCGTCAGTCCTGCTCGGGAACCGGGACCCGCCGCAGCACCGGCTCGTCGCCCTGTGGATCGGCTGGGGGCTGTCGGGGGTTGGAGTTCTCGGGCTGGGCCCGCTGAGCTTCTAGGCCGAGTGGCGTCGGTTGACTATGTGCTGGGATTCGCGCTCAGTCCGCTGGGCCTCGTCGCTGCCGGCGCTCTAGCCGAGGTGATCGGTGTGCGCACGACGCTCCTCATCGGCGGCGGCATCACGGCGCTGACCACGATGATTCCGTTGCTGCCCGGGGTGAAGGACCCAACGATAGATGGTGCAGAACGAAGTATTGGTAAAGAACTACTAGAGCGTGATTAGGGTATTCTCGGTAAATGGCCAAGACCAGGACCGAGGCACCGGCACAGGAGCAGTCGCTTCCCTTGTTGCAGCACCTCGCGCGGATGGGGCGGCGGGCCTACGAGGGTGCGATGACGCCGGGCGGCCTTCGCCCTCGGCACCTGATTGCCCTGAAGCTGCTGAGTGACCAGGGGCCGCAGAGCCAGCAGGGGCTGGCGGACGCGCTGAGCCTGGATCCGAGCAACGTGGTGGGGCTGCTGAATGAGCTGGAGGAGCGCGAGCTGGTCGCGCGCAGGCGGGACCGGTCGGACCGGCGGCGGCACATCGTGGAGCTGTCGCCGTCGGGCGAGGAGGAACTCGCGGTCGCGTCCGCCCGGCTGTCCCGTGTTGAAGATGAGCTGCTCGGCGCGCTGAGCGCCGCTGAGCGGTCCGTGCTCTATGACCTGCTGCAGCGTGCGGTGGGCACTAGAACGCCGCAATGCGACGCCAGCGGCGAGCAGCCGCAAGCCTGACCGGACGGCGCCGGCAGAGTCGGAAACCCTAGGGCACAGACCCCTCGCCGGGACCCGGGATCTCTTCGTCGGTGCAGGGCTCTGGGACCTCTAGGGTTGAGCGGGCAACGCGATCGAGGAACTGACGGAAGGCGAACGCTTCCTCGGGCGCGAGCGCGGAGAGCAGTCGCTGCTCCGCCTCGGCGAGGCGCTCGCCGAACTCTTCAAGCGCAGAGTGACCCGCCGAGGTAATGACGATCTGGCGCTGGCGTCGGTCCGCTGGGTCTGAGCGCCGCTCGATCAGACCGGCTGACTCAAGGGTGTCCAGGAGGTATGTCATCGCGGTCTTGTCGACGGCGATTTGCTGTGCGAGCGCAAGTTGCGAGCGGGGCAGGTCTTGCGCGACGGCCGAGAGCACGAGGTAGCCCCGCGGGCCGCCGGGAAGGTCGGCCAGGGATGCGGTCGCCCGCTGGCGGTAGGTACGAAGGACGATGCTGAGCGCCAAGCCGAGGTCCCCGCAGGACGACGGTCGCGCCGTCGCCCCCCCGACCCCGCGGCTGTCGATCTGGTCGGGCTCGATGGCCGGGCTCGTGCCTGTCTCCATGTCTCCACACAATACAGTCAGGGTGACGCGATCGTCCCGGAGAAAACCAGTCTCAGATGAATATCATCTCAACGATAGAACATCTCAATATAGTA
Organism: uncultured Actinomycetota bacterium; assembly: GCA_963748785.1. Lineage (GTDB taxonomy): Bacteria > Actinomycetota > Actinomycetes > Streptosporangiales > Streptosporangiaceae > Trebonia. The sequence continues at coordinate 62,140 of CAVVKP010000012.1, read as the reverse complement.
CTTTATGGCCGTCCTCGGGCGTGAGCGAGGAACGCGGGGAAACCATGGGATGCCCGGTCGGGATTGGGCTCACCACTCATCTCGGGCACGCGGGGTGCGCGACGGGCATCCGCCACGTGATGGCCGCGCTGGTGATCATCTCCGCTGCGTCGCGCAGCTCGCCATCGTCATGCTCGGTCACCGGGCGGCCCGCCAGGAAGGTGCTGACCCTTGGCAGCACGCTGCCGTCTCCGAGCAGCCCGCCGTGGAACGATGGCACCACGACCACGTTCGCTTGCAGACTGCAGACCGGCAGGGTGAGCGCGTCGGCGAGCGGGATCACCGTGAGCAGGCGGGCCGACTGGCCGCTCGGTCCCTTGGCCGCGGCGAAGTACCGGGCGCCGTGCTCGCTGACCGAGCTGAGCAGCCGCTGCGCACCGCTCGGCCCGTACGGGGATATGCTGCCGACCAGGTCGTTCAGTTCATTCAGGGCGTCCTCGGGCACCGAGGGGCCGTCCGGTCCTGACGGGTAGCTCAGCTGCCCGGGGGCGACGATCGGGCTGAGCAGCACGATTGACCCAACCGGCAGGCCGGGATGGCGGGCGAGCATCGCGTAGACACCGAGGGTGCCCTCGCTCTCCGCGACGACGGCGACCGGGCGGCGCGCCTGGTCATGCAAGGTCTCCAGCTGGGCGGCCATGCGGTCGCCGAGCTCGGGCAGCGGCAGATCATCGGCCGACGGGCCGCTTGGCAGCGGCCGCCCCCGCGCGTCTAGCCCGGTGTAGGAGAATTGGCGGACCTCAACGCCTGGCAGCGCGGCTTTCAGGCCGTTCGCGTCGTTGCAGCAGGAGGAGCCCCAGCCGCCGACCACGAGGACCGCGTCGGTGGCCGCCGCGTCGACGAAGGAGGTGCCCGCGCCGCTTGCCCCGCCCCCGCTGCCGCCGCCCCCGCCGCCGACGTTCACCGCCGCAGCGGCCAGCGAGCTGCCGACAGGCGCCGAGCCGCCAGCCGGCAGCTGGATCGTCCCGGTGAACATGAGCCTGGCCACGCCGACGACAAGGGCGAGCACCGTCAGGGCGGCGAGCGGCGCGGCCGGCAGGCCGAACAGCAGCCTGGCCGGCACCGACTCGTGCGCCCGGGGGTGGCGCCGGGCGGCGATCCTCGCGGTGCCGTACCAGACGCGGGCGTTGACCAGGCCGGTGCCGGCCGAGACGACGAGTGCGGCCGCGGTGCCCAGGTGCGCGATGACCGCGGCGCCGGCGGACAGCATGATGACGCTGACCAGCAGACACAGCACCGAGCGCAGCGGCGGGAGCCTGCGCCACCAGGCGGCATGCACCCCGCCGTGGCTCAGCGCGACGGCGATGCCGATCACGATCGGCAGCGCACGCGATGAACGGCCAGGAGAACGGCAGCAGCGCGACCCCGAACGCGAGCGTGACCGCGGGCGTGAGCAGCAGCCACGCCAGCGCGGTCAGCGCTAGGCAGGACCAGAAGGCGCGGCCCAACGAAGGCGCGTGCGATCCTCGCGGCCAGGCGAGCCGCAGCATCACCATGTCCACCGCCGACCTTACGATCAGCGCAAGTGTGAGGGTGCCCGCGAACAGCGGCCAGGACTGGCTGTCGGCGAACAGCCAGCGCAGGTCGTGGTAGGCGGCGAGCACCGGCAGCGCGGTGGCCTGCGGGGCGACCGGCCGGGCGGCTGGCGCCAGCAGCGTGAGCAGCCCGGCCTCGGCGAGGGTGCCGCCCACCGCGACGAGGAGCAGCCCCTTGTGCTGGAGGAACCGCTCCGCGGGCAGCCCCGCGCCCGCCGCGCGCGGGCGGGCGGCGTGGATGATCACGGGGATCCTCAGGCTGCGGCGGCGGACGTCTGCTCGGCTAGCCACTGAGTGGTGGCGTCGTAGCCGGCCGCGATCAGCCTGGACGTGTCGCGGAAGTCGACCGGGCTGGCCGCCCGGCTGGTTACCGTGGGTAGCGTCAGGACCCGTCCCCGGGCGGCGGCGGCATCGCGCCGTGCCATCCCGTCGAGGATCTGGCCCAGTGCCCGGTACGCCAGGAACAGCGGGCTCGAGGCCCGAGGCCTTGGAGCCTCGTCCACCGCCGCGGGCAGCACGTAGGTGACGGTCGCGCCGAGGGCCTCGGCTTGCAGCACCGGGACATCGGCGGCCACGCCGCCGTCGATGAGCTGGCGTCCGCCGATCGTGACCGGAGGGTAGAGGCCGGGAAAGGCGGAGGACGCGAGCAGGGCGGAGATGGCGTCGCCGCGGGAGAGGACCACGGGCTCGCCGGATTGCAGGTCGGTTGCCACGACGTGGGCGGGGATGGTGGTCTCGGTCAGTGCGCTGATGGGCAGCCGGGCCTGGATGAAGCGCCGGAGGGGGGCGTTGGAGACCAGTCCGCCGCTGTGGCCGACTGCGGCCGCGAGGAGGGTCCTGGCCGACAGTGGCGCGACATGCCGTCGCCGCAGGCTCTGCCACATGGCGTCGAGTTGGTCGATGCCGGCCAAGGTTGGGTTGGCAGCGAACGCGACGGCGTTCAGCGCGCCGGCGGAGGCGCCGACGACAAGGTCTGGAACGATCCCGTGCTCCGTCAGCGCGCGGAGCACGCCGACCTCGGCTGCGCTGAGGCTGCCGCCTCCCTGCAGCGCGAACGCGATCACGCCGGCCCCCCTGCATCGCGTACGGGGGAGGATTCGGAAAAAAGTGGCGCACGCATGTCGGCCTCGGTCATGACTGCTCCTCACTAGTCCTCCCGGCTCCGCGCCCCACTTCGAGACCCGGTTAGTCGCTGACTCGCTTGGCAGCACCGAGAAGGACGACCATCCCTGAGGGAGATGATATGACTTTGAGACGATCGTTGGCAGAGACGGGAAGGGTGCTGCTTCTCACAGGTGCCCTGAGCGCTCCCAGCGAGACCGTCACGTCGCGCCGGCGGGTCCCGGGTCGCGAGAGGTGACCCGGCCCGCGGCCCTTACATCCACTCCGTGCAGCATGGATCGGATCGCCCGTCTTTACCCGTAAGCTGATCACCGCCCGGGAGGGGCGTAAGGCCAGGACGGCCACTGGCTGGACTGCGCGCTACTTCTTGCCGTAGGCGGGATCGGTGAAGGTCGAGACCGGCTGCATCTGGCTGGTCTGGAAGACGGTGACGCCGCCGACCGAGACGGGCGTCATGCCGAACTGGCTGAAGACGGTCATCCACTGCTCCGACCACGCCTGCTCGACGATGATGGCGCCGATCCCCGAGGCGCGGACGTAGTCCTCGAACGCCTGCTCCCGCACCGGGTTGGGGAAGCTGAGCTCCGCGACCTGCACCGGCAGGGCGTCGACGCGCGACAAGGACGCGTTGATGAAGCCGCCGTCGATGCGGAAGTAGAAGTTCGTGTACGCCTGGAACATCATGCCCGCGTTGCCCCGGTGGGAGACGATGACAACGTTCTCCCCCGGTTTGATGTAGCGCTTGTAGCTGCCGTCGGTGAAGAACGCCGGGATGGTGTTCGTGGGCGGCAACGACGAGATGGCCGGCGTCCAGGTCTTCGGCGGCGGTACCACGACCACCGACGCGAACGTGGGCAGGTCGGCGAATATCGCCGCCATCGACACCGTGGCCAGCGTCCAGCGGGCCGCCCGTACCAGCTTGCTCTTGGTTACCGCCGCCAGCCACATCGCCAGGGTGACCGAGAGGATCAGGAAGCCGAAGTCGACGAGCCGGATCGGCTCGGCGCTGCGGAAGAACGGCAGGCTCCACATGCCGCCCCAGGGCAGCGACATGACCTGCTGGCCGTCCACGATCATGTTGGGGCCGAGGGCGAGCGCGATGGTGATGAAGAAGCCGACGGACAGCAGCCGGATCAGCCGGCTCGACCAGCCGGTAACCGCGGCCACCAGCCACAGCACCAGCAGCGGGATGCCCACGTAGGCGGTGGCCGACAGCACGTGGCCCGCGGCCGGCGCCCACCAGGTCATGCCGAGCAGCCGGTCGGAGCGCGGCAGCACCAGGGCGCCCATGTCGAGCGAGAACTGCGGCAGCTGCCTGGTGAGCTCGGCCGGGTTGTTCTGCAGCGCGTAGACCAGGTACGGCGCCGAGAGCACCAGGGCGCCCACGTAGGAGATGGCGCTGAGTATGGCCAGCCGGATCACCTTGGGGCGCAGGGCACGCCCGGCGATCACCCAGCCGACCAGCAGGCCAAGCACCCACAGCAGGGTCATCTCGGCGTAGGCCTCGATGAACGTGTAGAACTCCAGGGCAATCGCGACCGTCATCCAGATCACGAAGCCGGTGCGCCCCAGCGTCCCGTCCCACCACAACAGGATCAGGTAGGCGACGAGCGGCAGCAGCAGGGTCACGGTCAGGTTCGGCTGCCCGGACACCGAGTGGGACAGCATGTAGGCGTTGAAGCCGAACAGCGCCCCGGCGGGCAGCGCCGCCCAGAACTTGCCGGTCAGCCGGCGGGTCAGCACGAAGGCCGCCCAGGCCGACGCGGGCGGCGCGAGCAGCAGCGTCAGGTTGAACGAGAAGATCGGCCCGAGCGTGGCCGTGATCGGCCACATGAGCAGGGCCACGGTCGGCGAGGTCGTCGCCCAGGCCAGGTTGTACCCGGCGGGCGCCCCGATCTGCGCCGAGAACAGCGGGTTGATCCAGTGCGACACCGCATAGGGCCACCATCGCCAGGCCCAGATGTAGAAGTTCGGGTCGACCATGGTCTGCCCGACCGCGGGTTCGTTCATTCGGCTGACGAGCGCCAGTCCGAACGCGACAATGAACACACCGACGTAGATGGCGAGCGCCAGCAGCCCCTGAAGCGCCGGGCCGGGAACGCGCCGCCGCGACTCCCGTGCCTCAGCGTCGCCAACCGCGCTTTCTTCTTTCCCAGCGCGAATCGCGAGCGTCGCCCACCTCACGCCTCAGAACCCTACCCTTCCGTTAGCCGGCGACTCGTCGCAGGTCGCCGGGCGCCCGCGGTCAGGGACGCCGGGCGCGCAGGAACAGGGTCACCCCGGGCAGCGACCGCACCGGCAGGAACCGCTCCGCCGCGATGACCGCGGTCAGGCCCGTGTTGACCACGGGGTTAACGCTGTCGAGGTCGCTGCCGGTGGACGCCTTGCGCCGCAACTTGACCACCGGGCGCAGCAGGACGTTCCAGCTCCACAGGTCCTCGATGACCAGACCGCCCTTGGAGATCACCCCGCTGAGCGTCTCCCTGGTGTACCGGCGGACGTGGCCGACGGCCTCGTCGTGCGCCGACCACAGGGCCATGTCGGCGGGCACCGCGATCAGCGCGGTGCCCCCGCGGACGGAGTACTCGGGTTATTTCGGCAGCAGCCAGGTAATCTTCCTCGATGTGTTCAAGCACGTCAAACGCGGTCACCAGGTCGAGCGACCCGGTCCGCAGCGGCATCTCCCTGGCGTCGGCGCGGACGACGTCCAGGCCGCGCTCGCGCGCGAAAACGGCCGCGGTCGGCGCGTACTCCAGGGCCATCGGCCGCCAGCCGAACGCGCGCAGCACCCGCGTGTTGCCGCCGCCGGCCGCGCCGATGTCCAGGGCCAGTCCAGGGCTGGGCAGGCGGCGCAGCTCACGGGCGAGGATGTTCCGGCGTTCCTTGTACCACCAGTGCCGGTCCTCGACCTCAACGAGAGTTCTCAACTCGGCTGCTTCCATGGCGATAACTTCTACCACGTGCTAAGCAGTGACACGTGGCGTTCTGACGGCATCCAGAGCGATTGCACCGTCTTCGTCCACATCTTGCCGAGCAGGCTGTTTGGCATGTCACTCCCTGTAGAAGAACCACTACGTAACGCTTACTACCCGCAATCAGTTGTACTCGCGCGGGGAGGCGGAGAAACTCATGAACTCGGTTAAGTACTCCATTGTGATCCCGCTGTACAACGAGGAGGGGATCATCTCCCTGCTCGTCGAGCGCTTGCAGCAGCTGATGAGCGAGTTCGACGGGCCCAGCGAGGTCGTCATGGTGGACGACGGCAGCCGGGATGCCACCTACGAGCTGGCCCAGGCGGTGACGCAGGCGGACGCGCGGTTCAAGTTGATCCAGTTCTCGCGGAACTTCGGCCACCAGATGGCGATCACCGCCGGGATGGACGCCGCGTCGGGCGATGCCGTGATCATCATGGACGCCGACCTGCAGGACCCGCCCTACGTGGTGCTGCAGATGATCGAGAAGTGGCAGGAAGGGTACGAGGTCGTCTACGGGCTGCGGCAGCACCGGGAGGGCGAGCGGCTGTTCAAGACCGCGACCGCCTCGATGTTCTACGGGCTGCTGCACCGGATCGCCGACATCGACACGCCGGTGGACGTGGGCGACTTCCGCCTGGTCGACCGCAAGGCGCTGAACGCGTTCCTGCAGATGCGGGAGAACAACCGCTACGTGCGCGGCATGTTCTCCTGGGTCGGCTTCCGCCAGACCGGGGTGCCTTACACCCGGGAGGAACGCCAGGTCGGCGCCACCCACTACACGCTGCGCAAGATGGTGAAGCTCGCCTCCAACGGCATCATGGGCTTCTCGACCGCGCCGCTGCGGCTGGCCCTCAATACGGGCGTGTTCCTGGCCGTCGCCGCGGTGATCTACGGCGCGGTGGCGATAGCGCTCAAGCTGGCCGGCACGGCCCTGGTGCCCGGCTACGCGTCGCTGCTGTTCGCCATCACCTTCCTCAGCGGGATCCAGCTCATGGTGCTGGGCACGGTCGGGCTGTACGTCGGCCGGATCTACGACGAGGCCAGGGCCCGCCCGCTGTACGTGGTGCGCGAGACCCACGGCTTCGGCGACCTGGACGGGCACGTCATCTGGCAGCCGACGATCCCGCAGACGCGCAACGGGCAGGGAGACTCGCTGGCCCGGTCCTGAGCCAGGCCGCTCCCCGGCGATCAGCGGGCAAACCAGGAGGTACGGGGCAGCAACTTCTCAGTTAGGTGTGAATCCGTAATACTTCCGTGAGGTTTTCGCGAAGTGGTTGAGACTCGTCCGTAACCTTCACTACCGTGTTCCACGGCCGCTGGCGTTCCGCCAGGGCCCTGGAGAACGGAGTGTGACAGCGACGTGGTCAAGCGTCTTGCTAGTCGAACCCAGTTGCGGCGGGCCGCGGTCTTGGGTGCCGCGCTCGCGGCCGCGAGCGGGATCGCCGTCTACGCGGGCGCGGCAGGCGCCGGTGCCGCACCGAAGCCGACGATCGCCCAGGTGAAGGCCAAGATCAACACCCTGCAGGGGCAGGTAGACAAGATCGGCGAGCAGTACGACGCGGCGGGCCAGCAGCTGGCCACCGCGAAGTCACGGCTCAACACGGTGACCAAGCAGGCCGACCGCGCCCAGGCGCAGTACAACCAGGCCAGCGCCGCGCTCACCTCGGTCGCGGTCGGCGCCTACGAGAACTCCGGGCAGACGTCGATCCTCGGCCTGCTCACCTCCGGTGACCCCTCGGCGGTGCTCAGCCAGGCGTCCCTGCTCCTGCAGGTCGAGGGCACCCACAACGAGCAGGCCACCGCAGTTCCTCGGCCTGGCCAAGGAACTGTCCACGATCAAGGAGCAGCGGCAGCGCACCGAAACGGGCGTCGCGCAGCTCCAGGCGCAGTACGGCCAGCAGAAGAAGTCGATGACCAAGCTCCTCGACACGCAGACGGCGCTGCTGCACAGCCTCACCGCGCAGCAGCAGGCCCAGGTCGCCGCGAGCACGGTCGGCGGCGGCGGCAGCTCCAACTCGGCCGCGGTCACCACGCCGGTCGCTTACACCGGCCCGACGTCGACCCAGGCCGACAAGGCGGTCGCGTACGCCTTCGCGCAGATCGGCAAGCCGTACGTGTGGGGCGCCACCGGCCCCGACTCCTTCGACTGCTCCGGCCTGATGGTCGCCGCCTGGTCTTCGGCGGGCGTGTCCATCCCGCGGACCACCTACGAGCAGTGGGCGTCGCTGCCGCACATCCCCATGTCCGACCTGCAGCCGGGCGACATGATCCTGTACAACGGCGAGAGCCACGTGGCCATGTACGTCGGTAACGGCATGATCATTGACGCGCCGCACACCGGCGCCGACGTGGAGGAGATTCCCGAGTCGACCGACTGGTACGCCCAGGGCGAGGACGGCGCCGTCCGCCCGTAGCGACCGCCCGCCGGGGCGGCGCGGCATGATGGTCGGGTGAACACCGACGCTTGCGACGCCGCCCCGCTGGCCGGGCTGCGGGTCATCTCAGGGCTTGCGGGCCACCCCGGCGCAGGCCATGGACAGGATCACGGCGTCCGCGTCGTTGGCTTCGAAGCCGGGCTCCGGGCGCCATTCGACGACTGGGACGAGCCCGGGTTCAACCAGCTCCAGGCCGCCGAAGAGCCCGCGGACCTCCGCCAGCGTGCGGAACCTGACCCGGCCGAGCCCGCTGACCATCTGCTCCTGCAGCTCGGTGGCGGCCGGGTCGCCGGTGTCGAGCAGGTGGTGGATGAACACGTAGCTGCCGGGCGGCAGGGCAGCGGTCAGCTCGCCGATGAGCCGGGCCGGCTCCTTCGGAGTCCAGGATGTAGTGCACGATGCCGCACAGCAGCAGGCCGACCGGCTGGTCCCAGTCCAGGTGCCCGCGGACCGCGGCGCTGGCCGTGATCGACGCGGGATCGACCAGGTCGCCGTGCTCGGCGAACGTCACCGTGTCGTCGCTCAGCAGGGCCCGGGCGTGCGAGAGCACGACCGGGTCGTTGTCCACGTAGACCACCCTGGTGCCCGGCGCGGCCCGGTGCGCGATCTCGTGCACGTTGTCGGAGGCGGGCAGGCCAGAGCCGACGTCGAGCAGTTGCCTGACGCCGGCCTCGCCGACCAGGTAGCGCACTACCCGGCCGAGCACGGCCCGCTGCGCCTGCACGCCGACCTGGATTTCGGGCAGCCGGGCCATGATCTGGTCGCCCACAGCGCGGTCGGCGGCAAAGTTGTCCCTGCCGCCAAGCAGATAGTCGTAGACGCGCGCCGGGTGCGGGCGCGTCGGGTCAACGGCACGGCTCGACGGTTCTGAGCCCACGACTGGCATTGTAGTAACCCGTCCCCCGGGTGGCACGGCGGCGCACGGGGCCGGGCCCGGCGGCGGCGACGGCTACGTAAGGCGCCGTTCGGTCGCCCACCGGGTGAGCTGGTGCCGGGAGGACAGCTGCAGCTTGCGCAGCACCGACGAGACGTGGCTCTCCACGGTCTTGGTCGAGATGAACAGCTCGCGGGCGATCTCCTCTGTAGGTGTAGCCCTGCGCGATGAGCCGCAGCACCTCCCGCTCCCGCGTGGTCAGCTGGTCGAGCTCCGGGTCGAAGGACGGCTTGACGTCGTCCGGCGCGGGCGCCGACGCGAACGCGTCGAGCACGAAGCCGGCCAGCCGGTGGGAGAACACCGCGTCGCCTTCGGCGACCCGCCCGATCGCGTCGGCCAGGTCGGCGGTGGAGATGGTCTTGGTGACGTAGCCGCGGGCGCCCGCCCGGATGACCGCGATCACGTCCTCCGGCGCGTCCGACGCCGACAAAGCGAGGAACTTGACCTCAGGGTGGTCCTTCTTCACCTCGGTGATGACCGCGTGGCCGCCACCGCCGGGCAGGTGCACGTCGAGCAGCACCACGTCTGGCAGCAGCCGCCCGATCAGCTCCACGGCCGGCCCGACGTCATCCGCCTCGCCGATCACCTCGACCCGCGATCCGAGCTCGGCCCGCACACCGGAGCGGAACAGCCCGTGATCGTCTACGAGCACCACCCGGGGCGGCCCCGCGGGTTGGCGGGCGGCGTCCTGGGCCGCGGTGCTGCTCACCGCCGCGGTTCCCCGGCGGAGCGCCCGCCGCCGCCGCGCGCGAGGTTCATGGTCAGCGTCACCTTCGTCCCCTCACCTGGAGCCGACTGCACGGCCGCCTCACCGCCGTGCCTGCTCATCCGGCCGCGGATGGACTCCGCGACGCCCTTGCGGTCGCCGGACACCGCGGCCGGGTCGAAGCCCTTGCCGCGGTCCCTGACCGCGATACTGACCTTATCCGGCTCGACCTCGGCGAACACGGAGATGACCGCGGCGCCCGACCACTTGGCCGCGTTCACCGTCGCCTCCCTGGCCGCTGCGAGCAGCGCGTTCAGGTGCTCGTCGAGCGGGCAGTCGCCGACCGTCACCACCTCGACGGGCACGCCGTGCCAGCGCCTCGACGTCCCGCTGGATCTGGCGTACCCCCTCGGCCAGCGACGAGACGTCCGCGTCGCCGGGCGCGCGGCCCTCGAACAGCCAGGAGCGCAGCTCGCGTTCCTGGGCTCGGGCGAGCTGCACGACCGCCTGCGGGTCGTCGGCGCGGCGCTGGATGAGCGCGAGCGTCTGCAGCACCGAGTCGTGCACGCGGGCCGCGATGTCGGTCCGTTCCTCGGCCCGCGCCCGGGCCTGGCGTTCCAGCACCAGGTCGCGGGCGATGCCCAGCCACCACGGGCCGAGCAGCAGCACCAGCGCCGGCCGCCACCAGGAGGAAACCGCCGAGCGGCTGGAGCAGCTGGGTGCCGACCTGCAGGCTCAGCAGCCAGCCGAGTCCCCCGGCCAGCAGCACCGCGGACCCCGCGATCCGCAGCCTGGTCGCCCGGCGGGCCGCCTTGCCGCCCGCGCCCCGGCCCTCCAGCGGCTGCACCAGCCGGCGCAGGCTGGCCCGCTCCTCGTCCGACGCGTTGCGCCAGATCAGCGTCAGGCCGGCCACGCTGATCACCTGGGGCCAGCCGTAGGTTTCGATCGCGCTGTCGTTCAGCGCCCCGGCCAGGAAGAGGAACACGGCCAGCAGCGACGCCAGGGCGACGGCGAGCACGATGCCCTGCGAGTCGTGCCTGGCCTTGGCGGCGATGCTGCCCTGGCTGAACGTGTCGCCGGCGTCGTCCGTCGTCGCCCTCCGCGCCACGCGCCGGGATCAGCAGCCAGCCGATCACGTAGACCGCCGCCAGCCAGCCGTTGCTGACCAGCACGGCGACGGCGAGCACGATCCGCACGGTGGTCGGGCTGAACCCGCGCCACTCCCCGAGTCCGGCGGCCACGCCGCCGGCCAGCCGGTCACCGGGGTCGCGGCGCAGCGGCTCGCCGTTGCCGCGGTGCCGCTCCCGGAAGCCAGCCGCCCACTCCCCCGCGTCGTCATGGCGCGGGTTCCGCCCGTGCCGGCGCGGCGGCCCATGCCGGTGGCGGTCGTCGGTCACCGACGACCTTCCCGGCTGGTCCTGGAAGTGCATTCTCCCATCATCGCCCGTCAGGCCCGGTCAGGGCCATCCGGGCTTTCCCTGAGTCCCGCTGAGGGTGCCCCTAGGGGAGGGGGCGGCGGTCAGGGTTGAGCCAGGGCAGTTCCCGATACCCCCGGGCGGCCCGGAGACGAAGACTTAAGCCATGACGACCTTCGATGAAGACACCACCACCCAGACACCCAGGCCAGCCGGCCGCCCGCCGCTGCGCCGCGCCTTCCAGGGGCGGATGCTCGGCGGCGTGTGCGCCGGCATCGCCGACTACCTCGCGGTTGACGTCACGATCGTCCGCGTCGCCTTCGCCGTGTTCACCTTCCTCGGCGGCGCGGGCATCCCGGCCTACCTGGCCTGCCTGCTGCTGATCCCGGAAGAGGGCAGCGACCAGTCCATCGCCGGCTCGCTGCTGCAGCTCGGTCGAGCGCAGCCTGTAAATGACAACCGAGCAATGACGGGAGCAAACACCATGTCGCCCAGCACGACCCAGCAGTGGATCCGCCGCATCCGCTACTCCGACCAGCACATCCGCGTCTCCGACGCCGAGCGCAACATGGTCGCCGAGAACCTGGGCAAGCACTACGCCGACGGCCGGCTCGACCAGGGCGAGTTCGACGAGCGGGTCAGCCGGACGATGGCCGCCAAGACCCGCGGCGACCTCATGGGCCTGTTCGACGACCTGCCGGACACCGACTCCACCGCGGGGGCGGGGCCTGGCCCGGGCGGTCCCGCCGCGCCGTACCGCGGCCGGCGCCGGCCCGGCCTGGCTGCGCACTGGTGCTCCTGGTGGTCCTGGTGCTGATCTGCGCGAACGTCGCGTGGCACGCCTTCACCAGCCTGTTCTTCGTCGGCCCGCTGGTCTGGGCCTTCGCCATCGTCGCGGTGATCCTGCTGGTGAAGAAGGCCGCGCACCGGCAGGAGCGGTGACGCCCGGCCGCACGCGCGGCGCCGCCGAGACCGTGGATCGCCTGCCCCGGGGGAAGGGGCGGCGATCTACGGTCTTTTAATAGGAACTGCCATCCCGGTCAGGGAACCCGCCCTCCCCCGGTAAGGAGCGCTCGATGGGCCCGCTTCACACGGTCAGCGCGCCCCCGCCTTCGCTGTTCGTGCTCGGCGACCGGCCCCAGGTCACCAGCGCGTACTTCGCGGTGACGGTTGACGCCGCGGTCGACCTGACTCGAGGCGCGCGAGTACCAGGGCATGACCCGGCAGGAACGGATGGCCAAGGCCCAGGCCGAGCAGCAGGCGTTCCTCAGCGAGTTCCTCGACCCCGGGCTCCGGCTGGCGCTTGACCTGCGCATCGCGACCGACCCGGCGGCGAGCACGCCGGTCTCGGTGACACTGCTCGGCCGGGTGTGGGACGGGAGTGCCGCGGGGGCGAACGCGCGGGCCGAGCGGCTGCGCGGACAGGTGCGTGCACGCGCTGCCGCGGCACGTGGTCGGCCACGCCGGTCGAGGACGCCGCCACGGTGACCCGGCTGCTCACGCCGTTCGCCGGCGGCCGGGTCGACTCGGCCGTCATCACCAGGCACGAGCTCATCGGCCCGCCGTCGCGGCCGGACGCCGGCGTGAGCTACTACTACTCCGCCATCCCGTTCCAGTGGTCGGACAACGACTGGTCGGCGGTGTACGCGGCGCTGGCGGCCAGCCCGGTCCCGGTGGTCCTGTCGGTGGCAGTGCTGCCGATGACGGTGCCGCCGCAGTTCGCGCAGACCGTGGCGACGCTGGCCAGCTTCTACGGGCGGCTGGCCGGGGAAGGGGAGACGCGCGGCGGCCCGTACCAGGGCAGGCAGCGGCTCGCGCCTGACCCGTTCGCGGTGGACGCGGAGAAGGCGTTCCATGAGTACTCGCGCCGGCTCGCGCAGCAGGCGTTCGCACTGCGCATCCAGGTATCCGCGGCCCGGCAGCTACCGCCGGGCATCGTCGAGACCATCGCCGACGCCATCACCCCGGCGACGCGGCCCGGCGGCCTCCTCGGCCATCGGCGAGCCCTGCCCGCCTACGACGTGCGGCGGCCGTCGAGCGCCGCCGAGCGGCGGCTGGCCGAGTACAACCTCAGCGTCGTCAACGTCGCCATGCTCACCGGGCGGCCGGAGATCTGGGGGCGGCCGGACCCGCCAGACCCGCAGCTCGCGCTGCTGACCGTGCTCGGCGATGCCCGCGACGCCGCCTGCGCGTTCCGCTTCCCGATCGCGGCCGACGGCATCGTGCCCGGGTTCAGGGTGCGGCGCGGCCAGTTCGGCCAGGCGGAGGCGGATGAGGCGGCCGGGCCGGTCATCCGCCTCGGCCAGGTCTCCGGCACCGACCGGCATATCGCGGTGCCGCTGCGCTCGCTGACCGGGCACGCGCTGATCGCCGGCGCGGCGGGCAGCGGCAAGACCACCACCGCGCTCGAGGTCCTGCGCCAGCTGTGGGCCGAGCACCACACGCCGTTCCTGGTCCTGGACCCGGCGAACTCCGGCGCCGGCGACTACCGGAGGCTGGCGGGCGAGCCGGGCTTCGAGACGCTCGACATCGTCACGGCGGGCGACGAGGACGGCAGGCCGCTGCGGTTCAACCCGTTCGAGGTGCCGGCCGGGATGGTGGTCGGCGAGCATGCGGCGAACCTGCTGGCCTGCTTCACCCTGGCCTTCGGGCTGTCCGGGCCGCTGCCGCCGGTCTACGCCGACGCGCTCAGCCTGACCTACCTGCGAGCCGGATTCCTGTCCGCGGAGAAGCCGGGTGCCACGCCGCCGGACGGGGCCAGGCGGGCGTGGCCCACGGTGACGGACTTCCTCGCGGCCATGGAGGAGGTAGCCGGGGACCTCGGGTACGCCGGGCAGGTCAAGGCCGAGACCGAGGCCGCCTCGGTCCGCCGTGCGCGCCAGCTCATGCGCGGCCCCGCCGGGTCCACATTCCTGACCGACCGTCCGGCCAACATCGGCCGGCTGCTCGACCGCCCGGTGATCGTGGAGCTGGGCGCACTCCGCGGCGACGAGCAGGCCCTGGTGATGGCGCTGCTGCTCAACGCGGTCACCGAGCACTGCCGGTCCGCGCGCGGCGTGTCGGCGGACCTGGCCCATGTCACGCTGGTGGAAGAGGCGCAACGGCTGCTCGGCCGGGCACCGGGCGACGGTGGCGGGCGGGCAGCGCGGGCCAGGGAGCGGGCGGCCGCGGAGTTCGCCGGCACGCTGGCGGACAACCGCCGGTACGGCGAGGGCGTGATCATCACCGGGCAGGCCCCGGGCAAGCTGGTGCCGGACGCGGTCAAGAACGCCAACCTGAAGATCATGCACCGGCTCACCGGCGAGGACGACCGGCGCCCGCTTGGCGAGGCCACCGGGATGAACGAGGCGCAGCGGGCGCTCGCCGCCCGGCTGCGCGCGGGCGAGGCCCTGCTCTACAGCGACGAGTTCGCCGAGGCCGCGCACGCGGATATCACCCCGGCGCTGCCGCCCGCAGAACCGCGCCAGGACGCCGTACGGCCGGCCGCCGCTCCCCCGTTCGCCGCCTGCGACGTGTGCAGGGCGCGTTGCGCCTACCGGGGCGCCGCGCTGTCGATGCTGAACGACCCGCGCATCGTCGCGGACATCGCGGGCGCTGCTCTGCCGCTCGCCGGGACGGCGGGGACGCCGGCGCCGGGCGAGGCCGTCCTCACCGAACTGCGCCGCCGGCTGCACGACACGGTGGGCCGGTTCGCCGCGCTTCCCGCAACCGACCCCGGGCGGGCCGACGCCGCCTTCTGCCTGTTCCTGCACGTCCACGCGAGCACCGACCTGCGCTTCGAGGGGCGCTGGCCGGCCGTCGCCGCCCGCCTGGTCGGCGTCACCGCGCCGGCGGGAAACGCCGGGACACACGGGGACACCGGCCGCGAGCCGCCTGCGCCGGAGCAGGCACACCGGAACCCCGGCGGCAGGTAAGGTCTGGTCCAAGGTCGGTGCGTCGCACACGGAGTCGCACAGGAAACGGGACGGGCGGTAATGAGCATCTGCGGCACCTGCGGGCGGGAGCGTGGCGACGACGATCGCTTCTGCGGTACCTGCGGGGCGGAGTACACCGATTCCCCGGACGCCACGGACAGTCCGATGGCCGGCAGCGTCACCCGCATCGAACGGCCGGCCGAGCAGAGCGACCCGTTCGCGTCCTGGTACCAGCCGCCGGGCCGGCTGCCCGAGGGCACCGGGCAGCAGTACCAGCCGACCCAGACGGTACCGCCCACGCCGCCGCGGCAGCCGGCTTACCCAGCGACGGCGCCGGCCGCGGGCTACCAGCCGCCGCAGGGGCCCCCGCCGCAGGGCCCCACGGGCTACCAGGGACCGCCTCCGCCCATGGGCCAATGGGGGCCGCGGCCGCCGGAGGGCGGCCCACGGCGGGGCGGACCGCGTGGCCTGCTCATCGTGCTCGCGGTCATTGTGGTGCTCGCGGCGGGCGGCGGCGCCTACGCGCTCGCAACCACGCTGGGCAAGCACAGCACCGCGCAGCCCCCGTCGCAGCCGAGTGTGTCGGCGTCGGCCTCAGCGAGCGGCTCGACACAGCCATCCGCATCGCCTCCCGCCTCAGCGGGCGCAGGCCAGGGACCGAGCCCGACGCCGTCGCCCACGCTCAGCCTGGTCCGCATCGGATCCGGCGTGACGTCGAGCGCTGCCGCGGCGGTGGAGCCCCTGCTCAGCCACTACTTCCACGGCATCAACAGCCGCGACTACGCCGAGTACGCCGCCACGCTCAACGCCGCGAAGCGGGCGGCGCAGCCGCAGTCCGCCTTCGACTCCGGCTTCGCCACCACGCAGGACTCCGGCATGACGCTGACGTCCCTGTCCGCCAGCGGCGGCGCGGCGGGCGGCCTCACCGCGACCGTCGCGTTCACCAGCAGGCAGTCGCCGGGCCAGAGCGTCGACCACAGCGCGTGCAACGACTGGACGCTCAACTTCTACCTGGTGCGCCACGGCCTCGGCTACCTGATCGGCCCGGCGCCGTCCGGCTACCAGCCGGACCACTCCGACTGCTGATGACCACCGCCCCCGGCCCGCAACCTGATAAATGATTCGTCAGTAATCGCCGCGCTATGCTGACCGCATGGCAGCGGTGTGGCTTAGCGAGGACGAACAGCGGGTCTGGCGGACGTACCTGCGGATGAGCTCGCTGCTCCCGGCCGCGCTCAACCGCCAGCTACAGCAGGACTGCGGGCTCACGCTGCCGGAGTTCGAGGTGCTCGTGCAGCTCACCGAGGCACCGGAGAACCGGCTGCGGCCGTTCCAGATCTGCGAGGCGCTGACCTGGGAGCAGAGCCGCCTGTCTCATCAGCTCACCCGGATGGAGCGCCGCGGCCTGGTCTCGCGCCACGAGTGCGCGGTC
The DNA here is from genome assembly GCA_963748785.1 of uncultured Actinomycetota bacterium. Lineage (GTDB taxonomy): Bacteria > Actinomycetota > Actinomycetes > Streptosporangiales > Streptosporangiaceae > Trebonia. The sequence continues at coordinate 45,633 of CAVVKP010000012.1, read as the reverse complement.
GACGGGCGCGGCGCCTTCGTGCAGCTCACCGCCGACGGGGCCGACGCCATCGGCGCCGCGGCGCCCCGGCACGTCGCCACGGTGCGCGGGCTGGTCTTCGACCGGCTCAGCGGCCCGCAGCGGGCCGCGTTCGAACAGGCGTGCACGACGATCGTCTCCGCGCTTTCCGAGCGCGACTGACCGCCCGGCGGCGAGCCCGCCGGCGGGTGACGCGGTTAGCGCCGACCGTCGAACCCCGGCCCGCTCCGGCTGTGGCCGGAACCGAAGCCGTCGTGACCGTCCGGCATCCACCGGCCCGGGAAGCGGTACACCGGGAACCCCTGACCGCCCTGGTGGCTGCCGGAGTAGGGCACCGGAGGCGTCCACGGCGCGTGGCCGAGGACCTTGGAGCAGTAGCTGAACGGGCCCTCGCCGTGCGCCAGCTGGGTGAGCTTCTGGTAGTCGCCGCTGGCCGTGCCGTCGTCGTGAGCGCTGGGCGAGGCCATGGAATCGGCGAGCGCGCGGCACAGCGCCGTCGGGCCCTGGTCCTGCGCCGCCGCCCCCTGCTGCCCGCCGGTGCCGGTGGGGGTCGGCTTCGGGGTCTCCTTGGACGCGCCGCCGGTGAGAGTCCGCGGGCCCGAGTCGGTGCTGGACGGGCGCACGATCGTCGCGGAGGCGGCCTCGCGGGGCACCCCGTGGTGGCCGCCCGGGCCGGAGAAGGCACCGACGAACACGGCGCAGGCGACCGCCGCCGCGGCGGCGCCGCCGCCGACCAGCGCGACCGCCTGCCAGCGGACCGGGCGGCGGACGCGGCGGGGCTGACGGTGCGAGTGCGGGCGCGCCGCCTCGCCCGTGGTCATGGCGGGCGGGATCCGGGTGAGCAGGGCACCCGAGGCGGCGGGCGCGGCCAGCGCGGGCTGGGCGACCGGGGCGTGCAGGCGGAACGCCGCCCGGGCGGCTTCCTCGCCCTCGAGCTCGGCGCGGACGGGTGCGGCGCGCAAAGCCCGCATGGCCGCGTCTACCGCCCGCAGCGCCTCAGGGACGCTGGCACTGTCGCAGGACAGCACCGCGTCGAGGTCTCGGTCGTCGTACGGCGCGGGACCCCAGCTCGGCGGCGGGCTGTCTGACATATCTTCATCCGAAACGCCATATTGGCTCACAGTGTTACACCTGCCCAGCTAGCGGCGCCGGACCGGCCAAGCAGCACCGCCAGGCGCTTCAGGCCGCGGTGGGCCATGACCCGGACGTTGCCGGGACTCTTCCCGAGCAGGTCGGCGACCGCGTCGGTGTCGAGCCCGGCCACGACCCGCAGCAAGATCACGTCGGCCTGCTGCTCCGGAAGCTTGCGGAGCAGGGCGATCGCGGACTCCGTGGCGATGTTATCCAGGGCGAGCTGCGCGGTGTCCGGGGCACGCGGCATCTCGGCGGCGCCGACCTCATCCAGCGGTTCCGACGGGTGCCGCTTGCGCTGCCTCGCCTGGTCGAGCAGTCGCCGCCGGGCCGTGGTGAATAGCCAGGCCCGCCACGCGGCCTCGTCGCCAGTGAACCGCTCAAGGCCGCGAACCACGTTGACCCAGGTCTCCGCGGCGATGTCCTCGGCGTTCTCCGGCGCGAGAACACGCAGGTAGCGGAGGAGAGACGGATTCGCGTCCCGCCACAGGACCGCGAACTGGTCTTCGCTGCCGCCCTGGGCGTCCGCAAGCACCCGCGCGAAGTCGTCGCCCACCACAATGCTGAGTATCGGTACACAGGCCGCCGCCGCGCAGCCAAATGGCCATCAAGATCCAAAACCGCCGAACTCGCCAACGGCACCGGAAAAGGTCAGCCCGGCGTGACGACAAACTGGCGCAGGGAAAGATCACGGAACGTCACCGGGCCGCGCGGCCCGGGCACCGCATCCAGGTTGATTCCGGTCTCCGGCACCTCTAGCAGCTTGAACCCGTCGAGCAGCCGGGTCGTCGCGTTCCAGAACGCACCGGTGCCGGCGTAGGCGGCGAGGAACTCCCGGGCGGCGTCCGCGTCCGCGGCGGCGATCCCGGCGGCGAGGCCGGACGTCTCGTCGTTGGCGATCGCGGCCGCCTCGGCCGGGCCGCTGGCTGGCGCGATGGTGACCGTCGCCTCCCGCTCGGCGTCCAGCGCCCACTCGTAGCCGAGCGGGTGGTCGTGCGGCGGCAGCGACGCCAGGATGCCAAGCTCCGTCAGCTGCGCGCTGATGCCCGGCAGCCAGGATTCCCACAGCTGCCGGTCAAGCAGCAGCAGGTTGAGCCGGTTGCAAACGCCGAGCCGGTCGAGGCTGTCGGCGATCAGTGCCGAGGCGTCCGCCTGCCGGGCCGAGGAGTGGATGTACAGGACACCGCCGCCGTCGGCGTGCGCCAGGGTCCGGACGCCGTGCGCCGCGCCCTCGGTGGCGAGCGCCCGGGTCGAGTCACCGCTACCGCGCAGGATGACCAGCGGGATCAGCTTCGCCTCGCGGACGAGCGCGTAGGCGGCGGCCTGCCCGGGCACCCGGACGAGCTGCACGGCCGCCGGGTCCAGCCCGGCCTCGGCGAGCGCGGGCGCGATCACCGAGTCTGCCAGAGCCACCGCCGAGCGCAGCGCGGCGCTGCCGGTGCGCAGCACGCCCGCGTTGCGCGACTTGACCAGCTGTGAGGCGATGTCCACCACGACGTTGGGCCGGGCCTCGAAGTTGGCCCCGATGACGCCGACCGGCCGGCGTCGCTCGGACAGCACCAGGCCGCCGGGCAGTTCGCGGATCTCCCGGCTCGCGGGCTCAGGCTCGACCGCGGCCAGGATGTCGAGCTGCGCGGCCATCGCCTTCAGCCGCCCGGCGTCCAGCCGGAGCCGGTCGCGCACCCCGGCGGGCAGCCCCGCTTCCTCCGCCGCCCGCATGTCGTCGGCGTTGGCGGCGAGCACCACGGGCGCGGCGTCCTGCAAGGCCCGCGCCATCGCGCCGAGCGCGGCGTCGATCGCGCCGTCCGGCGCGCCGGCCAGGCTCGGCGCCGCGGTGCGGGCCGCCCGCGCCGCCGCCCGCACCGCGTCGGTGGCCGCCGTCTCATCCGCTGTCATGATCATCCCTCCGGACCGTGCCGTCTTCTCTGCTGAGGTTATCCCGCAACTCCGGCACCCCCGCCGACAACACCAGTCATCACAACGACAGCGCCTTCTTCCGCGCAACCTCCCGCGCCGCCCTTTCCGCGCGTCAAGCACGTCGGGCCGCCGACAGGTGAGGCGCAAACTGTGACGCAGCAGACAATTAACCATGAAATATAGGTCGCCGCCTATACGCTGCACACGAATGGCGGACAATGCGCCGCCAGACGAGCCGGATGGCCGCCCCCTGAGAGCAGGCGGTCACCAACGACCCGCCTTGTTTAGCAGTAAGGACAGGGATTGCGCCGTCGACGGCGACGGCGCACAGGAGGTGCTCAACAATGAAGCTCAGCTCTCGTTTCCAGCTCGACAGCCTGTTCGTGGTGGCCGGCGCGTTCCTGACAGTCGCGTCGATGACCTGGTCGGCCGACAGGGCCGGCTGGACCGCCTTCGGCGTGTCGGCCGGGGTCACGGTCATCGCGGCGGTCAGCGCCGCGCTGGCGAAGAAGGGTTCCCGGCGGTTCGGGCACGGCGTGGTGGGCCTGGTCGCGCTGTGGTCGCTTATCGCGGCCGTCTCGTTCTCCGGGACGGCACTCACCTGGCTGGTGTTCGCTGACGCGATCGCGGTAGGCGTGCTCGCGCTCGCCGACCTGGCCGTGCACGAGTCCACGACCGAGCGGATCGTCCACTCGCTGGATGTCCGCGAGCCCGCCCGCGACGGGCAGCTGGCCGCATAACGGGATTTACCTTCCGGCGGCCTCAGTTTCACCGGGTGCCGGGCGGGCTACGGCCCGCCCGGCACCCTTTTACCTTGTTTATCAAATAACAGCGTTTAACGGCTTTCGCGGCATTAAGTCCTTATGGGGCACCTGCCGCAATCGCGGCAGCCGCATCCCGGTGCGGCCCCTTGGCCCGCGAGCCCAGGGGAAATAGACCTCGGCTTGCGACCGGCCCTAGCTGGCCCTGGGGGTGGCGCCGGGCGAGGTCGCCGGGGTGTCGGGCTGGGAGCGCAGCGGCGGCGCGTCCAGGGCGCAGTGCAGGCACTCCAGGTCCTCCGCGGCGGCGGTCTCCGCCGGCGGCTCCCCGCGCGGCGGGTTGCGGATGGTCAGCGCGGCCAGGATGCCGCCGGCCGCGGCCGCGGCCGCCGCGATCAGCACGGCGGTGTGGAAGCCGCTGGTCAGGGCGGCCGGGACCTGGAAAGCGTCGCCGCTGAGGCCGGCCAGGGCCGGCAGGACCGCAACCGCGATCAGGCCGGCCGTCCTGGCCACGTCGTTGTTGACCGCGGACGCGATGCCCGAGTGCTCGGCGGGCGCGGCGGACAGCGCGGTGGCGGTGAGCGGCGCGACGTTGATCGCCAGGCCGAAGCCGAGCACGAGCACCGCGGGCAGCACCTGGGTCAGGTAGTCGCCCTGCCCTTGTACCCGGGTGAACAGGACCATCCCGGCCGCGATGACCAGCGGGCCGGCCGTCATCTGCAGCCGCGGCCCGATCCGGGCGGAGAGCGCCGCCGAGCGGGCCGACAGGGTGAGCATGATGGCGGTCAGCGGCAGCAACGCCATCCCGGCCTCCAGCGGGCTGTAGCCGCTGACCACCTGCAACACCACCGGCACCAGGAACAGCGCGCCGGCGAGGGCGCCGTAGACCACGAAGGTCACCGCGTTGGCCGCGCTGAACTGGCGGGACCGGAACACGGCCAGCGGCAGCATGGGATGGTCGCCGCGCACCTCGACCACGCAGAAGGCGGCCAGCAGCGCCGCACCCGCCCCCAGGCTGGCCAGCACCATGGGCGACGTCCAGCCCTCCGCCGAGGCCTCGATGAGGCCAAAGGTCAACCCGGCCAGCGCCAGGCTGATGGTAACCGCGCCCACCACGTCCAGCGGCTGGCGCGGCCCGGGGGCGCGCGACTCGGGGACGTGCCTGGCCGCCATCAGCACGGCCGCCGCCGCCACCGGCAGGTTGATGAAGAAGACCAGCCGCCAGGACACGGCGCCGATCAGCCACCCGCCGAGGAACGGCCCGGCCGCGGTGGCCACGCCGCCGAGCCCCGACCACGCGCCGATGGCCTTCGAGCGATCGTCGGGGTGGAAAGACGCCTGGATTATCGCCAGGCTGCCCGGGGTGAGCAGGGCCGCGCCCACGCCCTGCAGCGCCCGGGCCGCGATGAGGAACCCGTCGTCCGGCGCCAGGCCGCAGGCCAGCGAGGCGATCGCGAACCACACCGTGCCGATGATGAAGATTTTCCGGCGCCCGAAGGTGTCGCCGAGCGCGCCGCCGAGCAGCAGCAGCCCGGCGAGCGGCAGCGTGTAGCCGTCCACCACCCACTGCAGGCTGGCCACCGAGGCGTGGAAGTCGCGGCCGATCGCGGGCAGCGCGATGCCGACGACCGTGGCATCGAGCGCGGCGATGCCGGAGCCGAGGACCGTGGCGGCGAGCACCCACCGCCCGGCGGGGCTACCGTAACGCAAGCCGGGCGCCGCGACTGTCACGGTGCCACCGTAGCGCGGCACTCACCCGGCTGGCGAACGCCCGGGCCGGCCAGCGCTACCTGGTCAGGGGTCACTGATCACGGTCGCGGTCACCGTAGTACGGTGCTGGCGCAGCTCGTCACGGATCTGCTGGCCGAGCCGCCGGGTCTCCCGCCGGTTGAGGACCGCCCCGGCCAGCGCCCCGGTGAACAGCGGCGCGAGCGAGAACGTGGACCGCCTGACCCGGGCGGCGAGCCGCCGGGTGAGCTGCCGGGCCAGCGGCGAGCCCGCGATGAGCAGCAGCCCGCCGTCCACCTGGTAGACGCCGCGGCGGGACGCCCACGAGCCGAGGTAGGCCCGCGCCCGCTCCGTCGCGCTGCCGGTGGCCCCCATGCCGTAGACCTCGTGCAGCTCGGCGACGAGCTTGACCTCGATCCCCACGACGGCGAGGGTTTCCGCCGCTAGCTCCGCCGGCCACGCCGGCAGCTTCGGCAGCGCGGCCCAGGCGCCGGTGGTCGCGCCGACCGCGGACGCGGCTCGCGTCGCCCGCTCGATCAGCCGCTGCGCGATCTCGTCATCGGTCTTGCCCGGGAACTTCGACCGCAGGGTGGCCTGGTCGCGGATCTTCAGCCGCGGCCCCATCGCCACCACCTGCCCGGTCAGCCAGCCCAGCCCGGATGACACGCCGCGGCCTGCCGACCCGGCTCCCCGGCGGGCGCCGCCCGCGCCGCGCCGGGCGCTGTAGGCGCCCTTGCGGGCCGCCGCGGCGGCGGTGGACGCCGTAGCCGAGGCCCGGTCGGCCACCGCGCGCAGTGCCTGGCCGAGTCCCTTCTCCCCGCTAGGTCCCTCCTCGGCCCCGGGGGCGTCCTCCTCCGACAGGTCGACCGCGACCTGCGCCGCCTGCCGCGCGGCGGCGTCGTCCGTCGCGCGTTCACCGTCCGCACGGGCCATGTGAGTTACCTGCCGTCTCGTTGTCGATGGGCCACGGTTACCGAGACCAACGCTACCTAGACGCATAGTTACCCGAACGTGGCAGATTACTCGGAAGACCGTAATCACGAGCGCCGAAACCCCATACGCGCAGAGCGATCAGCCGATCACAGAATATTGGAATAAGCACTACTTGTATTGGTCACATCGCCTATAGTGACGCAGGAGTCATCGAACACGCTGGTCCATTGGTTCCGAACAGGAGCACATCCATGGCCGAGACGGCAGTCGAGCCACCGTCGGCCGCCGGTACCGCCCCGGCGGAGCAGCTAGCCCGCGTGTGGCGCACGGCGCTTACCCTCGGCGAGGGCGAAAGGCCCGTCGGCCTGGGCGATGCTCCCATCGACGCCGCCAGCGCGCAGGAGTTCCTCGCCGCGCAGTCAACCGCACTGCTCGCGATCCTGCTCAGCGACCCGTTCCGCCCGCGTCAGGCGGCCGCGATCGGGCACGCGCTGGTGCGCGAGGACTTTGCCGGCGCCGACGTGCTCGGCCGGTCGCTGCGGGTGCTGATCCTGCGGCTGCCCGAGCTGCTGCTGCAAGACCCGCGGGGCAAGGCCGCTCAGGTGAGCGACCTGGAAGGACGCGTCGCCGAGGTGACCGAGGCGCTGGCCAACGGCTACGTGCGCGCGCTGCGCGACCGGACCCTGGCCGAGCAGGAGTCGATCAGGCGGGCGGAGCTCGACGCGCAGCGGATCATCAGCGAGCAGCTCAGGCACGCCGCGACACACGACCCGCTGACCGGGCTGCCTAACCGCGCGGCGGTCTTCGACCGGCTGGGCGCCGCGCTCGCCGCGGGCCGTGACACCATCGCGGGCCTGTGCTACCTGGACCTCGACGGCTTCAAGAAGATCAACGACCAGTACGGCCACCAGGCGGGCGACGAGCTGCTGGTGACGGTGGCCCGGCGGATCGCCGACCTGGCCCGCTCACGCGGCGCGCTCGCCGGGCGCATCGGCGGCGACGAGTTTGTCGTGCTGGCCGACGTCTCACCGGGCATCGCCGGGCTGGTCACGCTGGCCACCGGCATCCTTGACGAGGTGAGCAGGCCGATACCGCTGCGCATCGGCCGGGTCCGGGTCTCCGCGTGCGCCGGCATCGCCGAGCGGGCGGCCGGGGCACCAGGGCCGGCGACGATGATCGCCGAGGCGGACGCGGCGCTCTACCGGGCCAAGTCGCTGGGCGCCGGGCGGTGGGCGGTGTCCGCCACCGCGCGCGACCGCCAGCGTTGACAGCCAGGTGAGCCGTGACGCGCCTGGAGCGGGGACAGTGCCGGCTGCGGACAGGCGTACCAGGCGCCTGACAGGCCGAGCGCGGGCACCGCGGCCATCGCGCCGAAACTGGTCTGCGAGTCCTCGGTCACCTGGGCCATCGGCGCGCCGGGAGGCGCCGGGACCGGCTCCTGCAGGCCGCCCGCGACCGCGGCCGACTGCTCGAGCGTCCCGCCCGTGGGCCCGAAGCCCGCCCGCTCGGACGAGGCGAGGACGAACAGGGCCATCAGCGACGCGGCCAGCGCACCGGGCAGCAGCGTCACCGCCGGGTGCAGCCGGACGACGGACCCCGCGATCCTGGCCCCCGTCCGCACCCGGTCGACCCCGAGCGCGACGGTGAGCTGCGATATCGGCAGCGGCGGCCCGAAGCCGCGGCTCGCTTCCTGCCGAAGTCGGCGGAGGGCCGCCCGGCGCTGCCGGGTGGTAAGCCCTGGAACCAGGTAGACCGTGGTCCCTCGCGCGCAGCGTTCGGCCCGGCCGTACAGCCAGGTCACCTCGTGCGTTCCAGCCGAAAGGTCCCTGTAGCGAATGTGAATCATGGCGCAGTCCCGTCACGCATGCCAAGGCCCCGCGCGCATGCGGCGAGCACACGAGGTAGACAGCACCGGCCCCCCCGGCAGCTGCATCAGCAGCACCGAATATAACGCAACGGATTGCCGCCTTAACGGTAAATAGCAAAGTTGCCCGCTTCGCGTCGGCCGCCGTCGCGGTCTACCCTGCACAGGTGATCATCGGAAAGCCGGACACTGAGCCGGGCGGCGGGGACGCCGGCGACACGACGGCGGACCGACCGGCCGCGTCAGCGCCGGCCGCGGCCCGGCCGCTGCTGCGGTTGCGCCTGGCCCTGCCCATGGCGCTGGGCGGCGGCCTGCTGCTCGCGCTCGCGTTCGCGCCAGCCGGGGTGTGGCCGCTCGCGGTGATAGGCCCGGCGGTGCTGGTTTTCGCGCTGTGGGGCCGTTCGCTGCGCGGCGCGTTCACGGCCGGCCTGGCCTTCGGGCTCGCGTTCTTTTTCCCGCTGCTCTCCTGGGTCATCAACGTGGCCTGGTTCGCCTGGATCGCGCTCGCCATCGCCTCCGCGCTCATCTTCGCCGTGCTGGCCGTCGGGCAGCGGCTGCTGCTCGGGCTGCGCTGCTGGCCGCTCGCGGTGGCCGGGTGGTGGGTGGCGGCCGAGGCGTTCCGCGACCGCTGGCCGTGGGGCGGCTTCCCCTGGGGCAGGCTGTCGATGAGCCAGGCGGGCCTGCCGACGCAGGGCTGGGCGGCGATCGGCGGTGCGCCGCTGCTGTCCTTCGTGGTCGCGCTCACCGGCGCCACGCTGGCCTGGGCCGTGCTGAGCGCCGCCCGCGGCGGCCACCGACCCGGCCAGACGCGGTGGCGGCGCGCCAGGGTCCCGGTGCTGGCACTGGCGGCCGTGGCCGGCCTGTCGTGCCTGCCCGCCGCGCTGCCGCTCGACCCGGTGCCCGCGGACGCCAAAACGGCCACGGTGGCCGCCATCCAGGGCAACGTGCCGCGCGCCCGCTCGCTGCAGGCGCAGCTGGACCAGCTAGCGGTCACCCACAACCACGCGGCCGCGACCGAGAAGCTCGCCGCTGAGGTGGCCGCCGGCACCCGGCCGCGCCCTGACCTAGTGGTCTGGCCGGAGAACTCCACCGACATCGACCCCACCAAGTACCCCCCCATCTACCAGGAGATCGCCGGGGCGGCCAGCGCCATCGGCCGCCCCATCCTGGTCGGCGCCGTGCTGCAGGACCCGCTGCGCAACGCGGGCGTGCTGTGGCAGCCGGGCACCGGCCCCGGCCAGATCTACGTGAAGCGGCAGCTGGTTCCGTTCGGCGAGTACATCCCGTTCCGCAGCTTCATCAGCAAGATCACGTCGCTCACCGAGTTGCAGCCGGTCGACTTCGTGCCCGGGCACCAGACGGTGGTCTTCCCCGTCGGCCAGATCCGGGTCGGCGACGTCATCTGCTACGAGATCGCCTTCGACGACCTGGTCCGCTCCGAGGTCACCGCCGGGGCGAACCTGCTGACCTTGCAAAGCAACGACGCCACCTACGAGCGCGACGGCCAGACCGGCGAGAGCGGCCAGCAGCTGGCGATGGCCCGGATCCGCGCGGTCGAGTTCGACCGGGCCGTCGTCGTCGCCTCGACCACCGGCTACAGCGCGATCATCGCGCCGGACGGGCACCTCATCACCACCAGCGGCACCTGGCAGCAGGCCGAGCTGGAGGCGCGCGTCCCCCTGCTCACCAGCACCACCCTGGCCACCCGGGTCGGCGCCTGGCCCGAGTGGGCCATCGTCGCCGCGACGGCGGCCGCGCTGGCCCTCGCCATCGCCCAGGCCGCCGCCCGCCGCCGGTCCCTGGCCCCGTCGGCTGACCCTAGCCCGGCCCGGTAACGCCCGGATAAGCTGGGCACGCCCGCAAGCCCGGCTTTGGGCATGAACGTCACGATTTCCGCATCGGCCGCCCAGCGGCGGGTAAGGGAGAATTCGTTCTATGAACCGATGTCCCCGGCGGGGGGTCTAACACTTCCGCAGCGTCCGTGCGCACGGACGGGGCTGATATGGTCGCGATCTTTGCGATCAGCCCCGTCCGTGCGCACATCGGGGGGATACGGGGGGTCGTCCCCCCGGGAGACGACAGGGAGGCATGACCGTGTACGGCTGCCACCGAATCGCACCGGGCCGTCCAGCCAGACGAGCCCGCCGCCTCGCCGCCGTCGCGCTCACCGCCGCGGCTGCCCTGCTCGCAACCGCCTGCCAGGGCAGCGGCGCGCCGCAGGCCACGAAACTCCAGCCGACGGCGGTTTCCGGCAAGTCCGCCTCCGACGCGGCGCCGAAGTACCTGCAGATCTCCCCGGCCCCGGGTGCCAAGGACGCCAGCCCGTCCGACGGCATCACGGTCTCCGCGGTCAGGGGCGGCAAGATCAGCGCGGTGTCGGTCAACTCCTCGGGCAGCCGCCAGGTCACCGGCACGCTCAGCGCCAGCCGCACCAGCTGGCACAGCACGTACGCGCTGCCCACCGGGGAGTCTTACACGGTCACCGCCACCGGGACCGACGGCTCGGGCCACCCGGTCAGCGCCACGAGCAAGTTCAGCACCATGACGCCGACGACCGCTTTCCACACCGAGATCTTCGAGGGCTCGGGCGCGACGTACGGGGTCGGCATGCCGATCATGCTCACCTTCGACCACCCGATCACCAACAAGGCGGCGGTCGAGCGAGCGCTCACGCTCACCACCTCCAAGCCGGTGGTCGGCGCCTGGTACTGGGATGGCAGCGAGCAGCTCGACTTCCGGCCGCGGTCTTACTGGCCGGCCAACACCACGGTCAGCTTCTCCAGCCACCTGGACGGCGTCGAGGGCGCACCGGGCGTGTACGGCGTGCACGACCTGACCCAGACGTTCAACATCGGCCAGTCGGTCATCGCGCTGGCCGACACCAACAGCCACCACACCCGGGTCTACGTCGGCGGCAAGCTCACCTACACCTGGCCGATCTCGACCGGCAAAACCGTCACGCCGACGCCGAACGGCACCTACCTGACCGTCGAGAAGGGCAACCCGGTTCGCATGATCGGCGGCAAGAAGGGCACCGCCGGCTACTACAACGAGCTGGTCAACTACGCGGTCAGGTTCACCTACAGCGGCGACTACTACCACGCGGCGCCGTGGTCGGTGGTCAACCAGGGCACCACCAACGTCAGCCACGGCTGCGTGAACCTGTCGCCCGGGGACGCGAAGACGTTCTACAACCTGGCCGTCCCCGGCGACCCGATCACCATCATGAACAGCTCCAAGGCAGGTAACTGGGATAACGGCTGGACCCAGTGGTTCATGTCCTGGCCGCAGTACCTCGCGGGCAGCGCCACCCACCAGGCGGTCCAGGCCGGCCCCGGCGGCAGCACGTTCGTCAGCCCGTCGTCATTGCCCGCCGACCCGGCCACCGCACCGCTCGGCACCTCGTCCCCCGGCAACTTCGCCGCCGCTTAACTTAACCCGCGCGCTCACGGGGGTCGTTGGCGCCATCGGCGGCCTCTATCGCGGCCGTTGGCGCTTTCGGCCCGCGCACGCCGGGGGCGGCTGGCGGTCCAGACGACGGGTCGTGGTGCCGGGGGCGGGGACCATGCGCTCGTTCACTGGAGATGAATTCAAGTTCATCGCCGGAGAACGGGAGGTGGCTGTCTCAGGGATGCGAGCTGCCGGTCGTGGTCGACTGGGTGACGCGGGCGGTGGGCGCTCCGGAGGAGACCGCGAGGATCACACCGAGGGTCAGTGCCAGGGCCAGCGGGATCAGCAGCGGCGCTGCGGCACGGGCCGTGCGGCGGCGCCTGGAGCGGCGCTTCGCGTTGCTTGACCGGTCGCCGAAGCCGCCTTCAATCAGCGTCACGCTGGCTCCCTCCCGCTCCATCAGTGCCGCAGAGGCAAGCGTAACTCCGTTACTCAACAGTTATCGAGTGGATAGCGAAAGTTATCTACTCGGTCACATCTCGTCAGCGGGTTGACACCATCGCCCGCCTCGCCCCATGGCCGTACGGGTCCCGGCCAGGCGGGTGCCTGGCCGGGACCGCCGACACGGACGGGGCAGCCGACCCTGCTAGCAGGCTTCCCAGAGGGTGGCGATGCCCTGCCCGACGCCGATGCACATCGCGGCGGCGGCGCGGGACGCGCCCCGGCGGTGCATCTCGTGCAGCAGCGTGGTGACGATCCGGGCGCCGGAGCAGCCGAGCGGGTGACCGATCGCGATCGCGCCGCCGTTCACGTTGACCTTCTCCGGGTCGAGCTTGAGCTCGTCCACGCAGGCCACCGACTGGGCGGCGAACGCCTCGTTGAGCTCGACCAGGTCCAGCTCGCCGGCCTGCCAGCCGGCCCTGGCCAGGACCCGGTTCATCGCGGGCACCGGGCCGATGCCCATGTAGTCGGGGTGGACGCCCGCCGCGGACGCGCCCACGTAACGGGCCAGCGGCGTCACGCCAGTGCGGTTCACCGCCTCCTGCGACATCAGCAGCAGGGCGGCGGCGCCGTCGTTGAGCGGCGAGGAGTTACCGCCGGTGACCGAGCCGCCCTTGCGGAACGCGGCCCGCTTGCCGGCCAGCTCTTCCAGCGTGATGCCGCCCTTGATGCCCTCGTCGCTGGTCATCTCGCCCTTGGCCGTGGTGACCGGGACGATCTCGGCGTCGAAACGGCCGGCGTCGCGCGCGGCGGCGGCCAGCTGGTGCGAGCGGAGCGCGAACTCGTCCTGGCGCTCGCGGGTGACGCCGTACTTGTCGGCCACGTTCTCCGCGGTCTCGCCCAGGCTGATCGGCGGGTACATCTCCTGCATGCGCGGGCTCACCAGGCGCCAGCCGAGGCGGGTGTCGGCGGTCTCCAGGGTGCGCGCCCACGGCTCGCCGCTGCGCTGCACGACGAACGGGGCCCTGGTCATCGACTCGGAGCCACCCGCGACGACGATGTCGAGGTCGCCGGCCGCGATGGCCCGCGCGGCGTCGCTCACCGCCTCCATGCCCGAGCCGCACAGCCGGTTCACCGTGGCGCCGGGGATCTCCACCGGCAGGCCGGCCAGCAGCACGGCCATCCGGGCGACGTTCCGGTTGTCCTCGCCCGCCTGGTTGGCGGCGCCCCAGTACACGTCGTCAATGGTGCTCACGTCGAGGTTCGGGTTGCGCACGACGAGCGCCTTGAGGATGTCGGCGGCCAGGTGGTCCGGGCGGACCTCCGACAACGCCCCCTTCACCTTGCCAATGGGCGTCCGGCAGGCATCCACGACGAATACCGAGCTCACGCTGTCCTACCTCTCCACGTCTGTACGGTTCTCCAACCATAAGTCACGAGGCGGCGGCCCCGGATCCCCCGGAACCGCCGCCTTGATGTGATTAATACTGCGCGACTTCTGCGGTGCCGCGCGCGGCCGGCGTCACTCGCCGGACGGGTCCTGCCAGCGGTTCCGGCGCGGGCCGCTGGACTGCGAGCCCGTCCCCTGCCCCTTCTTCGGGTTGGTGCCGGTGGTGGTGGTCGTGCCGGCGCCCTTCGCCGCCTGCTGGGTCAGGCTGTAGGTGACCGCGGTGGCCACGCCGTTCCCGTCGAGCGTCGGCGTCGCCGGGTCGGTCAGGCCGAAGTCACCGCAGTTGAGGTTGGTGAACGACATCGACAGCCGGTTGCCGAGGAACGAGGCCAGGTTGTTGCCGGTCGCCGCGACCGGGGTGCCGAACGCAGTGTCCTTGGCCATGTCCAGCTGGTTGCGCGCCGGAGCGATGTTGACCATGTTCTGGCAGTAGCTGGCCGCGACCGTGGCCAGGTTGGTGCCGTTGGCGAGCATCGGCTGGTCGACCAGCGAGCGGTAGACGTTGGTCTTGGCGAGCGACATGTTGCCGCCGATCAGGGTCATCTCGTCGTTCGGCGGGACGACCGCGATGGTGCCCTTCTGGTTGACCTGCGCACTGAGCTCGTTGAGCGCCTGCGAGGGCGACGTGCCGGTCGGGCTGGTCGGGTCGGGCGCGGTGAACGACGTGCAGCCGTTCGCCGGGTCGACGAAGTCGCTGAGCAGCGCGTCGTCGCTGCCGTTGGTGAGGGTGGTCGCGCCGGCCAGCGTCCCCTTGTTGGCCGCGGTGGCCTGGGCGGTCTGCCCGTTGCCGTCGATCAGGTACTGGCTGACCACGTTGTCGCTCTGGTCCTGGTCGATCAGGGCAAAGTCACGGGTGGTCTGGCAGGCCTGGCCGTCGCTCGCCGTGCCGGTGGCGGGCACCTTGAGCGTGCCCGCGGTGATGGCCGCGTTGGCCGCCTTGTAGAACGCGACCGCGTTGCAGGCCGAGACCTGGCCGATGACCGACTGGCCCGACGCGTCCACGCAGTTGCCCTGGCGGGCGCCGGCGCCGGTGAGCACCAGGTTGGTGCCGTTGAAGCCGACGTCGATGATCACGGTGGATCCGGCCGCGATGGTCGGCGGGGCGGGCGCGGCCGCCGCCTTGGTGCCCGTGGTGATCACCAGCGGGTTGTAGACCTGGAGCGACCCGTTCGGCGCGAGGATCGTGGCCTCGACGAACGCCCCCTCGGTGCCGGCGTTCGCCATCGAGCAGCCGTCGCCGAGTTGCCACGGCGTCGCCAGGCCCGTCGCCGACAGCGGGTTGGCTGGCACGGCGAGCGAGCAGTTCAGCGAGTTCGCGGCCTGGGCGGCGGTCTGGTTCATGCTGATGGCCGCGCCGGTGCCGTCCACCGGCGTCGTGGCCAGGTCGCCGAGCTGGAAGGTAGCGATGGCGCCGCCCGCGAACGAGTTCGCGGGCGGGACGGTGCCGGTTGCGGTTCCCGTGCCGGCGGTTGACGTCGCGCTGGCCGTGGGGCTCGCCATGCCGCTGCCGGCCGGGCTCACTGTCGGGCTAGCCATACCAGTTCCGGTGCCGTTGGCGGTCGGCGTAGCTACCGGGGCGCCGAACGCGGACTGGCTGATGTCCGTGTTGCTATGACCGTTAACCGCGAAGACCACACCGAGCGTTACGCCCAACACCACCGGGATCGCGAGCGGGACCGCGATACGCGTGACCCGGCTCCTTTGTGTTCGTCGACGTGTTCCTGGCCGCTGGCCGGTGAGCATTCAATCCACCTCCGTGTTCCCTGTGCTGGCTCCCGGTCGCTCACGTTAGACCTGCTAGGCACGGTGAAAACGGGAATATCGAAGAATTTCCGCAACACGGCTAACAGCCATTTCTGGCGGCAATTTATTACCGAAATCTAACGCGCCTGATCACCTGGCATAAATCGCTTCGAGATCTGGTCGTTATAGGCGGCGCCCGCCGGGTGCCCGACGGGATCCGTAAGGTTCGGTCACCCGGGGCCGGCGGGCGCGTGCGCACCGGACGGTTGTTACCAGGCCGTGACGTGACACGGCGACCCCGGTGCAACCATCCGCCCTTCCTCAGCGTCTTATAGGTGTAAGTAAGAGAGCGGTGACGCGAAGTTCCCGGTTTGATAGATATTGACCCTAAGCTTTCCCTCCGTATCCCCCACCATCCACGCAGTGACCGGTGACACTGTGACGCCTGTTCGATTCGGGCCGTTACGCGTCACCGGGTTCAGCGAGTTAAGTAAGCGTTTGAGGAGAACCGCACGTGTCGTTCTTGGGGAGTGCTGGCGGTGCGCGCCGGGTAGGCGCGACGCTGCTCAGGCATCGGTTGATCTCGGCGACAGCCGGCACCGCTGCCGCGGTCATCGTGGCGGGCTGCGCGTTCGCCGCGTCCTCCGCCGCTGGACCCGGTCAGGAGAAGCTGGCCGCCAACGAGAGCGGCGCGCGCTCGTCCGCCTCGCAGAAAGCGTCGGCCGCGCCGTCCGCGCACGCCGCGCCCCTCCGGTTGCTGTCGGTCTCCCCCTCCGGCGGCACCAGGCACGCCAACGGCGGCGCCCCGATCACGCTGAAGTTCTCCGCCGACCTCTCGTCGTCGACGCCGCTGCCCGCGCTTTCCCCCAAGGTCGCCGGGGACTGGAAGGTCAGCGGGGCGACCGCGACGTTCACCCCGTTGTCCGGGTACCTGCCCGACACCAAGGTCACGGTGAAGGTGCCTGACGGCACGACGGGCATGGCCGCCGCCGGCTCGGGAGCCACCCTGGCTAAGGCGGCGACGGTCAAGTTCACCACCGGCGAGTACTCGACGTTGCGGCTCCAGCAGATCCTGGCCCAGCTCGGCTACCTGCCGCTCACCTTCACCCCCGCGGCCGGCGGGTCGTCGGCCACGCTCACGGCCGACACCGCCGGGGCGGGTGGCACCGGGGCGGCCAGCCTGAACCAGGAGATGTCCGCCGCCTACGACCCGCCCAAGGGCACGTTCGCCTTCCAGGCCGGCTACCCGAGCGAGCTGACCGATCAGTGGAAGCTGGGCCAGGACAACATGCTCGACAAGGGCGCCGTCCGCGCCTTTGAGAGCGACCAGGGCCTGACCATGGACGGCGAAGCCGGACCGCAGGTCTGGGCGCACCTGCTGACCGCGGCGGCCAAGCATCAGGTCAACCCGAACGGCTACACCTACGCGCTCGCCTCGCAGGCCTCGCCGCACGAGACGCTGAAGGTCTGGCACGACGGCAAGGTCATCCTGAACACCCCGGCCAACACCGGCATCCCGCAGGCGAACACCCAGGACGGCACGTTCCCGGTGTACGAGCGGCTGAAGTTCCAGATCATGACCGGGACGAACCCGGACGGGTCGAAGTACGCCGACCCGGTGTCCTGGATCTCCTACTTCAACGGTGGCGACGCGGTGCACTACTTCAACCGCCCCGCCTACGGGTACTACCAGAGCCTCGGCTGCGTGGAGCTGCCGTTGACGCAGGCCAAGTTCATCTGGTCCTATCTGACCTACGGAACCCTGGTCACGGTCACCGGCCCGGTCGCGTAGCACCCTGGCCCGCTGGCTGGCCGGGTGCCCGGGCAGCCAGCGAGCCACCCGTACCCCAACGGCCAGCGGGCCCCGGGCGGACTAACCGCCCGGGGCCCGCTGGCGTTCCGCCATCCCGGCGGGCGCGGCCGACACGGCTTAAGTCGGCCAACCCCGGGGAGGGCCGGCCCAGGCCGACTGACGGACCGGGTCCGCCGGGTTACGGCGAGGATGCGGCGCGAGCGCGACGCGAAGGCCGGCGGAGGCGAGCCGGTCAAGCAGCAGGCGGCCGGCCTGCGGCCCGGCGCCGACGGCCGGGCTGGTGCCGTCGCCCTGATCGTCATCCGGGATGCCGATGACCAGCGACCGGTCCGGCCGCCGCAGGCCGAGCAGCCAGAACCCGCCGTCGGCTGGTCGGCCCGAAGGCGGCGTCCGGCTCGCCGGAGACCAGCGCCCGGCTCGCGTCGGCCAGCATGTCCGGCGTGACCGCCAGGGTGTCCGCCCTGATCAGCAGCATGGGCAGGGGCGTCGCGGCGTGCGCGTCGGCGAGCACGACGGCGATCCGCTCCCCCGGGCTGCCGCCGCGCTGGGCCGTGAGGTCAGACCCGGCGGGTAGCCCGGGACCCGCCGGGTCTGCCGGTCGCGAGCACGCGCCGCGCCACCGGCGCGGCGAGCACGTCGCCCAGCGCCTCGAGCAGCGCGGCTGCCCGTCTCGCGCCGCCGCGATGACCTGAACCGCCAGCGGTCCGCGGCGTCGCCTGCCGACCATGGCGGCACCAAACCGAACCGGGTCTCCATGACGGTGAACGCTAGCCGCCTAGCGGTGGTTCGCCCCCGCTGTAGGCCTCACGGAAGTGTGACGTCCCCCGGTGCGGGTGACCGGCCCCGCGGGCTGCGGCACCTCGGGTGCGGGCGCCCCGGGTGCGGGCGCCCCGGTGCGCGCGGGCACGGCTGCCCCGGTGCGCGTCGCGCCGGTGACCGGCGGGCGGCCAGGTGCGGGCCGGGATACCGCCGCCGGGGCCGGGCGCGCCAGCGGCAGGGCGATGACAAACCGGCAGCCCGGCCCGGTGTTACGCACACTGATCTGGCCGGAGTGCGCCTCGACGATGCCCCGGGCGATGGACAGCCCGAGCCCCGCGCCGCCCGACGGGTCGGGCGTGCGCGCGCTCTCGCCACGGAAGGCGACGTCGAACACGCGGGGCAGGTCGGCGGCCGGGATGCCGCCGCACTCGTCGGCGACCGACAGGTACGCCAGCCCGGACCTGATCTCGCCGAGCAGCTCCACGGTGCCGTCCGGCGGCGTGTGCCTGATCGCGTTGGTGACCAGGTTCCTGACCGCCCGGCCGAACTCCGCCGGGTCGATCATCACCGCCATGCCCGACGCCACCCGGCCGGTCAGCCGGACACCCTTGGACCTGGCCACCGGCTCCGCGCTGGCGGCCACTTCGGCGATCAGGTCCTCCAGGCCGGCCAGCCGCGGGGTCAGGCGCAGCGCGCCGGCGTGGATCTTCGACAGCTGGAACAGGTCGTCGATCATCGTGGCCAGCCGGTCGGTCTCCTCGCGGATCTGCGAGTGGTAGCGGCCGACCTCGCGCGGGTCGGTGACCACATTGTCCTCCAGCGCCTCGGCCATCGCCCGCAGCCCGGCCAGCGGCGTCCGCAGGTCGTGGCTGACCCAGGCGACAAGCTCGCGGCGGCTGGCCTCCAGGGCCTGCTCGCGCGCCCGTGCCCGGCTCAGCCGGTCGTGCGCCTCGGCCAGCCCCTGGGACAGGCCGGCCAGCTCGCTCGGCAGAGCGATCGGCGGCGGCGTGTAGATGCCGCTGCCGCCGACCTCGTGCACCGCGCCGAGCAGCCGCCTGGTCGCCCGGGTGACCGAGCGGCCGATGACGTAGGCGACCGCGAGGCCGGCGAGGCCGGCGATGCCCATCAGCTCAAGCATCACCTTCCGGTCGGCGACCGGAAGCATGTAGATCGAGATCACCGCGACCGAGGCCAGCGCGGTGAGCACCGTGACCAAGTTGACCAGCGCCACCTGCAGCCCGACGGAGCGCCGGGCCAGCAGCCGCTGGCCACCGACGCCGACGGCGGTGGTGAGCATGGCGGCACCGCAGGTCCACGCGGTGACGTGCGCCAGGTCAAGCGGCGCGACACCAGGGAATATGTCGGCCAGGCCCGCGCTCACGCCGGCCCCGGTTCGTAGCGGTAGCCGACGCCCCAGACGGTGACGATCCTGCGTGGCATGGTCGGGTCCTCCTCAAGCTTCTCCCGCAGCCGCCTGACGTGCACGGTGACCGTCGAAGTGTCGCCGAACGTCCATCCCCAGACCTCGTTGAGCAGCTGTTCCCTGGTGAATGCCTGCCGGGGGTTGCGCAGCAGGAAGACCAGCAGGTCGTACTCGCGCGAGGTCAGCTGCACCAGCTTGCCGGCGATCCGCACCTCGTGCGCGGCCAGGTCGATGATCACGTCCCGGTCGGCGATGACCTCCTGGCCCGGCGGCGCGTGGCCGGGCTCGTCCGGGCTGGCCCGCGGGCGCGGTGACCCGGGCGCGGCGCAGCACCGAGCGGACCCGCATCGCCAGCTCGCGCGGGCTGAACGGCTTGGTCACGTAGTCGTCGGCACCAAGCTCGAACCCGGCCAGCCGGTCGGCCTCGTCGCCGAGAGCGGTCAGCATCACCACCGGGATCGGCCACTGCTCGCGCAGCCGCCGGCAGACCTCGAGGCCGCCGATGCCCGGCAGCATCAGGTCGAGCACCACCAGGTCGGGCCGGCGCTCGGCGATGCGGCGCAGGGCCTCGTGCCCGTCGCGCACGCACTCGACGGTGTGTCCGTCGCGGACCAGGTAACGCCCGACGACATCAGCGACGGTGGGGTCGTCGTCGACGACCACGATCCGGCCAGGCAAATCGGTATGTGCTCACCGTCACACGGTAAGTCGTCGCATGATGCCTAGACCGGGTAAACCGGCCAAAACGTCAGCGGTCCGTAAGACCCGCCCGTCCGGTTCCCAGCCGCCCGCCGCCTGGCCGACCGGGGGCGGCGCCACCGGATCCTGCTGCCCCCAGGGACTGCCCGTCCGGTCCCAGCCGTCGCCCGGCCGGCCCTCGGCGTCATCCCGCCAGCCCCGGCCGTCGCCACGCCCGCCACGCGCGTCGCCCATCTGGCCCCGCGCGTCGCCCTCTGGCCCCGCCCGTCGCCCAGCGGGCCCCGCGCGTCGCCCGGCGAACCCCAGGAGTCGCCCTGCCGGTCCCGTGGATCGCCTGGCTGGCCCCAGTTGTCGCCATGGCCCCATGGGTCGCGGGGCGGGTAGCCGCCCGGGTGCTGGCCCGGCTGGCCCGCTGGCCCTGCTGGCCAGCCAGCCCGGCCTGACCCGCCCGGGCGTAGGCGACCTCGCCGGCCGCGTTCGCCGGCACTGCGCCGCGCCCGGCGTCGTCGCCCGCGGCGCGCTGCGCGGCGTTCTTTCGACGGCGGCGCACCAGCAGCACGGCCACGCCCACGACCAGCAGGCCGGCGATGACGTAGGTGGGGCCGTGGAAGTCGTTGGCGACCTGCTCCCAGTTCGCGCCGAGCGCGTAGCCGGCGATGCCGAGCGCTGCGGTCCACGGGATGGCGCCGAGCGTCGTGTACAGGCCGAACACGCCGGCCGGCATGTCCGCGAAGCCGGCGGGCAGCGAGATGAACGTGCGGATCACCGGGACGACCCGGCCGACCAGCACCGCGACGGGGCCGTGCCGCTCGAACCAGGCGGTCGCCTTGTCGATCTCGTGCTCGCGTATCCCGACTCGCCGTCCCCAGCGCCTGATCGCCGCCTGGCCGGCGTACCTGCCCACCGCCCAGGAGATGTAGCTGCCGGCCACGTTGCCGAGCACGCCGGCGGCGACGATGCCGCCCAGCGCCGGGTGCGCCCCCGCGACCGCGCCGGCCGCGAGCGCGCCGCCGAACATCATGATGACCTCGGACGGTATCGGCACGCAGGCCGACTCGGCCAGCATCAGCACGAATACCGCGAGGTACCCGAACTGGGCGATCAGGTGCTGCACTAGCCGTTCCTTCCAGCCAAGGAAGCCATGGACCTTCTACGGCAGGGTAGAAGACAATCCGGTCAAAACGGCAGGGTTTCGCCCTTATCCAGCGCCGCCGTTAACCCGCGCCCTTAACCTCGCGCGCAGGCGGTCCGCTGGCGGCGGGAACCAGGGCGCCCCTGGCCCAGGGGCGGCGCCGCCCCACGACGGGATAACGAGTTATCGCGCCAGGGGGACCAGCGGGTGCCGAGCTGCTGGGTGACCGGCAACGAGAACGCGGCAGGCGCGGCCTGCTGCTCGGCGTCCCCGCCGTCATCCGCGCCGGGCGGCACGGGCGGGACGTAGGAAGGGCGGTGCACCCGGGGCGTCCGCAGCGCCGCGAGCAGGTCGTCCAGCGCTTCGAAGTTGTGCGCGCTGACCACCGCGTCGCAGTACGGCCAGGCGGCGGCCATGCCGCCGACCTCGGGCCGGTACCGCTCGCTCTGCGTGCGCGGGTTGGCCCAGACGATCCGGTAGGCGATCCGGTGCAGCCGGGCCATCTGCGCGCCGAGCAGCACGGGGTCGCCGGTCTCCCAGCCGTCGGAGATGATCAGGATGACCGCGCCGCGCCCCATGCCGCGCACCGCGTAGCGGTCGTTGAACTCGCGCAGCGCCGCGCCGATCCGGGTGCCGCCCGCCCAGTCTGGCGCGGCCTCCCCCGCCTTGGCCAGCATCGTCTCCGGCGACGCGGCGGCGAGGAAGGGGGTGAGCCTGGTCAGCCGGGTGGCGAAGGTGAACACCTCGGTCCGCGGCCGGGTCGCGTCGCGTGACGGGCCGGAGAAGCCGGACCCGCCGCCGCCCGCCGCGCCGGACGACCGCGCGGCCACGTACATGAGCTGCAGGATCGCCCGCGCGTAGGGCTCCATGGACCCGGAGATGTCGCACAGCACGACCAGCCGCCGCTGCCTGACCCGCACGGCGCGCCGGGCGATCCGCACCGGCTCGCCGCCGGTCCTGATGGCCTGCCGCATGGTGCGGCGCATGTCGAGCCGCGCCCCGTCCTTGCGCGGCCGGTACCGCCGGGTGCGCCGCGGCGGCACCGCGATCTGCAGTTCCCGCATGAGGTTGGCGAGCTGCGCCAGCTCCGCCGGGGACAGCTGGGCGAAGTCGCGCTCGCGCAGCCGCTCGGTCCGCGAGGCCACCCGCCGCACCGCGGGCACGCCCTCCTCGGGTTCCCCCGTCGTCGCCGTCGGGTTCCCGCTCCTGGGCCTCGCCGGCCGACAGGGCCTCCTCCAGGCCGGCCAGCTCGGGCGGCAGCTCGCTGGCGTCGACCGCGGCGGCGCTGGCCTCCTGCTCGTCGGCCCGCTCGGCCGACTCGGCCACCATGTTCTGCTGCGGCGCGGTCACCGGGCGGATGGTCCGCTGCGGCCCAGTGCCGAACATCTCGTTGAACACCCGCTCGAACGCGTCAACCTGGTTCGGCCCGGACACCATCGTGGCCAGCGCGCACGCGTGCAGCTCGGCGATCGTCGTGGCGCGCATCACGGTGAGCGCCCCGGCCAGCCGCTCGCTGCGGTCCGGGCCCGCGGGCAGCCCGGCGGTGCGCAGCCCGGTGGCCACGGCCGCGGCCAGCGCCGCGTAGTCCGGCGGGCGCCGCCGCTGCGCGGCGAAGGCGGCCAGGCTGGCGAAGTCCCCAGGCGCGTTAGTCATGCCTGACGACGGAGGCCAGCCCGGCCTCCCGCACCGCCTGCTCGTCTTCGGGGTACTTGACCACGACGCTCATCGTGCGCTCGGCCGCGTCCACCGACAGCTCGTCGGCGCCGAACACGCTGAGCGCGCCCGCCCAGGTGATGGCCTCGGAAATGCCCGGGGCCTTGGTCAGGCCGAGCTCGCGCAGCCGGGCCACGGCCACCGCCACCTCGCCCGCCAGGGCGCCGCTGGCCGCGGGCACCCGGCGGCGGATGATGTCGGCCACCCGGCGCGCGTCCGGGAACCCGATCCAGTGGTACAGGCAGCGCCGCTTGAGCGCGTCGTGCAGGTCCCGTGTCCGGTTGGAGGTGAGAATCACCACAGGCGGCACGACCGCGTGCCTGGTGCCGAGCTCGGGGATGGTCACCGACGACTCGGCCAGCATCTCGAACAGGAACGCCTCGAACTCGTCGTCGGCCCGGTCGACCTCGTCGATCAGCAGCACCGCGGGGCGCGGCCCCGGGTGGTCGAGCGCGGTGAGCAGCGGCCGGGACAGCAGGAAGTCCGACTGGAACAGGTCGGTCTCGCGACAGCGTCTCGTGCGTCGCCTCCGCCAGCCGGATGGCGAGCAGCTGCTTGGGGTAATTCCACTCGTACAGGGCCTCGGCGGCGGAAATGCCCTCATAGCACTGCAGCCGCACCATCGTGGTGTCCAGCGCCTCGGCCAGCGACTTGGCCGCCTGGGTCTTGCCCACGCCCGGCTCGCCTTCCAGCAGGATCGGCTGGCCCATCCGCACCGCGAGGAACAGTGCCGCGGACAGCTGATCGCCGGCCAGGTATCCGGTCTTGTCCAGCGACGCGCCCAGCGCCGCGACATCAGGGAACCTCTCGCCGATCTCGGCCGAAACTTCGCTGCTCACAAGCTGTGAGTGTATCTGCCGGGGTCGGCCAGGAACGCATCACGACAACCCGGGCAGCAGAAGTAGAACTTCCCATCCGGGGTCTGCGCGTGTATCGCGCTCTCGGTCACCGCGACCGTCATGCCGCAGATCGGGTCGATCGCCTCGACCGGACCGCGCGCGACCGCCGGGGCCACGCCGCTGCCGCGCTGGCTGGCCGGGCGCGGGATGGGTGGTGGCACCCGCCGCGATGATCTCGGCCAGGATGGACACGGCCACCTCCCCGGGCGACTGGGCCCCGATGTCGAGCCCGGCCGGGGTGTGCACCCGGTCCCGCCGCTCGTCGTCCAGCCCGAGGGCCTCCAGCACCGCCGACCCGCGCCGCCGGCTGGCCAGCAGCCCCACATAGGGCACCCCGCCGTCCAGCGCGGCGGCGATCACCCGGTGCTCGTCGCCGCCCTGCGAGGCCACCACCACCGCGGTCGCGTCGCCCGGCACCGGCGCGGCGGCGTCCACGGTCGGCCGCACGTCCAGGCCCGCCGCCGCCCCGACGGCCGCCAGGGCCCGGGCCACCGGCGTGTCCCCGTACAGGTGGACCAGCGCGGCCGGCCGCATCACCTCAAGAAAGATGTCCAGCGCCCCGCCGGACAGGCACGGGTTACCCACGGTCACCTCGTCCTCGGATTCACCGCCCGCGGCGGCCCTGGGCGCGGGCGGCCCGGGCACGCCCTCGCGCGGGGCGCTGGGCTCGGCCAGGCCCGGGCCGGCGTGCGCCAGGCTGGGCGCCGGCGGCGGCGTGATGTGCAGCAGCACCGACCGGCCGGCCGCGAGCTGCCGCAGCCCCTGCGTCCGGACGGTCGCCTCCGAGCACATGCCGCCGACGAACCCTTCGAGGGTCCCGTCCGGCAGCAGGATCGCCGAGTCACCAGCGTGGGCGCTGGCCGGCTTGGCCACCCGGACCACGGTCGCCACCACGAACGCCTTCCGGGCCGCGCGAAGCTCGCTCACCCGGTCCAGCAGATCAGCCCTGATCACGCCACTTCACCTTCTCGCAAACGGCCCATCACGTGACCGTGAGGGGCACCGGCCCCCGGCCGGGACCGGCGCCCCTCACGACCGCCGGACATGGGCTACTGAATCGCCATGTCCGTGCGGAACGGGTTGCCCTGGATGGCCCGCCAGACCTGGGCCGGGGTCAGCGGCATGTCAGCGTGCCGCACCCCGATGGCGTCGAGCACCGCGTTGACCACCGCCGCAGGCGACCCGACGGTCGCCGACTCGCCGACGCCCTTGGCCCCGATCGGGTGGTGCGGCGACGGCGTGACCGTCTCGCCGAGCTCCCAGGACGGGCACTCCAGCGCGGTCGGCAGCAGGTAGTCCATGAACGAGCCGCCGAGGCAGTTGCCCTGCTCGTCGAACGCGATCAGCTCCATCAGCGCCATGCCGACGCCGTCGGCGAGGCCGCCGTGCACCTGGCCCTCGACGATCATCGGGTTGATCCGCACGCCGCAGTCGTCCACCGCGATGAACCGGGGAATCGTCACCTTCCCGGTGCCCGGGTCCACCTCGACCACGCAGATGTAGGCGCCGTACGGGTAGGTAAGGTTCGGCGGGTTGTACACGCAGGTCGCGTCGAGCTGGCCCTCAACCCCCTCGGGCAGCTCCAGGGAGGAGTGCGCGGCCAGCGCGATCTCGGTCATCGTCTTGCCCTGGTCGGGGTCGCCCCTAACGAACCAGCGGCCCTTCTCCCACTCCAGGTCGTCCGCCGAGGCCTCCAGCATCGCCGCGGCGACGATCTTGGCCCGGTCCCGGACCTTGCGCGCCACGATGGCCGTGGCCGCCCCGCTCACCGGCGTGGACCGCGACCCGTAGGTGCCGAGCCCGAACGGCGTCTGGTCGGTGTCGCCGTGCACGACCTCGATGTCACCCGGCGGTATGCCCAGCTCCTCCGCCACGATCTGGGCGAACGTTGTCTCGTGGCCCTGCCCCTGGCTCTGCACCGAAATGCGCAGCACGGCCTTGCCGGTCGGGTGCACCCGCAGCTCGGCGCCGTCGGCCATGCCCAGGCCCAGGATGTCCATGTGCTTGCGCGGACCCGCGCCGACGGCCTCGGTGAAGAAGCGAGATGCCGATGCCGAGAAGAGAGTCCCGCCTCCGTTCTTCCGGATGCTCTTCGATCGCCTTGCGCCTGGCCGCCTGCTCCGCGCGCAGCTCCTCGTAGCCGACCATGTCCATCGCCAGCCGCAGGGTCTTGGCGTAGTCGCCTGAGTCGTAGACCCAGCCGGTCTTGGACGTGTAAGGGAACTGGTCCGGGCGCAGCAGGTTCTTCATCCGCAGCTCGGCCGGGTCCATCTTCAGGTCGTGGGCCAGCACGTCCACCAGGCGCTCGACCAGGTAGACCGCCTCGGTGATGCGGAACGAGCAGGCGTAGGCGACGCCGCCCGGCGCCTTGTTCGTGTAGACCCCGGTGACCTTGCAGTACGCGGAGTCGATGTCGTAGGAGCCGGTGAAGACCCCGAAGAAGCCCGCCGGGTAGTTGGTCGGCTGCGCGGTGCCGTTGAACGCGCCGTGGTCGGCCAGCACGTTGACCCGGACGGCCTGGATCTTGCCGTCCCTGGTGGCCGCGATCTCGCCGCGCATGTGGTAGTCGCGGGCGAAGGAGGTGGACATCAGGTTCTCCGAGCGGTCCTCAACCCACTTGACCGGCTTGCCGGTGACGATGGAGCCGACGATCGCGCAGACGTAGCCCGGGTAGATGCCGACCTTGTTGCCGAAGCCGCCGCCGATGTCCGGCGAGATCACCTGGATCTTGTGCTCGGGGATGCCCGCCACCATCGCGATCAGCGTCCGGTGCGCGTGCGGCGCCTGGGTGGTCTCCCAGATGGTCAGCTTGCCGGTGACCTTGTCGAAGGACGCGACCGCGCCGCAGGTCTCCAGCGGCGCCGGGTGGACCCGCGGGTACAGGATGTCCTCGACCGTAACGACCTCGGCCTTGGCGAAGATCTCGTCGGTCTTCTCCTTCTCACCGGTCTCCCAGTCGAAGATGTGGTTGCCGGCCTGGCCTTCCTTGTCATCCCTGATCAGCGGGGCGTCCGGCGCCATGGCCTGCCGCGCGTCCACCACCGCGGGCAGCTCCTCGTACTCCACGTCGATCAGCTCAAGGGCGTCACGGGCGGAGTAGCGGTCCTCGGCGACGACAAAGGCCACTTCCTGGCCCTGGAAGCGCACCTTGTCGGTGGCCAGCACCGCCTGGGTGTCATAGGAGATCGTCGGCATCCAGGCCAGGCTGAGCGTCTCCAGGGTCGCGCCGGTGATGACCGCCTTGACCTTCGGGTGCGACTCGGCGGCGGAGGTGTCGATGCTGACGATCCGCGCGTGCGCCACCGGGCTGCGCAGGATCGCGCCGTGCAGCATCCCGGGCAGTTGCACGTCGTCCACGTAGTTGCCGCGGCCGCGGATGAAGCGCGGGTCTTCCTTGCGGTGCATCCGGCCGAAGCCGATGGGCGCGGCCGCGTTGTCCTCGACGGCGGTCATGCGATCACCTCGTTAGAAGCTGGGTGCTCGGCGGCCCAGCGGACGGAGCGGACGATGTTCTCGTAGCCGGTGCACCGGCAGATCTGGCCGGAGATGGCCTCGCGGATCTCGTGCTCGGACGGGTCGGGGTTGTGGTCAAGCAGCCAGCGGGAGGTCATCATCATGCCGGGCGTGCAGAACCCGCACTGCAGGCCGTGGCACTCCATGAACCCCTGCTGCACCGGGTCGAGCTCGGCGCCCTCCAGGCCCTCGACGGTGCGGACCTCGCGGCCGTTGGCCATGACCGCCAGGGCGGTGCACGACTTGACCGGGGTGTTGTCCAGCCAGACGGTGCAGGCGCCGCAGTTGGACGTGTCGCACCCCCAGTGCGAGCCGGTCAGGCCCAGCTCGTCGCGGAGGAAGTGGATGAGCAGCAGCCGGGGCTCGACGTCGCGGGTGTACTCGGTGTCGTTGACGGTCACGGTGATGCGCATGTCAGGCTTCTCCTCGGGCCCGCCGGGCGGCGGCGCGCAGCGCCCGGGCGGTGAGCTCGGCCGCCAGGTGGCGCTTGTAGTCGGCGGGGCCGCGCTGGTCGGAAACGGGGCGGGTGTGCTCGGCGGCGATCTCGGCCGCCCGGGCGAAGTGCTCGTCGGTGGCGGGCTGGCCGGCCAGGTAGGCCTCGGCCTCCGGCGCGGCGAACCGCTCTGCCCCGACGGCGGTCAGGCCGATGCCGGCCGACTCGACGCCCGAGCCGTCGGCGGTGAGGGTGAGGACCGCCCCGGCCGCGACGATCGACCAGTCACCGACCCGGCGCTCCACCTTCTCGTAGGCGCTGCCGGTCCGCGACCGGACCGGGAGCCTGACCTCGGTCAGCAGCTCGTCCGGCCCGACCACGGTCTCGTACGGACCGACGTGCAGCTCCCGGGCGGTCACCGTGCGGCTGCCCTGCTGGCTGGTGATCACCACGGTGGCGTTGGCCGCGGCGAAGGCGGCCGACAGGTCCTCCGACGGGTCGGCCTGGCACAGCGAGCCGCCCACGGTGCCCCAGTTGCGCACGATGGGGTCGGCGATGACCTTCTCCGCGTCGCGGAAGATCGGGTAGTGCTCGTAGACGAGCGCCGACTCCAGCAGCGTGGCGTGCCTGGTGAGGGCGCCGATGGCCAGCTCACCGCCGTCTTGCCTGATGTAGGCCAGCTCGGTGAGACCGTTGATATCGACGAGCAGCTCCGGTCGGGCGAGGCGGAGCTTCATCATCGGGATCAAGCTGTGCCCGCCGGCCAGCGGCCTGGCGTCACCGTTTCCGTTTGCGAGCAGCATGAGCGCTTCCGCCAGCGTTGCCGGGCGCTCGTACTCGACGTGCGAAGGTACCTGCATACGGGCATGCTTTTCCCAGCGCTGGCCGGGCGCAAGGCGCGGATAAGCGATCGGTTAAGAGGCCGATAAGCGGTCGCTTAAGCGTATCGACGGCGTGTCCGGGTAGTGGTGGCGTTACGGGCTGGTTAGTAACATCATTGGTGCCGTGACGCTCACGCAACTGTCGGCCTTCGTCCTCGTGGCGCGCCTCGGCTCGGTCAAGGCCGCCGCCAAGGCGCTGAGCGTCAGCGAGCCCGCCGTCTCGCAGGCGCTGGCCGCGCTCCGCCAGCACCTCGGGGACCAGCTGATCGGCCGGGGCGAGGCCGGGGCGATGGCGCTCACCCCCGGCGGTACCCGGCTGCTGCCCGTCGCCTCGCAGATGGTGGCGCTCGGCGCGGAGGCGCAGGCGGCGGTGCGCGCCGCCCAGGGCCTGCCGACCCAGCTCCGGCTGGTCACCACCAGCGTGATCGCCGAGTTCGTCGCCGGGCCGCTGGCCGACGCGTTCAGCAAGCGGCTCGGGCGACCGCTGGAGACCTCCTCCGGCGTGGCCGGCGCCACCGAGATGCCGGTGCTGGTCGCCAACCGCCTGGCCGACGTGGCGCTCGGCCCCGACCTGGGCAGCCCGGGCGGGGTCGGGCCTGGCGCCCAGGAGCTGGTCAGCGAGCCGGTGTTCCGATGCCAGCTCGTCGCGGTGAGCTCGCCGCGGGAGACGGTGCGCGGGCCCGCCGCGTCCTGGCCGTGGCTGGTCGACCCGTCGGGCGTGGACCCGGCCAGCGACACCTCGCGGCTGCTGCGCCGCCTCGGCGTGCCGGAGTCGCGGATCAGCGTGTTCCCCAACCAGACGGCGGCCTGGGCCGCGGCCGCCGACGGCGACGGCGTCGCGCCCGGCGTGGCCCACCTGCTCAGCCCGCAGCTGCGCCGGGGCGAGCTGCGCCAGGTGGAGACGCCGGTGACGCCGATGGAGGCGACCTGGTACGCCACCTGCCTGCCGCGCGCCCTGCGGCCCAGCGTGGCCGGCTCGCTGCGCCAGTTCCTGTCCACTCCCGAGGCGATGCACCTGATGCGCGCCCCGCACGGCGGCGTGCCGCCGTCGGCGTTCCGGCCTCCGGTCTACGTCACTATCTGGAGCTAGCTATTTACTATCTGTAGTGACACACTGTTCCACTGAGTGACCGGCGGGGCTCAGGGGGCGAAGATGGTTAGGCGATTCACCACGGCGCGGATCGGTGCCGGGGCGCTGCTCGCCACGGCGGCGGGCCTGGCGGGATGCACCAGCGCCCCCTCAAACGGCCTGACACCCTCCGCCACGGCCACGTCCACGTCCCCCTCGGCGTCCGGGTCCCCCTCGGCGTCCGGGTCCGGCCCCGCCGCCGAGCTGGAGCAGGAGTACGAGAACGTCATCAAGGCCGTGCTGCCGTCGGTGGTGCAGATCAACACCGACTCGGGCACCGGCTCCGGCGTCGTCTACGACGACAAGGGCGACATCGTGACCAACGCGCACGTGGTCGGGGCGGCCAGCACCGTCGAGGTGCTGCCCGCCACCGGCAGCACCGCGCTCGACGCCCGGGTGCTCGGCACGTTCGCGCCGGACGACCTGGCCGTGATCCGCGTCGAGTCCGGCGCCGGGTCGCTGCACGCGGCGACCTTCGGCACCTCCAAGGGCATCAACGCCGGGCAGATCGTCCTGGCCATGGGCAACCCGCTCGGCCTCACCGGCAGCGTGACCCAGGGCATCATCTCCGCCACCGGGCGAACCGTCACCGAAGGGCGGCGCGGACGGCGGCCGACCACCACGATCGCCAACGCGCTGCAGACCAGCGCGCCGATCAACGGCGGCAACAGCGGCGGCGCGCTGGTCAACCTGGACGACCAGGTCATCGGCATCCCGACCGCGGCCGCCCGCGACCCCGAGGCCGGCAGCGCCCAGGGCATCGGCTTCGCCATCCCGTCCGACACCGTGACCATGATCGCCGGGCAGCTCATCAGCACCGGCAAGGTCACCCAGTCGGGCCGGGCCGCGCTCGGCGTCACCGCGCACACGTCGGTCACCACCGCCGGCGAGCCGGCCGGCGTGGCCGTGGTGAGTATGACGCCCGGCGGCCCGGCGGCCGCGGCCGGGATACAGGCCGGCGACGTGATCACCGAGGTGGACGGCCAGCAGACGCCGACGCAGGCCACGCTGACCGCCCTGCTCGCCACGCTCAAGCCGGGCCAGAAGGTCCCGGTGAGCCTACACCCGCGACGGCGACACCCGCACCGCCGACGTCACGCTGGGCAGCCTGGCCTCCAGCTAGCGGGGTTACCGACCGCCGATGTCCTCGCTCCACACCGCCGGGTAGCGGGTCTGGAACTCCTCCATGGCCGCGACGCAGGCCGGGGTCGTCGAGCAGCACCACGTCGACGCCCGCGGAGCGCAGGAAGCCCAGGTCGCCCTCGAACGTCCGCGCCTCGCCCACCACCACCCGCGGTATCTGGAACAGCAGGATCGCGCCGGTGCACATCTGGCACGGCGACAGCGTGGTGTACAGGATGGTGTCGGCGTAGGAAGCGCGGCGGCCGGCGTTGCGCAGCGCGGAGATCTCGCCGTGCGCGACCGGGTCGCCGTGCTGCACTCGCTCGTTGTGCCCGGCCGCGATCACCTCGCCGCCCGCCGCCAGCACCGCGCCGACCGGGACCCCGCCGGCCTCGAGGCTCGTCCGCGCCTGCCGCAGGGCGAGCGCCATCATTTCCCGGTCCAGCCGCCGTGGAGTCATCGCTCATGTGCCGATACGTTACCGGGGCCTGCGCCAGCCCGCGTGGCGCGGGTCACGCCGGTCTCCCGGCGGCCGCGGCCGCCGGCACCTGGTGCGGTGCGCCCCGGGCGGGCCGCGTCCCGCGGCCAGCGGTAGACAGCTCCTCCCCGGGCGCAGCCGGGCCCAGCCCGGGCCGCCTCCACCTGCAGCACGCGGGCGGCGGTGTCCAGCGCGGCGGGCGGCAGCGCCGCCAGCCGCTCCCGGGCCGGCCGCTCGGCGTCCGCCGCGGACGGGGCGGCCCGGCCGGCCGCGATCCTGCCCCAGATCCCGTCGGTGACCCGCAGCTCACGCTCCACGATCAGGTGCCGGAGTCGGGCGGCATCGCGCCACCGGGCACCGCGGGCTCGCGCAGCACGCAGACCACCCCGTCGTCCCGCTCGACGACGACGTAGCCCCGGCGTCGCCGCGAGCCGCGGAAACGTGACACGCATATGCCCACTATGCGCAGCCCGCTCCCCGGTAACCGGCTAATGGTTTTCCCGCGCCCGGCGCGCGACAGGAGCCACTCCCTGTCTGGGGAGGTCAGCGGGCGGAATCCGACCTCTACCGGGGCTCAAGGGAAGCGGGCAGCCAGACGGCCCCCCAACCGCTAAGGTGCTGCCATTCGTGGCAGGACGCGGCACCACGGCGACGATCGCGCTTGACCGGGCGAAGATCGGTTACACGCTGCACGAGTACTCGCACGACCCCCGGTCCGGGTCGTACGGGCTTGAGGCCAGCGACGCGCTCGGCGTGCCGCCGGAGCGGGTGTTCAAGACGCTGGTCGCGGCGGTGGACGGCGGCACGCTCGCGGTCGGCGTCGTCCCGGTGCACCGCCAGCTCGACCTGAAGGCGCTGGCCGCCGCCGTCGGCGGCAAGAAGGCGGTGATGGCCGAGGTCGCCGCGGCCGAGCGGGCCACCGGCTACGTGGCCGGCGGCATCTCCCCGGTCGGCCAGCGCAAGCGGCTCCCGGTGGTGATCGACGCCTCCGCGCTCGGCCTGACGCCACGCTGTTCTGCAGCGCGGGCCGCCGCGGCCTGGAGATCGAGATCGCCCCGGCCGACCTGGTCAAGGCGGGCGGCGCGGTACCGCCGCGATCGCCGCGCCCTGAGCGCCGCCTAGCTCCTAGTCCTCCGAACGGGGGCGGGCCGCGCCAGGCTCGTCCGCATAGGCCCCCTGGGTCGCAGCCGCATCCCCGGCGGGCTCCGCCTCGGTGACCTTGTCATCGACCGCCCGTTCCGGAACCGTATCGTCGCCGGCGCTCCCGGCGTCACCGGTGCTCGGGTCGTCACCGGCGGCGCTGTCACCGGCGGGATCGCCTGCGGCGACCTCGTCCGGGGGCGCCGCGGTGGCCCCGGATGTCTCGGGGACTTCCGGCGGCAGCACCGTGTACGGCTTGTCCGGCCGGGTCTGCGCGATGGCGAACCAGACGATCCCGACGACGGCCAGAGCGATGGCGACGAACATGTTGAGCCGCAGCCCGAGGAAGTGCTCGGAGGAGTCGATCCGGATCGTCTCCTCGAAGATGCGGTAGGCGGAGTAGCCCGCCACGTACAGCGCGAACAGCCCCCACGGCTTGATCTTGACGTGGTGGCCGAGCCAGACCAGCAAGGCGGCCAGGGCCAGGTCCCAGATCAGCTCGTACAGGAACGACGGCTGGAACGTCGCGAACTGCGTATACCCGGCCGGACGGTACCCGAACGGGATCTCCAGGCCCCACGGCAGCGTGGTCGGCTTGCCGAACAGCTCCTTGTTGAAGTAGTTCCCGATCCGCCCGACCGCCTGGGCGACCAGCAGAGCCGGGGCGATCGCGTTGGCGAACGGGCCGACGGTGATGCCGTAGCCGGCGCAGCCGCCAGGCGCCGACCGCGGCCGCGAGCGCGACCCCGCCCCAGATGCCGAGGCCGCCGCTCCAGACCGCGAACACGCCGTACCAGACGTGCGGGATGTCGTCCGGGGTGGTGATGTCGAAGTAAATCCGGCCGCCGATGATGCCGGCCGGGACGATCCACAGGGCGAGGTCGTTGACCAGGTCCGGGTCGCCGCCGAGGGCACGCCAGCGGCGCCGGGTGATCAGGATCGCCAGCGTGATCCCGATGATGTAGCCCAGCGCGTAGAAGTGAATGTCAAGCGGACCGATGTGGAAACTGCTGATCGGCGGGCTTGGAATGAACTGCGCGAGCGCGCCGGTGCCATGCGCCATGGGCCTGAGACTACCGCCCGCCCCTGCCGTCCGGGGACGTTGGTCCTTGGAAAGGTTCAGGCGCTTCGCGTGGAACGGCCCGCTCATGACCTGCTCGACCGACTCCCGCGCGCATGGTCACGCGACCCCGATTCGGTCGAATTCCTGCAGCGCTTCCTCGCCGTGGCCGACGGCACTTTGACGGATATGTTGGTCCGCTCCGACGACCGCCACCTCCTACTGGACCCGCGCACGGTACCCGAGGAAGCGCTCGACTGGCTCGCGTCGTTCGTAGGCCTGGCTCTGGACCCGCGCATCACGGTGGATTGCCGGCGCCGCCTGCTCGCCGAGGCGTCGCCGTTGATGCGGGCGCGCGGCACCGTCTAGGGGCTGCAGCGGCTGCTTGAGCTGGCGCTGGGCGTGAAACCGACCATCGTGGAGCACTTCCGGCTGCGTGGAATGCCCTCACTGGTCGGTGAACAGGACGACGAAAGCGGCTCAGTCATCGGCGCAGGGTTGCGGCTTGGCTCGGCACTCGGCGCCGCGGGAACAGCGACCGCCACCGATGCGCCAGATCGGTCGGCGCACGATTCAGCGTGATGATCCCGGCCGCGCTGGACACCGAACAACTCGCACTGGTGCGCGAATTGCTCGCCGTGCACCGGCCCGCCCACACGCTCGCCGACGTGTGCACGGTCGATGCGGGCTCTCGCGTCGGCGTCGGCCTCCATGTCGAGCTGACGTCGATCATCGGCCCGAGCGCCGCGTTCCGGCCGCTGCGACTCGACGGCAGTGTGATCGGGCGCGACGCCACGGTGGGTGGTCGACCCGCAACGGGAATCCGTGTCGGCGGCAGCAACATTGGGGGCACGGCGCGCGTGGGGTGGGGCGCATGACCACCTCCGAGATCACGATCGATCGCGCCGTTGTCCGGTATGAAATGGATGCCGCGTCGCGCGGACAGCAACCGCGGTTCGACCGGATTCTGGCCGAGGATGTGGGAAGCGGGCTGGAAACAGCGCTCGACCAGGTGATGTGGCGCTTCGGTCGGGACGCGATCGTGTGTGTCAAGCGACTCGAAATCGCTCTGTGCCTCGACCTGTCGGCGCCTGACCGGGTGCTGGCAGACGTGTGGTCGGACGCGGTTGCGGCCGCTGTGATGGACCTGTTCGACCGGGGCGGCGACGATGTGATCGTCTATCGCACGCTTGCGCAGCCGCTGAACGAACTCGCTGAAGCGGCGCTCGGCGGTTCGGACTTTCGCGCGTGGGCGTGGAATCAGCTGGGGCTATGGACGTCAACCGACGGCGCAGGCCCGGCGGGCTACACGCACGCGCTCGGTCGCGCTGCGCGGGCGCTGCCGCGCTTCGCGCCGCGCGTGTTGGTCGACGCGGTGCGCCGGGACCGCACGATGCTCCGACGCCTGACCGACGACGCACCCGCAATCGCAAGGGCGGTGCTGTGCAACGCGGGACTACCCGAGTTGGCGGCGACGCGCCTGATCGAAAACGCCGTTGCGAATGACCTGACTCTTGAACCCGTCGGCCAGGGGATACCGGCGTGGTCGCGCGCTGAGGGCGGCGTCATCCGCGAAGCACTGCAGTTCTACCAGCTGCCGACGCCGGCGGCGCGAGCGTGGGCGATCATCGGGCTGGCCGACTCGGAACCCGTTCAGCTACAGCGCGATACAGCGGCGGCCACTGTCGACAACTGGTTGAGCGGTATCGGCCGCCGGTCGGTGGTCCGCGTCGAGGAACCAGTCGAGACGAGGCCGGCCGACGTCACGTGGTGCGACAGCGACACGTCTGGTGCACGATCGGAAGATCAGAGGCTGACGCCTCAGCCGATCGACACGGCCGCGTCGGCGGTGCTCGACGATGCACTACCAGCAGATCCGACTGACGTTGTGCCACCAACTGCTCCGGTGACTGAGTGGGGCGGTCTGCTGTTTGTCTTGAACCTCGTCGACGACGCCGTCCTCGGCATGCTGGCCTTGGTACCGTTGCGGCCGGCCCTGGTCACCACCGCCGCCCTGCTCACGGACGCACCAGAGGATGATCCCGGCGTCCAGGCGTTCGCGGGATGCCTCGGCACCGTCGGGCCGTCGCAGCCCGACTCGCCAGTGAATGGGCTGGATCGCCGAGACGAGGTGGCGATGGCTGGGCCGCGTACTGCTGCCGCGTCGCTGCGGAACCGACTGGCAGAGCGCGGGTTTACCGATGTCGCACGTGTGGTGCAACGCCGAGCGGTGCTCCGTGCAGCGCCTGGGTGGCTGGAGGCGGAGTTCTCCATCGACGACGTGGATCTGGACGTGCGGCGAGCGGGCCTCGACATCGACCCGGATTGGCTGCCGTGGCTTGGAGCGGTGGTGACGTTCCGCTATGGGTAGATCGTTGAACGGCGTTGCGACAGACACGCCGCTGCGGGCCAGGATCGCTGCCATCTGCAACGGCTGGGCCGACGCCGTTGCGGCGCTGGAAGGAGCCGCCCAGGAGATCGGCGACGGTGTGCGATTCCTCCGCGCGATCGCCGAGCCAGGTAAGGCCGCGGACTATCCGCCGACGCCGCTGCGGCGCTCGATGGCCGGCTACGGATTGACTGACTTGGAAGCCAACCTCCTTGTGCTGTCGTGCCTTCCGGAACATCACGAGGGGTTGTCAGCGTTGGCACGCGCCCTTCATCCACGGCACGAACCCTGGGTGTCGGCGGGACTGGCCGGTCAACTGCTGTCCGAGGATAAGCTCGATCGCAGTCAGCTTCGTCGCGTACTGGTCGCGGGCGCCGCGGTTCGCAGCGGGTTGTTCACGCTGGAGGGCACCGGGCCGGTGTCGGACAAGTACGCTACGGCCGGCAGACGGATTGTGGGACGCCCTCTGCGGTCTGGACCTGTTACCCGAACCGTTGGAGCCTGTCGCCCCTGACGCTTCGCGAGCCGGATTGACTAGCTGGCTGGCATCCGATGAATGCGTGCGGGCGCGGGCGGAGCTGGCCTGCGGCGCGCGCTGCGCGGTTGTCCTGACGGCGGACAACGAAGACACTGCGCTGGCGCGCGCGGCTGCGCTGTTGACACAAACCGAAATTCGCGGGATCGTCGTCCGGCGCCACGGTGCTGCGGGAACTTCCGACGCCACAGAGCGACTGGCCGGGATACACGCGAGCATCCACGAAGCGGTCCCCGTTGTCGTGGTGACCGCGACCGTGGGCGACCCGAATGTCGCTTCGAGTGGGTCCAGCATTGGAGTGCTGGAGCGTCATCCCGGCCCAGTGCTGATCTGCGCGGCCCACAACGCGGTTGTGCATCAGCGATCCGACCGGACGCTGATCGTGCTGGAGGCCAACAAGCTCGATCTGTTGTCGCGTCGGGAAATGTGGGACGAGTTGGTGCCGGAGCTGAGTGCCGATGCTGGCCTGCTGGCGGCACGGCACCCCGTGGAGCCGAGTCTGGCGGCGACGGCGGCGCGCGACGCACGCGCAGCGGTCAACGGTTCCGGTCCGACTGCGCGGGAACTGTCGACCGCGGTGCGGGCCAGAACGCGTCAGATGCTGCCCGCGGCGGCCAACCTCATTCGCCCCCAAGCCGGTTGGGACCGACTCGTCCTCACCACAGACCGACTGATTCAGTTGCGGCACGCCGTCGACCGCCTCTTGCATCAAGATGTGGTGTTGGGTGACCGGGGCTTTCTGGAAGGGCGCGCGGGTCCCGCGGCGTCCGGCTGCTGTTCGCCGGGCCCCCGGGTACCGGAAAGACGCTCTCGCGCGGAGGCGCTCGCCGCGAGCGCCGCCGGCACCGACCTGCTCATCGTCGACCTGTCGCGCCGTCGTGTCGAAGTGGATCGGCGAGACGGAGAAGAACCTCGCGGCCGTGTTCGACGCCGCCGAGCGAGCGCAGGCCGTGCTGTTCTTCGACGAGGCGGACGCGCTGTTCGGCGGCGCACCGAGGTCGGCGACGCGCACGACCGCTATGCCAACCTGGAGACCGCGTACCTGCTGGAGCGGCTCGACGCGGTTCGACGGGCTCGCCGTCCTGGCGACGAACCTTCGCGGCGACATCGACCCCGCGTTCGTCCGGCGGCTGGAGTTCGTCGTCGACTTCGGGGAGCCCGAGGCGACCGAGCGCCTCCGTCTCTGGGAGGGACACCTTCCGGCCGACGTGCCACGGAGCACTGACGTCGAGCTGGCGGAGCTGGCCGACCTGTACCCCCTGACCGGAGGAGTGATCCGCAACGCCGCGCTGGCTGCCGCCTTCCTGGCTGCGGCCGACGGCGGGCGGGTCGGTCAGGAACATCTCGTGCTCGCCATCCGGCGTGAGTACGACAAGGCCGGGCGCTCGTTCCCCGGCGCGCCCTTCGGAATCCTCGAGGAGGAGCCATGGCAACCCTTGCCGACGTGACCGTGCAGTGGCAGACGCAGGCGAAGACCGACCTTGACTCTGCGTCTGCAGCTTTGAAGGCAGCCAAGGTGGCGGCCGATGACGCAGCGAAAGCGTTGAAGGAGGCCCAGAGCGTTGTCGCGGGACTGGTGACCGAGGAATCGTCGCTATTGGCCAGCCTGGACGATGCTCCGTCGCCTGCCGATCTCGAGGAACTCAAGGGCAAGCTCGTTGTTGTCCGGCGCAAGCTGAGGCAGGCGCGCGGCACGCTTGCGGTGAAGGGCCGTGACGCGGATCTAGCCGCTCGGGCGGCCGCCGACGCCAACGCTGCAGTTGCCGGCGCGAACTATGAACATACCGTCGCCGCTGGCGCCGCCAAGGACGCCGCCGCCCTGAAGAATCAGGTTGCAAGTCTGACGAAAGCGACGGTCGATCCGCCCGTGAAGTTTGTGGATGAACGCGCGAAGGCTGCCCAGGCCGACCAACTCGTCAAGGCCACCGCACACATCGAGGAGCAGATTGGTGCCGATCTGCTGAAGTTGGCGCACGCGCAAGCCGCGGCCGTTCGTGCGGAGACCGATGCTGCAATGACACGGCTGGACGGCGCGCGCCGCGCTCAAGCCATCGTGGGTGACGAAAACGATTCCCGTGCAGTTCTTCTCGCTAGTCTCGGGGCGCTCACCACATACACCGGCACCGCTGTCCCGCGCCTCGACGAGGCGATCGCGCGACTCGAAGCGATCGCATCCAGCCCGAAGTCCAGTCAAGAGGCGATCACAGCGGTGCATGACGCGGTCGACGCCGGCGCGGCGAAACGGTTCACCGACGAGAGACGCCTTCGCCACTCTGACGGCGGCGGACGCGACTCGCACCGTCGCCGAGTGGCGCCATAAAGCACTCGTCATCTCGAAGGGCGATCCGGCAGACGCGGCAGTGACGAAGGCGAAAGAGGACCTCGATAAGGCCTCTACCAAGAGAGATAAGGCTGCCGACGACCACACCGCGAAGGCCGACGCCATCACCGATGGCGATAAGCAAGCCCGCGAGGCGTGGAACGATGCGGTGCCAATTACGTTGTGGCCATTGATCGCTGATCTCGTCGATGCGTCGAAGACGTTAGCAGAACTCGCTGACCTCGACCCCGCGTCGCTCGTCGCCACAGTAACCGCGGCGGACTCTGCGGCGGCGGACGCGGTAACAGCGCGGCTAACCCGCTCGAAAGCAGTGCAGGAGATCGGTCTTGACCTGGACCGCCGTGCCGACGAGGTAGCGGTGGCCACGGCCAGCCAGTCGGCACGCCTGGCGGCGGCGCTGAGCGCCTGACGGAAGGACCAGCAATGTCGACTGAAATCGTTGCGAGCCCGCCGATCACCGCGGCGTTGCGCGCCGATCCATTCACCGGAATGAACTTCCATTTCGGGATGCTTCTCGGCGTCGAGGATTTTGAGACGCAGCAGTCCTATGTTCGGGGGCAGTCGCGGATCGCGAGCGCGTGGCAGCACGGCGCAGTGGTGTGGGGCTTCGGCGTCAGCTACGAAACGGAGTCAGGAGAACTCCGTGTCGAACCAGGTCTGGCCTTCGACGGAGCCGGCCACATGCTGCACCTCGACACCGCCGCCTGCATCAGCGTGGGGCTCTGGGCGGCAAAGCATTTCGAGGAGTTCGACCTGCCCGATCCGTTGCCACAAGAGGTGACCATCGATGCGACGGTGCCGGTGCGGTTTCGCGCGTGCCTGACGCGACAGGTGCCTGCGATCACGACACCGTGCGACGGTACCGCCACCGGAACCGCCTATTCACGAGTCGTCGAAACCGTTGAGCTCACACTGGAACCCGGCTCGGACTCGACGTGGCCCAATCGATGCCCTTCCACCGGCTGCGCCTGCTCTTCGGCATCGATGCAGCCGCCACCGACGAGGACGGTGCGGTCACATCCGACGACCAGGCGGTCCTCGACGAGAGGACCGCGATAGCCGGACTGACCGTCGCCGATCAACCAGCCGCGATGCTTGCGGCGCTGCGGCGATTTGCGGCGCTCGACACGGTTGAGCGTCGGCCCGCACAGATCGATGAGCAGTTGTTGCGCTTCCCCGCCCCTGAGGACGACGGCGTGATCGTCGCGCAGCTTCAGGGGCTTCGACTGCGACCGGCCGCCCCGGGCGATCCACCGGGGTCGCCGTGGGAGGTCATCGAGGCACCGGTGTCGGTGGACCTCCGTCAGACGTTGGTGGACACGGCAACGATCCAGGAGCTGCTCGTCGGCGGCGGCCTCGGGCAGAGCGATGCGGGCGGCCCGAGAGCGATCGCGGACCAGGTCACCGTGGTCGACCAGACCATCACGGTCCCGCTGGACAAACCCTTGGACGAAGTCTCCGTCAACGCGGCCGCGGTCAGCGTCACCGCTTTCGACGTCAACGGCTGGGCCGACGTCGATGTCCTCGACGTCGATTTCGAGAACGCCACCAACAACTTCGTGATCCTGCTCAACGAACCTCCGGGCGACCGGCTCATCCGGATCGTCGTGCGCGGCACCGGTCCAACGCCGCTACTCGGAACAGACGCGGCACCGTTCGCCGGGCGGGTCGGGGGCGCATCCGCCGCCGGCTACGACGGCGCCGACTTCGCCCACCACATCGACCGAAGGCAATGACGTGAGTACAACACCCATGATGTCGGGGATCTCGACCGTGCTCGGACCGGTCACGCCAATCGACGCCGCCGACGGCATCGCACTGGTTCCGTCGCCCGCTCCGCTGCAGCGGGCAAATTGGTTCGACGGCAAGTTCCTTCGGGCCGTGCATCTGCAGGCCGAACAGGAATACATGCTGCGCGTGGCCCGCCTCGTCGGCATGGCCGGCGGCGGCGGCGTCGTCAATGGATTCGATGTACAGCTGTCGGGGTCGGGGATGACGCTGGGTGCCGGCTTCGCAATCGACGACGTGGGCCGCCCGCTGTTGCTGCCCACCGCCGCAAATGTGGATCTCGACAAGTTGGTGATGCTCGCGACGGGGCCGCACGCTGAGCAGCCGCAGAAATCGGGCGTGGGCGCAGACGGGGTGTTCGGTGACTGCTTCGAAACGAGCTCCGCACCCGCGG
The DNA here is from genome assembly GCA_963748785.1 of uncultured Actinomycetota bacterium. Classification (GTDB taxonomy): domain Bacteria; phylum Actinomycetota; class Actinomycetes; order Streptosporangiales; family Streptosporangiaceae; genus Trebonia. Next base: position 4,619 of record CAVVKP010000012.1, on the reverse strand, counting down.
GCGGCCAGGTGGTGACCTCCTCCGACTGGTGGGTGGTGACGATCGGTTACGGCGAATCTCTGTGCGGCGAAGAGGACGTCTACGGGCGGCTGTGCGAAAATGCCTGTGAGACAACTACAGAGCGACCATACACAGTCGAGGGCGTAGTGGTCAGGGTGGAAAGGCTGGCTCTCGGCGTGCCGCTTCCGGTATCGACCGCAGTCGCCCTCTCGACTGTCCATCTGCCGTCCCGGCTGGCGTCGGCCGTCTTCGAGGATGAACGCCGACGCGGCGGCGACCTACGTTCGCGCTCCGGCCTTTCCGCGTCGACGTGGTGTCACTCGGCCGACCTCAATGTGCGGTCGACCGTGCCCATCGCATTGTTGATTCGATCGGGTTCGACGAACGTGCGGTTGGACCCATGGACTGTGCGCCGCGAGCGAATCGATGTTCCGCCATCGCGCTTCTGGGCCGGCGTGATGGAGCTGCGGCCATGGAACGTGTTCCTGGCCCAGGTGCTGCAGTTCCAGTGCGAGCATCGCCATCGACTAGCAGGCAGTGCAAGGCCAGGCAATACGGTGCCGGACTACGCGGCGGCCGCCATCGGCGTCGCCGCAGTTCATGGATAAGTTCGCGACGATCTGGCCAAACCAGACGCCAAGCCTGTGTTGACGCTGATGGGGGAGGGGCGTTTTCAACATCTGCGCGATGTGCTCGTCGGCGCATCGTCGAAGGGCAAAGGTGTCACGCAAGCTCTCTTGGAACATGGCTTCGTGGAACTGCCTCCAGCGGGATTCCTGCCGGTGGAGCCGGCCTCAGCAGTGGGTCGAAGGAGTTCAGGTACGGCGCATGATGGGGCAGGGGGTTGATCTTCGATTCCTCAGCGCACGGCCCGACGTGGTGGCGCAAGCGTTCGCCGAATCGCAGCATCTGGCCAGGATCTCACTGCTTCGGGGACTCGACGATGCCACGGCACTCGAGCCGGTCGACGTCTTCGTCCCTGACGCTGTCGCACAGACGGACGTCGCGACAAGCGGACCGCTCAGCTTCGACACGAGGGTGAGCTTCCTGCCGCTGTCACCGGATGGGATAGCGCCGACACCGACCGGCGTCATGCTCGGTGGTGAGGCCAAAGCGGCCTCGGCCGCCATGGCGTTGTCACGACCGTCAAGCTCGGTTCGAGTGTGTCGTTGTCCTTCGCCGGCGCGGCGCCGCTCCCTCGCAACGTCGGTGTCGCGTTCGCGGCGCTGGCCGGTCTCGCCGGGCGTCTAGGCGGTGTTGCTGCTGGCGGCGAGGAGGCGCGGCGGCTGCTGGAGGACTTCCAGATCCGGCGGGTGGCAGAGGACGATCACGATCCGCTCGCCGCGGCAAACCGCTTATCTCTCAACGAGTTGGCGGGCAATGCACGGCGCTTCGTGGGTGGACTCCGTGAAGGCGCTCAGGCGCGCTTGGGGAGTTCGCCGCGCTGGCGCCGGGTGACACGCGCCATCTCATCGGGTGGCTGGCGATCGACATTCAAGCGGACCTGCGTACCGTCGAGACCGGCGACCGCGTCCCGTTGCAGGGCAATGTCGTCTATGTCTCGCCGGCGCGCTCCAACCTCGTCGTCGACGTTTCGTTGCGGGGCAGCCTCGAGGTAACGGGGCGGCGTCATCGGCGCGAACCAAAGGCGAGTCGTAGGCCGGTTGAGGAGGGCGGCGGTGGAGCGTACCTCTGTCCTGCTAGGTCAGCCGACCGATACGGAGCAGTTGCAGATTGACGCGGAGCTTGTCATCACGCTTGAATTCGACGGAACACGCCTGACTTCATTCACGGTGGACGCGGCCATCGATAGGCCAGATCCCGGTCCGGTCATCGCGGGACCCCCTGCACAGCAACGGTATCGGTTCGCGATGCAGCTGGCCGGCGACCCGCTGCATGTCGATGCTCGATTGAGCGCGATGCGGGAAACGGCCGCACGGATGCTGCTCGCGGGCGCCGCTGCGACAGAGCTACCGGTGGCCGCCGCCAAGTTGGCCGAAGATCCCGAGGTGCAGAAGCCGTCGAATCAGCTGAACCAGACCGCGCGACGCGCGCTGGACGTGCTGGCCGCAGGGCTGGCAGACCCCGGCTTCGTCGATCGAGCTGCGAAGCGGCTGTTCCCGCCCGGTACAGACCGCGGTCACCTCGCATCTGCGGGCGACGCGTGATTGGGTGATGTTCCAACACCGCGCGGACCGGAACGCCACGACCACCGCGCCGGCCCCAACAACATTGCCCTCCGCGGTCATTCCAGATCTACGAAGCGACACTCGGCGAGCAAGAGGATGCTGCGCGATTGATCGAAGCCGTCCGTGAAGGGGACGCGAACACGTTGAAGAGGCTTGGCGTGCGGCCGGTGGACTCCGTGGAGTTCTCCGGCGGTACCGCTGAACTGCAGACGTCTGGTGTGCAACTGCTCGACGCCTGGCGGGCCGCGGGCCAGGCCGACACCATCGTGTGCGGGGTGGTCGCCCTTCACGGTCAGTCGGAAGGCAATCTGGAGAAGGTGCGGCTGGGCCGCATCGCCGCGGTGGTGTCTGTCGCATCCTCGCTCGATCCGACGGTCGCCTTCGCGTTGGTTCCCGATGTGCCTGCTGCACTTGATGTTCCCAACGTCGACGGCGTGATGGTGTTCGGGACGACCGCCACGAAGGTCGCTCGTACCTGTGTCGACGTGCGTCTGGTCTCTATCCGGGATCTGCGGACCGCCGGTGAACTGAACCCGCAGAACGTGCGGCAATTGTTGACGCTCGCAAAGAAACTCGGGTCTGTCGTTTTCGAAGGAACCACGGTCGCGGACGGCCTTGACCGTGTCCTGGATCGATGGCACGACACTGGTGTGGACGCGCGTCGAGATCGCGATCGCTATCTCGCAGCGAGACGACCCCCTCGCAGGCACCGACGGCGAAATCCGCGCTCGCACCGAAACGATCGTGAATGCGGTCGGTGGCGGCGCCGAGGTGAACTTAATAGCGCTCGACGAAGCTGTCGCGGATGAATGCCCGGTGTTGCTGATCCTTGCTGGGCGGGAACCGCAACCTGTCGTGGCAGGTGCGGTGCACGAGCTGTGGGCGATCCTGGGCGGTTCGTCGCTGTGGCGTGAAGAGCTCGAACCTCGTCTACAAGAGGGCGTGATGAACCCACAGGTATTGCTGAACCTGGACCGCCAGGGCATCGGTCGTGCACTCGGCTTCCGCGAATTTGCAAGAGGTTCCACGGATCTGGCGCCGAACAGGTCCGAGGGGCATGGTGCTCTGCAAACGCTGCCGCGCCGTTCAGCGACGCACCGGTTATCAGGCGAATTGCGATCTTCGAGACAGAGAACCTGAACGACGAGGTCGACGCGGTCAAACCGCAGGCGGAATTCCTGTTCGACGAAGCCGGCTCGCCAGGCGACGCGGAGGCGATCGAAGCCCCGTTCCGCCCCTTGCTGATCGGAATGTGTTGGATCTGTTGATCGTTGAGGCCGAGCCCGGTTGAGTGGATTGATCCTCAGCCGAGTGCCACCCGGATGGCGCACGGCGACTCCGTGTCGCTTACCTCCTGATTCTGGAAGTATGCGCTGAAGGCGCCGCTACCCTCGACGGCACGCACCGTGAACTGTTGGTCGGGTCCGCGGTAGATGGCTGACTCCATGGGCGAATCACCCATCCCGCGAAGCGCATCGACGAACGAGCGGTAGGTGACATGTCCATCGTCGTCGCCGAAGAGCTCGGTGAGTAGTGGGGGCAGTTGCGAGCGTCCAGGGCGTCGCCAGCCTGGAGCCCGTCAGGTGGCGGGTCACCGCCGACCACCACCCGTGCACATCCCTCCGTCGCAGCCCAGAGGACCGCAACAGCGGCGGCATCGTCGCCCTGAATGAACAAGCCAGGGTCCAGCGACCAGAGGCGCTCACTGACTTCGACTGGCGTAGGGTCGATTTCGCTGAGAGGCACGGCATGATCGCGGCCGGCCAACTCTTCGAACGTGTCAATCGCATCGTCGCTCATGTACCCACCGTCCAACCGAAGATCCTCGTGTCGAAGCTATTGTTCGCCAGCGCTGCCTGCACCCGCGTGGCCATCGGGTGTGTCGGATTGGCCGTCAGCCAGTCCTGGACGCCCTTCTTCACCTCAGCCATCCAGTCCTTGAACTGCTTGGTGGTGATGTCTTTCGGGAACCGGCCCGATATCCGATGCTTGCCATCCCGATCACGATCTTGCTGGTGGCATGATCGAAAGTGACGAAGTCGGGGCCTTTCGCCGACGTCTTGCCAGGCGCCATGATGGAAATTTCGCCCTTCTTGACCCTAGTCGCGTGTCCCATTTCCTCGACCATCGCTCCCCACAGGTGGCCCTTCACCTCGGTAGGTCACCGGAGTTTCCCTCGCTCCAGCGCATTGAGAAGCGCATACTTCTCATTCTCCGTCATATTCACCAGGTACTTGGCCAGATACTGCTGCTCTTTTGGCGGGCAAGTTCTTCAGGTAGTTGTCGAGCGTTTGGATTCGGGATTGAGAGAACAGCGCGCCGATGCCTTTCTGCTGGGCGATTTCTTGTGCATCAGGGGGCGCGGCTTCCCGCACTTTTTGCAGGGGTTGAAGATGCCGCAGAGGTGGATTCCCAGCTCGTCGACCCACA
>CAVVKP010000011.1:0-92053 GCA_963748785.1 uncultured Actinomycetota bacterium | reverse complement strand
TGTCGTAGACTAACCATCGCGCCTGCGCTCGTAGCTCAACGGATAGAGCATTTGACTACGGATCAAAAGGTTGGGGGTTCGAGTCCCTCCGAGCGCGCTCGTTGAGACAGCGACGAACGAGGCCCCGACCAGCAACCTACTGGTCGGGGCCTCGTTCGTTGGCCAGTAGAAGGGGACCGTCACGGCCCCGTGACACCGGCCAGTGTCACATTTTTGTCACGTGGCCCCGAAAACAGCCGCCAGCGCGTCACCGGCAAACGGCCATGTCTGTTCGCCCCGGCCACGGCGGCGTACCAGGCATCACTGCCGACCGGGTGCCGGCCGGCCTTGCCACGGCGTCCCGGATGTCGTTGTGATCGTCGATGGCGTCCAGCGTCTCGCCCTCGACCCCGGCCTTACGCCGGAAATTTTTTAATTCTAGGGCTAATCATCATTGCGGACGACTCGCTTTGCCTGGCCGGCTTTCCTGCCCGCGCGGCTAATCACATACCACGAACCAGTCCTGCGAAGGCAACACAAATATAACTATTTCGTCTCAGAAGGAACATACTTCGCGTTACCGTATGTACCCCTGGCCTCCCCGAGGCCCCCGCGGGCAGCTCCATCAAGGATTGAGTGCCCCTCACCCCCATGGGAGACAGATGTCTGCTCTGAGAAATCACCGGAATGGGAAACCGAGGAGTCACAGGAAACCAAAGCGGATCATTCCGCTCGCCGCCGCGCTGAGCCTGATGGGCGCGGCCGCTTACGGCGGCTACGCGATCGCCGGAAGCGGCACGTCCAGCCCTGGCATCACTGACGCGGCCAACGTCGCCGCCGCGCACCACGGCCCTCCTCGCGGCAAGTCGCTGACCGTCTACGCCTGCGCCGCCGACGGCAAGCTCACCCGCCTGACCGTCGGCCGGGCGCAGAAGTGCCCCGCCCATACGGTCCCGGTCCACTGGTCGGTCAAGGCGAGCGGCGTGTCGGGCGGCAAGCCGACGCCCAGCACCTCGTCGTCGGCCAAGCCCTCGGCCAGCACGTCCTCGCCGGCCTCGAAGCCGAGCTCCACCCCGACGCACAGCTCCTCCCCGAGCGCGCCGGCCAGCGCCCCCGCGAGCTCGCCGGCAGCCAGCGCTCCTGCGAGTGTCCCCGCGACCGCCCCCGCGACCGCCCCCGCCACCGGCACCGCGTGCGTGACGTCGTCCCAGAACGGGAGCTGCGGGCCCTACACGTTCTCCGGGATCAGCGGCCTGCTCAGCGGCAACCGGCCCAGCGTCATCCAGGACATCTGGAACCCGATCGGCGGGATCTCGCAGAAGCTGACGGCGTACAGCCCGGCCCGCTGGAGCGTGACGGCCAACATGCCGGCGTCCAACACGGCCGTCATCTCCTATCCCGACACCCAGCAGACCTACACCACCACCAGCAACAAGCCCGAGCCGCTGTCCAGCTTCCACTCCATCACCAGCACGTACGCGGAGAACGGGCCCGCCGCCAAGGGTGATGACTGGGAGGCGGCCTATGACATCTGGGCCGGCACCGGCAGTAACAACTACGCCCAGGAGATCATGATCTGGGTCGACAACCACGGCCAGCGGCCCGCCGGCTCGCAGATCGGCACCGCCACCATTGGCGGCGTCGGGTACCAGGTCTGGTCGACCCGCGGCAAGGGTGCCGTCGGGAATCCGGTGTCGCTGGTGCTCGACTCGAACCAGCCCTCGGGATCGGTGAACATCCTGGCCGACCTGCAGTGGCTGGAGTCGAACGGCTACGTGCCCGCGGGCAGCGGCCTGAACCAGATCGACTTCGGGTTCGAGCTCTGCTCGACCGGAGGCGCCTCCCAGACGTTCAACGTCACCAACTACGGGATCACCGCCTCGTAACCCGCGGCCATCGACGCCCCGCGCCGCACGAGCCCGCTGTCGGGCCCGTGCGGCACGGGCGTATCCGCGTAGAGTCACCGCCGGTGAGCAGTTCAGCCGCCCTGACGCGATCCAGCCGGCGAAGCGAGCAACGCCATTGGCCTCTCCGGTCAACGTGTCCCGGTGCAAGTTGAGAACCGGCGTGGCGTGTCCATGCGGGTGGGTATGGAACCCAATGCCGGCGGTTTCATTAACAAGGGGGAGCGACCATGAGAAAGCAGACGGTCACAGCAGCGGCTCTGACTGCTACTTTGCTGCCTGCTGCCGAGCTTTGCTCAAGCGAGGAGGCCCACAATGGGATTCATCAAGCAAGCCAAGTCGAACACGATCAGCGAGGACGCCGCGCGTGCCCGTGATGAAGGCCGCAGCGTGTTCGTGACGCAGATTCGCGGCCCGATGTCGCACTCGCCAGCCCTGTCGCGCCCCATCCCGCAGGCCGCCGAGTCGATCGAGGCCGTAGAAGAACAGGGGTGGCGGCTAGACAAGATGGACAGCCTTGTCTACAACAACAACACCACGCTTGTCTGCCTCTTCAGAAGGTTGCCCTAATGGCAGGCAGATCCCCCGGTGCAGGAGACCCATCAGCACCGGGACGCCGGGCCGCGCCACGCCGATGAGGGCGCAAGCTCCCTGGAGCGTGGAAATTCATGCCCGACAAGCGGTGCTTTTAGTTTCTTTGTTATGTCAAAGTGCTCGACCGGCTAATTTACTGAGGAGTAACTTGCCTGTGTGCTGAACCTCACACCGATGCAAGGCCGGGTCAAGTGGCGGCGGTTCGCGATCGTGGCGGTACCCGCCGTCATTCTCGCGGGGACGCTCATGGGGCTGACCGCGCAGGGGGCTATCGCCTCCAGCATCTCTGTCTCCGGCCAGGAATACCTCATCACGGCAAGCAAGCTGACTGGCACCGGATTCGAGCAGTTCGGCGGTCAGGTCTCCGGCGCCTCCGGCGACCAGCCGGTCATCATCTCGGCCATCCACTCCGCGACCCTGACCAGCCTCTGCCAGAGCGTCACGGTCGGCCCGGTCACCCTGCACCTCACCGCGGGTGGCGGCGGCACCCCGGTGAGCGCCCAGAACCTGATCGTGGACGCGTCCGGGCAGACGGGCAGCGAGGCGGTCTTCCACAACATCAGCATCGGCCTTGACGCCGGGACGCTCAGCGAGGACCCGGGCACCGTCGGCACATCGGGCGGCTTCGGGCAGCAGGCCGACTCAATGGAAATCGACAACCTCGTGCAGCACACCTGCGCTGACCGCACGGCGGGCACGTTCACGCTGCCCGGCCTCAGCCTGGGCTTCGGCGGGAGCTGCTAGTGACCAAGCGCGGTCGCTGGCGGGACTGGTGGCGGCAGCCGCCCCTTCTGGGGCGGGCTGCTGCTGATCGTGGCCGGCGTTGAGCTGGTACTCCTCCCGCTCAGCGGCGTCCTCTCGTGCACGGTCGGCTCAAGCTGGTCATCTACATCGGGATCGGCGGCGTCTTCGGCGTGCTCATCGGCGTGCTGCTGATCGCGGCGGGGGCCGCGCTCCTTATCAACCCCGTGCACCGCTCGTTCTACGCGGATCGCGGATCATTCTCGGTATCGCGTCGTTCCCGGCCTCCAACCTCGGCGGCTTTTTCATCGGCATGCTGCTCGCCATCGTCGGCGGGGCGCTCGGATACGCCTGGTCGCCGTATCGCCGTCGACGGCACGGGCCCGCACCGGAGCCATCGACCCGAGGCGGGCAGCGGGTCGGCGGCGGCTTCGTGAGGCGACTGCTCACGGTCGCGGCGCTGCCTGTCGTCCTAGCGGCCGCCCTGGTCGGCGTGACGGGAGCGCAGCACGCTATGGCGGCGCCGCTGGCCGGCCAGGGGTGCATCCTGGCCTGCGTCTGCCTCCCCGGCCCGCCCTCCCCGACGCCAACGCCGAGCGCGTCGCTCCGCCAGCCCCACCGCGGGCGTGCCGTCGCCTTCCCCGATTCCGACTTCATCAGGCCAGCCACGGCCTCCCCGGGGTCTTCAGCGCCGGCGCCGTCAGCGCCCTCCGCCGACACCGGCCCGACACCGTCGGGAGCGGGAGCCCGTCTCCCTCCGGGACCGCTACCAAGCCGGGAGAGAAGCACGCCGCCGCCACCCCCGGCCTGGTCGCGGCCGCCTCCACCGCCGTACTCACCGCCGGAACGGCGAACATCGCCGGGTTCCACTACGTGGGCAACGTGGACGTGCCGATCGCCGGCGGTACCCAGACGATGATGAAGTTCACCGCCGACTCCGATCGACCTCAGCGGCAACGTCACGGTGACGGTCATCGAGAACGGGGACGACTGTCACCACGGTCAGCGCCACGCAGGACTTCGGCGACGGCGTGACGCTCTACGCGACGCGGCTCTCCGGGACGCTGCCAGGCAGTCCCCGGGCTGCCTGGGCCCCGCTGAACTTCAGCCCGTTCAACGATCGGCGTCAGCCTGCTCGAGCTGCCGAACGCCGGATTGCTCCAGCTGGCGAACCTCGTCACGGGCGCCATTCCCCTCACGCTGACCGGCGTCACCACGGACCAGCTGCTGATCAGCGGCGGCACTCAGGTAACCACCCAGCTGTCGATGAGCTAGCCGCTGGAAGGTTGCGTGGGCGGGGCGCTGAGGCCGGCGACGGGCGTGTTCGGATAGGGCACGTTCGATCACGGCGGTAATGAACGCATCTTCGGAGCCGAATTGGTAGTTGACCGCGGCGACGTTCGCCCCGGCGGCGGTGGTGATCTCTGGACTGGGGCCGGCGCACTGTCAAGGGCTATCTGCGAGCGCGCCGAGACTATCGACCGTGGCGGATTCGCACTGGCCCGCAGCGGCATAGCGTGATCATCAACCGCAAGAAAGGAGAGCCGGAATGACTCGGATTCCCGAAGGGGTTGGCTGGACGGCGCTGCTTACTGCGTATGGTCGCGCGCAGGAGTCGCGCGAGACCGCGAAGCTGTTCGACGATCCGCTCGCTTCAATGTCCGTCGCGGCGGTCGCCGACGCAGGGGTCTCCAACGGGGGCAAGCTCCCGCGGCTGGGGCCGGCCGTGGATGACGGCTCGTCGGCGTTGTGGAACGCATTTCGGTTCTACTTCTGCGAGCGAACGCCGTTCTATGATCAGCGCGTCCTGCGGGCCGTGGAAGACGGGTGCCACCAGGTGGTGCTGCTGGCGGCCGGGCTTGACAGCCGCGCGTTCCGGCTCGGCTTGCCAGACGATGCAACGGTCTTCGAGCTTGACCAGGCTGCTGTCCTGGACTTCAAGCAGGCGGTCGTGGACCAGCATGAGGTGGTCCCGACATGTAGCCGGGTACCGGTGCCCGTCGATCTCCTGGATGACTGGTCGCCGTCACTGCTGTCGGCCGGGTTCGACAAGACGCGCCCGGCGTTCTGGATCGCCGAGGGACTCCTGATGTACCTGTCGTCATCTGCCGCTGAGCAGCTCCTCGCGACGGTCACTGCGCTCTCGGCGCCGGGCAGTCGTTTCGCCGGCGAGTACTTCAGCGGTCCCTGGCGGGAGCCCGACGTCGAGACGTCCAATGAGCAGGAACGTGCCGCGTGGGATCTGGTTCGGCAAGCGTTTCTTGACGGCCCCGCGGCTACGGACCCCGCGGCCTGGCTGGCTGGGCGCGGGTGGACGCCCGGCCAGGTAACCACCGTCACCGAACTGGGCAGTCGCCACGGGCGTCAGGCTCCGCGCGAGTTCGCGAGGGCTAGTGCCCCGCGTGTATGGCTGTTCGACGGCACATTCGACCCGGCGACAGCCAGCGGTAAGGGAGAACTGCGTTAACACGCAGATGACCCGGCAATTCAAGTTCACGGATGAGGTGCGCGCTCGACGGTTCCCATCGCCGGGCGCGGCGCATATGGCTGTCAACCACGCGGGCCCCTTTACAGGGGCGGGCCAGCGTGGGAATGGTTGGCCTGTAGCGTGAGGCACGCGTGTGGCGTTGTCCGTGCCGCCGGTTCCACGTAAGGCTCTGTGATGCTGCTAGGTCGTCTCCCCGAGCGCGCGGCGCTCAGTCAGTTGCTCGATGCGGCGCGGGCTGGGCGCAGCGGTGTTCTCGTGGTGCGCGGGGAGCCGGGGGTGGGCAAGAGCGCGTTGCTGGAGTATGCGGTCGAGTCGGCTGGTGGCCTGCGCGTTGTGCGGGTGGCCGGGGTCGAGTCGGAGATGGAGCTGGCGTTCGCTAGCCTGCAGCAGTTGTGCGCGCCGATGCTGGGCAGGCTGCCGGGGTTGCCGGGTCCGCAGCGTGATGCGCTGAGTGTCGCGTTCGGGCTGAGCGCGGGGGCGGTGCCGGACCGGTTCCTGGTGGGGCTGGCCGTGCTCAGCCTGCTGTCGGAGGTGGCTGAGCAGCAGCCGCTGTTGTGCGTGATCGATGATGCGCAGTGGCTGGACCGGGCATCGGCGCAGGTGCTGGGGTTTGTGGCGCGCCGGCTGCTGGGCGAGCCGGTCGCGCTGGTGGTCGCCGCGCGTGAGCCGGGCCAGGAGTTGCGGGGGCTGCCGGAGCTGGTGGTCGGGGGTTTGCGTGACAGTGATGCGCGGGAGCTGCTGGGCTCGGTGATCAGCGGGCCGTTGGATGAGCGGGTGCGTGACCGGATCATCGCGGAGACGCGGGGTAATCCGCTGGCGTTGCTTGAGCTGCCGCGGGGTGTAGCGCCGGGGGATCTGGCGGGCGGGTTCGGGTTGCCGACTGTGCCGGGGCGGGCTGCCGGGGTTGCCGGGGCGGATTGAGGATAGTTTCCGGCGGCGGCTGGAGGTGTTGCCGGCTGCTGCGCAGCGGCTGATGCTGGTCGCGGCGGCGAGCCGGCCGGTGAGCCGGTGCTGGTGTGGCGGGCGGCGCAGCGGCTGGGGATCGGGGCGGAGGCGGTGGCGCCCGCGGCGGACGCGGGGTTGCTGGTGATCGGGCAGCGGGTGACGTTCCGTCATCCGCTGGTGCGGTCGGCGGTGTACCGGGCGGCGTCGCCGGGGGAGCGGCGGGCGGTGCACGAGGCGCTGGCCGGGGCGACCGATCCGGGGGCTGATCCTGATCACCGGGCGTGGCACCGCGCGCAGGCGACGCTGGGGCCTGATGAGGAGGTCGCTTGGGAGCTGGAGTGCTCGGCGGGCCGTGCCCAGGCGCGTGGCGGGATGGCTGCGGCGGCTGCGTTCCTGGAGCGGTCGGCGGCTTTGACCCTTGACCCGGCGGTCCGGGCGGAGCGGGCGCTGGCGGCGGCGGCGGCTAAGTACCAGGCTGGTGCGTTTGACGCGACCCTGGGGCTGCTGGCCACCGCGGAGGCTGGGCCGCCGGACCGGCTCCGGTCCGCCCGGGCTGACCTGCTGCGCGGACAGGTCGCGTTCGCGTCGAGCCGGGGCAGTGATGCGCCCCCGCTGCTGTTGAAGGCCGCCAGGCAATTCGAGCCCCTCGACGCGCGGCTGGCGCGCGAGACGTACCTCGACGCGCTGGCCGCCGCGACATTCGCCGGACGCCTGGCTCTCGGCGGCGGGATGCGGGAGGTGGGCGAGGCGGCACGTGCGGCGCCGCCTCCGCCGGGATCCGCGCGCCCGGCCGACCTGCTGCTTGATGGCCTGGCCCTGCTGATCTGCGAGGGCCACGCGGCGGGAGCCCCGGCGCTCCGCCAGGCGGTTAGCGCCTTCCAGGGGACGGATGTCTCCAGGGAAGAGGGCCTGCGCTGGCTCTGGCTGGCCAGCCGCACCGCGCAGACTGTGTGGGACTTCGCCAGCTGGGAGGTGCTGTCCCACCACCACCTCACGATTGCCCGTGATGCTGGCGCCCTTGGCGCGCTTCCCATGGCTTTCAACATACGCGCGGGAGCCCACGTGATCGCAGGGGAGTTCACCGAGGCCGCCTCGATGGTGGCCCAGGCCGAGTCCGTAACCGAGGCGACCGGGAGCAGCATCGCGCCTTACGGCGCCCTAGCCCTTGCCGTCTTCCGCGGCCGCGAAGCACAAGCCGCCCAGCTGATCCAGGCCGCCACCGACGACGCCGGGCACCGGGGCGAGGGTGCAGCGCTGAGCTTCGTGCAGTGGGCGGCCGCGGTGCTTTACAACAGCATGGGCCGCTATGAGGAGGCGCTGGCAGCGGCGCAGCTGGCGAGCGAAGACTCGCCTGCGATCAGGTTCGCCAGCTGGGCGCTCGTCGAGCTGATTGAGGCGGCGACGCGCAGCGCGGCACCCGAGCGCGCGGCCGGCGCCGCCGCGCGGCTCTCCGGCATCGCCCGCGCCTGCGGGACCGACTGGGCGCTTGGCGCCGAGGCCCGCTCGCGGGCGCTGATCAGCGACGACGATGCCGCCGAGAGCCTCTACCGCGAGGCGATCGAGCGTTTTGGCCGTACCCGCCTGCGTGTGGAACTAGGACGAGCCCACCTCGTCTACGGCGAGTGGCTGCGCCGCCAGCGGCGCAAGCGCGACGCCCGCGACCAGCTCGCCATGGCCCACGAGATCTTCGACTCGGTCGGCGCCGCAGCGTTCGCCGGACGGACCAGCACCGAGCTGCGCGCAACCGGCGGGCAGGCCCGCGAACGCGCTGCCGAGATGCGGGACCCCCTCACCGCGCAAGAAGCGCTGATCGCCCGCCTGGCCGGCGAAGGCGCCTCCAACCCCGAGATCGCCGCGCAGCTGTTCATCAGCCGCGCCACCGTCGCCTACCACATGCGGAAAGTCTTCACCAAGCTCGGCATCAGCTCACGCGGCCAACTCGCCGGTCAGACGATCGACCCGGCTTAGCGAGCTCGTGCCCCGCCCTGGCTGCGCACGGCATCAGCGACAGCGCCTAGGACGATCTCAACGTTGGATCCGGTCACCGCTTCTCCCGCCTAACCGCGCGGAGACTCACCCGGGCTGCGCTGTGGCAGCGGAGACCCGAACCTGATCTTGTTGCCGTCCGGGTCAGTGTGCGAGCCCTCGCGCTTGCCGTAGTCGAACTCTTCCGGCCCGGCCACCTGTATCCCTGCCCGGCGCCACTCCCCGGCCAGCTGGTCGGCGTCGTCCACATGCAGGTACAGCGCACCAGGGCCTTCCGTCGCGGGGTCGTCGCGCTGCGCCAGGTGGATGGTCAGGCCGTCGCGGTGCGCGAACGCGTACGTCTCGTCATGGAGCGAGGTGGAGAACCCGAGCCGCTGGTAATGATTCACCGCGCGCTGGACGTCCGCCACGGTGAAGATCGGCTCCGTGCCGACGATCACGACCGCACCGGCAGGTGCTGGCAGCAGCAATCATCGTGGTCGCAGCAGCTCACGCGCACGCCGGAATCCACAACGCACCCGCACTCCGCGCAACCCATTCTCATATCCAGCATCGTAAGCCAGGAGACCTGGCACGACGCTACGGCAGCTCGCGTGGGACAGCAGGGGCGCAGAGCGCCACGACGGTTACGAGCCGGGTCTGGACGCGCCAGTGGGGTTTGCGTCCTGACGTGTCGGTGGCGAGGGCGGGCGGCTGAGCGCGCCAGGCCACCAGAATGCCCGGCCGGCTGACAGCGCAAGGGCGGGCACCAGAACGGACCGGACGATGAACGTGTCGAGCAGAACGCCGAAGGCCACGGCGAATCCGATTTCCACGTTCTCCACCAGCGGGATGGTGGTGAGGGCGGCGAATGTGGCGGCGAGCACCAGCCCGGCGGAGGTGATGACGCCGCCGGTCATGGCCAGGCCGCGGAGCACGCCCTCGCGGGCGCCGAGAGCCGCTGATTCTTCGCGGACCCGGCTGATGAGGAAGATGTTGTAGTCGACGCCGAGCGCAACCAGGAAGACGAAGACAAACAGCGGCATCGACGAGTCCGCGCCCGCAAAGTGGAACACGTAGTGGAAGAAGAAGGCGCTGACACCGAGCGACCCCGCGAAGGAGAGCGCGACGGTGCCGACGAGCAGCAATGGCGCGACGACGGCGCGCAGCAGCAAGACGAGCACGAGAAGGATCACGCCAAGCACGATCGGCGCGACGAGGTTCCGGTCGTGCTGGGCGGCCCGCTGGGTGTCGAGGTCGATGGCGACGGTGCCGCCGACCTTCGCGTCCCGATGCACGCTGGCGCGGAGTGCGTCGACGGTCTGGTACGAGGCGGCGGTGTCCCCGGCCGCGGCCGGGGTGGCGAGGAACTCGGCGAGGCCGGCCGCCTTGTCTGGGCCGCTGACGGCCAGAATGCCCGGGGTCCGCAGGATCTGGGCGCGCACCGTGGCGGCGGCGTCGGCCTGCGATATGACGATCAGCGGACTTCCGGTTCCGGCCGGGAAGTGCCGGTCAAGCACTTGCTGCCCGGCGACCGAGTCGGGCGTGCCGGTGAACTGGCTGCTCTGCGACAGTCCCGACGCGTGCAGGACGCCAAGGCCCACGGCCATGGCAGCGAGCGCGACTAGGGCGGTGACCCAGATCCGTGCGGGAAACCGGGCGATCCGGGTCCCCATCCAGGCCCACAGGCGGTGGTCGCTGCGAGGCGGCTGGCCATAGCTGGGCATGCGCGGCCACATGATCCCGCGGGGCAGGCACACCAGCAGGGCCGGCAGCAGGGTGACCATGACCGCTAGCGCGCTAAGCACCCCGATGACCGCGACCGGGCCGAGCCCCCGGTTGGAGGCTAGATTGGACAACAGCAGGCACAGCATGCCGAGCGCGACAGTAGCCGCGGAGGCGATGATCGCCGGGGCGGCCCGCCGGAGGGCGGCGCTCATCGCCTGGTGTTTGTCCGGCCAGTAGTACAGCTCTTCGCGGTAACGGCCGACGAGCAGGAGAGCGTAGTCAGTCCCCGCGCCGAAGACCAGGATGAGCATCAGGGAGCCACTGAGGCCATTGACGGTCAGGCCCGCGTGCTCGGCGAGCAGGTAGGCGATCGACTGCGCGACAGCGAGCCCGGCCCCGGCGGCTACGACCGGGACCAGCCACAGGAACGGGCTGCGGTAGATGAGCAGCAGGAGCACGATCACCACCGCGAGGGTGACCATGAGCAGTTGCCCGTCGATGCTCTTGTACACGCCGGTGGAGTCACCGAGCAGGCCCGCCGGGCCGGTGACATGCACCTGCAGGCCGCTCGCTGGCACGGTCTTGCGGAGCTGGTTGACCTCGGAACTGATGGAGTCACCGTTGGCGGTCGGCAGCGGGACGGTGAACTGCATGGCCTGGCCATCGGATGAAATGGCCGGTTCGCTCGCCCCGGGGATCTGGCGGGCGATGCGCTCGACCGCGACACGGCTGGCCACGGCGAGTTGCCCACCCTGGCCAGCGGTGTAGACGACCATCGCGGTGCTTACGTTCGGGTCATGGAAGGCGCTCTGGAGGTTCTGGACCTGGGTGGATTCCGCGCTCGCGGGCAGGAAGGACGCGGCGTTGTTGCTCTCCGCTCCCTGCAGCTTGCCCGCGAGCGGGCCGAGCACGACGATAATCACCAGCCACCCCGCGAGCACGAGCCACTTGGCCCGCCGCCCCGCGATCATGACTGCTCCCGGCTGGCCGGCAGCAGGAGGCTGCCGAGGGTCGCTGCCGCGCAGCAGGCCGTGAGATACCACAGGCCTGTCCTGGTGGCGTTGACGTAGCTGCCTACGGCCGGATGCTGGCCGAGCGCGCCGAAGAACAGGACGCCGATGATGGCGATCGCGGTCACGCTGCCGAGTTGTATGACGGTGTTGACGACGCCGGACGCTGAGGCGGCCTTGTCCGCGGGCAGCTGGCCCAAGACGATGTCCGCGAGCACGCCGGAGACGAGGCCGAACGCAAGGCCGGCGACCGCCAGGGACGGCGCTAGGTGCCAGCTGGGCAGTGCCGGTCTGGCGATGACCGTCATGCTCCAGACGGCCACGGTCATCAGCAAGGCGCCCACCGTAACGGCGTACCGGCCGTACTTCTTTCCCAGCGGTGCGGCACCGCCGGAACCGACGATGATGCCGAGCGAGAACGGCACGAAGGTGACGCCAGTCTGCAGCGCCGAGTAACCCAGCCCGAGCTGGAGGAACAGCGTGAGGACGAAGAAGAAGCTGGTGGTGCCGAAGAACACCAGGGCGATGGCGAGCCCCATGGCGGGCCCCCGGCGGCGGAAGACGGAGAAGTCGATCAGCGGCTCGCGGGTCCTTGTCTCCAGGACGGCGAATGCCCCGAGTAGGGGAACTGAAGCCGCGATACAGGCCACGGACCAGGCTGGCCACCCGAGCTGGCGGCCTTCGATCAGCGGGTAGAAGACCGCGAGCAGCGCCATGGTGATGAGGACGGTCCCGGCTGGGTCGATACGACGGCCACGGTCCGGCGGAGACTTCGGGATGAATCTGGTGCCCAGTACCAGTGCGATGAGGCCGATCGGGACGTTGACGAGGAAGATGGTGCGCCAGCCCCACCCGGCCGGGTTCGCCGCGACGAGGACGCCGCCGAGCAGCGGCCCGCTGGCACCCGCCAGGGCAAGCAGCATGCCGTAGACGGCGAACGCGGCACGGCGCGGCTCCGGGTCGAACTCGGCCTGGATAAAGGTCAGGACCTGGGGCAGCATGAGCGCCGCGGTGGCGCCCTGCAGCGCCCGGAATCCGATGAGCATGCCGGGCGTCTGGGCGGCGGCGACCAGCGTGGAGGCGGTCACGAAGCCAGCCAGGCCGAGCAGGAACGTCTGCTTGCGGCCGAGGATGTCTCCCAGCCTGCCGCCGGTGATCAGCAGCAGCGAGAAGGCGAGCGTGTACGCCGACAAGGTCCACTGCAGTCCCGCGTCGCTAACGTGCAGATCTCGCTGGATGGAGGGCAGTGCGACCTGGACGATCGTGCCGTCTAGCAGGTCCATGAACGCCGCGGCAGCCATCAGCAGTAGTGCGCCCCACGGGGCCCGGCGCGTTGATTCCGCGGGGGAGCGGGCCGGGCTGATCGTGGAGTTGTCGTGGGTCATGTCATGGCTCCTCAGATCTCATATAACTCAGTTAATGAGTAATCTAGAATATGAGTAAGCTAGATCGCAAGCTAGTATGGGGCGATGGAGCGCGACAAGATCCTCGCGGCGCTGAACTGGGAAAGCCGCCGCACGGCCGCTTTCATGGGCGTGCTGAACCGAGCGGTTGGCGCCCGGCTGGGCCTGAACCCGACCGACATCGACATCCTGGGCCTGCTCGTTGTGACCGGCACCATCACTCCGACGCGGCTGGCCGAGGTCTCGGGCCTGGGCACCGGCACCATCACCCTGGTCATCGACCGCCTGGAGAAGGCCGGATTCGTCCGGCGGGTGCCAGGGCCCAAGGATCGCCGCAGCGTCCTGATCGAGCTGCTGCCCGACCGCCAAAGGGAAGCGGCCGGGCTCTACGCGCCGGTCCAGCAGGCAGGCGAATTGCTCCTCGCCGACTACGACGACCACGACCTCATGCTGATCAGCGAGTACCTGCGCCGCTCAAACGACACGCTTCGCGACGCGACCACCGAGCTACTGCGGTCCGCGTCCCCGTCGGCCGGGCGGCAACCGAGCGGAGCTGGCCACAGCTAAGGTGACGCCCGCCGATGGCGACTTGCCCTCCGGTGTTTCACCCGGCCAGGGTGAAGTGCCGGCGGGTCTGCGGAGGGTCAATGCTGGTATGACCAGCACCATCGAGTTCGAGCGCGGGTTCCCGGCCGCGCCGAGTGCCGCCATCGCCCATCGCGAGCAGGACTGGCGGCGGGCGTTGGAGGCGTATCACTTCTTCTTCCCGACGGTGTCGATGGAGGCGGTCGCCCGCGGGACCCGGGCGGCGGGGGCGGTGGACAACAAGGCGGCGCTGCTGGTGATGGCGCAGCCGCGGCACGTGGGGTTCACGCTGAACTCCGATACGCCGTACGCGGCCGGCGTCCTGAACCTGCGGGAGAGCGGGCCGGTGGTGGTGGAGATGCCGCCAGGGCCGCTGATCGGGCTGGCCGATGACCATCATCAGCGGTGGATCGCCGACATGGGGCTGGCCGGGGCCGACGCAGGGAAGGGCGGCCGTTACCTGATCCTGCCGCCGGGCTGGGACGATCCCGTTCCGTTCGGCTACCGGGCGGCGCGGTCGGACACCTGGGTGGTGCTGCTGGCGCTGCGTGCGCTGCCGCTCGGCGGTGACCTGAGCGCGGCGGTCCGGCTGCTCATGTCGGTGCGGGTTTACCCGCTCGGCGGCGGTGACCGCGACGGGTACGTCTTCACCGACGGCACGGCGCATCCGGCCGATACTACGCCGCTGGCCTGGGAGGACAACCTCGGCTACTGGCGGGTGCTGCACGACGTGATCAACGCCGAGCCGCCGGTCGGTGAGATGCGCCCGATGCTCGGGACGCTCGCGGAGCTGGGGATCGCCGCCGGGCGGCCGTTCCTGCCGTCGCCGGACATGGCCGAGTTGCTGGCCAGCGCGGCCGCGCAGGGCCGCGACGAGATGCTGGTGTCCGCGTTCGCGTCCCGGCGGCCCGACTGCCAGGTCTGGCCGGACCGGGCCTGGGAATGGGTCGGGCTGCGTCCGGAGAACGGTGCCTTCGAGCGCGACGGGTCGCTTGACGTCGAGGCGCGCGACCGCTGGTTCGCGCAGGCGATCGTCGCTTCGCCGGCCATGTTCCGGCGGGCCGTGGGCCAGGGGTCGCTGTACTGGCTGGCCTGCCGCGACCGAGCCGGGGCGTACCTCGACGGCGGCCGCGGCTACACGCTGACCGTGCCGCTTCCGGTGCCCGCGACGCTGTTCTGGTCGGTGACCTGCTACGACGCGCAGACCCGGTCGGAGGTTAACGCCGAGCAGGGCAAGGCGGCGCTGCGGTCGCTGTTCGAGCACATCGCCCCGCACGGGACCGGCTCGGTGGACCTGCACTTCGGCCCGGTCAAGCCCGAACGCGCCCGCGGCCGGTGGATACAGACCGTCCCCGGCCGGGCGTGGTTCTGCTACTTCCGCATCTACGGCCCGCAGGCACCCGCGTTCGACGGGACCTGGCGCCCCGGCGACTTCGCCGCCCAGCCCTGAGCGGACGGTTCCGGGCCAGACGGGCAGGCGACCGGGGAAGCGGTAACGCCCGGCTGGAGGCGCCTTGCTACCCTGCACCTAGTCAGATGCACGTGCAGATGCTCCGAGCTAGTTGTGACTTGACCACTGACGCGGCCCCCGATTACCGTTCTCGTGTCACAGTTTGACTAAGATTGCCGCGCAGGAACATCAGCGGCATCAGTAGGCATCAGCACCAAGGAGCACTCCGCATGGCAGGTAACGCCCGTCCGCCCTTCCGCGCCGATCACGTCGGCAGCCTGCTGCGGCCGAAGGAGGTCCTGCAGGCCCGCGAGGAGTTCGCGGCGGGCGAGATCGGGGCCAGCCAGCTCGCGCGGGTGGAGGACGCCGCGATCCGCGAGATCATCCGCAAGCAGGGCGAGGTGGGGCTGAAGTCCGCGACCGACGGTGAGCTGCGCCGCCAGTCCTGGCACATGGACTTCATCTACCAGCTCGGCGGGGTGGAGAAGGTGCAGGACGACACCATCAAGGTGGCGTTCCACAACCAGAACAAGAACTACGAGTGGGCGCCGCCGTCGGCCCACGTGACCGCGCCGGTCTCGCTGCCGGAGACGATCTTCGCCGACGCGTTCGCCTTCGTGCGGGACAACGTGGCCGACGGGCAGGTCGCGAAGCTGACCATCCCGTCGCCGTCGATGGTGCACTACCGGGGCGGGCGTGAGGCGATCGACGCGGGCGTGTACCCGGACTTGACCGGGTTCTGGGACGACCTGGCCGCCGCCTACGCCAAGGAGCTCACCGGGCTCTACGATCTCGGCTGCCGCTACCTGCAGCTGGACGACACCAGCCTGGCGTACATCAACGACCCGGTGCAGCGCGAGCACGTCGGCAGCATCGGCGGCGACCCGCTGCACCAGCACGAGACCTACATCGCCACGATCAACAAGGCGCTGGTGAACCGCCCCGGTGACCTGACGGTGACCACGCACATGTGCCGCGGCAACAACCAGTCCATGTGGGCGGCCGAGGGCGGTTACGACTTCGTGGCCGACACCATGTTCAACCAGCTCGACGTGGACGGCTTCTTCTGCGAGTGGGACGACGAGCGCTCGGGCGGGTTCGAGCCGCTGCGCTACCTGCCCAAGGGCAAGCGGGTCGTGCTCGGCCTCGTCACCAGCAAGCGCGGCGAGCTCGAGTCCAAGGACTTCATCAAGCGGCGGGTCGAGGAAGCCGCCCGCTACACCGACATCGACCAGCTGTGCCTGTCCGCCCAGTGCGGCTTCTCCTCCACCAGCGAGGGCAACGACCTCACCGAGCAGCAGCAGTGGGACAAGCTGCGCTTTATTGTCGAGGTGGCGCAGGAGATCTGGGGCGAGTAAGCAAGTCAACCTCTGTCATGCGCAGGAACGGGCGCGTGGTTCCCCGACCAGGGACACCACGCGCCCGTTCCTCGTGCTGACGCCGTTGACCTTGACTTTGCTAGGCGTCCTTCTCGGTCCAGGTCGCGTCGGATTCCTTCCAGGCGGAGACGTCGTCCCGGTAGGTGTACGGGTTGTTGAGCGTCTCGTGCGCCGGGATCTCCGGGTGCATCCCGTTCTCCCATTCCTGCTCGCCGTGCTCGGCCCGCAGGAACTCGATCGTGGACTCGATCGACGCCTTGGCCTTGGCCAGGTCCACCCCGACCAGCTTGTGCTCGTGCTTGACGACCTTGCCGTTGACCAGCACGGTGTGCACGTCGCCCCGGTTGGCTTGGAACACCACGTGACCGTACGGGTGCAGGATCGGGAAGCTGACCGGGGAGTTGTCGTTCCGCAGCAGCACCAGGTCGGCCTTCTTGCCCACCTCGACGCTGCCGATGACCGAGTCGAGGCCGATCGTCTTCGCGCCGCCGCGGGTGCCGTAGTCGACCACGTCCTCGGCCCGCAGGAGGTGGTTGGTGACCGTCTCGTCCTTCGCGTGCGCCTCGTCGTGCTCCTTGGCCCGGTCGGCGTTGAGCGTGGCCCGCATGGCGCTGAAGATGTCGCCGCTCCACCAGACGCTGGTGTCCTGCGACAGTGAGACCGGGATGCCGTACTTGCGCAGCCGCCAGGTCGGCGAGTAGCCCTGCCCGGCGTTGCACTCGCTCTCGGTGGAGACCGAGGCGAACCCGCCGGTCGCGGCGATCTTGTGGTAGCTGTCCGGGGACAGCGACGCCGCGTGCACGTAGGTGGTGCCCGGGGTCATGAAGCCGTTGTCGTA
Organism: uncultured Actinomycetota bacterium; assembly: GCA_963748785.1. Classification (GTDB taxonomy): domain Bacteria; phylum Actinomycetota; class Actinomycetes; order Streptosporangiales; family Streptosporangiaceae; genus Trebonia. Next base: position 75,044 of record CAVVKP010000011.1, on the reverse strand, counting down.
CATCTGGTTGATGCCGGTGTCGCCGGTCACCGCCCAGACGCCCGCGTGGGTGGTGACCTTGACACCCAGGTCGCGCGCCACCTCGAAGGCGGCCTTCTCCGGGAACCCGTCGATGCCCGGCAGGTCGAAGGCGATCTGGAACGTCAGCATGTCGCCCTTGCCGTTGAAGCGGCGGGTGTAGAAGTCGCGGAACTCTGGCGTGGTGGTCCATTCCCACGCGCCCGCGTAGATGTTGCCGTAGGCGAGGACGAACCGGCCGGGCACCTCTTCCAGTGCGTCCGTCGCGGCCTCGGCGTGGTCGATGGTCCGCAGGCCGTGCGACCAGTCCACGGTGGTGGTGACGCCCGCGTCGATCGACTCGATCGCGGCAAGCAGGTTGCCCGCGTAGACGTCCTGCGGGCGGAAGATCTTGCCCCAGTTCAGGTAGTAGTAGACGAAGTACTGGGTGAGCGTCCAGTCGGCGCCGTAGCCGCGCATGGCGGTCTGCCACATGTGCCGGTGGGTGTCGATCATGCCCGGCATGACGATGCCGCCGGCCGCGTCGATCTCCGCCGTGCCGTCCGGCACCGTGAGGCCGGGACCGACCGCGGCGATGGTCTCGCCGGAGACCAGGACATCGGCGCTGTTCAGGACCGTGTGCGCGTCATCCATTGTCAGCACGGTCGCGTTCCGGAACACAACCGGCTGGCCCGGCTGCGGTGCAGTCATTGGGGAACCTCCACGATGAGGCTCGCGAGCGAGCGCGAGCACGGACGACCGTCCGGTAGTCGGTCACCAGAATCCTGATCGGAAGATTGTCTGGTTCTCGCCCCGGTGTCAAGGGTGTGGACGGTTGTCCGCATTGCGGACAACCGGTGGACAACACGCTAGTATCACCCGGGGGGACGACCCCCAGGTACCCCCCGGCTGCACGCCCCATGGCAAAAAGCGCCATTGGATTGGGCGCGCGGGCGGGTCCAGGTGACGCTGCGTGGCTTTCGGGAGGTTGCGGGTGGCCCGTCGAGATGACAGCCCGGACTTCATCGAGGCGATCGCGCGCGGCCTCGACGTGATCCGGGCGTTCAAGGCCGGGCAGCCGGTCATGTCGCTGGCCGCCGTGGCGGCGGCGAGCGACCTGCCGCGGCCCACGGTGCGCCGCATCCTCCTCACGCTGGAGCAGCTCGGCTACGTCCGGCAGGCCGGCGGCGCGGGCCCAGGCGGCCCCGGCCTGGCGACCGGCGGCTACGAGCTGACCCCCCGGGTGCTCGACCTCGGCATGTCCTACGTGCTGTCGCGCGGCTTGTGGGAGGTGGCGAGGCCGCACATGCAGGCGCTGGTCGCGCAGACCGGGGAGTCCTCGTCGATCGCGCAGCTGGACGGGTCGGACATCGTGTACGTGGCCCGGGTCGCCGTGCCGAAGATCGTCACGCTGTCGGTGACGATCGGCACCCGGTTCCCGGCCATGCAGACCTCGCTGGGCAAGGTGCTGCTGGCCGCGCTGCCGGCGGCCGAGGCGGAACGGGTCCTGGCCGAGCCGTCCAGGTCTGGCATCAGCCCGCCGTGGGTGCCGGACGCCGACGAGCGCGGCGCTGCGCTGCGCGAGGTGCGGGCGCGCGGCTGGGCGCTCACCGACGAGCAGCTCGCCCCGGGCATCCGGTCGGTCGCCGTGCCGCTGCGCGACGGCGACGGCACGGTGATCGCCGCGCTCAACGTCAACTCGCACGCCGCGGAGACGCCGCTGGACGTCCTGACCGGCAGGCACCTGCCGCTGCTGCTCGCGGCGGCCGGGGCGATCAGCGCGGACTGGGCCGCTTGCCACGGGGCACCCCGGGTTACGATGACCGTCGATGGCGGTGGGACCGGGGCGGCCGGCCAGACGCCTCGGTAGGGCCGCCTTGACATGCGGTGCGCGGGCCAGAATACTCGGCAGGCGGACACATGTCCGACATGCGGACAGTAGGCCGGACGGAAGGTTACTGATGGTGGATATGGGCGAGCCGGCGCGGCCCGGGCCGCTGTCCGGGCTGCTCGTCGCGGACTTCTCCCGGGTGCTGGCCGGGCCGTACTGCACGATGCTGCTGGCCGACCTCGGGGCCAACGTCATCAAGGTCGAGTCTCCGGCCGGGGACGACACCCGGGCCTGGATGCCCCCGGTCACCGAGGACGGCACGTCGACCTACTTCCTCGCCATCAACCGGAACAAGCGGTCGGTCGCGCTCGACCTGAAGGACGACGGCGACCTGGCCCTGGCCCGGGAGCTGGCCCGGCGCTCCGACGTGTTCGTGCAGAACTTCAAGCCCGGCGGGCTGCGCCGGTTCGGCCTGGACTACGACGCGGTCAGCGCGGTGAACCCGGCGGTCATCTACGCCTCGATCAGCGGGTTCGGCAGCGTCGGCGGCAAGGACCTGCCGGGCTACGACCTCATGGTCCAGGCGATGTCCGGCCTGATGTCGCTGACCGGCGACCCCGAGGGGCCGCCCTACCGCGCGGGCATCTCCGCCTTCGACGTGATGGCCGGCCTGCACACCACGATCGCGATCCTGGCCGCGCTCAACCACCGAAACGCGACCGGGGAGGGGCAGCACCTCGACGCCTCGCTGATGGCCTCGGCCATGTCCGGCATGGTCAACCAGACCAGCGCGTACGCGGCCGGCGGCGTGGTCCCGTTCCGCATGGGCAACTCGCACCCGTCGCTGTTCCCGTATGAGCCGCTGCCCACCGGGGACGGCGACCTGATCGTCACGGCCGGCAACGACACGCAGTTCCGCAAGCTGTGCGAGGTGATCGGCGCCCCCGAGCTGGCCCAGGACCCGCGGTTCACCAACAACCCGGGCCGCACCGCCAACCGGGACATCCTTAAGCCGCTGCTGGCCGAGAAGCTGGCGGTCAAGTCGGCGGCCGAGTGGTTCGACCAGCTCATCGCGGTCGGCGTGCCCTGCGGGCCGATCAACACGGTGGACAAGGGCATCGCGTTCGCGGAGAAGATCGGCCTCGACCCGATCGTGGAGGCGGGCTCGGGCGACCGGGTCCAGAAGACGATGCGGCACCCGGTGACGTTCTCGAAGACCCCGGCCGACTACCCGCTCGCGCCACCGGAGCTTGATGAGCAGGGCGACGAGATCCGCGCGTGGCTGGCGGGCTCGGACACGGAAGGAAACGCATGACGGAGTACCCGACGTCGCTCGGCACCTCGGACGCCGACACGATCACCCTCCTCGGCCAGGACCTGGCCGAGGACCTGATGGGCAAGGTCGGGTTCGGCGAGCTGACGCTGTGGATGGTGACGCAGCGGCGCCCGACCCAGTCGGAGGTCCGCGTCTTCGAGGCGGTGCTGGTCGCGCTGGCCGACCACGGCTTCACCCCGACGGCCATCGCCGCCCGGCTGACCTACCTGTCGGCGCCGGACTCGCTGCAGGGCGCGATCGCGGCCGGGATACTCGGCGGCGGCTCGCGGTTCCTCGGCGTGACCGAGGACTGCGGCCAGTACCTGGCCGCCGTGCTGGCGGAGGCGGGCGAGGTCCCGGCGGACGACGCCGGGTTCGACGCGCTCGCGCTTGAGGCGGTCAAGCAGGCCCGGGCGGCGAAGAAGTTCGTCCCCGGCATCGGACACCCGGTGCACAAGGTCCGCGACCCGCGCACGCCGCGGCTGATCCAGATCGCCACCGAAGAGGGCGTGCGTGGCCCGCACCTGCGGCTGTTCGAGGCGATCGGCCGGGTCCACCCGCAGGTGCTCGGCCGGACGCTGCCGCTCAACGGGGCCGGCGTCTGCGGCGCGGTGCTCGCCGACCTCGGCCTGCCGCTGGCCATGCTGCGCGGCTTCGCGCTGCTGGCCCGGACGGCCGGGCTGCATCGGCCAGCTCGCCGAGGAGCAGCGGTCGCCGATCGCCAACGACATCTACATGCACGTGGACCGAAGTGCCACCTACGTGGCACCGAAGTCCGAGTAAACCCCGCAAGAGTCCTTTACGGCAAGGGAGCCCATGGCGACCATCGCAGCGGTCATCGCCTCGACCCACCACCCGTTCTACTACCGTGCGAGCACGTCGACCGGCGCGGAGCGGCCGCCGTTCGCGGACGAGTGGGTCGCCAAGATCACCTCGTTCCGCGAGACGCTGACCCGGGCCAACCCCGACGTCCTGGTGCTGGTGGGCAGCGACCACTTCCACCAGCTCTGGCTGGACAACATGCCGCAGTTCCTGGTGGGCAAGGCGCCGCTCTACGACGCCAACTGGTACAACGAGGAACGCGAGTTCGGCCTGCCGAAGATGTTCTTCAAGGGCGACGAGGGCCTGTCGTCGCACATCCTGCGCAGCGGCCTGGACGCCGGCTTCGACCTCGCGTTCAGCAACGAGCTGCGCATCGACCACAGCGTGACCTGCCCGATGATCACGCTGCGGCCGGAGTGCGACCTGCCGATCGTGCCGATCTACACCAACATCTTCGCGCCGCCGCTGCCGCAGCCGAAGCGGTACGTGCAGCTCGGCCAGATGATCCGCGACGTGGTCGAGTCCTGGCCGGCCAACCTGCGGGTGGCGATCATCGGCACCGGCCACCTGTCGCTCGAGCTGGGCGGCCCGCGCCAGTTCGGCCCGCACGGCCCCGACCCGGAGTTCGACCGCAAGGCCGTCGACTGGATCGCCTCCGGCGACATCGAGAAGGCGCTCGGCGAGGTGTCGCTCGACTCGCTGTGGGAGCCGGGCAACGCCACGCACGGCTTCCTCGACTTCATGCTGATGATGGGCGTGGCCGGGGCGGGTGAGAAGGCCGACTACGTGGACACGCTGGACCTGTTCCACACCATGGAGGCCTACTTCACCTGGTACCCGAAGGGCGGGCGGTTCTAGTTATGTCGAAGTACCTGCTGAACAAGTTCCTCTACACCGTCGACCGCGACCCGGAGCTGGTCGAGCGGTACCGCGAGGACCCGAAGGGCACCGTCGAGTGGTGGGAGGCCGAGCGGGCCAACGTCATCCTCAACGTGCTGACCGGCGAGAAGTCGACCTGGCTGACGTTCGACGACACCGAGCGCGAGGCCCTCGCGACGCACGACTACCCGAAGCTGTTCGAGCTGGGCGCGCACCCGTTCCTCACCCTGACGCTGTTCATCGCGCTGTTCGAGCGCGACTACGAAGAGCCGCTCGGCTTCCAGCTGGAGTACGCGCAGCGGCTGTCGCACTTCACCATGCCCTACCCGGACATCACCACCTGACCGGGCCGCTCCAGCCTGCCTCAGCGCAAGACGGTGGATTGTTATGCCCGGCCGCCTGGACCACATTCGCGTGGGGTGCAGGAACCCGGCGATAGGGTATTGCGTGCCTGGGGAGTAATCGGACGCTGACAGCCGGGGGCGCGCATGACCATTGAGGGCGATCGGGTCGCCGGGTTCGGGAAGCTCGAAGACGGGCTGCGGCAGGCGAGTCCCTGGTACATGTGGGGCCCCTACGTCAGCGAGCGGCAGTGGGGCACGGTCCGCGAGGACTACAGCGAGGACGGCGACGCCTGGAACTACCTGCCGTTCGACCACGCGCGGTCCCGGGCCTACCGGTGGGGCGAGGACGGGCTGGCCGGGTTCAGCGACATCCACCAGGACCTGTGCCTCGGGCTCGCGCTGTGGAACGGCCGGGACGCCTTCCTCAAGGAGCGGCCCTTCGGGCTGACCGGGCCGCAGGGCAACCACGGCGAGGACGTCAAGGACCACTGGTGGTACCTGGACGCGCTGCCCAGCCACGCGTGGAACCGGTGGCGCTACCACTACCCGCAGGCCGCCTTCCCTTACGACCAGCTCCGGGCGGAGAACGCGCGGCGGGACCGGCGCGCCCCGGAGTACGAGATCCTCGACACCGGCGTCTTCGACCAGGACCGGTACTGGGTCACCGAGGTGACCTACGCCAAGAGCGACGACGCGGCCGAGCTGCTGGTCGAGGTCACGGTGACCAACGCCAGCCAGGACGCGGAGACCATCCACGTGCTGCCGACCGCGTGGTTCCGCAACACCTGGTCATGGGCCGACTCGGCGCCGCGGCCGTCCCTGCGGCTCGCCGACGGCGGCATCGACATCGATCACCCCTACCTCGGGCAGCTCGAACTGCTGGCGGACACCGCCTCGGACGGGACCGCCCCGCAGCCGCTGTTCTGCGAGAACGAGACCAACAACCAGCGGCTGTTCAACTGCCCCTCGGTCACCCCGTACCCGAAGGACGGCATCAACGACCACGTGGTCAGCGGCGCGGCCACGGTCAACCCCGCGCAGGCCGGCACCAAGTGCGCCTTCTGGTACACGCTCACCGTCCCGGCCGAGTCGACGGCCACGATCCGGCTGCGGCTGCGCCCCAAGCCGGCGCCGTCCGTGGCCGCGGCGCCCTCGTTCGGTGCGGCCTTCACCGACGTCTTCGCCCGGCGCCGGGCCGAGGCGGACGAGTTCTACCAGTCGCTGACCCCCGCGGCGGCCAGCGCCGACGAGGCCAACGTGATGCGCCAGGCGTTCGCCGGGATGCTCTGGTCCAAGCAGTTCTACAACTTCGACGTCGCGACCTGGCTGGACGGAGACCCGGCGCAGCCGGCCCCGCCCAAGGAACGGGACATCAACCGCAACGCGCGCTGGCGCAACTTCAACGCCTCCGACATCATGTCGATGCCGGACAAGTGGGAGTATCCGTGGTTCGCGGCCTGGGACCTGGCGTTCCACTGCGTATCGCTGGCCCACGTGGACCCCGGGTTCGCCAAGTACCAGCTCGTGCTGCTGTGCCGGGAGTGGTTCCAGCACCCCAACGGGGCGCTGCCCGCCTACGAGTGGGACTTCTCCGACGTGAACCCGCCGGTGCAGGCCTGGGCGGCGCTCGAAGTCTTCGTGCTCGACGGCTCGAAGGACCTGGACTTCCTGGCCCGGGTCTTCGACAAGTTGCTGGTGAACTTCACCTGGTGGGTGAACCGGGAAGACCTCTGGGGCAACAACCTCTTCGAGGGCGGCTTCCTCGGCCTGGACAACATCGGCCCGATCGACCGCTCCCACCTGCCGCCGGGCGCGGTGCTCGAACAGTCCGACGCCACCGGCTGGATGGCGTTCTACGCGCTGACATGGCGATGATCGCCTCGATCCTGTGGCGCGGCGGCCGTCGACACGGCGCCGACCTGGTGCTGAAGTTCCTCGAGCACTACGCGGGCATCGCCGACGCGATGGACAGCATGGGGATGTGGGACGACGCGGACGGGATGTTCTACGACCACCTGAGCCTGCCGAGCGGGGTGACGATCCCGGTCAAGGCCCGGTCCATGGTGGGCATGATCCCGCTGCTCGCAGTGACCATCGTTGACGAGGCGATGCTGCGCAACGCGATGAAGTTCGGCAAGGGGTTCGCGGACTTCCTGGAGCGGCAGGGCCTGGCCGACGAGACCAAGCTGCGCGAGCAGGGACTGCTGCGCAACGGCGACGGCGGCAGCGAGCGGCTGATGCTCAGCGTGGTCGGCAAGGACCGGCTGGTCACCCTGTTCACGTCGCTGTTCGACGAGAAGCGGTTCCTGTCGCCCTACGGGCTGCGGTCGCTGAGCGCGGTGCACCGGGACGAGCCGTACGTGCTGCACCTGGAGGGCACGACGGCGACGATCGACTACGAGCCCGCCGAGTCCACCAGCGGCATGTTCGGCGGCAACTCCAACTGGCGCGGCCCGATCTGGTTCCCGCTCAACTACCTGGTAATCAACTCGCTGCTGAAGTACCACCGGTTCTTCGGCGACGACTTCACCGTGGAGTACCCGACCGGGTCCGGCGAGCAGCACACGCTCAAGGAGATCGCGGCCGACCTGCGGGAGCGGCTGGTGTCCATCTTCGTGCGCGGCGAGGACGGGCGGCGGCCCTGCTACGGCTGGGTGGACCGGCTGCAGCACGACCCGAAGTGGCGGGACAACATCTACTTCAACGAGTACTTCCACGGTGACAACGCGGCTGGCCTGGGCGCCAGCCACCAGACCGGGTGGACCGGGCTGATCGCGGACGTCATCCGGCGCCGCCACGGCGCGGTGTCTGGGAAACCGGCGACGCCATCGCCGACCTGATCGCCGGCGGGACTCGCAGTGACCGCCGTCGAGCAGGCCGCCGCGGCCCTGCGGGCACTGCCAGGTAACCGCTCCCGCCTGGGCGCGACCGTCACCGGCGGCGGGGTGAACTTCGCCGTCGCTTCCACCGTGGCCGAGTCCGTGGAGGTGTGCCTGTTCGACCCCGGCGGCGCGGAGACCCGGTACCAGCTGGGCGACTACGACGCCGGCGTGTGGAACGGCCTCATTCCCGACGTCAAGCCGGGCCAGGCCTACGGCTACCGGGTGACCGGGCCGTTCGACCCGGCCAACGGCCTGCGCTGCAACCCGGCCAAGCTGCTGCTCGACCCGTACGCTCGCGCGCTGCGCGGCCGCGTGCGGTACGACCCGGCGCTGCTCGGCCACGACCCGGCCGACCCGTCGCGGCCCAGCCAGGCCGACTCGGCGCCGTTCATGCCCCGGTCCCTGGTCATCGACCCGGCGGACTACGACTGGGCGGGCGACACCCTGCTGCACCACCGCTCGGTGGACTCGGTGATCTACGAGGTGCACGTCAAGGGGTTCACCGCCCGGCACCCGGGCATCCCGCCGGAGCTGCGTGGCACCTACGCGGGCCTCGGGCACGAGGCGGCCACCTCCTACCTGCGTGACCTCGGCGTCACCGCCGTGGAACTGCTCCCGGTGCACGAGTCCGTTCCGGAAGGGTTCCTCCTCGACCGCGGCCTGACCAACTACTGGGGCTACAACACCATCGGCTTCTTCGCGCCGCACCAGGGCTACTCGGCCGCCATCCGGGCCGGCCACGGGCCCGGCGGCCTGGCCGGCGGCCAGGTTGAGGAGTTCCGGGACATGGTCAAGGCGCTGCACCGGGCGGGTATCGAGGTCATCCTCGACGTGGTGTACAACCACACCCCCGAGGGCAACGAGAACGGGCCGACGCTGAGCTTCCGCGGCCTGGACAACGGCATGTACTACCGGCTGGCGCCGGGCGACGCGAGCAAGTACTACGACACCACCGGCACCGGGAACTCGCTGAACGCGGGCAACCCGTACGCGCTGCGGCTGATCATGGACAGCCTGCGGTACTGGGTGTCGGAGATGCACGTGGACGGGTTCCGCTTCGACCTGGCGGCCACACTCGGCCGGGAGGTCGACAACCGCTTCGACCGGCTGTCCGCCTTCTTCGACCTGGTCGCGCAGGACCCGGTGATCAGCGAGGCCAAGCTGATCGCCGAGCCGTGGGACGTCGGCCAGGCCGACAGCTACGACCTGGGCCAGTTCCCCGCCCAGTGGCGGGAGTGGAACGGCAGGTACCGGGACACGATGCGCGACTTCTGGCGCAGCAAGGACATCGGCGTCGCCGACTTCGCCACCCGGTTCAGCGGCTCGGCTGACCTGTACGGCGCGGCCCGCCGCCGCCCGTCCACGTCGGTCAACCTGATCACCGTGCACGACGGCTTCACCCTGCGCGACCTGGTCTCCTACGACACCAAGCACAACGAGGCCAACGGCGAGGACAACCGGGACGGCACCGGCGACAACCGCTCGTGGAACTGCGGCGCCGAGGGCCCGGTCAGCGATCCGGAGGTCAGCGCGCTGCGCAGCCGGCAGCAACGGGCGATGCTGTCCACGCTGCTGCTGTCCTCCGGCCTGCCGCTGCTGCTCGGCGGCGACGAGATCGGGCGCACCCAGGGCGGTAACAACAACGCCTACTGCCAGGACAACGAGATCTCCTGGTTCGACTGGGCCGCCACCGACGACGAGCTGCGCGACTACGTCAAGCGGCTGCTCAGGCTGCGCGGTGAGCACCCGGTGTTCCGCCGCAAGCGGTACCTCACCGGCGCGGCCGCGGCCGAGCTCGGCTGGTTCTGCGCCGCAGGCACGACGGTAACCGACGAGCAGTGGGCCGACCCGACCATGCACGCCATCGCGGTCTACCTGGACGGCACCGACGCGCCGGACGAGGCCGCGGACGGCACGGCGCTACTGGACGATGACTTCCTCATCCTGGTCAACGCCTACTGGGATGATGTCGCGTTCACCATCCCGCCGGTCCGTCCCGCGGCGCAGACCTGGTTCGCCGAGCTGGACAGCTACGACCCCGCCGTCTCCGCCGCCCGCGAGTTCCCCAAGCACACCGGAGACACGGTGACGGCCCGCCCGCGCTCGCTCCAGCTTCTACGCGCTCCGCGTTCCGAGTAAGAGGAACGGGGGCGTGTCTCCGCCGGGACCCGCCCACGTTTCAGCCCGGAGGCTGGCGCAGCCCGCAGGGTCTTGTCCGCGCGGGAGGCCCTGATAAGATCGCGCCCTTTGCGATCAGGGCCGGACGCGCGGACATCGGGGGTCCGGGGGTCGCCCCCCGGGAGATACTGCGATCAGGGCCGGAGCGCGGACAGCGGGGGTCCGGGCCAGGGGGCTATGGGGGGCGGGGAGCCCCCATGCTGGAGACTGTCCCCCCGGGCGAACACAGCGCGGCCGGTGGAACGTACCGTGCGTCTAGCTCGGGCTCAGGCTCTGTGGCCCCCCGACAAGGATGACTACACCTACGTTCGCACCGGCCGCGTCTTCTATTTTAGTTAACGGGCTGGCGGGACGCTAATGAGGTGACAGGGTTTTTGCGGAGCGTTGCCGCCGCGAGGACGCCGGCCGCGATGACCAGGGCGGCGGAGAGGTAGAAGGCGGCGTGCAGGCCGTCGCCGAAGGCGGCGTAGGCGGCGCCGATGACCTTGTCGACGATCGAGCCGTACTGGGTGTAGCCGCCGACGTTCGCCTGCCCGGTTTCGATGAACTGGATGATGAGCGGCTTGAACGCCATGATCTGGGCCTTCTCGTCCGGTGGGACGTCCAGGGCCGCGAGGTGGCTGCTCAGGCTGGCGTTGAGCTGTGAGAAGACCAGCGCGCCGAGGATGGAGACGCCGGCCACGGCGCCGATCTCCCGGCTGGTGTTGACCGCCGAGGCGGCCATGCCGGACCGCTCGGGCGGTACCGCGTTGAGTACCGCGTTCGTGACCGGGACCACTGTGATGCCGATGCCGACGCCGGCCAGCGCGAGCGCCGCCGACAGGGCCGGGTAGTCGGGGTGAGGGCCGATCAGCGGGTTGGCGATGAGCAGGCCGGCGGCGAACGCGGCGCAGCCGATGGTGATCGGCCAGCGTGGCCCGGTACGGCCGGCCCAGTAGCCGGCCAGCACGGACGCGGCGATCATCGCCGCGGTCATCGGTGCGAAGACCAGCGCGATCTTGTAGCCGGAGGCCCCCACCACCTCGACCAGGTAGAGCGCGGTGAAGAAGAAGATCGCGAAGGTGGCCAGGTAGGTGCAGAACGCCACGACGTTCGGCACGGTGAAGTGGGCCAGCCGTAGCAGCCGCAGGTCGAGCACGGGATGGGCGGCGCGCCGTTCCCGCTGGACGAACGCGGCGGCCAGCACCGCGCTCGCGCACAGCAGCGCCACCACCGCGGGCGCGCCGAAGCCTGCCGTCTCCGCGTCGATGATCGCGAACATCAGCGTGCCGAGGGCGCCCGCGCCGAGCAGCGTGCCGAGCGTGTCGACCCGGCTGGCCGTCGGGTCCGAGCTTTCCGGCACGGTGACGGCGGCGACGATCAGCGCGGCCAGGCCGAAGGCCAGGTTGAACCAGAAGATGCCCCGCCAGTGCCACGCGCCGACGATGGCCCCGCCGAGCACCGGCCCGAGGGCGAGCGCGAGCCCGGCCACGCCGGACCAGATGCCGACCGCCCGGGCGCGGGCCCGGCCGTCGGAGTAGATGTGCCGGAGTATGGACAGGGTGCCCGGCTCGCTGGCTGCGGCGCCCAGGCCCATGACGGCGCGGCCGGCGATGAGCGTCTCCGGGTTCGGCGCCAGCGCGCAGAGCACCGCGCCGGCGCAGAACACGCCCGCACCGGTGAGCATGACCGCCTTGCGGCCCAGTTCGTCGCCGATCATGCCGCAGGCCAGCATGATCGACGCGAACGTAAGGGCGTAGCCGCCGACGATCCACTGCATGTCGGCGACCGACGCCTTCAGGTCGGTCTGCATGCTGCCGAGACCGACGCTCACGATCGTGTTATCGAGGAACGTGAGGAACAGCAGGGTGCAGAGGGCGGCGAGCGCGACCGAGTTGTTTCCGCCGAGCCGCCCGCCGGCTCTGCTGGCCCGGGTGGCGCCTAGCCTGCCGACTTGCATGCCGACGGCACCGGGACCGTGATTCCCGCCTGGCTAGCCTGGCTCAGCAGGCCGCAGAAGACGTCGTCGCCGACCTTCCACGTCCCGTCTTGCAGCACCGACGTCCCGGTCGAGCCGCTGGCCACCGTCTGGCCAAGCGCGGAGAGGTCGTATTTGACCGTGGCCTTGGTGTCGGAGGTCAGCGACACCGAGTCGACCTTGGACGACACCGCCGCCGCGAGCGGGCTCGATGAGAAGGCCTTGATCGCCGACGCGAACTGCGCGCCGTTCTCCAGGAGCTGGACCCGCTTGCTGTTGGGCGTGGCGGAGTTGAAGAACGCCTGCCAGTTGGTGGTGATCTCCGAAACGGCGGACGAACCGCCGCCGCTCGCGCCCGCCGCGGGCGACGAGGGCGCCGCCGGCGCCGACGAGGTGATCCCCGAGGGCGGCGCGGCCGAAGCGGAGGACCCCGGGCTGGACGAGGAAGAACTCGAGCCGCTTGAGCAGGCGGTGAGCGCGGTGAAGAGCACTAGGCCAAGCGCCGGGGCCAGGTAGAGCCGGCGTGCCGCTGAGTTGCGTCGCATGATTATGCGTCCCAGAGTCGGCGTCCTTATTTGATGTGAGCGGATCCTTGCACGCTGCCCCGTGCCCCAAACGTCGCAGCAGCCGGAGCTTCGGGCGTAAAGGCCCGCTCGTCGAGTAATCGCCGAAGTTTTCCTTAAGACACATTGTGTATCGGACGGGCAAGGGGCTGTCCGCGATAACCGACGCTGGCGTCAGTTTCACGTGAATCATCGGCTGGCGGCGCGCAGACGCCGGTGAGGGCCCGAGTGGAACAGGCCTTGCCAAGCGGATCTTCGTGTGCCCGGGTGGCCCTGATAGGATCGCGCTCTTTGCGATCAGGGCCGCCCGGGCACACATCGGGGGTTACGGGGCCGGGGGCTATGGGGGGCAGCCCCATGCTGGAAGGCGTCCCCCGGGAGAAACCGCGGTTAGTGGGACTTGGTCCGGTAGAGGTGCACCGCGAGCGGGGCGAAGACCAGCATCAGGCCGAGCGACCAGCAGATCACGGCCAGCTCGGGATGCTGGGCGGGCCAGGAGTGCACCGCGGCGGCCGGGTTGGGGTTGCCGAACAGCCCGCGGCACGCGGCGGCCAGCGACGACATCGGGTTCCACTCGGCGACCGGCTGCAGCCAGCCGGGCATGCCCTGCGTGGGCACGAACGCGCTGGAGATGAACGTCAGCGGCAGGAAGATGATGAACCCCACCTGCTGCGCGGTCTCGGGGCTGCGCAGCACCATGCCCAGGCAGACCCCGACCCAGGTGAAGGCGTAGCCGAACAGCAGGGCCAGAGCGAACGCCGCGATGGCGTCGCCGGCGCCGCCGGTGATCCGCCAGCCGATCGCCAGCCCGACCAGGGCGACCACGATGGCCCCGATCACCTGGGTCAGCAGGTCGGCGAGCGTCCGGGCGGTCAGCACGGCGGCCCGGGACATCGGCAGCGACCGGAACCGGTCGATGAGCCCGGTCTCCATGTCGCTGACCACCGCGACCGCGGTGCCCGGCGCGGTCTGGGCCAGGGTCATGCCCAGCATCCCGCCGATGAGGTAGGAGTGATAGTTCCCGCCGCCGGGGATGCCGATCGCCCCGCCGAAGACGTAGGCGAACATCAGCACGAACATGACCGGCTGGATCGTCACGTCGGAAAGCGTCTCCGGCTCCCGCCGGATCCGGGCGATGGACCGCTTGGTCAGCACCCAGACGTCGCCGAGGAACTGGCTGAACGCGCTCCGCTCCGTGGTCAGGTCCGCGGGGGACAGCGTTACCGCGGTCATGCGGGCACCTCTTCTTTCTCCTGCTCCTTCTCCTCGGCCATGTGGCCGGTGAGGGTGAGGAACACGTCGTCCAGCGATGCGCCGCGCACCGCGATGTCGTTGACCTTGACCCCGGCCGCGTCCAGCGCGCGCACCACCTCGGTGGCCAGGCCGTCGGAGGCGGCCACCGGGATCTCCACCACCTGGTCCCACTGCGCCGGGGTCGATCGACGCGGTGGCGAAGGGCCGCAGCGCCGCGCCGGCGGCGGACGTGTCGGACCCATCGGCCAGGGTGATGAGCAGCCGCTGGCCGCCGACCGAGGCCTTGAGCTCGGCGGGCGTGCCCTCGGCGATGACCTTGCCGTCGTTGATGACCGCGACCCGGCTGGCCAGCTGGTCGGCCTCCTCGAGGTACTGAGTGGTCAGCAGTAGCGTGGTGCCGTCGGTGACCAGCTGGCGCACGATGTCCCACATCAGTGCCCGGGCGCTCGGGTCGAGGCCGGTGGTCGGCTCGTCCAGGAACAGCACCGACGGGTGGCCGATCAGGCTCGCGGCCAGGTCGAGCCGGCGGCGCATACCGCCGGAGTAGGTCTTCACCGCCCGGTTGCCCGCGTCCGTGAGGTCGAACTGCTCAAGCAGCTCGTCCGCGCGGCGCTTGGCTGCCCGCCCGGTCAGCCTGCTCAGCTGCCCGATCATGATCAAGTTGGACCGGCCGGTGAGGTACTCGTCCAGGGCCGCGTACTGGCCGGTCAGCCCGATCGTCCGCCGGACCGCGGGCGCCTGGGTGGCCACGTCGCGGCCGAGGATGCGCGCTTGGCCGCCGTCCGGGCGCAGCAGGGTGGCGAGCACCCGGACGGCGGTGGTCTTGCCCGCGCCGTTCGGTCCGAGCAGCCCGTAGACGGTGCCCTGCCGCACCGTCAGGTCAAGCCCGTCCAGTGCCTTGGTCTGGCCGTAGTGCTTGACCAGGCCTTCCGCCTCGATGGCGGCCTTTTCGCTCATGACGTCCCCGCAAACTTATCGTACGATGTACTAGTAGCAGTACACCGTACGATAGCAAGCGTTCCGCGGCCCGGTCAACAAGATATATCGTATTCGTCGCGCGGCCGATTGCCAAGCCAGCACCGGGGCTCCGATGACTTATCGTACGGTGTACGATAAGCGTGAGTTGGTGACAGGAGGGCGCGTGGGCGAGGCAGACGAGGACGATGGCGGCTACTTGCCGCTTGACCTCTTCCACGGCAGCGGACTGTCCGACCGGCGGCAGCGTAACCGCGAGCAGCGGATCGCCGAGCACCTGGTCCGGCGCAAGGAGCGCGGCGGCCCGCCGCCCCGGGCGCGCGGCCTGAGCCGGGTGGACATCGTGGCCACGGCCGTCGCCATCGCGGACGCCGAGGGGACCGACGCGATCAGCATGCGGCGGATCGCCCGCGACCTCCGGGTGGGCGTGATGTCGCTGTACTGGCATGTGTCCTCGACCGAGGAACTGCACCAGCTCATGCTGGAACAGGTGCAGGCGGAGGGCACCGCGCCGGAACCCTCCGGCGACTGGCGGGCCGACCTGCGGGCGTACGCGGCCAACAGCCGGGCCGCCCTGCTGCGGCACCCGTGGGCCATCGACTTCCTCAGCGTGGGGCCGCCGTCCGGGCCGAACGACGCGCGCAACGGCGAGCGGCTGATCGCGGCGTTCGACGGGGCCGGGACCGACCTGACCACCACGATGTGGGCGCTGCTGACCGTCGGCACCTACGTGATGGGCGCCGCGCTCCGCGAGATCCAGGAGTCACGCTGGCAGCGGGTCGTGGCCGAGCGGACGGCGGACATGACCGAGGCCGAGATCGCCGAGCACATGGCGGAATTCGACCGGCGCATCCGCAAGTCGGGCCGGTACCCGCACATCGCGCGGCTCTTCGAGGAGGACCTGGACCCGGACGCGCCGGAGACCAGGGACGAGCGATTCGAGTTCGGCCTGGGCTGCGTGCTCGACGGGATCGAGGCCCGCATCCGCGCCGCCGCCGGCGCGGGCCAGCCCTAGCCTAGAGAGTGTTCACGAAGGCCAGGGGTCGCAGCCATTGCCGATGTCGGCGGTGTGGAAGACGGCTTCTCAGGTGGCGGCCGGCTGGGGCCTGAGCGGTGGCGCGGGATTGCGGATGGCGTGGCGGTTGGCTGGGAGCATGACGCTAGCGGCGATGAGCCAGACAAGCCCGAGGAAACGGCCGATCGGGAAGGTGAAGTCGAGCGCGGACGTCAGCAGCGCGAACGAGGACAGCTCGCAGGCCGCCGCGATGATCAGGCCGGCCCAGGCGAGAGCCGCGGGCAGCAGGCGCGCGAGCAGGCCGGGAACGGCGATGCCGGCGATGAGCAAGCCGAGCGGGGCGACAAAGCCGGCCGACCCGGAGGCGAAGCTCAGGTCGGTCAGGGCCCGGGCGACGGTCGGGTCGCCGCTGACCGGGATCTGCGAGCTGACCCAGTTCACCAGCCCGCTGAGTGCCAGGGAGGCGGCGGCGAGCAGCCCGCCGGTCAGGCCGATCACCGCACCGGGGGCGGTGATTCCGAGGTTGGTGCGCAGCCGCCGGTAGACGGTGGCGGTCCAGATGGCCAGCGGCAGGCTGGCCGCGAAGGTGAGGAACCCCGCGACCTCCAGGAAGTCGTGATGGGTGCGGTCGTAGGTCAGAGCCGCCGTGGCGGTCGCCGACGGCTGCGGGATCTTCGCGGAGAGGATCACCCCGGTGACCATCAGTACCCCGTAGGCGAGGACGGGGGTGATCAGCGGGGGTCCGCCCTGGGGGCGGCGAGCGGGGGACGCGGTGGCGGTGGCGGTCATGGGTTCTCCTGTTGACGGGTCGGAATCATGTACAAGCCAGCATAGTTAATCGATGTATACGATTGTCAAGAGTGTATGATTCAAATGTGACTACGAAGAGACCGGGCCGCAGCGGGACACCGCGCCGGCCAGGGAGCGCGTTCCTGCTCGCCCAGCTGGGGGCGCACGCGGCGGCCCGGTTCGCCGAGCGGATCAAGGCGCTTGACCTCACCCCGGCCCAAGCCGGGGTGCTGCGCCTGATCGCTCGGCAGCCAGGCCGCAGCCAGCAGGAGATCGCTCGCACGCTCGGCACCCCGCCACCCCGGCTGGTGCTGCTTATCGACGGCCTAGAGGAGCGCGGGCTGGTCGAACGGCGCCGTAACCCGGAAGACAGGCGTCACTACGCCCTGTATCTCACCGACAGCGGGGCCGACTTCATGAAAAGACTGGCTGACGTCGCCGCGGCACATGAAGACGACATCTGCGCCGGCTTGGACGCCGCCGAGCGAGCGCAGCTCAATGAGCTGCTGGAACGAATCGCCGCCCGCCAAGGGCTCTCCGCGGGAGTCCACCCCGGCTACCGCCAGCCCGGCAAGCCCCGCGGCGACAACCCTCCGCCGGACGGCCCGGTTGCCTCACCGGCTGCCGAGCGTTAGCCCGGCGAAGCGCTAGCGCCTGCGCGCCTCGTTCCAGTTGAAGTGGACCTTGATCGTGCCGAAGTTCTGCGAGGGCTTCTCGATCCGCATGTTCTTCACCGATGAGCGCTTCCCCTCAAGGAAGCGCAGCACGTGCTTCTTGAGCTGGCCCGACCCCTTGCCCGGGATGATCTCAAGTAGCGGCGACTTCTTCGTGATGGCCTCGTTGAACTTGCTCTCCAGCGCCTTCTCGATCTCCGTGCCCCGGTTATAGATGTCGTGCAGGTCGAGCGTCACCTTCATGCGCCTAGGCTAAGGCCGGCCGCCCGGCCGCCGCGAACCTGGTGCCGTGACTGGTTCCAGGTCACCGGGCCGGGGCCGGTGGCTGGCCTCCCGGGAACACGGCCTCCATGGCCGTGGCGGCGGTTTCGGCCGAGTCGCCCTCGGCGAGCACCGTGATCACCCGCTCGCCTGATGCGGGCGGCTCCAGGGCGTTGATCTGACTGTCGAGCAGTTGCCTGGGGAAGAAGTGGTCGGGCCGCGCCGACACCCGGCGTTCCAGCACCGACCTGCTGACCTGGAGAAAAACCATGGTGGCGTCGGGCCGGCCGGCCAGCAGCTGATCGCGGTAGAGGCGCTTGAGCGCCGAGCAGGTCACCACGCCGGACTGCCCGGCCACCATCAGCGCGTCCATCCAGTCTTCGATGGCCCGCAGCCAGGGCTGACGGTCCTCGTCGCTGAGCGGGATGCCGTCGCGCATCTTGTCGACATTCTCCGGCGGGTGGAAGGTATCGGCGTCGGCGAACCGCCAGTGCAGCCGCCCGGCGAGCAGGGCCCCCACCGTCGTCTTGCCGCTGCCCGACACCCCAGCCACGATCAAGATCACGAGGGAAACGATACGCGCCCGCCCGGGATCAGCCAGGCAGGCGCGTATCTGGGGGAGATAGCAGGGCCCGCGGATCGTAACGTTGGGAGCGTCATCTGGTCCACCGCGGGCCTTCACTACTAAGAGATACGGACCGGGCGGGCCGCCGGTTCAAACGATTCGCAGAAAATTCTGACGGAATTGCTAGCGGATGAACGCACCGACCGCGACGCCGGCGAAGACCACCGTCAGGTACAGGATCGACAGGTGGAACAGGCGCATGGTAACCAGCTTGTCGGCGCTGTCCACGTCGTCGCCGACCCGCCGCGACTGCCAGTGCAGCCGGTGCACCTCGTACAGGAACGCCGCCCCGGCGACCGCGGCGGTGACGCCGTAGACCGGGCCCGCCCACGGCCAGGCCGCCAGCGAGACCGCCACCATCAGCCAGCTGTACAGCACGGACTCCGCCATGACCCGGCGCACGGAGGCGACGACGGGGAGCATCGGGATGCCCGCGCGGCGGTAATCCTCGCGGTACTTGATGGCCAGCGCCCAGAAGTGCGGCGGCTGCCAGAAGAACACCACGCCGAACAGCAGCCAGGCGGGCCAGGACAGCGACCCGGTGGCGGCCGCCCAGGCGATCACCACGGGCGCCGCGCCGCAGGCGCCGCCCCACAGCGTCGACTGAGAGGTGTGCCGCTTCAGCAGCATGGTGTAGATCACCACGTAGTAGACGATCGCGGCGAGCGTGATACCGGCTGCGAGCAGGTTCGTGGTGGCGGCGAACAGCGCCACCGAGACCACCGCAAGCACCAGGCCGAAGATCAGCGCCGAGCGGGGCGAGACGGTGTTCCGCACCAGCGGCCGGCTGCTTGTCCGCCGCATGACTTCGTCGATGTCACGGTCGATGTAGCAGTTCAGCGCGTTGGCGCTGCCCGCGGCGAGCGCGCCGCCGAGGACCACGACCACCGTGACGAGCAGTGACGGAAGGCCCTTGTAGGCCAGGAACAGCGTGGGCACCGCGGTGATCAGCAGCAGCTCTACGATCCGCGGCTTGCACAGCGAGACGTACGCGCCGATCGTGGCGCGCACACCGGACAGAGGCCGAGGGCTGTCCACGGCTGGCCGGACGGGCTGACGCACATTGACCGCGCTCACCTGGGATTTGACCACCTTCCAGCCCGCGCGGGGGAGGCCGGGCACGCCACCGAGACTACACGTCGTCGTAATGTGCTGTGCGGGCAGCCCGACACAGAGCCTGGTGATCTTTGCCCTCCGGACTAACCGGTGAGCATTTTGGGCAGTGCACACCGTGCGTGCGGAGGGTCCCGTTCGGGGAAACTGAACGCGTCGAACCTCTTGAAGAAGGCGGGGGAATGGTGGCGGCGGGCAGCGAACCCCAGAGGCCGGGCTCCACGTACCGGTGGCAACTGACCCCGGATTTCGGGTTCGCCGAGGCGGCCGGGACCGTCGGCTACCTGGCCGACCTCGGGGTAACCCACGCGTACCTGTCCCCGGTGCTTGACGCGGTCCCCGGCTCGCAGCACGGGTACGACGTCACCGACCACACGCGCATCCGGCCCGAGCTGGGCGGCGAGGACGGGTTCCGGGCGCTGGCCGGCCGGCTGCGCGAGCGCGGCATCGGCATCGTGCTTGACATCGTGCCGAACCACATGGCGGTGCCCGACGACGCGCGGCTCAACCAGCCGCTGTGGTCGGTGCTGCGGGACGGCAGGCAGTCACCGTACGCGCACTGGTTCGACATCGACTGGGCGGCGGGCGGCGGCCGGATGCTGCTGCCGGTGCTCGGCCGCCCGCTTGAGGACTGCCTGGACGAGCTGCGGGTCGAGCCCGGCGGCGGCCCAGACGGTGAGCCCGCGCTGCGGTACTACGACCACGTCTTGCCGCTGCGCCGGGACACCGCCCGGCTGCCGCTGCGTGACCTGCTCCAGGCGCAGCACTACCGGCTCAGCTGGTGGAGGGACGCCGCGACCGAGCTGAACTGGCGGCGGTTCTTCGACATCGCCACGCTGATCGGGCTGCGGGTCGAGGACCCGTCGGTGTTTGACGCCACCCACGAGGTGATCGTCAAGCTGGTGGCCGAGGGCCTGGTGGACGGGCTGCGGGTGGACCACCCCGACGGGCTGGCCGACCCGCGCGGCTACCTGAGCCGCCTGTCGGCGGCGGCGCCAGGCGCCTGGATCGTGGTGGAGAAGATTCTCGGGCCCGACGAGTCGCTGCCGGACGACTGGGCGTGCGCCGGGACGACCGGGTACGACGTGCTGCGCGTGGTGGACGGGCTGTTCCTCGACCCGGCCGGCGCCGACCCGCTGAGCGGCGAGTACTTCCGCTGGCGCCGCCGGGCCGGCGACGACCGACCGGCTACCCGGTTCGCCGACGTGGCCGACCGGGCCAAGCGCGAGGTCGCGGGCGCCTCGCTCGCCGCGGAGGTATCCCGGCTGGCCGCGCTGCTGTGCTCGGTCTCGCCTGGGGCGGGTGCCGACGGCGCGCGGACGGTGCTGACCGAGGTGCTGGCCGCGTTTCCGGTCTACCGCGCCTACGTCCACCCCGGGGAACCCGTCCGGGCGGCGGCGAGAAACGCGATCAGGAAGGCGGTCGACGGCGCCAAGCGGCGGCTGCCGGGCCGGCTGCACGAGCTGGCCGAGGAGGTGGCCGCGGCCGCGCAGGGCGCGCGCGGTGCGGACGGCCCGGCCGGCGAGTTCGCCGTGCGGTTCCAGCAGACGACCGGGCCAGTGCTGGCCAAGGGCGTGGAGGACACCGCGTCCTACCGCTGGTTCCGGCTGGCTTCGCTCAACGAGGTGGGCAGCGAGCCCGACCGGCTCGGCAGCGGCCCGGCCGAGTTCCACGCGATGACCCAGCGCCTGGCGGCCGACTGGCCGGCCACGATGACCACGCTGTCCACCCACGACACCAAGCGGCAGGAGGACGTGCGGGCGCGGCTGGCGGTGCTCGCCGAGCGGCCGGATGACTGGGCCGCCCAGGTGGGGCAGTGGCACGAGCGCGCGGTGACCCTGGGAGTCGCCGGTGCCAGCGTCCCCGCGGTGGATCCGGACGCCGAGTACCTGCTGTGGCAGACCCTGGTCGGCGCCTGGCCGATCAGCGGCGAGCGGCTTTCCGGCTACCTGACCAAGGCGCTGCGCGAGGCGAAGGGCCGGACCTCGTGGACCGAGCCCGACGAGGCGTACGAGGCGGCGGTGCTCGGCCTGGCCACCTGCGCGCTCGGCGACCCCGAGCTGTCGCGCTCGATCGCCGCGTTCGTCGCGGGCATCGCGGTGGACGCCGCGGTCAACTCGCTCGGCGCCAAGCTGGTCCAGCTGACCATGCCCGGCGTACCCGACGTCTACCAGGGATGCGAGCTGGCCGCGCTGTCCCTGGTCGACCCGGATAACCGGCGCCCGGTGGACTTCGCCCGCCGCCGTTCTTTCCTCAGTGAATTGGAATTGGGCCGGGACCTCGGCGACGGCGACCCGGACGCGTTCGACCGGGCCAAGCTGCTGGTCACGTCGCGGGCGCTGCGGCTGCGGCGGGCCAGGCCGCGGTGGTTCACCGGGGACTGCCGTCCGCTGGCCGCGGCCGGCGGCGCGGCCGGCCACGTGGTCGCGTTCCAGCGCGGCGGCGGGGCGGTCACGGTGGCGACCAGGCTGCCGGCCGGGCTGCGCCGGAGCGGCGGCTGGCAGGACACGGCGCTGCCGCTGCCGCGCAGCGGCTGGCGGCTGGGCGGACCTGCTGACCGGCGCCGTGTACCGGGGCGGTACCGTCCCGCTGACCGACCTGACGGGCCGGCTGCCCGTCGCGCTGCTAGTTCCGGAGGAAGAGTGACCGTGCAGGGGGACGCGGCGGGCTCGCCGTTGCGCGTGTGGGCGCCGGCCGCCGAACGGGTCGAGGCCGAGGTCGCGGGCCGACCCGAGCCGATGTCCCCGCAGCCCGGCCGGCCGGGCTGGTGGTCGGCGCAGGCGGCGGTGACGCCAGGCACCCGCTACGCCTTCCGGCTCGACGGCGGAGAGCCGCTGGCCGACCCGCGCTCGCCGCGCCAGCCGGACGGGCCGCACGGCGCCAGCCAGGCCTACGACCACGCCGCCTTCGGCTGGACGGACGGCGGCTGGCGGGGGGCGCCGCTTGGCGGCGCGGTCATCTACGAGCTGCACGTCGGCACGTTCACGCCGGAGGGGACGCTGGACGCGGCGATCGGGCGGCTCGACCACCTGGTGTCGCTCGGCGTCACCGTCGTGGAGCTGATGCCGGTCGCCGCGTTCCCCGGCCAGCACAACTGGGGCTACGACGGGATCGGCCTGTGGGCGGTGCACGAGCCCTACGGCGGTCCCGACGCGCTGAAGCGCTTCGTCGACGCCTGCCACGGCCGCGGCCTGGCCGTCTACCTCGACGTGGTCTACAACCACGTCGGCCCGGGCAACCGGCTGGCGTCGTTCGGCCCGTACTTCACCGACGTCTACTCAACCCCGTGGGGACCCGCGGTCAACCTGGACCAGCCGGGCTCGGACGAGGTGCGCTCGTTCATCGTGGAGAACGCGCTGATGTGGCTGCGCGACTACCACCTGGACGGGCTGCGGCTCGACGCCGTGCACGCCTTCCAGGATCAGCGGGCGGTGCACCTGCTGGAGGAGCTGGCCACCGCGGCCGACGGGCTTGGCGCCGCCACCGGGCGGTCGCTGGTCCTGGTGGCCGAGACCGACATGAACAACCCCCGGCTGATCACGCCGCGGCAGGCCGGCGGCTACGGGCTGGCCGCGCAGTGGGACGACGACTTCCACCACGCGGTGCACGCGCTGATCACCGGCGAGAGGCAGGGCTACTACGCCGACTTCGGCTCGGTCGCCGGGCTGGCCAAGACGCTCACCGGGGCGTACTTCCACGACGGCACCTGGTCCTCGTTCCGTGAGCGGTCGCACGGCCGCCCGGTGGACACCCAGCGCACCCCGGCCTACCAGTTCGTCGTGCTTCGCGCAGGACCACGACCAGGTCGGCAACCGGGCGGTCGGGCGACCGGCTGCCGCCACGCTCGCCGGGCACCCGCACCGGGACGGGCTGCTGCGGGTCGCCGCCGGGCTGGTGCTCACCGCCCCGTTCACGCCGATGCTGTTCATGGGCGAGGAATGGGGCGCGGACACCCCCTGGCAGTTCTTCACCGACCACACCGACCCGTTCTTCGCCGAGGCGGTCAGCAACGGGCGCCGGTCCGAGTTCGCCGGGCACGGCTGGGGCTTCGCCGACGTCCCCGACCCGCAGGACTCCGAGACCTTCCTGCGCTCCAAGCTCGACTGGGCCCAGCCGTCCCGCGAGCCGTACGCGTCGATGCTGGGCTGGTACCGCTCGCTGCTGGCCTTGCGCCGCGCCCGGCCCGAGCTGACCGACCCGCGGCTGGACCGGGTGCGGGTGGACTACGACGATCGCGCCCGCTGGCTGGTGGTGCACCGGGGCTCGCTGCGGGTCGCCGTCAACCTCGGTGACGCGCCCGCCGAGCTGCGGCTCGGTCCCGGGGAGACCAGCGAGGGCGTGCTGCTGCTGGCCAGCGACCCGGCGGTCGCCGTCAAGCCGGGTGCGGCCGCGCTGCCGCCCGCCTCGCTGGCGGTCGTGGCGCTGAGCTGAATGCGGAAAGCCTTGTACGCAGGGCGCTTGCGTTCGAAATGATGGCTCGGTGCGCTTTTACGCGGACCTCCACATACACAGTAAATTCTCGCGCGCCTGCAGCCGGGACTGCGACCTGGAGCACCTGGCCTGGTGGGCCGGGCGCAAGGGCATCGGCGTAGTCGGCACCGGCGACTTCACCCACCCGGTG
Organism: uncultured Actinomycetota bacterium; assembly: GCA_963748785.1. Taxonomy (GTDB): domain Bacteria; phylum Actinomycetota; class Actinomycetes; order Streptosporangiales; family Streptosporangiaceae; genus Trebonia. The sequence goes on along the minus strand of CAVVKP010000011.1, from coordinate 50,949 downwards.
TGGCGCGAGGAGCTGGGCGCCAAGCTGGTGCCCGACGCGCCCGGGCTGTTCCGGCTGCGGCCGGACCTGGAGCGGGCCGTGCACGACACGCTGCCGCCCGCCTGCCGCACGCCGGTCCGTTTCATGTTGTCGTCCGAAATCTCGACCATCTACAAGCGGGACGACCAGACGCGCAAGGTGCACCACCTGCTGTACGCGCCGTCGCTCGACGCGGTGGACGCGATCACCGCCGCGCTGGCCCGGGTGGGGAACCTGGCCGCGGACGGGCGGCCGATCCTCGGGCTCGACTCGCGGAACCTGCTGGAGATCACCCTGGCCGGCGGCGACGGCTGCTACCTGGTTCCGGCGCATGCCTGGACGCCCTGGTTCGCCGTGCTCGGGTCGCAGTCCGGCTTCGACCGGGTCGCCGACTGCTACGCCGACCTCGCCGGGCACATCTTCGCCATCGAGACCGGGCTGTCGTCCGACCCGGCGATGAACTGGCGGGTGTCCAGCCTGGACGCCTACCGGCTGGTGTCCAACTCCGACGCGCACTCGCCGCCCATGCTCGGCCGGGAGGCGACGGTGTTCGAGCTGCCAGAGCCGGACTACTTCGGCATCTACCAGGCGCTGCGGACCGGCGACGGCTTCGGCGGCACCGTCGAGTTCTTCCCGGAAGAGGGCAAGTACCACCTCGACGGCCACCGGGCCTGCGACGTGCGAATGACCCCGCAGGAGACCCGTGCCGCCGGCGGCCTGCTGCCCGGCCTGCGGCAAGAAGCCGACCGTCGGCGTGCAGCACCGGGTCGACGCTGCTCGCCGACCGGCCCGAGGGCTACCGGGTGCCCGGCGCGGCGGGGTTCGCGTCGTTCGTGCCGCTGCCGGAGATCCTGGGCGAGATCGCCGGCGTCGGACCCAAGTCGAAGACGGTCACCGCCCAGGCCACCGCCATGGTGGAGCGGTTCGGGCCGGAGCTGGCCATCCTCGGCGACGTGCCGCTGGACGACCTGGCGGCGGGCGCCCCGTCGATCGTGGCCGAGGCCATCGGCCGGCTGCGCCACGGCGAGGTGCGCCGCGACGCCGGCTACGACGGCGTGTACGGCACGATCCGGCTGTTCGAGCCGGACGAGCTGGCCGGCGCCGCGCTGTTCGACCTGCCCAAGACGCCCCGCAAGGCCCGGGCCAAGGCGGCGGCAGGCGAAGCGCCCCGGCCGGGCGCCGGGAAGTGCGCCGCGGCGAACGCGCCCGCGCCGGCCGGGCTCGATCCCGAGCAGCGGGCGATCGTCACCCACGACGGCGGGCCGCTGCTCGTGGTGGCCGGGCCGGGCGCGGGCAAGACCCGGGTGCTGACCCAGGCCATCGCGCACCGCATCGAGGCTGGCCTGTCACCCGAGCGGTGCCTGGCCGTCACGTTCACCCGGCGCGCCCGCGACGAGCTGCGCGACCGCCTCGCCGCCCTGCTCGGCGCGGACGCCGCCGCCGGCGTCACCGTCGCCACCTTCCACGGCCTCGGCCTGCTGATCCTGCGTGAGCAGTGCAAGTTCCTCGGCCTGGACGCCGGGCTGAAGGTCGCCGACGAGAAGACCCGCCTGGAGGTCCTGCGGCGGCTGTTGTCCTCCGGCGGCAGTCCCGCCGCGCTGGGTGCCCGTATCGCGGATGCCAAACGGAGGCGGGTCTCCGCCGCCAGCCGCACCTGGGCCCTGGCCGGCGACGAGGACGATGACGAGGACGAGCCGTTGACCGACCCGGAGCTTGACGGCCTCACCGCGCGCTACGACGCGGCGCTGCGCGAGCGCGGCCTGGTGGACGTCGATGAGCTGGTCACCCGGCCGGTGGAGCTGCTCGCCTCGGACCCCTCGCTCGCCGCTTCGTACCAGGAGCGGTGGACGGACGTGTTCGTCGACGAGTACCAGGACGTGGACGAGCAGCAGTACCTCATGCTGCGCCAGCTCGCCGCGCCCGGCGCGCGGATCTGCGCGATCGGCGACCCCGACCAGGCGATTTACGGTTTCCGTGGCGGCGACGTCGGCTACTTCCTGCGGTTCGTGGCCGACTTCGGCGGCGCGCTGCCCGCGACCACCGTGCGGCTCTCGCGCAGCTACCGGTCGGCGCCCACGATCGTGCGGTCCGCGATGCAGCTGATCCGCCCGGGCACGCTGGTGCCCGGCCGTGAGCTGATCCCGGCCCGGGCCGACATCCCCGACAGCCCGGTCGTGCTGCACGCGGTGGCCGACGAGCGCGAGGAGGCCGAGGCGGTCGCGGCACAGATCGAGAAATTGATCGGCGGGGCCTCGTTCCACGCCCTGGACAGCCGGACGGTGGACGGGCGGGACCGGGCCGAGCACCAGCTGTCGTTCGCCGACTTCGCCGTGCTCTACCGGACCTCCGCCCAGGCGGCCGCGGTCGGTGAGGCGCTGGCCAGGCGGGGCTTCCCGTTCCAGTCCCGCGCCCACTCCCGGCTGGCCGAGATGCCCGGCGTCGCCGCGATCCTGGCCGCCCTCACCCCGGCGGACGCCCTCACCCCGGCGGGCGAGTCGGCGGCGGACCGGTCGCGGCGCGGGTGCCCTCGCGGCGCGGGTGGCCCTCGCGGCGCAGGCGGCGCTGGCCGCCACCGCTGACGCCGGGCGGGCGGAGGCCATCATGGCCATCCGCGCCGCCGCCGAGGTGCTGGCGCCGCTGGCCGCCCGCTGCGGCACCGACCTGGACCGGTTCCTCGACGAGCTGGCGCTCGGCGCCGAGGTCGACACCTGGGACCCGCGGGCCGACCGGATCTCGCTGCTGACGCTGCACGCGGCCAAGGGCCTGGAGTTCCCGGTGGTGTTCATCGTCGGCTGCGACGACGGCCTGCTGCCGCTGCGCTCCTGGCGCGGCGCCGAGGTCGACTACGCCGAGGAACGTCGGCTGCTCTTCGTCGGCATGACCAGGGCGACGACCCGCCTGACGCTGTTCACGGCGGCCAGCCGGGTGCTGCGCGGTGAGCGACGCGAGTGCTCGCCGTCGCCGTTCCTCGCCTCGGTGGACCAGTCACTGCTGGAGCGGCGCGGCGGCGCGGACCAGGGTCGCACCCGGCGCAAGGCCCGCGTTCAGCAGACCACGCTGTTTTAGCCCCGGAATACCCAGAGCCGGTACAGGGCGAAGCGGAGCATGGTCGCGACCAGGTTGGCCCCGATGAGGACGGCCAGCTCGACCGTGCGGCCGGGGCTGGCCGACACGGCGTGCAGGCCGGCGAGAGCCCCGGAGGAGAGCGCCAGGCCGGCGGCGAACGCGATCAGACCCTGGAACTGATGCTTGGCCGCCCCGGCCGAGCCCCGCACGCCGAACGTCAGCCGCCGGTTCGCCGTCGTGTTGGCGACCGCCGTCACCAGCTGGCTGAGCGCGTTGGCGGCCTGGGCGGGCATGAACCCGCGAAGCACCCAGTACAGCAGCAGGTAGGCCAGGGTGGCGGCCATGCCGATGGCGACGAAGCTGGGCAGCTGCGACGACAGCCCGCGCGACAGGTTCCCGGCGGCGACGGGCGCGGGGGCGGGCACGGGCGCGGTAGGCACCGGAACCGGCCAGATGGCCGACGGCCCAACCGGAGCCGGCACGGGGGCGAAGAGGGCGTCAAACCAGTCGTCCTCGGCCACGGCCGTGGCCCGCGGGCTGGGCAGCTCCTCGTCCCAGGGGGCGCGTGTGTTCAACATAAGGGTTCGACGCTATCGGGGTGATCGCGGGCGGCGGGGCGCAATGCCGGAATTATGCTGGTCTGCAGCTAAGTGCCCGCGGGTCCAGATGACGACCCGGTTGTTGCCCGAGTCGGCGATTGCGAGCCGGTCGCCCGCCAGGGACAGGCCGTAGGGCGTGCGCAGCGACTCGGGGGACACCTCCGACCAGCGGTTTTCGCCGTTGGGGCCGAATTCGGGCTGGCCGAGCACGGCGGTGGCGGCGGGCCCGCGCTCGGAGCCAGGCGGGCGGCGGTCGCCTGGCGCGGCCCGGGCGGTGGCGGCGGCCACGGCGGCGCTGTCCCATAGCAGGACGCGGTTGTTGGCCGTGTCGGCGACGGCGAGGGTGGCGCCGTCCGCGTCGGCGGCGTACGGGAAGCGGAGCGCGCCCGCGCCCTGGGGGCCGTAGGGCGACTCGGTCGCGGTGCCGAGGTCCGGCTGACCGAGCACGAGGCTGGCCGGGGTGCCGGTGCCGGGGCGGGCGGGCCAGCCGAGGACCCGGTGGTTGCCCGCGTCGGCCACGTACAGGGCGTCGCCGATCCCGGCGATGTCGTGCGGCCACCGGAAGCTGCCCGGTCCCGGTGCGCCGCCGCCGTACTCCCCGTGGCTGGCGTCGTCGGCCTGGCCGAGTATGACGTCCGGCGGCGTGGCCGGGGACGAGGGGAGGCCGCCGGACCAGCCGAGCACGCGGCGGTTGCCGGTATCGGCCACGTAGAACCGGCCGCCGGCGACCGCGATGCCATGCGGCCAGCACATCGTGGCGGGCCCGCGGCCGCCGCCGTTCGGCGCGGCCGAGTCGAGGTCCGGCTGGCCGAGCACCAGGTCGGGAACCGCGCCCGGCGCCTGGGGCAGCCGGTCGTAGACCAGCACCCGGTGATGCCACGCGTCGGCGACGACCAGCCTGCCGTCGTGCACCAGCACGCCGGTGGGCAGGTGCAGCCCGGTCCTGGTGTCGCCGCTGCCCGCCGCTGGCCCCTCGCTGAACTCATCCGGCTGGCCGATGACCACGTCGCAGGGCTGATCGTCCCGGTCGGGCAGGTCATGCCAGATCAGCACCCGGTGGTTGCCCGTGTCCGCCACGACAAGCACGTCGCGGCCCTGATCGGTGCCGAGGAACACGCCGCGCGGCGCGTAGAGCAGCGCGGCGGTCGGCCCCCGGGCGGCCGAGGGCGCCAGGCTAGCCGCGGGGACGCCGAGCCGGGTCCGCGGGCGCCAGCCGCCGGCGAGGTCCTTCCCCGAGTCGCTCATCAGCGAGCCGCCCGTCGTCGCGCCGCCCGAGACCGGACGAGGCACAGCGTCACTAATCTCACGTTGGTCCCCCGGCCCTCACGGTCCCCCGGCCGGTAAACATGCGGGTCACACCGGCCTTGATGGACACTACCGGCGGCCGGTCCCGGCCGCAGTACGTAGTAGCGGTTGCCGGCATACCGCATCTTCTTATCGGTACCCGGTCCCGGCGGATTATCGGTTACCGCTCCCGGCGGATAACCGGTCCCGGCCGGTAACCGGGCCCTGGCGGAAGGCGGGCTCGCGCCTGATCAGGCCGAGCACCTGGTCCATGCCGTTACGGACCGGCGCGGACAGGTCACCGCCCGGTGTGCGGTCCGCCGCCTCGATCAGGTAGACGGTCACGTCGGACGGGTAATCGTCGCCGAGCAGCCAGCGGGCGAAGGCGAGGGCGTGGTCCCAGCGGAACGAGTGGGTGTGCAGGCCGGACAGCGGCGGCATGTCCTCGACCTCCCGGCCGGGCACCCGGTAGACGGTGCCGGGCGCGGCGCCGGTGCTGCTGGCGTCCACGACGATCGCCCGCCTCGCCCCGCGCATCTGGGCCGCCACGCCGGCCCCGGCGGCGCCGCCGTCCACCAGTCGCACGCCGGGCGGCACGCCGTCCTCCCGCAGCCGCCCGACCAGGGCCGGGCCGACCCCGTCGTCGGAGCGCAGCGGGTTGCCGCAGCCGACTACGGCCAGCGCGCACGGGAACGTGTCCGGCGGGGCCTGCGCGGGCCGGGCGGTGTACCGGCCGGCTTCGGTGCCTGGCGTGCCGGCGGCGTCGGTCATCATGGCCGGGCCCGGACGCCCCGCCGGGCCGGGGGCATGACTGAAGTGGCCACGCTGCCTCCAGGCCGGACCCGTCGCAGCGGCGCGCCGGGGCCGGCCGCCCCGTCACGCCGCAGGTGAATGTTTTGCGCAGAGTATTGCGAAGGCGCTGACCTGTCTATCCGGGAAGCGGGGAGCTATTCCGGTTCACGCCAGGAGAATGCGCGGGCCTTGACGAATTGTCCGGATACACCGGTAATCGTCCGGTAAATTCCTGGCCAAAACCCGGCCTCCGTTACGCGGATAACCGGTGCGTGCGGTACGCGGGCGGGCTCAGTGCCCGCCGGTCAGGATCTGGGTGGCGGTGCGCGCCTCGGCGAGTGCCGCCGTCATCATGTCCGCCGCCTGCCCGGCCGCCGCGAGCGCCTCGATCACCTCGGTCACCGAGTCGTCCGGGTCGAGGCCGTCCGGCTTGGGCAGCTGTCCGTCCTCGTGCTGGATGACCAGGAACCGCGCCAGTTGCTCGCAGAGCTGCGGCAGTTCCTGGCCGATCAGCTCCAGGCTCCGGACGATGGCTCGGACGTCACCGGGGTTGGACAGCTCGCCGCCGCCGTTGGTGACCTCGTTCAGCACCGTGATCGCTCGGGCCGCCTGGCTGGCGATCTCGCGCGGGGTCATGGTGCTCGCCAGCTCGGTCATCGGGCGACCTTGGCGTGGCGGGCGCGGTGCAGTGCCAACTGCTGAGGCATCCGTCTCCTAGGGGGACTCAGGGTCGATGGGGCTGACCGCAAGGTGTTGTGCCCACCAGACCGCTCTTATAAATACGATACGTCGCTGGTCGCGCCAGGTCAGCCGGAGCAACGGACTTACGACACCGGGCCCTCGGGTGCGGGGGTGACCTGTCCAGACAACAGCAGTGGAAGCAGAGCACCGCGCAGTTCAGCGGTGGCCTGGCAGACGGACTCATGCGCGGCGATTTTTCTGCTGAGAGTGTCCAGCGTCCGGCCAATGGCCAGCTGGTCCCTTATCGGCGGCAAGCTGACGGGAAGTGACGCCAGGGTCTTGGTATTGATGCTTGGGATTGCCGTTCCCACGGAATGGCTCAAGAGCCATTCTTGGACCCTGCGATCCGTCAAGTAAAGGCTTAGAAACAGGGGGTCCACGCTATCATCGGGCCGGAGGCGGATGAGGCCGGTGCCGAACAGCCAGCCTTCCTGTTGGGAATTTGCGAGCGCCACGCGTCCGATGGAACCGGTCCGTACGGAAAGTAGGTCACCCGCTTTAATCTGGTATCGCGACCTTAGTGATGCTTCGTTCGAGTTGGTGCGATCAATTACACCTGCCACGCGACCCGACAGAAGGTTCTTTGCTTTCACGACAGGGACGCTGCCCTGTGCGTCATCTGTGATCATCGTGCCCGCGACCAGTTCACAGAGTTCACCGAGGGGGCGCACCGGCCAGTTGAGCGGTGTTGGTTCGATCAGGGGGTTTACCATTGGATGCCCCGGAGTTCTCGGTCGGCGGCCGCGTCTGCCTCGTCGGCGGCCCTCCTTAGGCGGGCGAGGTTGTCAACCATTTCGGTCAGCCGACTTCGTGTCGGGGCTTCTTCCCCGGCCGGGGGCGTCTTCTCCAAGTAGATGGATGGGGACAGGTTATACTCCCGCTCGCGGACCACGGCTTGCGGCACCGCCACCGCGTGAGGGCCAAGTGCCACTTCCCGACGCTCCCGCCACGTCTTGACGATGTCGGATACCCAGGTGATTCCCGATGGCCGTATCTCCTGGCGTGCCCTGGTCGCCGGCGTACCCTTGGTCGAGGCGTCTATCAAGAGAACGTCGTCGCGAGCTCGCGTCGGGCTCCTCAGCAGCCAGACGCAGACAGGAACGGCCGTGCTATAGAAGAGACTGGGTGGCAGGGTAATAATCGCTTCGATGCAGCCATCTTCGAGTATTTCCCGTCTAGTCGCCGAATCATAGCTGTTCGATGAGAAGAGCGTGCCGTTTGGCATGACAACCGCGCCAAGGCCCTCCGGTTCCAGGGATCGTATTGCCTCTGCTATCCATAGATAGTCGGCTCTTCCCTTGGTGGGATGCGTGTACCGCGTTGGCTCGGGGATATCGGTTGATCTCTTACGCCCGAAGGGTGGGTTGGTAATGATCCGGGAAAATCTCTGCGGCATGTCGGAGGGGTCAGGGGGGAAGGTGTGCTTACGGGATGAGTCGACTGGGCCGCTCGGCTGAATATTGCTAGGGATGCCGGTGAGGGCAGTGTGCATGCGGGCGATGTGCAGCGTCTCGGTGCTCAGTGCCGTACCGTAGACCGAGATGTTTTGCTCTGTGTCGGTTCGTCCTTCAGTGGCGGCGACGAGCAGTTCCCCGAATCGACAGGCGGGATCATAGACGGTGGACGCGGATTCTAGCGACAGTACGGACGTCAGAATGTGAGTGACTGATCTCGGCGTGTAGAGCTCGCCGTCTTTCTTCCCGTACAACTCGGCCCAGGCCTCGATGAGATCATGGAATGCCGCGGTGCCTTGGTCTCCCTCGTCGACGCGGTCGATCGCTTCGATGAGCTGGTAGGTAGCGGACGGGGGCAGTGTGGAAGCCAGGGGAAGAAGGTCCGCTATCCCGTCGAGCGCTCCGGCGCTTCCATGGCGCAGCATGCGGCGGCAAGGTCATCGGCGTGCGCAGAACGAACCTGCTCCCACCTGGTTGGCTCGGTGAGCCGAATGAACAGCAGTCCTAGGGTGACGGCGCGCATCGACGAACGGGGAAGCGAGCCGCGAACCGTCAGCACTGGGCGCAGGACGGGAGACCAGTCGACGGTCACGATGTCACCCTGGCCGGCCTGAGGACCAGCAGGCCGGGTGCCCGGTCGAACACGCGTAGCCACTCGATAGCGTCCGGCTCCATGTAGCCGATCAGGCGGTACGCCTTCGCATGGTCCGCTGCCAGGTCCCTGTGGTGGATGGGTTCGTGGTGCATGACGCGGTTTCGCAGATGGACCATGGTCTCTAGGTTGTCTCGCAGTGGCTCGCGCCTGCCACGGTAGTGCGGGAAGGCCTTGTGTAGCACCGGTACCCAGAGCCGGCGGTCGTAGCTCCGACTGAGAAGGTAAGGCCAGAATCCAAACGCTAGCTCGGCGACGACATCATCGGCAGACGGGTGATCGTGACCCGAGCGGACCGCCTGCTGCCGCGCTGTATCGATCTTGCGCTGACCGTAGGGATCAAGCGGGGCGACCGCCCACCAGTCGGCGCGGCCAAAATGGCGGAGCAATTGCCCATGAAGGGCGTTGCGCAAGCAGAGCTCTAGGCAGTGCAACGCTGAGTAGAAGGACTCGGCGACCTGGAGGTTCCACAGGTACAGGGAGGCGGCCTCGATCCCGCCGTCTTCCGCGATGGTGAGGTAGGGCGCGAGCCTAGGCCCGGCGAAGGCCCGGACGAACCACGGTGGCAGTTCGGTAGACATGACCGGATCTCCAAACCTTCGACGAGGGATTTCTCTTCGTTGTGCCGTGGGGTACAGTGAATCTGTAAGCCCCGGGTCCGCCTCTGCTTAGCATGCCGCCCGGGGCACGGCCTTTTTCTGGCGCCGTGCGGGTACCCGTTCATCACGCGATCGTCGCCGCGGGCGAGCCTTCGCCCTCCCTGAACTATGACTAGACCGTACTGTCGTGTTGGCTTCGTGTCAACATGTATGGCCTTACATGTTCCTCTTGTACCACCATACATGTCATCCTGGCGCTTAGCCGGCCAAGTTAAGGGGCTTAAGAGCGTTAACTGACGTCCTTAAGCCTGCTAGCCCCGCCCTTCCCATTCCGGAGGCGGGGAGACTTGCGGGCAATGACATGTTTCGCCCAGTGGGAAACGGCTACTGGTCCGGCCCGTAAGTTCGTCGGGGAGCAGATTCCAGGCCAGGATGCTTGGCGAGGGCGGCCAGGTCCCGGCCGGGCTGCTCCGGGCGGAGCAGCCCGTCGGGGCCGTTTTCGCGCTCGGCTGGGTGATGGCCGAGCTGTTCGACCCCCGGCGCCGGGTGAGTGTCACCGCGTCCTTGCCGGCGTTCGACACCGGCCGGCAGCTGCCGTCGGCGGCCGAGCTGACGGCAGACCCGAAGCTGGTCTACCTGGCCGCGCAGCTCGCGGAGTACCTCCGCTGGTTCCCGGGCCTGGCCGCGCCGCTGACGCTGGTCACCGCCCAGACGAACAAGAAAAAGCAGGCGGTCGAGGCGGAGAACCTCGCCACCGCGCAGGGCGCGGAACAGGCCGACCTGCGGCACACCGTGGCCGCTGCCGTGGTGACCGCGCGGGCGCCGTTCTCCGAGGTCGACCTGCTCGCCTCGGTGGCCGGCCTCAATAAACAGCGCGCGGGTCAAGGCGCCGGAAGCGGACGCGTGGTCACCGGACGCCGCGGCGTACTGCAGGCGCTGCGCGTCCAGGGCTCGGTCTGGCGGTCGGTGCTCATCGCCGACCCTGCGGTGGCCGTGCAGCCGGCGATGGAAGCCTGGGTGCAGGCGGTGTCGTCGATCGCCCGGGCGGCCCGGTTGATCACCGAGGCTTTCCTGCGCCGCTTCTGGCCCGCCGCGGCGATCGCGCTTGTGGTCCTCGGCGCCCTGCTCGCGCTGGTGATATCGAACCTGAGCGGGGCCAGCCAGGTGTGGGCATCCCTGGTGACGGTGGCCGCCGTGCTCGGCGGCCTCAGCTGGACCCTGGGCAACGCGGTCTCCTCGGCGTTCAGCGGCGTCGGTTACGAAATCTGGAGTGCCGCCAAGCTGGACGCGGCCGCGTGGAACATCACCTGGCTGCCCGCCCTGACCGGGACCGCGGCCCAGCGGACCGAGATGGACCGCCGCGGCGTGGCCATGCCGCGGCTGCGCAAGAGCCTGGACGTCACGCCGCCCCGCTGACCCGTGGCGTTACCATCGATTTCATGCCGGAAACCGAGGACACCAACGCCGCAGTCTGGAAGACGGAAGTCGGCGTCAGCTTCTGGAAGTCGAGGGAGAGCGACCGGGCCAGGCGGGACGCCGAACGCCGCGTCCTCATGGCCGAGCTGCTGCCGTTCGCGCCCGACGAGCCGTTCACCTTCATCGACCTCGGCGCCGGGACCGGCGCCGCCGCCCGGACCGTGCTCGACCACTTCCCGGCCGCCCACGCCGTCCTGGCCGACTTCTCGCCGCAGATGATGGCGCAGGGCCAAGTCGAGCTGGAGCCGTACGCGGGCCGGTACAGCTACGTGGAGTTCGACCTCACCGCGGCGGGCCCCTGGCCCGTGACCATCCCCGACCCGGTGGACGCGGTGATCAGCTCGCTGTCGGTGCACCACCTGAACGACGAGCGCAAGCAGTCGCTGTTCGCCGAGGTCGCGGCCCACCTGGCGCCGGGCGGCTGGTACCTCAACTACGACCCGGTCCTGCCGCCCGACCCCGTGGTCGAGGCGGCCTGGCTGCGGGCCGGTGACCGCCGCGACCCGTCGGCCGCGGGCAAGCGGGAGCACCGCACGCCGGAGGAGCAGTTCCGCTACGAGAACCACGTCCGGTACATGATCCCGCTCGACCCTCAGGTCGGCTTCTTGCGTGCGGCGGGCTTCGAGGGCGTGGACGTGTTCTGGAAAGAGCTGGACTTCGTCATCTACGGCGGCCGCCGCCCCCTGGGCCCAGGCTTTAGTACCGGCCGAACCTGACCACCTCGTCGAACGGCAGGCGGTCGGGCTTCAGTATCGGCTTGAGCGGGCGGTCGTCCGGGTAGCCGACGCCGATCAGGTAGGCGACGTCGTGGTCAGCGGGGACGCCGAGGATCTCGCGGGCCTTGTCCTGTTCGCCGACTGCGGAGTGGCCGGTACCGATGCCCAGGTCAGCGGCGGCCAGCATGATGGCGTAGGTCGCCTGGCCGAGATCGTACTGGTCGATCACGCGGGTGCGGTCGTCTCCGGGGTGCGGGAGCGACCAGCGCGATCGCCGCGGCGGCGCCGGCGATGTGCCGTGCCCCCTGCCAGACCGTGGCCAGCGCCTGGAGCTGCTCGGGGTCGGTAACGACGATGAAGTTCCAGTGCTGGCGGTTGCTGGCGGACGGCGCGCGCCAGCCAGCTTCGGCGATTCGGCGGAGGTCGGCCTCGGGGACGGGGTCGGACCGGTAGGTGCGCACGTTGCGCCGGGCGCGGATGGCGTCCCAGGTCTCCATGTGATGGCTCCTTTGCTGCTGACAATTGCCTATCGACCCGATAGGCATACCTCATCCGGGGTGCGGCCGGCCAGCCGACCCGGCTTTGTGGTGTGACAACGATCATGGCCGGCTTGCGAGGCCGCCGCGCCGGTGCGATCCCGCCTGCTCAGCCGCCCTACCTGCACCGTCTGCGGCCGGCGGAGGGTGACAAGTCCCTGTTGCGGGGAACGAAGGGGCGGACCCAAATTCGGGGGGATTCAACAGCGACAAGGTGCTTGTGTAGGTACATCATGGTCATCGGGCCGCCGACTGGACGATGTACCCGGCTGGCAAGGCATGAGCATGGTAACCAGGAAGGGCAGGAAAACTAGATGACGCAGCGAAGCCTTGAGGAACTACTGCAGACGGTCAACCCCGTTGAGCTGCTGCGGAACTCCCAGGAGGGCGCCTACGTCTACCCGGTCGTCCCGACTGAGTTCTCCAACTGGAAGGCTGAGCAGGTCGCCTGGGCTACCACGGCCGTGCTCTTCGACCAGAGCCACCACATGGCGAACCTGTACATCAAGGGCCCGGACGCGCTGAAGCTGATCTCCTACCTGGGGATCAACTCAACCAAGAACTTCCCGCTGAACATGGCGAAGCAGTTCGTGCCGGTTACCTACGACGGCTACGTCGTCGGCGACGGCATCCTGTTCCACCTCGAGGAGAACACCTACGAGTTCGTCGGGCGCGTGCCGACGGTGAACTGGGTGCAGTTCCACGTGGAGACCGGTGACTGGAACGTCGAGCTGGTCCGGGACGACCGCTCGCCGTCGCGCCCGATGGGCGCGGCCGTGACCCGCACGCAGTATCGCTTCCAGATCCAGGGCCCGAACGCGTCCAAGGTGATCGAGAAGCTCAACGGCGGCCCGATCGCGGACATCAGGTTCTTCCGTACCGACCAGATCAACATCAAGGGCAAGAAGGTCGACGCGCTGCGCCACGGCATGTCCGGCCAGCCTGGCCTGGAGGTCTGGGGCCCGTACGAGGACTACTTCGAGATCCGCGACGCGATCCTCGAGGCGGGCGAGGAGTTCGGCATCAAGCCGGTCGGCTCGCGCGCCTACGCGTCCAACACCCTGGAGTCGGGCTGGATCCCGTCGCCGCTGCCCGCGATCTACACCGGCGACAAGCTCAAGGCGTACCGCGAGTGGCTGCCGTCCCAGGGTTACGAGGGCTTCGCCGGCACGCTCGGCGGCTCGTTCGTCTCCTCGAACATCGAGGACTACTACCTGACGCCGTACGAGCTCGGCTACGGCCACATGGTGAAGTTCGACCACGACTTCATCGGCCGCGAGGCCCTGGAGGCCCTGGACAAGCCGGCGCAGCGCCGCAAGGTCACCCTGGCCTGGAACAAGGAGGACGCGGGCAAGATCGCCTCCTCGCTGTTCACCGACGAGATCCCGGCCAAGGGCCTGGACGTGCCGATCTCGAACTACGCCTCGTCCAACTACGACCAGGTACTGCAGGGCGGCAAGCAGGTCGGCCTGTCGGTGTTCACCGGCTACAGCTACAACGAGCGGCTCGAGCTCTCGCTCGCGGTCATCGACCCGTCGATCAACGTCGGCACCGAGGTGACCGTGGTCTGGGGCGAGCCGGACGGCGGCTCGCAGAAGGCCTCCGTCGAGCGGCCGCACAAGCAGGTCGAGGTGCGCGCCACGGTGTCGCCGGTGCCGTTCTCTTCCGAGATCCGCGAGCACTACACCGAGGGCTGGCGAACGGCCGGCAGGGCCTGACGCCCAGCCGGTTACCACCCCCGCGTTAGCCCGCCGCCCCGGCCGCAGTCAACTGCGGCCGGGGCGGCGGTCGCTTTCTGGCCGGTTAGTGCCGCTTTCGGCCGGTTAGTGCCTGGGTGGCCAGGTGTGAGCCGCGCGGCTGGCCTGGCGCCACACCCGGTACGCCTGCTCCTGGCAGGCCAGCGCCTGCTGCTGATTGCGCGCCTGCAGTGTCTGCGTGGTCATTGCGGCCGACTCCCCGGAATGTCCTGGCTGGCACGAGGGCATTACCAGGGGGGGTGATCGACAATGGGGTCAGCAGAGGTCCCGGACGCCCGGCAGGAGACCACGGCGCAGCGCGACGACCGCAACCTGTCCGAGCTGATCCAGGAGCTGCGCGTGGTCGGCCTGGGCGTGCAGGTGCTCTTCGGGTTCCTGCTGTCGCTGCCGTTCTCCAGCCAGTTCGACCGCCTCAGCGGCGGGCAGCGGGACCTGTACCTGGTCAACGTGGTCCTGTCGGCGACGGCGACCGTGCTGCTGATCGGGCCGGTGGCCTACCACCGGCTGGTGTTCCGGCGCGGGCTGAAGGAGCGGCTGGTCCGGTTCGCTAACCGGCTGGCGATCCTCGGCCTCGCGGCGGTCGGCCTGGCCGTGCTGTCCTCGGTCCTGCTGGTGGTCTGGTACGTGGCCGGGGCGGCCAGCGGCTGGGTCGTCACCGGCATCATGGGGGCGGCGCTGGCCGCCCTGTGGTTCGCCCTCCCCCTGGCCAGCCGACGCACGCCTCAGTAGCAGCGGCGCTCCTGCGCGCTCAGAGATGCTCAGGGTTTCCTCTGAGCCTGAACCGTCAGCATGGCGCCGTGTAATTGGCGTCCCGGGTGTCTAGGGTGGCGGCTACGGACAGTGAGGAGGCAGTATGTCCAGGCAGAGGACGGACAAGGTGCGGCCGTGGTGGCTTGACGTGCTGTTGCGCGGGCCGGCCAGCCTCGGGTCGCTGCCCTACCGCATCGCGGCAACGCTAGTGATCGCGGGCGGCGCGGCCATCACCGTGTACTCCGGCTACATTCACCTGTACCTGTGGGGCCGGGACCAGTTCCCCTACCGGGACATCCCGACTATCGGCCCGCTGTTCCTGCTGCAGGGCATCGTGGCGCTCCTCATCGGCCTGCTGATCATCGTCACCCGCCGGGTCTACGCGCTGCTGCTCGGCGCCGGCTTCCTGGTCGTCTCGATCGCCGCCCTGGTCATCGATGTCGAGGTGGGAATGTTCGGCTTCCAGGACAGCTGGTCGGTGCCCTACGTGACCAGCACCCTGTGGTGGGAGATCGCCGGCGCCGTGGTGCTGCTCGTGGCGGCGGCCGTGCTCGCCTTGGCCCCGGGCCGCCCCCGGCGATAATTCACTCGCGGTTCTCACGAAGACCATCCGCGCGGGCCTTCGTCCCCGGGGAACGACCGTGGCGGCGGCACCTCGCGCGCGGGCATTACCTCCTCCGGCAGCGGCAGGACCTCGGCAACGTCCGGCGGCTGAAGCTCGGTCACCGACACCTCGTTGCGCACGGTGCGGCCCGGCGCCGCGTCCTCGGCCACCCGGGCGACCAGCCGGCGCCGCTCCGGCGCCGCCACCTGGCCGCGGAGCACCACGGTGTCACCGTCCACCTCGACGCGGACCCCGAGCTCGTGCGTCCTGTCATCCTCGTGCAGCGCCCGTTCGATCTGACCGGCGATGTAGATGTCCTCGTTCATCGGGCTTCCTTTCAGGTCTGGGTCCCGGCTCGGATCAGGCGCCCGCCGCGCCTCACGAGATCACCAGGTCGGTGGCGGTCAGCACGGTTACCACCGCCTGCTTGAGCGTGCCGAGCAGCGGGTAGCGCCAACCACCGGGGGGCGTCGCGGTCTCACTTATTGTGCCTACCGCTACCCGGACCGGGCTAAGGTAACCTCGCCGGGCGGCTCAACGGCTCGGCGCCTGGGTAGGGGATGGCCGGGAATTCGACGTCCACCGGGAGGCCGATGATGCTGCCGCGGCGCGTCCTGTCCACCGTGCCGCTGGCGGTGATCGCGGCTGCTTGCCTGGCGGGGTGCTCCGGCTCGGGCCCGCGGCCGGCCTCGCGCCGGCCAGCCGGCCAGTCCGGCGTTGCCCGCCACCACCGCGTCGCCCGCCAGCACCGCGCCCCGGGCCACGGGTGCTCCCCGGGCCACGGGCGGGCCGGGCTTCACGGTCACCGGGGACAACCCGGTGCCGCCCAACGGGAGCCAGGACACCCGGGCGCAGGCCGGGGGCGCCAGCTGTGACCGCAGCACGCTCGCGGCCAACCGGCTCGTCGGCCGGCGGATCGCCAACGGGTTCGCCGTGGTCAGCCTCCCCGCGTCGGCGCAGCTGCTCCGGCACTTCCTCGCGGGCGGCGGCACGGCCGTCAACTACCCGGCGGGCTCGCCGGTCGCCAGGCTCGCCGCCGCCAGCGCCGCATTCCGCGCGGTCAACGCCGAGGTGCAGTCGGCGGTCGCGCGGCAGCTACGCGCGGGTGGCAACCGGGTGCGACTGTCGGCCGGTGAGCTGCCCCTGGTGGCGTTCAACTCGGCAGGCGGCGACCTGTACTGGGGATTTCGCGGCACGCAGGGGCTGAGCGTGTCCGGACACGGCCAGCGAGGCCCCGGCGGTTACACCGGCACGCTCACCTATGTCATCCGGGACAGCTACGGGTTCCCGGCCGGGGACCGGCTGGGCGGCTTCGGGGCGCCGATGCGCTACCTGCAGACTGTGTGCGGCGCGCCGCAGAACGCGGGCGGGGCCCACTGGTTCCCCGACGCCATCACGGTCACGGTGCCGTTCCGCCCGCCTGCCTGACGGCGCCGGCGTACCGTCCCGGGCTGGTGCCGAGCAGCCGCCTGAGGCTACGGGTCAGGTGGGACTGGTCGCAGAATCCGGCGGTGGCCGCCACCGCGCTCGGCGCCATCCCGTCGAGCAGCAGGCCGCGGGCCAGGTCCACCCGCCTGGCTGTGAGGTACTGATGCGGGCTGATCCCGAACTCCCGGCTGAACATCCGGACCAGGTGGGCGGGGTGGGCGTGGATCGCCTCCGACGCCTGCCTGAGCGTCACCTTCTCGCGGAAGCGGGCGTCGATCAGCTCGCGGAGCTGGTGGGCGACGTCGGGGCCGCCGGCCGCCGCGGCCGGCCCGGCGGGCCCTCCCAGGTGCCTGGTAAGCCGCTCGACCACGAACGCCAGGCGGCTTTCCGCCTCCAGCTCCGCGCCGGGCCGCTCGAACGCGCCGTGCAACTGGTGGCTCCGCGTTCGCAGCAGCGGGTCGCAAAGCACCGGCTTGTCGACCGCCCGGCCGATAAGGCCGGACGGCAGCTGGGACAGGTCCAGGTAGACGACGCGCTTGCGGAACCCGGCGGACGTGGCCGCGCGCCCGTTGTGGGCGATGCGCGGCGGCAGCAGGGTGACCGCCCGGTGCTGCGCGCCGTGCTCGTGGCGGTGCAGGTCGTAGCGGATCAGCCCGTCGTCGACGATCAGCAGCGTCCAAGCCTGGTGGGTGTGCATCGGGTAGACGTGGCTGGTCATTCGGGCGTGGAGCACCTCGGCGACGCCGGGAACCGACGGTCGCCAGGCCCGGATCGGCGGGGCTTCAGCCACGCAAAGATCGTACAAGACCGGCTGGCGGCCGGTGGTGTTCGATCGCTGGCATGGACACCGATACGGAGACGGGCGCCGGGCCGGCGCGGTTCGATACCAAGATCGCGGTTGTGCTCCGCGACGACCTGGAAACGTGGCAGCGGCTGAACGTGACCGCGTTCCTGGTCAGCGGGATCGGGCGGCAGGCGCCCGAGGCAATCGGCGAGCCGTACGAGGACGCGGACGGCACGCCGTACCTGCCGATGTTCCGGCAGCCGGTGCTGGTCTTCGAGGCGGGCAAGGAGGCGCTGGCCGCGTCGGCCGACCGCGCGGTCAGCCGGGACGTCGCCCGGTCGGTCTTCACCGCCGACCTCTTCGCCACCGGGAACGACCGGGACAACCGGGCCGCGGTCCGCGCCGTGCGGCGCGGGGACCTGGACCTGGTCGGGCTGGCCGTCTACGGCCCGCGCAACGCCGTCGACAAGATCGTCAAGGGCGCGCGCCTGCACCGGTGACGCCCCGGGCGCTCCCCGCGCGGGCGGCTTGGACCGTTCTGGAAGACTGGGGGTCTTATCGACAGCACCGACCGGGGGCCCGATGGAACCTGCCAGTTCGGCCTCACCCGTGTCCCGGGGCGGGAGCGAGGCGGTGGAGCTGCGCGTGCGCCGCCTGGTCGCCGCCCGCCGCCGCGCCACTGCGCTGCTTGCCGTGGTCACCGCCCTGTTCATCGGGGTGACGGCGGCCGGGGCCCACGGCACGCTGCTCAGCTTCGTGCAGGCGGGCGCCGAGGCGGCCATGGTCGGCGGCGTGGCGGACTGGTTCGCGGTCACCGCGCTGTTCCGCCGCCCGCTCGGCCTGCCGATTCCGCACACGGCGCTGATCGTCGAGCGCAAGGACCAGTTCGGCGCGACGCTCGGTCAGTTCGTGGTTGAGAACTTCCTCAATGGCGACGTGCTCGCCGAGCGGATCCGCTCCGTCGGGCTGGCCTCCCGGGTGGCCGCCTGGCTGTCGGATGAGGGCAACGCCGCGCGCTTCGCGGGCCACGCCGCCGACGTGGTGGTGACGCTGGCCGGGACGCTGCGCGACGAGGACGTGCAGGGCGCGCTCACCGCCGAGGTGCTCAGGGCCGCGGCGGCGGTCGAGGTGGCGCCGCTGGCCGGGCGGGCGGTGGGGATCATGATCGCGGGCGGTCACCACGCCGAGCTGTTCAACGGCTTTGTCACCGCCGCCGACCGCTACCTCGCCGACCACCACGACGACCTCAAGGTGCGCTTCGAGGCCGAGGCGCCGCGCTGGCTGCCCGACGCGGTCTACGGCCGGGCCTTCGACCGGTTGCATGCCCGGCTGCGCGAGCGGCTCGCGGCCATGGCCACCGACCCCGAGGACGAGGCGCGGCAGCAGTTCGACGAGTGGATCGCCGGGCTGCCCGAGCGGCTGAAGACCTCGCCCGAGCTGCGCGAGCGCGGTGAGAGCATCAAGCGCGACCTGCTGGCCAGCGCCGCCGTGCGGGACTGGACCTCGTGGCTGTGGAAGAACGCCAAGGAGACGCTGCGTACGCAGGCGGCCGACCCGGACTCCGAACTGCGGCGCAGGCTGGCGGCTGCGCTAACCGCGGGCGGCCGCCGTCTCAGCGCCGACCAGGCCCTGCAGGGCAGCCTTGAGCGGGTGGTCGAGTCCGGCGCCAGGACGCTCGCCGATCAGTTCCACGACGAGCTGGCCGGCCTGGTCACCGGGACCATACAGCGCTGGGACGCGGCCGAGACCTCGTTCCAGCTGGAGCTGCTGCTCGGCCGCGACCTGCAGTTCATCCGCATCAACGGAACGGTTGTCGGAGCCGGGGTCGGCCTGGCCCTGCACGCCATCGCCATGGCGGTCGGCTAGCGGCCGTCACGGTGTTGGCACGGTCACCGGCCGGGTTAAGTGCGCTGGTGCGTGCGGCGGGGTGTCTTCGGTGATCAGCGCCCGGATGGCTTCCAGGGTCACCTGCGATTCGCGCTGCAGCCGGACGGTGTCCAGGCCCTTGTCGCCGATGAGGACCAGGACGGCACGGGAGCCGATCGCGTAGATGGTGACCGAGCCGCCGGTGCCCCTGGTCATCGCCTCGCGCAGCGACCCCTGGCCGACCTCGGTGGACATGCGCTGCGACAGCGCCAGCCAGGCGGCGGCGATCGCCGCGAGGTTGTCCGGATTTACCCCTCCAGTGTCCTCCCGGACGATCAGGCCGTCCCGGCTGGCCACGGCGGTGCCGGTGATTCCTGCGACCCTTTGTTGCAGCGCACGCATCTCCGCGAGCAAGGCGTCTTCGACCACTTGCGCTCTTCCCCCTTGTAAATCATGGCAACAAACACCTTTGTGGTATTGCCGGGCTACACCCCGGGCGCCACCTGACCACGGCATTGCCGACCTACACTCCGGCGCCGCGCGATTGAAGTACTTAGTCCGGTAATTAGGAGATTTATTGTTGATAACCAGGGTTTGCTGTCGCCGGGCATTGCAGTCCCCTCCGCTCGGCGAGGCCGCAGCGCCTGGATGTTGAAGGAGAGGTTTCGGCGGATTGCCTCGCCCGCGCGCGGCGCAGCCGGCCGCTCTTTACGGCGTCGCGGCAGGCCAGTGGCAGTCCGGTCGTTCCCCCCCGGGTCAGAAGGTATACCGGCTCGGGTGTTAGGCGGCGGGGATTTGCTGTCGTGAGGGGTGACGAGCACCATGTTCCTGCGCCGCATCGCGGTGAGCTGGAGCAGGGTCGCGTAGACGCCACGACCGAGGACGAACGCCAGGTCACGGGCGGTGCGCCGACCGTTGGCGAGCGCGAGGAGCTCGGCCTGGCCCGGGCCGTGGGCGCGGACCGCCCAGTCCTTCTGCGGTACGGCGGTCATGCGGTCTTGCGCGTTCAGCGGCGCCTCAGGGGAGGCGGCGAGCACCTGGCGGCGGCGCGCTGCCTCGGCCAGCAGCCAGCCGAGCTTGGCCGGCGGGACGAGCGGCAGCAGGCAGTCGCGGGCCGGAACCTCGGTCCAGCCATCGACTCGCCCATTGACCAGGGCGAACATGGCGTCCGCCAGCGCTGTCCGTAGCAGCGCCTCGACCTCACCCGCACCGAGCAGCTCTCGCGTAACCAGCTCGGTGGTCATCGGGCGCTCGGACACGGCGGCCGCGGTGAACGTGGCGTTCCAGTCGGACTCGGCGATCCGCCGCGACCGCAGCAGGATCACCTCGAGGCTGGGGGCGCCGGAGGTCTCGCAGCAGCAGAAATCCCGCCTTGTTGCAGGTAGATGGTCCCGCCGGGCTGCCCTTCCACCCGCAGCACGCCGGTGAACCTGGCCGCCGCGTACTCGCGGAGGGTGTCGCCGATTGCGGCGTCCGCGATGCCGGTCAGGTCCTCCACTACGCCAGCACCGCCGGGGCCAGCCGGCTGATCGCCCGCTTGACGCAGGCCCAGGTTGGACTTCTGCCCGCTCCACGTCGATGAACAGCACCAGGCCGTCGCCCGGGCGCGCTGCGCAGCATCGTGGCCACCTGCAGACGGTTGTCGGTGACCGTGGCGATCTCCACCAGGTCATCCGCGGGGTGGTCGGCGCTCAGGGCGCCCCGTACCGTTTTGGCCTCATCGGCGACGCAGGCCGCCGTGGTCGGAAGATCCTGGTCCGCTTGGCCGACCGACCGGATGATCATTCCGGTGGCCACGTCAATGACCGTGGCTGTCCGGACTCCCTCTACCGTCAGGAAGCTGCGAAGCGACTCCTGCAGTCTGGACATAGCTCTCTTTCCTGCCGAAAACCGGCGGCGCCGGCTCGTCGAGCCCGCGCAACCTAGCTGAGGCGCCCTCCCCGGCATCCGCCGGGCGGCGGGAGCCCGCGTGCCACTGCCACGAAGAGCACATTAACGCAATTAGGCTAACATGGTGATTTTCGCCCGGAAATCGGGCGGAACTGGTTACTCTCTGGGTCAGGGCGCTTGGCGAAGCAGCCGCCCGTGATCAGAGGAGAGCTGATATATGAACATCGAAACCGCGCTTAAGGAAGCGATGGCCATTGAGGGCGCGACCGGAACCGCCCTTGTCGACTGGGACAGCGGGATGGCCCTTGGCACCCTGGGCGGCGGCAAGTACCTTGACCTGGACCTGGCCGCGGCGGGTAACACCGAGGTGGTCAAGGCCAAGATGCGTACCGTCGAGTCGCTGCGGCTCAACGAAACGGTCGAGGACATCCTCATCACCCTCAACTCGCAGTACCACCTGATCCGCCTGCTGCGCAACGCGGACGGCGCGCACAACCTGTTCCTGTACCTGGTGCTCGACCGGAACAAGGCGAACCTGGCGCTTGCCCGTCACCACCTCAAGCGGATCGAGTCCGATCTGACGGTCTGACCGGGACGCCCCCGTGGCCGGCGCCGTCATCGGGCACACCACGACGTCCTGCGGGCCGGCCGCCGGCCGGGGCCGCGGGCGCGGCGGCCCGCGGCGCCAGGCCCGGCGCGCGCGCCTGGCGCAGGCGGCGAAGCAGCACGGCCACCCCGGCCAGCGCCGCGATGACGGCGGCGTCGATCGCGGCCCCGACGACGGCGTCCGCCCAGTAGTGGTTGCCCGTCCCCACCACGACGAAGACGGTGACCGCCGGGTGCAGCAGGATCAGCCACCGCCAGCGGCTGCGGGCCTGGGTGATGACGGCCCAGGCGACCAGGACCGACCAGGCCACGTGGACCGACGGCATGGCCGACAGCTGGTCGGCGCCCGCGTTCGAGCCGACCGCGCCGTAGACCGACTCGCCGTACCGTGCCGCCAGGTCCACCAGGCCTGAACCGGGTAGCAGGCGCGGCGGCGCGACCGGGATAAACGAGATGACCAGGCAGATCGCCGTGCTCAGGGCCATGGCGTTGCGCACCGCAGGGTAACCGTCGCGGTGCCGGGCGAACAGCCACACCAGCATCGCGATCAGCATGCCGAAGTGCATGGTCGCGTAGTAGAGGTTCGCGGCCTCGGAAAGCAGCGGGTGCGGTAGCAGAAGCCGCTGGGCGTCGACCTCACTCGGCAGGTGCAGCGTCCGCTCGGAGTGCCAGATCCACCAGGCGTGCGATATCGCGGCGGTGAAGCCGCCCGACGCGAGGTTCCCGGCGAGCTGCCACAGCGCGTAGAGGCCGGTCACCACGCCCGACTCGCGCAGGAACGGAGCCGCCTGGGCGGCCAGGCGCCGCGCCCGGCCGCCGTGGCCGACGTACCCGAGCAGCAGGCCGGCCGCGCCGAGGCCGGCCGCGAGCAGCACCGCCTGCTGCCAGGAGAGCATCAGGTTGGTCATGTTGTTGTTCACCGGAACATCCCCGGGATGTCCCTGCCCGCTCCTTCCGCGTTCGGTTGCCGTTCCCATTGTCTTCCTGGGCCGGCGGCGCGGCCGGGACGGGGTAGCCCGCACTCGACTTCCCGTGCGGGGTCTTCGGCC
This sequence comes from uncultured Actinomycetota bacterium, assembly GCA_963748785.1. GTDB lineage: Bacteria > Actinomycetota > Actinomycetes > Streptosporangiales > Streptosporangiaceae > Trebonia. The sequence goes on along the minus strand of CAVVKP010000011.1, from coordinate 28,282 downwards.
AGGTAACGCGATCAGCCCCCCGGGCCGGAACCCGGGGGGCTGCTGAAATCGACCGCCTTGATAGCCGGCGGGGCTAGGCGCGGGCTAGGCGGGCAGCTTGGCGATGACGTCGGCGTTGAGCCTGGCCACGCTGTCGGCGCGCGCGGCCGGGTCCGTGCCCAGGTTCCAGTCGGGCAGGATGAACTCGTCGAAGCCGGCCTCGGCGTACTGCCCGAACTGGTCGACGAGCTGCTGCGCCGACCCGGCGACCGTCGGGCGGCCCTGCGGTGCCGAGCCGTCGCCGAATTCGATGAACGCGTTGACCGAGGTCCAGATCGTCGCCGGGTCGCGGCCTGCCTTGTCGGCGGCGGCCACGCAGCGTCGCCCGGTGGCCGACGGCCGCGTCCGGCGCGCCCCACGTGTTCCACTCGTCGGCGTAGCGCATGGTGATGCCGAGCATGCGCGGGCTGCGCGTGCCGACCAGCAGCGGCAGCGGCGACTGGACGGGCTTGGGGTCGCAGGGGGCGTCGGTGACGTCGTAGTAGTCACCGTGCAGCGTGGTGGAGTCCTCGGTCAGCATCGACCTGACGATCTGGATCGCCTCGTCGAACCGGCTCACCCGCTTGCCCGGCGGCTCCAGCTCGATGCCGTAGGCCAGGTGCTCGTTGATCTGCCAGCCCGCGCCAAGCCCGAGGACCATCCGGCCGCCGGAGAGCTGGTCGATGGTGGCGGCCCGCTTAGCGAGCAGCGCGGGGTGGTGCACCGAGGTGGGCGAGACCAGCGTGCCGACCCGCACCCGCGTGGTCACGGCGGCGATGGCCGGCAGCACGCCCCACACCTCGGCAACGTCGCCCCGCGCGGGCGTCTCGTCGCCGGTGTTGGGCATGTAGTGGTCGGCCAGCCAGACACCGTGCCAGCCGGCGTCCTCGGCCAAGCGTGCGTCGTCGAGTATTTCGGCCGGGGGGCGGTCGTTACCGGGCCAGAGCGAGAACTTCACGGGTCCACCCTAAGAAGCCCGCCCGCGGCCGCCGCACGCGGGGCACCGGTTCCCGGCGGGCCGCCGGTCACCGCCGCGTGCGGCGGCGCCGGCGGCCCGCCGGCCGGTCGGCCCGGCCTCAGCCGCCGAAGAAGTGCCGCAGGTCCACGAGGTACCCGATGACCATATGCAGGATGCGCAGGTCAACGATCACGAGGAGCGCGACCACGCCGGCCGTGATGATCAGCGCGGAGGCAATCGCGGACAGGATCCGCCAGAGCCGGGCGCAGAGGCCGATGACGACGATGGCGAGCAGGACGATAAGAACGTGAACGGGCATGATGCCCCCCGGCGCGTGTAGCCGATGTGATGGCGAAACGACCGGATCGTGCGCAGGCGCTAGGCCGCGAAGGGATCAGGACGAGAATCCGGCACGGATCCGGTGTCCGGGCGCGGCTGGCGTCAGCCTTCCTGCCGCGCCGACTGGTCACCAGCAGTGATGCGGGCCGCTCATCTTCCCCCCCTTGTCCCCGGGGATAGCCGCCAGTCGAGTAACACGACTCACTACTACCTCAGAGGACTCTTGAGTCCCAGCAACAGTATTCCCGCATCTTTCGTGATCAGTCGTCCGCTTATCTGACAACGCCAGACAAGCCGCGGCGCCGCCAGGGCGGGCAACGCGGGTAAGGCCGGGCGCCAACGGCCGCGACCCAAACGGGGTCGATGGCGCCAACGGCCACAATCCAACCGGGTCGATGGCGCCAACGGCCACAATCCAACCGGGTCGTTGGCGCCAAAGGCCACGAAAGAAGCAGCCGATGGCGCCAGACCCGCGGCGGGCGCGTACGGCGTGCGACCGCGCCCCCGCGGTCCAACCGGGGCGCGGTCTCGGCACGCCGCGTGGCCCTAGGTCCCAGGGCGGCGGGCGGCGGGTCACCACAGGCGGGCGGTGGCGCGGCGGGCGCCCTCGGCCAGCGCCTCGAACTTGGCCCAGGTGATCGTGGGGTGGATCTCCGGCGTGTAGGTGGCCTGCGAGGAGAAGCCGCAGTCGGCACTGGCCACGACGTTCTCCCGGCCGACAAGCTCGGCGTACCTGACGATCCGGTCGGCGATGGTGTCGGGGTGCTCCACGATGTTGGTGGAGTGGCTGATCACGCCGGGCAGCAGCACCATGCCCTCGGGCAGCGTGACCGACTCGAACACGTGGTAGGCGTGCTCATGCCGCGGGTTGGCCGCCTCGAAGGACAGGGCGCCCGCCTCCACCGTGAGCAGGATGTCGATCAGGTCGGCCAGGGGCGCGTCGTGTACCCGCGGTCCCTCGTTGATGCCGTAGCAGGTGTGCAGTCGCACCCGCTCGCGGGGAATGCCGCCCAGCGCCCGGTTGATAGCCGCGGCCCGTACCTTCGCCGACGCCAGCTTCTCCTGCGCCGGCTCGTCGGAGTAGCTGAACAGCTCGCTCAGGAACGGGTCGTCCACCTGCAGGGTGAAGCCGGCGTCGATGATCGCGTTGTACTCGACCGCCAGGGCGTCGGCCACCGCGTTCAGGTACTTCTCCAGCGACGGGTAGTACTCGTTGGCGCCGACGCCGCTGGGCGCAATGGCGCAGACGAACACCTCGTCCGGGCCGGCGTCGCCGACGGCGGCCCGCAGGTTCTCCAGGTCCCTGGCCAGCTGCTCCTGCCCGACGTAGGACACCGGGCCGGTGCAGGCGAGCGGGGGCCCCTGGACGGTGCTTCCCCCGGTCATCGCCCCCTTGAAGTACTGCTCGTAGTACTCGGGGAAGTCATCGATCTCGGCCTGGAACCGGCTGAGCGAGCCGGTGCCCGGCCGGGGCTCGTAGCCCGCCAGCCGCTGCCCGATGTAGGCGAAGAACCCGGTCTTGCTCTGCTCGCCGTCGGTGATCACGTCGATCCCGGCCGCCCGCTGCCGCCGCACGGCGCCGGCGACCGCGTCCCGCTCGGCCACCGCCAGTTCCCCCGGGTCGACCGGCTTGCCGTCCGCGGCCGCCTGCATCAGGTCGAGGAGCGCGGCCGGCCGGGGGAGGCTGCCCACGTGGGTGGTGTAAATACGCTCGGTGCTGTGCCGCATGGAAGCAACGTATTCCTCACGGCGCCCGCCAGCTAGGTCCTGCCCGCCGGGCGGGATCGATAGGGAGGACACGCCTAGACACGCGCTCGTTATTTATGGGATTGAGGGATTTTTCTCTTAGTTTCGCCGTGGAATAATGCCCTCGTGCAGACGGGCAAGCCGCTGACGGCGGCGGTAATAGGCGGCGGGATCGGCGGCCTGGCCGCCGCGGCCGCGCTGACGAGGGCGGGCACTGACGTTTGCGTCTACGAGCAGGCCCCAGCGATCGGCGAGGTCGGCGCGGGCGTGCTGATCGGGCCGAACGGCGTTCGGCTGCTGCACCGGCTTGGCCTGGCCGATGCCCTGGCGGAAGCGGGCGGCTGGGTGGGCGAGGGATCGACCTACTACCGCAACGACGGCGCGAGGGTCGCGCCGGTGGCGACCACGGACTCCTCCGGCTGGCCGTTCATGTACGGGATGCACCGGGCCGACATGGTGGACCTGCTGGCGGGCGTCCTGCCTGGCGGCAGCGTCCACCCTGGCCACCGGGCGGTCTCCTTCGAGCAGGACGAGGACAAGGCCCGGGTCACGTTCGAGAACGGCGCGGTGGCCGAGGCCGACGTGGTGATCGCCGCCGACGGCATCCACTCGTCCATGCAGCGCTTCGTCACCGAGCAGGCCACCCCGGTCTTCTCCGGCTCGGTCGCCTTCCGCGGCATCCTGGACACCGCGCGGGTGCCGTGGTGGCGACCCAAGGTTTTCCAGCTGTGGATGGGCGAGGGCAAGCACGTCATCGTCTTCCCGGTGCGGGCCGGGCAAGCAGCTCAACTTCGTCTGCTTCATCCCGGCGGACAAGGCGATGCGCGAGTCCTGGTCCGCGCCCGGTGACCCGGACGCGCTGCGCGCCGCCTTCGACGGCTTCGCCGAACCGGTGACCGAGCTGCTCAAGCAGGTCGATTCCACGTTCTGGTGGGGGCTGTACGACCGCGAGCCGCTGGAACGGTGGACCAACGGCCGGCTGGCGCTGCTCGGCGACGCGGCCCACCCGATGCTGCCGCACCTTGGCCAGGGCGCCAACCAGAGCATCGAGGACTCCTTCGCGCTGGCCATGGTGCTGCGGGACGCGCCCGTGGCCGGCGTTCCCGCGGCGCTGCGGCACTACGCGCAGGTGCGGCGGCAGCGCACCGACGTCATGCAGGACGGCTCGCGGCGCAGCGGCGAGCGCTACGACCAGGTCAACCGCACCGCCGAGGACCGCGACCGCGAGCTGCGGGAAACGCGCAAGCTGCGGATGTGGATCTACGACTACGACGTCGAGGCGGAGCCCGGGCTGCGGCAGTGGGCCGCCGGCGTCCGGTAACCGGCCCGCCGCGACCCGGGCGAATCCTGGCGGGCGCCTCCGTCAACCGGTGACGGCTTTGGGCTAACCTGCCGATCTGGTGAGCGGTATTTCAGCGGACCCCCTCCCGCCGGACCAGCTCAACTGGCGCTCAATCATCAACGGTTGAGTAGCCGACATAACGGGGAATCGGCGCGTCGGCCATGCCGCGCGCCCGCGGGGTTCACGCTGAGAAACTGAGGCTGGTAATGGCTGATTTCCATGCCGCTTATCCGGAATACGGGCAAACGTCCAAGCTGGACGAGCTGCGGGCCACGGAATACTCCTACCTAGACGAATGCGGTCACGTCTACCTGGATTACACCGGAGCGGGGCTCGCCGCCCGGTGGCAGCTGCGAGCGCACTCGGCGCGCATCAGCGCGGCGTGCTTCGGCAACCCCCATTCGGAGAACCCGACGTCGAGCGCGTCCACCCGGCTGGTCGAGGAGGCCAGGGCGGCCGTGCTGCGGCACTTCGGCACCACGGCGGACGAGTACGCCGTGGTCTTCACGCCTAACGCCACCGGCGCCTGCCGCCTGGTCGGTGAGGCATACCCGTTCCGGCACCGCGGCCGGCTGGTGCTGACCGCCGATAACCACAACTCGGTCAACGGCCTGCGCGAGTTCGCTCGGGCGCGGGGCGCCCGGGTCGTCTACGTCCCGCTGACCGAGCCGGAGCTGCGGGTGAGCGAGACAGACGTCCTCGCTGCGCTGTCCCACGGGCACGGCGGCCGGCCGGGGCTGTTCGCCTACCCGGCGCAGAGTAACTTCAGCGGCGTGCAGCACCCGCTGCACTGGGTGCGCCAGGCCCAGCAGGCGGGGTACGACGTGCTGCTCGACGCGGCGGCCTACGTCCCGGCGAACCGGCTCGACCTGTCGCGGGTGCGGCCCGAGTTCGTCGCGATGAGCTGGTACAAGGTGTTCGGCTACCCCACGGGCGTGGGCGCCCTGCTCGTCCGCCGCGACGCGCTCGGCCGGCTGCGCCGCCCGTGGTTCTCCGGCGGGACCATCTGGGGCGCGAGCGTGCGCGGCGGGTGGCACCGGCTGCTCGACGACGAGGGGGCGTTCGAGGACGGCACGCTGAACTTCCTGTCCATCCCCGACGTGACCACCGGGCTCGACTGGATCGGCGGCATCGGCGTCGACGTTATCCACCAGCGGGTTTCCATGCTCACCGGCTGGCTGCTCGACCGCCTTCGCCGGCTGCGGCACAGCGACGGCGCGCCGATGGTCCGGCTGTACGGCCCGGCCGGGGTGACGGGCCGTGGCGGCACCGTCTCGTTCAACTTCCTCGACCGGGCCGGGCAGGTGATCGACGAGCGCGCGGTGACCAGGGACGCGGCCCAGGCGGGGATCTCGCTGCGCACCGGGTGCTTCTGCAACCCGGGCGTGGGCGAGCGGGCGCTCGGGCTCGGCGGCGGCCTCGGCCGGCGGCGGACCGGGCCGGGCTTCGGCGGGCTCGCGGCCAAGAACCTGGCCACGGTCGACGACTACCTGGGGCTGCTCGGGCTGGCCGCCGGCGGCGCCGTCCGCGTCTCGCTCGGCCTCGCCTCCAACGTGGCCGACGTGGAGGCGTTCCTCGACTTCGCCGAGCGCGCCTACCGCGACCGGGGCGCCGACCTGGCCGGCCTGCCGCCCCGCGAGCGCTGCTGACGCTCTCAGCCCGGGGACGGCGCCACCCGCCCATGGGGAAGCCGGGACGTGATGCCGGCGGGGCTCCGCTGCCGGCCTGCCCGCGGCGGCCGCGGGCATAGCATGGTCGCCGGCTGACTGTCGGCGCCGCCGTTATCGAACAGGGGGGATTTGTGGACATCACCCAGCTGGTACTCGACGATCATTACGAGCAGCGGCGGCTGTTCTCCATCCTGGAGCAGATCGACCCGGCCGACACCGAGGCGCTATCAGCCGTCTGGGGACGGCTCGCCGCCTTCCTTGAGACACACGCGGCGGCCGAGGAAGCGATCTTCTACCCGGCGCTGCTGCAGGTGGGGATCGCCGCGCGGCGCCGGTCCGGGGTGGAAGACGAGACCCTGGACGCCATCGGCGACCACAACGAGATCCGCGACGCGGTCGCCGATGTGGCGCGGCACGCCGTGGGCAGCGGCCCCTGGTACGCCGCCGTCGCGCAGGCCAACCTGGCCAACGGCGACCACATGGCCGAGGAGGAGCGCGAGGGGCTGACCGACTTCCGGCGGCTGGCCGGGCTCACCCAGCGGCACGAGCTGGCCGTCGCCTTCGCCGCGTTCGAGGCGCGCAACGTGACCGGGGTCAAACCGGTGGACCGGGACCCGGCCGAGTACGTCAGCGAGGCCGAGGCGGGCCTCGGGCCGGCCGGCGACGGGTCGCTCGGCATCGGCGGCCTGCGCGGCGCCTGAACCACCGCGGCCCGGCTGTTAGGCGCCGGGACGCGCAGGGAACCCTTGGGTAGGGTGTCGCCTTGAGTCACGCAGCTAGCGCACGCGGTCAGTCCAAGAGCCTGGTCCTGACCGCGATGATCTTCGCGGTCGCCATGACGTTCATCGATCAGACCATCGTGTCCATCGCGGCGCCGACGGTCCAGCACGACCTGGGCCTTCCGAGCACCGGCCGGCGCCGATCGACTACCGCGGCCTGGCCCTGATCACCGGCGGCGTCGGGCTGAGCGTGTTCGGGTCCAGCAGTCGCAGATCTGGGGCTGGGGCAACCCGGCCATCGGCATCTGCATCGCCGCCGGCGTCCTCCTGCTGGTGGTGTTCTACCTGGTCGAGCGGCGCACCACGGCGCCGCTGATGAACGTGGGCATCTTCCGCAATCAGACGTTCTCGGTGCAGAACCTCGTCCTGGGCATCGCCATGATGGCGTTCATCCCGGTCTTCTTCTTTTCCAGCGAGTACGGGCAGATCTCGCTGGGGCTGAAGGCGACCGACGCCAGCCTGCTCATCCTGTACTTCTTTCATCGGCTTCGTGGTCGCCGCGCAGCTCGGCGGCCGGATGCTGGACTCCAGCCGCGCCAAGCGCCCGGTCGTGCTCGGCTGCGTGCTCGCGGCCGTCGGCTTCTTCGTCTGGGGCGGGAGTGACCGGCTTGCACCAGGGCGCCCAGGTCATCTGGATCATCGTGGCGGCGCGGCATGGGGCTGATGCTCGGGCAGGCCAACACCGACGCCATCAACCGCGCCTCGCGGCTGTCCTACGGCGAGGCCACCGGCATCACCCAGACCGTGCGCAACTACGGCGCGAGCCTTGGCTTCGCCATCCTGGGCACGGTCCTGCTCTCCGTCTTCCGTTCCCACGTCAACGACTCGCTGGTGGCCCAGGGCGTGCCCGCCCCGGCGGCGGCGACCAGGCGGCCAGCATCGCCCAGCTGCAGGGCGGCAACGGCAGCGTCTCCTCGCTACCGCAGTTCATCCGGGCCGACCTCGCCTCGGCGACCCAGGACGTGCTCTCGGGATGGGCATCGTCATGGCCGTCGCCGCGATCATCGCCTTCGTCGGGCTCAGGCGCGGTGTGCAGGAGAGCGTGCCGGAAACCGCCGCCGCCGGGGTGCCGGCCGGCGAGCCGCAGGGCCCCCACAACGGCGGGTGACCGCGCCGGCGCGGCCCCCAGCCACCAATCGTCGATGAGCCGTTGATCGCATGTCGACCGCGTCGGACCTTTCACAGGGGCCCCCAGGTAACCTCGACCGCCTCTGCCTGAATGTCCAGATGCGGCCAGGGTCGTTTTCGTACCCCGGTCGGCAGCCTCCGCTGAACTATTGACGCGATGCCGACGGCCCGGGCTTCAGGGCACGAAGAACCCGCCCGCCTGGGCGACGTCGTCGAAGCGATCGAGTCCCTTGAGGTTATCCGGTGGAAGCTCGTCGACGATCGCCTGGAGCAACAGCCCGCAAAGGACGATTGGCCCGGCGTAAGAGTCGAAGGTGAATTCGTGGCTGACGCCTGCCACGAGAAGCTGATCGGCCTCATCGACGATGTTCGAGTAAGCGTCGTCGGTCACCAGGATGACCGTGAGCCCCAGTTTTCGCGCCCAGGTCATGCAGTCCCGGAGCTCTCGCGGGTACCGGGGCAGGCCGAAGGCCAGCAGGCAGCTGGCTCCGTCGCGGCGGGCGCGCTCGACCGCCTCGCACAGCTGCGACCCGCCATGGGTAAGGAGCCGCACGTCAGGAAGGACCTTCTCGGCGAACTGAGCGAACAGGGTTGCCAGCGGCCGGGAGATCCTGAGCCCGACGACCGGCAGCGGTCGGCTGACGATGAGCTCCCGGGCCGCCCGCTCGAGGGCGCTGGGCTCGGCAATATCTTCCTGGAGGCGCCGGAGCGTGGCGATCTCACTCTCGATCAGTCGCTGATGCCCCGTCATGGCTCCCGGGAAGCTGCCGCCGACGGGACCGACGGCACGGCGCGTGGTCGTCCTGATCTCCTCACGGAGGTCGTTGAAGCTGGCGAAGCCGAGGGCTGAGGCGAAGCGGCTGACCGACGGCTGGCTCACGCCAGCCCCCTTCGCCATGGGAACCTCGGTCGGTGCGCAGGTTTTGTCGGTCGATGCCGGGCGGCTCGAGGCTGGAGCCCTGGCTGACCTCGTCGCCCTTGACCTGAACGATCTCTCCCTTCAGCCGCTGCAGACCCTGAAGTACCAGGTCGTCCACTCTATGCAGCAGACCGCCATCCGCAAGGTCATGGTCGGCGGCGAACTGATCGTTGACGAGGGCCAGTTGACCCGCGTCAGCCAGGATGACATCGCCGCTCGGGTCAGCGCGATCGCAGGCAACTGGGAGATGCCGGCGCGAATCTGAGGATCCTGCCAACGTTGCCGCCCTTCGACCTGAAAGCAAATCACCGTGACCTGGTCCACCGCCCGCGATTTCGCCACAGATAAGACCCTCGCCGAGGTTCCCGTCGCCCGCGCACGCGCCGCGTCGAACTGGGGCGACCTCACCCTGGGATCCGGAAGTGAGCCGGGTCCCGACTCACGGATGGCGTGCGCGGAGATGGAGAATGTCTCCACGTCGTCCCTGGCAGGGAACTCGCGGTGACCGACGACATGTCAGCCAGAACGATCGGCTCCCCTCAGGCCAACCTACATCAAGACCTCACTGAACTGCTGGAGCAACTGCGGCCTATCGGGCTCAATCCCCGAACCGGTGGCTACCAGCGAATGGCCTGGTCGGCGGCCGATCAGCAGTGCCGGAACTGGTTTGCCACGCAGGCTACCGCTCGCGGCCTTGACGTCGAGATCGACAACAACGGTAACCAGTGGGCATGGTGGGGCGAGCCTGGCCCGGGCGCCGTTGCCACTGGCAGCCATCTCGACAGCGTTCCTGACGGGGGCGCCTTCGACGGGCCGCTAGGCATCATCAGCGGATTCCTGGCCGTGGACCTGCTACGCAGAGAGAGATTCATCCCGGCCCGCCCACTGGCCGTGGTTAACTTCGCCGACGAGGAGGGCGGCCGCTTCGGCCTTGCGTGCCTTGGCAGCCGCCTGCTGACCGGGCTCGCCGACGCAGCGGCCCTGCGGCGGCTGCGGGACTCCCACGGCGTGACGGTCGCCGAGGCGATACGCTCGGTCGGCATTGACCCCGCCGGCCTCGGCATCAACGAGAGACGGCTGAGCCAGCTGGCGGCTTTCGTCGAGCTGCACATTGAGCAGGGCCGCGGGCTGGCCGACCTCGGTCACCCCGTCGCGCTTGCCACTGGGATCTGGCCTCACGGACGGTGGCGGCTATCATTCCGTGGCCGTCCCGACCACGCAGGAACGACCCGCATCCCCGACCGCCGTGATCCGATGATCGCTTTCGCCGCGACGGTGCTGTCCGCCCGGCACGCCGCGACGAGGCACGGTGCGCTGACGACCGTGGGCAAGGTCGACTGCGAGCCAAACGGCGTGAATGTCATCGCTGCCGCTGTCACCGGATGGCTCGACTGCCGTGCCCCTCAGTCAGTCCCTGGTCGACACAGTCGTCAGCGACATCGAAGCGGCCGCCCGTGCCGCCGCCGAAGAGCAGCACGTCGACTTCACCCTGGCCCGCGAGTCGGACACGCCCCTGGCCGCATTCGATCCGTGCCTGCGGGAGAGGCTACGCCAAGCGCTCCGCCGGCAGTACGGCGACATACCGGAGCTTCCTACTGGTGCCGGCCACGACGCCGGCATCCTCAGCGGCTTCGTGCCCACGGCAATGCTGTTCGTCCGCAACGTCACTGGCGTATCCCGTTCGCCGCTTGAGCACGTTGGAACAAGCGACTGCGTGACCGGCGTCCGTGCGCTCGCAACCGTGCTGCGGGACCTCACCGGCTCCGGCTGGGGCGCGGCAGCGTAGCAGCCAGGCCCCACGTCTGCCCGGCGCTGCCGCCACTTCCAGCAGGTCCTGCCTGCGCCAGAGTTCCTCGACCAGCGAGCCTATCCGCGGCCTCCTTCCCCCTGAACACGACAGAAGATCTGCACCCAAAGTCAATAGCGGGAGGAACGTCAGCGGCGAACCCAGTCGGTCAATGACCCCTAGCCGCGCGGACGGGCGTTGCCGGCCGCCGGTATGTCCCCGTCCACCAGGGCGGTGGAACCGGCCGGGCGAGTGACGGTGTCGTCGGTGCGGGCGTGCAGCCGCTGCAGGGACTCGGTGTCGCCGAGCGGGACGGTCGCCTCCAGGCGGGCGCTGGCTTGCACCTCGGGCAGGTCCATGACCGTGTCGACGAGGCTGGCGCGGATGCCGGGCGGAACGTGACCGGAAGAGGGGAGCAGCGAAGTCCTGGCCGTGCCCTGCGGGCTATCGGTTGTTACCTCGGCTGCGGCGACCGTCTGGTCGCCGTCCTTGACTTCCACGCGGCGGGGCTTGTCATCGGTCACGGCAGTCTCCCCCGACTGGGCCTGATCTTTGCGCAAGGGGCCATGCCCCCACCCGCCGGGGTGAAACGGTGAAATCGGCCCCAGTGGCGGTGGTGCCGGTGGTGGCCGCTACTCGCCGGTCAGCGCAGGCGGGCCCGCAGTGAATCGATGTCCGTCCCGGTGACCCCGGCGGCGGCGAGGTACTCCGCCACGTCGGTGTCCCGCAGCAGGCCGGTGATCGACTCGTGCGCGCTGGTGCCGCGGGCCGCGAGGTAGGCAGGGGTGTCCACCTCGCCTAGCTCGCGGCCGAGCGTGGCGAACAGGGCGGGCAGCTGATCGTAGGAGAGCGCGTAGTCAGCGGCGATGGCCTCGGGGGTAACGTCGGCCAGTGCCAGCAGCAAGATGGCGATCAGCCCGGTCCGGTCGCGCCCGGCCCCGCAGTGGAAGATCACCCCGCCGTCGCGGACCCGGGCGATGGCGGACAGGACGGCGGCGACCGGTCCGGGCTTGGCGTCGAGGAAGGGCCGGTAGTACAGCGGGGTGCCGTTCAGCCCGTCGGCGTTGAGCCGCTGCCACAACGCGACGTCGCCGACGTCGTCCAGTGGCACCAGCGCGACCGCAATGTCCGGTGGCGGCGGGACCTCGGCGCGGGCGGCGGGCGCGGTGAACATCCCGGCGCCGAGGGTGGCCAGCGACCGGGCACCGGGGGTGACCTCATCGGCATTGCGCAGGTCGATGACGGCCCGGACCCCGGAGGCCTGGGCGGCGGCCCAGCCGGCCGAGGTGACGAACCGAAGGTCGGCCGAGCGGATCAGCCGCCCGTGCCGGGTCACCGTCCCGGTCACGGTCGGCAGCCCGCCGAGGTCGCGCGTGTTGTGGAAGCCGTCCCAGGAAATCATCTCCATGCCCTGACTATCAACCCTCCCCGGCTGTCAAGGTCAACGCTTGAGGACAATCGCGGCGGCGGCATTCGCGGTCCGTCGCGGCAGTGGCCGCCGCCCGCGCACGGGCTTGGGACCGATACGATTTCCCTGGCGAACCTGGAGGCGATATGCCGGAAATGCCGAATGAAATCGATACGTCCCGTCCGCATTCGGCCCGGATGTACGACTATTACCTCGGCGGGAAGAACAACTTTTCTGCCGACCGCGAGGCGGCGGAGAGAGTGCTTGACGGCATGCCCGCGAGCCGGACGTTCGCCCGCGAGAACCGCGGCTTCCTCGGCCGGGCGGTGCAGTACCTGGCCGGCGAGGCGGGCGTCAGGCAGTTCCTCGACATCGGCACAGGGCTGCCCGCCACCAACAGCGTCCACGAGGTCGCGCAGGCGCTGGCGCCGGAATGCCGCGTCCTTTACGCGGATAACGACCCGCTGGTGCTGGTGCACGCGCGGGCGCTGCTCACCAGTTCGCCGGAGGGGCGCACCGCCTACATCCAGGCCGACCTGCGTGACCCGGCCGGGATCCTGGCCGACCCGGTGACCAGGGAAGTGCTCGACTTCAGCCAGCCCATCGCGCTGATGCTCGTCGCGATCCTGCACTTCATCCAGGACGACGACGGGCCGGCCAAGATACTCAAGACCCTCGTCGACGAGCTGCCGTCCGGCAGTTACCTGGTCGCCACCCACCTGACCGGCGAGCACGACCGGGCCGCCATGGAGGCGGCCACCCACGCCTACCGCCGGGCCGGGGTGCGCGGGCAGGCCCGCGACTCCGACGAGTTCGCCCGGCTTGCCTTCTCCGGTCTCGAACTCGTGCCGCCGGGCGTGGAACTAGTGTCCGAATGGCGCCCGGACACCGACGTGGTGCGCCCCTCGCCCGCTGAGGTCAACTGCTACGGCGGGGTCGCCCGCAAGCCGTAGCGGCCGACGCGGCCAGCCACGTCCTGGCTGGTCACGACGACGGACAGAAGAGCCGCGCTACCGTGGCGGCGGCCGACGCGGCCTTATCCTGGCGGTATGGAGATGCGCCCGCGGGAGGGCTGCCCGAAGCATATGGTGATGGGGCCGTGCGGCGGGGTGCGGGAAGGCGGCGGCTGCGAGGTCATCGCGGAGCCGTGCGTGTTCGGCACGCCTGCCACCTGGCCGGACCCGGTCCCGGTGGTGCCGCCGCGCCGGGTCCCGCTGGTCCTGGCCGACTACACCGCCAACGCGTACTCGGTGCCCGCGCTGACCGCGGTGGCGGGCACGCTGGCGGCCGGCTGCGACGCGGTCCTGGTCGGCGAGCACCAGAACCGGCCGGACTTCCCGCCGGTGCTGCTCGCGTCGCTCCTCCAGGCGGCGGGTGCCCGGCCGTGGATGTCGCTGGCCTGCCGGGACCGGAACCGGCTGGTGCTTGAGCAGGAACTGAACGGCCTGCGGTACCTGGACGTGGACGCGGTGCTGTGCGTCACCGGCGACGCGCGGGCCTACGACGTCCGGCCGGACGTCACCCAGGTGTTCGACCTGGACGGGACCCGGCTGGCCGCGCTGGCCGCGGCGACCGGGCTGACGGCGGCGGTTGTCGAGACGCCGGCCGCGCCGCCCCGGGACCTGCGGCCCGACCGGCTGGCCCAGAAGCAGCGGGCCGGGCGCGGCCGTCGCGGTGCTCAACCACGCCTCGGTGGACACCGTGGTCGCCTTCATGGCCGGGGCGGCCAGCGCCGGGGTCACCATCCCGGTCATCGCGGGCGTCGCCCTCTACACCGACGAGCCGTCGGCGGCCATGCTGCACGCCCTGCCCGGGCTCGAGCTCGACATGGCCGCGGTCCAAATGGCGCTGGCCGACCCCGACCCGGTGGAGGCCGGGCTCGCCGCCGCGGCCCGCGAGGCCGCGGCGCTGCTGACGATCCCTGGGGTCGACGGGGTCAACCTGTCCGGGCTCGGCTCGGCCCGCGGTTACTCGTACGCCGCCGACGTCAAGGCGGAATTGGGCCGCCGGATCAGGGACGGGCACGCGGCATGACTCCCCTTCGGAACGCGGGCCGCGACCCGATGGACGCCGAGTTCGGCACCGTGGCCGAATGGACGGCCGAGGTGGCCGAGGACCTTGGCCCGGAGTACTACATCCCGGCGGCCTGCCGAGGGAGCGGGCAGGCCGTCGGCACTGGACTGGCTGCTGGAAGGCATGGCCCCGCAGCCGGGAGACCTGCTGATCGACATCGGGGCCGGCCTGGGCGGCCCGGCCGCCTACGCGGCCGAGCGAACCGGGGTGCGGCCGCTGCTGGCCGAGCCCGACCCTGACGCCTGCCGGGCCGCCGCCCGGCTTTTCGGCATCCCGGTGGTACAGGCCGACGCCACCAGGCTGCCGTTCGACGACGCGGTGGCCGCCCACGCCTGGAGCCTCGGCGTGCTGTGCACGACCGGCGGCCCTGACGCGCAGCGGGCCATGCTGCGCGAGCTGCGCCGGGTGCTGCGGCCGTCCGGCCGGGCCGGGCTGCTGGTGTTCCTGGCCACCCGGGACCGGCTGGACAACCCGCCGGAGGGTAACCACTTCCCGTCCCGGGCCCAGCTGACCGAGATGATCGCCGAGACGGGCCTGGCCGAGGCCGGCGCTGCCGACCCCGTGACGCTTCCCGAGCCGTCGGACCGCTGGCAGCGGCGCACCGCCGCCGTCGACGACGGGCTGCGGCGCCGGTTCGGCGATGCTCCGGCCCTGGTCACCGCGGAGGAGCAGAGCGGCAGGATCGGCGCCCTGCTCCGTTCCGGCGATCTGGCCTCTCTGGTCATCCGGTTGCACCGCCCCGGCTAGCCGTCAGCGCTGGCCGCCCGGGGCCCGCGCCCGTTCCGGGTGCCACGGCCGCCGGTTAGCCGGCGCGCACCGCGAGAGCGAACGCGGCGAACTCCGCCACCGCCTGGCCGGACTCGGGCAGGAAGTCGAACAGGACGAAGGAGTGGACGCTGTCGGCGACCGGGGTGAACGTGACCGGGACGCCGGCGGCGCGGGCCCGGTCGGCCAGCTCCTGGGCGCTGGAGAACAGCGCCTCGGGCTCGGCCGCCTGGATGAGCAGCGGGGGCAGGCCGGACAGGTCCGCCCGCAGCGGTGATACCAGCGCGCGGGCGGGGTCGGTGTCGTGGATGTAGCTGGCGGCGAGCTGCAGGAGCATGATGCGGCTGAACCACGGGTCGGTGGCGACGTTGGTCAGCTGCTCCGCCGTCTGGGCCAGGTCGCAGAACGGCGAGACGACGTGGATGCCAGCGGGCATCCGGTCGGCGGCCTCGCCGGAGTCGCGCAGCGCCAGGGCGAGGGCGAGGGCCAGGCCGCCGCCCGCGCACTCCCCGCTGACCAGGATCGGGGCCTGCGGGTACGCGCGGGCCAGCCAGCGGTAGGCGGCCAGCGTGTCGTCAAGCGCCGCCGGGAAGGGGTGCTCGGGGGCGAGCCGGTAGTCGGGGACAAGTGCCCAGCCGCCGGCCGCCTCGGCCAGCCGCCCGGCGAGCGGGGCCGACAACGCGGCCGAGCCCATCACGTAGCCGCCGCCGTGCAGGTGCAGCACCACCGGCGCGTCGTCCCGTGACGGGTGGCCGGCCCGCAGGGCGGGCGTCCCGTCGCAGTCGACGGCGGCCGCCTGCGCGCCCTCGCCGGGCACGAGCCGGCCCCGCATGAATTCGGCGTACCCCTGGCGCTCGCCGAGCCAGCCGTTGGCACGGTGCTCGACAGTCAGCGCGCCGCGCCACAGGTCAAAGGCCCGCCGCGCCTCCGGTCGGCTCATCGGGTTGGCCGTGGCGACCAGGTTCCGCTGGAACTCCTGCGCCGACTGCCGCGCGGCGGCGACCGGGTCGTGCGCGAGCAGCCACTCCTGCATGGGCTGGCCGATCGGGCTGAGCCGCTCCAGGCCGCGCAGGTAGCCGTTGCGCGCCCGGACCTGGGCCGGGTCACTGGTCTGGCTGTTGCGCAGGTTGACCCGGGCGGACTCGAGCATCCGGGTGGTGCGCGCCTTGCGCCGCAACACGTACTCGCGCAGCGGCGGCCTGCACGTTTCCCTCCCCGGCCCGCTCCAGGCAGGCGGCCAGCATGACCGCGTCCTCCAGCGCCATCCCGGCTCCCTGGCCCGCGCTCGGCGGCGCCGGGTGCGCCGCGTCGCCGAGCAGGATGACCCGGTCCGAGCCCCACGTCTCCAGCGGGTCCCGGAAGTAGATCCCGGTGATCAGCGAATCGTCCATCAGGGCGAGGAGTTCCTGCAGCGACGGGCAGGCATCGGCCAGGGAGGCGTTCAGGTCGGCCAGGTCACCGGAGGCCGTCCACGATTCGCGGTGCACCTCGGTGGCCGGCACGAACGCGCTCAGGCTGAAGACGCTCTCCGGGTGCCCGGCGTGCCGCAGCGGGTACAGCAGGACGTGGCGCCGCGGCCCGTACCAGGACATGATCTTCGCGTCGTAGCGCTCGGGCATCTTGTCCCGGGGGATCAGCCCGCGCCACACGACGACGTCGGTGAACCGGGCCTCCCGCTCGCCCATCAGCTGCCTGCGGGTGGCCGAGCGCAGGCCGTCCGCGCCGACCAGCAGGTCACCACGGACCTCCTCGCCGTTCTCCAGCCGGACGCGCACGTCGCCCGGGGTCTCCTCGAACCCGGTGACGCGGCTGCCGGTGCGCACGCACTCCGGCGGCAGCGCGCTGCGCAGGCTGGTCATCAGGTCGGCGCGGTGCCCGCAGTAGTAGGGCTCGCCGTACCTCGCTGCCCGGGGCTCGATCGACCCCGCGGTGATCACCTCGTCGTCGACCAGGCCGCGCTGCTCGGAAAAGTCGATGCGGGCCGCGGTCTGCCGCCAGTAGGCGTCGGCCCCGATGTAGGTGAGCGCCTTCATGGCGTTGGCGTAGAGCCCGAGGCCGGCCCCGATCGCGGTGAACGCCGCTGCCTGTTCGAGCACCAGGGGCTCGATGCCGGCCCGGCGCAGGGCAATTGCCGTAGCGAGGCCGCCGGTGCCGCCGCCGGCGATGATCACGCGCACGTTTTCCCCTAACCAGGCCGAAGACGAAGAGGCAAGCAGCTCCCGGCGGGAGGGTCGCCAGGAATCAGCGTCGAGGCGCCGCGGATCAGTGCCAGAGTCGATCCGACGCGATCCGAGCGCCCTCGGCGAGCGCTGCGAACTTGGCCCAGCCCACCTTGGGGTCGATCTCCTTGGTGGCGGCCTGCGAGGCGAAGCCGCAGTCGTTGCCGATCATCACGTTCTCCCGGCCGACCAGCTCCGCGTACTTCACGGTCAGCTCGGCGATCAGCTCGGGGTGCTCGACCCAGTTGGCGCCGTTGCTCAGCATGCCCGGGATGATCACCTTGCCCTCGGGCAGCTTGACCTCCTCGAAGGCGTGGTAGTCGTGGATGTGCCGGACGTTCATGACCTCGAAGGAGAACGCCTGGGCGTTGATCTTGAGCATTGGTTCGATGAAGTCACGCAGCCGCAGGTCGTAGACGTGCGGGCCCTGGTTGATGCCGTAGCAGGTGTGGTAGCGGATCTTCTCCGGCGGGATGTCCCGCAGCGTGTAGTTGATCAGCTCGACGGTCTCGGCCACCCGCCGGTCCCGCTCGGCGGGGTCGTCGGCGTTGTGCCGCCACAGGTACGCCGCGGCCGGGTCGTCCAGCTGGATGAGGAAGCCGGCGTCGATGATGGCCTGGTACTCCTCGTGGCACGCGTCGGAGAGCGCGGTGACGTACTCCTCACGCGAGGAGTAGTAGTCGTTGGCGTAGTCAGCCAGCCCGGTCGGGAGCGCCGCGGACATGAAGACCTCGGTGTACTCCTTGCCGTCCAGGGCCGCCTTCAGGTTGGCGATGTCGCGGGCCAGCGCGTCCTGGCCGATGTACTTGACCGGCCCCCGGCACACCACCCGGGTGGGCGCGGTCAGCATGGCCCCGTACATGGCGATCTTGAAGTAGCGCTCGTAGTACTCGGGGAACTCGGCCACCTCACGCCACGAGGCGGGCGACTCGCCCGCCGCGTAGGGCACCGCCTCGAAGCCGGCGAGCCGTTCCTTGAGGTACGTGGTGAAGCCGCTCTTGCGCTGCTCGCCGTCGTTGATGACGTCCAGGCCGACCTCGGCCTGGTGGCGAACGCATTCCTCGACGGCCGCGGTCGCGCTGGCCTCGAAGGCGTCGGCGTCGTAGGGCTGGCCGTTCTCCTTGGCGCGCATCAGCTCAATCAGGCCATCCGGCCTGGCGATGCTGCCGGTGTGGGTGGTGAGGATGCGGTCTGTGCTCGTCTGCACCGGCGAGTCCCTTCGTAGCGCGTGAGGACTTTATAATATAAAGTCCGGAGGTGAGGGCAAGAGGGTAACTTTGTGTGACCAGTGCCCGCCCACGAGGAACACCTGGACTCACCTTGACGTACGGTGATCGAACCAGCGGCGCGACGACCAAGGCCGACGGCGCCTACCTCGAGATGCGCAACCAGATCCTGCAAGGCCTGCTCGAGCCGGGCAGCCGGGTGGACTACCTGCAGCTCTCCGCGTCGCTCGGCCTCTCCATCACGCCGCTGCGCGAGGCGCTGCGCCGGCTCGAAGCCGATCACCTGGTCATCCGCAGCGCCCACCGGGACGTGGTGATCGCGCCGCTCACCCGCGAGGAGGCGTCCGAGCTCGTCGCCGTCCGGGGGGAACTCGACCTGCTCGCGGCGCGGCTGGCGGCGGCGGAGATGACGCCGGGTGAGCTGGCCGGTGCGCGCGAGCTGGTCGCCAGCCAGGATGAGAAGGAAGCGCTCCGCTACCTGCTCGACGCCGGGCTGCCGGTGGCGGCGGGCGGTATGCCCAGCGTCAACCGGGCGTTTCACCGGATGGTCTACTGCGGGTCGCACAACCAGGTGCTGATCCAGTACCGGGACGCGATATCGACCCGGGCGGAGCGGTACGTCATCATGGCGCGCCAGCTCAGCACGGTCCCGCCGGAGCACTACCGGCTGATGCACGCCAAGCTCCTTGCGGCGCTGGAGGCGCGCGACCCGGAGGCAGCCGCGGAGATGATGCGGGCGCACTACCGCGAGCTCGACCTGAACTTCGCCGACGTGCTGTTCGGCCCGTCCGGCTGAGGCCACGGCCGCGCGCGCCGGGCGAGCGCGTAGTCGGGAGAACGCGGCCACCGGGCTCAGTTCGTCACGGTGATCGTCGGCGCGTGCTGGTACCAGCTGGCTATCAGCGACGACACCTGCGGCCCGGCGCTGAAGTCGACCCGCAGCCAGCCGGTGCCCGACCAGGTCTGCACGGAGTACCCGGCGCCGGGTACCGCCGTCACCAGCTGCACCGCCGTGCCGGTCAGGTCCAGCGTGACGGTACCGCCCGCCAGCGTGTAGGCGTGCACGTGACCGGAAGACGGGGAGGCGCTGGCCGCGGACGGTGTCGCGGCGCCCGAGGTCGGCGCGGTCGGTCCGCTCGGCCGGGGTCGATGGCG
Organism: uncultured Actinomycetota bacterium; assembly: GCA_963748785.1. GTDB lineage: Bacteria > Actinomycetota > Actinomycetes > Streptosporangiales > Streptosporangiaceae > Trebonia. Next base: position 8,751 of record CAVVKP010000011.1, on the reverse strand, counting down.
CCAACGGCCACGATAGACGCAGCCGATGGCGCCAACCACCCGGTAGGCGGGCGGGCGATGGTGAGGCCCCGGCGGAGGTTGCGCGTGTGGGCGGTGGGGGGCGGCGCGCCGTCAGGCCGGGTGGTCAGGCCTGGCCGGCGGGGCCCGGCCGGTGAACGAGGCCCTGGTAGCCCCAGCGCGGGGTGGGGCCGGGCTGGCCCACGTCGGCCCCGGCCGGGTCGTGCGACACGTCCTGCGCGATGGCGGTGCCCCACTCGAAGTAGCCCATCAGCGCGGCGGACAGCTCCGGCCGTCCGGGAAGCACCTCGTCGATCGCGTCGGACATCAGCTCGAGCCAGCGCTTGCGGTGCTCGTCGCGGATGCCGAGGCCGAGGTGGCTGCGGAGCAGCGCCTGGTGGCCGCCGAGCCGGGCGGTGTAGTCGGCCGGGCCGCCGAGCACCTCGGCCAGCCACACGGCCACGTGCTCGGCGTGGGCCCTGGTGAAGTGCGCGAACACCGGGGCGAGCAGTTCGTCGGCGAGCACCCGGTCGTAGAACGCGGTGGACAGGCGGCGGAGGCCGTCAATGCCGCCAGCGTCGTCATAGAGCGAGGAAGTCACGATCGCCTCCTTGTGGTTGAGGCGCAAGCCGCGCGCCAGGGTCTGCAATACAATGCAGTATTGTATTGATATGTCGGCGGAGTCAAGCGCGCAACGCGGGCCCGGGCGGGCGCGGGACCCGGAGATCGACGCGCGGGTGCTGGCCGTCGCCGGCCGTCACCTGGCCCGCCACGGCTACGAGGCGATGTCGCTGGCCGCCATCGCTCACGAGGCGGGCACGACGCGCCAGGCGCTGTACCGGCGCTGGCCGGACAAGGCGAGCCTGGCGGCCGACGCCCTGCTCGCCGCGGCCGAGGCGCGCACCGAAGCTGCCTCGGCGAGCCCGCTCGCCGACCTGGTGGCCGAGCTGGCGGACTTCCGGCGGGGCGTCTCGCTGACCGGGCGGCTCTCACTGGCCGGCACCATGCTGCAGGACGGGACCGCCGCCGAGGCCCGGGCCCGCTACCAGGCCCGGGTGGTGGCGCCGCGGCGCGCCCGCGTCCGCGCCATCCTGGAACGGGCCGCGCGGCTCGGGATGATCGATCCCGGCGCCGACCTGGAGGTGGCGGTCTCGCTCGGCACCGGCTCCTGGTACGCCCTGGCCCTGGCCGGCCAGGTCCCGCCCGCCGACTGGCCGGACCGGGCCGCCGCGCTGGTCTGGCGGGCCGTCGGCGGGACCGTGCCGCCGGGTGAGCCCGCCTCCGGGTGACGACATCAGGCATTTACACGGGGACGTCCTTCGGCCATAGTTATTGCCGGATGAACCATCGCGACGAGGAAAATCACCACGGGGTCGGCGCCCTGTGAGGTTGCCGACGACGGTGGGACGGGGCCTGCCGCGTGCACTCGACCCGGACGTGAGCCTGCCACTCGACGTCGGCGACGACCGGCTCGACACCCCGGCGCTGCTCGTCGACCTGGACGTGGCGGACGCCAACATCAGCCGGTTCGCCCAGCTCGCGCGGCGCGCCGGCGTCGGGCTGCGGCCGCACGTGAAGACGCACAAGAGCCTGGCCATGGCCCGCAGGCAGCTCGCAGCGGGCGCGGCCGGCATCGCCGCCTCAAGCGTGACCGAGGCCCAGGTGTTCGCGGCGGGCGGGGTCACCGACATCCTGCTCGCCTACCCGCTGGCAGGCCGGCGGAAGCTGGAACGCGCCGCCCATCTGCTAACCGGCCCCGCCGGGCTGGCCGGGGACGCCCGGGTCAGCCTGGTCAGCGACTCGGCCGCGGTAACCGAGGGGTACCGCGCGCTGGCCGCCAGCCTGGGCAGGCGGGTGCCGGTGCTGATCGAGGTGGACACCGGCATGCACCGGGTGGGCGCGTCTCCGGGGGACGTGGTCCGGCTGGCCACCGAGGTCGCCAGGGACCGCTGGCTGGACTTCGCCGGGGTGCTGACCCACGCGGGCGACAGCCACGACGCTCCGGACGAGCCCGGCATCGAGGAGGTGGCCAGGCGGGAGGCCGCGGTCATGGGGGCGGTCCGTGCCGACCTGGAGGCCAGCGGCCTTGACGTGCCGTCCGTGTCCGCCGGGTCGACCATCACCGCGCCCTACCTGTCGGCCGACGACGGCATCACCGAGATCCGGCCGGGCACCTACGTCTACAACGACCTTCGCACGCTGGAACGGCACGCGTGCACCCCGGACGCGCTGGCGGCGCGGGCCCTGGCCACCGTGGTCAGTGCCGACGGCCCGCGGGTCACGATCGACGCGGGCAGCAAGACGCTGACCACGTCGGCGATGCCCGGGTACGGGCAGGGGCACCTGAGCGGCCGGCCGCGGGCCGCGTTCACCCGGCTGTCGGAGGAGCACGGCGTGCTGCGCGTGGACGACGACGGGCCGCCGCTGCGGGTGGGCGACCGGGTGGAGGTGCTGCCGGTGCACGTGTGCGTGTGGATGGACCTGCAGGCCGAGGTGTACGGCGTCCGTGGCCGACGGGTGGTCGAGCGGATCACCGTGGACGCGATGCGGCACAGCCTGTGACCGTCCTGCTCGACCGCGCGGTCCGGCCTGGGCATTAGCTGGGACCAGGCGGGCAAGGCGAGCTGAGGCAGGGCCGCCGCAGGGCCCCGCCGGTCAGCTCAGGCGGCCGGGGCCGCGGCGGTCTCGGACGCGAGCGGCGCCGCTGTGGGCACGGGCTCCGGGGCGGCGGGGTCGCCGGGGTCCGCCTTCTGGCGCGCCCGGCGGGCCACCGACCGGGCGAGCTGGGCCGCCGTGTGGTGCGTGCCGGCGATGAACCGCACGCCCGGTCCCATGCTGACCATGGTGGGCGCGCCCGCGAAGTACAGGCCGGGAACGGCCGACTCCCCTGCCCGGTTCACCAAGGGGAAGCCGGACCGGGTGACCAGGCCCGCCTTGATGTTCTCTGACAGGAACGGCAGGCGCGTCGCGTCGATGCGGAATCCGGTGCCCGCGATGACGTGGTCAGCCTCGACGCTCGACTGCCGGGAGCCGTCTAGGCGGAGCCGCACCCCGCTGCCGTGCGCCTCGACCCCGGTGACCCGGTGGTCGTACAGCACGTCGACCACGCCTTCCACCCGGTCACGGAGCCACCAGGCGCCGCTGGGCGCGAAGGTGGTCAGCGTCTTATGCACCCGGAGGTTCTCCGGTAGCCGGCGGAAGAAGTCCGGCGAGCCGTAGGCGACGCAGGCCCAGCCCTCGCACAGGTGGGCCGGCGGCCGCAGGATCCGGTCGAGCAGGCCGACCTCCGGGGCGATCTGCGTCTCCCAGGTGACCTTCGGCTTGCGCACCACGATCTGCACGTCGGCGCCCGCCTCGTGCAGCAGCGCGCCGGTCTGCAGGGACGACTGCCCCCCGCCGACCACCGCCACCCGCTTGCCTCGGAACTTGTCCAGCCGGTCGTGAGCCATGCTGTGCGTCACCAGGTCGTCCGGCATCCCCGACAGCTCCGCGGGCATGAACGCGTAGGGCATCATGCCGGTCGCGACGATCACCGCCCGGGCCAGCATCGGTGACTCCTCGGCGAACTCCACCTTGAACCCGTTGCCGACCGGGGTCACGCTGGTCACCGTCAGGTCGCGGATGTCCGGCACCAGTTGCTCGGTGAACCAGTCGGCGTACTCCAGGAAGCGGTGCAGGGGCAGCGGTCCCACCCGGTCCACGTAGTCGTCGAAGCCAGCCAGCCCGGCCCACGTCTTGATGTCGTACCCGCGCGTGGCGGCGGAAATGGACGAGCCCCACGGTTCCGACTTGAGGAACAGGCCCAGCGGCATGTGGTTGCGCCAGGTGTTCATGGGACGGCCGACAATGGTGTGCTCAATGCCGCGGCTGCGCAAGTGCACGATCGACGCGGCCGCCGACGGCGGGACCGCGAGGTGAAACAGTCGCCGCGGCGAACCGCCGAGCGCCTGCTCCGCGGCCGCGAACGCCGCCGCGTAGTCACGCGCGTCGTCGGCGCGAACGAACGACAGGATCGCCGAGAACCGCTCCCACGCCTCGTCCTCTACGGGGATTCGCGCATGCTCGTCCAGCGAGTGCCGGACCAGCTCCCTGAACTCGTCGTCATCGAGATCGTCGAGTGCCAGCCCCACGATCCAACACTGGTCCGGCAGCAGCCCGGGCCACCATCAGGTGAAAGCACCCGGGGATGACCATCCGTCGCGCGAGGTCGCCGGTCCCGCCGACAAGTCCGATCACCGTTGCATCAGGTGACTGCACCCCACCGGACTGTCGCAGCTCACCGATGATGAGCGCATGACAGCTCGGTACGGCACCGGGGAAGTCGGTGTCCGGCAACGCCGGACACGGGTGCGGACCGTGAGCGCGGCACTGGCGAGTCACCTGCAACCGCGGTCGCGAGCACCACATCCGCTAAACGCGCCTGAAGATGCACGCCTTCGTCGAAAGGCGGCACATTCGAAGCGCCCCCGGCAGGATTCGAACCTGCGACCTACGGATTAGAAGTCCGGTGAAAACTCGTCCCGTACGGCCAGTTGCGGCCCGAACGTCCGACCCGGCCGGAACGATCCCAGCGAATCCGACGAGTTGGGAGGAGCTGGAGAGTAGACCGCGCCTCGCTCGGTACTCGGGATCGCCTCGTCGCTGGCCGACGTGGTGCCGTGGGATACGGCGAGGAAGGACTTTGAACCTGCGACCGCCCGGCCCTCAGCCGGAACGAAACGGTTCTGTGTCGCGGTCGGGTTTCTCGGGAACTTCCTCGGCGCCGGGGAGCAGCGGCAGGGGCCTCGACCGGCGGAGCGACAGGCTCGGGGCTCACGGGTGTTGCGTCCGGTTCGGCCGCGACCGCAGTAGCTTCCGGCGTCGCGGTTGCCGCCGCCGGTGAGCCTGCCGGCTCTGTTGGTGCTGGCGGTTCTGACCGCGTTCACGACCGACTGGCCGTGCCGGCAAGGCCAACCGGCCGCCCGGGGACGTCGCGCTGACCGCGGCGGCTCGGCTGCGCCGCGACGAGGGCGCCGCCGTGGTCGTCGATCCTTCGCCTCCTGACGGCCCGCAACGGGCAGTCCGGGGCCTCGCCCTCCCTCGGCGGCGTCGCGCCCAGAGATCCGGGTGAGATGGAATCGCGCGCGTTCAAGTTCGAGATCGTGCGCTCCGAGAACGGCGGGATCGCCGAGGTCAGCGCAACGACGTTCCCTCGGCCTGCCCGACCGAGCGGTGAGCTCGCTCACTGGGCAGGGGATCGTGGCCTACCGACACCCGCGGGTCCGTTCACAGGTGGCGTGCTGGAAACTGGCGATCTCGACCGTCAGCGCGCGTCTGGGCGCATGGCCCTCGGCGAGCCAGAGGTTGAGATGGACGAACTCGCCCGCTGGTTTGAAGCGGGTCGGCCTCGAGTGTGCGCTCACGAGGGCGCCGGTGGCATCGGTGGCCGCCCAGGCGATCCGGCCCGGCGTCCACTCCCACCACATGGTGTACGGCGGGCGCGGTGGCAGCACGATCCGCTTCGCGTTGCCCGGCTCGCGAAAGGGCTGCTGCACGAACTGGGCGTTGGTCCGGTCGCGCCGATATCCCCACTTGGCGACCTCGATGTCGATCTCGTTGTAGGGGCGTGGACGGTTGTCGGCATAAGTGGGAACAGGCCGAGGACGACCCACGGGTCAAGCCGCGTGAGATCGGAGTTGACGACGAACGTGTAGCGGCCGTAACCGAAGGACGTGTCCGACTGGATCTCCGCGCACGTCCTTGAGCCGCGCCGGGTGCGATTGATCGCCAGGCGCAGGACGCCGCCGTCGACCGTCACGTTCCCCGCCGACCAGTGATTGGGACCCGGGAGGCCCTCCCACCGCGCGGGCCGGATCGTCCAGGAGTGGCCCGACCACGAGACGGAGCGAGTACGGGCGACTGGAGCATGCCACGCCATCAAGGCGGCACTGGCCGCCGTCATGAACGTCCTGCGGCTCAGACCGTGCATCGGCGCGGTACCGGATCCCTCGTGCCGCTCGCGGGGCTCCCGGGCGCGGCCGGACGATGTCGGAGCATCCGCTCGGCCGCTCCTGGACCGCCTGGTCGCACCTGGAAGCATCCGCGTGCTCACCTACCGCACGCGATAGGTCAGGGTCACGGACTTGGCGTTGCCCGCCCCGTCGATCGCGACCACCTTGAACGTCTTGCGGCCGCGCGTGCGGGTGTTGATGCGGCTCCCCGTGCGGACGGTGCCCACGCACTTGACGACCTTGACGTTGTCCGAGCAGGTGAACTTCGCCCGCACGGTGCGGCCACGGCGATACGTGCGGTGCGTCGGCGAGCTGAGCCTGATGTTCGGACGGATCGCATCCTTCGGCTGCGACGTCCGGGGGGGTTTCGCCCGACGTCGGCGGGCGCGGCACCACCACGTGATCGGTCGGCGGGGTCGGGTTCGGAATCGGGGATCTGACCCGGCGGAGGCGTATCGCTCGGGATCTCCTCCTCGCCGGAGGGCGAAGGCAGCTTGGTCCAGCTGCCGATCTGCGGCATTACCTCGTTGAGGGCGTCGCGCATCGTCGCGACCTCGAGTCCGGCATCCTTGATCGCCTGCATCTGCTCGGCGAAGCGCTTCTTCGAGGTCCCGTACGGGTTCACGCCGATGTCGTCCACGGGGTGGTAGACCAGCACGAGCCAGTAGTTGTTGACCTTGGCCTTTTCGATCCATTCTTGAACTGCGTCGTGGTCACGTCGGCCGTGATCGTCTGATTGGCGCCGCAGGTCGGCGCGTCCTCCGTGCCGCCGGCCTTGGTGACGACACCGGTCGCGGTGTCCCGGCACACGGCATGCTGGATGTTCTGGACGCGGATCTTGAACGGGTTCATCCCGATCCTCGAGTTGTAGCCCTCGTCGACCGAGCGCCCCGCCTTGTAGCCGAGCGTCTTCTCCGCCGCGAGGACCGTGGAGTCATAGGCCCCGTATGGGTAGGCGATGGTCGGCACGCCGTAGCCGATGTTGCTCTCGAGCTTCCTCTTGGAGTCGCCCAGCTCCTGGGCCAGGGTCGTGGCGGCGAGATCCTGATTCGGCGAACCGATCGTCGCGGGCCTCAGCCGCAGAGCGCCGAGCCGCCGAACGGGTCGCAGCCAGCTGCCGGCCACGGTCTTCAGCTCGTGCCCCGCGGGACACACGCCCGCCGCCGTCGCCGTGTAGACAGGAAGGTTCGCGGCGTCCATGCCCTTGCACACCGAGGTCGGGCCCGGCATGGCCAGGTTGGGGTGATACTCGGTGTGCGAGCCGATCTCGTGACCGCGCTGGTGCACGTCCTTGATCTGTTCGGCGCTCCATTGATAGAGCACGCCGTTGTCGTCGCGCGCTCCCGTGGCGCCCGTCACGACGTACTGAGTTGACTTGTATCCCACCTTGTCGAGCTCGGGGATGACATAGTCGTAGAGGTTCGGCGTCGAGTCGTCGAACGTGAGCGTCACCAGTGGGCGCTTGAAGCCGGACGGGCTGTCGAGTTGCTCGAGCGCGTAGTCATCGGTCTGCAGGTAGCCGGTGCGCGCGATGAAGTGTGCAAAGTATGCCCGCACAGCTCCCTCAGGCATGTCGATGGCGGACTCGAAGTGCTTGTAGCCCGACGGTGACGGCTCGACGCCCGTCTCGAGGTTCGACCACGACCCGCAGGAGACGCTCTCGAAGCCGGTCGTCTCGCACGTACCCGCCTCCGCGGCGCTGACCTGGGCCGCGGTCTGCCAGTACATGGACACGGCGGTGTCCGCATCCGACTTGTACCAATCGCTGAACTTGTAGTACTTGCCGCCCGTGACGGCCACGGGGGCGTGGAGCCACTTGGCATCACCGTTGGTGTAGGTGGCGATCTCCACCTTCAGGGAGTAGTTGCCGCCGTGGGCCCCGGTGCTCGGACGCGTGAACTGCACGGTGTTGGTGCCCCACGCGCTCTGGCCCCAGTCCGTTGCCCTCGTTGCCGGCGCTCACGGGGTTCTCGGCGCCGGCATTGGTGATCGGGACGTCGGCCGCCATGGCAGACGGCGCGAACGCCAGCAGCAGCGGCACGCACAGTGAAATTGCGGTTCGTTTCATTTGGTAGAGCCCTCCCGGCTCGATGCATTGGGAGATCCAGAGGAACGGACGAATGCGGCGGAGCGCGTCAGCGCTCCGCACGGGGGATGGAGCGATGGATCGCGACCAGCATGCTGACGATGAGCGTCGCGGCGAAGACCAGCCAGATCAGCGCGAAGCCGATGGTGAGCATCGCGCCGACGGCAAGGATGACCGTCGACGCGAACATTGAGGGAGAGGTTGGGAACATCGGTTTTCACCACCTGCCACTGGTCTTGGCGAAGAACGCCAGGTAGGCGGATCGCCACAGAGCAACGGCCTCGAGAAAAAGGCGTAGTAGAGCTCTTCGACCATCACGCCGGCGAGCAGGACGTACTTCCAGCCGAGTTCCTTGACCTGCACCATGCGGATGACGGAGGCGAAGGCGAAAAGGGGAAGCAAGAAGGGCGAGAAGGTCATATGCCCGGCCCTGAAAGAGCACGACGCCCAGAGCGCGACGAGGAACAGCCAGCGCGAGGCGGCGGCCCACAGGGAGAACGCGAGCCAGCCGATGTCGCTGCGAATGTGCTTGCGGAAGCCGAAGTCGCGCAGCGACTCGAACGCGCCCCGGTACCAGCGCAGCCGCTGCGCCCACAGCATCCGCACGGTCGGCATGAGGTCGGTGTGCGCGAAGCAGTTGCGCGGCGCCATCGTCTCATAGCCATGCACTCGCAGTGC
>CAVVKP010000010.1:0-31906 GCA_963748785.1 uncultured Actinomycetota bacterium | reverse complement strand
GCCAGGATCGTCCAGCTGTGCGCCCCGACAAGCAGCGGGTCGGGCAGGTCCGCGCCCGGCTCGGGCGTCTCCGCCACCGCGAGGCCGGCGGCGTCCACGACGAACCTGAACGGCTCGTCGCCGGCGTTGAGCAGCAGCAGGGCCTGCTCGCCGTCTCCCGCTCCGCGCAGCCGCAGGGCGAGCGCGGCCGCGGTCAGCTGCTCGGTGGCGGTACGGGCGCGGACCAGCCAGGGGTGGCGCCGGCGCACCCCGATCAGCTGCTGGTGCAGCGCGGTAGTACGGCCAGCCGTCGGGCGGCAGGTCCGCCGGTTGGCCGGGAACGCGGGCCGGATCGCGTCGTCGCCGCCCGCCCGGTCCTCCTTGACCCCGCGCAGGCCGTGCTCGTCGCCGTAGTAGACGCTGGGGACGCCGCCGAGGCAGAACAGCACCGCGACGGCGTGCGAGAAGTGGCGGTCGTCGTTGAGCGCCGTCGCCAGCCGGGTGACGTCGTGGTTGCCGACGAACGTCAACGGGAGCGACGCCGTCGAGCACGCGTCGTGCCGGCCGCAGCGCGTGCGTCGAGCTCGAAGAAGTTGCGGTCGTCGAGCGAGGACCAGATCGCCTTCCACAGCTCGTACTGGGTGACGGAGTCCAGGCCGGCCTCGCGGCGTACGCCGGCGTAGTCGCCGTGGATCATCTCGCCGACGAACCACGCGTCCGGGAACCGCTCCCGCACGGCGGGCATGACCTTGCTCCAGAACGCCGCCGGCACCGCGTACGCGGCGTCGAGTCGCCAGCCGTCGACGCCGCGCTCCAGCCAGTACGTCATCACGTCGACGACGTAGGACAGCACGTCGGGTCGTCGTGGTTGAGCGCGACCAGCTGGCTGTGGCCCTCGAAGACCGCGGTAGCCGAAGCCGTCGCGGCGTGCGCTTGAACCAGTGGGCGGCGGGCGACGCCGGGCCGCCGCCCAGCGCGTCCGGCGAACGGCGGGAACTCCCGGCCGACGTGGTTGAACACGCCGTCGAGCAGCACCCGGATCCCGCGCTGCGTGGCCGGCGTCGACGAGCGCGTCGAAGTCCTCGGCGTCGCCGAGCCGGGGGTCGATCCGGAAGTGGTCGACGGTGTCGTAGCCGTGGGTCTCCGACGGCGAACACCGGGTCGAGCAGCAGGCCGTTGCAGCCGAGCTCGACCAGGTAGTCCAGCCACGGCTCCAGGCGCCGCAGCCGGTGCTGGCCGGCTCGCGGTGCGGGTAGCGCCGCCGCTCCGCGCCGGTGAAGCCGAGCGGGTACACCTGCCACAGGATGGCGTGATCAGCCCAGGACGTCACGCGCACACGCTACCGCCGCCGCTCGGCCACCGCCGGGATTCACCGGAGCCGCAGGTTAACACCGTGTATCGAATAACGACGGCGGGCGACGCCAGCACCGTCCCATGACCGTGGCTGCGCCTGCGCTGCGCGCTTCTTGCTGTTATCAGCGAAGCAGCCGAGGGACGTGTTCAGGGCGGTGACGTGTGAGCACTGTCGCCATCGGGGTTGCGCTAATACCCCTGCGGGTGCGGGGGTCTCGAGTTGGGCTTGGTCAGAGCTGGTGGTCGTGCCAGCCGTCTTGGCCGGGGGCCGAGGATTCCGGGGCGGGCGGCAAGGGTGGTGCCGGCGTCTGCCTTTACGAGGCGGGGAAGCTGGGCAGGCAGTCGGTGGCGGTGCCGTCCGACCAGTGCAGGGTTACCCGGGTCGGGACAGGCGGCGCGGGCTGCCCGCAGGGACTGCCCCGGGCTGGCGGGGGGGCGGTGTCCCTGGCGCGGCAGGCGTCGTAGAGGGCGGCCAGCTCGCCGCCTGCGTCAAGCACCGCGTCGGCCTGCTCCCAGAACCGCCGGGCCTGCCAAGCCCGGCCGGTCTCGGCGTGACCGACGGTGGACACCGAGCAGCCGAGCAGGGCAGCCAGGGCGGGCTGCGTCAGCTCGGCGGCGCGCCGCCGAGCGCCGAGGGCCCGCGACAGTGCCACGGCAGCAGCGTTCACGGCGGGCGTCCCGCCGGGGCCCGCGACACGGGGCCGGGCGTTCACGCTGGGGCCGGGCGCTAGCACCCCCTGCCCGATCAGTTCCCGCAGCGCACGGCGGCAGGTAATGACAGAGAAGCCGGTGAGCCGGGCCAGGGTCGCGCCGCTCGGCGCGGGCTGGCCCGGCTTGAGCGCCCCGTCATTGACCATCGTGCGGACCACGCCGGCGGCCCGCGCACATTGCGCGTTCCCGTGTCTGTGCCTGATGCGGCGGTTCGTGCTTAGTGGACGGGCACCCGGCGCGGCGCGGCGGCTGGCCGACGCCATGCGCCGGGTGCCCTGCCGCCGCGCTGACCCAGATGGGCTGAGGGTCAGACGGCAGCGAGCTGGGGTTGCTACTCCGCCAATGATGCACCCGCCATAATGGAAATGCAACAGATGCATTTACATCGTTGGCGAGTGCCGCACGTGCGCGAGACTCCCGCCATGCCAAGCAGGCGATCTTCCCCGTCAGTGCGACTCCGGAGGCTGGCCGCGCAGCTCCGCGAGCTGCGCGAGGCTGCCGGGCTCACCCAAGAACACGTGTCAGAGCGCACAGGCAAGGACCGGTCCACGCTGTACCGGCTGGAGAGCGCCCAGCAGCGACCGCAGAAGTCAACGCTGATTCAGCTACGACGACCTGTACGAGGTGACAGAGCCGCGTAAGACAGAGCTGATCACCCTGCTGCGTGAGACCGGGCAGCGCGGCTGGATGCAGCCGTACCACTCGGAGCTTCCGGAGGTCTACTCGCACTGCATTGGTTTTGAGGTCCAGGCCAGGTCGGTCTCCAACTACGAGTCGCTGTTCGTCCCGGGACTTCTCCAGACGGAGGCGTACGCGCGTGCGCAGCTACGCGGAACGCTGCCGACGGCGAGCGAGGAAGAAATTGAAAGCCGGGTGGAAGCCCGGATCGGCCGCCAGTCGATCCTGCGTAAAGACGACGCGCCGAAGCTGTGGGCGATCATGGACGAATCGGCGCTCCGCCGCCTCGTCGGCGGGCGCGGCGTGATGCGCGAGCAGGCCGCCTACCTGCTGGAGGCGCGGTCGCTGCCGAACGTGACGATCCAGGTGATCCCCTACGGCGCGGGCGCACATCCCGGGATGGACGGATCGTTCGTCATCCTCGACTTCCCCGATGCGGACGACCCGAGCATCGCCTACATCGAGAGCGCGGCGGGCGGCCTGTTCCTGGAACAGGAAGCAGAGATCCGCCGGTATATCCTGATGTTCGAACATCTCCGCGCTGCCGCGTCAGGGCTGGACGCGTCGGCGGCGTTGCTCACCGCAATCGCCTCGGAGACATGACTGGAAGGAGGTACGGGATGACGAACCCCGACTTGTCCCGTGCCGCTTGGCGGCGGTCCAAGTACAGCGGCAGCAACGGCAACTGCGTGGAAATCGCCGCGACCGGGCCACGATCCTGGTGCGGGACACCGGACCGTGACCGCGGAACGCTGGCGTTCGACGCCCTCACATGGGCGGGCTTCGTAGCAACGCTCAAGTAGCCGCCGCGCGCGCTGAGAGAGGGCGCCCCCCGTACAGGACGGGCGTTATCCGAGCAGAGCCCGGTGCCATTCATCCTGGCGCTGGGTGATGAAGACGGCGTCGGCTCGCCAGGCGTCACCATGCCCTTCCTGCCACCGCCGCGACCAGGGCTGCGTGCCCCGGGCGGCTTCGCAGCGCCAGGAAATCATGCATGGCCTGCGTGCGGCGTGCGAGCAGGGGGATGATGTCAAGCCGCTGCTGTTCAGCGAGGCCGTAGGCGTCTGCGATGACGCGGAGTCGGCGGCTGGCGTCTTCGCGCTGGAATGCAGGATTGGCGCTCAGCGGGGCGAATCCGTGCATGGCGTAGGCGAGGTCCCACAGGCGGGTGCCGGGAGCAGCGGTGTCCCAGTCGATGAATGCCCACCTGCGCTTGCCGATGACGAGGTTCCAGGGGGCTAGGTCGTGGTGGGCGATGATTTCATCGCCGTCCGCTGGGATGAGCACTTGCCAGCGCGCCCCAGGCGGAGGGGTGAAATCGGCGATGGCGTCGTGGAAGTCGCGGACGAGGCGGGCGGCGCGGTGAAGCTGGTCATCGCCGTTTAGCAGGTCGAAGTGGTCGGGCCAGGCGACAACACCTGGGACAAAGTCCAAGACCTCTCGCCCATGTTCATCGACGCCGAGCGGCCGGGGCGCACCATCGAAACCAGCGTCGTGAAGATGAGCAAGCAGGGCATGAACTGCTGGCGTCCACGGACCGGCCGGGCGGCGCACGGTATCGCCCACACGGACGACGCCAGCGCTCATATTGCCGCCATCCAGCGGTACCTCGTTCCTTGTCATCAGCCCTACGGTACCGAGTCTGCTCAACTTCGAATGTGCCTTCGGTGACCGGCCGACGCGAGCGGCTCGCGCGCGCCTGCGTAACGCGCCCGGCGGGCTGCTTGCTGCCGGTCAGATGTCGTAAATGGCTTCGATCGTCAGTCGCCGCATGGGGGTATCAACGCAGTTCCCTATGGCGACAGTGCTGGCACATTCATACCGGCGGGGCCGGGCGCAACGGCAGCCGGCGGCTGGGGCCGGTCAGGACGGCTGCAGGGCGCCGGCGATGGCGCGGACGGCGGCGATGGTGGCGCGGCGCATCGGGGTGCTGGTCGCGGCGGGCCAGCTGGACAGCTTGGCGACCACGGTCCGGCTGGGGCCATGGACGAAGACTGACTGGCCGAATATGCCGGCCGCGTAGTACAACGGCAGGTCGGGGTCGGTGACCCACCAGCAGTTGCGGTAGTGGGCGCCGTCCGGGAAGCCGGGCCCGGCGCCGTCGCCATCCCGGAAGGCCCGCGGGCCGTCGGGCGCGCCCCGGACGGTGTCGTCGAACCACTCGCGGCCGATGACCTGGCGGCCGCCGGCCCGGCCCCGGTTGAGGGCGAGGAGGCCGATGCGGCCGGCGTCGCGCAGGGTGGCGCTGATCCCGCCGTCGGCCGTGGCGCTGCCCCGGGCGTCCAGGGTGACGTCGGCGTCGAACTCGGCCCCCATCGGCTGCCACAGCCGGGTGGCGACAAGGTCGCTGAAGCGCTGGCCGCCGGCCCGCTCAAGCACCAGGCCGAGGACGTCGGTGAGGATCGAGCGGTAGCGGAACGGGCCGCCGTGTGGTCCGTCGTTTACCAGCGTGGCGAAGTACTCGACGGCGCCGGCCGGCGGGGCGTGCCGTCGTCCGGTGCCCAGCCGTAGACCCGGTCACTGACCGCGATCTGCGCCTGCGGGTCTTCGTAGTCCTCGCGGAACCGCGTCCCGGCCCGCATGTCGAGCAGGTCACGGACGGTGGCGCCGGCGAAGGAGGTGCCGCGCAACTCCGGGACGACGGCCTCGGCCGGCGCGGTGACGTCCAGGTGGCCCGCCGTGGCCAGCGCCCCCGCGACCAGGCCGGTCACCGACTTGGACACCGACATGAGCAGGTGGGGCACGTCCGGGCGCAGTCCGTTGAAGTACCGCTCGGCGACGACCCGGCCGCGCTGGATGACCAGGAAGCCGTCGGTGTAGGTGCGGCTCAGCAGCTCGCCGACGGTCAGCGTGCCGTCCGGGGCCAGCTCGCCCGGCTCGACCGGGAAACGCAGGTCCTCCAGGTCGCCGCCCGGGCCGGAAGGCAGCGGCCAGGGCGGGCCGTCACCCCGGGAGATGCGCGCGGTCGGGATCAGCTCGCGGACGTGCTGGAAGGACCAGCGGTTGAACGGGGGGCTGAGCCAGTTCTCCAGCGTCACCGGCTGGCCGGGGGCGGACAGCGGCGGGCCGGACGGCGGCGGGCTGCCGGTCACTCGAAGCTGCCCGGGTCGCCCGCGCCGTAGCGGACGATCTCCGGCTCGTCGCCGGAGAAGTCGATCACCGTGGTCGGCTCGGTGCCGCAGTCACCCGAGTCGAGCACCGCGTCCAGGGCGTCGCCGAGTTCATCGTTGATCTCCCAGCCCTGGGTCAGCGGGTCGTCCCGGCCGGGCAGCAGCAGCGTGCTCGACACGAGCGGCTCCCCCAGCTCGGCCAGCAGTGCCTGGGTGGCCACGTGGCCGGGGATGCGCACGCCGATCGTCTTCTTGCCCGGGTGCTGGAGGCGGCGGGGCACCTCCTTCGTCGCACCGAGGATGAAGGTGTAGCTGCCGGGGGTGGCCGCCTTGATGGCGCGGAACACCCGGTTGGGCACGTGCACGAACTGGCCGAGCTGCGCGAAGTCCTGGCACACCAGCGTGAGGTGGTGCCGGTCGTCGAGCTGCCGGATCGCCCGGATCCGCTTGATGCCGTCGGCGTTGCCGAGCTGGCAGCCGAGCGCGTAGCAGGAGTCGGTCGGGTAGGCGATCACACCGCCGCCGCGCACGATCTCGGCCACCTGGGCGATGGCGCGGCGCTGCGGGTTGGCCGGATGGATGTCGAAGTACCTGGCCATGCCATGAGTCTACGGGTGGAGCGCGGTGTCAGGGGGCACCTTGCGGCGGGACGGAGTGCCCCGCAGCGGTGTGCACTAAGGTCGCTGTGTGACTGGGCTGGCCGATCCTTTCGATACCGCCGGGCTGCGCGAGCGGGTGCTCGCCGCCTGGACGGCGTCGCCGGCCGGTTCCGCGAGGACGCCAACGCCGAGGAGGACTACGCGCTCGGCGGGTACCGCGACCGGGTCATCGTGGAGCTGGCGCAGAACGCGGCCGACGCGGCGGCCCGGGCCGGCGTGCCCGGGCGGCTGCGGCTGACGCTGCGCGACGGGGTCCTGGTCGCGGCCAACACCGGGGCGCCGCTGGACGCGGCCGGCGTCGAGGCGCTGTCCACGCTGCGGGCGTCGAGCAAGCGGGACGACGCGGCCGCGGCGCGGTCGGCCGGTTCGGCGTCGGCTTCGCGGCGGTCGTCGCGGTCAGCGACACCCCGCGCATCCGTTCGGCGGCGGGCGCGTCAGCTGGTCGCGGGCGCGGACCCGGGACCTGGTCCGGGCCATGCCGGCGCTGGCCGGCGAGCTGGCGGCGCGGTCCGGCCACGTGCCGGTGCTGCGGCTGCCGTTCGCGGGCGCGGGCACGGCGGGCCGCGCCGCGGACGGCGCCGCCGCTCCCCCGGCGGCCGGCCCCGGCGACACCGTGCCCGAGGGGTTCGACACGGCGGTGGAGCTGCCGCTGCGCGACGACGCGGCTGTCGCGCTGGTCACCCGGCTGCTGGCCGAGACCGGGCCGGCGCTGCTGCTGGCGCTGCCCGCGCTGGCGCGGGCGGAGATCGTCGCCGGGCGGCGTGACCCGGGTGCTGACGGCGGTCCACGACGGCGACCGGTCGGTGATCACGGCGGACGGGGTGCCGGCGCAGTGGCGGGTCGCCGCGGCCGGCGGCGAACTCGACCCGGCGCTGCTGGCCGGCCGCCCCGCCGAGGAGCGCGGCCGGACCTCGTGGTCGGTCCGCTGGGCGGTGCCGGCCGTCGGCGGACGTGCCGACGGGACGGTCGGCGCCGGGCGTCGCGGCCGTGGTGCACGCGCCCACGCCGACCGACGAGCCGCTGAGCCTGCCCGCGCTGCTGCTGGCCTCGTTCCCGCTCAGCCCGGACCGGCGGCACGTGGCCGACGGGCCGCTGACCGACTTCCTGGTCGAGCGGGCGGCGGACGCCTACGCGGGCCTGCTGCCCGCCCTCGCCCCCGGGCCCGGGCTGCTCGACCTGGTGCCCGGCCCGGTCGGCCGGGGAGAACTGGACGCGCAGCTGGCGGGCGCGATCGCGGCCCGGCTGCCCGCGGTGCCGTTCCTGCCCGCCGTGACGGCCGACCCCGCTGCGCCCGGGCGGGTGCGGCCGCGGGACGCGGTGCTGCTGGCGACCGAGGCGGACGGGCTGGCCGCCTGGCTGGCGCCGGCGCTGCCGGACCTGGTCGCCGGGCCGGCCAGGCACCCGGCCTGGGCGGTGCTCGGGGTGCGCCGCATGTCGCTGGCCGAACTGGCCGACACCGTCGCCGGGCTGGCCCGCCCGCCGGCCTGGTGGCGCGGCCTGTACGCGGCGCTGGACGGCGTGCCCGCACCGGAGCGCGGCGAGCTCGGCGCACTGCCGGTGCCGCTCGCCGACGGCCGGCAGGTCCGCGGGCCGCGCGGGCTGCTGCTGCCCGGGCCCGGCCTGCCCGACCCCGGCCGGTTCGCCGTGCTCGGGCTGCGTTTCGTGCACCCGGAGGCGGCGCACCCGCTGCTGGCCCGGCTGGGCGCGGCCGAGGCGACGCCGCGCGGCGTGCTGGAGGACCCGGCCACCCGGGCCGCCGTCGCCGCGTCCTACGACAAGGCGGCCGAGGCCTACTACGACGACGACGGGCCGGCCCAGGTCGCCGAGGCGGTGCTCGGCCTGGTCGCGGCGGTGGACGCGGAGCCCGGCGAGTACCCGTGGCTGGCCGACCTGGCGCTGCCCGGCGACGACGGCGACTGGTACCCGGCCGGCGAGCTGCTGCTGCCCGGGTCGGCGCTGGCCGGGGTCATCGCCGACGACGCGCCCTTCGGCACGATCAGCCCAGACCTGGCCGCCAGGCACGACGAGCGGACCCTGGCGGCGGCGGGCGCGCTGGCCACGTTCGGGCTGCTCACGGCGGCGGACGTGGCCCTGGACGACGGCCTCGCCGACCTGGAGCTTGACGGCGCCGCCGCCTGGGCGGCGGACACCCGCGACCGGCTGCCGGACGGTGACGGCGGCCCGCTCGCGGCCGTCCCGCTGCCGCCGGTGGCGGACGAGTTCATCGCCGTGCGCGACCTCGACCTGGTCGACCCCGGCCGCTGGGCCCAGGCCCTGGAGCTGCTGACCAGGCCGCCGCTGCGCGCCGCGCTCACCGGGCCGGCCCGGCTCCGGCTGCCGGACGGGCGGTCAGCGGACGTCCCGTCCTACACCGCCTGGTGGCTGCGCCGCCACCTGGTCCTGGCTGGGCGCCGGCCGGGCGACCTGCGACTGCCCGGCTCCGACCCGCTGCTGGCCGGGCTCTACGACGAGATCGGCGCGCCGGACGGCGGCCCGGACGGTGGCGACGCCGCGGACGGCGGCCCGGGGCTGGCCCGGCTGCTCGGCGACCCGGCGGTCGCGCGGGCGCTCGGCGTGCGCGCCTCGCTCGCCGACCTGCTGGCCGAGCCGGGCGGGGCGGACGAGCTGCTCACCCGGCTGGCCGACCGGGACCGCCCGGTGAGCAGGGCGCAGCTGCGGGCGGTGTGGACGGCGCTGGCCACCGAGGACGGGCTGGCCGCGGACGCGGTCACCCCGCCGGCCCGGCTGCGCGCGGTCGCCGGCGACGCGGTCACCGTCGCGGACGCCGACGACGTGCTGGTACTGGACGCGCCCGACCTGTGGCCGCTGGTCGCGGACCAGCCGCTGATCCTGGCCCCCTACCGGCACGCGGCCCGGCTGGCCGACCTGCTCGACCTGCCGCTGGCCAGCGAGGAGACCGCCGGCGCGGTCGCCGCGGCCGGCGAGCCCCGCCCGGTGCCCGCGCAAGTGCGCGACCTGCTGCGCGGTGCCGTCGGGAACCAGGCCGTCGGGAACCAGGCCGTCGGGAACCAGGCCGCCGGGAACGAGGGTTCCGGGTACGAGGCGGGTCGCGGTGACGTGCCCGCCACCTACTACGAGCACGACCGGCTCACCGCGGACGGCACCGACGTGCCCTGGCGGTACGCCGACGGCGCATTGCACGCGGCCACCACCGAGGGGCTGGCGCACGGCCTGGCCTGGGCGGCGGGCCAGCTGGGAGGCCCGGCACCTGGCCGCCGCCCTGCTGATCAGCCCGGAGGAAGCGGCCGACGCGCCGCTGGCGTACCCGGTCGGGTCGGTCGCGGTCGCGGTGATGGTCTGCTTGCCGGAGGTGAGCCCGTTCGCCGGCGCGCACGACCAGACTCCGCTGTCGGACGCGGTGCCCGTGCACAGCGCGGTCGAACCCTCGTTCACGGTGACCGAGGCGCCGGGCTCTGACGTGCCGGAGATCGAGCCGTCGAGCTTGATCGTCTGGCCGCCCTTGGGCGTGGTGATCGCCGGCGCGGCGGGAACTCCGTCGTCGCCGGGACCGCCGGGCCGGTGACCGACACGCCCGACGCTGTGCACGGTGATCGGCTGCTGCGCGTCGAGCCGGAAGTCCGCGCCCGCGTTCTCCAGGCCGCCGAAGTAGGCGCCGGAGATCGTGAACGTCGCGGTCTTCCACGTGTCGCTGCCGGTCAGCGTGATCGTGCCGGCCGTGTGATCCGGGTCCTTGGCCCCGTTGTCGTACTGCAGCGCGACCGTGCCCGTGCCCGAGTCGTAGTACGAGACCTTGACGGTCGCGTTGTAGCTGGACGTCGCCGCCACGGACGGGTCGATGCTGAAGTACATGTCGTTTTCGGCCGCTGACCCGCTCGTGGTGCGCGCGGACAACCCGGCCACGTCGGACGCCGTGGTCTGCGCGGACTCGTCCGTGCCGGCGTAGTCGGTCTGGGTCACGCCGTAGCTGGTGTTGGTGCTGCCCAGCACGGTGCCGACGGTCGCGGTGGCGGCAGCGCCGGCCGGGTCCAGGCCGATCTGGACCTTGCCGAGGTGCTTGTCGGTCGTCGCCGCGGTGCCGGTGACCGGCGCGAACGGCAGCTTCGTCGTTGGCGCGGCCGCCTGCTCGACCAGGTAGGACTGGCCGGCGCGCGCCTGGAAGGTGAACGTGTCGCTGGTCGTGGTCCGCGTGATCACCTGGTGCGCGCCGCTGCCGGAGACGACGTCGACCTGCTGACCGGGCCACGGGCTCTTCACCGTGAGCTGGCCGCTGGTGGCCGCCTGGATCGCGGCGGTGACGAGCTGGCCGTTCTCGACCTGCACGTCGACCTTGTCACCCCGCTCGATGTAGACCGTGCCGCTGCCGTTCCAGTCCGTCGGCCAGGCCGGCGCGAACCGGATGATGCCGTCGTAGTCCTGGGCGAGGGCCTCGTCGACCGTGGCCGCGACGTTCGCCGACTGCTCCTGGTACGGCTGGAAGCCGACCGTGCTGCCGATGTCGGCCAGGCCGTTGTCGTAGACCTGGTGGCTCTCGGTCGCCGAGATCAGGTCGCTTTCCACCTGGGATGGCTGCTCGAGCCGGGCGCGTCGACGGCGTCGTAGGACCAGTCGTTGCCGCCGACGTTCGGCCGGTGGGTGTAGCTGCGCTGCTCCAGGGCGAACAGGTTCGCGTCCTGGTCGCTCACCTGGTCCCAGGGCCACAGCGGCTCGAGCTCGATGTTCTCGCCGTTCCACCTGGTGGCGGCGGGCTGGTAGGAGATCCCGACCATGTCGGTGCCGGTCGCGTCCGCCGCCTGCGTTTCCGCCGGCGTGTAGTCGGGGTTGAGCAGCTGCGTCCTGGTGCGTCGTCCGTACGCGGGTACGGCGGGATCTGCTTGATGGCCGCCGCGAACTGGTTGAGCAGCGGGTCCTTGCTCGTCTGGTCGCCGACGAGCTTCGCGGCCTCAGCGATGATCGGGAAAATCGTCTGGTCGGCGACGATGTCCGTGGTCGGGTCCTGGACCGCCCACTGGGTCTCGTGCGCGTTCGCGACCGCGTGCAGCAGGCCGTCCGAGCCGACCTTCTGGTAGGCGAGCAGGAACTGGGCGGTCGCCTCCATGAACGGGAACGCCTTCTTCAGGAAGGCGAGGTTGCCGGTGCCCTGGTAGTTCTCCCACATGTACAGGGACATTTCCGGGCCGCTGCTGATGTCCTCGGCGTTGTAGCTGGGCGAGGCCGCCAGGGCGCACGAAGCGTTCGAGGCGGCGGGGCCGTCACCGTAGTAGCCGTTGCCGTTGAAGCTCATGGTCTCGGGCACGCACGCGCCGGGCAGGCCGCCCATCTGCGCCTTGGTCCACGCCTCGATGTTCGACAGGTCGGCGATGTACATGTTGAAGATCGGCATGTTGAGCTGGTAGTTGCCGGAGCTCATGTTCGCGGAGATCTCCCCGCGGAGGTTCCAGATCCAGTAGTCGTTCGGGTTCCAGGTCTGCTTGTCCTGGCTCCAGGCGAACATGTCGGCCTCGCCGGCCTGGCTGCCGTAATTCGTGCCGGTCGTCGAGAATGCCGCCGCCGCGTCGTACAGGTAGAGGGTCCGCAGGTTCTCGATGTAGGCGGCGCTGCCGTCGGAGGAGCTCATCTCCACCAGGCCGGAGTGCGCCCAGTAGCTGCCCCACCAGCGGTCCTGGCTGTTCAGCAGGGCGTTTTCCGCAGTGTTGGCGTCGTTGCCGATGAGCTTGGTCGCGGTCACCGAGGCGGTGTCCTTCGCGGTGCCGCCCGCCCAGTGCGGGGCGGCGACGACGACACGGTAGTCACCGTCGGCGTTCGGCTTGAAGGTTGTCGTGATCTTCGTGGCGCTGGTGACGGAGGTTTGCACATCCCGCCCGCCCGCGGTGATCGCGGCTAGCGACCCGAAGGTCTGCCCGCTGGCGCCGAAACCGGAGTTGTCCGCCCAGGTCTCGGCGAGCGTGCCGACCTTGCCGCTGACCGCGGCGGTCGGGTTGCGGGGTGACCACAGGTTGATCGACGCCGTCTGGGCCAGGCTGGGGTTCGCGCCCGTGACGTCGATGATCATCTCGTCCTTGGCGGTGGAGACCCATGCCTTCATCGACATGCCGCCGCCGGACTCTTCCAGCACACCGTCGGCCAGGTCGAGCCTGCCGGTGAAGTTCGACGCGTGCGAGATCACGGAGAGGCCCGGGATGTTGACCTGCCCTGGCGACTTACGGGCGGGCATCGTGTCGGACCTGTTGAGCTGGGCGGTGAAGCCGTTCGCCGCCCAGGCGGCGACGCCGAGCGTGCCGTTGCCCATCGGGATGGACTGCGTCGGGTTGATGTTCGGCGCGCCGAGCACGATGTCGTCGCGGCTGACCACGCCGTCGGGGCTGAGGTCGAAGGAGCCGTTGCCGCCAGGCGCGTCGTGGCGGACGGACGACGTGGTGCTCGCGTGCGCGGACGCGTGCGCGCCCGCGATGAGCCAGGCCGGACATGGCGGCGAGCAGGGCGGCGAGACCCGCGACGAGCCGCCGCGAGCGGCGGTGTCGTGTCGGCGGGGATGATGCTGGGTGCGGACGGAGGACGGCGGACTCAGTGACACAGAAGCCTCCACGGCGAGTGCGAGTGCCGGCAGCGTTACGGCGAGCTGCCCTAGTCGTGATCCGATGTTTCGGTGCCGCCTTGATGATCCGATGCACCAGGTACCGGCGTCGCGCCGAGCCGGCTGGTTTGCCAGCCCGACGCGTTTCACGGTGCCGTAACATCGGATGATCTGGTTTATACGGCCATCGAAGGCGTTCTGTAAAGACCCGGTCCTCCGGTGAGACCGCGGATCGTCACTTACGTGCGCATAGGTACGGAAATTTTCCCGTAACGAACGTCTTGCGCCCGGCATGCCTGCAGATGTAAACATCCGATCAATAGATCCGATGTTTCTCACTCCGAGGAGCGCAAGTGACGCAGGTGCAGCCCGCAGAGCCCGCCACGATCCCGGCGGCGCCCGACGCCGCCGCCCGCGGGACAGGCAGCAGAATCGTCGCGCTCGACTGCTACGACGTCCGTTTCCCGACCTCGCTTGAGCACGACGGGTCGGACGCGATGAACCCCGACCCGGACTACTCGGCGGCTTACGCCGTGCTCCGCACCGATGCCGAAGACCTCGCGGGCGAGGCCCTGTGCTTCACGATCGGGCGCGGCAACGACGTCGTGGTCGCCGCGATCGCCGCACTGCGCCAGCACGTCGTCGGCAAGTACGTCGCCGACATCGTCGGCGACCTCGGCGCGTTCAGCGCCAGCATGATCGGCGACAGCCAGCTCCGGTGGCTAGGCCCGGAGAAGGGCGTCATGCACATGGCGATCGGCACGGTCGTCAACGCCGCCTGGGACCTCGCCGCCAAGGTCGCCGGCAAGCCGGTCTGGCGGCTGCTCGCCGACATGACCCCCGAAGAGATCGTCGCGCTCGTCGACTTCCGCTACCTGGAAGACGCGCTGACACCGGACGAGGCGCTCGGCATCCTGCGCGCCGCGCAGGCCGGCAAGGCCGAGCGGATCGCGCCGCTCGAGAGCAAGGGCCACCCCGCGTACACCACGACGCCTGGCTGGATCGGCTACTCCGACGAGAAGCTGGCCGCGCTGTCGCGGCAGGCGGTCGCGGACGGCTTCACGCAGATCAAGCTCAAGGTCGGCGCCGATGTCGACGACGACGTCCGCCGCCTGGCCCTGGCCAGGGAGGTCGTGGGGCCGGACATCCGGATCGCGGTGGACGCCAACCAGCGCTGGGGCGTCGCCCAGGCCGCAGTCGTCGATCGCCGCGCTCGCCCCGTACAACCCTTACTGGGTCGAGGAGCCGACGAGCCCGGACGAGATCCTCGGCCTCGCCGCGATCAAGACGGCGATCGCGCGGCTCGCGTCGGCAGCGGGTTTCCAGGTGCTGCGGGCAGCAGGCACCGAGTTCGAGGCCAGCCTGAGTTATGCCGCGCTCAACCAGGTCCTGCTGCCGCTGCGCGCGGAGTTCGCCCGGGTGTGCCCGGCCTACCAGGAGGCGCTTGAGGTGGCGCTTGGTTTCGGCTGGCGCGGCACCGGACCGGCTCACGGTGTCGAACGCCACCGTTGAGGTGCTCAACCGGGCCGCGGCCAGCCGGCCGGTCCTGGTGGTTGTCGACGACCTGCCGTGGCTGGACCGGGCGAGCGCGGCCGTACTCGGCTTCGTGACGCGCCGGCTGGCGGGCGGCGGGGTGAGTTTCCTCGGCGCACTGCGCTCGGGACAAGAGATCTTCTTCGAGCGGGCCTGTCCGAGCTTGAGCTCGCGCCGCTGGACGAAGGCGACCTGACCTCCTCGAACGGCGCCGACCGCACCAACGCCTTCGACACCTGCATGCAGCAGAACGACCCCGGCGTGAAGCTGCTCAAGGACCCGACCGCGTGGACCGAGTCCACCGCCGTCACCGACGCGCAGAACGCCCTGAACGCCTACGGCGGCCAGCTCAAGGCGATCTACTCGCAGTGGTCGAGCCCTGACACCGGCATCCTGCCGCTGCTCAAGTCCAAGGGCTACGGCAAGGTCGGCGCGGCCAACCACATCATCACGGTCAGCGACGACGGCGTCGCCTTCGAGATGTGCGACATCCAGCAGGGCACCCTGGACGCCTCCCAGTCCCAGCCCGCCGACCTGTACGCCAAGTACGCGCTGCAGTACGCGGTGGACGCGGCCAAGGGCGTGAAGCTGACGCGTCGGCCAGCCCGGCGGCGGCGCGCCCACCCTGCAGAACGTCTCGTACAACGGCGACACCAACCTCGCCGACCCGATCGTCGCGCCCTTCGTCACCGCCACCGCGCTCACCCTGAACCTGAGCTCGCCGGTCGACAGCCTGCCCGCCGCGCTCACCACCACCCCGGTGACCGACGCCAGCCTGTGGGGCAACGTCTACGGCGCCGCGCACGGCGGCGTCTGCTCCAGCGGCGCGAGCTCCTGACGCGCCGAGGGTTCGACCGGGAGGGATTCGAGCACCAACGTGAACGTGGACAACGTGCACACTGACCAGGACGCCCGGGCCGCGGTGGCGGCGCGCGGGATCCACAAGAGCTACGGCTCGACCCGCGCGCTGCGCGGCGTGGACCTCGCGCTCGCCCCCGGCCGCTGCCTGGGCCTGGTCGGGCGCAACGGCGCCGGCAAGAGCACCATGGTCTCCATCCTCTCCGGGCTGCAGCGCCCGGACGCGGGGGAGGTCACCTTCGGCGGCGAACCGGCGCCGCCGGCCGGCGCCGTGCACGCGTGGCGCGAGCGGCTCGCCACGGTGCATCCAGCACTCGATGATCGTGCCCGAACTCACCGTCGCCGAGAACGTGTTCCTCGGCCGGCTGCCGCGCCGCCGCGGCCGGGTCGACTGGCCGCGGAAGCCCCCTCCGACTGGAGTTCCGGCATCCGCTGACCCGGGCGGCGGTGGTGGAACTCGCGACGGAAAGCGAACGCCGCGCGGCCCACCGCGAGCTGGCCGAACTCTGGCGGGACCGGCCCGATCAACGAGCATGGCACCTGGCCAGGGCCGTCACCGGGCCCGATGAGGAGCTGGCTGGCCTGCTTGAGCAGGTCGCGCACTGCCTCCTTGGCCGGGGTGATGCCGCTGGTGCGATCGCCGCGCTGATCCGCGCCGCGGAGCTGAGCCCGGAGGCGGCAAGCCGGGGCCGCCGACTGGCCGAAGCCGCCTACATCGGGGCGGAAGGGGTCGGCGAGACGGGCCGTGCGTCGGCACTGCTAGCGGACGCACGCCAGTCCGATCCGGAGCTGGGCGGCTCGCTGCACGCCGCGACCGCCGCCGCCTTCCTGCTGCTCGAAAGCGACGGTGACCTTACGACCGCCCACCGCCTGCTCGCCGGGGCGATCCGCAGCGTCGACCACGGTTACGACGGCCGCGATCGCGGCCTGGGCGAGGCGCTGATCAGCCTGGCCAAGATCAGCTGGCTCGGGGGCCGGCCAGAGTTGTGGGAGCCCGTCTACGAGGTGCTCGGCCGGCTGTCGCCCCCGAGATCTTGACTTCGACCGCATGGGCAGTATCCGGCCAGCCACCTGGCAGGTCGTCGCGCAGGGACGTCGTGGCGGCCCGGCCCGCCGTCACCTGGGCGCCCTGATCCACCTGTGCGTGGACGACATCCACACCGGGCAGTGGGAAGAAGCGGAGCAGCTGGCCGACGAGGGCCTGATGGTCTGCCGTGAGCACGGCTACCCGTTCTTCGCCTGGTACTTCCGCTACGCCCTGGCCGCCCTCGCGGCTGTGCGCGGCGACCACTCCACGAGCCAGGCACTCGCGTACGATCAGCGTCATCGGCTGGGCACTGCCGCGCGGGGTGCACGGCGTGGAGCGCGATCGCAATGCTGACCGCCATGCGAGCTGGTGCTGTTCGGCCATCGGCCGCGGTGATTTCGATGACGCTGATACTAATTAATCAAAAAACATATATTAACATATTACCTCTAACAAATCTTATACAATTGGACTACCGGCTAGTCTGCCAGCGGTCACCGGCGGCTGGCATACCCATCCCTACCGGCTAGGCCACCGCGGTCAGCCGCGGTGTCCCGGCGAACTGGCTCTCGCGATGTCCCGATCGCGCTGTGGACGGCCTTCGACCTGGTCGAGGCCGCGACCAGGACCGGGCGCGGAACGGAGGCGCGGGCCCACGTCGCCGCCATGACCGACGCGGACCTGGCGGCGATCCCCGGCTTGCACTCCTGCAGTTCGGGGCCACCGCGCTCACCGCGTCAGGCGACGAGGCCACCAGGCTGTTCGACCAGGCTCTGGCGGTTCCCGACGCCGCCCGCTACCCGTTCGACTACGCCCGCGTGCAGCTCCTCTACGGCGAGCACCTGCGCCGCAGCCGTGGCACCGCCGATTCCCGTGCCCAGTTGGCCGCGGCGCTTGAGACCTTCGAACGCCTCGGCGCCGCGCCGCTCGCGGCGGCGGCCGGCGTCGAGGTGACCGTTATGGTGCAGACCGTGACGGTCGCGCAGGAGACTCCGGAAATGCTGGCGGTGGCCGCAGGGTCTTCGCTGTCGCCGGCGTCGTCGGCTGGACTGACCTGACGAGCCCGGGCGTCGCGGACGCGCTCGCCCGGCTCGCGCGCCGAACCGGGCGGCGAGTACCTGGTCGGCATCAGGCACCAGGTGCAGGCCGAGCCGGATCCGGACTGGCTGCGCCGCCCGAACGTGAATCCGCGGCCTGCGCGCGGTCGCGGCGGCTGGCCTGAGCTACGACCAGATCGTCGTGCCTCGCCAGCTACCTGCGGCCCGCTACGCGGCGGCGGCCGTACCGGAGCTTACGATGGTGCTCGACCACGCGGGCAAGCCGCGGATCGGCACCGGGAGCCTCGGACGGGTCGGCCGCGTCGATTCGCTGAGTTCGCCGCCCTGCCGAACACGGTCTGCAAGCTGTCCGGGCTGGTGACCGAGGCGCCGCCCGGGGCTGCGCGGTGCGGGACTTCGCGCCAGTCGCCGACGTGGTGCTGAGCGCGTTCGGAGCGGCACGGGCGATGTTCGGGTCGGACTGGCCGGTGTGCCTGCTCGCGAGCGACTATGCGGGCGTATACGCGCTCGCCGCGTCGCTGGTCGCGGGGCTTTCTGCGAAGGAGCGGTCGGCGGTGTTCGGCGGCGACGGCTGCGCGGCGGTACGGGATCGGCGGAATATGGGCGGGCTCGTGGCGCTAACCGACGAGGCGATCGACAAGATCAAGCAGATGATCCTCTCTGGCCGGGTGCGGCCGGGGGAGAAGCTGCCAGGGAAGCGGACCTGGCGGCCGAACTGGGGCTGTCCCGCAATTCGCTGCGCGAGGCGGTGAAGGCGCTGAGCCTGATTAACGTGCTCGACGTGCGCCAGGGGGACGGTACGTACGCGACGAGCCTCGCGCCCTCGCTGCTGCTCGAGGCGCTGAGCTTCATCGTCGACTTCCACCGCGATGACACGGTGCTGGAGTTCCTCCAGGTGCGCCGGATCGCGCGGCTGCGAGCCGAGGCGGACCTGGACGGCTGACGCGCCCGCGGCCGTCAGCGGCACCGGGCGGAGACGACGGCGCCACCCGGCCCGCCTCCCCCGCCGGGACGGGGAATGGGGCGGACCAGCGGGGATGCCGCGCCCGTTCATCATGCTTACCGGCCGTCAGCCAGGGGGCCCGCACCCGGGCGCCCGGTGCGGCGGGGGATACGGCTAGCCGTGCTCGCGCTTCCACAGGTACACGAGCGTCGTGAAGATGGCCACGAAGAGGACGGCCGCGATCAGGTATTCGGTCATGGCAGAAACCCCTCGTTGCTTTCTGGCGACTACCGCCGGAGTGTACGCCCGACAGACCGGATGTCAGGTATAAAAAGGACGTTCGGCAGCTATTGCGCGAAAACTGAGATAACCACACACTGTGAAGCGTGGTCAAGCGCCGTCAAGCACGGATCGCGGCGGTCGGGGGAGCGTTGATCGCGTGCTGCCTCGCGCTGTCGCTGTGGGCTGGCATAGACGCCCGCGAGGCGGCGGACGCGCGTGCCGTCTCGTCCGTCCAGCTCACACCGCCCAAGCCAGGGACGCCCGCACAGCCGCGCCCCGGAGCGGCACGGGCGCCGCTGCTCACCGTGGCCGCGCCGCTTGCCGTCTGCGAGTCGCGCATCGCCCGCCAGCCGGACCGGCTACCTACCGTAGCGATCGTGGGCGCTTCCTACACGGCAGGTTCCGGCCCGGGCGACCCGGAGCTGTCCTGGGCGGTCGGCGTGGCCCGGCTGCTGCGCTGGAACGCGGTCATCGAGGGCGTCCCCGGGGCCGGCTGACGTCAAGCCGGGCGGCAGCGGCCGCGGCCCGATGGCGCAGATGCTGCGCGCGGAGGGGCTGCGCCGGCTCGGGCCCGCGCTGGTGATCGTGCAGGCCGGGCACGATGACGTGGGCGTGGCGCCCGCGCTTGAGCGGCAGCGGGTCAGCGCGACTGTCGCCCAGATCCGCGCGGCCGCGCCCGGCGCCCGGATCGCGCTGCTGACCACGTTCTCCAGCTCGCCGGACGGCTCGCCCGCGCTGCGCGGGATCGACCGGGCCATCGTGACCGCGGGCACCGCCGCCGACCCGGGGGTCATCATCATGGACCCGCTGGCCAGCCGGTGGCGGTACACCCGCGCCCGCGACGGCCTGCACCCGGACGCGGCCGGCGACGCGTGGCTCGCGCGCACGGTGACGGCCGCGCTGCTGCGCCAGGGCGTGCGGGCCGCGCCGCCGGCCGCGACGGCGCCGGTGATCTGCGACGTCACCGTCGGTATGGGGAGGCAGGCCGCCGCAGCCGCGTAGCGCGCGGCGCCGCTCCCCCGCCCCCCGCTGAGCGTCTTCCTGATCATGAACGGGCGCGTGGTCCCCGCCCCGGCCAGCTCCTCTCGCCAGCCACGGGATTAGCCGCGCGGACCTGGGGTAACAGCGGGCAGTGGGTATGACAGCTGCGAACGGGAGCGCCCGGTGAACCCGGTGGACACCGCGCGGCGGGCCGTGGGCGCGGCAGACGGATGGCAGCGTCGGCACAAGTGGGCGGGCGTGCCTTATGCGGTGAACAAGAAGTTCGGCGACGACCGGGCCAACCTGGTGGTGGTCGCGCTGGCCTGGTACGGGTTCACCGCGATCATCCCCCTGTTGCTGGTGGTGACGACCGTGCTGGGGTTCATCGGCGCGGAGGCGCTCGGCGACGGCATCGTCCGTACACTGCAGCAGTTCCCCGTGATCGGGCAGGACCTCACCGTCAGCCCCACCAGCAAGGAAAGGCTGCAGGGCAGCACGGTCGGCCTGATCATCGGCCTTCTCGGCCTGCTGTACGGCGCGCAGGGCGTGACCCAGACCGCGCAGCTAGCGATGGCCACCGTGTGGAACATCCCGCAGGTGGCGCGCACTGACTTCCTGCCCCGGCTCGGGCGCAGCCTCGCCGCGCTGTTTACCATCGGCTTCGCGTTCCTCATCAACGCCACCGTCACCACCTACGTCAACGGCGGCACGGACAACTGGGCGATCCGCGTCCCGGTGATCGCCGGGCTGCTGATTCTCAACGCCGCGCTGTACTTCGCCTGCTTCTACCTGCTGACCGCCACGGAGATCGGCCCGCGCGGGCTGCTGCCAGGCGCGGTCCTCGGCGGTGTCGCGTTCACCGCGCTGATCACCGTGGGCACCGGGCTGCTCACCCACCAGGTCAGGAACACCAACGCGACCTACGGTACGTTCGGCACGGTCATCGGCATCATGGCGTTCCTGCTGCTGCTGGCCAAGCTGAGCATGTACGCGGCCGAGCTGAACCCGGTGCTGTCGCGCGGGCTGTACCCGCGGGCGCTGCCGCTGGCCGACGAGCCGACCGAGGCCGACAAGCGGGTGCTCGCCTCGGTGGTGTACCAGGAGCAGCGCCGCGACGACCAGGCGATCGGCGTCGGGTTCGGGGAGGACGCCGCGGGCGAGGCCGCATCGGACGCCAGCAAGCGGGTACGGTCGGCGCAGGCGGAGGAGCAGCCCGGGCAGTCCGGGCTTGATCAGCCTGGGGAGGCGGATCCGTCGAAGCCGCAGCAACCGAAGCCGCGCCAGCCGCACTAGCCCGGGCCGGGGCAGCCCGGCCCGGCCTCCCGGCAGGCGGGCTTACTTTTAGGAGGAACAACCCATGCCCTCGGCCACCAGGTCGTTCCGCGTCGCCCCCGGGCCGCGGACCGTCATCAGCTACCTGTCTGACTTCAGCCACGCCGAGGAGTGGGACCCCGGCACGGTCAGCTGCACGCGGACCGACGACGGGCCGGTCGTGGAGGGCGCCACGTGGCGCAACGTCTCACGCTTCGCCGGGATGACCACCGAACTCAGCTACACGCTGCGCCAGCTGACCGGCGACCGGATCGTCTTCATCGGCGAGAACAAGGGCACGACGTCGGCCGACACCATCACGGTAGAGCCGGACGGCACCGGAACCCAGGTCACCTACCGGGCCGACCTGGCGCTGCGCGGGGCGTCCGCGCTGCTCGGCCCGGTCATGAAGCTGGTGTTCGAGAAGATGGCCACCGACACCGAGCGGCAGCTCACGCAGGTGCTCAACGGGCTGCCAACGGCTCCCTGACGCAGCGGGGCAACGCCGCGTCAGCCGGCGAGCAGCGTTCTGCGTCACCGTGACACGACGGCACGCTCGCTGGTTCTGGGCTACCGGGCGCGGGTCTGCGGCGCGTCGCTGCCGACCTCGCCGGGGCGCGGCCCGGGGACGCCGGGCACGGTGGCTTCCTTGCCGAGCTGGTGGCGCACCACCAGGGCGGCGAACATCTCCATGAGCCCCATGACGATGAACCAGATGCCGGTCAGCACGGCGAGCACCGTCACCGAGGAGATGGGCGACGCGACCACGGCGATGCCGGCGAGCAGGCTGATAACGCCGAAGATCACGGTCCAGCCCGGGCGCGCCCGCACGCGTCCCGAGGTCCCGGCCAGCAGCAGCGACACGCCCTGCACGATCCAGGTGAAGCCGATGACCAGGCCGATGAACGCCAGCGTGAGCGACAGGTTGCGGATAAGGATCACGCCGACCGCGATGAACAGCAGGCCGGCGATGCCGTGCCACAGCCGCTGCTGCTCGCCGCCGCCGAACACGTTGACCAAGTGATAGATGCCGGAAATGAGCATCAGGACGCCCAGCAGGACGGCGATCACCTTCAGTGACTGCTCCGGCAGGGCGGTGACGATGATGCCGAGGATGACCGTGATCAGCCCGACGGCCATTGTCGCCTGCCAGCCCAGCGCCGGGCCGAGAAACCCGCCCGGTCCGGCCTGGATCGCGTCAGCTTCCGCTTCCAGGTCGGCTTTCCTCGGGCCCGCTGCCTGACTTGTGTCATTTGCCCGATTCGATCTCATCTGATTCCACCCTTTCCAGGCAGCGCGGTGCGGTGCTGCCATGAGGGCAGGATCACCCGCGACGGGACAACATGCCTCATTCGCGGCGGGTGAAACGGGGCGAGCGGTTAGCCCAGGGTCGCGCGGAAGTGGGTGAGGAGGGCGTCGGTGACCGGGCCCGGCTTCTCGAAGTGCGCGAAGTGGGAGGCGCCCTGGACGACCGTCAGCCGGGCGCCGGGGATGCCGCGCGCGGTGACGGCGCCGACCCACGGCGGCGCGGCGACGTCCTCGGCCCCAGACAGGACCAGGGTCGGCGCCGCTACCTTGGGCAGCTGCGGGCGCAGGTCGAGTGCGGCGATCGCCTCGGCGCAGCCGGCGTAGCCCTCGGGGCTGGTGCCAAGCAGCATCGCGGTGACCGCCTCGACCTGGGCCGGCTCGCGGGCCATGAACCCGGGGGTAAGCCAGCGCGGCACCGCCATGGCCGCCATCGGGGCCATGCCCTGGGAGCGGACAAGCGCAGCCCGGTCGTGCCAGGACTGCGCGTCCGGCATGGGGGTCAGCGCGGCGCACAGCACGGCCAGCGAGGTGACCCGCTCGGGGGCGTTGGCGGCCAGCCAGATGCCGGTCATGCCGCCGAGCGAGACCCCGGCGAACGCGAAGCGCTCGATGCCCTCGGCGTTGAGCGTGGCCAGCACGTCGGTGCCCAGCTCGGCGATGGTGTACGGGCCGCCGGCGCCGGCGACTGCGCGCCGGCTGCGCCGTGGCCACGGTGCTCGTAGCGCAGCACCCGGAAATGCCGGGACAGCACCGGAAGCTGGTGCTGCCAGACGTCGGCGGTGGTGCCGATGGGGTTTCCGAGCACCAGCACGGGCGCGCCGTCCGGCCCTTCGATCGATGAGGCCAGCGTCGGCTCAGGCACGTCAGGACTCCCGGTTGGTCGAGGGCCGGCGGCCGGTTCGGACGCCGGCAGTGATTCGGACGCCAGCGGCGGGCTGTGCGCCGGAGCGCTTCTTGCTGTTATCCTGCTCGCCGCGCCTAGCTCACGAAGAATTTGGTCTGCGCGGAGGATCCGGGCCCTGACAGGGGCCCGGATCCTCCGCGATCAGCGAACGAGCGCGACGGCTACAGGTCGAAGAAGACTGTCTCGTCCTCGCCCTGCAGGTGGATGTCGAAGCGGAGCATGCCGTCGCCGGCCGGCACCGCGATGAGCGTCGCCCGGCGCTCGGCCGGGACGGCCGCGAGCACCGGGTCGGCCTGGTTGGCTTCGGTCTCGTCCGGGAAGTAGATCCTGGTCACGGTGCGGTCGAGCATCCCGCGTGAGAAGACCGACACGTCGATGTGCGGCGCCTCGGTCCGGCCGTCGCCGAACGGCAGCGCGCCCGGCTTGAGCGTGATGAGCTTGAAGCTGCCATCGTGGTTGGTGGGTACGCGGCCGAAGGCGCGGAACGCCTTGTCGCCGTCGGGAATCGGGCCGCGCGGGTCGGCGGGGTGGGCGAACCGGCCCTGCGGGTCGGCCTGCCAGGTCTCGATGAGCCCGTCCGGGATCGGCGCGCCGGCCCCGTCGTACAGACGGCCGAAGATGGTGATCGCGCCGGGCGTGCCCTCCGGGACCACGTAGGGCCCCTCCGCCCAGGGCAGCCGCATGGAGAAGTACGGGCCGACGGTCTGCGACGGGGTGAGCAGCTCGCTCATTCGTGGGGCTCCTCGAAGACGGTCTGGGTGCTGCCACGCAGCACGATGTCGAAGCGGTAGGCCAGCGCCCACTCCGGCTGGGTGTCGTCCATGGAGAACTCGGCGACCATCCGCTGCCGGGCCTTCTCGTCGCTGCACGACTGGTAGATCGGGTCGTAGCCCAGCAGCGGGTCGCCCGGGAAGTACATCTGGGTGACCAGGCGCTGGGTGAACGCGCGGCCGAACAGCGAGAAGTGGATGTGCGCCGGGCGCCACGCGTTGTGGTGGTTGCCCCACGGGTACGAGCCGGGCTGGATCGTGATGAACCGGTAGCGGCCGCCCTGATCGGTGATGGCCCGGCCGATGCCGTCGAAGTTCGGGTCGAGCGGCGCGGGGTGGTGCTCGCGGGCGTGCCGGTAACGGCCGGCCGCGTTGGTCTGCCAGATCTCCACAAGAGTGTCCGGCACCGGGCGCCCGTCGGAGTCCCTGACCTGCCCGAACACGATGATCCGCTGGCCCTGCGGCTCGCCGCCGTGCTGCGTCGTCAGGTCGGCGTCCTGCATGGAGATCAGGTCGTCGCCGAGCAGCGGGCCGGTCACCTCGGTGAGCCGCTGCGGCAGCAGCACCAACGGCTGCTTGGGGTGGCGCAGCGCGGTCGACTTGTACCCCGCGTAGTCGAGCGGCGGGTGGTTGCCCGGCTTCGGCTTCACGTACTCCGGCAAGTCGAGCTTGCCGTTGCCCGGGACGATAAGCCCTTGTTCGGACACGGTCACAGTGTTCTAACTCCTTCGCATGACTGCCGGCTCGCACGGCTTGCGTCAGCGTGGCCGACGCGGTCCGGCGGGTCAACCGATGCCTGGCGGCACCGGATTCACCCAGGACCAGTTCCGCCCTATCGCTCCACTATGAGTTATACATGCGCCGACGCAAGGCCGACCGCCGAGGTGTTGATCTTCACATTCCGGGCAGCCGGTCAGCCGTTTTCCTCGCGGTACTCCCTGATCGCCCGGTTGGCGATGGCAAACGCGCGATTCGCCACCGGCACGCCGGCGTAAAGGCCGGTCTGCATCAGCACTTCCTGGATCTGCACCTCGGTGAGCCCATTGCGCAGAGCGGCCTTCACGTGCATGGCCAGCTCGTCCTCGTGCTGCAGCGCGGCGAGCACCGTCAGCACGACCAGCGACCGCTCCGGCCGGGTCAGCCCGGGGCGCGACCAGATCTCACCCCAGGCGTACCGGGTGATCCAGTCCTGGAACGGCTCGGTGAACTCGGTGGTATTCGCCACCGCCCGGTCCACGTGCGCGTCGCCGAGCACCGCCCGGCGGACCCGCATTCCCTGCTCGGTGCGCTCCTCATCGTTCATGTGCGTTGACTCCGCTCTCGCTGGACGCTCTGTTCATTACTGGTCGCTGGTCGCTGCGTCGCTGTCGCGCTCGCCCAGGTGCGGCTCCGGCGCCTGCGGCGCTTCTTGCTGTTATCATCGGGGGGCCGGGGTGTGGGCGCGCAGCGCGGCGGCGATGAAGTCGCCGGAGGCGCCCAGGTAGCCGGCCGGGTCCAGCGCCTGCTCGACCTGGGCCGGGCTGATGCCCGCCGCGGTGAGCTGGTCCTCGATCTCGGGGGTGGCCAGGAGCACGTCGCGGAACGGCACGCCGGACGAGGCCGACCGGGCGGCGGCCGTGGCGACCAGGTCGTGGGCCCGCGGGCCACCGAGCGAGTCGCGCAGCAGGGCGGTGACCCGCTCGGCGAGCGGCAGCCCGCCGGCCTCGGCCAGGTTGGCGGCCATCCGTGCCTTGTCGACCTGCAGGCCCTCCAGCAGGTCACGGGCCCAGGCCGCCGCCGAGACGGTGAGCCGTAGCAGGTGCCCGAACGGCTGCCACTCGGCGTGCCAGGCTCCCGCCGCGCGCTGGTACTCCTGCTCCGCGCTGGCCAGCAGGGTGGACAGCAGCCCGGGCGCCTGCTTGGCGCAGCCAAGGACGGCGACCGCCGCGACCGGGTTGCTCTTGTTCGGCATGGCGGACGAGCCGCCCCGGCGCGGCGCGCCCGAGCCGGCCCCGTCGCTCGCCGCGCCCTCGGCGACCTCGCCCACCTCGGTCTGGGCCAGCAGCGTCACGTCCCTGGCGATCTTGGACAGGGCGGCGCAGGCCCGGGCGGCGGCGGTGCCGACGTCGATGATCCGCAGCCGCTCGGTGTGCCAGGGCAGCGGCGGGTTGGCCAGGCCGAGCTCCTGCGCCATCAGCGCCCTGACCCGGGCGCCGTCGCCGCCCAGGGAGGCCAGCGTGCCGGCCGCGCCGCCGAACTGCACCGCCAGCCGGGTGTCGCGGACCAGCGTCAGCCACTCGGCCGCGCCGTCCAGCCCGGCCAGCCAGCCCGCTGCGACCACGCCGAACGGCACCGGCACCGCCTGCTGCAGCAGCGTCCTTCCGATCATCAGCGTGCCGCGGTGCTCCTGCGCCAGCCGGGCGGCGGCGTCGGCCGCGGCCGCCAGGTCGGTCAGGGCGGCGCCGATCGCCTCGCCGGCCATCAGCATCGCCGCGGTGTCCATGATGTCCTGGCTGGTCGCGCCGCGGTGCACGGCGGACCGCGCGGCAGGGTCGGCGACCCGCCTGGTCAGCACCCGGGCCAAGCCGGGGACCGGGTTGCCGGTCAGCGCGGCGGCCTGGCGCAGCTCCTCGACGTCCTGGGCGCCGAAATTGGCGGCATTCGCAGCGGCGGTCACCGCGGCGCCCGCGCCGGCCGGGGCGAGCCCGGCGCGTTCCAGCGCCCGGGCCAGCGCAGCCTCGGCGGCGAGCATCGACCGCAGCCACGCGGCATCGTCGGCGACCGCCCCGCCGCCGTGATGCGGTCCGCGGGCGAACACCAGGTCGAAGAGCCCGGCACCGGGCGCATCGTTCGTCACATTCATCGCGTTAGATGAACCGCCATTCTGGTCAGGCATGCCCGGATGTTACCGTTCGAACATGACCGCACTACCGGCAGGCGGCCCTGGCCTGCAGCAGCGCCGTAACCTTGTCACCGAGATCCCCGGGCCCGCCTCGCGGGCGCTGATGGAGCGGCGGGGCAGCGCCGTCGCGCGCGGCGTCTCGACGACGCTGCCGGTTTTCGTCACCGCGGCCGGCGGCGGGGTGCTGCTCGACGCCGACGGCAACTCGCTCATCGACTTCGGCTCGGGCATCGCGGTCGCCTCGGTCGGCAACTCGGCCGAGCGAGGTGGTGGACCGTGTGCGGGCGCAGGTCGGCCAGTTCACCCACACCTGCTTCATGGTCACGCCCTACGAGGGCTACGTGGAGGTGTGCGAGGAACTCGCGCGGCGCACCCCGGGCACCCACGAGAAGCGGTCGGCGCTGTTCAACTCGGGCGCGGAGGCGGTGGAGAACGCCATCAAGATCGCCCGCCACTTCACCGGCCGGCCGGCCGTGGTCGCCTTCGACCACGCCTACCACGGGCGCACCAACCTGACGATGGCGCTCACCGCCAAGAACATGCCGTACAAGCAGGGCTTCGGCCCGTTCGCCGGCGAAATCTACCGGGTGCCGATGGCCTACCCGCTGCGCTGGCCGGGCGGCCCGCAGGCGTGCGAGGCCGACGCGCTGAGCATGGTCGACGTCGCTGATCCACGACCCAGGTCGGCGAGGAGAACGTCGCGGCGGTCATCATCGAGCCGATCCAGGGCGAGGGCGGGTTCATCGTGCCGCCGGACGGCTTCCTGGCCGGCGCTGGCCGAGTTCTGCGCCGAGCACGGCATCGTGTTCATCGCCGACGAGATCCAGTCCGGGTTCTGCCGCACCGGCGACTGGTTCGCCTGCGACCGACGAGGGCGTGGTCCCGGACCTGGTCACCACGGCCAAGGGCATCGCCGGCGGCCTGCCGCTGGCCGCGGTGACCGGGCGGGCCGAGATCATGGACGCGGTCCACCCCGGCGGCCTGGGCGGCACCTACGGCGGCAACCCGGTCGCCTGCGCCGCCGCGCTCGGCGCCATCGCCACGATGGAAGCGGAAGACCTGGCGGGCCGGGCGCGCCGGATCGGCGAGATCATGCTGCCCCGGCTGCGCAAGCTGGCCGAGGCCCACCCGGTCATCGCCGACGTGCGCGGCCGCGGCGCGATGATCGCGATCGAGCTGACCAAGCCGGGCACCCTGGAGCCGGACCCGGCGGCCACCGCCGCGGTGGCCGCGTTCTGCCACGCGCACGGCCTGGTCGTGCTCACCTGCGGCACGTTCGGCAACGTGCTGCGCTTCCTGCCGCCGCTGGTCATCGGCGAGGAGCTGCTGGAAGAGGGCCTCGACATCATCGAGGACGCCTTCGCCGCGCTAGGCTGAGGCTTTTCCAAGATCAAAATCCGGCGGCGTCCGAACGGATGCGGCACTCTGCGTCTCGTCCGTTACCGCCGTGACGGCGGTACGGACGGGACGGGTGGTGACTGTGGTCCCGCCCGTGCGTTATCGGCGGGCGGGACCAGTCATTTCGCGGGGACGACGTTATTCGGGAGTGCCGGAATTGACGGTGCCCTCGCTGGCGTCGTCGACGGATGGGTCCAGCAGGGTGATGATGGTCTGGATGCCTGCCATGACCGTCTCGTGCCCCGTCTTCAGGTAGTCCACGTCACCTCGTAGCTCGCCGTAGCCTTCGCCAAGCTCCCGCAGCATGGTGGTGTGCTCGCTCTGCGTTTCGGCGAGCGCCTGCAGGAGGTTCCGCTGGATACGGAACTCTTCCCTCATGTCGCTCATGTCCTTGTCCATCTGAGCCCTCGTGCGCGCCTCGACCTCGACTGTCCCCTCAAGGGTACTCATACGAGTCTCAATGTTGCCCCGCCATTCGGCGAAATCGTCGTGATCGTCAGCCATGATCGATCATCACCGCTTTCGTTGGCCCCATTGGCTTACCGGACAAAAATAGCGGCATCTCCCGAAAGCGCAACTCGCAAATAGTTGCCATTGGCGACGCCGTGCAATTTATCGGTACCGCAACGCATTGCCAATTAGCTATTGCCGGCTTCCCAATGTCGGTTAATAGCGGACGGCTATTTCCGAGCCGTCGTCGGCGCGCTGGTCCGGGTTGCTGAGCGTGACGGCTAGGCCGGTCGCGATGCGGCGAGCGGACCAGGCGACGGCGGCCGCGTCGAGCAGGTCGTGCTCGGCCAGGCCGGGGAGGCTGACCGGCGGCAGGCGAAGGCCGGCCCGGTGGAGCAGGTCCCGGCGGGTGGCCAGGCCGGCCGGGGTGTGCTTGCTGTCCGGGACGGGCGCGCCGCCGGCCAGGGCGGCGAAGGCTAGTTCCGGGTGCACCTCGTGCAGCCGGACGCCGCCGGGCGCGGTGGCGGCGCGGCGGCGGTACCGCCCGGCCTCGGCGACCTTGCGCCGCAGGCCGTAGGCCTGGACGGACAGGCCCTGGCCGGTCAGCTCGCGGCAGGCCCGGTTGGCCTCGGCGTGGGTCGCCGCGTCCAGCACTGGCCGGGGCGGGATCGCGAACACGGTCACCCCCGCCGGCCCAGCGCCTTCCTGGCCAGCCGGTCGGCGTCCCGCCAGCCGGCCGCGAGCAGCCCGAGCGGCATGTCGATGCCGGTGACGGCGGACAGCGGCAGGTCGTCGAGCGCGGCCGCGACCGCGACCCGGACGGCGAACGAGGCGGCGCGCTCCCCCGGGGCGGAGCGGCCAGCCTGCGACGCGGCCGACGCTGGCGATGCCGCCGACGCGGGCGATGCCGCCGACGCGGTGGGCGACGTGCCCGGCAGCTCGGCCGGCGTTGCCTGGCGAGCGGGCGAAACGCCGACGGCATCGGACGGCACGGTGGGCGAGATCAGCGGACACACTGTGGCCGGCGGCATCGGCGGGTCCTGGGCCGTGAGCGTGACCGCGACCCAGCCCCGGGCGCAGCCGTCGACGCCGGTGACGGTCAGGTACGGCAGCGGGGCGGTCACGGCGCGGCGAGGCGGGTGACCGCGTCGATCACGGCCTGGCGGCGCTGAGCCACCGGGACCAGGGCGCGCACGTCCTCCCCCGGCTGCGTCCACATGCCGGAGATGGTGAGGACGAGGGCAAGCAGCTGGGCGGCGGGCAGGGCGGCGGTGACCGCCCCGCCGCGCTGCGCGGCCTCGACGGCGGCCACCTTGTCGGCCATCGCCCTGGTCACGGCGGGCCGCCCGGCCAGGTCGCCGCGCTCGAGCGCGTACCAGGTGAGGAAGCGGATGGCGCCGGGGTTGGCCTGGCCGGCGTCGTGCAGCCGGGCCGCGTAGCCGGGCAGGTCGGCGGCGTCGATCGGCACGGCGCTCAGGGTCAGCGCGACGATCTGGTCGAAGACCGCATCGAAGAGCTGCTCCTTGCCCGCGTAGAAGGAGTACACCAGCCCGGGGCTGATCCCGGCCCGCTTGGCCAGCCGGTCGATCCGGGCGCCGGCCATGCCGAACTCGGCGAACTCGGCCAGCGCCGCCTCAAAGAGCTGCTGCCGCTTGGCCTCGGGATCACGGGTGCGCATGACGGCAAGGTTAGCTAATGAACGTTCATTTGACAAAGGTCGGCGCCGCCGGCGCCGACGCCCCGGCCGAGGGCGCGCGGCTGTGGGCACAGAGCGAGAGGCTGACCGGCGTCACCTTCGCGCCGTGACGCCCGGTCATCGGTCACCGTGCCCGGCGGTTCCGGCCGGGCGGCGGGACTAGTTCTGGCGGACGGTGATGTTGCCGCCGCCGGTGCCGGCCGTGATGGTGTTGGGGGACGCCGGGTTGTTGATGACTCCCCCGTCGTTGGTGTCGCCGCCGCCGGTGCTGGTGCTGATCGCGTAGCTGGCGGGCCCGTCCGGCAGCACGATGGTGATATCGCCGCCGCCGGTGTCCACCCGGACGTTGCGCGGGACGCTGGAGAAGATCAGCTCGACGTCGCCGCCGCCGGTGCTGACCTTGACTGTGGGCGACCGGAGGCTGTTGCCGTTGATGTCGCCGCCGCCGGTGTCTGAGCGGGCCGGACGTGCCGTTGAGGGAGAGGTCGCCGCCGCCGGAGGTGAGGTTGACCGGGCTGGCGAGGCCGGTGACCGTGAGGTCACCGCCGCCGGTGCCGGGTCGAGCGCCATCGAGGGCGGGAGGCTGAGCGCCCGCCGCGGCTGAAGGTGGAGCGGATGAGGCTGTACTTGGCGGCGGCGGCCAGCGTGGCTCGCTGCCCGGCCGCCGCAGGCTTGACGGTCAGCCCGCCGCCGCCAACCGAGACGTCGAAGGCCCGGGCCGAGGCGGGGGCGGTGTAGTTGACCGGGTACTTGCCG
This sequence comes from uncultured Actinomycetota bacterium, assembly GCA_963748785.1. Classification (GTDB taxonomy): domain Bacteria; phylum Actinomycetota; class Actinomycetes; order Streptosporangiales; family Streptosporangiaceae; genus Trebonia. The sequence goes on along the minus strand of CAVVKP010000010.1, from coordinate 707 downwards.
ATGCCCAGCTCGGCCACCACGTTGAGACCGGTGGACGCGACCCCCAGCAGGCAGAGCGGTAGGCCGATGGCCAGGGCGGCGCGGCGGCGGGGGGTCATCCGCAGCGGCCCGGTGGCCCGCGGTGACCCCGTGAGGTAGGTGGCGCGGTGACAGCCATCGTGATCAGCTCGTTCCCAGGTAAGTGAGGACCGCGAGGACGCGGCGGTGGTCACGCTCGGCCTGGGCGAGGCCAAGCTTGGTGAAGATGCTGTTGATGTGTTTCTCGACCGCGCCGCCGCCGACGACGAGGGAGGCGGCGATGGCGGCGTTGGAGCGGCCCTCGGCCATCAGGGCCAGCACCTCCCGCTCGCGCGGGGTCAGGTCGCCGAGCGGGTGGCGGCTGCGGGCCAGGAGCTGGGCGACGACCTCGGGGTCCAGTGCGCTGCCGCCGGTGGCCACCCGGTCCAGGGCGTCGAGGAACTCGGCCACGTCGGCGACCCGGTCCTTGAGCAGGTAGCCGACGCCGCGGCCCGGCCGGAGATCAGCTCGGTCGCGTAGCGCTCCTCCACCCACTGGGACAGCACCAGCACGCCGACGTTCTGGCCACTGGTCGCGGACCAGCACGGCGGCCCGCAGGCCCTCGTCGGTGAAGGTCGGCGGCATCCGCACGTCGACCACGCACACGTCCGGCTTGACGTCGGCCACGGCGCGCAGGAACGCCTCGGCGT
>CAVVKP010000009.1:0-12549 GCA_963748785.1 uncultured Actinomycetota bacterium | reverse complement strand
CGGTAATGGGCTTTGTGTTTCCCGTCATCTTGTGGCTGTGCGTGCACCGCGGGGTTCTGCACCGGACGGTGTTTACCGCCGCCTCGGTCAGCATTAGCTACGCTGCGGCATCGCTGCTTTTCCGTAGCCTGCCGAGCTCTTTCGCCGGGGGGTCGGTCGGTACCGGGACCCATGCCTTTACCTGGGCTATCGCGGTGGCAGCCTGCTATATAGTCGGCGGCAGGCTACAGCACTTCATGGTCGTCATCGCGGTCAAGCTAACCGATCCCAAGGTCCGGATCTGGCAGCTCGAACTGAACCGTGAGGCCTTGCAGGAGCTTTTCGTGGAGATTGACCTCGGCGTGCTGATCACCCTTGCGGTGGGGGTCAGCCCGGGGCTGGTTATCATCGCGCTGCCGACGGTCTTGCTGGTGCGCCGGTTCCTCGTTCACCCGCTGCTTATGGCGCAGTCCCGCATTGACGCAAAGACCAAGCTGCTTAACGTGACCGCGTGGGAAAAGGACGTCGAGAGCGAACTGTCCCGCACGGTGCGCACGCGCAACCCGGTGGCCCTGCTCCTGGTGGACATCGACCACTTCAAGGCGGTCAACGACACCTATGGCCACCTGGTCGGCGACCGCGTGCTCAAGGCCATCGCCGAGGCGCTGACCGGGCAGTCCCGTGACTACGACCGCGCGGGCCGCTTCGGCGGCGAGGAGTTCGTCCTGCTGCTGGCCCAGACCGGGGAGCATGACGCCTGCAAGATCGCCGAGCGGCTGCGCGGCTACATCGCGGCCCTGGAGATTGCGACCGACGACCGGCCGGACGCGCCCACGCTCAAGGTGACTATCTCGATCGGCGTCACGGCCATGGCCCGCGGTGAGTCCTATGAGCTGGCGGACCTGCTCGCGGCGGCCGACTCCGCCATGTACGCGGCCAAGCAGGCGGGCCGCAACCAGGTGGCGTTCGCCCGGCCGCTGCGCGACATGGGCCTCGAGGCCGCGTGGGACCCGGACGCGGACGGCGCGGGCAAGCCCCAGCCGACGCTGCCCCCGGCCGGCTCGCCGCTGTCTAACCATCACAGCGTGGTGCTGGTTCAGGCGGAGCAGACCGCCGTTTCTTTATGCCTGTGAAGGTTACTCTCCGTGCTTGTTGAGGCACTCCGCGAGGCTGCACGAGCACAATGCACCGGAAACCGCACGTGCACCCGAAAACCGCAGCTCAGCCAGGCTCTCGTGACCCCGTCCGCGCGGCCCCGGCCGGGGAGGGCCGCCCCCACCCTTGTGCTCCCCGGACCTTGATCAGCACCCTACGAAAACGCGATAGGTCTCAATTGGCCCAGGCGCTAGCATGGGGGAGATGCCCCTGGAGGGGCCGGCTTCGAGCGAAAGGGCGACGTGCAGACGGCGGCGGACGCGGTGCGGATCAGCGTGCTCGGCCCGCTTGAGGTAACCGACGCGGCGGGGCGGCCCGTTCACGTGGGCGGGCAGCGGGTGCGCGCCCTGCTTATCCTGCTGGCTCTCAACCCCGGCCGGGTCATCGGCGCGCCCGCCATCATCGAGCGGCTCTGGCCGGAGGACCGGCCTGGTGATGCCGCCAACGCGCTGCAGTCCCTGGTGTCCCGGCTCCGGGTCGCGCTGCGCCAGGGTGGCGTGCCCGACGGGGTGCTCCAGTCCTCGCCGGCCGGGTACCGCCTGGCGGTGCCACCGGACGCGGTCGACGCGGTCACGTTCGAGTCACAGGCGCGGGCGGGCGCCCGCCTGCTCGCCCAGGGCGATGCCGCGCGGGCGGCAAGCCAGCTCCGGTTGGCCCTGGCAGGCTGGCGCGGCAGCGCGCTCGCCGACGTGGCGGACGAGGAGTTCGCGTTCGCCGCCGCGGCCCGGCTGACCGAGCTGCGCTCCGCCGCGACCGTCGACCGCATCGAGGCCGACCTCGTGCTCGGCGCGGTCGACGCCGTCCTGGTCGGCGAGCTGCGCGAGCTGACCGGGGCCGACCCGCTCGCCGAGCGGCCGGCGGCGCTGCTGATGCGGGCGCTGGCCGCCAGCGGGCGGCAGGCCGAGGCCCTGGCCGTCTACCAGCGCGCCCGCGACCTGCTCGCCGACGGCCTTGGCGTCAGCCCCTCACCCCAGCTGGAGCAGACCTACCTGGCCATACTCCGCCAGGAGATCCCGCAGGCGGCCGGCCCGCTGGCCGCCGCCGATCCCGCCCCCGGTCACGCTGTTGGTCCTGGTCAACCTGGTGGTCCGGGGCAACCCGGTGCCCTCGGTCAACCCGGCGGTCCCGGTCAACCAGGCGAACTGGGGGTGTCCGGTAGCCCGGTGCAGGCAACCGTCGTGCGCCTGCCGCCGACGACCTTCGTCGGGCGCGACGACGACGTGGCCGGGGTGCTGAAGCGGCTGGCCGTGGAGCGCCTGGTCACGCTGACCGGCCCGGGCGGGGTCGGCAAGACGCGGCTGTCCGCCGAGACCGCCTCCCGCCTGGCCGTGCCGGCCTGGTTCGCGGCGCTGGCCCCGGTGACCGACCCGGCCGAGGTGCCGTACGCGGCGCTCGACGCGGTCGGCCTGCGTGAGCGGTCCATCGCCGGCCGCCGCCCCGACCCGGTCGGTGACCCAGCCGACCGGCTGTGCGCCGCGCTCGGCGACCGGGAGCTGGTGCTGATCCTGGACAACTGCGAGCACGTCATCGACGCCGCCGCCGACCTGGCCGCCCGGCTCCTGGCCGACTGCCCACGCGTCCGCGTCCTGGCCACCAGCCGCGAGTCGCTGCGGATCCCCGGTGAAGCCCTGCACGTCGTCGCGCCACTGGCGGCGCCGCCGCCCGCCGCACCGCAGAGCCCCCGCTACCCGCGGCCGCCGACCGACCTGGCCGAGGTGTCAAGGTACCCGGCCGTCCGGCTCTTCACCGACCGCGCCGCCGCTGTGCACCCCGGCTTCGTACTCGACTCGGCCAGCGCCGAAGCCGTCGCCCGGATCTGCCGCACCCTGGACGGCATGCCGCTGGCCATCGAGCTGGCCACCCCGTGGCTGCGCACGCTGACCCCGGAGCAGCTCGCCGAGCGCCTCGACGACCGCTTCGCGCTGCTCACCAGCGGCAACCGCACCGCGCTGCCCCGGCACCAGACCCTCCGCGCGGTCGTCGACTGGAGCTGGGACCTGCTGTCGGTGCAGGAACGGCTGCTCGCCAGGCGGCTGGCCATCTTCCCGGGCGGGGCCACGCTGGCCGCGGCCGAGTGGGTGGCCAGCCACACCGGGGCGGGCGCGGACGGGCCGTTGCCGCCCCGGGCCGTGCTCCCGGTGCTCGGCGGCCTGGTCAGCAAGTCGATCCTCGGGCCGGTGGCCGTCAGCGAGCCAGGGCACGACCCGGAGCCCCGCTACCGGATGCTGGAGACGGTGCGGGCCTACGGCATGGAGCGCCTGGCAGAAGCGGGCGAGGACACCCAGGCCAGGGACGCCTCCGCCCGGTACTTCCGTGACTTCGCCGAGACCACCGACCCGCTGCTGCGCACCGCGGAGCAGGCCCGCTGGTTCCGCGCCGTCGCCGCCGAGCAGGACAACCTCAGCGCCGCGATCCGCGCGACGATCAGCCGCGGTGACGCGGAGACCGCGCTGCGGCTCGTGCGGGCCCTCGCCTACTTCTGGATACAGCGCGGCCAGGGCGAGGCTGACGCGCTCACCCGCGAGGTGCTGGCGCTGCCATTGCCGCCGCTGACGCAGACGATCGCCGAGGCCCGGGTCATCTGCGCGCTCCTGGCGGCCGGTCAGACCTGGGAAATCGAACTGATCAGGGAGCCGCTGACCGAGGCGCTCGCCGCGCTCAAGCGCTTCGGCTGCGACTACGGCTCTTACCATCCCCTGGTGTCCATGGCCGAGCCGCTGCTCGCGCAGTACGACGGCGCGACCGACCAGGTGCAGGAGCAGTACGAGCGGTACCTGAACGCGCGCCACCCGTGGCTGCGCTCGATCGGCCGGGTCTCCGTCTCCGCCCACGAGATGAGCCTCGGGCGGCTGGACCGGGGCGAGGAGCATTGCCGGGCCGGGATCGCCGGGCTGCGCGCGCTCGGCGAGCGGTGGGGGATCGCGATGGCGCTGGCCCATCTGGCCGAGTTCACCGAGGTGCGCGGCGACCACGCCGCCTCGGCCGCCGCGCTGGCCGAGGCGGCGGCGCTCGGCCGCGAGCTCGGCGTCTGGGGCGACCTGACCTACGTGCAGGCCCGGCTGGCGGTCATCTACGCCCGGATGGGCGACCTGGACCGCGCCCGCGCCGAGTACGAGCGGGTGGAGCGGACCATCGAGGCGCGCGGCGGCCAGGTGGACACCGACCACTGGGTGACCTACATGAGTGCCGAGCTGGCCTGGCGCGCGGGTGACTACGCCGAGACGGCGCGGTGCTGCGAGGCGGTGCGCACCGCGATCGCGTCCAACCAAGCGGGCTGGTGGCAGGCGTTGCGAGCCCAGGCGAGGGCCCGCCACGCGCTGGCCATCGCGCGCCAGGGCGACCCGGAGCGGTGCCGCGCGTTGCTCGCCGAGGCCGTCGACGCCGCCGCCTCCTGGTGGGAGCACCCGGCGCTGGCCATGGTGCTCGACGCGTGCGCCGCCTCTATGGTGACCGCGGCGGGCCGTGACGGCGGGTCGGCGGCGGACCGTGACGGAGCGCGGTGGGCCGCCCGCCTGCTCGGCGCGGCCCACACCCTCCGCGGCGCCTTCGACGAGTCCAGCCTGGACGCAGGCCCAGCCCGCGACGCGGCCGTCGCCGTCCTCGGCGCTGACGCCTTCCGCGACGCCTACGAGTCCGCCCGCGGCATCGAATACCAGGCGGCCGCCGGCCTCGCCCGCCAGGCGCTGTCCGCGGGCCGCTAGACGTCAGGTTGCCGGGGGAACCAGGCGCAGCGGCCACCGAACCAGCCAGTGGCACGGCCTCTCCGCGCGACCCGGCCTGTGGCGCGCCCGCCCGACGGCTCCGTTGCCTGGTCCGCGCCCGGCTGGACGCGTAGACGGCCGGGCCGGCCCGCCGATCTCGTCGCCCGCTGAGTTGGTCGCCCGCTGAGTTGGTCGAATGGGAAGTGGCTGGAGGAAGCCGCCGTCGTTCTGCTCAAATATTGGCTGTTCCTGGCGGGCGGTGACGCGGGCGGCACGCGGGCGCGTGTCGGGGCGGGCAGACGGGTGGGCCAGGACGGGCGCGGGGCGGAGCGGACGGGTGTCCCAGGACGGCGCCGGGCGCACGGGCGGTCCGATCCCCGCTGGGCTGGCGGCGGGCGTCGCGCCCGCTGCCGGCCCAGCCCCCGGTGCGGCGTCACGCGCGGCGGCGGTAGGCGGCCACGGCGAGCGGTGCGAACACCACCAAGATCCCCAGCGCGAACAGCAGCGAGCGTTCCACGGCGGTCGCCGCCGGGCCGCCGGTGAGCAGGGCGCGCTCCGCTTCGGCCAGGTAGGTGACCGGGTTGATGTTGACGAACGCCTGCAGCCAGCCGGGCATCGATTTCGGCTGGGTGAGGATGGGGCTGCCGAATACCAGCGGGAACATGATGAGGAAGCCGTACAGCTGCACCCCCTGCGCGGACTTCACCAGCATGCCGATCAAGGCCGACACCCAGCACATGGCCAGCGCGAAGGTCAGCAGCAGCAGGCAGCCCATGGTGGCCGCGAGCGGGCTGGTCTGCACCCGGAACCCGAGGATCATCCCGAACCCGAGCGTCACCACGACCGAGATCACGTACCGCACCATGTCGCCGAGTATCGCGCCGGCCAGCGGCGACCAGCGGACGATGGGCAAGGCCCGGAACCGGTCGAACACGCCGGTGGCGACGTCCTGGCTGAGCATCATCCCGGTGCCCAGGGTGGCGAAGACCACCGAGAGGACCAGGATGCCGGGCAGCGAGAACTGCAGGTACTGGTGCGTGCCGCCGGAGATGGCGCCGCCGAACACGTAGGTGAACAGGATCAGGTACATGATCGGCTGCAGCAGCAGGCCGAACAGGTCCTCCGGGTTGGTCTTGATCTTCAGCACGCTGCGCCAGGCCAGGGTGAGCGAGTTCTGCACCGCGGTCACCGGGCCGGGCCGGCGGGGCAGGGCGGGGGCGGGTCCGCCGAAGGCGGCGGGGGCGGTGGCCGAGGTCATCGGGTGCTCCTGTTCAGTTCCGCGGCGGTCCGGCTGGCCGCCGTGCCTGCGTCGTCTGGCCCGTCGCCGTGCTGTCCTCGCCTGCCTGCTTCCGTCGCCGTGCCTGCTTCCGCGGCCGGGTCGCCGGAGTTGCCCGCGGTTCCCGTGTCGCCCGCGGTGTCGTCGCCGGCCCGGTGGCCGGTCAGGGCCAGGAACACCTCGTCCAGGCTGGCCCGGCGCAAGGCGAACTCGGCCAGCTCGATCGACTGGTCATCGAGCGCGCGGAGGATCTCGCGCAGCGTCGCGCCGCCCTCGACCTGCACGCTGACCAGCCCGGACTCCTCGTTGACCGTCGGGTTGGCGCCCAGCCGGGCCGCCAGCAGACCGGTAACCGCGCCGACGTCGGCCTGGCTGGCGGGCATGACCTCCAGCACCTGCAGCCCGGCCTGGTCCTTCAGCGAGTCGGGGGTCCCGGTGGCGATGACCTGGCCGTGGTCGATGACCACCAGCTCGTGCGCGAGCTGGTCGGCCTCCTCCAGGTACTGGGTGGTGAGCAGCACCGTGGTGCCGTCGGCGACCAGCCTGCGGATCATGCCCCAGACCTCGTTGCGGCTGTGCGGGTCGAGCCCGGTGGTCGGCTCGTCCAGGTACAGCACGCGCGGGCGGCCGACCAGGCTGGCGGCCAGGTCGAGGCGCCGCCGCATGCCGCCGGAGTAGCCCTTGGCCGCCCGCCCGGCCGCGTCCGTGAGCTCGAACCGCTCCAGCAGCTCGGCCGCACGGACCCGGGCGTCCTTCCGGCTCAGGCCGAGCAGGCGGCCGATCATGAGCAGGTTGTTGGTGCCGGACAGGCCCTCGTCGACCGAGGCGTACTGGCCGGTCAGGCCGATCAGCTGGCGGACGCGGTGGGCGTCGCGGACCACGTCGTACCCGCACACCGAGGCCGTGCCCTCGTCCGGCCGCAGCAGCGTGGCGAGGATGCGGACCGCGGTGGTCTTGCCCGCGCCGTTCGGCCCGAGCATGCCGAGCACGCGGCCAGCCCGCGCGGTGAGGTCCACCCCGGCCAGCGCGGTGGTCTTGCCGAACCGCTTCACGAGGCCGTGTGCCTCGATCGCGTAGCTAACGTCTTCCATGCCAGCCATGCTGGCCTACGCCGCTGACAGTCCACGCACGGCTCGCTGTCAGCGGGGCGCGGTGTTCGTGCCCGCGCTGTCAGCCCGGCCACGAGTGGCTGACAGCGCCCGCACCGGCCCGGCCCGGCCCGGCCGGGCCAGGCCGGGCCAGGCCAAGCGGGAAAACCGGCCCAATAACCCACCCAGCACCCCGAACGCACCGGCTCGATGGCGCCAAAGTCACCGCCCCCACCGGCTCGATGGCGCCAAAGGCCACGCTAGAAGCAGCCGATGGCGCCAACGGCACCGCCCCCACCGGCTCGATGGCGCCAACGGCCACGCTAGAAGCAGCCGATGGCGCCAACCACCCGGCGGGCGGGCGAGCCGGCGGGGTCAGGTGTTGGCGGGCAGCGCGGTGCCCGCGCCGCGGCGGCGGACCTGCACCAGGTCCTCGCGCGGTGCCGCGGGCGCGGCGTCGGCGGGCGCGGCGTCGGCGCCCTCGACCGTGAAGCCGGCGTCGGCGATCATGGCCAGGTCGGCGGCGCCGGGCTGGCCCTCGCTGGTCAGGTAGTCGCCGAGGAAGATCGAGTTCACGATGTGCAGCGCCAGGGGCTGCAGGGTGCGCAGGTGGATTTCCCGGCCGCCGGCCAGCCGCACCTCGGCGTCCGGGTTGACGAAGCGGACCATCGCCAGGATGCGCAGGCAGCGCTGCGGCGTCAGCTCCCACCGGCCCGCGAGCGGCGTGCCGTCGAACGGGATCAGGAAGTTGACCGGCACCGAGTCCGGGCTCAGCTGGCGCAGCGCGAAGGCCACGTCCACCAGGTCCTCGTCGGTCTCGCCCATGCCCGCGATCAGCCCGGAGCAGGGGGACAGGCCCGCCGCCTTGGCTGACTCGACCGTGGACACCCGGTCGGCGAACTCGTGGGTGGTGCAGATGTCCGCGTAGTGGCCGCCGGAGGTATTCAGGTTGTGGTTGTAGGCCGTGGTGCCCGCCGCGGCCAGCCGCTCGGCCTGGCCGTCGGACAGCAGGCCGAGGCAGGCGCACACCTCGACGTCCGGGTTGCGCTCCTTGAACGCGGTGATCGTCGACGAGACCCGGTCGATGTCCTTGTCCGTGGGGCCGCGTCCGCTGGCCACCAGGCAGACCCGGCGGGCACCGCCCGCCACCCCGGCCTCGGCCGAGGCGATGACCTCATCGGGCTTCAGCCAGGTGTACTTGAGCACGTCGGCGGCGGAGCCGACCCGCTGTGAGCAGTAGAAGCAGTCTTCCGGGCACAGCCCGCTCTTGACGTTGACCAAGTAGTTCAGCTTGACCCTGCGGCCGAAGAACTGGCGGCGCACCCGGAACGCCGCAGCCACCACGTCCATCAGCTCGTCGTCTCCGCTGGCGAGGACCGCGAGCGCCTCGTCCCTGGTGGGAAGCTCGCCGGCCGTCGCCTTGTCCGCCAGTGCATCGAACCTCGTCATAAGACGAGACGGTACCAGCCCGGTCGGAGCCCCGGGCGGGCGCCACAGTGGCAGGATAGAGTAAGACAAAACCGTATTTTGGGTATGCCGCCGGCACGGGTTAGCACTAGTGAAGCACACATTTCCTACTGATTAAGTTGCCTTTCCAGGCGATGGCGTGGTCTTCTTAATCATGGGATCGTCGGGTGAGGCGGGCCCGCGGAGGGAGGACAGGTCAGTGAGCGCTATCAGGCCTCGTGACCTGCTCTCCGATGCCCTGCTCGGCCAGCTCGGTGGCACCGCGGAGCAGCCGGGCGGGCGGGCGGCGGGCGGCGGCTCCGGGGCGGTGGCGGGCGACATCGTCCGGCTGGCCGAGGCCGGCTGACCTGAACGTCCCGCTCCCGGTGGAGTTCGGCGGGCTCGGCTGCACGCTCCGTCAGGCCGCCTGCGGCCAGCGGCGGCTTGCCCGGCACGCCCCCCGCACCGCGCTAGCGGTCAGCGCCCACCTGTACTGGACCGGGGCGGCGGCTGATGCCTACCGGGCCGGCGATGACTCGGTGCGCTGGATCCTGGACGAGGCGGCGCGCGGCGCGCTGTTCGCCGGGGGCCACGGTGGCGCCACGGGCGAGATCGGCGGCGACCTGAAGCTGGCCGACCCGCGGTCCCGGTGCGCGCCCGACGGAACCGGCGGTTACGAGTTCGACGACCCGAGCGTGCTGGCCACCGGCACGCCGTCCTGGGACTGGATCGCGGTGCACGCGGTCCACCAGGCGAGCACAGCGCGGTCGGTTGTCGCCTTCGCCGCCCACGGTTCCCGATGTACGCCCGCGTTCCGCGTGGCCCGGGTCCAGCCCGCGGGCACCCCGTGGGACGTGTTCACGACCAGCGCGCTGACCTGGGGACACTCGGTCATCGCCAGCGTGCAGTACTCCGACGCGCGCCGGGCGTTCAACGTGGCGCTCACCGCCTACGCCGAGTCGGCGGCGTCCGCCCTGGCCGGCGAGGCCAGCCTGCTCCCGCCGCGGCCGGCGGGCACCCGGCCGTCCCGGCGCCAGCGCCCGGTTCTCCCGCCCCGGTCCCGTCGTCCGGCAGCTGGCCGGTCGCCGAGGCAGGCCAGCTACTCGACGCGATGAAGGCCAGGATCGCCGAGGTCACCCACCCGTGGCAGCTGGTGCAGGAGCCAGCGCCCGACCTGGGTGGCCAGCACCTCATCGGCCTGCACGCCATGCGCCACGAGGTCGCCGAGGCCGCGGCCCGGGTGTACCAGCTGATCAGCCGGGTCACGGGCGCCCCCGCCCCGGCCCAGCCGCTCGTCCCGTAGCGGCCCCGCCCGCATCGCCCGCGCCGACCGTAGCCCCGCCGCCGCCGCGTGACCTCCGCAGCGGCGCGCGGCGAATGTGCCATCACGTCGCCCCCGGGTCACTGTGTGAAGTTGATACTGGACACAGTGACCCGCTGCTCGCCATCCCGAACGGAGTCCGCGTCCGACTCGACGCCGAAGCAAGCTCGCTGTCCGTGCTTGAGCCAGCGGTGCGGACTTCCAGCGCCGCACCGCACCACGCAGGAATACCGTCCCAATCCTGAGGCCCGGAGGTGTGGCGTGCGCGTAATGCCCGAGACCTCGTTGCGTACTGAACGACTGCTGCTGCGGCCATTCGATGCCGAAGACGTAGACGCGGTAGCCGAGGCATGCGGGGATCCGGTTACGCAGCGCTGGCTACCATTGCCGGCTCCTACACCCGGGAGCATGCGCGTCAGTGGTGCACGGCGACATCACACGAATCTCGCACATCAGGACGCGGAATAGAACTAGCGATCATTGGCGAGTCACCACCGAGACTGCTTGGCTGCATCGGACTGAAGGCTACGTCGTGGCGGATGCTGTGCACTGAGGTCGGCTACTGGACGGCACCCTGGGCGCGCAACCAGGGGTTCGCCACAGAAGCCTGCCGAGCGTTGACCGACTGGGCGCTTCAGGCAATCGACCTAGAACGTGTTTCACTGCTTGCGGCAACAGGGAATGTGGCGTCACAGAAAGTCGCGAAGAACGCAGGATATACGCGTGAGGGAGTCCTGCGAAACGCCGGCCTCATTCACGCTGGCAGACGTCCACGACTTCTTATGCGGCAAGATCGCTCTTCCCGCACTCTGACGTCATCAAAGCGAGATGGAATTTATGCTGCTCACTCGCAGAAGGACGCTGGGAGTGCTGGACGAGGCTGTTCGCGAGGTCTTGTGGGAGCCCAGGGGTGAAATTCCCCTGGGCCACCCGACCACGATTCTGGCTTCTGGGCTGACACGACGCTGTGACCTGCATGTTCTCGGTTCTGAGGAGCGGGATTTGCGCACTAATCCCGCGCCGTAAGCTGGCCCGGTGCCGTAAGTGCGGACGGCGTCTGACGCCCCTCCGCGCAGATCGTCTGCTCGTCTTATCGCCCGTCGGAGGATCTCTAGCACGTCAGCTCAGCTCATGACGACGCGGAACTGGGGTTGCTGGAGGCGGTCGCTGGAGAACGGATCGGGTCAGCATCAGCCGACCAGTTCGGTGAGCAGGCAAACGTCGTCGCCGTAGCGTCCGGTCGCGTTGCGGCTGACCGCGAAGCCGGCGGGCGCGGCTGCAGCAGCCACGAGGTCCGCGGTCTGGAAAGCCGCGTGGTCCGTGCGATACGGCCGGTTCGCGCCCGAGCGGCCGGGCGGCGGCCGGAACGTGGCGAGGACCAGCCGTCCGCGCGGTGCCATCGCCCGCGCGATCTCGGCGAATACCACGCCCGGGTCGGCCATCAGATGCATCGCGGTCACGCAGGTGACCAGGTCGATCGTGCCGTCCCGGACGGGCAATTGCTCGGCACGTCCCTCGACGAACTTACCGGTGGGCAATTTGTCCCGCGCGACTTCCAGCATGCCCGCCGAGATATCGACCCCGATCAGGTGCACATGTGGGTCTCGCGCCGCTATCGCCCGCAGGACGAGCCCTGTTCCGGTTGCGACGTCCAGCACGACCCGGACGCCGTCGAGCGCAGCGAATTCCGCGACCGCGTAGGCGAGGTCGCGGTGCATCACGCTCGCGTCATACGTCGGGGCGCGGTTGTCGAAGCTGGCGGTGACCGTTGACAGTTGATCGATCACGCGGCAAGGTTTTCCGGACACGCACGGCAGGCTACACGCGCGTGTCGGGTGTCACTGCCCCCCAAGAACCGCTACAGCATGAGCTGCGGGACGTTTCCCCGTGATCACCTGACCCGAGATTGCGCACTAATTTGAGCCAAGTCGGGCCATCACCAAGAGCAATCTGCTGGATGCGCTATCCCACGGCGCGCACCAGTCCGGTACCCTTCTGACGTCCGACTCCTTATGCGGCAAGATCGCTCTTCCTGCACTCTGACGTCATCAAAGCGAGATGGAATTTATGCTGCTCACTCGCAGAAGGGGGCCTGGGAGTGCTGGACGAGGCTGTTCGCGAGGTCTTGTGGGAGACGGGGCCAGTGCGCCTCCCGAAATAGCAGACCACGCATTCCGGAGGCCCTTGTGCCTCGTATATGTCGTGGACTGTCATCGATAAGAAGGCATCGCTCGGGCACAATCAGCGCTGTAAGTCGGCACGCCGGAATGGTTCATGCCGTACCTGACCGCCGAGTCCGAAGCGGGCACGTTGCGCTGCTGGTCGCCGCTGCTGCTTCCCGGGTTGACGCAGACTGAGCAGTATGCGCGGGCCGTGCTGTCCGTAGAGCCGTACGCCCCGGAGCGACTGGCAGGGTTGCTGGCCGCGCATGGAACGTCAGTGGGTACTGGGCCGCGCGTACCTCACCGCGATCATTGACGCTCACGTGTCACCCTGCCAGTGACGGCCGCCGCCTGGACCACGTTCACCGCGTCGCTGCGGTAGCCCGCCCCGACCCCGGCGCATTCATCCCGGTCGCCGCCG
>CAVVKP010000008.1:0-47812 GCA_963748785.1 uncultured Actinomycetota bacterium | reverse complement strand
GGCCATGTACGTCACGCCCGGCGTGGTGGTTGACGGCAAGCTGCTGATCATCGACCTGGTGGACATCAACCTGGGCATCCGCATCCTGCTCGGCATCCTCACTACAAGGACTGGGTCAACGACAGCTTCGTCACCAGGGACCCGCTGCGGGCCCGGTCGACATGCGCCACCCCTGGAACCAGACGACCCTGCCGGACCCGCAGAAGCGCGACTTCGACGACAAGTACAGCTGGGTGATCAGCCGCGCTGGTTCGACAAGACCAGCGGCGACCACCGCGTTGACACTGGCGCGGCCTGTTCGCCCGGCTCACACGACGGCGCTCGCGGGGCTGGTCGACACGCCGGTCTACGTGCAGTTTACTGGGTCGAGCGTGAAGATCTCCTTGTCGAAGAGCGAGAAGCGCCGAGCAGACCTTCTATGGATATTCCGCCATGGTCGAATGCCTCAGCGACCGGGCCCGGGTCTACTTCTGTCGCCTACGCCGCGGCCAGCGGCCGCCACTTCCTCGAGCAGGCGATGATGAGCATGCGCTCGGGCGACACGAAGGTGTTCACCGACTTCGAGGTCCCGGACGAGGCGATCGGCTGCGGGTTCCACGAGGCGGTGCGCGGCGTGCTCTCGATCACATCGGCGATCTTCCGCGACGGCAAGATCGCGAACTATCACCCTTACCCGCCGACCCCGTGGAACGGCAGCCCGCGCGACAGCTACGGCACGCCGGGACCGGTATGAGGACGCGGTGCAGGACATGCCCATCTTCGAGGAGAACGGACCCGACGACTTCAAGGGCGTCGACATCATGCGGGCCGTGCGCAAGCTCGACCTGTGCCTGCCCTGCGGGGTCCACATGTACCTGGGCAAGCGGCAGCACCTGAAGAAGGTGCACTGGCCGATGTTCGGTGCGAGCCATGGCTGACGAGCCTGGGCGGCGCCCGGCTGTCCGGCTGGAGGTGGAAGAGCGGGTCGACCCGGCCTGCAGGCCTGCCGGCCAGCTCGAGCAGGTACCAGGGCCGGTACGACCTGGCAATGGACGGTCGCCACGACAGCCATCTACGGCGAGGCCCTCGTCGGCGATGACCCGGCTGGGCGACCAGCCGCAGGCCGCCGCCGACCTCGCGGGCGACGAATTGCTCGGCCACCTGCTGATCCTGCACCGGCTGACGCCTGTCTTCCCGACCGGGGAGCGGGTCGCGGCGGCGCTCGCGGTGGCGGTGGTTCGTCCAGTCGCAGGGCGGCGACGACCTGCTGGCCGACGTGGACGGCGGGGTCGCCCGCGTCCAGCTCTCCGGCCACTGCCAGGCATGCCATCTCCGGCGACCACGGTACGTGACGCCATCACCGAGGCGACCTCGGCGCGGCACCGGACTCACCGCGGTCGAGGTCGAGTCGGTGACGGCCGCCGCGGAGCCGGGGTTTTTCATCCCGGGGGTCAGGGCGCTGCTGCGGCCGCGGGGGGCCTCGGCGTGACGGCTTCCGCCCTGGGACGGGTCATTGAGCGGGGGGGCCGCGCACCGCGGCCAGCTCGAGCGCTGCGACATGTGCGCGTGCACCGTTCCGTAGCGGCACCGTACTGCCCGGACACGTACAGGCCGAGCTGACGTGCCTGTGCCGTGCGCGCGCTGCTGTTCGAGCGCGACGCGGCCAGCCAGGGCCACCGCCTGGTGCTGGATGGGTGCGGCTTGATGGCTGGATGTCCTGCTGCTTCGGCGTCCCGGTGGGGCTCGCCTACTTCGTGCGCAACGCCTTCGAGGCCAGGTCGTCGCCCACTACCCCAGCCCGCTCGGGTCCACGACCTGGAGATCGACGCCGACGTAACGCCTGGCAGCTCCAGGTGATGAACTCCGCCCCCGCCGGCGAGCCTCGCTCCCGAGGTGGAGGCGCTGCTGGTCAACACCGTCCGGGACGCGCAGGAACGCTGGATCGTGCCGGTCTACACCGCCTTCGCCGACGGCCTGCTGGCCTGGAGTGGACCGGCCTGTCCGGCGGAAGCCGGGTATGGCCGCAGATCGAAGCTTTCTTCGCCGGATTGAAGGAGGGAATCCATGGGTGAGATCCGCGTCGGGAAGCCCGACGTCAAGCCCGATGCCCCGTCGCACACCAAAGGGGTGCCGCAGGGCAACACCGGCCTGCTTCGACCAGCAGCCTGGTCATCATTCCGACGGCACTCCCGCTGATGCCTCGGCGGGCTCAAACCGGCATCGCGCCTGGAAAAGCATGACGCCATCCTGGCCTGTTATGCCCAACATTTCTCCGGGGTGACACCATGACGCGACACAGCACCGTGAACCGCCGAAAGCGCAACCGCCAAGAGCAGGCCCCCGTGGCCGCTGCTCCCTGCTGCTGGCGCTGGCGCGGCGGGCGGGATCGCCGGAGGTAGCACCGGTTGCCGTCCGGTACATCGAAGATCGACGATGCGGATGAAGAATTCCCGAGCCCGGCGGCGCCCGGATACGCCGCCGGTGGTGGTGACCGGCGTGGTCCAGAACCAGTTCGGCTGACGCCGACGCGCTCGCCCGCGGCCTGGGGCTGCGCTGATCGGTCGCGAATACGCCAGCGGGCGTGATCATCGCCGTCGAGGGCGACGCCGGCGCCGTTGGCGAAGTCCGCCCGCGCGTCGGCCGGCTAAGCCCCGGCACGCGCGACCGTCACCGCTGTCTCCTGGTCGCCGAGTGAGTCGCGACGAACGGGAATCTCATCGTCTCGGAATCCGAATCCTCCACCGGGCTGGCCGCTCTGCAGCCGCTGACGTCGCCGACATGCGACGATCTCGGTCCTCAGCGGGCCCTGCGCGACCGGCCAGCCGCCGCTACCGCCATCCGTTCGTCACCTGCACCAACTGCGGTCCGCGCTTCACCATCATCAAAGACCTGCCCTACGACCGCGCGACGACCACGATGGCCGCCTTCGCCCGCGTCCGACTCGCCCGCGGTACGCTGACCCCGCCGACCGGCGGTTCCACGCCGAGACGACCTGCTGCTCCGGCCTGCGGCCCCGGCTGTCGCTGGTGCACCCCGACGGCCGCACGAGCCCGGCGACCGCGGCGCTTGCCAGCGCGCGCCGCCTCATCGTGGCTTGCGCTGTCCTCGCCGTCAAGGGCCTGGGCGGTTACGACCGCCGGCCTGTGACGCAACCAACGAGGCGGCGGTGGCCCTGCTGCGCAAGCGCAAGCGCCGGGAGAACTCGCCGTTTGCCGGTGATGGTCGCCGACCTGTCCGCGGCGGGCATGCTCTCGCTCACCGAAACGCCGAGGAACGCGCGGGAGCTGCGAGGCAGGCAGCGCCGGGTCGTGCCGGCGGAGCGGCGAGCCGACCAGCCGCGCTGGCGGCGTCGGTCGCTCCCGGGAGTGCCGACGTCGGCCTCATGCTCCCCTACACGCCGCTGGACCATCCGCTGCTCGGCTTGCCTGCGCCAGCCCCCGGCCCCTGGCGCTGGTCATGACCAGCGGCAACCTGTCCGGCGAGCCGCTGGCCACCGACGACGACGAGGCTAGGCAACGGAGCCTGGCCGGCCTCGCCGACGCCTGGCCACCACGACTGGCCCGATCCACGCGCCGTGCGACGACTCCGTCATGCGGATCGTGGACCAGGCGGCAAGCTCTCCGGTCCGCGGTCACGCGGCTACGCGCCGCTGCCGGGTCGACCTGCCGTTCGACGTGCCCCCCACGCTCGCGGGTCGGCGGCGACCTGAAGAACACCCGTGCCTCGCGGGGCCCGCTGGGCCTGGCCGTCGACAGCACATCGGCGACATGGACGACTGGCGCACCCAGCAGGCCTTCGAGGCCGCCGCGGCGCACATCGAGGCGCTGGCCGGCATCAGCCCCGAGTACCTCGCCGCCGACCGCCACCCGGCACCGGTCCAGCCGGTGGGCCGCCGCCAACGCAGCCGGCCGTCCGTCCGCCACGTCCAGCATCATCACGCCGACGTGGCGTCGACCATGGCGGAGCACTCCCATGACGGCACCCGCCGCGTGCTCGGCATCGCCTTCGACGGCACCGGCTACGGAGACGACGGCGCCGTCTGGGCGGGGAGTTCCTGCTCGCGGACTACGGCGGCTACACCAGGGCGGCGCACCTGCGCTATGTCCCGCTCCCTGGCGGCGATGCCGGCGTTCGCAACCCGTGCCGCATGGCGCTGTCCCGACCTGCGCACGGCCGGCGCTGGTCGGACGCGGGCCTGCCCTGCGTCCAGGCGTGCTCCCCCGACGAGCGCCTGGCTGCTCGACGCGCAGCTCGCGAGCGGTACCCGGTGCGTGCCGACCAGCAGCATGGGCCGCCTGTTCGACGCGGTCTCCTCGATCGCCTGCGTCTGCCACCGGGTCGGCTACGAGGCGCAGGCCGCCGCGGAACTGGAGGCAGCCGCCCGCTCAGCACGCGACGCTGACGGAAGCTACGCGTTCGCGGTGACCACGGACGGCTGCCTTCCGTGGCCGCTCGACGCCGCCCCGGTGATCGCCGCCGCGGCCGCCGACGCCCTCGCCGGCGTGCCGGCGCCCGGTGATCGCGGTCCGCTTTCACCGGGCCGTCGTCCGCGCGGTCGCCGATGTCGCGGAACGGGTCAGGGCAGTCGCCGGCATCAGCGAGGTCACCCTGTCCGGCGGCGTGTTCGTCAACGTGCTGCTGTCCACAGGGTGCGCGCAAGAACTGGCGGCACGGGGATTCACCGTGCCGCGTCATCACCGCGTACCGCCAACCGACGCGGGCCTCGCGCTCGGCCAGGTCGCGGTAGCAGCCAAACAAGGTGAGGGGGAACGATGTGCCTAGCCGTGCCCGGCAAGGTCGTAGACATCTTCGAGCGTGACGGCACCCGCATGGCCCACGTCGATTTCGGCGGGGTCCGCAAGGAAGCCTGCCTCGAGTACGTGCCGGACATGCAGGTCGGCGACTACGCGATCGTCCACGTGGGCTTCGCCCTGCAGCGCCTCGACGAGGCGACTGCGCTCGCGACTCTCAGGCTCTTCGAGGAGCTGGAGAGCTCGACGTGGAGTTCGGTGACCACTGGGGCCGCGCGGCCGAGGATGCCGCTGCCCCGGCCCCGGGGTACGGAGACACAGCGCTCGGAGGCACCGGGTAGCGAGATGGAGGAGAACCGGCCATGAAGTACCTGGAAGAGTTCAGCGACCCCGCCCTGGCTCGGCGCCTGCTGGACGACATCGACCGGACGGTGACGCGTCCCTGGGCGATGATGGAAGTCTGCGGCGGGCAGACCCACACGATCATCCGGCGACGGCCTTGACCAGCTGCTGCCGGCCTGGGTCGAGCTCATCCACGGGCCGGGCTGCCCCGTCTGCGTGACCCCGCTGGAAACGATCGACAAGGCGCTGGAGATCGCCTCCCGGCCGGACGTCATCTTCTGCTCGTTCGGCGACATGCTCCGCGTGCCCGGCAGCGACCGGGACCTGTTCCGGGTGAAGAGCGCGGGCGGCGACGTCCGGGTCGTCTACTCCCCCATGGACGCGCTGAGCATCGCGAGGGAAAACCCCAGCCGGCAGGTCGTGTTCTTCGGCATCGGCTTCGAGACCACGGCACCGCCGAACGCGATGACCGTCTACCAGGCGAAAAAACTCCGGATCGACAACTTCAGCCTGCTGGTCAGCCATGTCCGGGTGCCGCCGGCCATCGACGCGATCATGAACTCGCCGGACTGCCGGGTGCAGGCGTTCCTCGCGGCCGGGCACGTCTGCACGGTCATGGGGACGGGCGAGTATCCGGGGCTCGCCTCCCGGCACCGGGTGCCGATCGTGGTCACCGGCTTCGAGCCGCTGGACATCCTGGAAGGAATCCGCCGGACCGTCCGTCAGCTCGAAGCCGGGCGCCATGAGGTGGAGAACGCCTACCCGCGGGCCGTCCGCGAGGAGGGGAACCCCGCGGCGATCGCCATGCTGGATGACGTCTTCGAGGTCGTCGACCGGGCGTGGCGGGGCATCGGGATGATTCCCGGCAGCGGGTGGCAGCTGTCCGCGAAGTACCGTGACTACGACGCCGAGCATCGTTTCGATGTCGCCGACATGCACGTGAGCGAGTCCACGGACTGCCGCAGCGGCGAAGTGCTGCAGGGCCTCATCAAGCCGCACGAATGCGAGGCTTTCGGTAAGCAGTGCACGCCGCGTAACCCGCTCGGCGCCACCATGGTCTCCAGCGAGGGCGCGTGCGCGGCCTACTACCTTTACCGGCGGCTCCAGCTGCCGTCCCAGCCCCAGGGGCAGCAGGTGAGTTCGGTTGGCTGAGCCTGCGACGGCGCCCGCGGCGGAGTTCAACGGCTGGACCTGCCCGCTGCCGCTGCGCGACAGCCCGACGGTCGTCATGGGCCATGGCGGCGGCGGGGCGATGTCCGCCGAGCTGGTCACCCACCTGTTCCTTCCGGCCTTCGCCGGCCAGTCGCCGGACGGGCTGGCCGACTCGGCCGTCATCGACCTCGGCGGTCGGCGAGTCGCGTTCTCCACCGACAGCTTCGTGGTTCAGCCGCTGTTCTTCCCTGGCGGCAACATCGGCACGCTGGCCGTCAACGGCACGGTCAACGACCTGGCCATGAGCGGCGCCGTCCCCTCCTACCTGTCCGCGGGCTTCATCCTGGAGGAAGGCACCGACCTCGGCCGCGTCGGCGCGATCGCCGAACAGCTCGGCGCGGCCGCCCGGCAGGCGGGCGTCCAGGTGGTGACCGGTGACACGAAGGTCGTCGAATCGGGCCACGGCGACGGGGTCTACATCAACACCGCGGGAATCGGGCTGGTGCCCGACGGCACCGACATCCGGCCGCAGCGGGCCGCCCCCGGCGACGTGGTGATCGTCAGCGGTCCGATCGGGCTGCACGGCGTGGCCGTAATGAGCGTCCGCGAGGGCCTGGAGTTCGGCGCGGAGATCGAAAGCGACTGCGCACCCCTCAACGGCCTCGTCGCGGAGATGCTCGGCGTGACCAGGGACATCCACGTGCTGCGTGACCCCACCCGCGGCGGCCTCGCCACCTCTCTCAACGAGATCGCCGCCGCCGCGCGCGTGGGCGTGGAGGTGGTGGAGCAGGCAGTGCCCGTGCCCGACGTGGTGGCCAACGCCTGCTCGTTCCTCGGGCTCGACCCGATGTACGTCGCGAACGAGGGCAAGCTCGTCGCCTTCGTCGCCCGCCAGGACGCGGACGCGGTCTTGGCCGCGATGCGCTCGCACCCCTACGGCGCTGCGGCGGTCGTGATCGGCGAGTGCGTGACCGGCCACCCGGGACTGGTCGTGGCGAAGACCGGCCTGGGCGGCACCCGGGTCATCGACCTCCCCATCGGGGAGCAACTGCCGCGTATCTGCTAGCCCTGGCCCGGCGTTAGCGCTGGCCTTGCGTCCCGGACGCTGGCGGGCGAGGGACGGGCGCGTCGTTCAACTGCTGGTCAAGGTCGACCAGGATGGCGTCGTCTTCGATCTTGCACGCGTAGACCGGGATGGGGCCGCAGGCAAACACGCCGACGGCCTCGCCGGTAGTCAGGTCATAGCATGACGCGTGGGCGGCGCAGATCAGCGTGTCATCGTCTTGCAGGGTGCCCTCGTGCAGGGGTTGCTGCTGATGGGTGCAGGTGTTGTGGATTGCCCGGACATCGTCGTCATCGAGCCGGATGAGGCAGACCGGCTCGCGCAGCTCGTCAACCAGCATGGTGTCGCCGACCTCTAGGTCGTCGAGGTTCGCGACGATTACGAATGTCATGACCGTGTCCTTCCACTTGCCGGGCGCCGGGGTGCCGGCAGGCTGCCGCGTACCTCGATCCAGCCGCTACGGATCCGGGCAGGGAGCACGGGTTGCGGCTGGCTGGCCGGGCCACGGCTGACGCAGCCGCCGGCCAGCGCGAAGCGGGACCCGTGCAGCGGGCACGTCACCGTCAGGTCGTCGACTGCGCCGCGGCTGAGCAGGCCGCCGGCGTGGCTGCAGATGTTGTCGATGACGTAGAGCCTGCCGTCGTGGCGGTACAGCATGACCTGACGGCCCTCGGCCTCGATGGCCGTCGGCGTGTCGTCCGGCAGGTCGGCCGCCGGCAGCGCGCGGGTCCACCGCCGCGGCCCGGTTGTCCACGCCACCCGGCTGACCATCACGCCCTTGGTGAAGACGAGATGACCGCCGAGGTAAGCCGCCGCGCCCGTGACCGTGAGGCTGGCCGCGGCCAGGACGCGGGCCGTGTCACGGTGGCCGGCCAGCCGGGTGCCGAGGGAGGCACCCTGCAACCCGAGGGCCGCCACGTTGAGCAGGCCGTGGAAGAGCCCCACCCGGCGGTCCTCATCGTTGCTCACGGTCCAGTCGTTGAGGCCGGTCACGGCGGTAGCGCCCGCGGCGAGGATGCCGGCCGCGCTGAGCGTGCCCGCGGCGTCGATTCCGCGCCGGGGGGCCGGGTCGCGGTCCATGGCGTCCAGGAGCGTGACGGCTGACCACAGCCCGACGGGCAGGTCGCTCAGTGCCGGGTGCAACGGGTGGCCGAGCCACCGGCCGCCATGCAGCAAGTCGAGCGCGAGATTGTCCTGGTGCCGCTCGCGGAATGGCACCAGCACGGCGGTCAGCCGGTCGCTCACGGTACGGAGCCAGCCGAGCCGGTCGAGCCAGGCAGCGAGATCGCCGTGCCAGGCCACCAACCGGGTGGCAGTGAACGGCGACCTGGCAGCCGGCTCGGGCTGCTGGCCGACGGCTTGCGGACCGTCGGCCTGGCGTGTACCTGTTCGCATCGGTTCCTCCAGGGGGCTTTAGCTCGTAGCTCGATCCTGGACTGATCGTCTAGGTCATCGTTGACTGCGCTCGTCTCACCTTGCCGCACATGCCCAGCGGGAATCGCCTCCTAACCTCGCAGCACCCCGTCGGACCGACACCCGCACCGCGGCTCACCGCTTGATGCCGCCGCAGAAGGCAAGAGCAGTGGCCTGCTGCACCGCCGCGCGCAACCGGGGATTGTCGCTGCCGTCGCTGATGCAGAAGTCGTTGTAGAAGAGCACTGCTTGGCTGCGGCCATCGGGGCTGGTGTACGCGAAGGACTTGAAGCCGCCCGGGTAGCCGCCGTTGTGGCCCCAGGCGGTGCCGCAGGGCAGGTGCACCTCGTACACGCCCAGGCCGTAGCGCTCGGCGTACAGCCCGTCGTCGTCTACTGGGATCGCGTCGGTCAACTCACGCAGCTGTGCTGTCGGGAGCAAGCGGCCGCTGAACAGTGCCTGGTAGAAGCGACTGACGTCGTCAACGTCGGCGATCATCGCGCCGGCCGCGCCGGCCGAGGACGGATTCACTGCCTGCGTGACATCACCATAAGGGGTGAAATACCCGTGCGCGAAGGGCGCCGGAATGCGGGTCGACGTGACGGGGAATGACGTCGCGGAAAGGCCGCACCCGAACTGGACACTTGTGCGCCGGTGCCGCACCCTTCTCGGTCACTGCCGGCGATCTCCGAAGCGGTCGGCGTTCGACGACGGAGCCGCCGCGCTTTCCAGGTCGTGGAGCCAGCCTGCGTGCTCGGTGCGGGCCCATGACCGCGAAACAGATCCTGTTCGCATTCCGCGGCGCGCCTCAGGGTCTTTCAGCGCGAAAATGACGTGCCCGACGACAAGCAGGCCGAGGGCAAGGGCGAACCAGTCGTGCACGAACGTGGCGCCACTGCGCCAGGGCAGGGGGGCGAGCCCCACGAAGTACATGAGCACCCCGGTGCCAAGCAGGACCAGGATCGAGCCGCAGGCCAGCGAGGCGTTCAGCTTCTGGCCCGCGTTGAATTTCCCGACGGTGATGGTCCCGTCCCGGCGGGTACGCTTGCGCAGCCAGCGGCGGTCCGCGGGAGTGAAGCGGCCGAGGCGCCGCAGGTCGGCCCGGTAGGCGAATGACACGATTCCGAGAAGCATCGGCACCGGCAGTGCGAAGCCGCAGTAGACGTGGATCAGTTCAACGAGGTGGCGGTGGCCCACGAGCAAGGAGATCGAGCCGTTGTAGAGGACGGCGGCGGTCAGGATGCACGCCGTCATCAAGATCGCTGTTACCCGGTGAACCATGCGCTCGGCGCGGCTGAACCGGGGTACCGACGCTGAGGCGGACTCCGGCGCTGAGGGAGCCGGGCGTGCCGTGTTATTCCCTGATGGTTCCGTCGAGGGCATAGCCTCGTGTCTCCCAGTAGCCGGGTGTTTCGGTCTCGGCAAGCTCGATACCTGACAGCCATTTGGTGCTCTTGTATCCGTACATCGATCCTGCGTACATGCGCACCGGGCCGCCGTGGTCATGGGTCACGGGCGCGCCGAGCATCTCCAGCGCCACGATGATGTCCGGGCGACGGGCCTCGGCGAGGGTGAGGCTTTCGGTATAAGTGCCGTCGAAAGATGTGAAAAGCACGGCGCGCGCTCGCTTGGCTGGCGCGGCCATATCGAGCAGGACCGACAACTGCACGCCGACCCAGTGCACCGCGGGGACTTGCCATCCGGTTACGCACTGAAAATCTTGGATCAACGAGGTCTGTGGCAGAGCTTTCAGGTCCTGTACCGAGTAGGTGGCTGGGTGACCGACTAGGCCGGAGATGTTCAGCCGGTAGTTGTCCGCTGTCTCCTCTGGTACGGGCCCGGTGACCGAGTAGTACCGAAAGGTGTCGCCCAGGGGAATCAGCGAGAGCAGGCCCGTGGGGTCGTGGCCAGCGACCTGGGCCAGGGCACCTTGCACTCGCTGGCCGGTGAGTGTCCCGAGCGCGCCGAGTCCGAGCAGTCCCAGGATGAGCCGCCGACCGACGGGCGCACCCGCCGGGCTGGGGGGTGCGTCGTCTGGTTTGCCGATGCCTGATCGGTCGCGACCGCTCAGCTCGACCGGTCCCAGCAGCTCGATGACGACACCACGACGATCCAGACCGCCTTCTTCACGGCGTGACTCCTGACAACTGCCGACCCCAGTGTACGTGCAGCGGTGATGCGCAAAGCCAGCACGCGGCCCCGGTACAGCCGCCGGCGGCCATGCCGCACGGCCCTGGACCGGCGTACTCGGCGACCCCATCAGCGAGTACCGCAAGCGGCCTAGCGACACGAAGAGCCTGGTCATGGGCTAAAAGTCACCTACAGTGATGATTGGTGCATGCTAGCCATTCCAGGGAGGATTGTCGTGTCCGCAGCCGCTCGTACCGCCACCCGTGCCGTGCTGATCTCGCTCGCGGCGGCGCTAGTGGCGCTCGTTGGCGCTGCGTGCACCCATCCCGCCACCACGTCCCGGGGCGTCACGGCCCCGGCCACGGGCGCGGGCACGGCCCCGGGCACGGCCACGGGCACGGCCACAGGCACGGCCACAGGCACGGCCACCCGGCACGGCCCCGGGCGCGCGCACGGCCACGCCCACGGCGTGCAATGCCAAGGCGATTCAGGACCGGCTGGACCTGGCCCATGTGACGGTAGCCAGCGCGGCCAGCTTTACCGGCGGGCGTACCCCGCCCGGGTCCCCGCCGGTCTCGGGCCTGCGGGCGTTGTGCGCTGTGACCCTGAAGCAGGCAGATTCCGCCGGGAACGTGATCACCACCGTCGCCTGGCTCCCGACGGCCTGGAATGGCCGTTTCCAGGGCGTCGGCGGCAGCTACTACAGCTGCGGGATCAACGAGTCGGCCCTGGCGGGAGGCATCCAGGGCGGGTACGCGACCGCGTCGACCGACTGCGGCATCCCGGCCGGCCACGAGCGCACCGGCCAGTGGGGGCTGAGGCCGGACAACACCCTGAACTGGCCGCTGATCAACAACTTCGCCTATGCGGGGATCCACGCCATGTCCGTGACCGGCAAGGCGGTCACGACTGCCTACTACTCGCAGGACCCCGCGTACTCGTACTTCCAAGGCTGCTCGACCGGCGGCCGCGAGGGGCTGATGGAAGCCCAGCGCTACCCGGGCGACTACAACGGCATCGTGTCCGGGGCCCCGGCGATCAACTGGCCCCAGTTCGTCCCGTCCGGGCTGTGGCCCCAGCTCGTCATGAAGGAAAGCAACGACTACCTGCCCACGTGTAAGCAGGCCGCCTTCACCGAGGCCGTCGTCAAGGCCTGCAGCAACCAGAGCGGCGCGGTCAGCCCCTTCATCACCGACCCCGATAACTGCCATTGGAGCCCGGCACGCCTCGTCGGAGTCCTCACGCCCTGCGGCATGATCACCCAGACTGACGCCCAGGTGATGGAGCGGATCTGGGCCGGGCCGACCGCCACCGACGGCAAAAGGCTGTGGTACGGGCCCGAGCCCGGGGCTAGCCTGAGCGCCCTGGCGCACACCAGCACCATAGACGGCGTCACGACGCCCGAGCCGTTCTCGATCGCGCTGGGCTGGTTCCGGTACTACCTCAAGCAGGACCCGTCATGGAACTGGCAGACACTCACCGACAGCCAGTTCGACCAGCTGTTCGCCCAGTCCGTCAGCGCGTTCTCCCCCGTCATCGGCACCAACAACCCCGACTTGTCCCGGTTCAGGAAGGACGGCGGCAAGATCCTCATCTGGCACGGCCTCGCCGACCAGCAGATCTTCCCCCAGGGAACCATCAGCTACTACCAGCGAGTCCAGCAGGCGATGGGCGGCCCGGAGCAAACGGGCACCTTCGCCCGCCTGTTCCTGGCGCCCGGCGCCGCCCATTGCCAAAGCGCCGCTGGCCCCATCCCGGATAACCCGCTAGCCGCCGTCGTCAACTGGGTGGAGCACGGCAAGTCGCCCACGTCCATCGTCGGCACGGTCACCAACCCGGCCAGCAACGCCACCCTCCTGACCCGGCCACTATGCGCCTACCCCGCCAGCGCCAGGTACACCGGCCATGGCAGCCCAAACGACGCCAGCAGCTTCACCTGCACGACCAGCAAGGACTAACCAGCATCGACGCCCGGGCAGCCTGAAATTACCGCGGCGATTTCCCTGCCCCAAGGGGGCGCCGGCCTGGCGGCCGGCGCCCCCTTGGGCTAGGGCCTAGGTCACGGGTAGCTGGGGACGTCCACCGGCGTCGCCACTCCCGGCGCGGTGGAGGTCACCGGGCCACCGACGCCGTTGACAATCGAGTTAAGGCCGCCCGAGCCGCCGATCCACACACCGAATACGTTGTGGAACTGCACTCCGGGCGTCTTCGGCGCGTCGAACGCGTCCTGGTCGAACAACGTGGCCGGCGTGTTGATGAAGACCACGTAGCTGCCAAGCCCGTAGCCCTGGAACGTCTTCACGTGGCTGCCGACCTGGAAGGCCGGGTAGCCGAGGTGAGTGGACGACAGGTTCCAGGCGTCCTGGCTCGGCGGGTCATAAGGCAGCTCATTCTGGTAGAAGATGTCCGTGCCCCCCTGACCATTCCACATCACTTCGCTCTTCTGGTAGTGCTCCACCGCCAGGCCATAAGCGGTGACGTCAGCACCATTAACGACCAGGCCGGTGTCGCCCTTGTTGAGCGTCCATCCCACGTCATTGCCGTGGTCGGCGCGCCAGATCCATGAATCGTCGATGATGGAGTGCGGGGCGGAGTCGAGCAGGCTGACCGTCGCCGAGGTGGGCGTGGTCTCCGCACCGCCGACGCGGAAGTACACGTCCTGGATGAGGTCCGGGTCGCTGGCCGCGAGGCTGGCCGGTCCCGGCGTCCCGACCGACATCAGCGCCGGTGAGTTCACCGGGCCGGCGTCGATGATCAGGCCGGAGACCTTGACCCCGTTGTTCGGCACTACGACAAGGGCGGCGTTGCCGTGCTGCGGCACTAGCGTCGCGAAGCCCTGCCCCAGGACGACGGTGTCCGGGCGGCTGACCACGATCGGCGAGCTCAGGTTGTAGACGCCGGGCGTGAAGATGAGGTCCTTGCCGAGGGCCAGGGCGAGGTTGATCTGCAGGACCGGCGTCTTGGGGCTGGCGATGAAGAACTTGCCGAGCGGCAGCGACTTGCCCGCCTCGGCCCCGCTGGACCACGTCGTCCCGCTGGAATTGTGTTGCACGGCCGGCACGAAGACGCTGAGCTGGCCATGGGAGCCGCTGTAGAGGAACGGCTCCTCCTCGGTCACCGGGCTGGCTGCCAGGACGGTGTTCTGCTGGCACTGCCCGGTGAAGACCGGCGCCGGGGCTCCGGTCACGCCGGAGTACACCATGTTCCACAGGCCGTTGGGGCAGGCACTGGTGCCGCCGAGCGAGCTGTTGCGGACCATGTACTGCTGGTTGCCGAAGAAGTCCAGGCTACCGGTGACCTGGCTATCGGCCATGAAGCCGCCGCTAGCGAAGTTGTTGTTCGCGCAGTAGTCCTGCACGAGCAGGTTGCCGTTGATGATGTCGCGGCGCAGTGGCGCGGCCTGGGAGGCCGCCCAGAACTCCCCGGTGTTGGCGCAGCCCGCGCCGAAGGGGTCCAGCGCCGGCGGCGCGTAATTCGGCGTCGTCGTGGGCAGGTCGACGTTCAGGTCGATGTTGGACAGTGACCGCCAGAAGTTGTCGTCGGCGTTGCAGTCGCTGGTCCCCGCCGTGCACAGGTCATTGAACACGTCGATGGCCCCGTTGATCACCGTGTCCTTGGGGCTTGCCCCGAGGCCGGCGACCTGCGTGTAGTAGCCCACCTGGAAGACCAGCGGGCTGGCGGCCGAGCCGTACGTCCCCGGCTCGAAGAAGATCGCGTACCGCTGGCTGGTGAACTGGCTGTCCACCGGGACCTGCGCGGTGGCGATGGCGTCCAGGTCCGCCTGGACCTGCGCCTGGGTCATGCTGGGGGTGAAGACGCAGGTGTACGGCCCGAAGGTCGACGTGGTGGCGTCCGGGCAGAGGCTGGGAGCCGGTGCCGCCGCCGCGGGCGACGCGGTGTTCGCCGGCGACGTGGGGGCCGCGCTGGCGGCGACGCCCGTGGCGGTGAGCGCCGACGCGGCAAGCGCCGCCGTGGCCACCGCGACGGCAAGGGGTTTGATTCTTCGGTTTATCAGGCGCAAAGCGCACCTCTCTGTGCTGGTTACCAGGGCGCGGTGCCCCGTGGCACCGCGCCGCTTTACCTCGGGAACAGCCGGACCGGCGGTGCCGCGCGCTGGCTGCACGCGGCCTCGCCGGCCGGACGACTAAGCGGGACGGGTCAGGGGAAGCTGGTCACGTCCGAGGGGGTGGTATTGGAAGGCGTCGCACCGCCGGTGGAGTTGATGACGTGGTTGATCACGCCGACTCCGCCGAGCGAGACGGTGAGCAGGTCGTGGAACTGATCGCCGGCGTTATTAGGCGCCTCGAAGGCGTGGTCGGCGACCACGGCCGGGTTGACGTTGAAGAAGCAGTAGCTGCCAAGCCCGTACGCCTGGTGGCTGGTGACGCCCGGCCCGACCTCGTAGGCCGCGTAGCCGTTGGAGGTGCCGTTCATCCAGGCCGCCTGGTTCGGCGGGTCGTACGGCATCTCGTTCTGGAGGAAGATCGTCTCGCCCCCGTTGCCGAACCACTGCACCTCGTAGTTCTGGTAGTGCTCGACGAACAGGCCGGTCGCCAGGACGTTGTTGCCGTTGACGACCAGTCCGTGCTGGGCCGTGTTGACGGTCCAGCCGACGGTGCCGGGGTTGCCGTGGTCGGCGCGCCAGGCCCAGATGTCGTTCACCAGCGTGTTGTTGGCGTTGACGATGAGGCTGTTGGTTGCCTTGCCGGCGATATCGCCGCCGATCCGGAAGAACGTGTCCTGGACCGAGATCGGGTTGCTGGCGTGGCTCACCGTGGAGCCCTGGGTGCCCACGGTCAGCAGGGCGTTGGAGTTGGTGGTGCCGGCGTCGAACAGCAGGCCGTCGACCCGGACGCCGTCAACGTCGGCCACGTGCATGGTGTCCACGCCGCCAGTCGGGATGAGGGTCGGCATGCCGATGCCCATCACGACGGTGTTGGGGTTGTTGACGTTCAGCGTCTGGTTGATGCTGTAGACGCCGGGGGTGAAGAAGAGGTTGCAGCCCTGCGCCAGCGCCGCGTTCATCTGCGCGGCGGTGTTGGACGGGGTGACCACGAAGAACTGGCTCATCGGGACGGACGTGCCCGGGGTCGAGCCGTTCGCCC
This sequence comes from uncultured Actinomycetota bacterium, assembly GCA_963748785.1. Lineage (GTDB taxonomy): Bacteria > Actinomycetota > Actinomycetes > Streptosporangiales > Streptosporangiaceae > Trebonia. The sequence continues at coordinate 31,877 of CAVVKP010000008.1, read as the reverse complement.
AGCTCGCGCCGGACGAGTTCGTCCGCAGGGACGGCTCGAACACGTGGTAGTTGCCGGAGGAGTCGATGAACAGGTACGGCACGTCCCGCGACTTCGGGGTGGTGGCCAGGGTCGTCATCGGCGGGTTCGGGAAGGACTGGGCGGGCGCGCCGGTCACGCCGGAGAACGCCATGTTCCAGACCGAGCCGCTCCAGCTGCCGAAGTTGCTGTCCTGCGAGTACCACTGCTGCTGGGAGACGCTGGACACCTGGCCGCTGACCTTGCTGTCGGCGATGTAGCCGCCGCTGGCGAAGCCGAAGCTGGCCGGGTACACCTAAGGCCGCCGTGCACGTCGACCCGGCGGAACGGGCCGGCCTGGGCAACCGCCCACCGGTCGCTGCCGGACGACGGGTTGATCGCCAGGTTCTCGGCCGAGCGCCAGAAGTTCTGTGTCGCGTTGCCGGTGCCGTCGAACGCGTCCACGGTGACGTCGCCGTTGATGGTCACGTCATCGGGGTTCTGGCCAAGGCCCTGGACGGACGTGTAGTAGCCGACGTTGTCCTCGACGTTGTAGGTGCCCGGCTTGTAGAGCTCGGCGAAGCGCTGGGTGCCGAACTGGTTGACCTTCTGCGTGTTGAAGATGGAGTCCAGCGTCGACTGGATGGACGCCGACGACATGCTGGGGTTGAAGATGACGACGTTCGGGCCGAAGTTTGGCGTGTTGGACTGCCCGGTGCACCCGGTGGGCGGAGGCGGGGTGGTGCCACCACCGCCGCTGCCGGCGAAGACCTGGAACTCCCAGAGCGAGTAGCCGAACTGCGTGGCCCGGGTGGTGCCGAGCATCCGGATGTAGCGGCCCGTGCCGGACACGCTGAGCGTCTGGTTGCCACCGGTCCCTGTCGTGGTCGAGAAGATCGGGGTCCACGTGGCGTTGTCGTTCGACACCTGGATCTGGAACCCCGTCGCGAAGGCCGTCTCCCAGTCCAGGCCCACCTGGCAGATGCTCTGCGAGGACCCGAGGTCCACTTCCAGCCACTGCGGGTCAGAGAACGCCGACGACCAGCGCGTCCCGGTGTTCCCGTCCACCGCGTTCGCCGCCGGGAAACTCGCGTTCTCCGTCGAGGACGCCGTGGCCGTCTTGCCCTGCGCGATGTTGGTCGTGCCACAGGTGGCGGCCTCGGCCTTGGGGGTGCCCAGCGCGACGCTGGAAACAAGGGCGGACGCGGCGAGCACGGCGATGGCCAGTAGGCTCACCAGGCGTCGCAGCCCGCGTGCGGAGGCCGGCGCTGGCCTGGCGCGCCCCCCCGGCGATTGTCGTAGCAGGTTCCGTGGGTTCAACGTTGACCTCCGGGGGCGCCACTTATTGTGTGACTTATTTCAAGTCGGAACGTAACTCTGGCGAAACCTTCGGTCAAGGGGGTAAACCGGGCTGTGGCTGGGTGTGTGCATGTTACGGGAGCAAGGGAGGGCGAGATGCGATGCCTCAGGCGCGGCACGGTTCGTGACCTGCGACGAGACAACCGGGCCGCGGTCTTGTGGTCGCTGTACTTGAGTCAGCCGCATCCGGCTCCCCCGCTGCTGGGCCAGCCGCTGCTGTACGAGCAGCACAGCCGCCAGGACCTGAGCGTCGCGACCGGCCTGAGCGCCGGGACGGTGACCAACGTGATCCGCGAGCTGCTCGACGAGGGCATCGTCATCGAGACCGGCCTGGCGGAGTCCGGTGGTGGCCGGCCGCGGGCGATGCTCGGCATGAACCCCGGGTACGGCTACGTCATCGGCGTCGATGTCGGGGAGACGCGGACCCGGGTCGAGCTGTTCGACCTGACCATGACCGAGCGTGCGAAGACCGAGTACCCGCTGGACCCGTACCGGCACGACGTGGACGTCGTCGTCGCGCAGATCCTGTCCGGCCTGGACGCGGTCCTGGCCGACAGCGGCGCCGACCCGGGGCAGGTCCTCGGCGTCGGCATCGGTGTGCCCGGGATCATCGAGCAGGGCCCCGAGGTGCTCGTCCACGGCCAGACCTACAACTGGGACGCGGTTCCCCTGGAGCAGCTGTTGCGGGCCGGGCCGCTGCCCGCCCCCGGCTGGCCCCTGTTCTTCGACAACGGGGCCAAGACGATGGGCCAGGCCGAGCTGTGGTTCGGGGCCGGGCGCGGTGCCAGGAACGCCGTCGTCATCCTGGTCGGCTCCGGTGTGGGGGCGTCGCTGATCTCCGGCGGCACGACGTACCGGGGAGCCACCTCGAGCGCGGCCGAGTTCGGGCACATCATGGTGGTCGCCAACGGCCGCCAGTGCCGGTGCGGGTCGACCGGCTGCCTGGAGGCGTACGCCGGCGCGGAGGCGATCCTGGAGCGGTACGGCCGCCCAATGGCGGGCGGTGACCAGGAGGCGGCGCTGGCGGAGCTCATCGCGGCGGCGGACACGTCGGTGCTGGCCGCCGCCATCTTGGAGGAGACCTCGCAGTACCTGGGGGCGGGGATCGGCAGCCTGATCAACCTGCTCAACCCGGAGCGGGTCATCATCGGCGGCTGGGCCGGCCTGCAGCTCAGCGGGACGCTGCTGCCGGCGATCCGGGAGTCGACGAAGGCGCACTCGCTGCGCCACCCGTTCGCCGCCACTTCCATTGGGCTCGGCCAGCTCGGTCCCTGGGCCGTGGCGCTCGGGGCCGCGACCCTGCCGATGGAGTCCTTCCTGAACGGGTCGCTGGACCCGGCCACCTGACCCGGCTGCCCTGGCTGGGCAGCCCGGCGGCGGCCGGGCCCGGCTGCCGTAGCCCCGCCGCTAGTGGGACCGGTCGGTCAGGTTGTTACGGTGACCGGGAAGCCGACCGGACTGCGGTGCCCGGCCTTGTCAACCGCGCGGACGCCGAACTGCACGTTGTCCTTCGCGATGTCCAGGGTGACCGAGGTGACGTTGCCGACGGGGATCGACTGGGTCCAGTCCGCGGCGCTGGTTTCCCGTGTCACCACCTCGTACCCGGACAGGTCGGTCTCCGGGTTGGCGTCCCAGGTGAGCATCGTGTCGTTAATGCCCGCGAAGCCCACCGGGGGCGTTACGTGGATCTGCACGTTCTTCGGTGTCGCCGGGCTGGTCGCCAGCCCCCACAAGGCGGCGGCGTTGACCTTGGCCACCCGGGCCGTGTAGCGGAAGTCCACGAACTCCAGCCGGTCGCCGAACTCCACCCCGCCAGTGACCTCGACGTTGCGGTGCTCGTGATTGAAGTTCTCCCGGGGCTCGGTGATCCGGGCCGCCGGGTAACCCTGGGCCTGGAACGACACGTGGTCGCTGCCGCGCAGGTAGCGGTCACGCCGCCAGATCACCCGGATGTTCATGCCGGTCAGCGAGGCCGGGGCGACCGAGGTGACGAACCGGGCAAGCTGATGGGTGCCGCCGTCGTTCTCGCCGCCGACCTCCTCAATAAGGGAGACCTGCGCCGCGCTATCCGCGGCCGGAACGCCCTCCACGAACAGCCGAACGCTGAACGGATCCGGCTTGGTGCCGTCGAAGGCCTGCGACGCGCCGACGATGTCGTTGCTGAACATGCCCTGCACGTCCGCGCCGGCTTTCTTCATCTGGGCTGCCATGAAGGCCGAGCCGAACAGCCCCTGCTCCTCGCCGTCCACGGTGGCGAACACCAGCGTGCCGGGGAACTGCCGGGTGGCGAACAGCCGCGCCAGCTCGAGCACGACCGCCACCCCTGAGGCGTCGTCATCCGCGCCAGGCGCGTCGCTGGTGGAGTCGGTGACGTCGGTAACCCGGGAGTCCAGGTGCCCGGTGATGACGTAATAGCGCTGGGGCGAGGCGGTGCCTTGCAGGGTGGCGATGACGTTGGTGATCGTGCTCGCCACGGGGAGGTTGGGGGAGACCGGCTGCACGAACGACTGCTTCTGGACGGTCATCCGGCCGGACGAGGTGGCCGCGATGGCCTGCATCTGCTGGAAGACCCACGCGGTAGCGGCCCCGATACCGCGTACCGGGTCGGTCTGGCTTGAGGAGGTGTGCCGGGTGCCGAACTGGACCAGCCGGGTGATGGTGGCCTCGATCCTGGCGGGATCGATCTCGCCGAGCAGCTGGCGCAGGCCGGCGTCGGGCTCGGACTTGGGAAGCGTGGCCGCGCTGGCAGGAGTAGCAGCGCTCAGCAGCGGCACCGCGACCGCGGTGGCGGCCGTGGCGGCGGCCGTGGCGGACAAAAACGTACGGCGGGTGGCGCCGGTGCGCCCGGAAGGGCTAGTTCTATCCATGCCCAGAATCAATGCCTGTCGTTCCCATTTGTCAACATTGTTCGACTTTTTCAGAGAATGTCGCTAGGTTCGCCACGATCACGACGGGCCTGAGCCGACGCCGGCCCCTACCGGCCGACCGCGAGGACGATCCACACCGGGCCGCGGTCGAAAGTCATCCGCTGCCCGGACGTGGTGGTGAACGTCGTACCCGCGTCACGGTCCGGCCGGGACCAGTGCGCGTCGTAGGCGCGTCCGTCACGCAGCACCACGGCGGTACCCGACCCGGTGGTCTCGGCATACGTCGGCCGGTTGCCCTCCTCGAGCAACCGCGACGGGCGCACCGTGGTGTGCTGGATGACCACCGTCGGCGCGCCGAGCTGGCCGCCCTCGGCCGCGCGGGCCGCCTGTCCATCCATCGCCACCAGCCAGCGACCAGCGCTAGCCGACCAGCTGAACGTGAACGAGGCCGCCGGGTAGGAGACGCGGAACGACTGCGCGGCCTGCGCGCCTGCCGGCGCTGGGCCGAACCGGAACCCGATGTCGCCCGCCGTGCTGGCGCCGCGCGCCTCGGCCAGCAGCTGGCCGGTGCGGGCGTACAGGTTGTGCGGCGCGATCCGGCGCGGGTCACGGAAGTAGCCGTCGGCCTGCCCGGCGTACAGGTCGACGGTCCTGGCCGCCTGTACGAACGGCAGCAGGCGCGGCGACGCGCCCGAGTAGGCGAAGGCGGGCTGGCCGAACTGGGCCAGCAGCTCCAGGTCGTCCTCCCTGGCGCTGCGCACCGGTCCGATGACCGGCGGGAAGGCCGAGGAGAACACGGCTAGCAGCCGGCTCAGCCCGCCTTCCACCGGCAGCACGTAGACCAGGTCCGCGCTGGTCAGCCCGGTCGGCGGCCGGGCGGCGGCGATGTTGTCGATCTTGACCGCAAGCACGGGCCCGAGCGCCTTGACCGGCTCGCCGGTGAACGGGGAAAGCAGCCGGGCCGAGGACGGGCTGGTCGTCGGCGGCCGCACGGCGGACGGCGAGCCGCCGGAACAGGCGACGATGAGCGATGTAGCCATGACCACCGCCAGCCCGCCCGCCGTCGCCGCGATTGCCTTGCTGCGATTAGTCCACCGGAGTGCGCGCACCTTAACCACGTCCCTCAACGCCGGCTGTCCCGCCGCCGTTGTCGGCTACCTCCATGATCGCACTCCGGGCAAGGCGCCGGCCAGGCCAGATGGTCATCTACGAACGACATGGACACCGCGATGGAGTTGACCGTGGTTTACAGGCTGGCTTGGGCGCCGGGCTCGAGGGTGAGCTCTTCGTCGTCGCTGTCGTAGTCGTACAGCTCGCCGTAGCGGCCCCAGTCGATGGCGGTATCGAGCTGGCCGCGGGCCTCGTCGGCGGAGAAGCCGCGGCGGAGGAGGTCGAGGAAGAAGCCGGTGCGCAGGGTGTGGTCGTCGGTGGCGGCCAGGGCCTGGACGATGGCGCGGACGAGGGGGCGCTTGCTTGGCGACGTGCCGGGCGAACAGCTGCTTGCTGGTGAGGATGTCGGCGGCGGCGAATTCCTTGCCGTCGGCGGTGATCTCGATGTCGGAGCCGTCGATGCGGGCCAGGCCGAGCAGGACCGCGGCGTCGGTCAGCGGGAGCAGGTCGTCGATCTCGAAGGTGAGGTCGTCGGCGATCTCGGCGAGGCCGTCCCTGCCGCCGCGGGCGGCAAGGATTTCCAGCAGGCCGGCCAGGCCGCCGGGGCTGATGGCGGGCAGCGGCATGTTGATGGGGGTGGGGGCGGGCTGCGCTGGCGCGGGTGTCGCGGTGGCCTTGCCGGGCTCGACGAGGGCGGCGGCGGACTCCTGGCGGCCGGTGAGGATATCGTAGATGGTGTCGACCAGGGCCTCGAAGCGGGGGGCGTGCCGGTCGCGGGGGCGGGCGCAGCTCCACGGTGAGCTCGGCCTTGATCCGGCCGGGGTTGGAGGACAGCACCAGGACGCGGTCGGCGAGCAGGACGGCCTCCTCGATGTTGTGGGTGACGATGAGGATGCGACTTCACCGGCGCGACCGTGCCCCTCCCAGAGCTTGACGAGCTCGTTGCGGAGGTTCTCGGCGGTCAGCACGTCGAGGGCGGAGAACGGCTCGTCCATCAGCAGCGCGTCGGGCTCGATGACGATGGCGCGGGCGAAGCCGACCCGCTGCCGCATCCCGCCGGACAGCTCCTTCGGGTAGGCGGACTCGAAGCCGTCCAGGCCGATGGTGTCGATCGCCACCAGGGCGCGTTCGGCCCGCTCGGCCTCGGGGACGCCGCGCGCCTCAAGGCCGAGCTCGACGTTCTGCTGGACGGTGAGCCACGGCAGCAGGGCGAAGCTCTGGAAGACCATCGAGACGCCGGGGTTGGCGCCGTTGAGCGGGCTGCCGCGGTAGGCGACCGTGCCCGCAGTGGGCGGCGATCAGCCCGGCGATGCAGCGCAGCAGGGTCGACTTGCCCGAGCCGGACTTGCCGAGCAGGGCGACGATCTCGCCCTCGGACACCGTCAGGCTCACTCCGTCCAGCACCGGCAGCGCGTGGCCGTCCGGCGTCGTGAACGTCTTGGTCACCGAATCGGCCCGCAGGATCTCGCTGCCCACCCGGGGCCGTCTCGGTGTTCGCAGGGGATCCGTGCTCACAGGGAATACCGCCGCTCGGCGATGGCGTAGAGGCGGCGCCACAGCAGCCTGTTGGTGAGCGACGACGTAGACGCTCATCACGGAGATGCCCACCAGGATCTTGGGGAAGTTCCCGGTCGCGGTCGCACTGGAGATGTACGCGCCGAGGCCGGTGGCGGTCAGGTTGTGGCTCCGTAGCTGACGACTTCCGAGACGATCGAGGCGTTCCACGCGCCGCCTGCCGCGGTGATCCCGCCGGTCACGTAGGACGGGAAGATGGCCGGCAGGATGAACTGCCGCCAGCGCAGCCAGCCGCTCACCCGCAGGCTGGTCATCGCCTCGCGCAGGTCGAGTCGGGATCGCGGAGGCCCCGGCGATGACGTTGAACAGGATGTACCACTGGGCGCCGAGCGCCATCAGCAGCACGCGCCGAAGTCCAGCGGGATGTGCCAGGCGATGAAGACGAGCGGTAGCGAACGGGAAGAGGAAGTTGGCCGGGAAGCTGGCCAGCACCTGCACGACCGGCTGGGCGAACCGGGTGACCTTCGGGTTCATCCCGATCCACACGCCCAGCGGCACCCAGACCACGGTGGCTGACGGCGATCAGGAAGATGACGCGGGCGAAGGTGAGCGGCACCGAGCGCGAACGCGTAGCCGAACTCGCCCAGCCCGGTGGAGGCGCGCACGTAAGCCGAGCGCCTCCCACGCCCCGTAGGCGACCACCGCCGCGATCACCCCGGCGAAGAACACGTCCCCGGTGCGCTCGCGCTGCCGGGAGACCGTGAGGGGATGCTCGGCGACGCCGAACGGCGCGGGTGGCACGGTCGAGCAGCCGGCCCGCCGGGCGCAGCGGGCGGCCGAGCAGTTCGGGGACGTTGGAGCGGCGCAGCACGTCGAGCACGAGGCTGCGCGGCTTTTCCGCGCTCTCGGACTCCTCGACCCGGAACCGCTCCGCCCAGGCGGTCACCGGCCGCCAGAACAGGAAGTTCACGCCGATCACCATGACGATCATGACGGCGATGGCGATCAGCACGTCGCCCAGGTTCCCCTGGGCGATCGCGGTGGCCACGTAGGAGCCGATGCCGGGCAGCGCGTAGTGGTGGTTGAGGACGGAGATGGACTCGGACGCGGCCAGGAAGAACCAGCCGCCGCCGAAGCTCATCATCCCGTTCCACACCAGCGGGATCATCCCGCGACGGCACGTCCAGCCGCCAGAACCGCTGCCAGCGGGTCAGCCGCAGGATCCTGGCCGCCTCGTCCAGGTCGCGCGGCTGAGAGATCAGCGAGTGGTAGAACGCGAACGTCATGTTCCACGCCATCGAGGTGAAGATCGCGAACATCGACGCGCACTCCAGCCCGAGCTGCGAGCCGGGGAACAGGGCGATGAACGCGGTCACCGTCACCGACAGGAACCCGAGCACCGGCACCGACTGCAGGATGTCGAGCACCGGGATCAGCACCTTCTCCGCCCGCCGCAGCCGCGCCGCCGCCGTGGCGTAGACGAAGGTGAACAGCACGGACAGGATCAGGGCGATGAACATCCGCAGCAGCGACCTGACCGCGTAGTACGGCAGGTCAGCCGGGTCGGTGGACACCGTCGATGGCGCGGTCTTCGGCAGGAACGGCGCGTCAAGCGCCGGGGCCAGCCGCAGCAGCCCGAACAGCAGCGCGAGCAGCGCCGCCGCGACCACCACGTCCGCCCAGCGCAGCGCCGGCCGACGCCACAGGCCGCGCGCGGGGAACCCGCCAGGACCATCCATGCGTCCCTCCCCTGCCTTTCTCACCCGCCACTGTTGTCGTCAGGAGCAAACTTGACCCGCACGCGTGAACCAGAGGCGGCACCCCGGCAGCCGCCGCGTTAACGTTCCGGCTATGCCCGGCCGACCGGACCGGACGCCGGTGTCATCGTCTGTGACCTCCCGGCCCGGCCCTCGCGGGTGCTTCCTCCGGATCAGCTGCGGCGCTGCCGTCGAGGAGGAACGTGCGTTAGGCGTGCGCTGCCGGGCGCGGGAGCAGCGCGACGGCAGCAGGCTGGCGGCCGAGAGCGTCCAGGCCACTGCGACGGCCCGCCGCGCACCGCGGAACGCGCCGGAAGTGGCAGCCCGGCCTCCCCTGTTCTCGCCTGGAATTCAACCGGTCACTTTACATGAAAGGTTGTTCAAGTGGCAGGAGGGGACGAGGAGCGCAAACCGGATGATCACCACGGCCCCAGGCACAGGAAGAGCGTGCCCGACGACTTCGCGCTGCCGGTAGCCGCCGTGCCCGCATATGAACGAGTTGTGCCGCGCTGACGCTGATGCCCCTGGTCCGCGCAGAGATCGACCAGCTCGAAGCCTCCCTGCTGCTGATCGCCCGCGGCCAGGGAATGACCTGGCAGGAGCTGGCGTTCGGCCTGGGCCTTGGCAGCGCGCAGGCAGCGCGGCAGCGCCATGAGCGCCTGAACCGCAGGGCGGCGCCGGATAACGTCCCGGCCAGCCCGCACGATGCCGTGTTACGGCGAAGGCTGAATCAAGCTGCGGCCCCGCCCGTTCGGTGGCCGCGGTGAAGGTGGCGCTGTCGGTCCGGCCGCTCTAAACCGCGACCGCCGGGTCAAGTAGTCTGCGTATAGCAACTAAATTGCCGTGCGTGCTGGACTGACATGAGGAGGTCCGATGGGTGAGCTCGGGTTGACGCGAGGCAGTGTGGATCTTCGGTCCGCCGGGCCGATCGCGTTCGGGCCTGCCGGGATCTTGTTCCTGGCCGACAACGCGGTGGCGACGGTGTTCGCCATCGATGTCGCGGACCCAGGCCCGGAGGGCGGGTCCGAGCCGTTCGACCTAGAGGACGTCGACGCGCGCGTCGGCTCATTCCTGGGCTGCGAGCCTGCCGACGTCGTCCTCAAGGACATGGCGGTCCACCCGCTGTCGCACAACGTGTACCTGTCGGTCCAGCGCGGCCACGGCGAGGCCGCCCAGCCTGTGCTGGTGCGGATCAGCCGCCTCGACGGCTCGATCACCGACGTCCCGCTGGAGGACGTGCCTGTCGCCGCGGCGGCGATCGGCGACGCCCCGGCCGAAGACGACGAGCGGCTTGACATCACACTTCCGCTCGGCGACGAGGGAGAGGAACTCCAGGTCGGCGAGCGCAAGATCCGCATCCTGCGCCAGCCGATCCGCACCTCGACCGTCACCGACATGGCCTACGTAGACGGGGCGCTGCTCATCGCCGGGCTATCGAACGAGGAGTTCTCCTCCCGGCTGCGACGCATCCCGTTCCCCTTCCGCGCCGGGGTCACCGGCAGCAGCCTGGAGATCTTCCATGTCTCCCACGGCAAGTGGGAGACCGCGGCGCCGATCCGCGCGTTCGTGCCCTACGACGGCGGCGCGAGCATCCTGGCCAGTTACACCTGCACGCCGGTCGTGCACTTCCCGCTGGCCGACCTCACGGACGGCGCCAAGGCCGTCGGCCGGACGGTCGCCGAGCTCGGCGCGGTGAACCAGCCGCTCGACATGGTGTCGTTCGTCCAGGACGGCGAGGAATACCTGCTCGTCGCCAACAGCGCCCACGGCCTGGTAAAGATCGCCTGCCGGGACATCGACAACCAGCCGCCGCTGACCGAGCCGCAGCAGCCGGTCGGCGTGCCCAGGGAAACCAAGGACCTGCAGGGCATCCGCCGCCTGGCCAACCTGGGCGGCAGCTACGTACTCGCCCTGCAGAGCGACGACGCGGGCCGCCAGCACCTGCGTTCCCTGAAGACCGCCTCCTTGTAGCCGTCGCCGTGACCGAGGCTTCTTGGTCGAGCGGCGGCGGTGCTGACTGCATCAGGCTGACGGGCGTGCCCGCCGGAGCAGAAGTGCAGGTCTTTCCGGGGACGGCGGCCGCGAGGGGCGGGCTGCCGCCGATGGCCGGGCGGTTGGTACGCGACGGCGACGGCCTGTGCTTCGTCCCCCGCTTCGCGTTCCTGGACGGCACGACCTATACCGTCACTGTCGACGGGACGAGGGCGGCGGTCCTGGTTCGCGCCCGGTCCGGCCGGCTGGCCGCGACCGAGGTGACAGGCATCTGCCCGACGGCGGCCGAGGTGCCGTCCAACTTGCTCCGGCTCTACGTGTGGTTTTCGGCGCCGATGAGCGAGGGCTACGCGGCGGGACAGGTGCGGCTCGCCCGCGACGACGGCAGCATTATCGCCGGGGCCTTGCTGCCAACCGAGCATGAGCTGTGGGACGCTTCCCGCCGCCGGCTCACCGTCCTGCTGGACCCTGCCCGCATCAAGCGCGGCTTGGCCGGCCACCAGGATGCCGGGTATCCGCTGCGATCTGGCGAGCCATTCCGGCTGGTCGTCGACAGCGGATTTCGTGATGCACAAGGACTCCCCCTCCGGGCTCCCGCGCAGCGGCGGTACGAGGTCGGTGGCGAAGAGCGCCGCCATGTCGATCCTGGCAGCTGGTTGCTGACGGTCCCGCCGGCTGGAACTTCCGAGCCGCTGCAGATCACCTTCGGACGCCCGCTGGATCACGGCCTGCTCGCCCGATGCCTTCACGTGAGCGGACCAGGCGGCCAGCCAGTCGATGGCACTCCGCAGATCGGCCCCGGGGAGCAGTCATGGCAACTGGTGCCCCGCCGGACCTGGGCATCCGGTTCTCACCAGCTCATCGTGGATCCCGTCTTGGAGGACCTGGCCGGCAACTCGGTCAGCCGGGTGTTCGACCGGGACCTCGCCCGCCCCGAAGACCAGCCACGGCAGGCCCGGCCGGTCACCGTCGGCTTCCATCCGCGCTGACAGGCGGCCGCGCTGCCCCACCACCGCGGCATCGCCGTCTCATCGGTTTACCTACGACTATCGCCCGATTACGCCCGCGCCTCGGGTCCAGCGGGCGCACCTTGACGCACCCTAGGTCCAGAGCTAGCCTGCTGGCAGCAAATAAATAGGAAAGTTTCCTAATATTTGTTGCACGTCGCGCCGCGGGACTGCATTCCTCGCGGTTCCCGCTCACTGCCGGAACTAGCCCGAAGGATCCGAGCTTGAGACGACTAATCCCCCTCGCCTTGACGGTGCTGGCCACCGCCGCCGCCACCACCGCCGCCATCGGCGCAGCCGCCCCCACCGCGAAGGCCGCGGACACCACCACCGCCGCCAGCCCCGCGAGTGCCACCCACGCCGCTACCAAAGACCGCCCACTGCCGCCGCACCTGTTCGCGCCGTACTTCGAGACCTACGACACGACCGACGGCGGCCTGGCCCAGCTGTCCCACGAATCAGGGGCGAAGTACCTGTCACTGGCCTTCTTGCAGACAGACCAGCCCGGCTCGTGTACCGCCTACTGGAACGGCAACACGACGACGCCCATCGCGAAGTCCAGCTTCGGCGCGGACATCGCGGCGATCCAGGCGGGCCGGCGGGAACGTCATACCGACGTTCGGCGGTTTCGCCGCGGACACCACTAATACGGAGCTAGCCGACAGCTGCACCAGCGTCCCCGCGATCGCGAAGGTCTACGAGCAGCTGATCACCACGTACCACGTCTCACGCATCGACCTGGACATCGAGGGGGACTCGGTCTCCAACACAGCGGGGATCGAGCGGCGCAACGAGGCGATCGCGATGACCGAGTCGTGGGCTGCGGCGCACCGGCTGCCCATCCAGTTCTCCTATACGCTTCCCACGTTTCCGACCGGGCTGGTCGCATCCGGCCTTTCCGTGATGCAGAACGCGGTCGCGGAGCACGCCAAGATCAGCGTCGTCAACATCCTGACCTTCGACTACTTCATCGGCACCACGCAGGACATGCTGGCAGACACGGAAAGCGCCGCGACCGGCGTCGTCGGGCAGCTCAAGGTGCTGTATCCGCACATGTCGTCCAAGGCTCTCTGGCACATGATCGGCGTGACCGAGATGCCCGGCATCGACGACTTCGGTGCCGCTGAGACGTTCCCGACCGCCGACGCGCCCGCATTGCTGCGCTGGGCGGTCGGCCATGGCATCGACATGCTCTCGACCTGGGCGCTGCAGCGTGACAACGGATCCTGCCCGGGCACCAAGGGCGCGGGCAACTGCTCCGGGGTCACGCAGCCAACCTGGTACTTCAGCCACTCCTTCGAACCGTTCAGCTACCTGCCCTAACAGCTAGGCGCGAGCCGAGACACCATGGTCCGTTCGGGAAATTCAAAGATTCATCCTGAACGGTCCATGGTCTCGCCCCACCCAGCCCCCCACTTCCGGGCACGGCTTGCCGTGCGTCGGCTTGTCATGTACTTTCCTTATGGAAAGTACATGACAAGGGGGCCTGAATGCGCGACGTGGCAAGTGACCCGGCAGACCTGGAGCTGCTGCGGGTGCAGCGGGGCCGGCTGGCAGAGCGGATGCGGCCGCCGTGGTGGTACCTGACCGGTGTCGCCATCATGTATGCACTGGTCTTCGCGTTCCCCTTCGCCTCACGGTTCCTGGGGGTTGGCATCTGGCCCTTCCTTGTTGCCACCTTGGTGGTGGCCGTCCCGCTGCAGTGGAGCTGGACCCGGGCCACCGGCATAAAGATGGGCTTCCGCAACCTCAGTTATCCCGGCCCGGGCCGTCCCGCGCGCTACGCGGTGGTCGTGGTTAGCCTTGGCGCCATAGTGACCGAGCACCTTCTGATCGATCGCGGCCTGCTCGTGGCCGCGATCGTTGTCGCGGCCGTCGCGGTCGCGGCGGAGGTGGCACTCCAGCAGGCCCTTCTGCGGGGGATCCGCCAGGAGCTGCGAGGCGGCGGAGGGGCGGCGTGACCGCTAAGCCGGACCCGCTCATTCACCCGATCACCCGGTTGTCGATCTGCGGGCTGCTGGCCGCCGGCGCGGACTGGGTCGAGTTCGCCGCGCTGCGTGATGCGGCCGCGATCAGCGACTCGGTGCTGTCGAAGCAGTCCCGTGTGCTCGAAGACGCCGGGTACGTGGAAGTCCGCAAGGGAGCGGTCGGCCGCCGGCCGCGCACCTGGTTCCGGCTCACCGCGGAAGGCCGCCAGGCGGTGCAGGGTCACCTGGCCTGGCTTGCCCAGCTGGAGGAGGCGGTCTCCGCCAGCACCCGGGACGCGCGGCAGCCCGGGCCCCTCGATGACCGCGACCAGCCGCGCCGCGTACTGCCGCCCCTGCTGGGCAGCAGCTGAGCTTGCCAGCCCACCGGCAAGCCCTCCGGCTGGCCAAAGGGGACACCGCGGACCCTTGACGTGGGTTCGCGGTGTCCTCGCTGTCTTGCGACATCACCTGGTGGCAGCTTTGCCCGGGTTCGGGTGTCGGCTGTGCCGGGGTGGGTCGTGTGTGGTTTAAAGCTCGGGGGTGGCGTGGCGGTTGATGCGGGGGATGACCAGGATCACGACCAGGCGCTGCGGCGAGCGGGATGGCCGCGGCGATGAGGAACCCGCGGTCGAAGCCCGCGGTGAGGGCGCTGGCTTGCCGGGCCGCGGAGGACGCGCCGTGCAGCAGGCTGGCGGTGGTGCTGGCGGCGATGGTGGACAGGACCGCCAGGCCGAGCGCGGAGCCGAGCTGCTGGGAGGTGTTGATCAGGCCCGCGGCCAGGCCGGCCTTCGGCGGCGGGGGCGTCGGCGGTGGCCAGGTAGAACAGCGTCGCGAAGCCCAGTCCCGTGCCGGCCGCGGTCAGCAGCAGCCCGGCAGCACGTCGCCGGCGTAGCTGCCGTTGACCGCCAGGCTGTGGAACGCCAGCAGCCCGCCCGAGACCATCAGCAGCCCCGCGGCCAAGATCAGCCGGGCGTCGAAGCGCGCGACGAGCTTCTGGCCGACCGTCGCGGTCACGACCATCGTCACCGGCCATACGACGTAGCCCAGGCCGGTCTTGATCGGGCTGTAGCCGAAGACGTCCTGCATGTACAAGGTGGGGAAGAACAACGTGACGATCTGCCCGCCCATCAGCAAGAACATCGCGGCGTTCGCCCCGGCCAGCGACCGGATCCTGAAGATGGCCAGCCGCACCAGCGGCGCCCGCGACCGCAGCTCCGCGGCGATGAAGACGCCGAGCAGCACCGCCGCGCCGATGACCAGGCCGATGAACCGCCCCGATCCCCAGCCCCACGCCTGCGCGTTGACCAGCGCGTATGATCAGTCAGGGTCAGTGCCCGCCGAGTCGCCTGGCAGCAGCCCATGCCCGCGCGAGGCGGGCACGAACCGGGCCGCCAGCGCAGTGACCGCGCCGATCGGCACGTTCACCAGGAAGATCCACCGCCACGACAGCTCCTGGTCAGCACACCGCCCAGCAGCAGCCCCGACGCGCTCCCCACCGGTCACCGTGCTGAACACCCCCAGCGCCTTGGCCCGTCGTCACGGGTGAAGGCCCACGATCGAGCACGCCGCGAGATCCGCGGCACCCAGCCTGCACCGCCCGCCCGGCGATCAGCATCCCCGGCGACTGCGACAGGCCGTTGGCCAGCGACTAAGCGTTGATCACCCACTGCAGGTCAAGCTGACTGGAAAAACCCAGCCCCGCTGAACCGAGGGAAGCGCAACCGTCACGATCGTCGCGCCAGCACGACCATGAACTGCGCCACGAGCCAGTGACAGCACCAGCCACCGGTGCCCGCCGCCCCCGCGGAACTCTCTCGCCGGACGCCCTGACGGGCCCGGCCTGCTGATCCACCACTGTAAGCCTCCGAGATGACGGTTCTCGATGCCAGACGCGCCCGGCAGGCAAGGCAGTCACGGGAACCCTGGACGCCCGCCGCCGGACACGACCCAGTATTCGCAGCCGCCACGCCCTTGCCAAACACCCCATTAGCGACTAACTGCAGATAAGTGACTTACATCAAGTCATTTGCTTACCTGGGTTTGCGATCGGTGCGGGGAAGTCCGACGCTGGACGTACATCCCCAAGGAGGACTCATGGACACCAGCGTCCTGCCAGCGGTCCGGCACGTGGACCGCGTTACCAACAAGGTCGATCACGGCGCCACCGCGCAGGCTGACTCCAGCTCGATCATCATCGCCCCGGCCGACGTCCGGCGCATCGACCCGTTCCTGATCATGGGCGAGGAATGGTGGCGCACGCCCGGGTTCGACTGGCACCCGCACCGCGGCATCGAGACCATCTCCGTCGTGCTCGACGGCGTCCTCGAGCACGGCGACAGCCTCGGCAACAGCGGGCTGCTCGAGGCGGGCGACGTGCAGTGGATGACCGCCGGGCGCGGGGTCATCCACCGCGAGCTGGCCTTCCGCAACGAGCGCGTGCACGTCATCCAGCTGTGGCTCAACCTGCCCGCCGCGCAGAAGCTGGCGCCGACGAGCTACCAGGACCTGCGCGCCGGCGTCCAGGCCCGCTACACCGAGCCCGGCGTCAGCGTCCAGGTCATCTCCGGCGCCGTCGGGTCATCCGTCGGCCCGGCGAGCAACCAGTGGCCGGTCCTCGGCCTGATGCTCACCCTCGACCCCGCCACGACCTACCAGCAGATGATCCCGGCCAGCTACCGCGCTTTCGCCCACGTCATCTCCGGCCGGGTCAGGGCCGCCGGCCGGCCGGTCCTCGCCGGGCAGACCGCCTGGTCCGACCCCGTGGCCGCCGACCAGGGCGCCGCGAGCCTGATCGAGCTGGCCACACCCGACGGCGACGAGCAGACCAAGGTCATGCTGTTCGCCGGGCAGCCACTCGGCGAGCCCGTCGCCATCGGCGGCCCGTTCGTGATGAACAGCCAGGCCGAGATCGAGCAGGCGTTCCGCGACTACCACAGCGGTACCTTCGGGCCGATCCCGCGGCTGGCGCGCATCCGCGAGCGTTGACCCCGGCAAGCCTGCTCCGCCACCACCAGTGGCCCGCGGCCGCCACCACGGGCGCGGGTCCACGAAAACGACTGGCTGTCCCCCGGGTGCCCGGGGGCAGCCAGCCCGCCGCCGCACGCGTCGAGGAGCCTTGCGCCCCGCCATCGATGGGGCTGTCGGAGCGGTTTCTCAGCGGTGCAAGCGGGCCCGGACCATGGCGGGGACCGCCGCTCGCCCGGTGAGCGGCCGGAACCGGTCGGAGGCGGCGCTGAGCGCGGCGTACTCGGTGTCGGACAAGTCGATCTCGGCGGCCGCGACATTGCTCTCGAGCTGCTCGACGCTGGACGCGCCGGGAATGGCGGTGACCGCCGGGTGCCGAATAACCCAGGCCAGGGCAATCTGGGCCGGGGCAGCGCGGTGAGCGTCGGCCACCTCGCGCAGCACGCCGATCAGCTCGCCGGCCCGGTCCAGGTTCTCTGGCAGGAACAGCGGGTTCCCGGCCCGGACCCGGTTGCCGGGGCGGCTACCCCGGTCATAACGGCCCGACAGCAGGCCTTGCGCCAACGGGCTGTAGGCGATCACGACCCGGCCCGCCTCGGCGGCGAACGGCAGCAGGTCCCTTTCCGGCGCGCGGTCAACCAGGCTGTAGCGGACCTGGTTGGACAGCACCCGCCCGCCGAGCGCCCTTTCGGCGGCCTGCCAGCGGGCCAGCGGGTAGTTGCTGACGCCGACCTCCCGGACCAGCCCCACGCGCTGCAGCGCGCTCATGCCCCGCATAGTCGTGCCGTCGGAGACCAGCGGGTTCGGCCAGTGCACCTGGTACAGGTCGAGCAGGCTGGTCCCCAGCCGGCTGGCGCTGGCCACCGCGCGCTGCTGCACGACCGGCGCCAGCGGCAGGACGGGAAACAGCTTCGTCGCCACGAGCACCGACTCCCGCCGGTCGCCGAGCGCCTCCCCCAGGATCCGCTCGCTGCGCCCGAACCCGTACATCTCGGCGGTGTCGAACAGCGTGACGCCGAGGTCGACGGCGCGGCGGACGATATCGCGGGCCTCCCGCCCGGAATAGCCTTCCCCGTACCCCCATTCCCTCGCCCCGAACTGCCACGTGCCCAGGCCGATCTTGGAGATTCGCGGGACCGTGCCAACGTCCAGATAGCGCATACCGTCCTTCATACTTCATCGCGGGACGCGCGGGCTAGCGAGCCGACCTGGCGGCAGCCTCTGAGCCGACTTACGGCAGTATTTACCCCGAAGTGAATCGCTGGCCGCGGGCACGCGCCCGCCCCGGTGCCGCCAGTAGGAAGGATCGCGCCAGTGGACATCGAGGCGACCTCGGCTTACCAGAAGGTCACGGCGCACCTGCGCGCGCGGCACGAGCCGTCTTTCGGCCGCCCGCACGAGCTGCGGGAACCGCACGTGACGCGCGACGGCGCCCACGCAGCGGTGACCGGGACCGTGCTTGACGAACTGGACGGACCGTCCAGGACCGTCGTCTACGCCGCCGGGGACGGTGAGCTTCGGCCGGTGTCCACCGGGCCGGGCTCGGCCCGCTGGCCGCGTTTCTCCCCCGACGGCGGCACGCTTGCCTACCTGTCCGACCGCCGCACGGCCGGCGTGTTCCAGCTGTACCTCCTGCCCGTGGGCCAGCCCGGCGAGGCACTGCCCGCCGCCGAGGTACCGGGCACGGTCGAGTACGCGCACTGGTCGCCGGACGGAGCGCGGATCCTGCTCGGCGTGAGCGGTCCCGGCGCGGACCTGCCTGGCGGCCAGGGGTCAGCGACCAGCGCCGGTCAGGCGGGGGGAAAGCCGTCATGGTTCCCCCGGGTTGACGACGGCACCACCGACGCCAGCTGGCGCAGCCTGTGGGTGTACACGGCGGCCACCAGTGAACTGGCCCAGGTGTCGCCGGACGGCCTGAACTGCTGGGAAGCGGGCTGGTGCGGACCCGAGCAGATCGCGGCGATCTGCTCTTCCGCACCAGCGGGAAGACGACTGGTACAACGCGCGGCTGCACCTGATCGGCCTCGGCGGTCACGCCCGCGAGATCCTCAGCAGCGACGTTCAGCTCGGGCTGCCGGCCGGGTCACCGGACGGGAAGTGGGTAGCGGTAGCCGAAGCCGTCTGCAGCGACCGCTCTGTGGTCGCGGGCGACCTGCTGCTGGTCGACCCCGAGACCGGGGCGGTCCGGCGGTTTGGCACGAACGATACGGACGTCACCCGGCTGGAATGGCTCACCGCCGGCCGGGTCGGCTACGTCGGCCAGCGTCACCTCGAGTCGGTCGCGGGCACCGTCGAGCTGCCCGAGGGCACGGTCACCGAGGTGTTCACGACGGAAGGGTCGTTCAGCGGCACGTACTACCCGGACGGCGCCTTCACCGCCGACGGCCGCGTGCTGACCGTCCAGGACGCTTACGACCTGCCCCCGCGGCTCGTGCTTGCCGGACCCGACGGCCAGCGCGTCCTGGCGTCGCTGGACGACCCGGGGACCGCCTACCTCCAGTCCGTCGCGGGCTCCGCCGAAGCCGTCACGTGGAAGGCGCCAGACGGGCTGGCGATCGAGGGCGTCCTGTGCCTGCCCGCCGGCGAGGGGCCGTTCCCCCTCGTCGTCAACATCCACGGCGGCCCGATCGGGGCGTTCCAGAACACCTGGTCGATGGGGCAGCCCTGGGTACCCCTGCTGGTGGCCCAGGGATACGCCGTGCTGAACCCCAACCCCCGGGGCAGCGGCGGCCGCGGCCGCGAGTTCGCCTCGCGGGTCGTCGGCGACATGGGCGGCGCCGACACCCATGACCACCTTTCCGGCATCGACGCCCTCGCCGGCCGGGGGGTGATAGACAGCTCACGGGTCGGGCTGATCGGCGGCAGCTACGGCGGGTACATGACATCCTGGCTCGTCACCCAGGACACGCGGTTCGCCGCCGCCGTCTCGATCTCGCCGGTCACCGACTGGTACAGCCAGGGCTTCACCAGCGTCGTCGCCGGGTGGGGCAACAAGTTCCTCGCCGCCGACCCCGAGCAGCCGGGCACCGCGGCCCACACGCGCAGCCCGGTGCTGCAGGCCAGCAAGGTGCGCACGCCGTGCCTGAACGTCGCGGGCGCACTCGACAAGAGCACGCCGCCGGGACAGGCGCAGGAATTCCACCACGCCCTGCTCGCCCACGGGGTGCCGTCCGTGCTGGCCATCTACCCGGAGGAAGGCCACATGGTGCGCGCGTTCCCCGCCCAGGTCGACCTCCTCGCCCGCCTCCTGCACTGGTTCGAGCGCTACATGCCCGCCTGACCGAGGGCGGCCAAGCCCTAACCCGCCTCCGGCGGCTTCTTGGCCCGCGCGGAGCTGGATGCGCCGCCGTCGAGGACGAGGGTCTGGCCGGTCATGTAGCCGGCGCCGTCGGAGGCCAGGTAGGCGACGGCCGCAGCGATGTCGTCCGGGTAGCCGGAGCGGCCGACGGCGAGCATGGCGCCGCGCCGCTTGATCTCGGCGTCCACGTCGATGTCCGGGTCAAGCGACAGCAGCGCCCGGGACGTCGCCACCATGCCGGGGGCGATCGCGTTGACGGTGATGCCCCAGGGGGCGACGTCGGCGGACAGGGCCCGGGTGAAGCCGAGCACGCCGGCCTTGGAGGCGGAGTAGGCGGTGGACATGGGCGCGGCGACCTGGCCGGCCTGGGAGGAGATGTTGATGATGCGGCCCCAGCGCCGGGCCCGCATGTGCGGGACGGCGAAACGGGACATCAGGTAGGTGCCGCGCAGGTTGACGGCGATGACGAAGTCGAAGACCTCGATCGGCACGTCCTCGATGTCGGCCCGGTCCAGGCCCTGCGGGGCGCCGGCCCCGTTGACCAGGATGTCCAGCCGGCCGCGCCAGGAGGCGGCCGCGTCCACCATGCGCTGGGCGTCCGCGGCGTCCGAGATGTCGCCGAGCTGCGCGAGGGCGGCGCCGCCCGCGGCGGTGATCTCCTCGACCAGGGCGTCGACGCCGCCCCAGTCGTCATGGGCGCCGATGACTTCCTGGCGCCGGTTGAGCACCCCGGTGGCCTGCTTGTCGGTGACGACCACGGCCACCCCGGCCGCGGCGAGCGTGAGGGCGACCGCACGGCCCATCCCGTCGCGCTTACCGCAGCCGGTGACCAGCGCTACGCGCTCGCTCAATGGGCACTGCCCGAGTAGCCGGGCAGGTCGGCCGGATAGGTGATGTCGAGCAGCTCACCCTCCATGCCGAGCTGGTGCGCCGCGATGCCGCGGAAGACGTCCTTGGGGACCAGGCAGTCCTCACACGCGTCCGGGCCGGCGGACACGGTCAGCTCGACCCGCTGCCCGTTCTCGGCGACGTCGAGGTTGTAACCGTCGGCGGCCAGCATGGTGGTGATGTCGGCCATGCGCTCGGAGTAGTTCATTTCTTGTCTCCCACGGGTACTGCCGTTCCGGACCATTCGCCGAAGATCCGCACGACCATCGAGATGGCCGCGTTCTTCGCGCCAGCAACGATAACCGGCACCTGTTGCGGACTGGAAAAGATGTGGTGGAACTCATCCTCACCCGCGACGATTCCGTCGGCGTCACGCGGCACATTGCCCTTGCCGGCCAACTGGTACTCGCGTCCTTTGTGGCCGCACTTAGAGATCATCCAGGCTCTGCACGTCGGCCTTGGACATGCCCGCGCCGGCGAACATCTGGGCGTGCTCCGGGCACAGCACCAGCGCGACCGAGGTCTGCGGGAAGATCAGCGAGCCCATCCGGTTGACGGTGTCCTCGATGTCGCGCAGCACGTCCTCGTGGTTGGGGGTGTGCCGGTTGTCGACGAACTCCATGGTGCGGGTGAGGGTGGCGGAGACGGCGGAGATCCCGCCGGTGACGCCGCCGTTCTCGGCGAACGGCTCCCAGGGTGACTCTTCCTCGTTCTCGGCGATGCAGACCTGCCAGCGGCCGGGCAGGCCCTGGGTGGCCTGCTCCAGCACGTGCGGGTGGATGCCGAAGGCGTTGCGGACGATGAGCCCGATGGCGCGGGGGATCGTCGCGTTGGGCCGGAAGCCGGGTCCGAAGGCGCCGCCGGCCGTGTTGAAGCCGAGTTCCCGGCGGACCGGGCCGTTGACCACGATCAGCGGGGAAGGTCCGCTGGTCGACTGGAAGCCGCCGCCGCGGGCGGCCCGCTCGCGCATCAGCGCGTCGAAGGCGGCCAGCACGACGGGGAAGTACTCGGGCTTGCAGCCGGCCATGGCCGCGTTGATCGCGGCGGTGCGGACGTTGACGTCGCGGCCGACCTGCTCCAGGGCGCCGATGATCTCCTGGGGGTCCTTGGCCGGTGGTGGCGAGGAAGGCGTCGAGCAGCGGCTGTGACACCGGGACCAGCGGCAGCCCGTCGGACCAGCCCTGGTCGTAGCAGTACTCGATGGCCCGCTGTGCCTCGTCGGGGTCCGGCACGACGTGGGGCCCCGCGACGGCGGCGGCCCTTCCTGGCGGGCTGCCGTCATGCCTTGTCTGCCGCGGGCGGCCTCAGTGAGCAGCGCGACCACGTCGTCGAGCACCGCGGCGGCGCGCTCCTTGACCTTGTCCTGGGTGAGGACGGCCACGGGGTGGGCGGTGGTGGCGTACGGGTAACCGGGCGCGCCGCGCAGGGCGGCCATGGCGTCGGCGGTGGGGATGAAGGAGTCGGTAATGATGGCGGCGACGGGGACGCCGGCCGCTTCGAGGACGACGCCGTCGGCGGTGGCCGCGGCGGAGCAGGAGCCGCAGTCACCGACGCCGGTGATGACGACGTCGTTGTCGGTGGCGAGTTCCTTGATGATGTTCTCGGGCTCGGGGACGGCGAAGTTGACCTTGGTACGCCTGGTGAGCGTGACGTCGTAGCGCTCTTCGAGCAGGCGGCCGACCTCTTCGAGGAACGGCCGGGCGTTCTGCTTGGTGTTGATGAGCAGACCGACCCGCTTGCCGCGCAGGCTGGCGAGGCGGGGGGCCCGCGGTGCCGCCGGCTTGGCCGCCCCGGCCGGGATGGTTCCCGTGGGGTCCAGGATCGCGTTGGTCATGACAACTCCAATCTTCGTGGAACCTTCTGCGGCGTCCGCGCCCGAGATGGTGGCGCCCCGGGGGTACGGGGCCAGGGGGTCCATTGGGGGCGGGGAGCCCCCCGTGCTGGCAACCGCCCCCTGGGGGATAACAGCTAATGCTGGTGGACGATGACGCCGCGTAGGTTCTTACCTTCCATAGGTCGGCATAACCCAGGTTAATTTCATCCAGGGCTTATTTCTTCGTAATGAGTTCAGTTAGCTTTATGTGACCCTCGTGCCACAGGCCGAGGATCATCGGGATGTCGTACAGCGGCTTGGCACCGCCGAACAGGGAGCCGTGGAGCAGTAGCGGCGGGAGCCGGGCGGTGCCGCGGGCGCGGATGTGCTCGTCACAGTGGCACGGCCCCGCTTCCATCTGGATGAGGACCTCGCTGGCCTTGGGCGGGTCCAGCTCGAGCTCGGTGAGCTCCCCTGGCGTGCCGCCCTGCGCAGCACCGCGGCCAGGGTCTTCATAGATCGCCTCCGGCGTGGGCCTTGTGATGTTACTCATGACAAGCGCGTGCACGGCTGTCATGGTATTAGATTTCATATCACGCGCTTCCCGTCGCGCCAAGTGTCATATATCGTCGTCGGTGAGCCGGGTGAAGCGCTTATAAACAGCGACAAATCCCCTGGCCAGGCACTGTTGCCGAGCCCAGCGCGGGCGGCCGCGCCCGGTGGCGAGGTACGCAGTGACGCGGTAGGCGGCGAGGCAGATGGGACGTGTATGGCTGACATGGTGCGGGCGGTGGTCCAGACGGGGCCGCGGCAGATGGAGATGCGCGAGTTCCCCCGTCCGGTGATCGGCCCGGACGACGGCGCGCTGCTGCGCGTGGAGGCCTGCGGCATCTGCGGGTCGGATGTCGAGCAGTACAAGGGGGCGCTTGGCACCCGCGGGCTGCCGATGATCCCCGGCCATGAGCCGCTGGGCATCATCGAGGAGATCGCCCCGGCCACCGCGGCGCGCTGGGGCGTCAGCGCGGGCGACCGGGTCGCGGTGGAGATCCTCATCCCGTGCCGCTCTTGCGACCTGTGCCTGGCCGGCCAGTACATGCAGTGCAAGAACAAGGCCGGCAGCCACGGCGGTTCCAACCCGCCCGAGCGCGGCCTCGGCCTGTGGGGCGGCTACGCCGAGTACATGCACCTGCACCCGAACTCGATCGTTCACCCGGTGAGCGGCGACATCCCGGCGGAGATCGCGGTGATGTACAACCCGCTCGGCGCGGGCGTGCGATGGGCGCTGCAGTACGGCGGCGTGCACCTCGGCTCGTCGGTGCTGGTGCTCGGGGCCGGGCAGCGCGGCCTGGCGGCCATCCTGGCATCCAAGTACGTCGGCGCGGGAATGATCATCGCCACCGGGCTGGCCAAGGACGACAAGAAGCTGACGCTGGCCCGCGAATTCGGCGCCGACCACGTGATCAACGTCGACGAGGAGAACACGGTCGAGCGGGTCCGCGAGCTGACCGGCGGCGACGGCGTGGACGTGGTGCTCGACCTGACGCCGATCGCGCAGCAGCCGGTGCGGGACGCGATCGACGCGGCCCGCTGGGGCGGCACCGTCGTGCTGGCCGGGCTGAAGGGCCGCAAGGAGATCCCGATCAACACCGACCTGCTGATCAACAGGGCGCTGACCGTGAAGGGCGCGTTCTCGGTGGACGCCGCCGCCTACACCGACGCCATCAAGCTGATCGAGTCGGGCCAGTTCCCGCTGGAGAAGATGCAGACGCACAAGTTCGGCCTCGACGACGTGGAGCACGCCATCCAGTTGCTGGCGGGCGAGGTGCCGGGCGAGGACGGCATCCACGTCGCGGTCATGCCCGGCCTGTGAGCCCGAACCGGGAAAGGATCGTCACCCGATGCCCGTTATCGACTCGCACGCGCACATCTTCCCCGGCGACTTCGGCCCCGCGCCGGCCGGCTGCGACCCGGCCGCCTGGCCGTCGGTCGAGGACGGGCCGAGCCCGGACATGAGGCTGCTGGTCAACGGGTCGATGCGGTTCCCGGCCCGGCAGGTCTGGTTCGACGCCGAGCGCCGCCTTGAGGCCTCGGCGGCCTCCGGCCTGGACGCCGAGGTGCTGTCGCCGTTCCCGGCGCTGCTCAACTACGGGCTGCCGGGCCCGGCCGGCCGTGACCTGTGCCGGGTCACCAACGAGTACATCGCCGGCCTGGCCGCCGCCTACCCGGCGCGGTTCTACGGCCTCGGCATCATCCCACTGCAAGACCCCGACCTCGGCGCCGCGGAGCTGGCCGAGGTGGCCAAGCTGGGCCTGGCCGGGGTGGAGATCGCCTCCAACATCAACGGGACCGCGCTGCACGACCCGCGGTTCGACGGCTTCTGGGCCGAGGCGGAGCGGCTCGGCAGCGCGGTGTTCATCCACGGCATGCCCGTCCCCTCCGACCGGCTTCCCCGCTCGGCCACCGCGACGTTCGGCGTCGGCGCGGAGGCGTCGCTTGGCGCCGCGTCGATCATCTCAGGCGGCGTCGCGGAGAAGCACCCGGGCCTGCGGATCTCCTTCAGCCACGCCGGCGGTGGCTTCCCGCTCATCCTCACCCGGGCCCAGTGGTTCTGGGGCCGGACCTGGAACGAGGAGCCGCCGCTGCCCGAGGAGGAGCGGCCGGAGGCGTCGGCGTGGTTCGCCGAACGCGGACCGATCGAACTGGCCCGCCGTTTCTACTACGATTCCCTTGTCTTCGACCGGCGCGCGATCCGGTACCTGGCGGACATGCTGGGGACCGGCCGGCTGCTCGTCGGCTCGGACTACCCGGCCATGAGCCGGGAACAACCCATCGCCAAGACCCTGAGATCGATGGGACTTTCGGAAGCAGAGCAATCCGACATTCTGTGGAATAACTGCTTCCGATTTTTGGGTATTGACCCGCCAAAGTTATCCTCATATCTGTGGGCACCGCCATGAGCAGCATGACTACCTTCCTGGATCCGCCGGAGAACGACTTCTCCCAGCCGTGGACCTTGCCGGGACCGGTCGCGCAGCGGCCGCCCCGGCTGCTGCTCACGCTGCTCGGCGACTACTGGTGGCAGCGGACCGAGCCGCTGCCGTCGGCCGCCATCGTCGGGCTGCTGGCCGAGTTCGGCGTCAGCGACTCGGCCGCCCGCGCCGCGTTGTCCCGGCTGACCCGCAACGGGCTGCTGGTGACCTCGCGGAGCGGACGGCGGACGTTCGTCCGGCTGTCCGCCCGCGCGGCGGACATCCTGGACGACGGCGCCCGGCGCATCTTCTCCTTCGGCGCCAGCCCGGCTGCCTGGGACGGGATGTGGTCGCTGGTCGCGTTCTCGATTCCCGAGGAGCACCGGGCGGCCCGCGACGAGCTGCGCAAGAAGCTGCGCTGGCTCGGGTTCGCCCCGCTGTACGACGGCCTGTGGGTGTCGCCGCGCGACCACGCCGGCGAGGTCATCGACCGGCTGAAGGAGCTGGGCATCAGCACCGCGACCGCGTTCCGCGCCACCGCGCTGCCGCTGCCCGGCGGCGAGCCGATCGCCGCCGCCGCGACCGAGATCCCGGGCCGGGCCTGGGACCTGAGCGGGCTGAAGGACCGCTACGAGGAGTTCATCACGTTCGCCGGCCTGCTGCGCGACCAGACCGAGGCCGGCCAGATCAGCGTGGCCGACGCCCTGGTGGCGCGGACCCGGGTGATGAACGAGTGGCGGGCCTTCCCGGCGCTCGACCCCGACCTGCCCGACGAGCTTCTCCCGCCCGCCTGGCCGCGGGCCGCGGCCAGAGAGCTGTTCATCGCCTGCTACGACCTGCTCGGCCCGGTGGCGACCAGGCGGGTGCGCCAGATCATCGCCCGCTACAGCCCCGAGCTCGCCATCCGGGCCGCCTACCACAACACCGAGCTGGTGCTGTCGGACGCCGGGGCGGCCTAACCGGCGCCTGGCCGGGCTTCGCCGGCGCTACGGCAGGCAGGCGCCTGGCCGACTGCGCGCTGATGCCCTGGTAGTCGAACGGGTTGAGCGGCGCGTTGTCGCCGTGGAAGACGGCGGGCAGCCCGTGCGGCCAGCTGAAGGCGACACGGGTCCAGAACCACCGGCCGGTGCCGCCGACGCAGACCATGACCGGGTGGCTGAGCGTCACCGCCACCGGCACCGCGTACGACTTACCGCTCGCGCAGTCCGGCGTGCAGTCGACCATCCGCTCGGTTCCCGTGCCCGTGGCCTGGACCGAGTTCCACGCCTGCCAGGTCATGCCGGACAGCGCCGTGGTGCTGTCACCGGACAGCACGCAGTCGGGCCGGCAGCCCGGCTCGTGCAGCGCCGTCCCGGTAACGAATCCGCTCTCGGCCAGGTACACCAGCCGGGCCGCGCCCGTCGCGGGCGCGGCGCTCGTCGGCGCGGCGAGGGCCGAACTGGGGGCCGCCACTGACTGTGACCCGGCGGCCGAGGCTGTGGCAGACGGAGACGGGGATATAACGGGCGGCGGCGACGCGGAAGAGGACGGGGACGCCGCGCCGCCCGGGCCGCCGGCCGCGCCACCGCAGCCCGCCGCGAGCGCGACCAGGGCGACAGCCACTACGGGAACGGACAAGAGTCGACGGGTCAACACGGTCATGGGTCACCAGCCTTAGCGGAAAACCAATTGTCACCCCTGTTGACGCGCCCGCCCGGACACCGGTTGGGCCCTGCCCCGTGGCCGCGCGGGGTCACCGGCGGCCCAGGCTACCCCCGACACCTTGCGCGACTTTGCCAGGGGCCCAGCCCGGGTCCCCCGGCTGGCGCTCCGCGCTTCTTGCTGTTATCAGTTAGCCAGGCAGCGGACGACGAAGACAGTGGATATCTTTCTCCCGTGGCGGGTGACTACTCGTCTAGGGGGAGGGCTTGCGGGCGACGAGGATGTCGCGGGTGATGGCCTGGTCAACGCGGTGGCGGAAGCCCAGGTAGGGGGCGGAGTCGAGCACGTCGAGGCCGGCCGCGGCCAGGGCGTCGGCGGCGTCGTCCCGCCGGGCGACCAGGGTGTTCCACGAGAGGCCGAGGGCGCCGCCCGGGCGCAGCGCCCGGGCCCAGGCCGGGGCGGCCGCCCGCAGCAGCTCCAGCGGGCTGCGCGCGAGCCCCTGCCCGCCGCCGGGCCTGCTGCCGCCGGCGTGGCTGGCGTGCTGCACCCCGTAGGGAAGGTCAGTCACCACAAGGTCGGCGCTGGCCAGGCGGAAGAACTCGGCGACCCGGGTCGTGTCCGCCTCAATGACGTCCAGGCGCTGGACGTCGCCCGCCTTGTACTCGTCCTTGTCCGCGGCGAACTCGGCGGTCAGCCGGCGGGCGATGACCTTGCGGTCGCGGCGCACCGGGACGAAGTCCGCCCGGTGCTTGAGCCGCTTGTCCTTGAGCCAGCGGCGGATGAACACGGCGTACGCCTCGACGTCACGCGCGTCGATGTCGGCCCCGTAGGCGTCGAAGCCGTACATCAGCGCCTGGTTCAGCGTGGTGCCGCGGCCGCACAGCGGGTCCAGCACGGCCAGCCGCCTGCTGCCCGCCTCGGCGGCGAACGCCGACGACGCCAGCGTGACGTTGAGCAGCAGCTTGGTGAACTGCTCATTGGTCTTGCCCTGGTACTTCAAGATGGTCAGCAGGTCGTCGTCGTAGCGGTCGAGGCGGCGCATCGGCACCGGCCGCAGCAGCCCGCCGTCCGGCCCGCCCCCGCCCGGCTCGTCCCCCACCGGGCCTGCCAGCTCGAACAGCGCGTACAGCGACGACAGGTTGGCCAGCACGGCCACGTCCCGCTCCGACAGCGCGCCGGCCGCGAAGGTCACGTAGGGCACGCCCCCGATCGCCGTCTCGGTGACGCTGCCGGCGTCGATGCGGCCATCGGGCAGCGCCCCCGCGACCACCGCCAGCTCGGCCCGGGCCAGCGCGGGCGCGGCGTCGGCGTAGACCCGGTTATGCGACGGCAGGATCAGGAAGGCGTATCGGCTCATGACCCACCAGAGCCTAGCGTGCCCCCGGCGTTCCCCGCCCTCGCGCGCCCGGGGCCGCCGGCCGCTGCCGGCCGATGCCAGGCAGCCCGCCCAGGCGACCCCCGCCTAGCCGCCCCACTGGACGGTGACAGGGCGGGTGAGATCCGGCAGGGGAAGCGACTCGGCCTCGGCGGTGACGGGGCCGCGCGCGGCCGTGGTGAGCGAACGACGGGCTGGCAGCCGCTCGTCCAGGCCGCCGGCCCGCCGCCGGAAGGCCAGCGTCTGCTCCCTGGTCAGCCGCGGCCGCCCGGTCATCGCGTGCCCTCCGGGGTTGCGCGCGGTTCGACGGCAGTGTCCGGGACGGGCCAGGCGGTGATGTCGGCCGGGGCTAGGCGGACCACGCAGCGGTCGCCGGGCGCCAGGTCGCCGACGGCGGCCGTCGTGCGGACGCGCAGCTCGGGTTCCGGCCGCTGCCCGGTGCGCAACCGGACGGTGACCGTGGTCAGCGTGCCGATGTCGGCGACATCGTCTACCAGCGCCGGGTAGAACGGCCCGCTGCCGTTGGGCGGGCCGGACAGCACGGTGACGCGGTCCGGCCGGATGGTCCACAGCACCGCGGCCCCGGCGGGCAGGTCCCCGGTGTCCGCCGCGAGGAGCAGGCGGTCACCGCCCAGGCCGGCGTCATCGGGGGGCTCGTCCGCAAGGCCCGGGTCATCCGCGCCGGCCCAGCCGGGAAGGTCACCGCCGTTCCCGCCGGCGGGAACCCCGGCGCCGACGGCGAGCAGGCCGGGCTCGGCGACGGTGGCGTGGATGAGGTTGGGGATGCCGAGCAGCCGGGCCACGTGGGGCGAGGCCGGGCGGGCGAAGACCTCGGCCCGCGGCCCGGCCTGCAGCAGCCGGCCGTCGTCCACGACGAGGATCTCGTCGGCCAGCAGGGCCGCCTCCTCGGGGTCGTGGGTGACCAGCACCGTGGACAGGCCGGCCTCGCGCTGCAGGCGGCGCACCTCGCGGCGCAGTTCCTCACGGACCGGGGCGTCCAGGGCACTGAACGGCTCGTCAAGCAGCACCAGCCGGGGACGGAAGGCCAGCGCGCGGGCCAGGGCGACGCGCTGGCGCTGGCCGCCGGAAAGCTGCTCGGGCAGCCGGCCGGCCAGGCCGTCGAGCCGCAGCGTGCGCAGCCACCAGGCGGCCAGCGCGGGGTCGGCACCCGCGGCGAACGTCGCCTGCTGCCAGGCGGTGCGGCCGGGGAACATGACCAGGCCCTGCGGCACGTAGCCGACGCGGCGGTCCTCGACCCGGACCGGAGCCACCTCTTCGCCGTTGAGCTGGACGGTGCCGGCCTCACGGCCGAGGAACCCGGCGATGGCGCGCAGCGTGATCGACTTGCCCGCGCCGGACGGGCCGAGGATCGCGATCCGGTTGCTGGCCGACTGGTGCGCCACCCGCAGCCGGAACGTGCCCACGGTGACGTCCAGGTCGAAGCCGACGGCCACCGGGTCGACCCGCGGCGGGTGCTTCGGCGCGGGCACCGACGGCGGGCGGCGCAGCCGCGGTCCCAGCCGGATCTCGCTGATCAGCAGGACCACCACCGCGACGGCGAGCGCGAGCGCGGTCGGCGCCTGGGTGCCGGGGATGCCGGTGGAGGAGAACTGCACGTCGACGAAGACGGGCAGCGTGTACGGGTGGTAGGCGAGCAGCACGGTCGCGCCGTACTCGCCGATCGCGCGCAGCCAGGTCATCAGCAGCCCGGCGCGGATGCCGGGCGCGGCCACGCGCAGCGTCACCAGCCAGAACCGGCTGGCCGGGCGGCGGCCGAGCGAGGCGGCCACGTCGGTGAGCGCCGGGTCCACGCCGGCGAAAGCCGTCCGGGCGGCGACGATGAGGAACGGCCCGGCGACGAAGGTCTGGGCGAGGACCACGCCGGCCACCGTGCCGGTGAGGTCGTCGTTGAACAGGTTGCCGAGCCAGGTGTACGGGCCGACGATGTAGATCAGCACCAGGCCGCTCATCACCGGCGGCAGCGCCAGCGGCAGCTGCACGATCAGCCCGACGAGCCAGGTCAGCGGCCCCTTGGCCCGGGCCAGCCAGTAGGCAAGCGGTATGCCGAGCAGCGCGACGATGACCATGGAGATCGTCGCGCTCTCCAGCGACACCCACAGCGCCGACCACAGGCCGGGGGTGCCGAAGCCGCGGTCGCCCGGCTGGGCCAGCCGGATCAGGAACGCGACGATGGGGATGAACAGGTAGAGCGCCAGCAGCCCGCCCAGGTAGCTGAGCGGGCTGCGTGACGCGCGGAATTTCACGAAATGAACCTACCGAGTCCGGCCGGGGAGGCCACGACCGCTAGCTAGCCCAGCGCCGACTGGACGCTGGCGGGGATGCCGCTGCCGGTCGTCGTCGGCGGGGTGATGAGGTCGAAGCCGTCCTGCTTCAGTGTGGCCTGGCCGGCCGGGCCGAGCAGGTAGGCGACGAACGCCTCGGCGCCCGCCTCGTTCGGCGCGCCCTTGAGCGTGGAGATCGTGTAGGTGGCCTTGAGCGTCTCGCCGGTCAGCGGCACCGTCGCGATCTTGGCCGGGGTCGCCTCGGCGGTGTAGAAGAAGGCCGCGTCGAGCTGGCCCGACTGGAGCCGGGCGACCAGGTCCTCCTCGGGGAAGACGTCGCCCTTGTCGTTCTCGATCGCAGTCAGCGCGGGCAGCTTCTTGGACTTGGCCGTGTCACTCAGCGCCTGCGCGACGAGCTTGCCCTTGGGGTCGGTTGCCGGGTCGGTGAAGCCGAGCTTGAGTCCGGGCTCGGTGATCGCCTGGTACCACGGCTTCGTCTTGATGTCGTTGGCGAACTTGCTCTTCGGGTTGTACCCGAGCACGACGTTGGACGAGGCGTAGCTGACGTACCAGGAGACCCAGTCGCCGTTGGAGGAACCCATCAGGGTCTTGGTGGCCGTGGGGCTGGCGCTGATGAACACGTCGCCCTTGTCGATCTTGCCCTTGATGTCGGTCACCAGCGCCGTGGAGCCCGCGCCCTCACCGTTCACCGAGTAGCCGGACGCCTTCTGGAAGGCCGGGCCGACCTGCTTGGTCATCAGGTTGACGAGAGAGCCGGCGTACAGCACGTTGACCGACCCCGACCCGGTGGCCGCGGCCGACGCGGCAGCGGAAGAGGGGGCGCTGCTCGGCGCGGCAGCGGAAGAAGACGAGGCGGCGGGGGCCGACGAGCTGGACGAACTGGAAGAAGAGCTGCAGCCGGCGGCGGCGAGCCCCACGAAAGCGAACCCGACCACGGCAAGCCGGGCACGCGAAGACGGAAATGTAAGCATGAAAGTGACCCTAGCCAGTGGCACTTGCGAGGCGCAATAAAACCGGACAGCGCACCCCGTACCGTGACCTACGCCATGTCGCAG
>CAVVKP010000007.1:0-73511 GCA_963748785.1 uncultured Actinomycetota bacterium | reverse complement strand
GCTCTACATCAACTCACCAGGCGGATCCATTACCGCCGGCCTTGCGATCTACGACACGATGCAGTACATCAAGAACGACGTAGTGACGTTCTGCATTGGACAGGCTGCGAGCATGGGCGCCTTCCTGCTGATGGCTGGCAAGAAGGGTAAGCGGTTTGCCCTGCCGAACTCGCGCATCCTCATTCATCAGCCGTCGATGGGCGGGTTGAGCGGACAGGCGACCGACATCGATATCCATGCGCGGGAGATTCTGCGGATTCGCGAGATCACCAATAAGCTGATGAGCGCTAGCACAGGCCAGACGCTGGAGCGCATCGAGCGTGACGTTGAGCGAGACTTCATCATGACCGCAGCGCAGTCCAAAGAATACGGGATCATCGACGACATCATCGATCGACCCAGAACGTAGCAGCAATTGGACTACCAAACAAGAAACCCGGGCCGTTTGGTCCGGGTTTCGGACATTATGACCTTGGCGTGCAGGTTCACGCACCCGGTTCACGGTCAGCAAGGTTGCGTAGCCGTCGCGGCGCCCGTCGCCGTTGTAACCGGCGGAGCCGCGGCCGGTCGCCGCGCCGCGCTGGCCGCCGTATCCGGCGTCTGCGCCGTAGCGGTCGTCGCCGTGCTCCGCGGGGTCGTAGGCGCCGCCCTGACCGCGCACGGAAGAGCGGCCCTTCGCGCCGTCGCTTCCTATCTGGAACGACGGGAAGGACGGCGCGGCGTTGTTCCCCTTGGCCGCCTCGCCGCCGTAGCCGGCCGCGGCGCCCCGGCTCGCGTGCGGCCCCGCCGCGTCGCCGCCAGCGGGCGTGCCTGACCAGTCAGCGTCGTCACCGTGGTCGCGGTCACCCCACTCGCCGACACTGCTGTCCGCCCAGGGGTCGCGCCCGTCGTCCCGTGCGTCCCGGTGACCGCCATCCCACTCATCGTCCCGTCGCCGTCTGCCGCTCATATCCGCTCCGATCCCGGTACAGGGCTTCCCGCGTCTACCATTGTCAGCCAACTCCGGCACTGCGGCCGACGTGTTAACCGAATAGTGGCCGCCCGAAAGCGGCCATCAGCGGGATTCTCCGACATCGCGGCCGGTCTGGGGGAGAGACGGAGATCGCGGGCACGCCCTCGGCGCGCCCGCGAGACCCGCGGCGTCAGCGAGAGTGAGTCTTCCTCACCGCGGCGCTGCCGAGTGGCCAGGTGGCCAGCGCGGCGACCGCGTGAGGGCGGCTCACCAGGCTACTTCTTGTTCCTACGCTGGATCCGCGTCTTCTTCAGCAGCTTGCGGTGCTTCTTCTTCGCCATGCGCTTGCGGCGCTTCTTGATGACTGAGCCCATCAGGCCACCATCCCTTCGGCACAACGGCAGACGGGCACGCCATCACTCACCGGCGGCCGGGAGGCGGGGCACACGCCCGAAATTTGAGAGACGCGTGAGCGACAACCGCTCACGCAGAGGCCTAGCCTACCCGCTGCCGAAGCCCGTTGTTGCCGGACCCTGCCGATCCCGGCGTCCCCGCCGGGCCCGCACACGCGGCACGCCGGCGGCCGGGGCACCCCCACCGGTGCTCCGGCTCCAGCGCCTGCCACTGCTCCTGACCGCCCGGTCGGGCCTGATTCGACCATGGTCGCCGCGACCAGGCCCTCCCGGGCGAACATCCGGGGCGAACCGCCCCCGCCAGCGAACCGCCAGCCGAGAAACGCAGGTCCTGGTGCTGCGGGCGGTTCCGGTCAGACCGCACTCAGCAGCCAGCTCCCCCGTGTCTCAGGCGGTGCCGACGAAGGCCGCCCGCAGGTACTGGTTCACCGCCTGCTCGGGCACCCGGAAAGAACGGCCGACCCGTATGGCTTCCAGCTCGCCGGAGTGGACCAGCCGATACACGGTCATCTTAGATACCCGCATGATCGTGGCCACTTCGGCGACGGTTAGGAATCTAACGTCACTAAGGGGAGTTTCGCTTGCCATCATTGCCCTCTTCCGCGCGAAGCCGAGCACGCCTGACCGGATTCAGCGCACCAGTCACGTACGCATCCCAGGGTAAGTCTCGTACGGAAAAGAGCAAGTCCCCCGAATAGCCTCATTGTGCTTACTCTTCGGCCGGAAGCTGACGCGCGCACCTTCCGACCCGTAGACGATTCTATGAAAAGGACAGAAAGAAGCACGTCAAGCAGCACCGCTGCGATCCAAGATCAGGACTGTCACCGAGCACTACGGCTGGTCGTGCGCCAGAAAAATAACAGCACCGTCAGGCCATGCGACGGAAACACCGCGGTCCTGGTTCGCGCGACGGCGCGGTCCACCGGATCGCCGGGATCCATGCCAGACGCGAATGGAACATAGTGGCACGCAGTGCCATCCGTCATCGTCAGCGGCGCCGTTTCCCCGGTGATCGACGCGGCCAGTTCCCGCCAGGGCGCCGGCGTCGCCATTTCCGGGTCGAGCGGCTCGCCCGCCGCGACGGCGAGCAGGTGTGTCCAGGTCCTCGGTACCACCTGGACCAGCGCGTACCCGCCGCCGCCGGTGGCGACCCAGCGCCCGCCGCACAGTTCGTGCGCCAGCTCGTGCAGCATGAGCTGCGCCTGCCGCTGCCCGTCGACGGTCAGGGCCAGGTGGGCCAGCGGGTCGAGCCGGTGGCTGTCACAGCCGTGCTGCGTCACCAGGACCGTGGGCGCGAAGGCGCGCAGCAGCGGGACCGCCACCGCGTCGAGCGCCCGCAGCCACCCGGCATCACCGGTCCCGGCCGGCAGCGCGACGTTGACCGCGTAGCCCTCGCCGTCGCCCTCGCCGGTCTCGCCAGGCAGCCCGGTGCCGGGGAACAGCGTCACCGGGTGCTCGTGCAGGCTGATGGTCAGCACCCGGGGATCGTCGTAGAACGCGGCCTGCACGCCATCCCCGTGGTGCACATCCAGGTCGACGTACGCCACTCGCTCGGCGCCGGCCGCCAGCAGCCACCTGATCGCCGCGGCGAGGTCGTTGTACACGCAGAACCCGCTGGCGGCCGCGCGCATCGCGTGGTGATGGCCGCCGGCCACGTTCACCGCGTGGGTCGCGTTACCGGACCAGACCTCGCGGGCCGCCGCCATCGTCGCACCGACCACCAGGGCGGCCGACTCGTGCATGCCCTCGAATACCGGGTCGTCGTCCGTGCCGAGCCCGTAGCGCAGGTCGGGGGCAAGCTCGCGCCCGGCCCGCCGTACGGCCTCGACGTAGCCGCCGTCGTGGACGGTCTCCAGCTCGCTGTCCGTGGCGGGCGCCGGGGACACCATGGTGACTGCCGGGGCGGAGAGCACCCCGAGCTCGCCGGCCAGCGCCATGGTGAGCCGAACGCGCACCGGGTCGAACGGGTGCCCAGGCCCGAAGTCGTACCGCAGCAGGCCGTCGTCCCACACGACGGCGGTCGTCCCGCTCATGAGACCTCCTCGCTAGCGCTCGTCGGCCGCATTCGCGGACGCCCAGTGCTCATTCGTACCTCCTCGGCCCGTCAGGCACCGCCAAGTTCGCGGCCGCGGTCGCGGGCCGCCTCGATCGCCGCGAGGAAGGCGGCGCGCACCCCGTGCTTCTCCAGCTCGCGGATGGCCGCGATCGTCGTGCCCGCGGGCGACGTCACCGCGTCACGGAGGATGACCGGGTGCTCACCCGAGTCGCGGAGCATGGTGGCCGCGCCGTAGACCGTCTGCGTCACCATCTCCAGCGCCGTCTGGCGCGGCATGCCCAGCAGGATCCCGGCGTCCACCATCGCCTCGACCAGGTAGAACACGTAGGCGGGGCCGCGACCCTGACAGAGCAGTGGCCGCGTCCTGCTGGTACTCGGGTATGCGGATCACCCGGCCGAGCGGCGTGAACAGTTCCTCGGCGTGCCGCAGGTGATCCTCATCGGCGAACGACCCGGCCGAGATGACCGACATCGCCTCGTCCACCAGGGCAGGCGTGTTGGACATCACCCGCACCACGGGCACGTCACCGGGAAACGCCGCTCGATGAACGACGTGGTGATGCCGGCCGCGATCGAGATGACCAGCTGGGCCGGCGTGACCACGCCGGTGATCTCGTCGAGCATCCGGCCCATGTCCTGCGGCTTGACCGCGATCACCAGCGTGTCGGCCTGCTTGGCGGCCTCCGCGACGCTGAGCACCGGGATGCCGTACGCGGCCCGCAGCTCGTCCGCCCGGGCGGGCCGCCGGACCACGGCGGCCACCTCGGCGGGCGGCCGCCCGGCCCGGAGCAGCCCGGACAGCAGGGCCTCGCCCATCTTTCCCGGTGCCAAGAATCGCGATCATGATCTTGACCCTAGAGAACGCAGGAACAGCGCCAGGTTCGCCGGCCGCTCGGCCAGCCGCCGGACCAGGTAGCGGTACCAGTCGCCGCCGTAGGGCACGTACACGCGCACCTTCGCCCCGGCGGCCGCCAGCCGGCGCTGCTCGTCCGGCCGGACGCCGTAGAGCATCTGGTACTCGAAGCTGTCCGCCGGGCGGCCCAGGCCGAGCGACCGGGTGATGGCGATCAGCCGCGGGTCGTGCGTCGCGATCATCGGGTAGCCGGGCCCGGCCATCAGGACGCGCAGGCAGCGGGCGTAGGAGCGGTCAACGTCGTGTCGGGCGTCGAACGCCTCGGACACCGGCTCGGCGTAGGCGCCCTTGCACAGTCGCACCCGGACGCCGGGGGCGGCCAGCGCGCGCACGTCGGCCTCGGTACGGCGCAGCGCCGCCTGCACCACGCTGCCGACCTCGGGGAATCGGGAGCGCAGCGCGGCGGCCATGCGCAGCCCCGCGTCGGTGGTCCGGTGGTCCTCGGCGTCGATGGTCATCGTGGTGCCCGCGTCCCGCGCGGCGGCCGCGATCCGCTCCAGGTGCTCCGTCGCCATCTCGACCACCACCCGGGCCGAGCTGCAGCCCGACCGCGGTCGGCTTGACCGAGACCTCGACCGCGCCGCCCTCGGTCAGCCCCTCGGCGGCGAGCTTGCCGAGCAGGTGCACGTACTGCGCGGCGGTCGCCGCCGCCCGCTGCGAGTCCGTGGCGTCCTCGCCCAGGTAATCCAGCGTCACGAGCAGGCCAGCGGCGCGCAGCGAGCGGGCCACCGCCACCGCGTCGTCGCTCGACTCGCCGGCCACGTACCGGTCCACCACGGCCCGCGCCGCCGGCATCGCCATGGCCGCTTCCCGCACCCGGTCGCTGGCCGCGGCCGCGAGCAGCACCCTACGCAGCATCCTCACCCTCCTGTTGTCTCCCGAGCCCGGGATCCCCGGGGCGACCCCGTACCCCCGATGTCGCCGCGGTGGGCGCAGCACCGCGCGACAAGAGCCGCACGAGCAAGCGTTAAACGGGCGCTCGAGGGCACAGCGGCCGAAGGCGCGCAGGACGGCGAGCCAGCCCCGGCGGGTCTCCTCCGCCCGCGGGGTTCCCGCTCAGGCCAGGCAGGGCTCACCGGGATCACAGCATGCGCGGCCGGCCGGGGGCGGCGGGACGCTGTCGCGGCGCAGCGTGACCTGGACGTTGGCGCCTGCCTCCGGCGAGACGATGACCTCCTGCGCGGCGGCCACCCCGTCGGCGAGCAGCGTGGCGCCCGGCGTCTACCGACCGCTTGACCAGGCCGAGACCGATCGGGCCGAGCTCGAAGTGCCGGGCGGCCGACCCGACGAAGCCGACCTGCGTCCCGTCGGTGAGCGTCAGCGGCGCGCCGTGCGCGGGCAGCCGGTCCTCCGAGCCGTCCAGGTGCAGGAAGACGAGCCGCCGCGGCGGGTGCCCGAGGTTGTGGATCCGGGCGACGGTCTCCTGGCCCCGGTAGCACCCCTTGCTCAGGTGCACGGCCGGCTCGATCAGCCCGACCTCGTGCGGCAGCGTCTTGTGATCGGTGTCGAGGCCGGGCCGGGCGATCCGCGCCGCGATCCGCGCCGCCTCGAAGGCCCACATTCCGGCCACCGGGTAGGCCGCCGCCAGCTCCTTCGCCGCCTCCCCGGGCACGAGCAGGTCGGTGCCGAGCGGGTTCCGCAGCACGGCCGCCACCGCGCCGTCGGCGTCGAGCGGGGCGGGCAGGGTGATACGCGCCGCTCGTTATTCCGGCGATTCCTCCCTCGGCCGGGAGCGGGCCCGCCAGTGTCTGCACCGCCAGCGCCCCGGACAGGTCCTCGACTTCCACCCGGAGCATGAAGCGCATCGAGTTGAGGTAGTCGACCAGGGCCCCGGCGGTGTGCGGCTCGACGTGCGCCCAGGTGGCGGTGCCGTCGTCGGTGAGCGTCAGGTGGTGCTCGAGGTGGCCCTGCGGCGACAGGACGAGTGCCTCCTGCGTGCTGCCGGGGGCGAGCCGCTCCAGGTGCTGGCTGGTGAGGCTGTGCAGCCAGGACAGCCGGTCCGGGCCGGTGACCCGCACGACGCCGCGGTCGGACCGGTCGACCAGCACCTGGCCCTGCGTCATCGCCCGCTGCTCGCGCGCCGGGTCGCCGTAGTGTGCCGCCACGCCCTCGTCGGGCCACTCCGCCTCGACGGCGCCGTTGATCTCAAGCACTGTGCATGCTCCTCAGTCGGTGCAGCTCCGTGCCTTGAGTCTAGTTCGGCGCCGGGGCGCAGCCGCACACCCGCACTCGCCCGGGCTCGCGCGGCGCCTCGGCAAAATTCTCTTGCGCTGGCCTCGGTGGCTCACATAACGTCTGAGGTACGCGGAAGGGAGGTGGTCCTGAGTTGCATAGTACTTACGGGACTTGCGAGGTGGCTGCTAGCTAGCCGCCGCCCCCGCTGTGTGGGTCCGCGTAGCGGATCCCGGCCCTTGATGGGCGGCGGTGGGCTAATTTCTGGCAATCACCGGACCCTCCGGGTTGACCGGCCTTGTCCAGCCGGTCCCGCGTTCTCCTAGAGCGCGGAGTCGCCCGGAGGTTCTTTAATTCTCACTCGATCCAGTCCCACTGCAGCACCGCCCACAGGTGCGGGCGTGAGCGGCTGGCCCATCGCGGCCATGTCGAAGGCGTAGGCGAGGTCCTGCTCCCCCTCCCGGGTCTGGCTCGGGACCAGGCCGTAGAGCCGCTTGCCCGCGGTGTACGGCTTGGCGGTGGCTGTCCGCGCCACCGCGTCGGTCACCAGCTCGATGCTGGTCAGGCTGCGGAACTCGCCCGCGTAGATCTCGGTGATCCCGGTGGGGTGGCTGAGCAGCACCTCCACCTTGCCGTCCGGCTGCGGCCGCCAGAAGCCGGTCTCCACCGCCAGCGGCTCCAGCCGGACCAGGTCGCCGCTGCGCGTCGCGCTGCAGCTCGCCGCTGCTCGTCGGTGGCGAGCCGCCAGGACCGGCTGGTGTAGATGAGGTACGGCTTGCCGATGTGGCTGAACGTCACCTCTTGCAGGAAGTCGAAGCTGTCGATCGTCGGGTAATCGCCCTTGCCGGTGCCCTTCCAGCGGCCGAGCAGGAAGCTCAGCGGCGCGATGGCCGGGTGCTCGGGCGGCAAGGCGATCTCCTGGCGGATCGCGCCGTCCGCTTGCTCGTGCCCACGCCCGCCGATCCGCCTGGCCTGGTCGTCATCCGCCATGCGGGCCTCCCCTGAATCACCTTGACCGCGGTGTAGCCGGCCGCCAGCGGCGACGGCGGCGTAGGCGAGGACGATGACCGCCGCGCTCAGCATCCCGTGCATGGCACGGCAGTCTAGTGGCGGCCGGCCCGGCCGCGCGCCGCGGCCCGCGGGAACCGCGGGCCGGGCTCGGTAGCGGGCTCGAGGGCAGGCGGCGAACCGGCGCTAGAGTTCCTCTGTGGCGCGGAACCTCGTGATCAAGGTCACCGCGGGCAAGGACGAGCCCGAGCGGTGCAATCAGGCCTTCACCGTGGCCTCGACGGCGGTCGCCAGCGGCGTGACCGTGTCCCTGTGG
Organism: uncultured Actinomycetota bacterium; assembly: GCA_963748785.1. Taxonomy (GTDB): domain Bacteria; phylum Actinomycetota; class Actinomycetes; order Streptosporangiales; family Streptosporangiaceae; genus Trebonia. Next base: position 65,681 of record CAVVKP010000007.1, on the reverse strand, counting down.
CTGACCGGGGAGGCGGCGTGGTTCGCGCTGCCCGGGCCGGGCGGACGACTTCTCGCTGCCGCACGCGGCGCCGCTCGCCGACCTGCTCGCCTCGGTGCTCGCCCTGGGCACGGTGACGGTCTGCAGCCAGTGCGCCGCCCGCCGGGACATCACCGCCGCACGACGTGATCACCGGGGTCAGGATCGCCGGCTCGGCCACCTTCGTCTCCGAGGTCGTCGCGGACGACGCCCAGGCCCTGGTCTACTAGCCGACGCGTGTACTAGCCGACGCTGTGCACTAGCCGACGTGTGCTACGCTGACCGCGGGACGTGGCCGCGAGGCGCTCCTCGCGGAGCCTGGCCGCGAGCTCCTCAGCCTGCGGCGGCAGCGCGGGCAGCGGCCCCGCCGCCCAGGTCAGCAGCAGGTCGGCCAGGGCCGGGTTGCGGACGAGTGCCGGGCCGTGCAGGTAGGTGCCGAGCACCCGCCCCTGGTACGCGCCCTCGGTCCCGTCGCCGTTGCCGGTGCCGAGCGTGATGCGGGACAGCGGCCGGGCTGCCGCGGCCGAGCCGGGTGACGCCCTGGTGGTTCTCGAACCCGGTCAGGCGGCCGACGTTCAGCTCCGGCTCGACGTCGGCGACGATCTCGCCGACCGCGCGCCGCTCGCCGCGGCCGCTGCTGATGTCGAGCAGTCCGAGCCCGGTGACCGGCCGCGTCGTCCACCCCGCCGAACTCGGTGCCGAGCATCTGGTAGCCGGCGCACACGGCGAACAGCACCGCGCCGTTGTCGCACCGCGCGCGTGCAGGCCGCCGTCCGCCAGCAGCCGGCGGGCCGCCAGGGTCTGCGGCAGGTCCTCGCCGCCGCCCATCAGGTAGATGTGACCGTCGGCCGGCACCGGCTGGTCGGAGTTGACCTCGACGATCTCGACCGGCAGGCCGCGCAGCCGCGCCCGGCGCTCGAGCACCAGCGCGTTGCCCCGGTCTCCGTAGGTGCTGAGCAGGTCCGGGTAGACCCAGACCAGGCGGAGCGGCCTCATCGAGCTTCCCTCTTTCTCGTGGTCTCGCCCATGGACTGCCGGTGGCCGGGCTGGTCACTGCACCCGCCCGAGCGCGACCCGGTACTGCTGGAACGCGGTGTAGTTAGCCAGCACCTCAAGGTTGGGCGTCGCCGCCGGGTTCTGCGCCATGGCCCGCGCCGCGTCGATCGCCTCGTCAACGTCGCCCACCAGCTGGAACGCCACCTCGTCAACCTCCAGCCGGACCGCCAGGTCGAGTCGGCGCTCGCCGCCGACGAGGACCTGCCTGCCGCGTAGCCGGCGGAAGTCCACGTCCCACAGCCACGACGTGTCCCGGCCGTCGGGCCCCTGCGCGTTGACCGACAGCAGTACGGGCGCGGGCGGCGGCGCGATCACGTCGAGCGCCTCGAGCCAGCCCGCCGGGTTCTTGGCCAGCAGCAGCCGGACGTCACAGCCTCGCCGCCGCACCTGGGTGTACCGGCCGGCCACCGAGGTGACCGTGCGCAGCTCACCGAGCGCCTGGCCGAGGCGCACACCGAACGCCTCGGCCACCGCCAGCGCGATCACCGCGTTAGAACGGTTGGCCCGTCCGGGCAGTGCCAGGTCAAGCGGCGTGACCCGGCCCGCGGGGTCGACCACCTCGTTGCCGTAGAGCAGCCAGCTCACCGGCGGGCCGACGCCCGCCGCACTCCTTGCACGACCAGTCGTCGCCGTTGCGCAGCAGGTGGGCGCCGCAGTTGGGGCAGCACCACGAGTCCTCGCGCCAGCGCTGCCCGGCGGCCACCCAGGTCGACCTGCCTGGCCGCGCCCGCCGCCCACGCGACCAGCGGGTCGTCGGCGTTGGCGACCACCCGGCAGTCGGGCGCGTTCTCCAGCGCCTCCCGCCAGCGGCGGGCAAGCAGCCAGATCTCGGCCGCGCGGTCCATCTGGTCGCGGCTCAGGTTCAGCAGCACGACCACCTTAGGCCGCGTCGCCGCGCACCATCGCCGGTATGTACTTCTCGTCGGTCTCGAGGACGGCGACCCGCGCGTCGGGCGCGCGGCTGAGCGCGGACGTGAGCCCGGCCTCCATGTTCGCGCCGTAGATGTTCGAAGCGATCTCGCCGCCAAGCGGCGCGAGCGCCGCGGTGATCAGCTTCGTCGTGGTGGTCTTACCGTTGGTGCCGGTGACCAGGATGACCTGGCGTCCCGTCGCGAGCAGGGACAGCAGGTCGGGCGCGAGGCGCAGGCCGATGATGCCGCCGATGACCGAGCCGTCGCCTCTCCCGGCCAGGCGGGAGACGGTGGCCGCCGCGCCGCCGACCGTGGTCGCGACCCTGGCCCGCATCGGCAGCCGGTAGCGGTGCCGGGTGTTGTCATCCATTGTGCGCCGATGCTATCCGTTTAGCGGCCCGTGGCGGGCCTTCTCCCGCCCCCCGGACGTGACGGCACCGTTAACTGTGCCGGGCCCAGCCAGGTCCCCGTGCGCGCCGGCCAGCGGGTCGAGCGTGGCGACGGGAAGCCCGCCGATTGCCGGGTTCGCGTCGGCCAGCAGCACCTGACGGCGGGGGCCGGCGGCGTAGCTGACGATCATCGCGGTGGCCGGCAGCCGCTGCAGTTCCGACGGCTCCACGACCAGCTCGCGCGACCGCTGCAGCGACCGGGCGAGCGACTCGCTGTCGCCTGCCGCCCGCGAGGTGGACAGGCCCCAGGCGGTGCTGGTGCTGATCCCCTCGGTGAGCGACGTGGACTCGCTCGTCCCCCAGGAGGTGCCCGCCTGCGCCGAGCGCGAGCCGCCGCCGCGCAGCGGCATGACGCCGCCGCCGGACGGGCCGCTCCGCCCGGTGCCGGCCGACCGCGACCAGTTGTCCGAGGCCGACGTGGCGGCCGAGGCGGAGTCGCCCACGGTGCTGGTGTACGACCCGCCGAGTGAGTCGGTGACCGAGGTGCCGACGGTCTCGGTGAGCTGCGAGAGCACGAACCGGTGCGCGGAGCCGATCTGCTCGCTGGCCGCCTTCGCGTCTTCCGCGTTCCCGAGCCGCATGAACGCGACCGCGGCGTTGCCCCGGCCGATGCGCTGCCTGACGTGCGGCGGCATGGATCGGTAGGCGAGCACCAGGCCGGACCGGCTGGCCTCGCAGGCGTCGGTGAGCCGGTCGAGCACGTCGGCGCGGAGCCGCTCCGCGCCGAGCAGGAACAGGGTGTGCCGCCACGAGACCGGCCCGGCGGCGGCCGGCGCCCGGCCGATCAGGTGGGTCAGCGCCGTGACCGTGAAGCTGGCCAGCGCGGTGGCCGACTGCGCGCTCGCCCGCCGGTCCACCGCGATGACGCGCAGCCGGCCTCGGGGCAGCCGCACGGGGTCGGTGCCCGCGCCGGCCAGCGAGCGCAGCTGCGCCTCAAGGCCGAGCGCCCGCTCCAGCACTACCCGGTCGGTAGCGGCCTGGCCGAACAGCACGCCGAGCGCGCCGGCCTCACGCTCGGAGAGCAGCCCGGCCGCCAGGTCCGCGCGCGGGTCGCCCACCTGGGCGACCGACCGCAGCGCGGCGGCGACCCGGCGGACCTGGACGGGCCGGTCACCGGCGCCGTCGAGGGCCCCGATCACCCGGTCGAGTATGGCCGTGTCGACGGCCAGGTCACGCGCGGAGCTGTGCTCCTCGGCCACGTTCGCCGACAGGGCGAGCACGTCGGCGAGCTCACCGGGCGACAGCGAGGAGGCCAGGTCCAGACGCGGCAGGTCGTGCGGCAGCACCCAGACGGCGGGCGGGGCGCTGACCGCCGTCGCGTACAGCGCGGCCAGGTCGGCGGCTACGGCGCCGCCGGACAGGTCGACCACGGTCGCCTCGCCGCCGCCGGCCGAGCCGGTAGGCGGCGGCCATGGTCAGCACGGCCGACCAGCCCGCCAGCGTGCCGCCCGCGACGTCCACCCGGTCGATGCCGTCAGGAACGGGGACGGCGTACCACCGCTTCTGGCCCGCGAACGCGGACCTGCGCTCCCGCCACTGGCCGGCCAGGCGGACGTGCTCGGTGCGCGCCGCGCTCAGCCGGCTCTCGGTGTCCGTGCGCAGCCGCTCGGCCCGGGCCAGCTCGGCGTCGGCCCGGCGGCGCAGCTCCCTCTCACCGCGCCAGATCGCGTTGCCGCACCAGGCCGCGGCGAGCAGGCAGGCGACGATGACGGGCGCGGCGGCGGCCGCGGGCAGCAGGCCGGCCACGGCACAGCCGCCGCAGGCGACCGCCAGGGCCACCGCCGCCGCGGCCCCGGCCCGCAGCGGGCGGCTAATCCGGTTCTCCTCCCGCCGCTGCGCGGCCAGCCAGCCGTCGGCGGACCGCTGCTGGCCTGGTGGAACGGGGAGGCGCGGCGGCGGCCCCGGATCGGGGTGCGGGGTGGCGTACTGCCAGCCCAGGTACAGCGTGGTCATGGCGCCGCTCCGGCGCGGGCGGCCAGGCGCGGCAGCCGGGCGGGCTCCAGCCGGCCGAGCGCGATGCGGCGTGGTCGCGGCCCGCGCACCGTGAGGACGAACTCCCCCTCACCCAGCGCGAGCAGCGACCGCGCCGGCGTCACCGGGCCAGGCACGAGGTCCGCCGTCTCCCGCTGGCCGACGGAGGCCGCAGGCCGCGGCACACCCGACGCCCCGGCAGGCGCTCGCCCGGCCAGCGCCGCGGCCACGGGCGGCGGCACCAGCCTGGTGCCTGACCTGGCGGCCAGGCCCGCGGCCATCCCCGGGTCGGCGACGCGCGCGGATGAGGATCGTGCCCGCCAGGTCGGCGAGCCGTGCGGCCACTGCGGGCGACGTCGTGCCCGTCAGGACGGGCAGGCCGGCGGCGCCGCCGTCGCGCAGCAGCGCGGCCAGTCCGCGCGGCGGCAGCAGCTCGGCGCGCGGCACCCAGACCAGCGCGTCGCCGTCGACGCCGATCGCGCGCAGGTGAGCGGCGAGCGCCGCGACGTCGGCGCAGGCGCTCGCCGCGCGCGCCGGTGTGCCCGCGGGCAGCAGCACCGCCGCGCGCTGGCTGATCACCGGGGTCAGGTCGGTCCGGGTCGTGCCGTCCTCGCCGGGAGCGGCCTCACCCGGGCCGGACTGCCCCAGGGATGACCGACGGTCGGGAGGACTGATGCGGGCCAGGTCGCCAGGCAGACCCGGCACCGCCTCGGCGTCGCGAGGGCCGCCGGGCAGCAGCGGTGTCCCGGTTGCCTGGCAGGCGGCGGCCAGGGCACGGGCGATGGCGGTGTCGGCCGCGTCGGCCAGCACGATCAGCGGCCTGCGCCGACGCAGCGCGGCGTGCACAACCTGGAGGCCGGCCAGAGTGACCTCCCGTTGGTCGGCCCCGGCCACCAGGGCGCCGCGGGCGATCTCGGCCCAGCGGAGCTCGGCGACGGCGCCGGTGGCGGGCACGACGCCAAGCGCGCAGCCGTCCCTGGTCACCACCGCGCCGGAGCGGACGGCCCGGGCGGCGACTGCGGTGCGCAGCGCAGCGACGAAACCGGGACGCGGCGGCGGTACCGCCCACTCGTCGGTGTGCAGCCAGGCCAGCCAGGACGCCACGGCGGCCTCGGCTGCGGCGAGCGGCAGCGCGACGGGAAGCTGCCGGGGCAGCAGGCCGCCGAGGCCGGAGAACGCGCCGGCTGGTCCGCCCGCCGCGGGCGGCGCGCCCGGCACCGAGATGGGCCAGGATGCTGGCGGGCGCGGCGGCGAAGTCGGCGAGCGCCCGGTCGGGGCCGATCGCCAGCGTCCAGGCCAGGCCGGCCGCGGCCGGCCCGAGCAGCCACCATGTCCGCCACCTGGTGACCCGGCCGGTCACCGCGAACAGCGACCGCGAGCACGATGGTGAGCTGCGCGAGCAGCAGGTGCGTGAGCACGACCGCCACGGCGCAGGCCGCGACCAGCTCGCCGCGGCGCGGCAGGGCCGCCGGGATGAGCTGGCGGGCCCGCCGTGGCGCCGGGCCCGCTTGCGGGGTCAGCTCGGCCGTCATGCACTCTAGGTTGCCAAGAATGTACCCTCCGTGTCGAGACCGTCATGGTTGGCCGACGGTGAGGGTATTGCCACGGTTCGCGGCACGCTGCCCGGAGGCCGCACCCGGAGCATGATCTTTGGAAACTTTTTTCGTGACGGAGCTAAATCACGCTCATGAAAAGTTCCGCGAAAGAAAACGTTTCCGGCGATCACGACGAGCCAGGCGCTAATCCGCCGGATCGACGGCGTTGGGCAGCGGGTCACCCGCCTGGATGACGACGCGGAAGTGATGCGGCTTGAGCGTGACGGCAGGTCAGCCCGGCCGGCGCGCCGGTGGCGTGGTCATCGAACCGGATGGTCACCGCGATGGCCGGCTGGCCCGGCAGCAGCCGCAGGCTGCGCGCGACCGAGGGCTGCGGTGGCGCCATCTCGAGGTCCACCGCCCGGGCGAGCACCCCCGCGCCCGTCAGTGCGACCGGCGGCCCCGCCAGCGCGGCCTCGAAGTCGTCCGGCGCGTCGGGCACCATGCCGGCCGTGCCTGGCACGTAGGCGGTGGAGATGGCTACCGGCTCGGCGGCTACCGCCCAGGCGCACCGGACGATGCGGACCGGGTTCTGGCCGGCGACGCCAAGCGACCAGGCCACGTCCTGCGGCGCGGCCCGCAGCGACACGTGCCTGGCCGTGCAGCTGATGACACCGCCCATGGGGTCGAGCCGGGTGCTCAGCCCGCCGATCCCCTCCAGCGGTATCAGGTACTCGGCCGGGCTGGCCCGGTACAGCTGCCCGTCGGGCAGCCTGCGGATCAGCGACCGGCGGGTAAGCTCGCCGATGGCCGTGTCGATCTCGGCCATGCTGACGTTGTAGCGGCGGGCGAGTGCGCTGCGCCTGGGCAGCTGCCAGCCGGGCTCGCGGTGCACCAGGGCAGCCGCCATCCGGTCGGCGAGCACCCCGCTGGCTGCCCGCTGCGCCGGCACCGCCGGATCGGCCTCCGCGCCCCCTTGCTCCTGGCCGCGCGCGCCCGGCGGGCCGCCGCTCCCCCCGGAGCCGGCCGTCATTCGCCCTGTGGGTCGTCGGCCAGCAGGCCGGGGGCCAGCGAGTGTGCGCGGGACGTGCCGGGGGCAGCCGCGCCGGATCGCCTGGCTGGCTCTGCTTCCCACATGACTCTCCATGCCTCCAGACTGCCGGTGATGGCCCGCATCACCCGCATAGGCGGGCCCCGGCGTTGACCACGCCGGTTTGCCCGCGCCGGCACTCGGGCTAACGCTTCGAAAAAGACAAACACATAGCTCGCCCCGCCGTTCGCCCCTATAGATATTCACCAGAGGTGAACCGCAGTTGAACGCAACAAGAACGAGCGTGATCTGCTAAACGTCATGTAAGTGAATCATCACTTGAACGCACGTCGCTTGCGCCGGACGGGGCCGCCCGCCACACTACCGTCATGACCACGCACGACGACCCGGGCCAAGCTGCGCTTACTCGGCCCGTCGGCATCTCGGTCAGCGCACGGTCAGGTTACATCCAGGTCAAGTCACCAGAAGTTAACCCAGTGGACGCCGCGAATCCATCTTAGGTTCAGCGGTAGCTATTTCCACAACCTATCACTGGACAGGTTGACATTCATAGGCGGCTACGCGGACCGAACCAGACTGTAATCGCGCGTGGATGCACTCAATTACAAGGAGAATTCTCAATGCAGCTCCGAGGCAGCAAGCAGGCCGCGGTGGCCGGGGGTGCCGTCATTGCGGCGATAGCCCTGGCGGCGTGCTCTTCGTCCAGCTCTTCGTCCAGCTCCTCCGCCCCGGCGGCCGGCGGGTCGTCCTCCGCGGCGGCGTCCGCTCCGGCCGGCGGCTCCTCGTCGAGCTCGGCCGCGGTTAGCGGCACGATCAACGCGAGCGGCTCGACCTTCCAGACCAACTTCCAGCAGGCCGCGATCTCGGGGTTCAAGTCTGTGCAGTCGGGCGTCACCGTGAACTACGGCGGCGGCGGCTCCGGCGCGGGCCGCACCGCCCTGTACTCGAACACGGTGCTCTTCGCCGGCTCTGACTCGCCGATCCCGGCCAGCGAGAAGTCCAAGGTTCCCGCGGGCAAGACCGTGCTGTACTTCCCGGTGCAGATCGGCCCGATCGCCATGGCCTACAACCTGCCCGGCGTCACCGGCCTGAAGCTGGACGCGACCGTGCTCGCGGGCATCTTCTCCGGCTCCATCAAGACCTGGAACGACCCGGCGATCAAGGCGCTCAACCCGGGCGCCAACCTGCCGAGCACCGCGATCACCCCGGTCGTCCGCTCGGACTCCTCCGGCACCACCGCCAACTTCTCCCAGTACCTGGTGGACGCGGCGGGCAGCGCCTGGAAGCTCGGCACCGCCTCCACCATCACCTTCCCGTCCACGGCGCACGCGGCCAGCGGCGGCAGCGGCGTTGCTCAGGCCATCAAGGCCACCTCGGGCTCGATCGGCTACGTGGACTTCTCCACCGCCACCGCCTCCGGGCTGAGCGCAGCGACCGTCAAGAACAAGGCCGGCAAGCTTCGTCGCGCCCTCGACGGCCTCGGCCGCCGCGGCCGCGACGCAGGTCAAGCCCGCGGCCGACCTGACCTTCCTCACGGTTGACGAGCCGGGCGCCGCCTCCTACCCGATCACCTACCAGAGCTGGGACCTGGTCTACGCCGAGCAGCCCAACGCCAACGACGCGGCGCTGCTCAAGGCCTACCTCGGTTACCTGCTTGGCGACGGGCAGCAGCTGCTCACCCCGCTGAACCTCGCCCCGCTGCCGAGCGCCATCGACTCCGCGGCCGTGGCTCAGCTCGACAAGATCACCTCCGCCTCCTGAGTATGAGCACCGTGACAAAGGCGGACCCGGCCACCCCGGCCGGGTCCGCCCGTCCGCTTTCAGGGGGACGGCGGCTCGGCGACCGCGGCTTCGCGCTGCTGGCCCTGGCCGCCGGCCTGCTGGTCCTGGTGATCCTGGTCCTCATCGTCGTCTCGACGGCCCAGCAGTCGACGTCCTGGTTCAGCACCGCGGGTTGGAGCGGGATCTTCTCCACCGTCTGGAACCAGTCGACCAACCAGTTCGGCGCGATGGCCTTCCTGTACGGCACGGTCATCACCTCGGTGATCGCGATCATCATCGCGGTCCCGGTCAGCGTGTCCATCGCGCTGCTGCTGACCGAGGTCGTCCCGCGCCGCTACTCCCAGCCCATCGTCTACGTCATCGACCTGCTCGCCGTGGTGCCGTCGGTCGTCTGGGGCCTGTGGGGCCTGATCGTCCTCGTGCCCTGGCTGCAGAACACCGTCTACTCGAGCATCGCCTCGGCGGTCAACGGCATTCCCGTGCTCGGCAACCTGTTCGGGCCGCCGTTCAGCGGTATCTCGTTCATGACCGCGGGCATCGTGCTGGCCGTCATGATCACGCCGATCATCACCTCGCTGTCGCGTGAGGTCATCGCGACCGTGCCGACGACGGACAAAGAGGGCGCGTACGCGCTTGGCGCCACCCGCTGGGAGATGATCCGCGGCGCCGTCTGGCCGCACAGCCAGGGCGGCGTGGTCGGCGCGATCCTGGTCGGCCTTGGCCGGGCAATGGGCGAGACGATCGCGGCGGCGCTGCTGATCGGCTCGTTCACCCAGGTCACGTCGCACCTGTTCGCGCCGGGGGACTCGATCCCCGCGGTCATCGCGAACCAGTTCCCCGAGGCCTCGGGCGAGTTCCGCTCGGCGCTGATCGGCCTGGGCCTGATGCTGTTCGTGATCACGATTCTTGTCAACCTGGGCGCCCGCGGCTTCGTGGAGCGGAACGCGCGCCGGACGAGGGGGGCTGCCTGATGGCCGCGGTAACCGGACAGCCAGGCGGCATCGACCTGAGCGAGGCCGGCGGCTGGCGGCGCGCCAAGAACCGCATAGCGACCGTCGTCATGTGGACCGCGCTCGTCCTGGTCATGATCCCGCTCGTCTTTGTGCTCGTCACGGTCGTCCAAAAGGGCGCCGCCGCCATCAGCTGGCAGTTCATCACCACCGGGCCGATCCCGGCCAACGTGGCGGCGCCCGGCACCGGTGGGATGGCGCCGGCGATCATCGGCACGCTGGAGATCACCGGGTTCGCCGCGCTCATTGCCATACCGCTGGGCGTCCTTGGCGCGATATACATCAACGAGTACGGCGGCGGGGGCTGGCTGGCCCGGCTCATCTCATTCATGTCCGACGTGATGACCGGCGTACCATCGATCGTGATGGGCTTGTTCATCTTCACGATCTGGACGCTGAAGTTCAGCTATTCAGGTATGGCTGGCTCCTTCGCGCTGGCGTGCCTGATGCTGCCGGTCGTGATCCGGTCCAGCTACGAGATGCTCCGGCTGGTGCCTGACGAACTCCGTCAGGCCAGCTATGCGCTCGGCGCCAGCAAGGCGAGGGTCACGCTGACCGTCGTGCTGCCGGCCGCGGTCAGCGGCATCACCAGCGGCGCGCTGCTCGCCGTCGCCCGGGCCGCGGGCGAGACGGCGCCGCTGCTGTTCGTCATCCTGTCCACGCAGAACACGAACCCGAACCTGTTCGCGGGGGCCAACACCGCGCTGTCCACCCAGATCTTCGTGAACGCGCAGTCGCCGTACGTCGGCGCGGAACAGCGGGCCTGGGGCGCGGCGCTGACGCTCATCGTCATCGCCTTCGTCCTGATGTTCACCGCCCGCCTCATCACCTCCCGGTTCACCCGCTACACGCGCTAGGGATTCCCATGATGGAACAGCCTGAACAGGAAGTCGTCGCTCAGACGTTCTCCGCCCACATACCGCGCCTCGAGACCAGGGTCCAGGCGCCGGCAACCCAGCCGGGCGCGACCATCTTCGACGTGCGGAACGTGTCCATCTGGTACGGGTCGTTCAAGGCCGTCACCGACGTCTCGCTGCCGATCTACGAGAACGAGGTCACCGCGTTCATCGGCTCGTCCGGCAGCGGCAAGTCGACCGTGCTGCGCGCGTTCAACCGGATGAACGACCTGGTGCCCGGCTCCCGGCTGGACGGCGAGATGCGGTACCGCGACACGAACCTGTACGGCAAGGAAGTCTCGCCCGCGGCGGTCCGCCGCCGGATCGGGATGGTCTTCCAGAAGCCGAACCCGTTCCCCAAGTCGATCTACGACAACGTGGCCTACGGCCCGCGGATCAACGGCGAGCGGAACAAGTCCCGGCTGGACGAGATCGTGGAGCGTTCGCTGCGCAGCGCCGCGCTGTGGGACGAGGTGAAGAACCGGCTCAAGCAGTCGGGCCTCGCCCTGTCCGGCGGCCAGGCGCAGCGGCTGTGCATCGCCCGCACGATCGCCGTCGAGCCGGACGTGGTGCTGATGGACGAGCCCGCGTCGGCGCTCGACCCGATCGCCACGCTCGCGATCGAGGACCTGATCCGCGAGCTCAAGAAGAACTACACGATCGTCATCGTGACCCACAACATGCAGCAGGCCACCCGGGTCAGCGACCGCACGGCGTTCTTCTCCGTCCTCACCGACTCCAAGAACGACACCCGCACCGGCATCCTGGTCGAGTACGGGCCGACCCAGCAGGTCTTCGAGAACCCGCGCGACAGCCGCACCCAGGCGTACGTCACCGGCCGCATGGGCTAGGGAATCGGGTTCGCGGGGCACAAAGCAATCCACGAGGAACGGGCGCGGCTGACCCTGGCCGCGCCCGTTCGACGTTCTTACTCGCCGTCGGCCTCGCCATGGGCGCTGCCCGCGAGGTACACCACCCGCCGGGCGATGTTGACCGCGTGCGCGCCGAGCCGCTCGTAGTCCCGCGCGATCAGGGCCATCTCCATCGCGACCGGGACCGCCGTCTGTCCGGCGGCCAGCTCGGCGATGAGGCTGGCGTGCAGGTCGTCCAGGCCCTGGTCGCGCTCGGCGAGGACCACCGCGGCGGTCCTGTCGCGCTGATACCAGGAGTCGGCCGCCTGCCGCCACATGTCGGCCGCCAGCTCGCCCATCCCCGACACGAGGCGGCCGGCGCGGGGAGTGAGGTCTTCGCCGACCCGGCTCGCGCCGGCGGCGATGTGAACCATCAGGTCGTGTGAGCGCTCAAGCTCCGGGACGATGCGCAGCACCGACAGCAGGAAGCGCAGGTCGGCGGCGACCGGTGCCTGAAGCACGATCTCCCGGTTGACCAGGCCCTCAACCTCGACATAGAGGGCATCGATGACCTGGTCCCGTTCGGCCAGCGTGACGAACGCATTGTCGTCCGCGCCGAGCAGCGCCTGTGTCGCCACCGGCAGGCCCTCGGCGACCATGGCGAACAGCTCGATGACCTTGCTCTCGATAGCCTCGAGCTCGTTGTCGAAGTCCTGCCGGTGCTCACTCATGGCGTAGAGCCTACGGACGCCAGGCGAACCCCCGCCACCGGGAAGGCAGCCGGCACGTGTCGGCTATGCCGCCGCGTCCAGCCGTAACGCGCCAGAAGCCGGCCCCAGGGTGCCTGGAGCCGGCTTCTGCTTGACAGCGGGGCGTTTCCCCCGGCGCTAGGCCAGGAACTCCACCTTGGTGACCTGGCCGATGTCCGCGGTGACCTCCTGCTCGAGGCGGATGTCACCGGGGGCGAGCACGCGCAGCACCCACTCGCCCGGCGCGGCGAAGAAGCGGAAGCCGCCGTCCTCGCCCAGCGGCACCTCGGCGACGAACTCGTCGCCGCTGCCGAGGAGCCGGACGTAGCCCTTGGCGACCGGGGCGCCGCCGAGGAGCACCTGCCCCTCGATGATCGCCTCCTTGCCCGCCTTGTCCTTCGTGATGGTCACGCCGCCCGCGGGCGCACCACAGCTGTCGCTCACTTGTCCTCCTCGCTAACGCTCGTCGTCCGCGTTCGCGGATGCACTGTGCTTACTGGTTCGCTCGCAAGCTCGCTCACTTGCCCTCACCCAGTTCGATCGGCACGCCAACCAGCGAGCCGTATTCGGTCCACGATCCGTCGTAGTTCTTCACGTTCGGCAGGCCGAGGATCTCGTGCAGCACGAACCAGGTGTGCGCCGAGCGCTCGCCGATCCGGCAGTACGCGATGGTGTCCTTGCCGAAGTCCACGCCGGCCTCGCCGGAGTAAATGGCGGTGAGGGCGTCGTCGGACTTGAACGTGCCGTCCTCGTTCGCGGCCTTCGACCACGGGACGTTCTTGGCGGTCGGGATGTGCCCGCCGCGCTGCGCCTGTTCCTGCGGCAGGTGGGCCGGCGCCAGCAGGCGGCCGGTGTACTCGTCGGGGGAACGCACGTCCACCAGGTTCTGCTTGCCGATCGCGTCGACGACCTCGTCGCGCTTGGCGCGCAGCGACGCGTCCTGCTCCGACGCGGTGTAGCTGGTCGCGGGGCGGTCCGGCACGTCCCTGGACAGCTCACGGGAGTCAAGCTCCCACTTCTTGCGGCCGCCGTCGAGCAGCAGCACGTTCTGGTGGCCGTACAGCTTGAAGTACCAGTAAGCGTACGAGGCGAACCAGTTGTTGTTGCCGCCGTAGAGGATGACGGTGTCGTCGTTGGAGATGCCCCGCTCGGAGAGCAGGGTCTCGAAGCCCACCTTGTCGACGAAGTCGCGGCGGACGGGGTCCTGCAGGTCCTTCTTCCAGTCGATCTTGATGGCGCTGGGGATGTGCCCCTTGTCGTATGCGCTGGTGTCCTCGTCGACCTCGACGATCACGGTGCCAGGCGCACCGATTCTGGCCTCGACGTAGTCGGCGTCGACCAGGACGTCGGAACGGCTCATGACTGAGAAACCTCCTTGTGCGGCCCGCCCCCCTAGAGGGAGGCCGGCCGGATTCTTTGGATGAGTAGGTACATCTGGCAACCGAGGCAGAAATCGAATGCCGCGTTGAGGAACGCGGCCGCCAGGGCGAACGCGGCGAAGACGATCCCCAGCACCGGCAGGCCGGCCGCGAAGCCGATCGCGCCGATGCCGGCGAAGACCATGCCCACGCCCTGGGAGAAGCGCGGTGGCGCCTCCGTCTCGGTCTTGGATGGCGGTCCGAGCCGTGGCCGGACCAGGTGGCGGAAGATGAGCCCGTACGGTGCGTAGCGCAGGCCGGCCAGCGCTCCCACGGCGAACACCAGCGTCTGGGCGAACAGCAGCCAGCCTGCCGCCAGGTGGGAGACGCCCGCGATGACCAAGACCGCGGCGAGCACTACTGTGGTGATGGCCGCGCCGAAGCGCGGGCCGCGCGAGTCAATGGTCATGATCATGCTCCGTTGGCAGGGGTGAGCGATAAGGTCCCGCCTGCTCGCGGCGCAGCCGCGAACGTCAAGCGACGGGGGAAACCGGACGCGGACACATCGCGGTCGCGACCCGGCAGAAGTCCACGGCGCGCCGCTTGGTCAGCAGCATGTCACCAGCCCGGCCAGCGGGCACGCTCACGCCGGCGCGGGCGGGTACCCCCGCGCGGGACGGCCAGGCCGGCAGGAAGGGCATATATCCGATGCTATTGGCCGGGCGGACGGATGTCACCACCCGGTTCACATCTCCCGGCCGGGGCCAACGGCCTGGCCCACCGCTGTGACCAGGTCTGACTTGCGCACCGGCCCGGACGCCCGGCTGGCGATGCCGCCGGTGGCGTCGAGCACGAGCACGGTCGGGGTGGACAGCACGCGCAGCCTTCTGGTCAGGTCCATCCTGGCCGCCGCGTCGACCTCGACGAAGGCGACGCCGTCGCTCTCCGCCGCCACCTCGGTGAGCAGTCGCCGCACCGGGCCGCAGTAGGCGCAGACTTCGGTGGAGAACTGCACCAGGGTCGCGCGGGCGCCGAGCGGGGCGCCCAGGTCGGCCACGGTCAGCGCGCGCCCGGCCGGCGCCGCCTGGCCGGCCCGGCCGTTTCCGGCCCCGGGAGCGGCGTTGACCCCGCCGCACCGCCCGGGCGGAACCGGCCCTGACGGCGGCGCAGCAGTAGCCCCGCCGTGGAAGACACGGCGAGGACGACCACGAGCGTTACCAACCCATAAACCACGAGTAGTGCAGCACCGGCGATACTGGCGCCTATTCCCGCCGGGTCACCGCCGGTGCGGTCAGCGGGAACCGCGCCCCCGTTGGCCCCGCACCGACCCCGCACCCACCGGGACGGGGGCGGGACCGGTAACGAGCGCCGGCGGCGTCAGGCCGTAACGTCGATCGACCGGCCGTTGCCGACCGTGATCTCGAACTTGGCCACGTCCTTGGCCTGCAGCCCCACTGATCCTGGGTAATAGACGTCGCCCTCAGCGTTGTCGGTCTGCCAGCCGCCGGCCAGCACGCGCTTGCCCGCCGAGTCGATCACCCACAGCTGGCATTGCGTACCCACCGGGATCCCGCTGACCTTGGCGTCCAGCTCGGTGCCCCAGCCGGTCGGGCGCCAGTTGACTGTCGCGGCCATCGCGCCGGAATGCCCGGTCTCGGTGGCCCAGGGGCCGGCCGAGCCGACCGCCTCGGCCGTCGGCGCCTGCGCCGGGCTGGTGCCGAGCCGCAGGCCGCCGAACACCCCGGCCGCGATGAGGAGTGCCGCCGCGACGCCGATGCTGGCATCCCGCCAGCGACGGCTCCGCCGTCGCGCAGCCGTCAGATCGAGCACCGTGGCCAGCAGCTCGCGGGGCGGCTCGGGTGCCACGGTCAGCCCGGCAGGCAGCGCCTCGTCGGCGGCGAGCGCGATGGCCTCCTCCGTCGAGACCCGGGCCAGCAGGGCCGGGAGGCCAGCGAGGCCAGCCAGCTCGTCGCGGCAGTCCCGGCAGGTCGCCAGGTGGGCGTCCACCAGGGCGCGCTCCGCGGGATCGATGGCGCCGAGCACGTAGACGCCGAGCGCTATGCGGGCCTCAGGGCACCCCATGGGCCTCGGCGCCCGCGGTGGCGCCCCGGCGGAAGGCGGCTGCGTCATGGCGCCAGCCCCCGTTCCTGCAGGGCCAGCTTGAGCGCCTTCAGCGCGTAGTAGGTACGCGACTTCACGGTCCCCGCCGGGATGCCGAGGCTGGCCGCCGCCTCGGCGACCGAGCAGCCTCGGTAGTAGGTCTCGACGATGACCGAGCGGTGGTCGGGCCGCAGCGACGCCAGGGCCTCAGCCACCGCCCACGACTCGAGGGTGCGATCCGCGTCATCCTGGGCGGGCAGCGTGTCGAACGCTTCCTGCCCGGCCTCCGGCGGGCGCGACTGACGTGCCCGGTACGCGTCTACCGCCAGGTTACGGGCCACGGCGAACAGCCAGGGGCGGGCCGGACGGTCCGCCAGGGCCTCCGGATGTCGCCAGGCCCGCACGATGGTCTCCTGCACAAGGTCCTCCGCCTTCTGCCTGTCTCCGCTAGTCAGGTGCAAGGCGTACCGAAGCAGGGCACCGCCGTGTTCGGCGTAGAGCGCCCGGACGAAGGCGTCGTCGGCCACGCGTTCGCCGCTAGCCGCTCCTGTGCTCGGCACATTAGGGAGAACGTTACCTTCGCCCGCCCGGTTCAAAGGCGGCGGAGGTTTTCGCTGCCCGGGCGAGCCGGGATCAGTGCTCACGGTCACCGATATACCGGCCCGACGTGCCTCACTGCAATCAAAACGGACAGATTAGTTACCGCTTGTAATTTTTGTTGCTGGTGGTGACTGCGACGCGCCGCGGTGAGGCTCGTCACGTTTGGGTGGCGACCAGCCGCTCGTCGGCGCGGCTAGAAGCCGGCCATCCGTCACCAGCCCGCCACGGAAAGACGCCATCAGCGGACTCGGCGCCGTCTAGCCGCCGGCGAACGGGGGCAGCACCTCGATCACCGCGCCCTCGTCGAGCACGATCAACTCTTTGGCTGAACGCCCGACGGGATCGGCATTTACCAGGAACGACGACCTCGTGATGACGTCCGCAAGACGAGTGTCAGGTTTCCGGCCGGCAACCACGACGTTAAGCGCGTCACGCAACGTGACCGCCTCAATCGATTCCTCCGGCATGCCCGCGGCATCCTTCGCCGCGGCCCAGTACCTGATGGTGACCTTGGCCATATCGGGATATCCTCACCTCAACGGGACCTCGGGCGGTGTTGCCCCCTGGTCCCGTTTGTGTTTAAACAGAGACTGACGGGCTCATGATCCGTTACGACTGGAGGTGGCATCACGTGAGCGAGTTGCTGTTGGTGACCGGCGTCCTCGAGCCCTCTTCCGACGTCCTGCCGGCGCTCGGCCTGCTGCTGCACTCCGTCCGCGTGCTGCCCGCCGACGCCTCCGCACTGGTGGAGGCGCCGCCGGCCGATGTTGTCCTGGTTGACGCGCGCCGCGACCTCGCACATGCCAAGAGTATCTGCCGCCTGCTGCACACAACGGGGCTCGACTGCCCGATGTTCGCCATCGTGACTGAAGGCGGGCTCGCTGCGATCAGCGCCGAGTGGAACGTCGATGATGTGATCTTGAGCACAGCGGGCCCGGCCGAGGTGGAGGCCCGCCTGCGGCTGGCCACCGGGCGCCGAGCCCTGCGCGCCGCCGCGGACGCCCCCGACGAGATCCGCTCCGGTGACCTGGCGATCGACGAGGCGACCTACTCGGCCCGGCTGCGCGGGCGCGTGCTCGACCTCACGTTCAAGGAGTTCGAGCTGCTCAAGTTCCTCGCGCAGCACCCCGGCCGCGTGTTCACCCGGGCCCACCTGCTGCAGGAGGTCTGGGGCTACGACTACTTCGGCGGCACCCGCACGGTGGACGTGCACGTGCGGCGGCTGCGGGCCAAGCTTGGCTCCGAGCACGAGGCGCTCATCGGCACCGTCCGCAACGTCGGCTACCGGTTCGTGCCGGTCAAGGGCTCTCCCGAGGAGCGGGACAGCGTGGACCTGCTCGTGGCGGATACGGTGCTGCCGGCGGACCGGTGAGCTGGCCGTCGCCCCGCGGCACGGCCATAGCCGAAGGGCCGCTCTCCCCGGAGCTGGCGGCCGGCGTTCAGGGCCTGGCCGCCGCGGCCGCCCGGGTTGACGCAGTGGCTCCGCTGTCCGAGGACGTCCTGCTCCAGGTGCGGCACGGAAGCGGCGCGCGAGCGCGCGACCTGGTGCTGACGGCGGACGACGGCTCGCTGGCCGGCTACGCGCACCTGGACGCACCCGACGCGGAAGGCCAGGACGGCGAGGCCAGCGGCGAACTGGTCATCCACCCCGAATGGCGGCGACGCGGGCTGGGCACCGCGCTGATCGCGGCGGCGGTGGCCGGCGCCGTTGACCACGGCGTGCGGCTGTGGGCGCACGGCGACCTGGCCGGGGCGGCTGCCCTGGCGAAGGCGGCCGGGTTCGCCAGGTTCCGAGCCCTGCTGCGCCTGCGGATGCCGCTGGCCGCGGTGCCCGCCGGCCAGCCCGCCGTGCCACCGGGCGTGTCCATCCGGACGTTCCGGCCGGGCAGTGACGAGGAAGCCTGGCTGGCGGTCAACCGGAGCGCGTTCGCCCATCACCCCGAGCAGGGCGCCTGGACCATGGAGGACCTCCGGCTGCGCGAGGCGGAGCCGTGGTTCGACCCTGACGGCTTTTTCCTGGCCGAGCGGGACGGCCAGGTGGCCGGCTTCCACTGGACGAAGGTGCACCCCGACGGGGGTGACGGCGGCGCGCCGATCGGCGAGGTCTACGTGGTCGGCGTAGATCCCGGCCAGCAGGGCGGCGGCCTCGGCCGGGCCCTCACGCTCACCGGGCTCGACCATCTGCGGCGACTCGGGCTCGCTGATGTCATGCTCTACGTAGACGAGTCCAACACGGCAGCGGTCCGCATGTACACGGCCCTCGGCTTCACCCCGTGGTCAACCGACGTCATGTACCGCAAGTAGCCCAGCACAAGCTGCCGGCAGCGAAGGCCCGCGAGCGCAGCTCGCCTCATGGTCCGGGGGTCGTCCCCCTGGACACACTGCGGCGGTCCGGAAGTTGAGTGGCAGCGCCCCGCCGCCAACCCCGCGAGCGCAGCTCGCATCGGGGGGTCCGGGGGGTCGTCCCCCCGGGAAAGCACTGCGGCCCACCCGGGAAGCTGACCGAAGGTCAGCGAACCCGCTTGGTCGGCTCGGCAGGCCATCGAACAGCCCTAACCCCCAGCTAGCGGCGTATGCCCAGCGCCTCGTCGAGCTCGCGCTTGGACAGGGGGCCGTCGCTCGCCGCGACGGTCGCGAGGACTTCGGCGTAGAGTTCGATCTCGCCTAGCGCCACGTCATCGTGAACACGAAGATCGACCTGCATGGGAACCGTGCTCACCTCCATTGACCGGGCACCGTCTGTTCCGCCCTCCAGGCTACGTTGCGACACCATTCCTCCGCATGACCCATCGGGGCCATTCGCAGACCATCCTTCTCTAGGTACTACCCGGGTTTCCGGTGACGATTCCGCGATCGGGCGGCGGAAGTCCTCCGGCTCTGGTATCGGGTCTACGCGCTTGCGGAACCGTGGCCACCGCGGTGACATCGGGCCCCGTGGCCGCAGATACGGGCGGATCGTACGGAAGATGGCCGAATGTCGGCATATCATAGTGTAACTGGACGACTACAGCTTACGTCATGCGCTGCGCCGGCGCCATGGGGTCTGACCTGCGGATCCGCCGCCCCGCCCGCCGCCGGGCGCGCGTCACCGGATCCCGGCTTTCCGCCCTAATCCCAGTGGTTTCACCCAGTCCCGGAGAGCATCATTGATAGCTTCCATAACAGTCCAGGTTGGTATATAACGGGACACTCGGCCGTTTCGGTTGCGACAGCGGCCTCCCGGGAGAAGAGTCTGGTGCGTAACTGTTCTTCTCACCTTGCTGCCATACCTCGGGACGACCCGGCGGGCCGTGCGACGGCCGACCGGGGCGGCCCCGCTACCAGGCCGACCAGTGTCACATTTCCGACATTGCCCCCCGCAGACCTCCCAGGACCCAAGATTCTCGTGATGCCATGAATGAAAACAGTGACCTCCTGCCCAACCTGCTGCACGAAGAGTTTGAGATGCAGATGCGGGGCTACAGCCGCCGCCAGGTTGACGACTTCGTCGCGCGCCGCAACAACGAGATCCGGGAACTGGAGCAGCGACTCGCCCGGTCCCTTGACGAGGGCGAGCACCTTCGCCGTGAGCTTTCCACCGTGCGCCAGCAGGCCCTGTCGGGCCGGCCAGCGCACGAGGAGGTGAGCGAGCGGATCTCGCAGATCCTCAAGCTGGCGGACGACGAGGCCAAGGCCCAGAAGAACAAGGCCGACGACGACATCGCCAACCAGCGGGCCGAGGCGCAGCAGGACTCGGAGCGGGTCCGCGCCGACGCCAGGGACCAGGCCGAGCGGATGCTGACCGCCGCGCAGGAGCAGGCGGAACGCACCATCGGCGCGGCGCGCAACGAGGCCGACAAGACCAGGACGTCCGCTCGCACCGAGTCCGACCGGCTGACCAGCGACACGCGCAAGAAGGCCGATACCGCCATGGCGCAGGCCAAGGCGCAGGCCAAGAAGGTGCTTGACGAGGCCACGGCCCGCGCGACCGCCATCCACGACGGCGCCGAGCGCAGGCTCAACCTGCTCAGCACCAGGCACGCGGAGACGGTCCGGCGGCTGACCGACATCCTCGACGGCGTGCAGGGCCTGGTCGCAGCCGAGGCGGCGCGGATGTCCCTTGAGGAAGAGGTCAACCAGACGGTCAGCCGGGCGGTCAGCCTGGCCGAGGCCGCCGACGCCGCGGCGGCCGCGGCCGGCGAGGCCGCCGGCGGCGAAGAGCACCTGGACCTAGCGCTGCTCGCGCCGCCGTCGCCGGAGTCGGTGGCCAGCGGCGCCGTCGCGCCGCCGCTCAGCGAGGACATCCGCCCCGCGGGCCCCGGCCTGCCCGGCCGGCTCGGCGCCCCGGACGGGGACGAGGGCCGCGACGAGGCCGACGGCCTGGCCCACATGGGCGGCCTGCTGCCTCCGTCCGGCCGTGCGCGCGATCAGCTCGGACGCCCGGGCCCGGTCACCCCGGCGCCGCAGCTCGGCGCGGGCTCGGGCCGGTTCGGCGGCGGTCCGCAGGACAGCGCGCCGCGCACCCAGCTGCCGCTGCCTGGCGGTGCGCCGTCGCTCGGCGTCCTAGGCGAGCGCGGCCTCGGCGACCGTGAACGCGACCCGCTCGGTGACCGCGAGATCAGGCGAGGCACCGGCCTGGTCGACCCGGACGAGCCCACCGAGGGAATCCGCTTGCTGTTATCGCCCGGGGGGACGACCCCCCGTACCCCCGCTGTTGGCGGGATCTGGGCTGATCGCAAAAAGCGCGATCCTATCAGCCCAGATCCCGCCAACGACGCTTTGGGCGTTGCCTTCGCCGCATGGGGCTCCCCGCCCCATGTCCCCCGGCCAACGAGTTTGCGGGCGCTGCCTTGCCGCCACCCGAGGCGCTGGCCTTCGCCAAGACGGAGGAGCAGGTACGGGCCTGCTGCGTGATGACAACGTGGTCCGGGCGCCGACGCTGTCCCGGGGCCGCCGTTTCCGGGCCATCGGCGTTTCCGAGCCGGTGTGGGCTAGTCGCGGGTGGTGGGGTCGGCGAGTGTGTCGAGGCGCTTGAGTATGACGCCCTCGCGCAGCGCCCACGGGCAGATTTCCAGCTGGCTGACGCCCATCAGGTCCATGACCGCGTCGGCGACGACGGCGCCGGCCGGCATCTGGGGTGCCCGGCCCTCGGAGACCCCGGGGAGCCGGGCCCGCTCGGTCCGGTCCATGGCGGTCAGCCGCTCAGCCCACAGGCCCACGTCGCCGTGCTTGAGGAACCGCCGGACGTAGACGCCCTCGCTGGAGGGCGCGGCGCCGGCGATCCTGGCCAGCTGGCGGAAGGTCTTCGAGGTGCCCACCGCGTGATCGACGGCGCCGCCCCGGCGGAGCCCGCCCACCATTTTGGCGATCTCGGCCCGGACGTGCTTGCGCATAGCACGCACCTCGTCGGGCGGCGGCGGGTCCTTGCTGAACCAGTCCCTGGTCAGGCGGCCAGCGCCGAGAGGCAGCGACATCACGGCCTCGGGCTCCTCATCCAGCCCGGCGGCGAGTTCGAGCGAGCCGCCACCGATGTCAACCACCAGCAGCCGCCCTGAGGACCAGCCGAGCCAGCGGCGGGCGGCCAGGAAGGTGAGGCGCGCCTCGTTCTCCCCGGACAGCACGGCGATGCGGGCGCCGGTCCGCTGCTGCACGCGGGCGAGCACGTCGTCGCTGTTGCCCGCGTCGCGGACTGCGGACGTGGCGAAGGCCAGGAAGTCCTCGACCCCCTTGTCCTCGGCGATCCGCACGGTCTCGGTGACCACCTCGATCAGCCGTTCCTCGCCCACCTTGGACAGGGTGCCGCCCGGCTCTAGGTGGGCGGAGAGCGACAGGTCGACCTTGTGCGAGAAGGCAGGCAGCGGACGCGCACCCGGGTAGGCGTCGACCACGAGCAGGTGCACGGTATTCGAGCCGACGTCGAGTACCCCGAGTCGCATCCTAAGAACCGGTACCTTTCATCGCCGACCACCTGGTGACAAACCAGACCACCAGTAACTTACCCGGTTAGGACACCAGGGCTACCTGATCCGGCCTGGTTGTGACCGTATCGGGTACCGTCACCCCATGCACAACGGCGAGGTCTCCTACTGGTGGCAGGCGCGGGGCGGCTTCCCGCAGCGGCGGTCCTCTCTGCCCGGGCCGATGGAGGCGGACGCCTGCATCGTGGGCGGCGGCTACACCGGCCTGTGGACCGCTTACTACCTGGCCGGGCTGCGCCCCCGCTGGCGGATCGTGGTGCTGGAGGCGGCGTTCGCCGGCTACGGCGCCTCGGGGCGTAACGGCGGCTGGGTGACCGCGGAACTGCCCGGCTCACGGGACCGCTACGCGCGGGCGGGCGGCGCGGCCGGGGTGCGGGCGCTGGAAGCCGCGCTCCGGGACACCGTCGACGAGGTCGGCCGCGTGTGCACGGCCGAGTCGATCGAGTGCGACTTCGTCAAGGGCGGGCGACTGTCGGTCGCCACCACGTCGTCGCAGCTCGCGCGGCTGCGCAACGGGCTCACAGCGATCCGTGAGCGGGGTGACGGCGACGACATCTACCAGTTCCTCTCCCGGGACGAGACGAGCGAGCGGGTCAACGTCGTCGGCGCGCTCGGCGGCCTTTACGCCCCGGCTAGCGCCCGAGTGCAGCCAGCCAGCCTGGCCGCCGGGATCGCCGCCGCGGCGGAGAGGCGGGGCGTGGAAATCTACGAGGCGACGCCGGTCTCGCTGATCGAGCCGTCCGGACCTGGCGCGGCGGCAGGCGCGGTTGCCAGGACGAAGTTCGGCGACGTCCGGGCGCGCTCGGTGCTGCGCTGCACCGAGGGCTACACCGCCGCGATGCCCGGGCTGCGCCGAGCGCTGCTGCCGATGAACAGCCACATGGTAGTGACCGAGCCGCTCAGCGCGCAGGCGTGGCAGGAGATCGGCTGGGCCGGCTGCGAGACGCTGTCGGATGAGGCGCACGCGTACATGTACGCGCAGCGGACCGCGGACGGCCGGATCGCGCTCGGCGGCCGCGGTGTCCCCTACCGCTACGCTTCGGCAACCGATCAGCTCGGGATGACCGACCCGGCCACGATAGCCGCGCTCACCCGGGTGCTGCGCCGCCAGTTCCCTGCGGCCGCCGGCGCGGGGATCGAGCACGCCTGGTGCGGTGTGCTCGGTGTGCCCAGGGACTGGTGCGCTTCGGTCACCTACGATCCCGGGGCAGGTACCGGCTGGGCGGGCGGCTACACCGGGCACGGAGTCGCCGCGGCCAACCTCGCCGGACGCACCCTGGCCGACCTGGTCACCGGGGAGAGGTCGGCGCTGACCGCGCTCCCCTGGGTCGGGCACCGCAGCCGGGCCTGGGAGCCCGAGCCCGCCCGCTGGACGGGCGTGCACGGCCTCTACGCCCTCTACCGGCTGGCCGACCGGCTCGAGTCGGCCGACCCGGCCAGCGGGACGGGGGACTCCCAGGTGCGGCTGGGCGAGGCGCTGGCCAGGGTAGGCGACCTAATCTCAGGGATTCCGCACTAGGCTCCCCGGCATGAGCGAGCTTGCGAGCGAACCGGCAAGCACCGGGCGTCCGCGAATGCGGCCGACGAGCGCTAGCCAGGAGGTCTCGTGAGCGAGCTTGCGAGCGAACCGGCAAGCACCGGGCGTCCGCGAATGCGGCCGACGAGCGCCAGCGAGGAGGTCTCATGAGCGAGGACGATGCGGGCCAGGCCCCGCACGGTGACCCCGCGGCGACCGAGGTGCTCGACGGGATCCGTTCGCTGCACGAGCGGATGGACGAACTGCGCCAGATGGTCGGCCAGCGCCTCGCGGCCGAGGGGGTGGACGCGGACGACTGGCTGCGCGAGCGCGCCGCGGCGATCGCGCGGGTGCCGGCCTGGCGCCGCGCGACCGAGGGCGAGCAGCGCTGGCCGGTCACGCTGGTCACCGCGGCGGCGATCGCGCTGCAGGTGGCGGTGCCTGGTCAGCTGGCGCTGATCAGCCCGTCGTGGATCCTGCCCGCCGTACAGGGCGCGCTGCTGATCACGCTGTTCTGCGTCAACCCGCGACGCATCGACCGCGAGTCGCGGGTTCTGCGCTGGCTGAGCCTGGCGCTCGCCGCCCTGCTCAGCCTGGCCAACGGCTGGTCGGTGGCCAGGCTCGCGGTCGGCATCACCCAGGGCACCATGGCGCAGCAGGGTCGGCCGGCTGCTGATCACCGGCGCGGTCATCTGGCTCACCAACGTGGCCGTCTTCTCCCTGTGGTACTGGGAGTTCGACCGGGGCGGCCCGGTCGCCCGCGCGCTCAACCTGAAGAACCGCTACCCCGACTTCCAGTTCCCGCAGATGGTCAGCCCGGCGCATATGGTGCCGCCGGAGTGGGAGCCGGCCGTCCTGGACTACCTGTACCTCGCGTTCACGAACGCCGCGGCGTTCAGTCCGACCGACGTGATGCCCCTGTCCCGCTGGGCCAAGGTTGCCATGACCTTTCAGGCGGTGATCTCGATCATGACGGTGGCCCTGGTGGTGTCCCGCGCGGTCAACATCCTGCCGGGCGGATGAGGGCGTATACACAAAGGATCTTCCGGCGTAACCTGCATACCATGTTTTTGCCCACGTCACTGGTCGGAAGTTATCCACAGCCGGACTGGCTCATCGACAGGGGCCGGCTGGCCGGCCGATTCCCGCCCCGGGTCCGCGCCCGGGAGCTGTGGCGCGTCGCACCCGAGCTCCTTGACCAGGCCCAGGCCGATGCCACCTTGCTCGCCGTCCGCGCGCAGGAGGACGCCGGTCTCGACATCATCACCGACGGTGAAATTCGCCGGGAAAGCTACTCGAACCGCTTCGCGACCGCGCTGGACGGCGTTGACCTCGACAACCCGGGCACGGCGCTGGACCGCAGCGGGCACCCGAACCCGGTGCCCAGGGTGACCGGCCCGATCCGCCGGAGGCACCCGGTCGAGGCGGACGACGTGAAGTTCCTGCGGGAGCACACCGCGCGGACCATCAAGATCACCGTGCCCGGCCCGTTCACCATGGCGCAGCAGGCCCAGGACGACCACTACGGGTCGCGCGAGGCTCTTGCCCTCGGCTACGCCGAGGCGGTGAACGAGGAGATCAGGGACCTGTTCGCGGCCGGCGCCGACATCGTCCAGCTCGACGAGCCGTACCTGCAGGCCCGCCCGGCCGAGGCCGCCAAGTACGGGGTCAAGGTGATCAACAAGGCGCTCGACGGCGTGGCCACGCTAGGGACGACCGCGCTGCACATCTGCTTCGGCTACGCGGCGATCATCCACGAGCGGCCGGACGGGTACTCCTTCCTCCCCGAGCTGGCGGCGTGTGACGTCGACCAGGTCTCGGTCGAGACCGCGCAGTCCAACCTGGACTGCTCGGTGCTCAGCTCGCTGGAGGGCAAGACCGTCATCCTCGGCGTGATCGACCTGTCCGACCCGGCCGTGGAGACGGCGGAGCTGGTGGCCGAACGCGTGCGGCGGGCGCTGCCGTTCGTCCCGGCGTCGCGGCTCGTGCTCGCGCCGGACTGCGGCATGAAGTACATCCCGAGGCAGACCGCGAACGGCAAGATGGCCGCGATGGCGGCCGCCGCCGCCCAGCTGCGCTCGGAGCTGAGCTAGGCCTGGACCGCCCCGGGGCCGGCTACTCGCCGGCGCCGGGGAACGGCTTGCCGAGCAGGCCGGTGTCCGCCGCCGCGCCGGAAGAACCGGTGTCACGGAACGCCGGGAACGATCCCGTGTCCCGCTGGGTGACGGCGGGGAAGGACCCGGTCGTGCGCCGCGGGAGCCCGCCAGGGGCGGCACCAGAGGAGCCGGTGCCGCGCACGCGCGAGGCCCCGGTGACGCGCGTGGTGTTTGCCGGCGCTGACGGTCTCCACCGGGCTGGAGGGCCCGCCGACCAGGCTTGGCACCGCGGTGCCGGTCAGCTCCGGCTCCTCGTCGCGCTGGCGCAGCCAGTTGTCCGGCCGGACCGTGGACAGGAAGTCATCGGCGTCGCGCGCGGACGTGTCCGGCGCGGCGTGCCGTCCCTTGCGCCGCGCGCGCCAGCGGGACGGGACGAACAGCGGGAAGACCATGACCGCCCCGGCGGCGCCGAGCACGCCGGACAGCAGCAGCCCCTGCCAGCCCGCACCGAACGGGTGCGAGCGCAGCGGGATGAGGTCCACCGCGTCGCGCACGTTCACCAGGTACAGCGCCGTCCAGGCCAGCAGCGCCGCGCCGGGCAGCCCGGCCGCGAGCGGTGAGATCCGGGGGATCATGACCAGCAGGCCGGCCAGCACGGCGGTGCCGGCCAGCGCACCCAGCGCCAGCAGCTGCGTGCCGTGGAGCGAGCCGCCGCCGGCCGGCAGCGCGGCGGCCTGCCCGGCCGGCCCCGGTACCGTCAGCAGCCGCAGGTAGCCCCACGCACCAGCGAAGAACATGACCGCCGCCATGACGACGGCGAGGACGCTCCCGTACAGATGTCGCACATTCTCACCTTCGTTGTCAGTCCGCCCCGCCCGCCCCGGTCACGGTTCGATAACTACAAGGTCAAGGGACACGGTACAGGCGGCCACGCGCGCGATGAGTGCGGTTCAGAAAGTCGCGCATCGCACCGGATTGTCCCGACAGGCAACAAAGGCCCCCTTACCTGCACACTTAGTACGGGGACGACTGGTTGAAAATGATGGCCAGGCTGACGATTTCACCGTCCCTGATGCCGAAGTAATTGGTCAGCACCAGGTCCTCGGGCAGGCCGGCCTTGTCGTACGCGCCGTCGTAGCGGGCGCGCACGATGACGTCGCCGTAATGGCCGATCACCTCGCGGACTTCCATCGTGACGCGGTCGCCGACGATCTCCTTGGCGATGAAGGCGCGGATAGCGTCGGTCCCGCTGATTTCCCGCCGGTTGTCGTTGACGTAGGCGTCGGGCGCGAAGGTGGCGACGACCCGCTCGGTGTCGAAGGCGTTGACGGCGGCGATGTGCTCGGCTACGACGGCGGGCAGTTCTGTGGTCATGGCGGAAATCCTCCGGTTGGCTCTGGCCGGCCACCGTGGCCGACGTTAACCCCACCGTCGCGGGTACCCCGGTGGACGGGTCAACCCACTTGACCAGGCTTGACTCTCCCCCGGTGGGAGGCAGCAGACTGAGCGGGTGCATGCCTCGCTAAGCATCGGCGACTTCTCCCGTGCCACCCACCTGAGCATCAAGATGCTGCGCCACTACCACGAGCGCGGCCTGCTGGTGCCCTCGGCCGTGGACCCGGACTCGGGCTACCGGCGCTACGCCACCGACCAGATTCCGGCCGCCCAGGTCATCCGCCGCTTCCGCGACCTCGACATGCCCCTGGAGCAGATCCAGGCCGTCCTGGAGGCGCCGGACCTGCGGGCGCGTAACCAGCTCATCTCCGCGCACCTCACCCGGCTTGAGTGCGACCTGACTCAGACGCAGCGCGCGGTCGCCTCGCTGCGGGACCTGCTGGCCGACCCGGCAGACATCGCCCCGGTCGCCCATCACCGGGTGCCCGCCGTGCGGGCCGCAGCCGTCACCGGCGTGATCGGCACCGCCGAGCTGCTGCCCTGGTTCCTCGGCGCGCTCGGCGAACTGCGTGCCACGCTGGGCGCGGCGGGCCTGTCCCCGGCCGGGCCGCCCGGCGGCTGCTACGCCACCGAGTTGTTCACCGAGGAGAAGGGCGAGGCCATCGTGTTCGTGCCCACGAGGGGGGAAGCTCCGCTCGTCGGCCGGGTCGCGCCGCGTACCATCCCGGCCGCTGAGCTGGCGGTCATCGTCCACCCGGGCTCGCACCACGACGTCGACCGCTCCTACGGGGCGCTGGCCGCCTACGTGGCCGCTCACGCCCTGGGGGTAGACGGGCCGTTGCGCGAGTACTACCTGGTTGGCACGGGGGACACCCCGGACGAGAGCGCATGGCGAACCGAGATCTGCTGGCCCATCTTCAGCACCGGGCTCGTCGGGTTAAGAGTCCGCCGTGGCGGCGCCGGGACCTTGCCCTGAGCACTCCCTCGCGGAGTCGCCCGGAGCCTGAGGGGATGGTCCCGGCGCCGCGGCTAGCGGGGCTCCGCCGTGGACGGGGACACGGCGCCGGCGGGTGCGTCCTCGTCCGGGGCGGCGGCCGGCTGCGCGGGCACGACGATCGCGGCCTCAGGGTCGGGTTCGAGGAAGACCGTGTCGCCGTACGCCAGCCCGACCTTTTCCCGGTAGGAGCGCACCCGGAACAGCTCCTCTCCCACCCGGACGTGGTAGTCCCAGCTGTCGCCGTGGTAGATGCTGAACTCCAGCCGCCCCTCCCAGGACTGCGGGCTGTGCCTGGTGCGGCTGACGGTGAAGCTCTCCGGGCGGAGGAACACGCTCACCGCCGCGCCGGACGTCAGGCCGTCGCGTGGGCGGCACGACAGCTGCGCGACCCCGGCGTCGATCGTCACGGTGTCCGCCGTCACCTCGCGCACCGTGCCGGAGAGCGAGTTGGAGACGCCCGAGGAAGCGGGCGGTGAACTCCTCGCGCGGCCAGGTGTAGATCTCCTGGGGCAGGCCCTGCTCGACGATGCGGCCCTGGTTCATCAAGATCACCCGGTCGCTGACGGCGAGCGCCTCGTCCTGGTCGTGGGTCACGAAGATCGTGGTGATGCCGAGTCGCTGCTGCACCGCCCTGATCTCGTCGCGCATCCGGTCCCGCAGCCCCGCGTCGAGGTTGGACAGCGGCTCGTCGAGCAGCAGCACCTTGGGCTCGCGGACCAGGGCGCGGGCCAGCGCGACGCGCTGCTGCTGCCCGCCGGACAGGTCGGGCGCGGGCCGGCCGGCGAACTCGGCCAGCCCCACCATCTCCAGTGACTCCATCGCCCGGCGCCGCGCCGCGTCCTTGCGCATCCGGTGCCGCCCGGCGACCAGCGGGAACATCACGTTGGCCAGCACCGTCATGTGCGGCCAGATCGCGTAGGACTGGAACACGATGCCGATCGGGCGCCGGTCCGCGCCGGGAAGACGTGCCTGGCCGGGGCGGAGACGACCTGGCCGTCGATGACGATCTCGCCCGCCGTGGGCCGCTCCAGGCCGGCGATCAGCCGCAGCGTCGTCGTCTTGCCGCAGCCGCTCGGCCCGAGCAGCGTGACCAGCTGGCCCTCCGGCGATGTCCAGGTTGATCCCGTCGACGGCGTTGGCCTGCACCGTGCGACCCTCGTACCGCTTGGCCAGGTCGGTTGCCTGGATCATCGTTCGCCCCTCGGTATCACTGCTGGCCTCCTTGGAACATTTTCTTGCTGCCGACGCCGAACCGGCTGGCCACGAGCCGGGCGAGCACCACGAGCACCGCGAGAACCACCAGCAGCACGATGCCGAGGGCCGCCACCACCGGGTAGCTGCCGTTGGACCACAGGTTGTAGATCTCCACCGAAATGACCTGCGTGTTCGGCGAGTACAGGAACACGGCGGCTGATATCTCGCGGAAGGCGACGATCATCGTGTAGAGGAACGACGCGAGCAGCGCCGACACCAGCAGCGGCAGGTAGACCCGGCGGAACGCTGCAGCCAGGTCGCGCCGCTTGCGGTCGCCGCCTCCTCGAGCTCGTCCTTGACCTGTGCCATGGCGGGCGTCATGTACCGCAGGCCGTAGGGCAGCCCGATGGTGACGAACGCCAGCAGCAAGATGATCAGCGTGCCGTACAGGTGGAAGGGCAGCGGGGCGGCGAGGTACCAGTAGAGGACGCCGACGCCGAGGATGATGCTCGGCACGGCGATCGGCACCGTGGTCAGCCCGTCGAGCAGGGCGCGACCGCGGATCTTCGTCTTCACCGTGAGGTAGGCGATGACGGCACAGATCACGGTCACGATCACGCCGGCCGCCACGGCGAGCAGCACGCTGTGCTCCAGCGCCGTAGTCAGGGAGGCGGTGCTCAGGATCGAGCTGTAGTTGGACAGCGTGAGCTGATGCAGCGCCTGCCCCGACGGCGCCTGGTACACGCGCAGCAGCGAGGACCAGATCAGCATGGCGACCGGGAGCACCACCGCGATGAGGAAGAACAGTACGAACGCGGCCAGCCCGGCCCAGCGCCACCGGCCGATGTCGGTCACCGTGGGCCGGAAGTTCTTGCCGGTGATGGTCTGCGCCCGGCTGCGCTTGGTGACCCGCTGGGCCAGCCAGACGCCGATCGCGGCGATCACCAGGACCAGGACGCCGATCACCCCGACGGTGCCGTAGTCGGTGGGAAAGGCCTGCAGCGCGTTGTAGATCTTGCTGACGAACACGAACGTGTGCCCGGGGACGCCGAGCAGCTGCGGGACCTCGAAGTTGGAGATCGTCTGGATGAAGGTGAGCAGCAGGGCGGAGACGATAGCCGGGCGCACCAGCCGGAACGTGATCGTCCGCAGCACGCGCAGCTGCGGTATCCCGGAGGACAGGGCCGCCTCCTCCAGGGAGGAGTCCATCGTCGAGAAGGCGGCCACCCCCATCAGGAACGCGACCGGGGTCATGTGGATGGACTGGACCAGGATCATGCCAGCCAGGGAGTAGACGTTGAAGGTCCCCAGGTGCAGGTCGTTCAGCGCGATGTTGAGCGGCCCGGTGCGCGGCGAGAGCAGCAGCCCCCAGGAGACCGTGTTGAGTATGCCCGGCAGCACCAGCGGCACCAGCGCCGCGATTTGGGCGAAGCCCTTGAACGGCGTATTGGTCCTGGCGACTAGCCAGGCCAGGCCGAAGCCGAGCGCCGTACAGACCACGGCGACCGCGGCCGCGTAGGCGAAGGAGTTGCCCACCAGTTGGCCGAAGCCGTCGGAGGTGAACGTCGCCACGTAGTTGTGCAGCGTCCAGGACGACGGCCCGGGGTTGAGGAACGTGGATTTGAGGCTGGCCACGATCATGGTGCCGACCGGGACGAGCGCGAGGTAAGCGACGACCACCGCCGCCACGAGCAGGACCACGTGCTTCGGGTCGAGCACCGATCGCAGCCGCCGGGTAAGGCCGCCCGCGCGGGACGGCCCTACCGGAAGCGGCCTTTCGGCTTGCAGGGTTTCCATCAGCTAAGTCAGCCCGCCATCGGCTAGGACGACGCGTGCAGCGCCGACTGGTATTCCGTGACCTGGTTGTTGTAGGTGCCCGAGTCGGTGTTCGGGTTCGCGTAGGCCGGCGATCCACTTGGTGGGATCCCAGACCAGCGGGTTGTCCTTCACGTCCGGGCGCAGCGAGGTCTGGTTCGTCACCTGGACGATGACCTGCTGTCCCGCCTGACTCTCCAGCCAGTCGAGGAACAGCTCGGCCGCGTCGGGGTGCGGGGCGTTCTTGCCCACCGAGGCGAGGTTGAGCGAGGTCGGCAACGCGCTGTCGTTGACGAACGCGAGGTGCCCGGGGTCCTCCTTGGCCTGCGCCGCGGCCAGGTAGCCGTAGGCGGTCGCTGTGGCCGCCGGCTCCCCCTGCTCGACCTGGGTGAGTGCCTGCGTGTGGCTGGAGACCAGCGAAGGCCCGTTGTTGCCCAGCGACTTGACCAGGGCCAGTGCCTTGGACTGCCCCAGCGCCGCGATCTCGCTCTGGTAGAAGTTGACCGCGCCCGGGTCGATCGAGAACTGGCCCTTCCACTGCGACGTGGTCAGGTCCTGCCACGAGGTCGGCACGGGCAGGTGCTGTGACTTCAGCGCGGCCGGGTTGTAGGCGATGACGGTCGTGTTGATGTAGATGACGCTCTTGTGCCCGGCGGGCAGGCTCAGCCCCTTGGGCAGGGCCGGCAGGTCCGGCGGGTCGTAGGCGGTCAGCGCGCCCGCGTTAATCAGCTGGTCGAGCTGGACCGCGTCACCGGTGATCACGTCGGCGTTGTAGGTGCCGCCCCGCTGCTCGGTGAGCACGCGCGGCGGGATCTGGTCGGCGCTCAGGCGCAGCGTCTGGACCTTGATCTTCGGGTACTGCTTGTTGAACGCCTGGATGATCGGGGTGATCTCGCTGGACACGAACGTCGTGTACCAGACGACCTGGCCTTCCTTGTTGGCGGCGGGCAGGAGCTGCGCGATGCTCTGCGTCCCACTTGACGCTGAGCTTGCGCCTGCTCCGGCTCCTGCTCCGGCCGCGGCGGGTGCGCCTCCACCGGAGCTGCTGCAGGCTGCGAGCAATATGGTGGCGGCGCCGGCCGCGCCCAGCGCGGCGATGGACTTACTACGGCGTATCGATCTCATTCAGGTCCCCAATCCTCGTCGTGAGGGGCCCCGGACCCGGTCCGATGTCCGGTGTTTTTGTAATATGGCATAAGGTCATACCATTTGCAATCCCTCAGGGCCCACGATTCACATTTCCTTGGCTTCGCCCGGGCGAGTCGGGGCGCGCCAAAGCGCACGGCGGGCGCCTGCCGGTCCGTGCGGCGAAAATACACCCATCGATGACAAATAACGAGGGGTGGCTCCGCGAGCCAGCGCACGACACGCACCGGCTCAGCGGAGGAGAAGGGGCAGGTTAGCGGGCGGAAAGCGCCGCGCCGAGCAGCCCGGTCCAGTCCCGCTGCCTGGCGCTGTCGGGGGCGGCGGCACCCATCCCCAGGTAGCGGTCGACCACCTCCGAGTTGGCCAGCAGCTCCTTGCCGGTCCCGGTGAGCGTGATCTTTCCGCCTTCGAGCAGGAACGCCTGCTGGGCAACGCCCAGCGCGAGCTGGCCGTTCTGCTCGACCAGCAGCACGCCCTTGCCCGCCTCGCGCAGCGCGACGATGACCTCGAAGATGCGGCTGATCACCTGGGGCGCCAGCCCGAGCGAGGGCTCGTCGAGCAGGACGTAACGCGGGTCGGACATCAGGCCCCGGCCGATCGCCAGCATCTGCTGCTGGCCGCCGGACAATGACCCGGCGTAGGCAGCCAGCCGGGAGGTCAGCTCGGGAAAGATGGCGAGCACCTCATCGAGCCGCCCGGCTAGCTTGGACCCGCCGACCGAGTACCCGCCGAGTTGCAGGTTCTCCCGCACGCTCATGTCGGGGAAGACCTGGCGGCCCTCCGGCACGTGCACCACGCCCGCCCGGACCGCCTCACCCGCCGAACCGCCGCGCAGCGGGCGCCCGTCCACCGACAGCGTCCCCTGTCTGGCCTTGAGCAGGCCGGAGACCACCTTGAGCGTGGTCGACTTGCCCGCGCCGTTCACGCCGACCACGGCCACGATCGTGCCGGGCGGCACGGAAAAGCTCAGCCCGTGCAGCACGTCGCGGTTCTCGTAGCCCGCGTGGATACCGTCAAGCTCAAGCATCAGCGCTCGCCTCCTCGGTGCCGAAGTAGGCCCGGATCACCTGCGGGTCGCTGCGCACCGCCTGCGGCGGCCCGGCGGCGATGACTCGTCCGGCGTCCATGACCACGACGTGGTCGCTGACCCCCATGACCAGGCTCATGTTGTGCTCGACCACCAGGACGGTGTGCCCGGTGTCCCTGATCGCCCGCAAGATCGTGCCGAGCTCCTCGGTCTCCGCGTCGTTCATCCCGGCGCCCGGTTCGTCGTAGAGCACCACGCTCGGCTCCGACATCAGCGACCGGGCCAGCTCCAGGTACTTCTGCGCGGCCAGCGGCAGGACGGCGGCGCGCTCGTCCGCCCGGTCGGCGAGGCCGATGATGTCGAGCAGCCGACGGGCGCGCGCCTCAAGCACCCGCTCCTCGCGCAGCGAGCGCGGAAGCCGCAACGCCTGCGCCAGGTAGCCGGCCCGGCCGAGCCGGTACGCGCCGACCAGCACGTTGTCGAGCACCGAGAGCTGCGGGAAGACGCGGGCGGTCTGGAACGTGCGGAACAGGCCGAGGGAGGTGATCCGCTCGGGCGCCAGCCGGCCAAGCGGGCGGCCGTGCAGGCGCACCTCGCCGGCGTCCGGCTGGTACAGGTTGGTGATGAGGTTGAACAGCGTGGACTTGCCCGCGCCGTTCGGGCCGATCAGGGCGGTGACCGAGCCGGCCGGCACCTCGAAGGTGACGTCGCGGACCGCGGCCACGCCGCCGAAGGACTTCGACACCCCCTGCAGCCGTAGCACCGCGGGGGTTTCCTCCCCCGGTTCCGCCTGGTCCGGCCCGGCCCGGTCCGGCGGCGCGCTGACCGCGGCATCGCCCGGTGGCGACTCGCCGGCGTCCGCCGCCGCGGCGGGGCCGGCCGCGGGCGCCCCGGCTGCGGCGGGCCCGCGGCCGGTCCAGCGGGCCAGGCCGCGGGTCACGGTCTCCAGCACGCCGCCCCACAGCCCGGCCGGGAGGTAGCGCAGGAACGCGACCAGCAGCAGCCCGGTGACCAGCATGGAGTAGTTGGCCAGCGGCTGGAACGCGATCGGCAGGTAGGTCAGCAGGGTGACGCCGATCAGCGGGCCGAACAGCGTGCCCATGCCGCCGATCACCAGCATCGTGATGAGCTGCAGCGACTCCGCGCTGCCCACCTGGCCGGGTGACAGGTACCGGAAGTAGTCGGCGTACAGGCTGCCGGCGACCGAGGCCATGCAGGCGCTGATCGCGAAAACCACGACCTTGGCCCTGGTCACCCGCAGGCCGAGCGAGCGGGCGCCCACCTGGTCGCCGTGCATGGCCCGCAGGATCCGGCCGCGGTTGCTGCGCACCAGGTTGGCGCTGAGCACGAGGGCGACCCCGACAATGATCCAGATCAGGTAGAAGAAGCTGTTGTCGGTGTCGAACTGGAAGCTGCCCACGGTCAGCGGCGGGATGCCGCCGATGCCTGACGGCCCGCCGGTGATGCCAAGCCCGTTGGCCAGCCCCTCGACGAGGATGCCGAATGCCAGCGTGATGATGGCCAGGTACATGCCGCGCAGCCGGCCGCAGACCAGGCCGAGGACCACCGCGACGAGCACCGACCCGCCGCACCCCGCCAGCAGCGCGAGCAGCGTCGGCACCTGGTAGTGGGTGGTCAGGATCGCCGTCATGTAGCCGCCGATGGCCATGAAGCCGGCCTGGCCGAGGCTCACCTGGCCGGCGATGCCGGACAGCAGGTCGAGCCCGATGATCGTGAGGCAGAAGATGCCGGTGATGTTGACTGCCCGCATGTCGCCGGACGGGATGATGTCCGGCAGCAGCGCCATCACGATGATCACCACCGCGGCGCCGCTCAGCATGACCCGGCGGGGCAGCTTAGGCGGCGCGTAGACCCGGCCCGCGGTGCGCTCGGCGACGTCCATCCGCCGCCCGCGGGCCGCGCCCGAGCAGCCCCTGCGGGCGGAAAAAGATGATGCCGACCAGGATGATCAGGCTGATGGTGGTTTCGAACAGCGAGGACACGTACCCGGTGACGACCGCCTCCACGATGCCGAGCACCAGGCCGCCGGCCGCCGCCCCGTAGACCGAGCCGAGGCCACCGAGGCTGACCGCGATCAGCCCCTCGTTGGTGTAGGTTGCCATGCTGCTGTAGTCCAGCGAGGTCAGCGGGACGAGGACCGCGCCGCCGATCACGCCGAGCGCCGCCGCGGCGACGAACGACAGCAGGATCATCCGGTCCACCGGCACGCCCATCAGCCGGGCCGCGGTGATGTTCTCCGACGTAGCCCGCAGGCCCCGGCCCAGCCGGGTGCGCAGCAGCACCAGGCTGAGCGCGGCCACGGCGGCGAGCATCGCCCCGATCACCCAGAAGCCCTGGGTGGGGATGGACAGCCCGCCGACCGCGACCGGCTTGGACCCGGTGAACGGGTTGATCGAGATCGGCGTGCTGCCCCAGATGAGGAAGGCCGCGCCCTCAAACGCGGTCAGCATGCCGCCCATCATCATGAGCAGGTTGGCGTGCGAGATGCGGGTTACCGCCGGCCGGATCACCGTCCACTCGATGACACCGACGGCCGCGCAGCACACCGCCAGCGACAAGATGAAGGCGACCGGAAGCGGCAGCCCGGCGTTGTGCGTGAACGCGTACATCACCAGCGCGCCCAGCGCGATGAACGCGCCCTGGGCGAGGTTGAGTACCCCGCTGACGCTGAAGACCAGCGAGTACCCTACGGCCAGCAGCGCGTAGATGGCCCCGGTGATCACACCGCCGATGAGAATGTTTCCGAGCGCCGACATCTGTTGCCTCGCCTCTCCTGCGGTCCGGTCTGGCCTGCTCGCGCGACGCCGCTACGAGGCCAGCGACGCGCCGGCCGGACCGGACGCCTGCACCCAGTCCTGCTTCGAGTTGTCCCACTGCGTGACGTAGACGGAGTTGATCGTCAGGCCGCGGTTGTCCGCCTGCGACTTGCTGGCGAAGTCGTAGGTTCCGGCGATGCCCACATAGTTGGTGAGCGAGGAGATGTACTGGTGGATCTGCTGCGCGGTGGCGCCGACGCCGAGCTTGCGCAGCGCGGTGACGACGAGCAGCGCCGGGTCCCAGACCAGCGCGTTGCCCTCGTCGGGCACCGCCTGGCCCCCGGCCTTCATCGCCGCGTTGAACTGGTCAACCAGCGTCTTGGCCTGGCCGGTCAGGGCGCTGTTCGACAACCGGAACTGCGAGCTGGGGAAGTAGAGCTGCGCCGGCAGCGAGCTGGCGAGGCTCTGCATTTCCTTGAAGGACTCGTTGCCGTTGCTGGTCATGACGGGGATGTTCGTCATGCCGAGCTGCTGCATGCCCTTGAGCACCGTCGAGAGCGGCGTCCCGGTGGTCCAGATGAACAGCGCCTGCGGGTTGGTCGCCTTAATCTTGGCGAGCTGGGTGGTGACGCTGACCGCGGTCGGGTCGAAGGTCTGGTGGCTGCCGATGTTCACCGCGCCGTTGGTGGCCGAGGCCGCCGTGCTGATGTTCGTCCACCCGTCCTGGCCGGAGGAGTCCGTCGAGGTGATGGCGGCGACGTGCGACCAGCCCTTGGCCTTGGCGAAGTTGACGAACGCCTTCGTCTGGTTGGTGGTCGAGTTCGACGCCGAGTACACCGAGCTGCCCACCGTCGGGTGGTCACCAGGCGACAGGTCGTAGATGACCGGGCCGTTCCCGGTCTCCAGCTCGTCTACCGGGCGGTCGGTCGCCGTGGCGCTCCCCACCAGCAGCACCGGGGCCTGGCTGAGCAGCGGTGAGGCCAGCGACACCGAAGTCGCGGCGGTTGACTGGTTATCGGAAACGTCGAAGCTGACCGGGTGGCCGTCGATGCCGCCGGTCGAATTCACCAGCTTCTGCAGGTCAGCCAGTGATGCCTTCTCATCGTCGCCGAGGAAAGACTCGGGACCAGTGACGGAGAGAATGGCGTGGATCGTGTAGGTCGAACCCTTTGAGCCGCTGCCCGCAGCCGCCGAACCGCCTGCCGAGCTTGAGCTGCAGGCGGCGAGGACTCCGGTGCTCAGCGCTCCCGCCGCCAGCCCGGCCAGAATGCGCCGTGCCTGCTGGCCACGTTGCCGGCTATTGCTAGACGATTTCTCGCTCGCATTTTTCATATTGGGCTACACCCTCGGCGATGAAGGAAGACGCAGGGGCATCCCTGCGCCTGATTCCAATCAGAATGGCATGACGTCATACCATTAACAAGCGGCACAAATGTTGCGATTTTATAACTAAACGGGCGGGTGTCAGTCCTCGCCGGGCAGCAGCGAGACGTGGATGACGCCGTCGGCGCCCGCCGCGCCGCTGACCGTCTTGATGGCCTCGTCCACGCCGGACAGCCCGAAGGTGTGCGTGGTCAGCAGCTCAAGCGGGAACCGCCGCGAGGCGAGCTGGCGGACCGCGAGCTCGCATGCCCGGTAGCTGTGGCCGCGGGCGCTCTTGAGCGTCATGCCCTTCTCGGTGACCTTCTTCAGCGGGAAGTCGGGGAACCGGGCGAGCTCGCCCTGGACGACCATCGTCCCGCCGCGCCGCTTGAGCGCGTCGATGCCGAGCAGCACGGGCGCGGTGCCCGCGCCGGACGTGCAGTCGAGCACCACGTCCACCCCGGCACCGCCGGTCGCCTCGGCAATCGCCGTGGCCGGGTCGTCGCGCTGGATGTCGATCACCACGTCCGCGCCCAGCGTCCTAGCCAGGTCCAGGCGTGCGGAGTCCTTGGTGGTGCCGGTGACGATGATCATCGACGCGCCGGCCTGCTTGCACGCGACCACCTGGGACAGGCCCTGCTGCCCCGGACCCTGGATCAGCACCGACGAGTCGTAGCCGACTCCCCCGTCGAACAGTGCCCATTCGATACCGTTGGACAGCGGGGTCGCGATGCCCGCCAGTTCCGGCGTGACGCTGGCGGGCAGCTTGTGCAGCACCGCGTTCCACGGCAGGAACAGGTACCTGGCGAAGCCGCCCCATAGGTGGTATGGGTTCTCGGCCGAGGTGTAGCCGTACCGGCGGGCGTCCGGGTTGGAACGCCAGTCGGTCGCCTCGCAGTGCCGGTACTCCCCGGCGTGGCACCACGCGCACCGCATGCAGCCCACGTAGTGCTCGACGAACACCCGGTCGCCCTCGGCCACCCCCTGCCGCTCGGCGAACTGCCGGCCGACCCGGGCGATCACGCCGGTGTTCTCGTGCCCCATGATCACGGGGTCAGGAAACGGTGGCGAGGAGTACATCTTTACGTCGGTCCCGCAGATGCCCGCCACCTCGACCTGGAGCAGCGCTCCGTCCTCGGGGATGTCGGGCATCGGGAACTCACGCAGCTCCGTGCGGCCGGGGGCCGTACGGACCGCGGCCAGTACCTGCTCTGTCATTGGACAGCTGCTCCCTTCGCTACCCTGAAGTTCGTCGCGTCGGCGTCAGCGCGCGCCGGTGCCGGCCGTGGCCGAGCCCGCCGGGCCGGGCGCCGGCGGCAGGTCAGGCAACTCCGCCTCGTAGACCTGCTCCATCGCCGGGGTCACCCCCGCCTTGGTCAGCTCCTCGACGAAGATCTGGCGGACATCCGGGCGCTCGTCGATGTAGTCGATCTGGTCACCGCCCAGCCGCCGGCTGATCCAGGCCTTCGGCACGCCCTGCGCGTTCCTGATCGACACGCCCTCGTGCTTGAAGGCCAGGTACCTGGCCGGGGTGGCGCCGGAGTTGAAGTGCTGATGGAACCACATGTTCGGCGGGATGATCAGCGAGCCTTCCGACCAGTCATAGCGGCGCGGCTCCTCGCCGTCCGGCCACATGAGCGAGTAGCCCGAGCCGTTCAGCACGATCACGTGGGCGCCGGGCCCGTGCCGGTGGCCTTTCTTATACGTGCCAACCGGGAACTCGGAGAGGTGGCTGTTCATCGAGCCCTTGGCCATGGAGAACCGGATGTGGCCACCGCCGGCCCCGCGCTCCTTGGCCGAGATCAGCGGCAGGGCGGCCGCGTCGGGGACGTAGTTGGTGTCGAGCAGCAGGCCCTTGGTCTCCACCTTCGCGGCGAAGTAGTCCTGCTCACCGTCGAACCGGTGCGGGAAGTCGCGGCTGGTGCCGAAGACGAAGTCGACGTCGTCGTAGATGTTCAGCACCGGCGGCATGTTGGTGGAGGAGACGAACTTGGCCGGCGCCAGGCCGGACAGGTTGGAGTGCTGGTGCCAGGCGTTGAGCGGTATCGCGAACATGGACCCGGCCTGCCACTCGAAGGTCACCTCCTTCCCCGCGTCGTTCCAGACCCTGGTCGAGCCCCAGCCGTCGAGGATCAGGATCATCTCCTCGAACAGCTGGCGCTGCGGCGCGAGCGCGCCGCCCCGAGGAATCTCGCACACGTAGCAGTCATTGGAGGTGCGGGAGGCATCGTGGTTGATGAAGACGCCGCGGCCCCCCCGCCGGTCCCACGGCTTCAACTCCAGGGCCCGCAGGTCGGGGATGTAGTGTCCGCTGATGATGTCGAGACCCTCACCCGCTACCCAGCGGGTATACGGAGTCTCCTTCTCGGTCGCGAACTTCTTAGCGAATCCCTCGTCGAGAACCGGCTCCATCGCATTCGCTCCTGACACTGCCCAAAGACGTAACGACTTGCTAACCTTAGTCCCAACTAGGGCGAAATGTCTAACCATTCTTTTAGTAGTCCATTCGGTGGGCGTGGTGCGGCAGGGGCGGAGGTGGCGCAAGGTGGAGCTAGCGCAGGGTGAGGGTGGCCGAGCGCGGCACTGGCATGAGCACTCCGACGAGGACCACGACGACGGCGTGACCGACGCCGAGCGGCTGGCCATGGCCGAGGCGCTGTGGCGGCAGGAGACGCTGCGCCTGGTGACGGTGGGCATCGATATCGGCAGCTCGACGTCGCACCTGGTGTTCGCGCGGGTGCTGTTCCAGCGGCAGGGCCACCGGGCCGCGGCCCGGTTCGTGCCGGTCGAGCGGCTGGTCCACTGGCGCTCGCCCATCATGCTGACGCCGTTCCTGCCCGACGGGACCATTGACGCCGGCCGGCTGTCGCAGTTCGTCCGCCGCTGCTACGCCGACGCCGGGCTGGCCGCCGGGGACGTCGACACCGGGGCGGTCATCCTGACCGGCGAGGCGATCAAGCGCCGTAACGCCCGGGCGATCACCGAGATCTTCGCCGACGAGGCGGGCAAGATCGTCTGCGCCAGCGCCGGGCACCGGCTGGAGAGCACCCTCGCCGCGTACGGGTCGGGCGCGACCGCGCTTTCCCGCGCCAAGGGCGCCTGCGGGCTGCACGTGGACATCGGCGGCGGCACGACCAAGCTGGCCCTCATCGACCAGGGCGAGATCCTCGGCGTCACCGCGTTCGCAGTCGGCGGGCGGCTGATCGCCCGGGACGACGGCGGCCGCTGGTCGCGGGTGGATGAGTCCGCCGTGCTGGCCTGCGCGGAACTTGGCATCAAGACCACGCCCGACGCGCTCGCCGACCCGGCCGCGCGCCGCCGGATCGCGGCGCGGCTCGCCGGCCTGGTCGCGGACCAGATCGCCGGCGGCCCGGCCGACGCCCTCGGCGCGGCGCTGCAGCTCACCGAGCCGCTGCCGCGCACCAGGCAGCCGGAGTACCTCACATTCTCCGGCGGGGTCGCCGAGTACCTGCTCGGCCACACCGATACCGACCACGGCGACATCGCCCGCGACCTGGCCGCCGAGCTGACCGAGCGGCTGGCGGCCGGCGGGCTGCCCGTCGTCGACCCGGGCCAGCGCATCCGGGCGACGGTCATCGGCGCGTCGCAGTTCAGCGCGCAGCTGTCCGGCAGCACCATTCACCGCAGCGGCGCCAGCGCGCTGCCGGCCAGGAACATC
Source organism: uncultured Actinomycetota bacterium (assembly GCA_963748785.1). GTDB lineage: Bacteria > Actinomycetota > Actinomycetes > Streptosporangiales > Streptosporangiaceae > Trebonia. Next base: position 24,383 of record CAVVKP010000007.1, on the reverse strand, counting down.
CCCGTCGTCCGGGTGGCCCAGCCGCTGCCGGACGACATCGACCCGGCCGAACTCGCCGCGGCGTTCACCCGCCAGGCCGCGCTGCGGGACACCGACCCGTCCGGGCCGGTGGCGCTGTCGCTCGCCTGGTCGGGGCCGGTCAGCTACCCGCGCCTTGCGGCGGTCGCCCAGGCGGTCGCCTCGGTCGCCTCGCCCGGCGGTAACGGCAGCGGCGAAGGCGACAGCGAGGGCAGGAGCCATGGCGACGGCGACGGCGCCGCCCCGGACGATGACCTGCTGATCCTGGTGGTGGACGCAGACATCGCGCAGGCCATGGGCGCGATCTTGACCAGGGAGACCGGGCTGCGCCGGCGGCTCATCGTGATCGACGGGGTCGAGCTGACCGACTTCGACTTCATCGACGTCGGCGAGTACGTGAACCCGCCGGGGGTCCTCCCGGTGCTGATCAAGTCGCTGCTGTTCGCGGCGGCTCCCGACGGCAGCGGGCCAACGCCTGACCGCGCCTTGCCCCCCGATGACAGCGTGGTGTAATGGTATTACGGTTAGCTGAATCAAACGACCAGGCAGGGAAGCCCCAAACCGCGCGCCCGATACGATGGCGCTCTTTGCCACCGGGCGCGCACCGGGGGGTACGGGGGTCGTCCCCCGGGAGGCGACAGCATGGCGGAGATCACCCTCAGGGCCGTAACCCGCACCACGGGCAGCACGGCGGCCGTGAAGGACGGGACCGTGGCACCGAGGCGGTACGCGCTCGCGTTCGAAGAAGTGCCCGTGCTGATCCAGGCGTTCCGCCGGATGGTGCGGTCGGTGGAGTTCGACGTCACCGAGATGGCCGTCACCACCTACCTGTGCGCGAAGGCGGCGGGCAAGCCGTTCACCGCGCTGCCGCTGTTCCTGGTCCGCGGCTTCCACCACAACGCCATCGTGCGGCCCGCGACCGCGGACAGCCTGCGGCCCGGTGACCTGGAAGGGTCCACGGTCGGCGTCAACCGCGGCTACACGGTCACCACCGGCGTGTGGGCCCGCGGCATCCTGCGCGACTGCTACGGCGTGGACATCGACCGGGTGACGTGGGCGCCGACCGGAGACGAGCACGTCGAGGAGTACCGCGCGCCGTCGAACGTGCTGCCGCCGTCCGGCGCGGACCTCGGCGAGCTGGTCGCGGCGGGCACGCTCGCCGCGGGCGTTGGCATCAGCGCGGACCGCCCGGGCCTGGCCCCGCTGATCCCAGACCCGGACCAGGCGGCGCTGGCCGCGCTGCGCGACCACGGGCTCTACCCCATCAACCACCTGGTCGTGGTCAAGGACGAGCTGCTGGCCGCCTACCCGGACCTCGCCGCCGACGTGTTCCTGGCCTACGCCGAGGCCAAGCGAGGCTACGTGGAGCGGCTGCGCGGCGGCGCCGTCACCGACCCGTCACCGGCCGACCAGCTGCACCTGCGGGTCATGGAGGCCACCGGCCAGGACCCGCTGCCGTACGGCATCGAGCCGAACCGGGCCATGCTCGACCTGCTGCTCGACTACGCGGTCAGCCAGCGCATCCTGCCCGCCCCGGTCCCGGTCGAGACGCTCTTCGCCCCCGGCACGCTGGACCTGGTCGGCTGACGCCGCGCGCACCAGTCCGGCCCACAGCCATCTCCCGGGGGGAACTACCCCCCAGTCCCCCCGGGAGATGCCTGCCCCACGCGAGAGATGGTTCCCGGTCCACACGGGCCCGGTCAGGGAAGGACGACGCGATGCGGATCGCGATCACCGCAGACCACAACGGCGTGCCGCTCAAGGCGCACCTGGCCGGCTGGCTCGCCGCCCGCGGGCACGAGGTTGACGACCTGGGCACCGACGGGACGGAGACCGTGGACTACCCGGTGCTGTGCGCGCGCCTCGGCCGCCGGGTGACCTCCGGCCAGGCCGACCGGGGCATGGTGATCGGCGGCACCGGCGGCGGCGAGCTGATCGCCTGCAACAAGATCCCCGGCATCCGGGCCGGCCTGGGCCACGACCTGTTCATGGCCGAGATCTCCCGGGCCAACAACGACAGCAACGTGCTCGTCATCGGGGCGATGATCGTCGCGCCGCGGCTGGCCGAGCGGATCACGGAGGTCTGGCTCGGTACCGCGTTCACCGGCGGACGGCACGTGCGCCGCCTAGAGCAGATCGCGGCGCTGGAACGCGGAGAAACCCCCCGTTCCTTATCCGTTCTCCGGCTGGCCCAACGGCCCGGCCCTGCTCACCGGCGAGCGCCATCGGCCCCGAGCCGCCGTGGCGCCATCGCCGCGGACCAGGTGGCGCGGCGGGCGCTCCAAGGCGGCTGGGCGGCGGGGCGGTAAGGCGGGGGTGTCCGCGGCCAGGAAGTCGAGCAGCCGGGGCGGCACCGTTTCCTCGGTCTGCTCGCTGACCGGGAGGTCAAGGTACTGGGCGCCGGGCAGGCACTCCTGCAGGTACCGGGCGGCCGACGTGGCGTGCGACGCGTCCTGGCCGGGGACGACGAGCGCGGGGACGTCCAGGCACAGCAGGTCTTCCGGCTCCGGGCCCGGCGCGGTGTCGCGGTCGAACAGGGTGCGGGCCAGCCCGGACACGACCAGCTGGTACCAGCCCGCGTCCAGCTCGGCGTACCGCTTGGCGAACGCGTCGTCGGAGCGGATCACCGACACCCACGGCCCCACCCGCGGGTCGGCGGAGAAGCCGCGGTCGGTGGCGGCGGCGAGCGCGGCCACCTCGGCCAGCCCGCTGGCGGCGGCGAACGCCAGGTGCGCGGCGAACCGGGCCTGCTGGGTGATCCGGTAGCGGGCGCCGCCCGCGGGCGAGTACAACACCATGCGGCCGGTCCGCTCCGGGTAGCGCACGGCGAACGCGGCCGCCGCCGAGCAGCCGACGCAGCCGCCGATCAGGTGCGCCCGCCCGATGCCCAGGTGGTCGAGCAGCCCCTTGCCCTGGGCGGCGTAGTCCGCCCAGGTGATCCGCTCGACCCGGCCGCCGGACTGCCCGGACTCCCGCCGGTCGAACATGACGCAGGTGTAGCGGTCCGGCAGGTGGCTCGAGCAGGCGGAGGCGCTGGTAGAGGCCGAAGCCGGTCCAGTTGCGCAGCTCGGCGCCGAAGCCGCCCGGCGAGAACATCAGCAGCGCGGGCCCGGTACCCGTCACCTCGTAGCGGGTGACGATCCCGTCGATCTCAACGGCAGGCACGCCGCCTCCTCTCTCGGGTCTAGCGGGGCGCGGCGCCCCGGATCTGGCGGGCGGCGCGGACGTCGGCGGCGTAGGCCGACAGCGCGTCCAGCGCCACCTGGGCGACGTTGGCGTACGTGTCCGGCTTGTCGTCCAGGCCCGACGCGGCGTAGCCGATGGCGGCGTGCCCCATCCGGACCCGGCCGTCCAGCCACGGGCCGCCGCCCGCGCCGCCGAGCACCGGCACCGACACCGACCTGGTCACCTCGGCGCCGGCCTCGGGACCCGAGTTGGTGAAGTCGAGCAGGGCGGCGCCCGCGTTCTCCAGCCGGCGCGCGTCCGCGACCAGTTCGTCCCGCAGCCGCGCCGGGACCTGGGCGCCCGGTGTGAACAGCGAGCCGTAGGCGACGCCGTGCCGCAGCGTGGTCTGCGGCGTGATGCCGAACTGCGCCCAGACCGGGATGCCCGCGCGGGTGACCGCGGTCACCGCGTCGGGGAAGTCGGCGGCGCCGTCGATCTTTACCATGTCGGCGCCCGCCTCCTTGGCCAGCCGGATCGGCGGCGCGGACCGCGCTGGCCGTGCCCTCCTGTACCGGGCCGAACGGCAGGTCCACGCTGACCAGCGCCCGCCGCACCGCGCGGCGCACGGCCTTGGCCACGACGACCATCTCGTCCATGGTGATCTCGAGCGGGTTCTCCTGGCCCCAGAGGTTCACGCCCACCGAGTCGCCGACCGAGACGATCTCCGCACCGGCCCGCTCGGCGATCAGGGCCAGCTGGAAGTCCCAGGCCACCACCGAGACGATCTTGCGGCCCGCGCGCTTCATCTCGGTCAGCGCGCCGACCGTCACCTTCTCATTTTCACTCATACGGCCACCTTTGCCCCTATACCCGTAGCGCTGTCAGGATCTCGGGCATGTCGCTGCCCTGGTCGAGCACGACCAGCACCATCGCGTTGGGCCGCAGCGCGGAGACCACCGGCCCGGTCTCGCCCTCGTCCCCGATGACCAGGCCCGCGGACATGATCATCCGTTGCGCGCAGGCGTCGCCGATGACCGACGCGGCCTGCGGCCGGGCGGCGGCCGTCGCCACCATCACCGCCAGGTCGGCCCCGGCCAGCTCCACGCTGAGCAGCGACGCCGTGCCGTCGGCGGCCCGCAGCACGGCGTCGGCCAGGCTGCTGCCCGCCTCGGCGGGCGACGCGACCCGGTCGAAGGCGAGGAAGTGACCCCCGCGCCAGGTCCGGGCGGCCGCGGCCGCCCGGACGAGGACCGCCGCGTGCTCATCGATGGCGATGACCCGGGCGTCCCTGGTCGCGGTGTCGGGCCGGCTGATGCGGAACCGCGCCTCGGCCGCCGTCGTGGCCAGCGCGCAGCTGCTGCGCAGCGTGGGGCGGGGCGGTGGCGAGGAGGCCGGTCGGGGAGCAGTCACGTCAGACCGAGGCATGCCGCTCGCCAGGGCGGACGGTCAGCTCGTCCCGGCAGCTCTCCGCGAAGGACTCGTCGGCGGGCAGCACGATCGCCACCGACCGCACCCGCTGATGCACGGGGTCGACGCCCGGCGGCTTGATGCCCTCGTCGCGCAGCGCCTCCAGCGTCCGCCAGAGCTTGCGCCTGGCCATGATGATGCCGCTGTCGGTGGAGACCAGCCGCTCCTTGGAGCGGTCGACGATCGGCCCCATGCTCTCCTGCAGCGAGGCGTCCTGCATCGCGATGCCCCGCACCCCGGAGTAGGTCTCACCGCGCTTCTGGGCCTCGCGGTCCATCAGGTAGTCGTTGTCCTTATTCTGCAGCGGGCGGAACGTGCCGGGCACGAACTCGTTGTGCACGCCGAACCCGGCCTCCATCGCCGCCACCTCCTTCTCCGTGAGCTGACGGACCGGGTGGTAGTCGTAGGTGAAGACCCAGCAGTTCTCGTCGTCGATCGGTATCCAGAAGTGGCCGTGCACCGGGTGGTCGCCGCGCGGCGGGATCATCGTGAAGGCCGGCATCACCCAGGGGGTGATGCGCCAGTAGTAGTGGCCGTCCTCCGCGTTGCGGCGGGCGCCGATGAGCAGGCCGCCGTCGGACTCCACCACCTCGAAGAACACCTTCCGGTCCGCGAGGTTGTACTTGTTGCCCGCCGCGCCCTTGAACAGCGGGTCGCTGCGCAGACCGTCGGAGTGCAGCCAGGAGACGTGGCTCGAGTCGATGCCGCCCTCAAGCGCCTGCAGCCAGTTGCACTCCTGCCAGCGCTTAGAGGTGAAGGACTGGCCCTCGGGCACCCGCGCGAACTCCCACTCGGGTAGCTCCGGCGTGTCCTTCGGGTCGCCCATGTAGGTCCACAGCACCTCGCCGATCTTCACCAGCGGGTAGCTGGTCAGCTTGACCTTGGCGCACAGCGCGCTGTGCCGCTCGTCCGGCTCGGAGGGGATCTCGATGCACTGGCCGGTGACGTCGTACTTCCAGCCGTGGTACGGGCAGCGCAGCCCGGACTCCTCGTTGCGGCCGAACCAGAGCGAGACTCCGCGGTGCGCGCAGAACTCGTCCATTAGCCCGTACCGGCCCTCGCGAGTCGCGGATCGCCACCAGTCGCTCGGACAGCAGCTTGACGCGGACCGGCGGAGCAGTCGTTCTCCGGAAGCTCCGAGGCCAGCAGGGCAGGAATCCAGTACTGCCGGAACATGTCCCCCATCGGGGTGCCCGGCCCGGTCTGGGTCAGGAGATCGTTGATGTCGTTCTTGAGCATCGGCCGCCTAGCCCTTTCAATGTCAAATGGTATGACCATTTTAGGCAGCGGCGGGCGTCACTTCAACCGGAGTGCCGCCCGCCTTGGCCCTAGGTCCCGGATGCCCAGTTCAAGCGCCGCGGCGGCCCATGAACAGGCAGGTGACAAACGCCCGCCAGGGGATAGCGACGTCGCTGATGCCGGCGGCGGCGAACCCATCCAGGTGATCGTCCACGGTCGGCAGCGGCTGGTCGTGGTGGTGCGTCGCCTGCGCCGCGGGCGCAGTGCGCAGCAGCGTCCGCGCCGCTCGCAGCCGTCCCTCCCAGACGTCGCGCGACCCGGTGTGGTCCAGGTTGACCAGCCAGCCGCCAGGGGCGAGGTGCCCGGCGACCGCCGCGTAGAAGTCGTGCACCCCGGCCCGGTCCAGGTGGTGCGAGGCCCGGGACGTCATGATCACGTCCACGCCGTCGGGCACTGCGTCGCCCAGGTCGGTCATGTCGGCGATCCGGTACGTGACCCGGTCGCCGAACCGCGCGAGCCGCTCCCTGGCCTGGTCGAGCATGGGCTCCGAGGCGTCCGTCCACACGCCGCGAGTGGACGGGAACGCGTCGAGGAAGACCGCGAGGTAGTCGCCGGGGCCGCTGCCGATGTCCACCACGCAGGACGGCTCCGGCCGGTCGCCTGCCACCACGGCGGCGGAGATACGGCGCGGCAGGTCCAGCATGGCCTTAAGCGCGTCACCTTCGGCCCAGGCCTGCGCGAAGTCACGGTCGTTCCAGATCGTCGCGGCCAGTTTGCCCTGTTCAGTCATTGCACACCCTTCGTCATCGCCTTGCGAAGCGGGCGGGAGCCCGGTGGGCGAGGCGGGTCAAATGACCGTGTCCTCGAGCACCTCGGGCACGAACAGCTCGCGTGGCGCGTACTCCCGCGGCGTGAGCCCTTGCTCGTGGGCGTAGCGGGCGATCGCGGACAGCGCCGCCTCGTTCCCGTCGAGCCCGTAGGTCCAGTAGTCGTCGCCGAGCACCTGCCGCACGGAGGCCACGTCATCGGGCAGCCAGGGCAGCATGTAGCGCAGCGAGGCGGTCTCGGTCAGCCCGGTGAGCGCGATCTGCCGCGCCTGGCCGAACGCCTCCATCAGCGACCGCGCGACCCACCGGTCGCGCCGGTAGACGTCGGCCCTGATCACGACCACGTGCATGATCGGGAAGATCCCGGTCTTGCCGCCAGTAGCCGGACTCCACCGCGCGGAAGTCCGGGAACAGGCGCCTCACCTCCGGGTGCCCCTCGGCGAAGGAACGCGGGGTGCGCGGCGTGTAGAGGGCGTCGATCCCGCCCGAGGCCAGCAGGCCGGACAGGGTCTCCCCCGGCCCGATCGGCGCGATGTCGATGTCCGCCGGCAGGGTGACCGCCAGCTTCTCCGGGCGGCCGGGATCGTGCAGGCCGCCGGTGCGGTAACGCACCGAGTTGACCGGGACACCGTAGTGCTCCGCCAGGATGCCGCGGATCCACACGTTCGCGGTGAGCTGGTACTCGGCCACCCCGACCGTGCGGCCGGCCAGCTGCTCCGGCCGCTCGATGCCGCTGCCGGCGTGCACGTAGATGCCGCTGTGCCGGAACGAGCGCGACGGGTAAACCGGGATCGCGACGAACGGCGCGTCCTCGCCCGCCGCCAGGGAGACGAGGTAACTGCCCAGCGACATCTCGGCCGCGTCGAACTCACGGAACCGGGCCATCCGGAAGAAGATCTCCTCGATGGTCATCGGCAGGCAGGTGAGGTCGATGCCGAGCGGCCGCACGCGGCCGTCGACCAGCGGCCTGGTCCGGTCGTAGTCGCCGCACGCCAGGGTCAGCCGCAGCATGCAGCCGTCACCCCTGGTTCGCGTCGTCGAGGTACACCACGCTGTCGTAGCCCAGCTGCTTGAACACCCGGTTCTGGCCCGAGAGCAGGTTCAGCGGCTCGCCCTCGGCGCTAAAGAACTGGGCCACGGTGTTCTGCGGGACGTAGATGGTGTCGCCGGTCTTGAAGTCGTAGCGCTTCGGCTCCAGCGCGACCCGCGCGTAGTACTTCTCCGCGATCTCCGCCTGGACCTCCCACTGCAGGCTGTAGCCGGAGCCGGACAGCGCGTAGAACACCTCGTCGGCCATCTGCCAGCGCCGGCCGGACTTCCCGCCCGCGGGGATCTCGAGCTCGTACACGTCCGTGCTGAACGTGCGCACGTCGTTGGTGGCGGGGGACGTCATCACTCGGACCCGGCCGAGCGGCGTGTCCTCCCACTTGGTGTCGGCGTGCTTGACGACCTTCCTGCGCTGCTGCACGCCGGGCGTCCACACCTGCGCCCACTCCTGGCGCGGCCCGAACTTGTCCTCGTCGGTCACTGGCCCGCTGCGGCCCTGCTGGATGAGGCCCAGGTACATGAAGGTGCTCTTCGCCTTCATGATGATGCACGTCGCCGGCTCGTCGTAGGGGTTGTAGTGACGGTGCACCGAGTCGGTGTGCACGATCACCAGGTCGCCCTTGGCCCAGTCGTAGCGCTGGTCGTCGTGGATCTCGTAGCCGCGACCCTCCAGGATGTAGAACGCCGCGTCGTTCTGGTGGCCGTGGCCGTGGTTGGCGGACTGCGGGGGCAGGTGGACGAAGTGCACCTGCAGCGTCTGAGTCAGGAACGGGTCATCGCCCGGGCCTATGCGCCACCAGGTCTTGGACTTCTCCGAGTCGCCGGAGTGGCCGACCTTCCCGTCGTCGGAGATAAAGTCATCCGACCGGACCCTGGGGGCGGCCAGCTGAGCTTCACGCCACCCCTTGATGCCATACGTGGCGGAGGAGATTCCGCGCAGGAAGACACGCTCTTTTTCAGCCACTTCAGCTCCTTGAATTGGTATGACCTATAACCGTTATACCCTCGTCGGTGACGAGCGTCTATAGGCGTGTGGCCCGCCGGCGCGGGGTCAGCCGGACTGCTTCCAGTCCCGCACCAGCTCGGTGTCGGCGCCGACCGGGCCGATGATGTTGCCACCGCCCGGGTTGCCCACCGGGGCGTCCCGGCCGGGCAGCGGCTCGGCGAAGAAACGCTTATTGTCCACGACGAACTCGGCCATGTCCGCGGGCGCCTTCCAGTCGAGATAGATGGCATCCTGCGGGCAGACCGGCTCGCACGCGCCGCAGTCGATGCACTCGGCCGGGTTGATGTACAGCTTGCGATCGCCCTCGTAGATGCAGTCGACCGGGCATTCCTCCAGGCAGGACTTGTCCATGACGTCGACGCAGGGGGAGGCGATGAAGTAGGGCATGGTGGTGATCCTCATTCGATGCGGGACGGCGGTCAGGGCGTGGCGGGCTCGACGTCGGTCGAGTGACCGGGGAAGAGGCTGGCCGACGGGTCGAGCACGACGGCCGCGTTGTGCACCGCCGTCGCGGCCTCGCCGAAGCCGACCGAGATCAGCCGCACCTTGCCCGGGTAGGAGGCGATGTCGCCGGCCGCGTACACGCGCTCGGCGCTGGTCGCCATGGTGGAGTCGACGGCGATGCGGCGGTCGGCGATGTCCAGGCCCCAGGCCTGCAGCGGGCCGATGTCGGCGGTGAAGCCGAGCGCGGCGACGACCGCGTGCGTGGCCAGGCGGCGGACCTCCCCAGTGCGCTTATCGCGCACGTCGATCGCCGACAGCGCACCGTCGCCGTGCGCCGCGACGACCTCGGCGCTGGTGATGACCGGCACCGCCTGGTCGCGCGCCTGCCGGACGAGGGCCTCGTGGGCGCGGAAGGACTCCCGGCGGTGCACCACGGTCACAGAACGGGCCAACGGCGCCAGGGTCAGCGCCCAGTCGAACGCGCTGTCACCGCCGCCGACGATCGCGACGTCCTTACCTCGGTACTCCTCCGGCTCGGGGACGAAGTACACCACGCCGCGCCCCTCGTAGGCGCTCAGCGCCGGCAGCCGCCGCGGGCTGAACGTGCCGATGCCCCCGGTGATCACCACGAACCTGGCCCCGACCCGCAGCCCGGAGGCGGCGGTGACGACCACGCCGTCCGGCTCGCGCGCCAGCTTGACGGCCTGCTCGCCGAGCGCGTACACCGGCCGGTAGCGGGCCGCTTGCCCGGCGAGGCCGGCCACGAGGTCACGGCCGCGGACCGCGGTGAAGCCGGCCACGTCGTAGATGAGCTTCTCTGGGTACATCGCGGACACCTGCCCGCCCACTTCAGGCAGGGAATCCATCAGCGCGACGGAGAGCCCGCGGAAGCCCGCGCAGTAGACGGCGTAGAGCCCGACCGGGCCCGCGCCGACGACAAGAGCGTCGACGTCCACGCGCCCGGACTCTGGCAGTGAAGGCGACACGGAGCGGCCCTCCTATTCGGACTAAGGTCATACCATTATGCCTTGTCCATCCCCGGCGCGGCAAGTTCTCCGCCAACCCGACCTCGGCCGCCGGGCACGCAGCCGTTGGAGCGCGACACGCCGGGCAGGTACAATGGCGCCGCAGGGGATTGGGCGAACCATAAGTCCATATTCACTTTTCTCGTCACGATTCAAGGCCGGGCCCGTGCGGTGCCGGGGAAACAGGGGACTGATGAGCACGCCGCGTGGCACGTCCGATGCCGCCGAGGCTCGCGACACCCCTCGTCTCGCCCAGGCGGGCCTGTTCGACAAGGTCAGCGTGGGGCGGATCTCCGAGACGATCGTCGACCAGATCCGCCAGCTCATGCGCCAGGGCCACCTTCGCCCGGGCGACCGGCTGCCGGCCGAGCGCGACCTCTGCGAGCGCTTCGGTGTGAGCCGGGTCACCGTTCGCGAGGCGCTGCGGATGCTCGAATCGAGCGGCCTGGTCGAGATCAGGGTCGGTGCCCGCGGCGGCGCCTTCGTGACCGTGCCCACCAGCGAGCATGTCGGTGACGGCCTCGCCGACATGCTGAGCCTGTCCGCGCTCACCGCGGCCGACGTCACCGAGGTCCGGCTGATCCTCGAAATTGGCATGGTGCCGGTGGTCTGCGCCCGCGCCACCGAGGAGGACCTGGCGGCACTGGACCACATCTGCCATCGGTCCCGTGAGGCGATCCGCCTCGGCACGTACTCGATGGACCTGTCGGCCGAGTTCCACGCGCGGGTGGCGGCCTCGACGCACAACCCCGCCATCGGCATGCTGGTGGAGTCGTTCCGCGGCCCGATACTGATGTCGCTCGAATCGGCCAAGGCCACCGCGCCGGAGATGGGCGTGCTCGGCACCGAGGAGCACGAGCGGTTTACCGAAGCGGTGCGCAGGCGGGATTCCGAGGCCGCCTCCAAGATCATGCGCGAGCACCTGGAGCGCACCGCCCACCGCGTGGGCCACTGAGGACACCGCTAACACGAGGTCCCGGCCACCTTCGACCCCAACGGCATTCGCGGCCGGGACCTTCACGGGCCGCCGATGCGCCGGGCGACTCCCGCTTCTCCGCCGAGCCGGGCCACCAGGGCCGGGGACAGGTAGAGCGACTCGACGGTGACCTTGTTGATGCCCTGCAGGGTCGCCTGCGATGAGCGGCCGGCAATGACGTGCAGGTGGGTCAGCCCCAGGTCGGCCGAGACCGCGTTCCCGTACCGCTCGGTCTCGGTTACCGCGTCATAAGACAGAATGAACGACGTTCCGGCCCGCACCGCATCCCGCAGGTGCTCCTCGAAGTCGAGCCTCTCCAGGCCGCGCATGTACCGGTGATCGCGGGCCCTGGACACTCCCTGATAGGGCGGATCCAGGTACACGACGGAACGAGCGTCCGCCGGCAGCAGGAACCCCGTGTAATCGCCGGACACGGCCGACGTCTGCGTCAAGACCCGCGAGGTGTCGAGCAGCCGGCGGCGCATCGTGGCCGGCACGGCACCCAGCCGGCGGTTATCGGGACTCTGGTTAAAGTCGCCGTTCTTGCTGTACCGGACCGCCGCCTTCACACACCGGGCGAGCAAGTAAAGGAGCAGGTGAGGTTCTTTAGTCGCATTAAACTTGGCCCGTATCGCATCATAGTACGCGCGCGGGTCTTCCTTTTGCTCAAGCCACAGAGCCTCGTAGTCATCCGCGAGCACATCAGGATGCGCGAGAATCCTGCCCCAGAGCGCCATCAACGGCTCGTTGAGGTCACTGATGACCGCCCGCTTGACCACCCCAGCGCACCGAGCGGCTATCGTGACGGCCGCCGACCCCGCAAACGGTTCGATCAGCGTTTCGGTATCCGCGGGAAGCAAAGGAATAATGGCGTGCGCGAGCGCTCGTTTACTCCCCTGATAAGGAAGGGCATGCGGAACGTCGCGCAGGACGGGCAGCGAGATGGGTTTGACTGGCACGGGGCTCACATCCTCGATTGTGCACCAAGGAGCACGCGCGACCGCGGCGCGAGCGGACAGTTGACCTGGCGAGCGTGGCCCGCCGGTGTCTGGGGCGTCGGTCGCTAGGCCTGCGGGTCTGCCTACCCGGGGCTGGCCAGGGCCCGGCGCAGCTCTCGACGTGAGCCGACCCCGAGCTTGGTGTACACCTTGCTGAGATGCCATCGGACGCGATCTTTCAAGGCCTGCATCCGTACACCGTGGGGCCGACGGGCGTCGCCGAGTACTACGCCGCCCAGCCGACGGGCATGACCGCGGCGTACACGCTCCACGAGACCCGCGCGCTGAGTGATGGTCTGGTGCTCGGCTACTTCACTGTCGACTTTGGCTTCCGCGACCGCGCCACCTTGACCATCTACCTCAGCGTGATCATCCGTCAGGACGCCAACGGCTGGCGGATCATCCACTACCAGGTATCGCGCCTCGACTGAGATCTCAGCGACCCGCCTGCCCGACAGGCCCTGACCCCTTGATTCGCGGGTACGTGGGGCCCGCTGCCGTTCACTGGCGTGCGGTTGCGAGGCTGCCTGGGCAGGAGGAGGCAAGAGCCTGCCACCGGAACCCGGGGCGGTGGTGAATCGTTGTACGGACGTGCGGCTAATGGGCATCGTTCGGTGGTTGCTGCAGAAGCCAGGAACAATGGAGCTGGCGCCGTTCTGGAAGCTGCTGCCCCAGGTCGGCGGGCATGAGCAGCGACTGCGCGGGCTGACCGATGGCGAGCTGACGGCGGCGGCGAAAGCGGCGTCTGACGACGTGGAGATCTGCGCTTGTGGCCGCGAGGCGGCTCGGCGCGCAATCGGCGAGCGGCCGTACGACGCGCAGGTGCTCGGCACGCTGGCGATGCTTTCCGGGCTGGTCGCCGAGATGGCGACAGGTGAAGGAAAGACCCTGGCCGGTGCGCTCGCCGCCGCCGGATATGCACTGCGCGGCCGGTCGGTGCACGTGATGTCGGTGAACGATTACCTCGCCCGCCGTGATGCCGAGTGGATGCGCCCGGCCTACGACCTGCTGGGCGTGACCGTCGGCTGGATCGGCCAGGGCTCAACGGTGGCGGAACGGCGGCGCGCCTACGCGGCGCAGGTCACCTACGCGCCGGTGAGCGAGTTCGGCTTTGACATGCTCCGTGACCGCCTGGTCACCGACGCTGCCGATCTAGTCGCCGATGATCCGGATGTGGTCTTGATCGACGAGGCCGACTCGGTGCTGATCGATGAGGCGCGGGTACCGCTGGTCCTCGCGGGTGCAGCGCAGGCCGCAGACATCGATCGCGAGATGGCGCGGATTGCGGCCGGGCTTCACCCCGGGGCGCACTACGAGGTCGACGAGGACGCTCGCAACGTGTCCCTGACCAGCGCGGGAGCACAAGCCGCGGAACGGGCGCTAGGCGGCATCGACTTGTACACCAGCGAGCACGCCGAAGCACTGACCCGGCTCAACGTGGCCCTGCATGCTCATGCGCTGCTCCAGCGCGATGTGGATTACATCGTGCGGGACGGCGCGGTGCACCTGATAAGCGAGTCCAGGGGCAGGGTGGCCCGGCGGCAGCGCTGGCCCGACGGCCTGCACGCGGCGGTCGAGGCCAAGGAGGGCCTGGCCGCGAGCGCGAGCGGCGAGATTCTCGACACCGTCACCATCCAGTCCCTGGTCCACCGCTACCGGACCATCTGCGGGATGACAGGGACCGCCGTAGCGGCCGGCGAGCAGTTCCGGGAGTTCTACGACCTGGAGATCGCGGTGATCCCGCCGAACCTCCCGTGCGTCCGCGCCGATGAACCCGACCGGCTACACCCCACCGTCAAGGAGAAGGAGAAGGCGGTCGTCAGCCACGTGGCCGCCGCGCACGCCACCGGGCGGCCGGTCCTGATCGGCACGCTCGACGTAGCCGAGTCCGAACGGCTCGCCGTCGAGCTCGGCCGCGCCGGGCTGCGGTGCACCGTGCTCAACGCCAAGAACGACGCCCAGGAAGCCGCCATCGTCGCCGAGGCCGGGGCCTACGGCGCGATCACGGTGTCCACCCAGATGGCCGGGCGCGGCACGGACATCCGCCTCGGCGGCACCGGCGGTGACCGGAACCTGATAGCCGGGCTAGGCGGCCTGTACGTCATCGGCACCGGCAGGCACGCGAGCAGCAGGCTCGACCAGCAACTGCGCGGACGCGCCGGGCGCCAGGGCGACCCGGGCGCGTCCGTCTTCTTCGCCAGCATGGAAGATGAGCTGATCCGCCAGTACGCGCCCGACGAAACGCGAGCCCAAGTCCCTGACCCACGGGCGCACTGGACGCTGGGCCACGCGCAGCGTGTTGCCGAGGGCGTCAACCTGGAGATCCACCGGAACACGTGGCAGTACAACAAGCTCGTCGAGGACCAGCGGCGCATCGTCCTGAACCATCGCGAACGGGTGCTGCGGACCGACGACGCACTGTCGGCGCTTGCCCGGCAATGCCCGGAACGCTTGACGGAGCTGAGCCCAGGCATCGACAGGAACGTCCTGGCCAACGCCGCCCGCCAGATCGTCCTGTTCCACCTGGACCAGGCCTGGATGGAGCACCTGGCCTTCCTGGCGGACCTCCGCGAGGGCATCCACCTGCGTGCCCTGGCCCGCGGGACGGTGCCGCTGAATGAGTTCAACAGGGAAGCGATCCGCGCATTCGGCACACTGCTCGAGGAAGCGGCGGGGCGGTCCGCCGAGACCTTCCGGACCGCCGCGATCACACCTGACGGCGTCGATCTCGAGGCCATCGGCCTGAAGCGCCCCACCTCCACCTGGACGTACCTGGTGCACGAGAACCCGTTCGGCACCGATATCGACCGGGCCCTCCGAGGCATTGCCCGCCGCATCCGCAAGCTTGTTGTCTTATACCGAACGGGGGGCGCGTCGAGCGGCGGCGTGGCCGCGCTCCAGTGCTTCACGACGATCCACCTAGGCATTCCGTGCGGACATGCAAGCCGTGTCACTTCCCGGTCTTGAGCACCCTCGTCAGGGCGCTGCGCTCAACGGCGGTGACGCCAAGGCCGTACTTCGCCTTGATGTTGATCTGGGTCCCGACGTACCAGGTACGGTTCGCCGGGGGGAGCCACTGGGCAGCGCGTGCTGAGAGCTCAACTGTGATGGTGCGCGAGTAGCCCACTGCAGACGCACCGTCCTGCAAGGCTGCCGCTGCAGCGAGGCCGGCAGCGTCAGGTTCGGCTGCAACACTCCGCCAAGGCGCAGTGCTAGTCGAAGCAAGGCCGGGTTCATCGACGGATTCACGGCTTGCGGGCAATCATGATCAGCTCTGGCGATGAGGAGGCTGGGGCAGACTTGTCCCAGTCGCCGTAGATATCGTCGATCTCAAAGCCAGAGTGCTCAGAGTCGCACATAGAGTGCCCTGGTCCCGGAAGGCGAGGACATCGCGGTTGACGTTAGCCTCACCCGTGCGCAAGTTGCGAGTGAGCGTGTCGTAACTGACGCGGGGCAGGTCGACAGTGACGGTCTTGTGCCAGAACTCGACGGCTCCATTGACGATGCGGAGAGTAAGTTCCCGTGTCCAGGCCTCCCACTTCCGCGCGTCCGGGTTGCGCGACTCGAAGGCCAGCACTCCTCCTGGGACAAGCGCCCGGTGCAGATCCCGGAGGGCGGCCAGCCAGGCTTCGTCTTCGACGAAGACTTGCGCCACGTGTCCTGACATCACCGCGAACTCTGCCGAGCCAGGGTCGATTACGTCGCTGTAGCCAAGCCGCCAGTCAATGTTGCCCTGCGGGTCTCGCGAACGGGCGACACGCAGCATATCCGGGTCGGGGTCAACACCAGTCACGGTATGAACGGCGCCGGCGAGCATCCGCGCCAGCTTGCCCGTACCGCATCCGAGGTCAACAGCTCGGGTGACGCCCGCAGAGGCAGCAAGCGCCGCGTAGAAGCTGTAGTCGTCGTCGGCAGGGTTGAGTTCTTCGTACGCCCCTGGAAGTCAAAACTCACCCTGATGCTCCTATTATCTGTCAACTCTGTTCCGATACTGCGGATCGGATGCAGGGTCTCGCTAGTGCCCAACAGCTCCCCCCATGGTCACTAGACCGATACTGCATACATGGCTGATCTGCGCGCAGCACATGCGGAAGACATCACCGCCGTCGTGTCCTTTGACCCGCTCGGCCTCGGCAGGGCCGGTGAGATCCGAGCGCTCATCGACGAGCATGTCGGCCTGGTCGCCGTGCAGGACGGCGAGGTCGTAGGCTTCCTTGCCGTCAAGCCAGGCCATTTCTACCACCGCGACTTCATCGACCTGCTACTCGTCGCACCCATCTTCCGACGGCAGGGAGTCGGCCGCGCCCTCATCCGGGCCGCCCTGCGGAACGCGGCCACCGCCCGGATGTTTACCTCCACGAACGAGTCCAACACATCCATGAGGGAATTGCTTCGCAGCGAAGGATGGACTCCCAGCGGGGTGCTCACAGGTCTCGACGAAGGAGACCCGGAACACGTGTTCTTCCACGACTCAACAGGTCTGGCCTAGTTGCTGCGCGGGAACCGCGTCATATGCCGGGATGGTGATTCCTGCACCCGCGGACTGGCCGGCAGCTGGGACCATAATCAATCAATTTTAAGAAGCCGGCCATCACGAAATCCTGGCCCGATACTCTAGGCTGAGGCCAGGGTAGGGTGTCCGGACCATTCCGAGCCACTGAGACGATGATGCTCCGCAGCCCCTCGACGTACAGCCGCATGTTCTTGTACGCGATGTCGGTGTCCGGGTAGCGGCTGGCGAACTGCAGGCCCTCGTGGAGCCTGGTGATCCACGCGCACACCTGGTCGCCGTACGACACCCGGATCAGCCCGTACGCCTTCAGCTCCTGCCACCGCTCCGACCCGGGGATGCTCGCGCGTAGTCGACGAACGAGACGATCGAGTACAGGTCGGGCGACGTGGGCCGGAAGTCGGAGCCCAGCAGGCGCAGTACGCGGGCGATGGGCATCCGCGACAGCGGCCGGCCCTCCCGCAGCGCGGTGCGGACCATCTCCAGCGCGCTGTCGAAATCCGCCGCCCGGGCCACCGGAATCTCGATCGGCGCGCCGCCCACGTACCAGCCCATCGAGTCCGACCACTTGGACTTCGCCCTGGTGTGGAACGGCACGACGGTGCGGTACACGTCCTGCCCGCCGATCTCGCGGACGATGAGGCCGGTGGCCGCGAGGATGCCGACCAGGCTCCCGCCGTACGGCCGGCAGTACGCCTCGAAGGCGGCCGCGTCCGCGTCGTCCACGAGCATCTCGTGCATGAACTTCTGGGCGGGCAGCGGGCCTTCGGGGTCGAGGCCGAGGTCGACGGGGAAGCCCGGCAGCTTCCCGTCGCACTGGGCGATGAACTCCCGCCAGCGGGCGACGATCGCGTGCGTGTCGTCGATCTCGTCGGCCTGCGCGCGCTCGATCGCGCAGAAGTCGACGTAGCTGGCGACCGGTGCGCTCGGCGACGGAGCGGCCTTCGAGGCCCGCTTCGTAGAGTTCGTGGATCTCGGCGGCGATGCGGTGGAGCGAGTACGCGTCGACGTTGCTGTGGTCGAACGCCATGTAGACACTCGCGCCGTCCTCCCGGACGACCGCCGTGTAGATGAAGTTCGGCCAGGTGAGCGCGTCCGCCGCGACGTCGAAACGGTCCTGCAGGTGCTGGGTCAGCGTGGCCGCGTCGGCGAAGTCGCCGACGTCCTCGCGGTGCAGTACGACCGCGTCGGCGTCCAGCGTGAACCGCCGCATCTCGTCACCGATCCAGCGGAAACCGCTGCGCAGCGTCTCGTGCCGAAGTGTCCAGTCCCGCAACGCGTCTTGCAGTACGTCGAGATCGACCTCGCCCGGGATGTCGAACGCGGTGCCCAGCCAGGTCGGCACGAACAGCCCGTCTTCGCGCACCGATCGGGCCGTTCGCACATGCGACTCCTGCACGTACGCCGGTGGCCGGGAGTCCTCCGGCAGGCCCGCCGCGGCCTCGACGGTCCTCGGATGCAGCGTCCACTCCACGAGACATCCGGGCCGGATCTCGCAACGCTGGATGTCGGTCATTCGCACGAAGCTCTCCGTTCGCATAGGCCCATTTCCGCCCTCCTCGAAGACGGTATGAGCACCCTCCCCGGCTACGGAGCGCACCCATACTGTCACCACTACGCGCCGAGCGCACTCCGAACTCACGGACTGCAAGTACGCCGCTACAAGACGTCGGTCACGACAGGCAGATCGTGTCGCGCTCGAGGCACTGCTTCTGCTCACAGGAGCGCGGCCAGCAGAACCTGCTCGCTGCCGCGTACGAGTTCCCGGTCTGTGCTAGCCCACCTGCCTGCTTCCTCAACCCAAGGGCCGGATGGGCGGAGGCCCGCTGCAAAGCGGCTCAGCGCTCGTTGTCGTCATAAGCCGCGAACGTCACTGCGACCGCGCGCGTCGGACAGACATGCCGTGACCTGCGGCGCTGATGGGTAGGCCGCGAGCGCAATTCACGTAAGGATGATCGGCGGGTCGATGCAGCTCCCGCATGGGAAAATCCCCCCATAATCGGTGCCAGGAACCCTGCACACGCACCATAGGGTGGGCCCGCTGCAGAACGACGAGCATTGCAGTGGCCAGCGCCCTTCTCCCGCCCCTTGGGATCCGCTGGGGCGCATGGGGGGCGACTGACCGAATGTGCTCGGAACCGCGGCCTGGCCGGAGCCACATCCGCAATCGTCGGCGCGGGTCGGCCCGATCCATGATCCGCAGTGCTTGCACCGCACTGCTTCCACATGGACCGCTTCCTTGCAGTAGGGGCACGTGCCACCGTGGACGGGTTGTGACGGCGGGATCGCTGAACCGCAATGCTTGCACTTGATGGCGTCCGCACGCACCTCCTCCTTGCAGTAAGGACAGGCGGACGTTCCGGCGTGCTCGGTCATCGTGAAAGCTCCTAGGGTTGTTGATGTGGCGAACCGACGGAAGTAGGTCCGCGATCACCCCATGCAGGGGTCAAGTCAGCGAGGACGGCACTGTCGGGGCCGGCACTTCGCTGGCCAGGTCAGCTGGCAAATTCGGACAGACTTTCAGTATCTGTGT
Source organism: uncultured Actinomycetota bacterium (assembly GCA_963748785.1). GTDB lineage: Bacteria > Actinomycetota > Actinomycetes > Streptosporangiales > Streptosporangiaceae > Trebonia. The sequence goes on along the minus strand of CAVVKP010000007.1, from coordinate 5,128 downwards.
AGCGGATCTGGGGGGCATATCACTCCCGGCTTTGCTGCAGAGTGGGTCGGGAGGGGGCGCTGTTCCCACAGCGCTAGGTCGGTGGCGTAGTGCTCTGCGAACCTCTCCTTGATCGGCGTCGGCCAGATCAAGGGTTCACGCTCCGTCCGGTTAACGTGCTCCACGGCGACGCCCAGCACTCCGGCGAGCTCGGCGAAGTCCCAGCGGATGAGACGGTTCGCGAGGGCGCAGTAGTCGACCTGCGGCACGAGCTCCGGCGTGTGGAACGGGAAGGCACCCGCGAGCGCCATCTCAGCGAACTCCTCGAAGGTGAGGCGGACGCCTCGTCGTTGGCGGTAGTCGCGCCAAGTCGACTCGAAGCGGTCGTGCGGCTCTCTTAAGAGCGCCACGCGCGTGGGAAGGGCGACGAACTCGGCTGGCGTCACCGGCCGCATCGGCCGCGCCGCGCGAACGCTGCTCGACGCATTCTTGTAGATCAGACAGAATCCCAGCTCCCTTGTGACTTCGCAGAGCATCGCTTACTCCATATGCAACTCTTTACCCTTGGCCGGGGATGGCTATGACCGCATTGTTCAGATTGATCTCGGTCATTCATCTTGGACCAGGGCGCTATTTGCCCGATTTACCTTTAGCTAATGCGCCTCATCCATATCAAGCGAGTATGCTTCCCCCGCTACAGCATCCGTAACTCAAGGTGCCATTCGGCATACGCATCTCGTACCAGTGTCCCGTTGGGAGTAGTTGGGTGCACTGTTGACAGAAAGCATCTATGGCAGGATTGATGCGAAGGACGGAGGTGGCCTTGAGTTGCATGACCGCTTTAATCCAATCCCTATCGTGTTCGCGGAGGCCCTGCTGCAGGAATTCAAACATGCCGTACACGCCTCCGCACGAGCATGTCAATGCGATTGGAGAACATTTGTCCCCAGCCTGTTAGACTCGAGCACTGACTCAATCTTGGCTCTTTCTTCTTCCGATACCGCCTCGCAGCCCGATTTCTTTGATTCGCCCGGGGGTCCAGTACCATCGCATTACAGCCTGACCCTGTGCAGGAGAGACATAGAAGGTCGCGGATCTACCGTGTCTCAGCGCCTCCTGCATCATAGCGACAATGATGCTGTTATCTGCAGATACTACGGCCTTGCCGCCATTCACAACCGGCTCGATGGAGTTCAGCAGCGCGACAAGCTCCATTTGACACCCCCCTGTGCTCACGCGAGTCTCTCGCGGGCGTCCGTGATGTCTGCGCATGGCAGGTAATGCCCTGGCCGTCAACGGATCCGGCTCGAGCACCAAATGCACAGTGAACCATTGATAACATGGCTACGCTCTGTAGTCAAGTGTTTACGAGTGAGGTGAGGACCGGCATCAGGACGCGCCGCCGATAGGAGGGGGCGAGCCCGGCGAGGGTCATCGCGACCTGCCAGCGGCGCCGCTAGATCCATGACTGAGGGGGCGATAGCCACGCTGACGTCACAGGGCCGGTCAGTCCGGGGTGTGCGTGGTCGGCGCCTTGCAGACCCGCCCGGTACCGGGCTCGGTCCCCGGTCGGTACGGCTTACCCTCGGCAGGCTCAAGGCCGCCCATGAGCACGGTCCGGGAGGCAATGCAGCCCGTGGAGATCCATGAGCTGATCGGGTCCGGCATCCGCACTACCCTCGGTCCGCCGTCGCGTGCTGATACCCCATTCTCATCCCCCAGATGATGCGGCTCGCCGAAGCGCTCGACCACTTCAAGCCGGGCCTGGGCGACGTCGCCATACTGATGGCCTTCACCGGCCTCCGCTGGGAAGAGGCGGTAGCCGCCCCTGTGGAAAACGTCGACCTAGACGGCCAGTGGATCACCATCGACCGCACGGCCAGCGAGTCAGGCGGACGCCGGGACATCCGCGACGACCTCGGCGAAGCCGCGTGAGTTATCCACACCTTGTGTGTACAGAGCAAAAGATCCCCAGGAGCTGGGCTCCGGGGGATCTTGCTTTAGGACTCTGGCCCTGCATCAGGCAAACTGCCTGGTGTCGATGCGTGGGGGTACGTGGACTTGAACCACGGACCTCTTCCTTATCAGGGAAGCGCTCTAACCGACTGAGCTATACCCCCGCGGAGGGTTACCCATCGACTGGGCTACTCTATCGCACCCGGCGGGGTGCTTTAGTCCGTCTCCCCGGAGAGTTACCTCGACGCCGCCGATGGTCTTGGCGATGAGGTTGTAGATGACCGAGCCGACGGTGGACATCGCGGTGATGAGCACGATGTTCAGGGCGCCGAGCATCGCGGTGTAGCCGAGGATGAGCGACGGGGAGAACCAGTGCGAGATGTTGGTCCCGGCGTCGTTCTGGCTGGACGTGATCGACGAGACCGTGTGCTGCAGCGAGTCGAAGACGCCGAGAGCGGACAGGATCAAGTACAGCACGGCGACAGCCACGAACAGGATGACGAAGGCCGCGACCGAGGCCACGAAGCTGAACTTCATGACCGACCACGGCTCGACGCGGGCTAGCGTCAGCATGGCCTGGCGCTTGGACGACTTGCGTACCTGGGCGCTCTGCTTGCGCTTCTTCCCCCTTCTCGCCGCGCTTGTTGAAGGCGGTGGTCACGGAACTGGCCAACCCCGCGGCCGCCCCGCTCACCGCCGTCGCGGTGTTGGACCCGAAGGCGGAAGACGAGCCGTTGGGCGACGGTGCCTGGGCCGTGTCCGGGCTAGGCGAGCCGACGGAGCCGGTCCCGGTGGCCGGGCTGGCGGGCGTCTTGGTCGCCGAGCCCGGACCGGACGATGACCAGTCCGAGCGGGAGTAGGACGACGTGGACCCCGGCTGCGCGGAGCCCGAGCCGAGTAAGACGGCGCGGGGCGCGTGGCCGAGCTGGACGCCGAGGCCGAGGACGTACTGGTCTGGGTCGGCACGGCCCTGGTCGGCGAGGCGGACGGCGCGGGCGTCGAGGAAGAAGACGCCGTCGAGGTCGACGATGCCGCCGTGGACGCTGGCGTCGCCACGGTCGGGGTGAACGACGGCGCGCGGTCGACCTTGGCGGCAGGCGGCTGACGGCCGGCGGCTTCGTCGCCGGTCGCGGCGGGCGTCTCGGCCTTCTTATCCGCTGGCTTATCGGCCTTATCCGCTGGCTTATCTGCTGGGTCGGCGGCCGGGCGCTTGGCGGCGTTCTTCGCCTTGCCTACCGTTTCGGCAGGCAGTGGCGACACCGGGACCGGTGCGGTCTCGGTGCTGTCCTGCGCGGTGGACGCGCCCTCGGTGGAAGAGGCCCCCTTGGCGCCGCTTGACCTCCGCGCCGCTCCGGAGCGTGAGACTCCGGATCTCGTCCGTGAAGATGACATGCTGCCATTGTCAACGATCGAGTCTGCGGCCTCCCCATCCGGGTCGGCTTCCAGACCAGAGGGCGCCATGATAAGCGGCGATTGGGCTGTTCGTCCGCCTCGTCCACGCCGTCCTCCTCGGTACTCACTAGGTGCACCTTTGTACCTTTTCGCTGACACTATCCGAGAGCCCCGCAACCTTCTGACGCAGCTACCCCTCGATTAGTTGCCTATTCGCCTACTTCATTTTCCGCATCGTCGCTGGTGGGTTCCGGATCGTCGGTGGCGCTCTCGACCACGGACTCGGACTCGGCGTTGCGGGCTAGCGCGACCACGCTGCCCCCCGACGCAAGGTTCATGAGTCGTACGCCCATTGTCTGCCGCCCAGACTGCTTGACTTCCCCGGCCCTGGTCCGGATGACACCACCGGCCGAGGTGATCGCGTACACCTCGTCTTCCGGGCCGACCATCAGCGCGCCGACCAGGCCGCCCCGGTCCTCGACGATCCGGGCCGTTATGACACCTAGGCCACCCCTGTTACGCAGCGGATACTGGTCAGCAGGCGTCCGGCTTAGCGTACCCCCCATCGGTCGCGACAAGCACGTCTTCGCCCTCGCGGACCACGTACATACCGAGCAGCTCATCACCGTCGTTGAACCGCATCCCGATCACGCCGGAGGTGGCGCGGGCCCTTGGCCTGAGCTGGTCGTCGCTGGCGTTGAAGCGCAGCGCCTGGGCGCCCTTGCTCGCCGAAGCAGGTCCCTTCCGGCGACCAGCGCGGCGCTGATCACCTCGTCGTCTTCGCGGAGGTTGATCGCGATGCGGGCCGCCCAGCGAACGAGTCGTTGCTCGGGCAGTCGGGACTTCTTCACCAGGCCGACTTGGTCCGCCAGCTTGGCCAGGTCCAGCGCCACCGGCACGGCGTAGTCCCGCAGGGTGAGCACCTCGGCGATCTGCTCATCCGGCTGGAAGGCGAGCATGTTGGCCACGTGCTGGCCGCGCGCGTCCCGGCCGGTATCGGGGAACTCGTACCCCTTGGCCCGGTAAACGCGGCCCTTATTGGTAAAGAAGAGGATGTAGTTGTGCGTCGAGGTGACGAAGAAGTGATCGACGATATCGTCGGACCGCAGCTGCGCGCCGCGCACGCCCTTGCCGCCGCGACGCTGCGCGCGGTACTGGTCGGTGTTGGTCCGCTTGGCGTAGCCGCCGTGGGTGATCGTGACCACGATCTCTGACTCGGCGATCAGGTCCTCGTCGGCGACCTCGCCGTCGTAGGCAACGATCTCGGTCCGTCGCGCGTCGCCGTACTTGGTGACGATCTCACCGAGCTCGGTGCCGACGATCTCGCGCTGCCGGGCCGGGGAGTCCAGGATCGCCTGCAGGTCGGCGATGCGCGCCTCCAGCTCGTCGCGCTCCTCGATCAGCTCCTGCCGCTCCAGGGCGGCGAGCTTGCGCAGCTGCATGTCGAGGATGGCTCGCGCCTGTACCTCGTCGATGCTGAGCAGTCCCTGCAGGCCGACCATGGCGGCGGCAGCCGACTCCGAGCCCGCGGATCAGCGCGATGACCTGGTCGATCGCGTCGATCGCGGCGATCAGTGCGGCGACGATGTGCAGCCGCTCCTGGGCCTTGCGCAGCCGGAACCGGGTGCGCCGCTGAATGACCTCGATCTGGTGCGCGACCCAGTAGCGGATCATTTTCCTGCAGGCGCAGGGTGCGCGGCACCCCGTCCACCAGCGACAGCATGATCACGCCGAAGGTGTCTTGCAGCTGCGTGTGCTTGTACAGGTTGTTGACGACCTTGGCGATGGCGTCGCGCTTGAG
>CAVVKP010000006.1:0-25209 GCA_963748785.1 uncultured Actinomycetota bacterium | reverse complement strand
CCCTAGCGCTCTTCCTCGTGCGGTTCTTCCTTCCGGGGTTCCGGCGAGCCGTTCCCGGGTCCGGCGATCCGGCCGGGCCTCGGCGAGTCCTTCCCGGGTTCCGCTGCGCCCGGCTCCTCTTCCCGCAGCCCTTCCTCGACCAGATCCTCCTCCGGGATGCGTGACTCCCCAGTGGCCAGCAGGCTGCTGAGCGCCGACCGCAGGCCACTGCCCTCGGGCAGCGGTGTCACCTTCAGCAGTGCGAACGCGACGGCCCCGGTCGGGATGGGCAGCCAGAAGTTCACCACCCGCCAGCCGAGCACGCCCAGCGTGGCCACGCTGCGGGTGACGCCGAACCCGACCAGCAGCAGCGGGGCGATCGAGTCGACCACGCCGAGCCCGCCGGGGGTGATCGGCAGCGCGCCGGCCACGTTGGCGATCCCGTAGGCGGCGAACAGCTCGATCGGGTTGGTGTAGTGCCCGAACGCGGCGACGAAGCACCACAGCGAGGCCGCGTCCAGAATCCAGTTGAGCGAGGCCCACAGCAGCGCCCAGGCCATCACCCGCTTGTCCTTGGCCAGCAGCGCGAAGGACCGGCTGGCCTCGAGCACCGTCGCCTCGATCTTCTCGCCGCTGACGAACGGGACCTTGTTACCCACCATGCGCAGCAGCCGGGAGGCCAGCCCGGCGCCGCGGGTGATGCCCACGATCAGCGCGGCGATCAGGATGAAGATCACCGTCCCGATGATGGCGACCGTCCCGTAGATGGGCTGGAACCCGGCCAGCGGGATCGAGATGACCAGGGACAGCCACAGCAGCACGTTCAGCACCACGGTCGAGCCGATGCCCTTGGCCGCCATCATCACCGTGGCGTCGTTGCCGGAGATGCCCTCGCTGGTGAACAGCTTGAAGCCGAGCGCCGCGGTGCCCAGCGTGCCGGCCGGGATCACGTGCGCGACCGCCGCGGCCGACAGGTCGATGAGGAACAGCCGGTACAGGCTGGGCTTGGGGCCCGGCGGCAGCAGCACCTTGGTCAGCACCGCGTACATGAACAGCGACAGCCCCTCGAGCACCACGCCCGCGGCCACCCAGTAGACGCTGATCCGGCCGAGCAGGTACAGGTCCTTGCTCGCCCCCACCAGCTCGGGCACGACCAGGTACTCGACCACGAGCGCGATGATGAACAGCAGCACGCCGATCCGGGTCGGCTTGATCAGCCGGCGAACCCAGGGCCGGCGCAACCAGGCGCGCAATCGCCCCCCCGCGTCGTCCGGCTTCGCCCCCGGCCCGCCGTCCGTCACCGGGACCTCATCGCCAGAACGCATGTCACACAGCTACCCCGTCCTCGCGATCTATCGCTTGAGCTACGGCCCGGTTTCCGCCCCGCCATCGCCGCGGGCCGGCCCAGCCCGGCCCCTCCGGTCTCCGCCGCTCAGAACAAAACGGTCCGAGGGAACGGGCGCGTACTCCGCCGGCCCGCCCCGCCGCCTGCTGACGGCGGGCGGGCCAAGTCGAAGCAAGCACCCGTTCAATAGCATAAAAGGCCCCGGGCCAGCGGGTACGGGTCGGCGGACGGTCCGCCGCACCCCCGGATCACCTGGGCGGGGCAAGCGGTTCTTACCGGAACGACTTGTGCAGCCCGAAGACCCGCTTCTCCCGGCCGATGGCCGCCGCCACGATCCGGTTGCGCCACGGGGTCGTGGTCGCCGTCGCGTAGCCGGGGTCGTCGAAGGCCGCCTCGGAGTCGACCTCGTGCAGTGAAAGGTACTTCGGCCCGTTGCCCTCGGTCAGCTCGTACCGGCGGGCCCGCCGCCAGCCGGGTACCTTGAGCAGCAGCGGGAAGTGCTCCTGCTCGTAGTACGCGGCCAGGTCGGGCTCGACCTCCGGCGGCACCGACATCGAGACCAGCATCACCACCGGCGCGGCGCCGGAGGCTTCCGAGTGGCCGTCGGCCCAGAAGTCGCCGAGCAGCGAGTACACCCGCCGGTCCACCGTCGCGGCGGACAGGACTTGCTTCTCCCGGTCCGAGGAACTGGTGGCCAGCGCCTGGTACGCCGGCGATGCCAGCGTCCCCGGCTTGACCTCGTAGGTCGCCAGCCAGTCCGGCGTCTGGCCGTCCAGGGCGCGGAACCGGCTGACCGCGCCGAAGCCGGGCGTCGCCAGCCGGGCCGGCAACGTGCTCGTTGTCGTACCAGTCGGTGAACTCGGTCAGGTCCACGGACCCGGGGGAGGAGAGAACGAGAAGCAGATCGTCAGCCATACCCACGATCGTAGGCGGCACGGAAAACGCGGGACAGCCAGCGCCCGCCGAAAAGGCGCTGAGCTATCCCGCGTCCGTTAACCCGGTCCTGCGGCTGACGGCCTCAGGCGGTGGGTGCCGCCATCGGGTCGATGCCCTCCAGGTCCTTCTTCGTCACCCGGATCATCGCCACCGCGATGACCAGGGCGAGCAGGGCGATCCCGGCCGCCACCAGGTACCCGCGCCCGAACCCGTAGGCGAGCGAGTGGTTGGTGATCGCGAGTTCCTGGGCCTTGGAGAGGTGCGCGCCCGGCGGCGGCCGTCGCCGACCGCGCGTTCGACGAGACCGCCGACCAGGCCACGGTGCCGAGGACGGCCAGGCCGATGGACCCGCCGACCTGCTGGCCGGTGTTCAGCAGCGAGGACGCCACGCCGGAGTCCTTGTTGGGCACCTTGGCCAGCGCGACCAGGGACAGCGGCACGAAGGTGAGCCCCATGCCGAGCCCGACCAGCATGATCGGCCCGAGCAGGCCGCCGACGTAGGTGCTGGTCTCGGTGATCCGCGACAGCCAGAACATGCCGCCGGCGCCAGCGCCGGGCCGACGATCATCAGCGGCCGCGCGCCGATCCGGGCGACCAGGTGGGACGACGAGCCCCGCACCGACCAGGATCAGGGCCACCATCGGCAGGTAGGCGACGCCGGAGCGCACCGGCGAGTAGCCCCAGACCTGCTGCACGAAGATCGTCAGGAAGAAGAACATCCCGAAGATCGCGGTGCCGACGCACAGGCTGATCAGGTAGGCGCCCGGTCCGGTCGCGGACTTGAGTACCCGCAGGCGGCACCAGCGCGTGCTTGGTCCGGGCCTCGATGAACGCGAACGCGGCCAGCAGGACCACGGCCGCGACCAGCGACACGATGACCTTGGTGTCGCCCCAGTGCGAGACCCCGTTGGAGGTCGTCGCCGCGCTGGACAGCCCGTAGACCAGGGCGGCGAGGCCCAGCGTGGCGGTGATCGCGCCGGGCAGGTCGAACTTGCCGCGCACCCGCTGGACGCTCGCCGAGCACCCGCGGGGCGCGAGGACCACGGACGAGCAGGCCGATCGGCACGTTGACGAAGAACACCCAGCGCCAGTCGGCGTAGCTGGTCAGCAGGCCGCCGGCGATCAGGCCGACGCGCCGCGCCGGCGATGGTCATCGCCGCGTACACGCCCATGGCCCGGTTCCGCTCCTTGCCCTCGGGGAAGGTGGCGGCGATCAGCGACAGTGAGGTGGGCGCGGCGATCGCGCCGCCGACGCCCTGGACGACGCGGGCGATGAGCAGCCAGGCTGGTTCGGTGGCGAACCCGCCGGCCAGCGAGGCGACCGCGAACAGCACGATGCCGACCATGAAGATCCGCCGCCGGCCGAGCAGGTCACCGGCCCGGCCGCCGAGCAGCAGCAGCCCGCCGAAGGCGAGCGCGTAGGCGTTGACCACCCACTCCAGGTTCGAGCCGGAGAAGTCCAGCGCGTCCTGGATGTGCGGCAGCGCGACGTTGACGATGGTGGCGTCGAGCACCACCATGAGCTGCGCGGTCGCGATCACCGCGAGCGCGAGCCCGAGCCGGCGCTTCGGCGCTCCCCCGTTGGCGTGTCGACGGGCCCGGCGGCGACTGTCGCCTGTTCGGCCTGTCCTGAAGTGGCAGACACAGAAATTCCCCTCTGATGTGGACTTCACGACGTGTGAAAATTAAGTCTCAAGTGATTTCGAACGACCGCGTGGCCGAGGCATCCCCCGCTCGCTGGCCGCCGCGGGGTGCGGACCAGGGGACGGGGGCGTCGCGCGGGCGCGAGACTTACATGCCCGCCCCCGCGGGCTGACCAGGCTCGTCAGCCTCCGGGCGCGGTGTGTCGAGCATCTTCTGGAGCATGGTGAGGAAGCACCGCCGCTCCTCGTCATTGAGGGCGTAGCACCAGGGCATCCGGTTGGCGACCTGGGCCATCAGCCGCTCCTTTGCGGCCGCGCCCTCCTCCGTGATCACCAGGTTCTTCACCCGGCGGTCCCGCTGGCTGGGCTCTCGGCGGACGAACCCCCGCTTTTCCAGGTTGTCCGCGATGATGGTGATGAAGGACGCGTCGCACCCCATCCGCGTCGCGAGGTCCTTCATCGCCAGCCCGCCCTCCATCTTGAACATCGCCAGCAGGTCGGGCCCGGCCAGCTGAAACGACGTCGCGAGGGAATGCCACACGGGCTCGGCTCGCTTGATGAGGGTAGTGAGCGCCTCCAGGATGTCCCGGTTCAGCGCCGGTGCCGAGTCGTCGGCGTGCGCTGCGTCCCCAGCTGGCGCTGAGTCCCCAGCCCGTGCCGCGGCTTCAGCCCGCGCCGTGTCCGGTCCCTGGATCTTGATGCTCATGACCTACTAAACGGTTGAGTTCCTCAACCTATTCCACCCGCGCTGCTGTTTTCTTCCATGAGACTCCACGGGTCTGACATTCTCATCGGCGGGGCACCCGCGCCCCGGCGGCGGACGCCCGTCCTTCACTGTCAGACAGCGCTCGCCCCACAAACGTGACAGCCGATGGCTGGCGGGACCGCTGCGGGGCAACGTGGGGCAACCGGCGGGCTGGCGGCGTCTCAAAGTCGTGACCAACAGCACAAACAGCTCACTGAAGCGGCGCGCCTTCCTCGGCATCGCCGCGGGCAGCGCCGCCGCCATCGCCGTTCCCGGCGTCGCCCGCGCGGCGTCGTCCGGAATCGCCGCCCGGGCCGCCGGGCCCGCGCCGGCCGACTGGACCGCCCTGGCTCACGACCTGGCCGGCACGCTGGTCCGTCCGGGTGACGCCAGCTACAACAACGACCGCCTGCTGTTCGACCCGCGGTTCGACGGGCAGCGGCCGGCGGCATCGCCCACGTGAACAACGCCACCGACGTGGCGACCTGCCTGGCCTTCGCCCGGAAGTTCGCGCTCCCGTTCACCTCCCGGTCCGGCGGGCACAGCTACGCCGGCTGGTCGGGCACGAACGGCCTGATCATCGACGTGGGCAACCTGAAGGCGGTCACCGTGTCCGGCTCGACCGCGGTCGTCGGCGCGGGCACCAGGCTCATCGACTTCTACCAGGGCCTGTCGTCCAAGGGCCGGTCCGTGCCCGGCGGTTCCTGCCCGACGGTGGGCATCGCCGGGCTCACCCTCGGCGGCGGCATCGGGGTCACCACCCGCGCCCACGGGCTGACCTGCGACAACGTGGAGTCGATCCAGATCGTCACCGCGAACGGCGCCGTGCTGGCCGCGACGGCCGACCCGAAGCACTACGGCGACCTGTTCTGGGCCTGCATGGGCGGCGGTGGCGGCAACTTCGGCGTGGTGACCTCGTTCACCTTTAAGACGACGGCCGCGCCCCAGGTGGTGCTGTTCACCCTGTCCTGGCCGTGGTCGCAGGCGGCGCGGGTCGTCGCCGCGTGGCAGTCCTGGGCGCCGCACGCGCCCGACGCAATGTGGTCCAACCTGCACCTGGCGGCCAAGCCCGGCGGCACGACGCCCACGATCGCGGTCGGCGGCACCTACCTGGGGAGCGTCGGCGACGCGGCCAACCTGCTCAACCAGCTGTACGCCAAGGCGGGCTCGCACCCGTCCAGCTCGTTCCTGAGCAACCCGGAGCCGTACATGAACGCCATGCTGGTCGAGGCGGGCTGCTCCTCGCTCGGCTACCAGGCCTGCCACCTGCCCTGGTACACCAGCGGCGGCAAGCTCAGCCGCCAGCCGCAGTTCACCAAGTCCGACTTCTTCACCACCCCGCTGAGCAGCGCCGGCATCAGCACCCTGCTGGCGGGCATCACCGCGCTGCAGAAGATCAAGGGCGGCGCGGGCGCGGTCGGCGGCATCGCCTTCGACGCGCTCGGCGGCGCGGTCAACCGGGTCAAGCCGGGCGCGACCGCGTTCGTGCACCGCGACGCCCTGTTCTCGGCCCAGTACACCACCGACTGGAAGACCGGCGCAGGCAGCCTCGGGGTCAGCAACCAGATGACCTGGCTGCGCAAGTACTGGTCGTCGATGCGCCGCCACGCCAGCGGGCAGGCCTACCAGAACTACATCGACCCCGAGCTGACCAACTGGCAGCAGGCCTACTACGGCGGCAACTACACCCGCCTGGCGGCGATCAAGAAGAAGTACGACCCCGACCGCCTGTTCACCTTCCCGCAGGCCATCGGCGGATAGCGCCGGCTGGGCGGGAGCCGCCGCGGCTCCCGCCCGCCCGGCTCAGCCCGCGCTCGACCGGCCCAGATGTTGATGCCGGCCTCGACCGCGTGCCGGTCGATGGCCGCGGTCTCCTCGGCGGTGAAGCTCCGTCTGCGGCGGCGGCGGCCAGGTTGTCCTCCAGCTGGGCCACCGACGACGCGCCGACCAGCGCCGACGTCACCCGCTCGTCGCGCAGCACCCAGGAGAGCGCCAGCTGGGCCAGCGACTGGCCGCGGCCGGCGGCGATCTCGTTCAGCGCCCGGACGTGGGCCAGCGTCGCCTCGCTGAGCTGGCTCGCGCGACAGCGAGCCGTCCCGCGACGCGCGCGAGCCCGCGGGCACGCCGTTCAGGTACTTCGACGTCAGCACGCCCTGCGCCAGCGGCGAGAACGCGATGCAGCCGACCCCGAGGTCGCCGAGCGTGCCGAGCAGCTCGTCCTCGATCCAGCGGTTGAGCATCGAGTACGACGGCTGGTGGATCAGCAGCGGCGTGCCCATCGACGGCAGGATCGCGTCGGCCTCCCGGGTCCGCTCCGGCGAGTAGGACGAGATGCCCGCGTACAGCGCCCGGCCGGAGCGCACCGCCGTGTGCAGCGCGCCCATCGTCTCCTCCAGCGGGGTGTCCGGGTCGGCGCGGTGGGAGTAGAAGATGTCGACGTAGTCCAGGCCCATCCGCTGCAGCGACTGGTCCAGGCTGGCCAGCAGGTACTTCCGCGACCCCAGGTCGCCGTACGGTCCCGGCCACATGTCGTAGCCGGCCTTGGTCGAGATGACCAGCTCGTCCCGGTACGGCCGGAAGTCCTCGCGCAGCAGCCGGCCGAAGTTGACCTCCGCCGACCCGTAGGGCGGTCCGTAGTTGTTGGCCAGGTCGAAGTGCGTGACGCCGAGGTCGAACGCGCGGCGCAGGATGGCCCGCTGCTGGTCGAGCGGCTCGTCGTCGCCGAAGTTCTGCCACAGCCCCAGGGACACCGCGGGCAGCAGCAGCCCGCTGCGCCCGACTGCGGCGGTAGGGCATCTTGTCGTCGTAGCGGTCGGTGGCGGCGTCGTAGCTCATGAACTTCTAGTCTTCCACGTCGGCGCCGCTGGGCTGCCGCCCGGCGGGGGTTCGTGAGCATTGCTAACCAGTCAGGTGGGATGATGCGGCTGGGCTTCATCGCCCATGACCCGTCTCGCTGACGGAAGGACCCCTGGATATGTGCACCTACATAACCGAGACCATTTCGCTGGCCGGCAGCGCCAAGGGCGCCTCCGGCTGGATGAAGGTCACCGACGGCAGCGTCTACCTGGACCACCCGGTCCACGCGCCGTTTGGCCACACGCTCAACATCGACTTCCGCGCCCCCGAGCTCGGCCCGTCTGGCCGGGTCGCCGTTGAGCTCAGCCAGGAGTCGGCCCGCGAGCTGGCCAAGGCGATCAGCGCGGTGCTCGACGCCGCGCCGCCCGGCCTGGAATGACGAAACCACCCCCACGCAAGCCTGACAACGAAGATCATCACGGGAGACGAAATAACGATGTCTGACGCCCTCATTGCCGAGACCATCACCATCACCTCCGGGAACGGCGACGAGATCGAGGCCTACAGCGCCCGGGCGCTCGACGAGGCGCCGCGCGGCGGCGTCGTGGTCATCCACCACATGCCCGGCTACGACAGCGAGTCCAAGGAAATCGCCCGCCGGTTCGCCTTCGAGGGCTACAACGCCGTCGTCCCGAACCTGTACTGGCGGGTGGCGCCCGGTGCCAGCCCTGACGACGCCGCCGCGGCGGCCCGCGCCCTGGGCGGCGTGCCCGACGAGCAGCTCGTCCACGACGTGGCGGGCGGCGATGAACTACCTCAAGGGCCTGCCGAACGCCAACGGCAAGGTGGGCACGATCGGCTACTGCTCCGGCGGCCGCCAGGCGTTCCTCGCCGGGGTCAGCCTGGACCTGGACGCGGTCGTGGACTGCTACGGCGCGTACGTCACCGGCACCGTGCCGGAAGGCTCGCCGCTCAAGGTCGGCCCGATCGTCGACAAGACGCCCAGCCTGTCCTGCCCGCTGCTCGGCCTGTTCGGCGCCGACGACCAGTACCCGTCGCCGGCCGCAGGTCGCCGAGCTCGAGGAGGCGCTCAAGGCCGCGGGCAAGACCTACGAGTTCCACAGCTATGAGGGCGCCGGCCACGGGTTCTTCGCCGTCGACCGCCCAGCTTCCGCCCCGAGGCCGCCAAGGACGGGTGGGCGAAGATCTTCGCCTTCTACGGCCAGTACCTCTCGGCCTAGCAGCCAGGCCCCGAAGCCCCCGGCCCGGCCGGAGCACCGCTGCGCGCCGACCGGGGGCTGCCGTTCCCTGGTGCCTGTCTGGGGTGCTACCCCGGCTGGCTCAACCGGCGATGACGCGGTGCCAGCCGCCTGGCCGCTGTCCTGGCAAGAAGCCATGCTTAACTTCCGGGTCCGCGACCTGGACGCGATGCTCGCGCAGTTGCGGTCCCTGGGAGCGGACGTGGCCAGCGAAACGCAGGACATGGCGGGCGTCGGCCGATTCGGCTGGGTCACCGATCCCGAGGGCAACCGGGTCGAGTTGTAGCAGCCCGCCTGACCGCGTCGGTACGCAGGCTGATGTGCTGAGCCCGGTTCGCCGCCGCTGATCGGGGACCGGTCCGGGCCGCCCGCGTTCGGCGCCGCTGTTCCTTGGCAGTCGTCACGGACGGACGCGGCCGGGCTCTGGTCTCCGCCCGCTCTTTTCGGTGGCCGGGCGGGGCGGGCGGCGCGCCCGCGCCGGGTGGGCGCCCGCCGGGGCCCGAATGTCGGTGGGGCGTGGCAGGATGCCCGGACAGCGCGGGCGGGTCGAGACGGAGCACGAGGGGATGAGGGATGAAGTTCACGGTGGAGCGCGACGCGCTCGCGGAGGCGGTTACCTGGACGGCCAGGGCGCTGCCGGCCCGGCCGGTGGTGCCCGTGCTGACCGGCCTGCTGCTCAGCGCGGAGGCCGAGGACGGGCGGAGCTTCCTCACCCTGTCCTGCTTCGACTACGAGGTCTCGGCCCGGGTCAGGGTGCCCGCCGAGGTGGCCGAGCCGGGCACGGTGCTGGTGCCGGGCCGGCTACTGGTCGAGATCGTCCGCGCGCTGCCGCCGCACCAGGTGAGCTTCGCCGACGACCCGGACGGGGTATCGGTGACCTGCGGTGACGCCGCCTTCATGCTGACGCCGCTGCCGCTGGCCGACTACCCGGACCTGCCGGAGCTGCCGCAGCTGGCCGGCACCGCCGATGGCGGCGCGCTCGCCACGGCGATCGGCCAGGTGACCCCGGCCGCCAGCCGCGACGACACGCTGCCGATGCTCACCGCCGTCAGTCTCGAACTGGACGGCCAGGCGATGACGCTCGCCGCAACCGACCGCTACCGGCTGGCGGTCAGGAACCTGGACTGGCAGCCGGCGCCTGGCGCCGCCGGCCAGGGCCGCCTGGCGCTGCTCGTGCCGGCCAGGACGCTCGGCGACGCGGCCAGGATGATGATCCCGGGCACCGAGGTCCGGGTGATGATGTCATCCCAGCGGGCGGCCGAGGCCATGATCGGCTTCGAGGCGGGGGAGCGGCGGCTGACCACCCGGCTGCTCGCCGGGGAGTTCATCCGCTACAAGTCCCGTTTTCCCGAGCAGTTCGGCTGCACCGCCGACCTGCCCGCCGAGGCCTTCGCCGAGGCGGTGCGCCGGGTCGCGCTGGTCGCCGAGCGCGGCACGCCGGTCCAGCTCTCGTTCGCGGCCGGCCGGGTGACCGTCGGCGCGGCGACCCAGGGCCAGGCCCGGGCCAGGGAGACCGTCGCCGGCTGAGTTCGCCGGCGACCAGCCTTCGATCGCGTTCAGCCCGCAGTACCTGCTGGACGGCGTGGTCGCGGCCACCGCGGGCCGCCAGGAAGACGCGGCAGGCGACGAGGCCCGGGTGCGGCTGGCGTTCACCAGCCCCACCAAGCCGGCCGTCATCACCCCGCCGCCCGGGACCGCGGGCGATTTCCGGTACCTCGTCGTCCCGCAGCGGCAGTAGTCCCCCGGGGGGACGCCCCCCGTACCTCCCGATGCGCGGCGATCCGGGCCCGATCAAAAAGGCGATCGTATCGGGCCCGGCCCGCCGCGCGAAAAGCCGCGTGGCGGCGCCTGCCGCGGGCGGCTACCCCCCGGCGGGGCGGCTACCCCGGCGGGGCGGCTACCCCGGCAGGGCGGCTACCCCGGCAGGGGGTTGCCTTCCTCTCGATGGGGGCCGACGCGGATCAGGCCGGGACGCGCGTGACTCTCGACGGACGATTTCCCGGCACCCCGCCGCGCGGCGGGGCCGGAGCCGGGGCCGGGCGACGGGCGGGCGCCTGCGGCGCCGTCCGCGACGGCGAATGCCGCACGGTGGCGCCCGGTATCCCGCTTTGGCGCCTGACGGCAGCGTTACGGCTGCCCCGACGGGCCCCACTGCTGCTGGTACTGGCCCCAGTCGTGGTACCCGCCCCACTGGTGGTACACGCCGTGCCTGGCGAACAGCAGGGCGGTGAACAGCCAGATCAGCATGGCCAGCATGAGCAGGGACAGCGCGGCCAGCCTGCCCGCGCGGTCGGTCGCCGTCGGCCCCTCGGTCTCCCCGGACTGGTAGTCGTCCTCGGCCGTGCTGGCCAGGTGCCACGGCCCCTCGGCCGGGCCGAGGTACCCGTGGTAGCGGAAGTCGCCCGGCCCTGGGGGGCCCCACAGGTCGGGCATGGCGGCACCGGGTCTCGCGGCCGCGCCGGGGCCGGGGCGCCAGGGCAGCCGTACAGAGCCTGGCAGGTCGGCCATCACCCGGCCGAGCTGGCCGAACGTCTTCGCGGAGAACGCCGCGTCGAGTCGTTCGTGCAGCTCGTCCAGGGTCAGGCGGCCGGCCGCGTAGTGCTCGCCCAGGTCCGTCGCCGCGGCGTCGCGTTCCGCGTCCCCGATGCGCAGCGCGTGCGGACCCCGTGGCCAGGCGGGGTCGCCGCCGCCACCGGGAAAGGGAGCGTAGTAACGCATCGCCATCGCACTTCCCGTTTGACTCGGAAGGTTGGTCCCTTCCACGATAAATCGGGAACAGCGACTTTGTCTCCTGGGGGTCCGCCGAACGCAACCGTTCGCTACGAGGTGACACCGGCCCCGCGGGCGGCGCTGCCGCTCGGGAATGCCCGCTGACACGGGCAAACGGGCGCTAGCGGCGGCGGCCACGCCGGCCGCAGCCGCCCATACGGCGCCGCCCGAAGATGCTGAAGATCACCCGCCGCAGCAGTGCGACCGCGGCGATGAGGAAGACGATCCCGAGCGGTCGCCCGGCCCCGATGCCGAAAACGCCGAGCAGGCCGACGGCGAACAGCACCCAGACCGCCATGCTGGCCACCGCGAAACGGCCGATCGTGCGCCCGGGCGAGGCCCGGAAGGCGCCGCCGCGCCCCGCCCAGCCCGCGTCGTCGCGGGAATCGTTGTCCCGGTTCCAGTCGCCCTGGGTGCCGGGTGACCCCGGCCGGAACGGGTCCCCGCCGAACGGTCCTTCGCCGAACGGCCCCCCAAGGAGCCACCGAACGGCCTGGACCCGAACGGCCCCGGCCCGAAGATGCGATCGCCGGCCGCGCTGTCCGCGCCGCCGGGGTCCGCCGGGCTGTGCTCGCCCGGCGGCAGGTCGGTGAACAGCGCGCTCAGGTCGCCGCGCGTCCTGGCCGCGAACGCCGCGGTCAGGCGCTGGTCAAGTTCCTCCTGGTCCAGCCGCCCGCTGGTGAAGTGCTCGCGCAGCTCGGCCGCCGCGGCCTCACGCTCGGTGTCACTAACCCGCATCTCGTTACCCGCAGCCACGACATCCTCCGAACCCCGAGTTTCGACCCCGTCCAGGCGACGGCAAGTCCACGATATATCGCGTATCAGGCGATGGCAAACGCCTGCGCCTCCGGCGCTGCCGCCTCCGCCCCCCGGGGCGCGGCAACGACCCGCATGACCGCAGCCCGCTAGCGACGGCCAATCCCGTTATCGCCGGCCCGCGGGCGACGGCCAGTCCCGTTATCGGCGGCCCGCGGGCGTCAGCGTGTCGCCGCGCAGCCTTCCGGCGCGCAGCCTTCCGCCGCGCCGCCTTCCGGCGCGCAGCCTTCCGGCGCGCCACCGGCCGCTGACGCCGCTGACTGGCCGGCGCCGGCCGTCAGTTGAGGAAGTAGCTGGAGCCGCCGTTCTGCGGGTTGGTGACGAGCGCGTAGACGGTGATCGGCGCCGCGTGGGCGAAGTTCAGCGTCAGCTGGATGTCCTTGCCGTCGTGCATCGCCCCGGCCCCGGAGATCAGCAGGTGGTAGCCGTTCGGGATGAGCTGCGTGGTGGCGTCGGCCACGAGCGGTATCGATGTCACCGTGTGCATGACGATCGGCGACTCGCTCTCGTTGACCGGGCCACGCAGTGTCACCTTCCCGCCCACGCTGGTCGACACCGACGTCAGTTCGTCGGCCGACCCGTTGTTCCTGATGTCCAGGTACCCGACGGTTGACGTCCCGGTCGAAGCGGGCTGCAGCACGTACGCTGTGCTCGGCAAGATCCCCTGACCGCCGGCGTGATTGCGCCCTGAGCACCCCGTCGCCACCGCCGCGATCAGCGCGACGCTCCCTACCACCCTGGCGACCCGGCTAAACCTCTGCACCCGGTTAGGTTACCGCGCCCCCCGCCGCGCCCGCCCCCGCCTCCCGCCCAGCCGATCGGCGACCCCTAACCGCACCGGTCCTGGCCCCTCACCGTGCCGGTCCGCGCCTGGCGCCGGGCCCGCCCCCCGCCCGTGCCCGTGGCCCCGTGCGGCGCTGATCATGGAAACTTTTTTCGTAACGGAAACAAATCACGCTATGTCCTTAAAAAGTTTCCGCTGAAAAAATTGTTTCCGTGATCAGTGCGCCGTTTGCCGCCGATGATGCGGATAACAGCAAGAAGCGCGGAGCGCTGGGGCGGCGGCGCCCTGAGCGCGCGGGGCTTTCCGCCTGGGGTTAGCCGCGGTCGAGGGCGGTCGGGAGCAGGCCGAGGGGCGGGGAGCCGAGGTCGAGCAGGGCGGTGTGGAACCGCTTCAGGGTGAAGCCGGGGCCCCAGGCCTGCCTGGCCCGCTCGCGCAGCGCCAGGATCTCCAGCTTGCCCCAGGTGTAGCGCCCGTAGGTCGGGTCGAACGTGGCCCGTCGCGCCTCGGCCGCCGCCGCTGAGCCCGCCAGGTGGGTGTCGGCCGCGAAGCGCGCGGCGGCCTGCTCGACCGTCCAGCCCGCCGTGTGCACGCCGAGCGCGCAGGCCAGCCGGGTGACCCGGACCAGGGCCTCTAGCCAGACGCCGATCGCGAAGCGCGGGTCGTCGTCGAGGAATCCTTCCTCGACGCACAGTTCCTCGGCGTAGTGTGCCCAGCCCTCGACGAACGCGCTGGAGAACAGCGTGCGCCGCACGTCGCCTCGCGCCCGGCGCAGCGCCTGGTGGTGCGAGAAGTGCCCGGGCGCGACCTCGTGCACGGTGATGGCGGGCAGCGTGGTCGCGCTGAACACCTCCAGCCACGACTCGGTTTCCTCGGCGGGCCAGGCCTCATCGGGCGGGGTGATCCAGTACCAGGACGGCGCGTCCGGCTCGGCCGGCGCGTTGGTGGAGATCATCGCCATCGCCCAGCGCCGCGACTCCGGTGCCTCGCCGACCAGGCAGACGCCGTCGTGCACCGGCACCAGGTCGCGGGTGCGGGTGAAGTCGATCGCCCGCCCGGTCCAGTGCCGGGCCGTTTCGAGTACCCCGGCACGGTCCGGGTGGTCCTTCACCAGCTCCCTGGCCACGTCGAGCGCGGGCCGGTTCGGGTCGATCAGGGCGGCCGAGGAGTCCAGCCGGGCGCGCAGCCGGTCGCGTTCGGCGTCGGCCCGGGCGGCGAGGTCGTCGAGGTCCACGCTGATCGCCTCGGCGGTGGACAGCAGCGCGGTGAGCGCGCCCCCGCCGAGCGCCGCCTGGGTGGCCCGGAGACCGCGGCCTCCTCCAGGTGCGCGACCAGGCGCTGGTGCGCGGCCAGCGCCGCGTCCCTGGCACCCGGGTCGGCGTCGGCCGGGATCCCGGCGGCCAGGCCGCGGATGCCGCCGAGCAGCGAGGCGGCGACCGGGGCGGGCACCAGGTCGAGCGAGCTGACCGCCGCGTCGATCACCGCGGGCCAGGCGGCCAGGTGGGCGGCGCGGGCCGCGTGCCGCTCCGCCTGGGGCGCGTAGTCCTTGTCGTAGCTGGCCAGGTCGAGTTCGCCCAGGTGGTAGAGCGGGTTGCGCCGGTGTAGCTGCAGCTCGCCGTACGCCACCCGCTGCAGGTCCTCGAACGCCCGCAGCTGCGCCTCGTCGTGCGGGTCGTCCTGCGGGGTGCCGCGTTCCCTGGCGGCGGCGAGCCGGGACAGCCCGGCGGCCACGCCGTCCGGCGACAGGTCCTGCGGCAGGCCGTCGTACTCGTGCCGTCCGCCGTACTCCCGCGCCTCCGCGACGTTCAGGTCGCACACCGCCCGTACCCGGGGCTCCAGCTGGTCCATGTGACAGACGTTACCGAATCACCGGGGGCACCGTTCGTGCTTGCGCTCGCCCGCCGTAGGGCCGGTGATGTTGGATAGATGAGAATGAGAATGAGAGAACGAACACGGCCCGGACGAAAGTAGCGCCACATGACCGAAATCCCTGAATTCACCACGCGGCCGGAACTTGCCGGGACGTTCGGCATGGTGTCGTCCACACACTGGCTCGCGTCGGCAGTCGGGATGGCCGTGCTCGAGCAGGGCGGCAACGCGTTCGACGCGGCCGTGGCCGCCGGGTTCACCCTGCAGGTCGTCGAGCCGCACCTGAACGGCCCGGGCGGCGAGGTGCCGGTCATCGCTCACGACGCGCGGCGCGGTGAGACGTTCGTGGTGTGCGGTCAGGGCACCGCCCCGGCCGCGGCGACCCCCGAGGCGTACACCGATCTCGGGCTCGACCTGGTGCCCGGCAGCGGGCTGCTCGCCGCCACGGTGCCCGGCGCGTTCGGCGGCTGGCTGCTGCTGCTGCGCGAGTACGGCACGCTGCGGCTGCGCGACGTCCTCGGCTACGCGATCGGGTACGCGCAGGACGGCTACCCGCTGGTGCCCGCGGCCAGCTGGTCGATCGCCAGCGTGGCCGGCCTGTTCCGCGACCATTGGCACACCTCGGCCGAGACCTACCTGCCGGGCGGCGGCGTGCCCGCCCCGGGCTCCCGGTTCGTCAACCGCGCGCTGGCCGACACCTACCAGCGCGTGCTGGCCGAGGCCGAGGCGGCCACCGACGACCGCGACGGCCAGATCGAGGCGGCCCGCCAGGCCTGGTACGACGGCTTCGTCGCCGAGGAGATGGTCGAAGTTCGCGGGCACCGAGGTCATGGACACCAGCGGCGAGCGGCACCGCGGCCTGCTCACCGGCCAGGACCTGTCCACCTGGCACGCTCGCCTTGAGGCACCGGCCAGCTACGACTACCAGGGGCTGACCGTGTGCAAGACCGGCCCGTGGGGGCAGGGCCCGGTCTTCCTGCAGCAGCTCGCCCTGCTGTCCGGCTACGACCTGTCGGCCATGGGGCCGGGCAGCGCCGAGTTCGTTCACACGGTCACCGAGGCGGGCAAGCTGGCCTTCGCCGACCGTGAGGCCTGGTACGGCGACCCGGAGTTCACCGACGTCCCGCTGGCCGAGCTGCTGTCCCCGGCCTACAACGACGAGCGGCGGGCACTCATCGGCGAGACCGTCAGCATGGACCTGCGTCCCGGCCGCCCCGCCGGGAGGGAACCGGAGCTGCCGGGCTTCGCCACGCGCCCGTTCTCCTGCCGCTGATTCAGATGGTGACGGGCGCGGCCGGCGGGGGAGCGGCGACCCCGGGATCGACGCGGCCACCGGGGAGCCGCTCGGCCGGTCGGTCGGCGCGCACCCGCGGCGGGGCGACACGTGTCATCTCGATGTCGCCGACCGCTGGGGCAACGTGGTCACCGCGACGCCAAGCGGCGGCTGGCTGCAGTCCTCGCCGGTCATCCCGTCGCTCGGGTTCTGCCTGGGCACGCGGGCGCAGATGTTCACCCTCACCCCCGGGCTGCCCGCGACGATCGCGCCGGGCAAGCGGCCGCGCACCACGCTGTCCCCGACCCTGGCGCTGCGCGACGGCGAGCCGTACCTGGCGTTCGGCACGCCCGGCGGCGACCAGCAGGACCAGTGGACGCTCGGCTTCTTCCTCAACCACGTGCACCACGAGATGAACACTCAGCAGGCGATCGACTACCCCGCGTTCCACTCCGCCCACGTGCCCTCCTCGTTCTACCCGCGCGAGGCCTACCCGGGCCGACTGGACATCGAGTCGCGGGCCGGCGACGCCGTGCTCGGGGAGCTGCGCCGCCGTGGCCACGACGTGCACGTCGCGGCGCCGTGGTCGCTCGGCCGGATCAGCGCCGTCTCCCGGCGCGGCGGGCTGCTCTACGCCGCCGCCAACCCGCGCGGCATGCAGGGCTACGCCGTGGGCCGGTAGCGCGGGTTCCCACGGCTTGCTCCCCGCGCAGGACAGCCGCAGGTCAGGGCGCGCGCACGGCTCGACACTACGCGGCGGGCATCTTTTGCCCGGTTCTGCTGGACATGCGACAACCGTGCCCGGCCTGTCTGCGGTGTCTACCTGACTAAGGGCAGCGTGGCAGGGCTGCGTGCTGCCGTGGCTATGGCCCGTTCGGTATGAGACTCCCTTCTCAACATCGGTGCTCGTTTTCGAGAAAGCGACACTAGCAGGGGTATCAACTCGCTTTTCAGCCAGATGCATGACACTTGTCATGCGGGAATGCTGAGCGGGCGCACTACCCGGCGGAGCGGTCCGGTGGTGATATTGCGTTGGCACGCGAACACCTCAGGGGAAGCCCTCCGCAAGGGAGCATTAGGGATGAGCCACACCGGAACGGGGCCCGTTGTCTCGTTCGAGAACGTCAGCAAGCATTACGGCAGCCTGAAGGCGGTCGACGGGCTGAGCCTGGAGCTGCGCCGCGGCGAGACCGTCGCGCTCCTCGGCCCGAACGGCGCGGGCAAGTCCACCTCCCTGGACATGCTGCTCGCGCTGCGCAAGCCGACCGGGGGCACCATCCGGATGTTCGGCACCGACCCGTACCACGCGGTCAAGACCGGCCAGGTCGGCGCCATGCTCCAGTCCGGCGGGCTGATGCCCGAGGTAACGGTGCGCGAGCTGGTGACGCTGATCGCCGGGTTGCACCCGCGGCCGGTGCCGGTGGACGTAACGCTGCGCCGCGCGGGCATCGAGTCGGTGGCCGACCAGCGGGTCGACCGGCTGTCCGGCGGCCAGACGCAGCGGGTGCGGTTCGCGCTGGCGATCGCCGGCGAGTGCGACCTGATCGTGCTGGACGAGCCGACGACGGCGATGGACGTGGAGACCAGGCAGCGGTTCTGGTCCTCGATGAAGGAAGAGGTAGCGGAGGGGCGGACCCTGCTGTTCGCCACCCACTACCTGGAGGAGGCCGACCAGGCCGCCGACCGCATCATGGTCATCAACCGGGGGCGGCTGCTCGCCGACGGCTCGCCGGAGGAGATCAAGAAGCGCGCGGGGGCCAAGCGGATGTCGTTCCGCCTGCCGGGGGTGGACGAGGCGGCGTTGCTCGGGCTGCCCGGCGTGGTCAGCCTGGAGACCCGGCACGACCTGGTGCACATCCAGTCCAGCGACTCCGACGCCACCTTGTACGCGCTGCTCGGCGCCGGCTACCGGCCGAGCGAGATCGAGGTCGGCAGCCTCGGCCTCGAGCAGGCGTTCCTCGCCATCACCGCCGAAGACGACCAGGCGGCCACCGGCGGGCAGCCGCTGGCCGTCAGCGACGCTAGCTGAAACCGCGAACAGGAGAAGAAGGACAATGAAGGGCATCCTGCTGCTGACGCAGGCCGAGATCAACCGGCTGCGCCGCAACCGCCGCTACTTCCTGTTCACCCTGGCCTTGCCGGTCGTCCTCTACCTGATCGTGGCCAAGCAGGCGACGAAGGCGTACGGCGTCGACTTCGCGG
Organism: uncultured Actinomycetota bacterium; assembly: GCA_963748785.1. GTDB lineage: Bacteria > Actinomycetota > Actinomycetes > Streptosporangiales > Streptosporangiaceae > Trebonia. The sequence goes on along the minus strand of CAVVKP010000006.1, from coordinate 6,796 downwards.
CCTACTACATGGTCGCCATGTCCTCGTTCGGCGCGTTCAGCGGCGCGCTCAACAGCAACGTCATCAGGATCTCCGAGGAGCGCAAGGTCGGCTGGATCCGGCAGTTGCGGCTCACCCCGCTGCCGGCCAACGCGTACGTGGTCGCCAAGATCCTCACCTCGATGGCCACCACGCTGCCGTCGATCGCGATCGTGTTCATCCTCGGCGGGTTCTACGGCAAGGTGAGCCTGCCCCTGTGGCAGTGGGTGGTGACGGCAATGATCATCTGGCTGGGCTCGATGATCTTCGCCGCGCTCGCGGTGGCCATCGGATACCGGTTCGCGCCCGACCAGGCCCAGCCGATCACCATGCTGATCTACTTCGCGTTCACCATCCTCGGCGGGATCTGGTTCCCGCTGGGCGGCGTGCTGCAGAAGATCGGCCAGGGCACGCCGACCTACGAGGCGGTCAAGATCTCCACCGACGTGATCGGCAACATCTCGGTACCGTTCGGCCTGGTCATCGGCCTGGTGGTCTGGCTGGCGGTCTTCCTCGGCCTCGCCACCCTGTCGGTGCGCTCCATGGCGGAGCAGGTCTAGCCAAGAGCCGCCATTTGCGGCCGGGGCGCACACTGGGAATCGGGCGCGGGACGCGGCGGAACCGCGGAGCGAGCCCAGGGCCTGGCAAAGCGGCAAGGAGGAAGCGGACATGGCGAACGCCATCGGAGATCCTGGTCCCGCGGGGGCGGTCAGGGCACCGGAGGGCCCCCGGGTAAGCGTCCGCTATCCGGGGCCCGGGTTCGCCTACGCGAACCGGCGCGCGCTAGCCGCCTCGACCTTCTTCACCGGGATCTGGCTGCTCTACCTCATCGGCCCGGTGGTCGACCTGGTCACGCAGCACCACAGCGCCGTCTATACCGGGGTCGGGCTCACGATCCTGGTGGTGTTCTCCGCCATCTACATCGCGTTCGTGCCGCGGTGGTCCCGGGCGCCCCGGTACGCGCTGCAGGGCCTGGCCGCGCTGTTCGCCCTGGCCCTCGCCGACTGCGTGCTCTACGGTGGCAGCGCGTCGACCGCGCTGTGGATCTTCGTGGCCTCGGCTTCCGGCCTGCTGGTGGCGACCACCCGCTGGGCGCTGCGGGTCGTCACCTGCTGTATCGGCTGCTACGTGCTCTTCAGCGTGACCGGGCACGTGAAGACCGGCGACTTCCTCAGCGACCTGCTGCCCGCGGTGTTCGTCGGGTTCGGCATGATCGGGCTGCGCCTGGCAGTTCGAGCTGACCGCCGAGCTGTCCCGGGCCCGGGAGGAGGTAGCGCAGCTGGCGGCGAACGAGGAGCGGCTGCGCCTGGCCCGCGACATGCACGACCTGACCGGGCAGTCGCTGTCAGTGATCACGCTCAAGTCCGAGCTGGCCGCCCGGCTGCTGTCCCGGCTGCCAGAAACGCCCGAGCGCGACCGGGCGCACGACGAGATGGAGCAGGTCGCGGCGGTGAGCCGGCAGACGCTGCACGACATCCGCGAGGCGATCAGCGGCTACCGGCGGCCGACGCTCGCGGTGGAGATCATCACCGCCCGGTCCGCCCTGACCAGCGCCGGGATCAGCAGCGTGGACGACGCGGAGCTGACGCTGCTGTCCGGCGCGTTCGACCCGGACGCCGAGGCGGCGCTGGCCTGGTGCCTGCGCGAGGCGGTCACCAACGTGGTGCGCCATTCCTGCGCGCGCAGCTGCCACATCGGGCTCATCAGCCGCCCGGACAGCATGACGCTGACCGTCCGCGACGACGGCCGCGGCCACGTCCCCCTTCCCGGCCAGGAGCCCTGCCCCGGCGGCCAGGTCACCCCGCCGCGGGGCACGGAGCGCGTCCGCTCGGGTTCCGGGCTGCGCGGCATGTCCGAGCGGCTCCGCTCGGTCGGCGGCAGCCTGGAGCTGCGGCCCGACCTGCGCCCGGGCTTCTCCCTCGCCGCCACCGTGCCGGCCCGGGCCCGCACGGTGGCGAGCGCCGGGGCACGGGCACCGGTAAGCCCACAAGGCCAGGAGGTGACATCATCACAGACGTGATCCGGGTGCTGCTGGCCGAGGACCAGGCGATGATCCGCGAGGCCCTGGCCGCCCTGCTGTCCTTCGAGGACGACATGGAGGTCGTCGCCCAGGTCGGCCGGGGCGACGAGGTGACCGGCGCCGCGCGAGAGTCCAAGCCCGACGTCGCGCTGCTCGACATCGAGATGCCCGGCATGGACGGCCTCACCGCCGCCGCCGCGCTGCGGGCCGCCTGCCCGGACATCAAGATCATCATCCTCACCACGTTCGGCCGGCCCGGCTACCTGCGGCGGGCCATGGAGTCCGGCGCGTCCGGCTTCATCGTGAAGGACTCGCCCGCCGACAAGCTGGCCCGCACCATCCGCGACGTGCTGTCCGGCCAGCGGGTCATCGACCCCGACCTGGCCGCCGCGGCGCTCACCGAGGGGGCGAGCCCGCTGACCCCGCGCGAGCGCGACGTGCTGTCGGCCAGTCACGACGGCGCGACGATCGCCCAGATCGCGGCCAGCCTGTACCTGTCCGAGGGCACGGTGCGGAACTACCTGTCCTCCTGCATCCAGAAAACCGGCGCGCGCAACCGGACCGAGGCCCAGCGGATCGCTCAGGAACGGGGCTGGCTGTAACCCTGGCCGGCCGTAGGATGAACCGCGTGGCAACCCCCGGTTATCTCCGTTTTCCGCACCTCCACGATGACCTGCTCGCGTTCGTCGCCGAAGACGACGTCTGGCTGGCGCCCGCCGACGGCGGCCGCGCCTGGCGGCTGACCTCCGACGGAGGACAGGCCAGCCACCCGAGGTTCGCGCCGGACGGCGCGACGCATCGCCTGGACGAGCTGGCGGGACGGCGGCATCCCCGAGGTCTACACGGCCGACACCGACGGCGGCGCCGCGGCGCGGCGCACCTACTGGGGCGACATGCGCACCCGGGTCACCGGCTGGACGCGCGACGGCGAGGTGCTGGCCATCACCGCGGCGGGCCAGCCGTCCGCGCAGCGCACCATGGCCCACGCGGTGCCGCTGGACGCGCCGCCTCGCCTGCTGCCGTTCGGTCAGGTCAACGACCTCGCGCTGACCGAGGGCGCGACCGTGCTGCTGACCGCGCAGCGCGGCGACCCGGCCCACTGGAAGCGCTACCGCGGCGGCACCGCCGGGCGGCTCTGGGTCGCCAGCGCGGCCGACCCGCTGTTCACCCGGGTGCTCGGCCACCTGGACGGCCAGCTCGCCGCCCCGATGATCATCGGCGGCCGGCTGGTGTTCCTGTCCGACCACGAGGGCACCGGCAACATCTACTCGGTCACCCTGGACGGCGGCGACCTGCGCCGGCACACCGACCATGACGGCTTCTACGCCCGCAACCCGGCCACCGACGGCAGCCGGGTCGTCTACCACGTGGCCGGCGACATCTGGCGGCTGGACAGCCTTGACCCCGACGCCCGCCCGTACCGGCTGGACATCGCGCTGACCGCGCCGCCCGCCGCCCGTTCTCCCCGGGTGATCACCGCCGCCGACCACCTCGGCGAGCTCGACTGCGACGAGACCGGCCAGGCCAGCGTGGTCGAGGTGCGCGGCACCGTGCACTGGCTCACCCACGCCGACGGGCCGGCCCGCGCGCTGTCGGTGAACCCGGCCGCCCGGGCCCGGCTGCCCCGCATTCTGGGTGGCAGCGGCAAAGTCGCCTGGGTCACCGACGCGGGCGGCGGCGACGCCGTCCAGGTCGCCGAGATCGAGCCGGACTCCGAATCGGCCGTGCGCACGATCACCGCCGCTGACCTCGGCAACGTCACCCAGCTGGTGGCGTCGCCGGACGGCGAGCGGCTCGCCGCCGCGTCGCACGACGGTCGGCTGCTGCTCATCGAGGTCGAGTCCGGCGAGGTCACCGAGCTGGCCGCGAACGACGACGGCGACATCGAGGACGTCTCCTGGTCACCGGACTCGGCCTGGCTGGCCTGGGCCCAGCCGGGGCCGCAGCCGCTGGCCCGGATCCGGCTGGCCCGGGTCGAGGACGGCTTCACGGTGGACGTGACCGACGGCCGCTTCGTGGACAGCGACCCGGTGTTCACCCTGGACGGGCTGTACCTGGCGTTCCTGTCCCGCCGCACGTTCGACCCGGTCTACGACGCGCACTCGTTCGACCTGTCATTCCCGTTCGGCGCCCGCCCGTACCTGGTGCCGCTGGCCGCGCACACCCTGTCCCCGTTCGGCCCGCTGCCCGGCGGCCGTCCGGTCGGCGGCGGCGATCAGCTCAAGGATTCACCGCAGAACGGACGCGGCTGATCGTCGACACGGACGGGATCTCCTCCCGCGTGGTCGCCGTCCCGGTCGACGAGGCCAGGTACTACTACCTGGCCGCGGCCAAGGGCGGTCTGCTCTGGCTGCGGTACCCGCTGTCCGGCGTGCTCGGCGAGGGCGCCGCCGACCCGGACGACGGGCACCGCAGGCCCGCGCTCGAGCGGTTCGACCTGCGCAAGCGGGAGTCGAGCACCCTCGCCGGCGAGGTCGAGCTGGTTCGCGGTCAGCGGCGACGGCGTCGCGGCTGGTCGTCGGCGACCGCAGCGAAGTCGCGGCGTCGTGCCGTCCGACCGCAAGGCCGACAACGGCTCGTCCGACGACGTGGTCAACGTGGACCTGACCCGGGCGCGGTTCCTCGCCGACCCGGCCGCGCTGTGGCGGCACGCGTACGCGGAGTTCGGACGGCTGCTGCGCCGCGACTTCTGGACCCCGACCATGTCCGACGTGGACTGGGCGCAGACACTGACCGAGTACCGCTTCCTGCTCGACCGGGTGCGGACCTCGGCCGAGTTCGGCGACCTGCTGTGGGAGGCGGCTGGCGAGCTTGGCACCTCGCACGCCTACGTCTACCCGTCGTCCACGTTCTCCGCCCGGTCGGCGCTGCGGGGCCAGCCCGCGGCGCTGCTCGGCGCGGACGTGGCCCGGGCGCCGGACGGGCGCTGGCTGGTCGAGCGGGTGCTGCCCGGCGAGTCCTCCGACCCGCTCGCCCGCTCGCCGTTCGCCGCCCCCGGCGTCGCCGTCCGCGAGGGCGACGAGATCATCGCGGTCGACGGCCTCCCGGTCGACCCGGTGTACGGCCCGTGGCCTGCCCTGGCCGGCACGCACGGCAAGCCGGTGGAGCTGACGATCAAGCCGGCCGACCCGGCCCTGGTGCCGCGCGCGCCGGCCGACGAGGCGGACGCCGACGACGAGCCGACCGAGCCGGCGACGAGGCCGGCGAGCCCACCGCGCTGGCCGGCGCTGGCACCACCGCCCGCCCCGCACCCGGTACCGGAGGCGCGGGCGCTTCTGGTGGCGGCGACGCTTCCGTAATGGGAGACGACGCCGGGCTTGGCGACGCTCCGCTGGCGACGCTCCCGCTGGCGACGCTCCCGCTGGCGTAGCGGCCGGCGACGGGACGGTGGTGGCCGCCGCCACCGCCGCTGGTACCACTGGCCGCTCTGCCGCCGCGGATGGCCCGGGCGGATCCGCGGGCTCAGCGGTCTTGGCGGGCTCGCCGGGCTCGGCGGGCTCAGCGGGTTCGTCTGGCGCTGGCGGTGCGGCTGCCTCTGGCGGTGCGGCTGGCCTCTGGCGGAGCGGCTGCCTCCGGCGGCGCCGCTGCCTCCGACGGCACCGCTGGCGCGGGCGCCGGACCGGACGCGGCCGACGGTGATGCCGGCGAGGCGGCTCCGCTGCTGGAGTTCCCCGAGACCCGCCGGGTGGTGATCGTCCCGCTGTACGACGACCGCCGGCTGCGCTACCAGGACTGGGTGGCCAGCCGCCGCGCTCTCGTCCGCACCCGGTCCGACGGCCGGGTCGGCTACCTGCACGTGCCGGACATGATGGGGGAGGGCTGGGCGCACCTCCACCGTGACCTGCGGGCCGAGATGGGCCGTGACGCCCTCATCGTCGACGTGCGCGGCAACCGGGGCGGCCACACCTCGCAGCTCATCGTGGAGAAGCTGGCCCGCCGATCGTCGGCTGGAAGATCCCGCGCCACCTGCGTCCCTACAGCTACCCGCAGGAGGCCCGGCGCGGCCCCCTGGTGGCGCTGGCCGACGAGTTCGCCGGCTCGGACGGCGACATCGTGACCGCGGCGATCAAGACCCTGGGCCTGGGCCCGGTGATCGGCGCCCGCACCTGGGGCGGCGTGGTCGGCATCGACGGCAGCGGCCACGGCCTGGTCGACGGCACCCGGATCACCATCCCGCGCTACGCCTCCTGGTTCAACGAGTTCGGCTGGTCGGTGGAGAACTACGGCGTCGACCCGGACCCGGAGGTGCTGATCACCCCGGACGACTGGGCCGTCGACCACGACCCCAGCTCGAGGTGGCGGTGGACCGCGCCCTGGGAACTGCTGGCGCAGAACCCCCGCGAGCCGCTCCCCGACCCGTCCACCGGCCCGGCCAAGCGCCGCCCGCCCCTCCCGCCCCGCCCGTGCAACCCGAGCCCCGGGCGTAACGCAGGTCACGCGCGTAACCCCGGGCCCCGGGCCTAACGCTGGTCCCGCGCGTAACCCCGGGCCCTGGGCGTAACGCTGGTCCCGCGCGTAACTCCGGGCCCTGGGCGTAACGCAGGTCCCGCCCGTAACCTTGGCCCGGGCGTAACGCAGGTCACGCCCGTGACCCCGGGGCCCCGGGCCTAACGCAGGTCCCGGGCACCACAGGGCCTGGCCACGTCGATGATCACGGAAACCTTTTTCCTGGCGGTAACAAATCACGCTATGCGGCTAAAAAGTTTCCGTCGTAACAATTCTTTCTGTGATCATGGTCAGCCGCAGCCGCAGCCGCAG
>CAVVKP010000005.1:0-40547 GCA_963748785.1 uncultured Actinomycetota bacterium | reverse complement strand
TGCCACCGGCGGGCTTACCCCCTAGCCGCCAGTTCGGGCACGGCACCACCACTGGTAGGGCAGGACTTCGTCCGCGCAGGTCGTCCGGCTGACGAAAAGCCCGTGCGCTTTGCCCGGCCTTCATGGCATACTGCGCTGGCTGCTAAATCCATTGGTAATTGGGGGGAGATCTGTCATGCCCAAAATCACGCGTATCGCGGGGAGTTTGCTCGCGGTGGGCCTGCTCGCGCTCGGAGGAGTCGCGCTCAGTGCCGGCGGCGCGAGCGCCAGCACCCGCAGCTCGTGCAGCGCGAGCGGCCAGTTCGCGATCTGCGATACGACCTCGAACATCAGTCACCCGGGAAGTGTTTCGGTTACGGTCACGGCCAGCCCGAACCAGAGTGTCTTCGCGGCCTGGTCGACGACCTGCTCGAAGGGTGTGGGAGCGGGCGGAGAGTCGGGCAGCTTCAGCGGGTTCACGCCGCTGACGCGGACGATCAAGCTCTCCTTCGCCAGCCCGGACAGCTGCATCGTCTCGGCGGACGCGCAGCTCCAGGACGGCGGCAACAGCATCCACGTTGCGCTCAGCTCGCCCGCGGTCGCGGCGCCGCAGATCAAGGGTTTCGATAGCAAGTGCGTGAACGACGCGGGGGACAGCTCGGCCAACGGCACCAAGATCGTGCTCTGGCCCTGCAACGGCGGCGGGGCCCAGGACTGGACCTATACCAAGGACAAGCTGGTGCACAACGGCCGCTGCCTGACCGACCCGGCCAGCGGCGGCAACGGGACCAGGCTGATCCTCAACGGCTGCTCGTCGGCCAAGAACGACCTGTGGGTCCACAAGTCCAACGGCGAGTACGTGCTTGCGGCTCAGGACGGAAAGCTCTGCCTCAACGCCTCATCAGCGGCCGATGGCACCCAGCTCGACGCCTTCACCTGCAAGGACGCGGCCAGCCAGCGGTGGAGCCTGCCCTAGGCTAGACACCGCGCACATTATCAGGCAGGCCACGCCGAGCAGCTGGATCCACGACGCGTTTCCGAACTCCATGAGCCTCGTCCCCGCGACCAGCCCGAGGACGGCCGCCGCGCCCAGCGGGCGCTCCGCCCGAAGGCGGCGATGAGCAGCGGCGCGGCCAGCGCAGCGACACTCCCCACGCGACCAGCGTGGGGGCAACGCTGCGCGGTCGGCGCCGCCGGTGCACTGGTGTTCAACCGGGCGCCGGGCCAGGCTCGTTTCCGAGCCTGGTCCGGCCGCCCCGGCCAGGGCGGTGGCCGGGCGGACCTGGTTCTCGACGAACCGCTCGTCGGGCAGGCCGAGGGCCTTCGCCTCATCGGGCTGGATGTCCAGGGCATGGACCGGGCGGCAGATATCCGCCGCCCCTCCGGAAACACGGTCGAGCGCCGCCGGGCTGACGCCCGCCAGGGTGGTCAGCGGACCGGACACGGCGTAATCACGGATATTTATTTCCTGGCGGAAACAAATCACGCCAGGTGCCTAAAAAACTACCGCTGAAAAAATAGTTTCCGCGTAAATCGCCACGCGGGGCCGATTTTCCCGGTCAGCAAGAAGCGCGAAGCGCCGGCTCGCCGAACCCGCTAGCGGGCTGGCCCGGGTTTCAGCCGTTCCGGCTGACCCTAGTCCTCGTACCGGGTCGGGGGGAACGGGTCGGATTCGCTGGGGTCGCGCAACTCGCCGCGGTCGGCCTGGCGGCGGATTTCGGCGTCTTCCTCTTGCCACTGCTCGGTCTGCCGGACGTCCTGGTCGCGCGGGGCTGGCGGACCAGGATCGCGATCAGCCGGGGCCGCCCCGCCGACGAGTCCGGCGCGCTGGCCGCCTGATGCTGCTCGAACGCGGCGCCCACCCCGTACAAGACGGCCGCGAACAGCGCGCAGAGGATCATCCTTGTCATGGCATCGACGCTAGGGAAGATGTATCGCGCCGAGCGATGGGAGCGACTCCCGTCTTCAGCCGGGAGTTAACCCCACTGAGCCGGGCGGCCCGGTGTCCTATCGTCAAGGGATGGCGAGACAAGACGCGGGCCGGGCTGCGCGCCGGGACGCGAGGTGGCGGCTGATCCTGCGGCAGGAGGCGAACATCTCGGTCGCGATCGGCCTGCTGATGCTCATCATCTGGGCATTGGCAGGCGGCGGCCATTTCTGGCCCGGCTGGGTATGGCTCGGCCTGGCGATTCCGCTGGCGTTCCAGGTCGCTATCCGCCGGGGGCGCCGCACGCCGAAGGGGCACCGGCTGCTCGCCGTACACAGCACGGTTACCTGCGTGCTGACATTGATCCTGCTGGCCGTCTGGCTCCTGGCGGGGGCCGGCACCTTCTGGCCCGTGTGGCCGATCCTCGGCCTGAGCGTCGTGCTCGTCGGCCACGCCTGGATCCGGCACGCACTGCCGACCGCCCGCGAGCAGGCGCTCGCCGACCGCGTGGAAATACTCACCCGCACCAGGCGCGGCGCACTCGACGTGCAGGCCGCGGAGTTGCAGCGCATCGAACGCGACCTGCACGACGGCGCGCAGGCCAGGCTGGTCTCGGTGGCGATGAACCTCGGGCTGGCGGAAGAACTGCTGTCGAAAGACCCGCAGGCGCTGACCGATCTGCTCGCCGAGGCGCGGTCCTCGACGCTGACCGCCCTGGACGACCTGCGCGTGGTGATGCGGGGAATCCAGCCGCCGGTCCTGGCCGACCGCGGCCTGGAGGGAGCGATCCGCGCGCTGGCCCTCGACCTGGCCGTCCCGGTTACGGTCAGCGGCGAGATCCCCGGCCGGGTGCCCCTGCCCGTGGAGTCCGCGGCCTACTTCGCCGTCTGCGAATGCCTGGCCAACATCGTCAAGCACTCCGGCGCGCTGCGGGCCACGGTGGATCTCGGCTATCGTGACGGGGTGCTGTCGGTGGCGGTGCGCGACGACGGTGACGGCGGCGCCAGCCTGACCGCGGGCAGCGGGCTGCGGGGCGTGGCTCCGCCGCCTGGAGGTCTTCGACGGCACGATAGCGCTGACGAGCCCGGCGGGAGGTCCCGACCGTGGTCCGGATGGAGGTGCCGTGCGAGCTGTCATCGCCGAGGACCTAGTCCTGCTCCGGGACGGGCTGGCCAGGATCCTGCGGGCGCATGACATCGAGGTGGCGGCTGCCGTCGGCGATCCGGTGGCGCTGACCGCGGCGCTCGAGGAACAGCGGCCGGACATCGCCATCGTGGATGTCCGGATGCCGCCCACGTTCACCAACGAGGGCCTGGTGTCGGCCATCGAGGCGCGGGCCAGGCGGCCCGGCCTGCCCGTCCTGGTGCTCAGCCAGTACGTCGAGCAGATTTACGCGCGCGAGCTCATGCTCTCGGGTGCCGAAGGCGTCGGTTACCTGCTCAAGGACCGCGTCGCGGAAGTCGGCCTGTTCGTCGACACGGTTCGCAAGGTAGCCGGCGGCGGGACGGTGCTCGACCCGGACGTGGTGACCGGCATGCTCACCCACCACAGCCGCAGCCAGCCGATGGCCCGGCTGACGCCGCGTGAGCGCGAGGTCCTGGGGTTCATGGCGCAGGGCCGGTCCAACGCCGCGATCGCCGGCCACCTGGTAGTCACCGCCAAGGCCGTCGACAAGCACATCAACTCGATCTTCATGAAGCTCGACCTGCCGCTGGACGCCGACGACAACCGGCGCGTGCTCGCGGTCCTGCGCTACCTTCAGACGGACTGAAGCGGTATCACCACTGGTAGGGCAGGAACTTCCCGTCAAGGGTGACGATGACCCGGTCCCCGGCCGGGTCGGGCTCACGGCGGACATCGAAGCGGAAGTTGATCGCGCTCATGATCCCGTCGCCGAACTCCTCGTGGATGAGCTCCTTGATCGTCGGGCCGTACACCTGGAGCACCTCGTAGAACCGGTACATCGTCGGGTCGGCCGGGACGGCCGACTCCAGGGCGCCCCGGGTGGGCTGCAGCTGAAGGGCCACGACGGCGTCCTCGTCCAGGTCGAGCAGCGACCCCGCGGCCTTCGCCTGGTCGGCCGTCATCGGCTGCTGGCCGAGCAGCGCCGACGTGGTCCAGGCGACGGGCCGCCCGATCGCGTCGGCCAGCTGGGACCAGGTCAGCCCGAGCCTGACCTTGGCGGCGAGCACGGCCTTGGCCGCCTCTTTCTTGGTCAGCATTGTCTTCCTCTCGCGTAGGCGGCACGACGCCGTTCTACCGGCACGATACGCCGCCAGAACAGGCACCTGGGCGAGGTAGGAACGCGCCAGAGCCCATCAAGAGCATGCTGGCGATGGCGACCGTGCGGACACCAACGCGGACGCGCATAGGGAGATGGCAGGCCGGCAAGCCGGGGCTTTAGCGTGGATCACTCGGGACACCGATGCTGACGAGCGCCACCGTAGGTGCCCTAGTCGCGCGGTGCGCTCACCGCGCGCAGGAGTCGCAGCAGCGCCGGCCGGTCGCCACCGACCTGGGCGTGAGCGCTGTCGAGCAGTGACGGCGTTTCCAGCAGATCGCTGAGGGTTCTCGGGTCGGTTCGCAGGTCGGCGACCGGGTCGGTGGGTTCACCGGCCTCGATGTGTACCCGTCCGTCGTCGGTGCGGACTGTCCATGCCCGGCCGTCCAGTTCGAGGCGGTAGGTGGCCGACGGGGCCTTGGGGTCGAGTCGTGCGGCGGTGCGCAGGTAGATCAGAACGGACGTGGCGCTGAGCGTGGTGGGCCCGTCCGGCATGGGTGCGCGGAGGCCCCAGGTGCCGAGCGCGAGGACGATCGGCTCCAGCTCGCGGCCCCACTCGGTCAGCTCGTAGACCTGCGATGCCGGCCGGCGGCGCCAGGCGCCGACGGCTGACGACGCCGCGTCCCGCCAGCTCGCGCAGCCGGTCGGCGACCAGGTTGGAGCTGGCGCCCGGCAGCGCCTGGCGCAGGTCGGAGAAGCGCTGCGGCCCGAGCAGCAGCTCGCGCACGATCAGCAGCGCCCAGCGCTCGCCGACGACGTCCAGCGCCCGGGCGATCCCGCACGCGTCCTGGTAACTCCGGGTCGTCGGCATAGTGCTATTGTACAACCAAGACAGTTGTTATTAGCTACCGAAGAGGAGAGGGTGAGCCATGGGCCAGCCAGTGGTGCACTTCGAGATCATCGGCACCGACCCGCAGCGGCTGCGCGGCTACTACGGCGAGCTGTTCGGCTGGGAGTTCGACACCAGCGGCGGCGTCGCCGAATCGGTCTCCGAGGCCGGCAACTACGGGTTCGTGCAGCAATCCCGATGGCGCCGGCATTCCCGGTGGCGTGGGCGGCGGCGAGGGCTACCCCGCCCGCGTCCTGTTCTACATCGGCGTACCGGACGTGGAGGCCGCGCTGACGCAAGGCGGAAAGCCTCGGCGGCACCCGCACGATGGGACCCGAACAGGCGCCCGGCTCGGCCCTGGTGGTCGGCCACTTCACCGACCCCGAGGGGCACCTGATCGGCGTCGCGGGGACCGCATAGGGGCAGCCAGCGCGGCGACGCCCCCATGCGTGACCAGCGTGGGGGCAGCGCTCGCTTGCGTGGTCGGCCGCCGCCGGGGCGCATTGGTATTAGGGACTATTGACTAACCATTAGGCCAAGCGTGCAATGGGGTGATGTTCCAAGCGGCCGGAGGAAGGCCTCCGGCGGAAGGGAGCCAGCCATGTTGCTGCACCGGCGAAAAGCGCGGCACCTCAGCAGGCGAACGAAGATCCTCGGCGTGATCGCGGTGGCTTGCGCGGCCGCGGTGGCCGGGATCGTCCCGGCGTCGGCGCGCCCGGCGTCGGCCGGCACCGACGCGTACACGGTGGGCGCGGTCCTCATCGGGTCGAACGGGGCGATCGGCGCCCTGTACCGGCCGACGGCGCACACCAGCCAGGAATCCACCGCCTTCGTGCTCACCCACGAGGACTCGAACTTCATCGGCACCATCCCGTGCGTCCAGCTCGCGCAGCGCGGCTACACCGTCCTGTGCGTCAAGTCGGAGTTCGACGACCAGGCGCTGGCCAACTGGGACGACCTCGCGCTCGACGTGGGCAGCAGCGTCAGCTACCTGCGCGGGCTCGCCGCGGTTAAGCACGTCGTGCTGGTCGGCTACAGCGGCGGCGGCGCGATCATGTCGTACTACCAGAACGTGGCGCAGAACGGCCTGGCCGCCTGCCAGGCCGCCGCGCGCCTTGACCCCTGCGGCAACGACCTCGCGAGCCTGCCGCCGGCCGACGGCGTCGTGCTCCTTGACGCGATCCCGGGGATCGCGTTCGCCGACCTCGGGCAGCTCGACCCGTCCGTGGTGAACGAGGGTAATCTCCGTGACGTCAACGGGGCCCTGAACATGTTCAGCCCGGGCAACGGCTACAGCGCGACGGGCTCATCCAACTACCCGGCCAGCTTCGTGGGCCAGTACACCGCGGCGCAGGGCGCTCGCGAGGCCCGCCTGGTCACCGAGGCCGAGCACCTGCAGGACCAGGTCAGCAGCGGCACGGGCCAGTACTCCAACGACGCCCCCATGTCCGTCGGCCGGGACGAGGCCGCCATCTGGTACGCCGACCTGAACCTGCTGTCGCACACCAAGGGCAAGTTCCCGCTCATCTCGCCCCAGCACCCGGACGGGAGCTCGCCGCAGGTCATCCACTCGGTGCGCGTCACGTCGGCCAGCCAGGCCACGAACGACGAGTGGAGTTCCCGCCTCGGCGGCTTCACCGCCTCATCCTTCATGTCAGTCGCGGCGATCAAGGCCCCGGACCTGCGCATCACCGCGGACTCCATCAGCGGGGTGGACTGGGCCTCGACCAACACCGCTACCGTCTCCAACGTCAGCGGGATCCGGTCTCCGCTGCTGATCATGTCGATGACCGGGCACTACTGGATCGTCCCGGCCGAGATGTACTACAACGCGGCCGCCCACGCGCCGAGCAAGACCCTGGCCTACGTCGAGGGCGCGACCCACGGCTTCACGGCGTGCACCGCGTGCGCCACGACACCCGGCGAGTTCGGTGACACCGTCGCCGAGACCTTCAACTACCTGTCCAGCTGGGCGACACAGCACTTTGGCGGCTGACCGCCGCGGCAACCGGGCGGCGGGCCAGGCTCGTCTACGAGCCTGGCCCGGCCGGTTCCCGGCCCCGTTCGTGGCTGGTGAGCCGCGGCGTCAGGGCAGGTGCCAGATCTGCGTGGTGCACAGCCAGAACACCAGGGCCGCGACGGTGAGGAAGCCGATGGCGGCGGCCGCGCCGATGACGTCGACCCGTTCCTTCCCGACCTGGCGGCCGGGAACGAGCCAGAACCGCAGGGCGCGGGTCACGGTCGGCATCACCAGCCAGGTCAGCAGGGACACCGAGCACATGTTGCCGATGAGCAGGGTCACCCACAGCGGCCCGTGGGGCCAGATCTCGCTGATGGCCAGGGTGAGCAGCACGACGGTCGGGTAGAGGCCGACCAGGACGGACAGGCCCGTCTTCCACTTGGGCGGGCCGGCCTGCTCCTCGTCCCCGTCCGGCGGGGCGAACCAGCTGCCGAACGGGGACGAGATGCGGTGCAGGTTGAATTCCCGGAAGCGCTCGCCCTCCCGGAGCAGCCGCCTGCGCTCGTCCGAGTCGAGCCAGGCGCTGGCGTGCTCGTCGCTGTCGTAGCGGTACAGCGCGGTCCACTCATCCTGGACGCCGGGCACGGGCCGGTAGAGTTCCGCCCCCCGGAAGCCGGGGAACTGCCGCTCGGCGTTGGTGACCCGGTCCTGCCAGGTCAGGAAGGCGTCGGTGTCGGCCGGGTCGACGGGATGGGAGACGACCACGGTGACCATGTCGGCGTCGTTCTCGCGGATCAGCACGTGCTGGGTCGCGGGCCCGGCGAACAGGTGCGCGCCTTGGTGCAGGACCCCGGCCCGCTCCGGGCTGCTCAGCCAGGTCATCAGGTGCGGTTTGGAGTCGAAGCGGTAGAAGACCGTCCACTCGTCACCGTCGCCGGGCGCGACGTCGGTGCCCAGGTACCCGGTGAACTCGCTGACCGCGCGGTTGACCGCTTCCTGCCAGCGCCGCAGTTCCTGGTCATGGCCGGGCTCGACCGGCTGCGTGACGACCACCGTGGCCGGCTCGCGGCTCACGGTGCCCGTCACCGAATGACTGCCCTCGTGCCCCACGACGTCGGTCGCCTCCGCTGGCGTTAGTACGGGTGCTTGTCGTGCTTCTGTGCCCATGCCTTGTTCGGCAGTTCGCCCAGGTCCGGCCGGAACTGGGCGACCGTGACCCGCCGCTCGGCGTACGGCTTGGCGAAGTCCTCGTACTGGAAGGCGTCGTCGAAGCCGATCTTCGAGGTCTCCTCCAGGTCGTTGGCGAAGTACACGCCGTCGATGCGAGACCAGTAGATCGCGCTCATGCACATCGGGCAGGGCGTGCCGCTGATGTAGATCTCGTGGCCGGTGAGCATCTTGGCCCGCTCCGGTACCCGGTCGGGCGAGCCGGCCTGCCGCGGGATCAGCTCCAGGATCGACTCGTTCACGTGCTCGGGCGAGATGCTCGGCGCCGCGGGGTTGAGCACCGTCGCCGCCTTGCGGATGGCCTCCACCTCGGCGTGCGCGGTGGGGTCCCCGGTCAGCAGGACGCGGTTCTGGCCGCGGGCGACGATCTCGCCGTTCCTGGTGATGACGGCGCCGAACGGCCCGCCCCACCCGTTGTCGACCGACTCCTTAGCGAGCCGGCAGGCCTCTTCCATGAACTCGTCGCGGGTCATGACCATCGTGTCCTCCATCGGTAGGTGTCGCGGCCCGCCCGGGCAGGCCGGCCGTAAACCGTCAGACTTCGACGTTCTTGTGCAGCTCGCCGTGGACCCGGTCGCGGGTCAGCGGCAGCTCGGTCAGCCGGCGGCCGGTGGCGTCCGCGACCGCGTTGGCCAGGGCCGGGGCGACCGGGTTGAACGGCGACTCGCTCATCGGCTTCGCGCCGAGCGGCCCGAGCTCGTCGTCGGTCCTGGCGAACAGGACCTCGGTGTGTGGCACGTCCCCGAACTGGGGGATGTGGTAGTTGCGGAACGTGCGCGTGCTGACCCGCCCGTCACCATCCAGGACGACCTGCTCGTACAGCGCGGCCCCGATGGCCTGGGCCACGCTGCCCTCGACCTGGCCGCGGCACAGCCGCGGGTTGATCACTACCCCGGCGTCGGCCGCGTGCACGCTGTGCAGGATGCGGATCTCCCCGGTGGCGGGGCGCACCGCCACCCGGAAGCCGTGCACGTTGAACGTCACCGTCCGCGGCGTGCCGTCGCTGCTCGCCTCGGCGGCCAGCAAGGTGCCTGCGGGCTGCGGGGTGCCTTCGGGCTGACGCGTGCCGCGATCGGCGATCAGCTTCGCCAGGGCCCGCGCCGCCCGCACCGTGGCCTGCCCGGCCACCATGGTGCCGGTCGAGCCGAAGGCGCCGGTGTCGTGACCGACCAGGTCGGTGTCGGACTGCAGCAGCCCGATGTCCGCCACGTCCACGCCGAGCACCTGCGCGGCCAGCTGGCGGTGCACGGTGGCGGTGCCGTTGCCGAACTCCGTCGTGCCGACGCGCAGCGTGTAACCCCCGCCCGCCCGTTCGGCGATGCGGGACTGGGCGCGGTGGCCGCCGGGCGGCGCGCTGTCCAGCATCGACGCGGCGATCCCGGTGCCGACGAGCCAGCCCGGCTCGCCCGGAGCCGGCTCGCCCCGGCCGCTGGCCAGCGCCTGCTCCACCAGGTCGAGGCACTGGTCGAGGCCGTAGCTGCCGATCCGCACGTCCTCCTGGTCGTCGCCCAGGGCGATCATCGGGTCGCCCGGCCTGATCATGTTGCGGCGGCGGAACTCGGCGGGCTCGATGCGCAGCCTGCGGGCCAGCTCGTCGAGCGCGGACTCCAGCGCGAACGCGGCCTGGGAGAGCCCGTACCCGCGGAACGCGCCCGACGGCTGCGTGTGGGTGTAGACCGCCCAGCCGTCGACCCGCTTGTTGGGGCAGCGGTACATCTTCACCGGCTCGTTGCCGGCGTGGAAGACCACGCAGGCGTGGTTGCCGTAAGCGCCGGTATCGGCCAGGATCTCCATCGCCAGCGCCGTCAGGACCCCGTCCGCGCTCGCCCCGGCCTGGACCGAGATCCGCATGGGATGGCGGGTGGTGGACGCGGTGAACTGCTCCTCGCGGCTGAACTCCAGCTGCACCGGCCGGTTCAGCCGGAGCACGGCCAGGGCGACGACGTCCTCGGTCAGCATCTCCTGCTTGCCGCCGAACCCGCCGCCGACCCGCCCGGTCAGCACCCGGACCCGGTCGGCGGGCAAGTCGAACAGCCGGCACACCGCGTCCCTGGTCAGGAACGGGGTCTGCGTGCTGGTCCGCAGCACCAGGCGCTCGCCGTCCATCCAGCCCACGGTGCCGTGCGTCTCCAGGTGAGCGTGTTGAACCCGGTGGCTGGTGTAGCTGTGGCTGACCGCCGCGGCCGCGCCGGCCAGGCCGGCCGCCACGTCGCCGGTCCCGCCGTGGACCTCGACGGCGATGTTGCGCCCCGGGTCGGCGATCCCGGCCGAGCGGTCCTTGTCCCCGTGGACGAGCGGCGCGCCGGGTGCCATGGCCTGCTCCGGGTCGAGCAGGGCGGGCAGCGGCTCGTAGTCGACGGCCACCAGGCCAGCGGCCCGCTGCGCCGTCGCCGCCGTGTCCGCCACGACGGCGGCGACCCGCTGGCCGGCGAACCGGACGACCCGGTCGAACAGCACCGTGTCGAAGGGATCGGTCTTGATGGCCTCGTGCCGCCCGGTCGAGTACCGCACGCCGGGCGAGTCGGCCTGGCTGAACACGGCAAGCACGCCAGGAACGGCCAGCGCGGCGGTGGCGTCGACCGAGACCACGCGGGCGTGCGCGTGCGGTGAGGGCACCAGCGCCATGTGGGCCAGGCCGGGAATCTCGACGTCGAGGGTGTACCGCTCGCGGCCGGTCACGATAGCCTCCCCGGCCGGGGCGGGCACGCTGGCCCCCACCGGGCCCCCGCCACGGTCCCCGGCCGGCTCCGCCGCGCGGTCGCCGTCGGGCTGCCGTCCACGGTACGCGTCCAGGGAGTCCGCCACCGACTGGTAGCCGGTGCAGCGGCACAGGTTCCCCTTGAGCGCGCGGGGCAGGTCGCCGCGCTGTGCGTCGTCGAGTGCCGCGGTCGTCATGATCATTCCCGCGGTGCAGAAGCCGCACTGGAACCCCTGCCCGGCCAGGAAGGCGCGCTGCGCCGGGTGCAGCCCGTCCTCGCCGGCCAGGCCCTCGATGGTGGTGACCTCGTGCCCGGCCGCGCGCTTGGCCGGGTAGATGCAGCTGTGCACGGGAACCCCGTCCACATGGACGGTGCAGGCGCCGCAGTCCCCGCAGTCGCATCCCTTCTTGACCCCGAGGCAGCCCTGCTCCCGCAGGTAGGTCCGCAGGCACTGGCCGGCCCACGGCGGCGTCCCGGCCGGCACGCCGTTGATGGAGACCGCGTCGCCGCCGGTCATGACGCCGCCAGCTCGGCGAGCACCTCAGCCGCCAGTTCGCCGGTGACCGCCTCGCGCCAGGCGGGCAAGCCGTGCACGTCGTCGTGATAGCACGGCTGCGCGGCCGCGATGGCGTCCAGCAGCTCGCCGCGGGTCGGCAGCCCGGCGAACCGCAACTGCACCGGCGCGACCGTCGCCGCGGTCAGCGTCACCACGACGCGGTCGCCGGCGGGCGAGCGCCGGCCGATCACCACCGCGCCCGAGCGCCCCAGCGGGGCCAGCGCGATCTGCCGGAACGCGGTCGCGTCGGCCAGTGCCGCCGCGGGCAGGCGGACCGAGCGGAGCAGCTCGCCGGGGGCGAGCGCGCACGTCCCCGCGCCGGTGACGAAGTCGGTGACCGGCACCTGGCGGGGCGCTCCCGCCCGGTCCCAGATGGTGCACACCCCGTCAAGCGCCGAGGTGAGCGAGATCATCGGTCCGGCCGGCAGCGCCAGGCAGATGTTCCCGCCGACGGTAGCCGCGTTCCATACCTTGAACGAGCCGAGCAGGGCGTTGCAGCACTGACGGATCAGCGGTGCGGCGGCCCACTGCGGTGCCTCCAGCGCGTACAGCTCGGCCAGGGTGCAGGTGGCGGCGATCTCCAGCCCGTCGGCCCCGGCGGTGAGCGACGGCCAGCCGAACGCCCTCAGGTCCAGCAGCCGGGTGACCGCGGGCTGCGGCTCGGAGAACAGCCAGGTGCCGCCGGCCAGCCAGGCGTCGCCCGGCCGCCAGCTGTCCGCGCCGGCATCGGCTATCTCGGCGATCGCGGGCAAATCCAGGGCTCAGCCCTCCGCACCAGGTTTGGTGACTCTATGTGGCCATTTCAATACCCTAGGCGGAAAAGGTCGAACCGTGGTCGGTAGCGGCTATCGCCACGATGATGATGGAAGACACCGGGAACAAGGTGTTCTGAGACACCGTCCGGCGTAGGCGGCCGCCCCCGGTACCCGCGTGCCTGACCCGGGAGCCCGCCCGGCAGACGGCTCTCATGCCGGAGTCGGCCCGCGGTCAATCCGTGGGTTACGCCCCTCGCCAGGCCCCGGTCCGAAGCTGGGAGCACGGGAAAACCGAGGTGCCGGCCGCGCCTACACCGACTACGCGGCCGGCACCAAGCGCCTGGTCCCCGGCCTTTGGTAACCCGCCTGGTGCCCCGGTCAGGCCCGCCTAACCGGGGCATTCCGTTAGCGGCGGGGACGCGGCCGGGTCAAGCCCCGGCGTCTGTGCCGAGCGGGCCGCGAATGCCCGCCCGGTCGCCGGATCGCGCGTACTAAGGTGGCGGGCACGGCCGGCCAACGGCGCCGCCCGCCACGTCCGGCGCGCCCGCGTCGGCCTGCCTCGTCGGAGGGAACCCATGCGCTCACTTGCTGGTCAGAAGTTCGACCGCGAGCCGCTAGGCGTGACCTGGATACACGGCTCGCCCGCTGGCGAAGGCAACGCGGACCCGGCGGTGCAGGTGCACTGGCACGATGAGCACACGGTTCTGCTGCGGCAGAGCAAGGCGGTTCACTACGAGGCCCCGTTCCTCTACCTCTTGTTCGGCGCCCGCCGGGCGGTGCTGATCGACACAGGCGCCACCCCCGCGTCCGAGCAGTTTCCGGTCCGGCGGGTGGTGGACGGGCTGATCGGGCAGTGGCTGGCCGCCCACCCCCGGGACGGCTACGAGCTGCTGGTACTGCACAGCCATTCGCACGGCGACCACGTCGCCGGCGACGGCCAGTTCCGCGGGCGCCACGGCACGGTGGTCGTCGGCGCGGACCGCGACGCGGCCTGGGGGTACCTCGGGTTCACCGGGCAGCCTGAATCGATTCAGGCCGTTGACCTGGGCGAACGGGTCCTTCAGGCGCTGGCTACGCCCGGCCACGATGCCGCCGCCGTCACGTACTACGACCCGTGGACCGGGTTCCTGCTGACCGGTGACACCGTCTACCGGGGACGGCTGTACATCAACGACTGGACGGCTTTCGGCCATACGATCGACCGGCTGGCCGATTTCGCCGCCCGCCGGGACGTCACCCACGTGCTGGGCTGCCACATAGAGATGACCCGGCAGCCGGGTGCCGACTACCCGGTCGGCACGACGTACCAGCCGGACGAGCCGCCGCTCGAGATGAGCCCCGGCCACCTGCTGGCGGTCAGGGACGCGCTCGCCGCGGCCGGCCCCGGTCCCGTCCGGTACGCGGACCGCGACTTCATCCTCTGGCCCGTCGGCTGACCAGCCGGGCGGGTGCCGCTGACCGCCGGCGCCCGGCCCGCGCATCGCCCTCTAGTCCCCGCGCTCAGGCGATGAGCGCGTCGGGAACCCGCAGCTCGTCCAGCTGGTACAGCTCCGCCGCCGCGGCAGGGTCGTCGGCGGCGCACGCGTCGGCGACCGCGTCGATCAGCTCGTCGTAATCGGCGCCGGTCTGGCCCCGGTACGAGGCGTCCATGCGCCCCCACTCGTCCCAGGGCAGCATCTCCACCTTGTTCAGCGCGGCGAGGTCCTTGACCGCGTTGCCGCGGATCTCGCCCGGCCCGAAGTTGCTGGTCCCGTACACGCCGAAGGTGGCCGCGTCGATGCGCCCCTCCCGCAGCGCCCGCCAGGCCTCGCCGCCGCTGAGGAACTGGCCGGGGCGCAGGTCCTCCGGCTCGGCCAGCACGGACCCGCCGATGATCTCGGGATCGATCCGCACCCACCGCTGGTCCCGGTCGTGCCAGTACTCGGTGATCCAGTGGTCGAGGCCCTGGCCGGGCTGGAAGTAGGTGGCGAAGCCGCACCGGACCCTGGCCGCGACGCTCCGGTGGCGCAGCAGCGCGCAGGCCAGCACCGCGAAGTGCCGGCAGGTGCCGATGACCCGCCGCTCCGGCGGGCGCTCCACGTCAAGCGGCGCCGGGTCAAGCCGGAGCAGCGCCCCGGCTAGGGCGGCGGCCGGGCGGACCTGGTTCTCGGCGAACCGCTCGTCGGGCAGGCCGAGGGCCTTCGCCTCATCGGGCTGGATGACCAGGGCATGGACCGGGCGGCAGATGGCGGCCGGCCCGCCGGAAACGCGGTCGAGCGCCGCCGGGCTGACGCCCGTCAGGCTGGTGAGCGGACCGGGCAGGGCGTAATCGATGGTGTGCGCCATGACGGAGAGCATAAGGCTGCCGGGCCCGGGGCTAGCTGATCCCGCGCGCCTGCCCGGTGCTGCCGGAAGACTGAGCGGAGGCCCGGTGCTGCCGCCGCCATGGTCACGGATACTTTTTCCTGGCGGAAACAAATCAGGGGCCCGCAAAAAGTTTCCGCCGAAAAATAGTTTCCGCGCAAAATCGGCAAGTGTGCGGATAACAGCAAGAAGCGCGGCTGCGTCGGCGTGGCATCGTCAGCGACGGCTACCAGGGCACGACCCTCCGGGAAAACCTCGGTCTACCGCTGGAGGACCTCGTCACCGCCCGAGGGTAAGCGGCGCGGGGGGCGGCCGACCCAGGCCCCGCGTGCTGCTTCTACACCGCGCTGGCCGGCCTCAGCTGTCGCGGCCGACCCTAGTCCTCGTAGCGGGTCGGGGGGAACGGGTCGCGGTCGCTCGGGTCGTGCAGCTCCCCCCGGTCGGCCTGGCGGCGGATTTCGGCGTCTTCCTCTTGCCACTGCTCGGTCAGCCGGACGTCCTGGTCGCGCGGGGACGGCGGCGTGTCGGTGGCGGGCGGCACCTCGTCGGGGTTGAAGTCGTCGATCCCGGCCGCGACGCGCTCCTCCTCGGTCAGCTCGGCGAGCTGATCGTCGCTGAGCCGCTGCGCCGCCTTGCCGTGCTCGCGCCGGTCCGGGTGGAACTCCGCCGGGAAGTCGTCCTGGTTGCCTTGCGTCATCGCAGTGCCCCTCATAAGAGTTTCCCGTCAACCTCACCAGCGCATCGCGGATGAAACCATCCCGCCCGCCGGCTCCCGGTGGCAGGCGGGCGGGATGGGGGTCAGGCGGGGCCGAAGCTGACCCGCAGGCCGCTGCGGCGCAGGACCCGGATGAACCACATCACGGACAAGGCGATGCCGGCGGCCACGCCGGCCACGGTCACCACCGTGGTGAGCATGAGGAAGACGGCCGGAGACGCGAACGCCAGCGGCACGGCAAGCCCGACGGTCGAGGCGGCGAAGATCCCGGCCCATAGCCAGGTCACTCCGCGGAAGAAGCGCTGGAGGTGGGGGTGGGCGGCGGCCGTCGGCCGCAGCGCCACCACCTCGGCGGCCAGCCGGGCGACCAGCGGCGTGCCGGTGGGCGCGGTCCTGGCGAACAGCAGGCACAGGGCCAGGTTGCCCAGCGGGAACTGGAGCAGGAAGAGCAGCGTGCTGCCGGTGGCGAGCACCAGCACGGCCTGCAGGGTGAGCACCAGGCAGGAGATGGTCAGCAGGCCGGGGACGCTGCCGGTCCATATCTTGCGGGCGGCGGCGGTCAGCCAGATCATCGCGGTGGCCGCCACCATGCCCGCGTCCTGGCCGCCGCCGAGCCGCTCGCCGGCCAGGTAGGCGACGACGGGCAGGCCGAGGGATTCGGCCAGGTTCCACGCCACGGTGAGCGCGAGCCTGGCGGGCCGGGGCAGGTGGAGGTCGGCGGGCACGGGCGGCGTGTCGAGTTCGCCAACCGTGAGCGGGGCGGCGGGATCGGGAGTCAGCAGCGGCCCGGTGGCCGTGGGCAGGTCCGCGGTCGGACCCTGCCGGTCACGCGTTGGCAGCCTCATCAGTCTCCTCACTCCAGCAGTCCTACCCACCCCTGTGACGCCGGATGGGTGACAGCCCCGAGGGGCGGCCGTGCACCTGCCCCTGCCCGCATCATCGCCTGTCAAGCGCGGTGACGCCAGGCTTAACCTGCGGGATTTCTCACCCTGCCCGCTGGGCGGTACCCGCGTGGGTGGTTACGCGGCCTCGGCCAGGTCGGCGTCCCGGGTGACCAGCGCCGCGTAATGTCCGCCGAGGGCGAGCAGCTCCTCGTGGCTGCCCCGCTCGGCGATCCGGCCGTGGTCAAGGACGATGATCTCGTCGGCGTCGCGGATGGTGGACAGCCGGTGGGCGATGGTGATGGTGGTGCGGCCGGCGCTGGCGGCGTCGATGGCCCGCTGCACGGCCTGCTCGGTCTGGGTGTCCAGGGCGCTGGTGGCCTCGTCGAGTACCAGGACGGGCGGGTCGCGCAGCACGGCGCGGGCGATGGCCAGGCGCTGCTTCTCGCCGCCGGAGAACCGGTAGCCGCGCTCGCCCACGATGGTGTTGTACCCGTCGGGCAGTGACATCAGGTGGTCGTGGATCTGGGCCACGGTGGCCGCGGCGACCAGTTCCTCGTCGGTGGCGGACGGCTTGGCGAACCGGAGGTTGTCGGCGACCGAGGCGTGCAGCAGGTAGGTTTCCTGGGCGACGACCCCGACCGAGGCGGCCAGCGCGGCAAACGAAAGGTCGCGCACGTCGGTGCCGTCGAGTGTCACGCTGCCCGAGGTCGTGTCGTACAGGCGGGGGATGAGGTAGCTGAGGGTGGTCTTGCCCGAACCGGTCTCGCCCACGATGGCCAGGGAGTGCCCGGCGGGCACGGTCACGTCGATGCCGGACAGCGTGGGCTCCGCCGCCCCGGCGTAAGAGAAGGACACGTCGCTCAGCCGCACCTCGCCGCGCACCCGGCCGACCTTGGCGGGCGACGACGGCTCGGCGATGTCCACAGGCAGGTCCAGGTACTCGAAGATGCGCCCGAACAGCTCCAGCGAGCTCTGGATCTCCACGCCCACGCTGAGTAGCTGGACGGACGGGCGGAAGAGCGCCTGCTGCAGCGTGGTGAAGGCGACCAGGGTGCCGATGGAGATGGCCATGTGGCCGCCCTGGCCGGCCAGGCCGCTGACCCAGTAGATGACGGCGGGCATGGCCGACATGACGACCTGGATCGTCGACTGGCGCCACCGGCCGGCCATGTTCGAGCTGACCTCCAGGTCGGACAGCTTCCCCGATTCGCTGGCGAAGGACTCCGACAGCGAGGCGGAGCGGCCCATGGTGTGCCCGAGCAGGATGCCGCTGACCGACAGCGACTCCTGCACGATCGAGGACAGCGCGGCCAGCTGGCGCTGGCGGTCGCGGGTGATGCGGCGGCGCTCGGTGCCGACCTTGCGGCTGATCCAGGCGAAGAACGGCAGCATGACCAGCGAGGCGATGGTGAGCCGCCAGTCGAGCACGGCCATCGCGATGATGGTGGCGATCACCGTGGTCAGGTTGGACACCAGCGTGGTGGCGGTGGTGGTGACGGTGGACTGCATGCCGCCGATGTCGTTGGCGATGCGGGACTGCACCTCGCCGGTGCGTGTCCGGGTGAAGAAGGCGAGCGACATGCGCTGCAGGTGGGTGTAGACGCCGGTGCGCAGGTCGTGCATGACGCGCTGCCCGACGCGGGTGGACACGTAGGTCTGCGAGACGCTGAAGCAGCTGTTGGCCACGGCCACGACGATCATGGCCAGCGCGAGGATGCTGAGCAGGCCGGTGCGGCCCTGGGGGAGCGCGGTGTCGATGACCGCGCGGATCAGGAACGGGTTGACCAGCGAGACGAGGGACGAGGCGGCGACGAGGACGCCGACGAACGCGAGGTTCCACCGGTAGGGGCGGAACAGGGCGGCGACCCGCCGCAGCGGTACGCGGGGGTTGGTAGCGGTACTCAATAAGGCCTCCTGGAGAAGTTAGTCATGGAACCTCAAACAGAGGTAAGCTCATTATTGTTCCGAACTCGGTATGAGGCAAGCTCCTGTAGGGTGTGGCCATGGCGGAGGTGGATCCGGCGCAGCTCGCCGACCTGCTACTCGGGCTAACTCGGCGGCTGCGCAAGTCCCAGGCGCACGGCTTGGCGCCGCTCGGCCTCACCCCGGCCCAGGAGCGCGCGCTGCGCTTCATCACCCGCAGCACCGAGCCGCTGCGGATGACCGAGCTGGCCGACCGCCTCGGCATCGTGCCCCGCTCGGTCACCACCGTGGTCGACGCGCTGGAGCAGGCGGGCCTGGTCCGCCGGGAGGTCGACCCGCGCAACCGCCGGGCCATCCTGCTCCGCCTCACCGACCGGGGCGCCGCCGTCCGCAACGACCTGCGCGAGGCCCGCCGCCGCGCCGCCGAAGACCTGTTCGCCCCGCTGGACCCCGCCGACCGGCAGGCCCTCGCTGACCTGCTCACCCGCCTGGACCCGCCCGACCCGCCCGGCTGAGCCGCCCGCCCGGGTGCCGCGCGGGCGACAGCCAGGGATCACCAGGAATAACGGTCGGGTGTGCCCAATCTTCCAGCGTCATCGGGATGCACCTTGGCCGCTTTGCCCGCCCGTTGCAGGCGGATGACAGTGGGATGGGGCTAGCGCCGGCCGCTCATGACCCAGCGGATGGCGCTGGTGACGCCGTGGCCGGCCGCCGGCACCACCAGGGCCTGGGCGGCCCTGGGCAGCGGCAGCCCGAGGTCGGCGCGGGCCCAGCCGGGCAGCTCGCCGACCGCTGCCACGGTGAGCAGCGCGTACGGTCCCCGGGCGAGCAGCGGCAGCGGCGGCTCGCGGACCAGGAACCGGGCCGCCTCGCGGGCCTGCGGGATGGCCCGCAGCTCGGGCCGGTAGGCGGCCAGCGCCTCGTCCAGCTCGCGACGGGTGCGCGGCGGGTCGGGCACGCCGAGCGCCAGCGCGATGCGGGCGGCGTCGGCGACGTAGCCGTCGCAGCCGGCCGCGTCCAGCGGCCGCGCGCCGTAGCGCTGGTGGCAGCGGAGGAAGCTGTCAGCCTCGGCTACGTGGACCCAGCGCAGCAGGTGCGGGTCGCCGGCCCGGTACATCGTCCCGTCCGGCCCGGTGCCGGTGACCCGGGTGTGCACGCGGCGGACCCGGTCGACGGCGTCCTGCGCGTCCTGCGCGGTGCCGAACGTGGTCGCGGCGAGGAAGGTGCTGGTCCGCGCCAGCCGGCCCCACGGGTCGGCCCGGTAGTCCGAGTGCTCGGCGACCGCGAGCATGGCCAGGGGATGCAGCGACTGCAGCAGCAGCGCCCGCAGCCCGCCGACGAACATGGCCGAGTCCCTGTGCACCCGCCGGATGGGCCGGTCGTCGGCGAACCAGCGCGGCCCGGGCGCGGCGAACCGCTCCCGGTTGGCGGGCCCCTCCGGGCCGGCGACCCGGGCGAACAGCACCGCGCCCAGCCGCCGCCGCAGCGCGTCAAGCGGCGCGGCGCCCGGCTCCGGCGTGACCGCGCCGGTTGGCCGGCCGGGGGCGGCCGGCGTGCGGGCCTGCGCGTCATCCCGCGTCCGAGGCTCCGTGGCCATCGTCACCTCCCCGGCGAATGCGGTCGGCCCGCTCATCAGGCTAACCAGCCCGCCCACCGCGCCGATTCCCGTCACCCGGGCTGGGCGGCGCTGGCCGGGCAGCGCGGGCCAGGACTGGCCCTGGCGCGGCGCCGGCGGCCCATCCGCCTCAGCCAAGCAGGCGCCTCACCGCGCGGCTGCCCCGGGGCCGGGTCGTGATCGCCGGGTAGTCGAGCCACGGGTCCTGCAGGAACTCGCTCCGGTGCGACGCGTGGCCCGCCGCGCTGATCCGGTAGTACAGCGCGCGGCGGGTCCGCCCGGGCCCTGGCGCGTCGTTGCCGCCGATGTTGTGACCCAGCAGGTAGTGGGCGAGCAGCAGGTCCCCGGCCCGTCCGGTGACCTGCTCCGGCTCGGGCAGGGCGACCGGCGGGTAGGCGCAAAACCGGTGCGGGCCGTGCGCGCGGAAGTAAGCGGCGTGGGCCAGGTGCGTGCCCGGCCACACCCACAGGTTGCCGGCATCCTCGGTGAGCTGATCGGTCAGCAGGATCCCGGCCAGCAGGGTGAAGGTGTCGCCGTCCGGCTCCCCGGCCGGCTCGGCGCGGGGGGTATCGATGTGCGGGATGCCCGGACGGTGCGGGTAGGGCGGGATGTTCAGCGCGACCTGGACCTGCCCGGGGACCTCCAGTGTCCCCGGGGCCCGCCAGCTCCCCGGCCAGGCCGAAGGCGGAGGTCCCGGTCAGCGGGGTGAGCAGGGCCGGCTCGTCCCCGGTCGCGCGGAAGTAGAAGTGGGCGCCCCGCCTGCCGGCGGCGGGCGGGCTCGCGGCGACGAGCGCGTCGATCCGCTGGCCCGCCTTGGCAAGCACGTCACCCCTTGACACCTGCGGAATCACGACGAAGCCCCGGTCGGCGAACTCGTTGGCCTGCGCGTCGGTCAGCACGCACTCACCGTAGGGAGACGGCGGGCGTGAGAGCAGAGGGATTTCGGCGGAGCACGCGCCCGTTCATCCTGCTGTTGCCATTGAATGGAGGAGAACGGCGGCGGGTGATCCGCAGGAGCAGCCCCGTGATCCGGTTAGCCTCGTGGTTGGCGACCCTGCCCGGCGGCGGCTGCCCGTGGTCGGCCGGGCGGCCGCGCGATGCCGGGGGCGATTGTCAGTGGCACCCTCTAGGGTGTATCGCACTGGCATCAGGGGTTCTTATCCGTTTCACTGCGGGGGGTTGAGGCTGTGGTCGATCGCGTCGCGTCTGGCCTGGACGGCGTGTCCGGCGGTGGGCGGCTGCCCGTGGTCGGCGGCCGCGACGGCGGCACGGGCGGGCCGGCCGACGAAGTCGGGCTGGTCGCCGGGACCGAGGACTCCACGCCGCTGCAGTTCGCCGTCGCCCTTGACGAGGCCTCCTACCTGCAGCTGGACGACGTGGTGGTCACGCTGCGCCAGGTGCCCGGCGTCGGGCCGGTGCTGACAAGCGGCATCGTCACCCAGGTGCGGGCCAGGCACGAGGGTGCCAGCTTCGGCTCGGACGTCTTCCTCATCTCCGAGGGCGTGCTGCCCGCGCGGACCCAGGAGATAGCCGAGGTCGCCACCACGCGGGTGGAGCCGGAGGTGCTACGTGCCGCCGCGCCCGGGCGAGGTGGTCCGCCGGGCCACCGGCGACGAGCGAGCGCAGGCGCTGTACTTCGACCAGATGACCAACCGGGTGCCGGTGGGGCGCGGCCGGGACGGCGCGCCGATCTACCTCAACATGGAGTTCCTTGACGGGACCCGGGGCGCGCACGTGTCGATCAGCGGCATCTCCGGTGTGGCCACCAAGACCAGCTTCGCCCTGTTCCTGCTGCACTCGATCTTCCGCTCCGGCGCGCTCGGCGCCCGGGCCGTCAACGCCAAGGCGCTGGTCTTCAGCGTCAAGGGCGAGGACCTGCTGTTCCTCGACCAGCCCAACGCCCGGCTCGACGACGACCTGCGGGCCTCCTACGGTGATCTGGGCCTGCCCGCCGAGCCGTTCGCGTCGGCGGGCTTCTGGGCCCCGCCGATCCCGGACGACGCTACCGGCCGTCCCAATGTCACCGGGCGCACCAGCGGCGTCGAGGCGTTCTGGTGGACCATCCACGAGTTCTGCCAGCTGCAGCTGCTGCCGTTCGTGTTCGCCGACGTCGAGGACGACCGGCAGCAGTACACGATCGTCATCCACCAGGTCGCGGCGCGGCTGCGGTTCGACGCCGAGCCCTACGGCAGCAGACGGCGCGGTGAAGATCGGCGCCGCGGTCGTGTCGACCTTCGAGCACCTGGTCGACCTGATCACCGAGAAGCTCACCGACGAGGACACCCGGGCCGAGTGGGCCGGGCAGGTCACCGGCGTGGGCACCGTCAACGCGTTCGTCCGGCGGCTGCGCTCGTCGCTGCGGCCTCTCGCCGGCATCATCCGCGCCGACCTGACCGGCGGGCCGCGGCGCTCCGATCTCCACGCAAGACCAGCAGCTCACCGTGGTCGACCTGCACAACCTGCACGAGCGGGCCCAGCGGTTCGTCGTCGGCGTGGTGCTCGCCGCCGAGACCAGCGCGCAAGGAGGACGCCGGGCCGGGCGGCCTGCTGTTCACCATGATCGACGAGCTGAACAAGTACGCACCGCGGGAGGGCAGCTCGCCGATCAAGGACGTGCTGCTTGACATCGCCGAGCGCGGCCGGTCGCTCGGCATCATCTTGATCGGCGCGCAGCAGACCGCCAGCGAGGTGGAGCGGCGCATCGTGTCCAACTCGGCCATCAAGGTGGTCGGCCGGCTCGACTCGGCCGAGGCCGGACGGCCCGAGTACGGGTTCCTGCCCGCCTCGCAGCGAGCCCGGGCCACCATCGCCAAGCCGGGCGCGATGTTCGTCTCCCAGCCGGAGATCCCGGTGCCACTGGCGATCGAGTTCCCGTTCCCGGCCTGGGCGACCCGCCTGTCGGAGTGCGCCGGGCCACTGCGGCCGCCCGCCGGAACCGGGGCGCCGCCGCCCAACCTGCTTCGACCGGCTGCCGCCGGACGGCGACATCCCGCCCTTTTGACCGCCAACGCACGACAATCCGTCCCCGCGCCGCCCACTGAACTAGGGCGGCACGAGGAGCGTCCCCGGGAGATACATGAGGTTCCTGCATACCGCCGACTGGCACGTCGGCAAGACGCTCAAGGGCATCGACCGGCTCGACGAGCAGCGCGCGGTGCTGGCCGAGATCGTCGCGGTCGCCGAGGCGACACCAGGTCGACGCGGTGCTGGTGGCCGGGGACGTGTACGACCTGTCAGCCCCGTCCGCCCGGCCCAGCGGGCTGGTGGTGCAGGCCCTGCTGCGGCTGCGGGACGCGGGCGCCGAGGTCATCGTGATCGCGGGCAACCACGATCACGGGCCGACGTTCGAGGCCTACCGGCCGCTGATGGGCGTCGCCGGGATCACCCTCGCGGGCACCTACCGGGCCGCGGAGCGAGGCGGGGTGATCCGGTTCACCGCCCGCTCCGACGGCGCGGACGCCCAGGTCGCGGTGCTGCCGTTCCTATCGCAGCGCTACGCGGTGAGGGCCGCCGAGATCGTCGCCAACACCCCCTCGGAGAACGTGCGCGCCTACGACGAGCAGGTCCGCGAGGTGATCGGCGCGCTGACCGGCGGCTTCGGCGACGACACGGTCAACCTGGTGATGTCGCACATCACCTGCCTCGGCGGGACGTTCGGCGGCGGCGAGCGGTCGGCCCAGTCGATCTTCGAGTACAGCGTGCCCGCCAGCATCTTCCCGATCACCGCGCACTACGTGGCGCTCGGCCACCTGCACCGGCGGCAGGCCCTCGCCGGCGCCCGCCCCGGTGCACTACAGCGGCGCACCGCTGGCGGTGGACTTCGGCGAGCAGGACAACACCAACGTCGTCTGCCTGGTCGAGGCGACGCCGGGCACGCCGGCCCGGATCACCGACATCCCGATCACGTCCGGGCGGCGGCTGCGGACCGTGCACGGCACCGTGGGGGAGCTGGAGGCGCGGGCCGCCGAGTTCGGCGACGATTACCTGCGGGTCTACCTGCGCGAGCCGACCCGCGCCGGGCTGCGCGAGGACACCGTCGACGCTGCTGCCCGACGCCCTGGAGGTGCGGATCGACCCGGAATTCGCCGCCCAGGCGGCCGTCATGGCCCGGGCCGCCGAGCCGCGCACCGCGCGGACGCCGGGCCGAGCTGTTCGCCGACTACTGCGCCACCAGGGACGTCAGCGACCCGCGGGTCGCGGCCCTGTTCGGCGAGCTGCACGACGAGGTCACCGCCACCGACGGCGCCGAGTGTCCGCGGCGAGCTGAGCCAGGAAAGGAGATCGCGGTGCGCCCGATCACGCTGGACCTGCACGGCTTCGCCTCGTTCCGGGAGGAGGCGCACGTCGACTTCGGCGACGCCGACTACTTCGCGCTCGTCGGACCGACCGGCTCGGGGAAGTCCACCGTGATCGACGCGATGACGTTCGCCCTGTACGGGTCGGTGCCGCGGTGGGGCCGCAAGGGCATGGTGTCCATACGCGCTGGCGCCGACCGTCACCCGGGGCACGGTCCGAGCTGGTCTTCGACGTGGACCGGCAGCGGTACGTCGTCGCCCGGGAGCTGCGCCGCGTCGGCGGCACGGTGAGCCAGCGCGCCGCCAGCCTGGAACGGCTGGCCGACGCCGGCGGCCTGGCCGCGCCCGGCGACCCGACCTTCCCGATGGCCAAGGACCTGGACGGGGTCAACGAGGCGGTCGAGGCGCTGATCGGCCTGAAGTACGACGACTTCGTGCAGTGCGTGGTGCTGCCCCAGGGCCAGTTCGCCGCGTTCCTGCACGCCAAGCCGTCCGAGCGGCAGGAGATCCTGCTACGGCTGCTCGGCGCCGAGCACTACCGGCTGATGATGGCCAAGGCCAACCAGCGGGCCAGCGTGGCCGCGCAGCGGGCCAGCACCTACGCCGAAGAGCTGCTCGGCTACGCCGACGCCACCCCCGAGGCCGAGCAGGCCGCACAGGCGGCCGAGGCCGGCCTGGTCAGCATGGGCGAGCGGGTGCGAACGGCGCTGCCGCTCATCGACGCCCGTCGGGCGGAGCAGGCCGACGCCGACGCCCGGCTGTCCCGGGCCCGCCAGGAACAGACGGCCCTGGCCGCCCTGCGGGTGCCGGACGGCGCGGGCCAGCTCGACGCCGACCTCGCGGCCAGCGGCGCGACCCTGCGGACGCTGCGCGACGGCGAACGGGAGGCCGAGGAGGCCGACGGCGCGGCCCGCGACGCGATCGCGGGCGGGCCCCGGCGGGCACCGCTGGAACTCGCGCGCCAGCAGCGCGGCGAGCGCGCTGCGCTACCAGGCGGAGATCCCGGGACTCGCCGCCGACATCACCAGGCTCGGTGAGCGCTCCGCGCAGGCATTGGCGGCCGCCGACGGCGCGGCCGACACCCTGGAATCGGCCCGCGCCGACCGCGACGCGGCGGCGCGGGCGGCGGGGGAGGCCGCCGCGCGGGTTGCCGCGCTGGACGCCGAGCATGCCCGGCTGGCGGCCGTGATCGTTCCCGGCGGCATCGCCGAGCTGGACGAGCGGCGCGCGTCCGCCGCGAGCGCGGTCACCATCGCGGCGGACATCCTGGACGACGCCGAGCGGGCCGAGGCCGACGCCCGGGAGGCGCTCGCCGCCGCCGCGCCGGAGGCACCGCTGGCCCGGGCGACCCGTGACCTCGGTGACCTGCGGTCCCTGCTCGGTGACCTGGACGGCGCCGAGCGCGCGGCCGCACAAGCCCGCGCCGCCCGGGTCGCGGCCGAGGCCGCCCTGGCCGGCGCCGAGCAGGCCCAGCAGCGCGGCCGGGCCGAGCTGGAGGAAGCCCGCCGCGCCCACGTCGTGGCCGGGCTACGCCCGCACCTGGTCGCGGGTGACCCGTGCCCGGTGTGCGAGCAGACCGTGACCACGCTGCCCGCCCCGCTGCCCGCCGATGAGGTGGATGCGGCCGTGGCCCGGCTCGCGGCGGCGGACGCGACGGTGGCCGCCGCGCGGTCCGCCGCCCGGAACGCGGACGGTGCCGCGGTGAAGGCCGGCGAGCGCCTGACCGCTGCGGCTGGGCGGCGGACGGCGCTGGCCGGGGACCTGACCGGGGTGCTGTCCGGGCCGCTGGCGGGCTGCGAGCTGCCGGCGCCCCGCGCCGCGGCGCGGGCGTTCGCCGGGCCTTCCACGGACCTTGACACGGCACCGGGGGACGGCGCGCAGGCCAGCAGTGCCGCAGTCGCTGTGACCGGCGGCCGCGTTGACCTGCTGGCCGGGGCGCTGGCCGAGGTGGCCGCGCTCGACCGGGCCCGCGAAGCGGCCGCGCAGGCCGCCGAGCGGACCGCGGCGACGGCGCGGGACGCGCGCTCGCGGCACCGGGCGGCACTGGCCCGGGCGGCCGAGACCGAGGTCGAGCTCACCGCCGGGCGGGCCGCGCTGCGCACCGCCCGCGATCCCCTGGTGGAACTGGGCGCGCCGCCGGTGGACGGCGCGAGCCTGGCCGACGGGTGGGCGGCACTGGCCGGCTGGGCGGGTGAGCAGGCCGCGCAGCGGTCGGCCGGCATCACCAGGGCGCGCGAAGCGGCCGCGGCGGCCGACGGCCAGCTCACCCGGTGCGCGGCGGTGTTCCGCGACGCAGAGCAGGTCCTGACCAGGCGCCGGGCTGAGGCGAAGGACGCGTCCGATGACGACCAGCGGGCCCGGGCACGGCTGGGGCAGGTCACCGCCCGCGTTGCCGAACTCGACACGCTGCTCGCGGACGCGCCGGACGAAGAAGAGATCACCCGCCTGCTCGCCGAACGCGACCGGCTCGAATCTGAGGCGGCCGGGGCCGAGGTCGTGCTGCGGTCGGCCCGCCAGCGACGCGCGGCGGCCGAGGCGGCGTACGCCAAGCTGGAGGCGGCCGAGCGGGCTGCCCGGGCCGGGTTCTCCGCCGCCAGGGACCGCGTGGTCGCGCTCGGCGCGCCCGCCCCCGGTGACCGGGGCCTGCTCGGCGACTGGACCGAACTGGTCACCTGGGCGTCGGGGCAGGCGCGGGACCGCGAGGAGCTGGCCGGCGCCGCCGCCCGCGAGGCGGACGCTGCCCGGGCCGGAATCGGCGAGCTGACCGGCCAGCTCAGCGCAGACCTGGCCACGGCCGGCCTTGACCTGGCCCCCGAGGCGGTGGCCGCGTCGGCCGATTCGGCGGTGTCGCGTGCCCTGGCCAGCGCGCAGGCCGCCGCCAGTCGCGTCGCCGAGCGCCGCGGCCAGGCCGCCGACCTGGCCGCCAAGCAGCGGGACGCGGCCGAGCAGCAGCAGGTCGCGCACCTGCTCGGCAACCTGCTGCAGGCCAGGCAGTTCCCGCAGTGGCTGGTGAGCGAGGCACTCGATGACCTGGTCACCGCCGCGTCGCGGAACCTCGCGGCGCTGTCCAGCGGTCAGTTCGACCTGACGCACGACAAGGGCGAGCTGTTCGTCATCGACCACGCCGACGCCGACTCCCGCCGCTCGGTGCGCACCCTGTCCGGCGGCGAGACCTTCCAGGCGTCGCTGGCGCTGGCGCTCGCGCTGTCCTCGCAGATTTCCGCGCTCGCCGCCGCGGGCACCGCCCGGCTCGACTCGATCTTCCTCGACGAGGGCTTCGGCACCCTGGACCCGGAAACGCTCGACGTGGTCGCCAGCACCCTGGAAGCCCTGGCCGAGGGGGACCGGATGGTCGGCGTGGTCACCCACGTGGGCGCGCTGGCCGAGCGGGTGCCGGTCCGGTTCCGGGTGGCCAAGAACGCCAGGACCTCCACCATCACCCGCGAGGGACCTCAGCAGGGCGAGGCGGAGTAACGCCGGGTGCCCCGAGCGCGCGCTTCCGGGCGCGGACTGTCAGCAGGACAACGACGAGTGGGGAAGGAGCCTTATGCGGTTCAGCGTGGACGGGTGGGACCCGAGCTACGGCGCCAGCCTGGAGCTGGAAGCTCAGCTCGCGGAGTCGACCGCGCGGGTCGAGGCCGACGTGGAACTGCCCGCCGACCGCTGGCGGCCGGTCGACCCCGGCGACAGCGGCCCGCTGCCGGACGCGCTGCTGTTCGTCGACGGCGTGCGGCGCGTCGAGGCCCAGGTCTGGGTCGACGGCGATGTCCCGCCCGGTGACCCGGCCGCCGGCGACGCGCCCGGCGGGAGCCGGCCGGGAGGCGACGGGCCCGGGGACCCGCCCGGCACCGTGCCCGGCGAGCCGACGGCGGCGCTGTGCGCGTCCTACGCGGCCGGCGTGGTCTGCTGCTGCGCGGCCGGCGCGCACCTGGTGGTGGCCGAGCTGCGCCGCGGCCTGTTCTCCGTGGCGCCGCACGCGCGGGACATCCTCACCAGGGCCGGCGGCTACAAGGCCCACCACGTGCAGGTCAGGCGGGCCGGTTCCCCGGTGATGACCGCGCTGTCCGCGTCGCTGCAGTCCCGGCTGGCCGAGGTAGAGGGGATCGCGGCCGCCGCCGCCCGTGCCGTCGGCCCCGGCGACGCCGCCCCGGCCGGCCACCCGGCGGACGACGGCGACGACCTGCTGGTCGTGGACGGGCCGTTGCGCGGCCGCCAGCACCTGCCCCGCGCGCTTGGCTACATCAAGTCGCACCACAGCACCTACCTGCCGCCGGAACTCAACGCCGTGGTGGGCAGGCTGGCACCCGGGCAGCGCACCCCTGTCTTCCGGATGGGCACCAGCTGGGACCGGCACAGCTGGTACCTGCGGCTCCCGTGCCCGCCTGGCGCCCCGTGGGCCGGCGTGGTGCGCATCGAGTGCTCGGCCACCCTGGCCATGGACGAGGTGACCAGGCTGGCCGGGCTGAGCCAGCGCTGCCTGGGCCGGTTCGCCTCGGCCGGTTACAAGGACACCCGTGCGCCGCAGAACCTGTACCCGATCGCCGGCCTGGAACGCGAGCTGCGCCGCCGCCTCGGCGACCCCCGCCTGCTGTACCGCGCGCTGCGCGACGCCGCGAAGGCCGACGACACACCGGGCGACCTGGCCCGCGAAGGCCTGAGCCTGGGCACGAGCGGCCGCTAGCGCCCGCTGGTGCCGTCGGCAGGCCGGGCCAGTAAAAGAGCGCAGCCGCGGTGGCTAGTCCCGGCGGGCCAGCGTGACCGTCCTGATCCCGTGGATGCGCAGGTTCTCTCGGCGGGTCAGCGCGTGCGGGCCGTCGTCGTCGTCGAGCAGCGCGGCCAGCGTCGCCTGGTCGGCGGGGTCGAGACGGTCGGAGAACCGGTGCGACAGCCGCTCGAACCACGCGCGGGCGTAGCGGGGCGCGCTCGGATGGGCCGGCGGGTCAAGGTCGATGGGGAACTCCTGCTCGTCGGTGACCGTCCACCCGGCGTCGGCGAGGCGCGGCGCCCAGTCCGAGCCGAGGGTGGGCAGTTCCTCGGCGTGCGCGGCGCTCAGCCGGCTGATCACCCGCTCTTCGAACCCGGGATCCCCCGTGCCGAGGTCATCGGGCAGGAAGCGCAGTGCCACGGGGAACTCGGCCACCGCGATCAGCCCGCACGGCCGGGTGACGGCCCGCACGTCGCGCAGCACCCGGCCGGGGTCGGCCAGGTGGTGCAGCGACATCGAGGCCCAGGTCAGGTCGAGCGGGCCCAGGTCGGGCCAGTCGCCGTCGAGGTCCGCCTCGACCGTGCGGACCCGCTCGGCCAGGCCCAGCCCGGCCGCCTTGTCGCGCAGCCGCCCCAGCGAGTCCGCGGTGACGTCCACCGCGACGACGTCCGCGGCGGGAAGGCGGGCCGCCAGGCCGAGCGCGCCGGTGCCCGTGCCCGCCCCCAGGTCGAGCACCCGGGCCGGTGCGGCGCCGGCCGCCGCGTCGCGTACCCAGTCGAGCGCCGCCGTCCAGTAGCCGTGCAGGACCTCGGCGTCCAGGTCGAGCAGGTCGTGCATGCCGTCGGGTGCGGCGTGTTCGCCGGGCGAGTGGGAGTGCGAGTGCGGCTGGGTGTCCGGGTGCGCGTGGCTCATGCGTCCACGGTAGACGCCGCTTGCGGCGATAGCATAGTGTCTTGCCAATGACGCAAGAAGCCGCCCTCGACGCGCTCATCCGGGCCCGGGTGCGGGCCCTGCGGCTCGCCCGCGGCTGGTCGCTCGACGCGCTGGCCGCCCGCTGCCAGCTGAGCCCGTCGACGCTCAGCCGCATCGAGACCGGGCACCGGCGCATCTCGATCGACCAGCTGGTCCCCATCGCCCGGGCGCTCGACACCAGCATTGACCAGCTGGTCGAGCCGGTCAGCGCCGACGACGTGATCATCAGGCCCAGGCACGACTTCGGCCACGGCGCGACGACCTGGGTGCTGACCCGGGGAGACGAGCCGCACGGCCTCGCCGTGGCCAAGATGCGCATCAGCGCCACCCACCCCACCCACGACCTGCGCGTCCACCCCGGCCACGAGTGGTTCACCGTGCTGTCCGGCAGCGTACGGCTGTACCTGGGAGACCGCGTCATCCTGGTCGAGTCCGGCCAGGCCGCCCAGTTCTCCACCATGGCGCCGCACGGCATGACCGCGCAGGACACCCCGGCCGAGGTCATCGTCATCTTCGACCCCGACGGCCGGCGCGCCCACCTCGACGCCATCGACCTCACCCCGCCCGGTCCGGCCGAGCCTCGAGGTCATAGAAAGCGCTGACCGAGCACGAGGTCAGGCCCGCGGCCAGAGCCAGAAACGGGTTACCCGGCAGTGGCTGTGTCCAGGTTGGCCACTCCCAGGGTCAGGACGGCGGCGAGTTCGGCCATGGTTTCATCGATCAGGGTGAGATCTCGCACGGCGAGCTGGCCGTCCTGGACACCGCCGGGCTGAGTCTCCAGGTCTCGCTCGACCCGGTCGAAGAGGGCGGCCGAGCGCAGGTAGGTCCCGTCCCTCGGCCCGTCGACCGCCCGGACCAGCTCGCCGATGGAGGCGTTGAGCGTCTGGCAGGCCCGCTCCAGGTCATCTCGGGTGGCCATGTCGAGGGTGGGGGGCGTGCTCAGGTCGGCGACCAGCGCACGCCCGTAGTGGCGGTAGGTGCTGGTCAGGCCGGCGAATTCGCCGGCGCGCTGGTTCAGGTCGCCGAACGGGGTCTGCGTCAGGGGCTCGATCGTGGCCACGAGCGCCTGGTGGGCAGCGTCCAGGTCGCGGGCGTCGCCGCGGAGGGCGGCGGTGTCGCCGCCGAGGAGCTGCTCGCTGGCGTGGGTCACGAGGGAGGCCATCGCCTCCAGGTGGCGGCGGATGGCGACCCGGCTGGCATGACGGGTGCGCAGCGGCAGGACGGTCATGACCACGAGAACGGCGATCACCGCTCCCAGGGCGGTCTCTTCCAGGCGGGTGAGCAGCAGCGAGTCGCTGAAGAACCCGAGTTGGAGGTAGACCTGGGACAGCGCGGTAACCAGGCCGATGACGAACAAGGCGTAGTTCACTCGCTGGAAGTAGAAGGCGAGGAACTGCGCCGCCAGGATCACGGTGATCGACCAGTTGGTGTGGTTGCCGACCGCCTGGGCCAGGGCGATGCCGACCACCACGCCGACCACGGTGCCTGCCACACGGAAGACCGCCTTCCGGGTCTGCTCGCCGGTGTTGCTGGTCCCGGTCAAGGAGACGAAGACGGCCAGCACCGCCCAGTAGAACCGGCTGGCGGAGAGGGCGTCGCCGGCGGCGATGGCGATGGCCATCCCGACGGTGAGCTGGACAGCGACTCGGGTGTAGGGCTCCAGGCGAATGCGGTCCAGGAAACGGGGGCCGCTCTCGTTGGACGCCTGGGCACTGACCAGGGCCGACCCGTGCAGCCACCCGGCGGCCAGGTGGACCGATGGGCGGAAGGCCGGCAGGTCCTCACTCGCTGGTCCGGCCGGGTCGCCGGTCCATTCGCTCATGGCGTCGGCCAGGGTGATCACCGACCTGGCGAAGCGGTGGGGAATGACAACGTTAAGCCGGTCGGCGGACTCGCGGTGGCCGCCCGGTGCGTCCGCTTCGCGGGCGAGGTCGGTCAAGTTCTCGCCGATGGCCCGGGCACCTGGGAAGTTCTCGTGGTCGAGCTCGATGAGCGCGCGGCGGATGAGGGCCCGTTGCCCGTCGGGTAGGTCCATCCGGCCCAGGGCATGGGCGAAGCGGGCGACGTTGGTGAGCGCCAGTTCGATATCGAACAGCCGCTGGTGCAGGCGCTGGGCGGAGGAGCCCTCAGCCAGCGCGCCCGGCAGCACCAGCTGGGCGTCGATCATCAGCGCCGCCTCGTTGAGCCGCAGCAGCTGGCGGCGCAGCTGGCGGCCGCGGCGGGCGCCCGGGATCGCGCGCTCGTCGAAGACGGCCAGGGCCAGCCGGGCGGTCTTGCGGGCGCGGGCGGCATAGGAACGCTGGGTACGCCGCAGCGCCCAGCGGTGGCGCGGGGCGAAGAAGAGCAGGTGGATGACGATTCCGACCAAGGCTCCCAGGCCGATTTCGGCCGCCAGCCAGCCCAGGCCCGAGAGGGCGACCGCACCGTGGAGGAAATATCCGAGGAAGAACCCGACGAACAGCATCACCCCGGCCCGGGCGCCGCGGGCGCCAAAGCGTCGGAGGTAAGTACCCACGCCGGCGATCGCGGCGAGCAGCACGAGGCTGAGCAGCCGGTTGGAATTGACCGCCAGCCCGAGGGCCAGGGCGGCGATCATCGGGCAGGGGAGGAAGACGGCTGTGGCGAGCTGGCCGCGGACCTTCGGTTCGAGCATCGACGTGCCGGTCAGTTGCGCGCTGAGCGCCCCGATCGTGATGGCCGTCACGAGCAGCGCGTGATTGACCGTCTGGGCGGTCGATAGCTGGGCGGAGGTGAGGCCCGGCGCGGTGGTGTCGAACAGCAAGGCGCCAGTCGAACGGACGAAAAACCACACGGCGGCGAAGGCCGCGGCCTGGGCCGCGACGATTTCGACTGCCTTCAGGAGCCGGTTGAGGCCGGGGTCGGCGGCGACGAGGCGGTCGAACCATTCCCGGGGCCGCCGGGAGGGAGCGGGCGCCTCGCGGCCGGGCGGCGGCGCGACTGTTGCGACGTCGCTCATGCCGTTGCCCCTGCGAAGCGGGCGCCCGCTGGGACAAGTGCGGTGAAAGTTTGCCTGGTTGCTGCCATGGCCCGACCCTAGCACATATATAGAGAATCAATATAGATATTCAATATAAATTAATAATATAGGTGTGCTATGCTTCTAGCGTGAGCGCATCTGGTACCGCCTCAGGAACCACGTCAGCCGGGGACCCCCGGATCGACCTTGCCGAAGCCCTGAATGGCCTCGTTGCCGGGGTAGTCCGCTGGGGTCCCCGTGACATTAGCCTGACGTCACTGATGACGCTGTCCACCCTGCACAGGACCGGCCCCCAGCGGATCACGGACCTCGCCCGGGTAGAAGGCGTGACCCAGCCCTCGATGACCGCTCTCGTCGGCGTCCTGGAGCGCGACGGGCTCGTCGTGCGCCGGGGGGACCCGTCGGACAAGCGCGTCTCGCTCATCGAGTTGACCGAGGCCGGGGCGGAGCGCGTCCTCGGCCGGCGCCGCTCAAACGCCGACGGCGTCGCACGGCTCATCGAGCAGCTGCCGTCCGACGAGACCGCTGCCCTGCTGGCCGCGCTGCCGGCCCTGCAACACCTGCGCAAGCTCCAGGAAGCGCAGCGGGGCCCGGTGCCCCGTCCCGAAGACACCCAAGAAGGGCGATGAGATGGCGGGCCGGGACCCCGAGGGTGATCCCCAGGCGGCGCCAACGGTCGGTGCCGCCACTGCCCTCGTTCTGGTCGGATTCGACGGGTCCGAGACCTCGTGGGACGCCTTTAGCTGGGCGTGCGGCGAGGCCCGGCGGCTGCGCGGGCGAGTGGTGGCCGTCTTCGTCAGCTCGTCATCCGATCTCGTGCTCGCGGCCGTAAGCTCTGCCCTCGTCGGCATCGACCACAGCGACCTGCGGCCGCAGCGGGCGGAAGCGCTAGGCCGTGAACTCCAGTGCTACGCCGCGGACCGCGACCTCGACTTCACCTTCGTCCACACTCACGGGGACACCGCCTCCGAACTGCTGCGACTGGCGGCTGCCCATCACGCGGACCAGATCGTTGTCGGGCGGTCCACGAGGACCCGCCACCTCCTGGCCGGCTCCCTCGGGCGGCGACTGGTCGGCAAGCGGGAAGCACCGGTCGTAGTCGTCGTACCGTTAGCTGCCCCTGCCCAGGTCAGCCAGAGGGCGGGCTGCCCGACCCTGGAGTCGGGCAGCCCGCCCTCGTGTCCCTCTTGTCCCGATCGCGGGAGTCATCGTGATCACCGCCAGGCAGGCAATGGTCAGTGAGCCGGCTGTTCGTCCTGCAGCTTCTTGACGACCGTGAGGGCGTCGTCGATGTGCCGGCCGATGTTCATCATCGAGTTGAAGACGTGCCGGACGATGCCGGTGCGGTCGATCACGTAGGTGACCCTGCCGGGCAGCACGCCGAGCGCGGCGGGGACCCCGTAGGTCTTGCGTACCGCGCCGCCCTGGTCGCTGAGGAGCGTGAACGGCAGCTTGTGGTGGTCCGTGAAGCCGGCGTGCTTGTCCACGGAGTCGGAGCTGACGCCGAACACCTCCGCGCCGGCCTCGGCGAACACCTCGTAGCTGTCGCGGAAGGCGCACGCCTCGGCGGTGCAGCCTCGGGTCTCGTCCTTGGGGTAGAAGTACAAGACCACGCTGTGCTCACGGAGCCGGTCACTGAGCCGCACTGGCTCACCGGTCTGCGATGGAAGGGTGAAGTCGGGAGCCTTGTCCCCGACCTGGATACCGCGTGCCATGCTGCTACTTCCTGTCTGCTGGTCTGCCGGGTGCCAGCCCGTGCCGTTTCCTGGTGGCGGAGCTCAGGCGACCGTGAGGGTCACCGGAATGTTGCCCCGGGTGGCGTTGGAGTAAGGGCAGACCTCGTGGGCCTGGGCGACGAGCTTTTCCGCGGCCGGCCGGTCGACGTTCGGGACGCTTACCTTGAGGTCGACGGTGAGGCCGAACCCTCCGTTGTCCAGCGGGCCGATGCCGACGCTGGCGATGACCTCGCTGCCGTCGACGTTGAGCTTGTCTTGCCTGCCGACGACCTTGAGCGCGGAATGGAAGCAGGCGGCGTAGCCGGCCGCGAACAGCATCTCGGGGTTCGCGGCGCCGCCGCCGCCGCCCATCTCCTTGGGGACCCGCATGTCGATGTCGAGGATGCCGTCCTCGCTGCGGGCATGGCCGTTACGGCCGTCCCCGGTGGCATGGGCGGTGGCGGTGTAAAGAACGTTCATCAGCTCTCCCTGATAGGAATGGCGCAATCTTATTGCGCACAACTGAGTGATGCAACTGGTAACGTTGAGCCATGGCCGGTTTCCCGCAGCTTGAACTCGACCGTCAGCTCTGCTTCGCCTTGTATACCGCGAGCCGCGCGGTCGTCCGCGCCTACGCGCCGCTCCTCGAAGGCGCCGGCCTGACCTACCCGCAGTACGTCACGATGCTCGTGCTGTGGGAAGACCCGGGCCAGCCGCGCTCGATCGGCGAGCTCGGCGAGCGGCTGCACCTGGACAGCGGAACGCTCACCCCGCTGCTGAAGCGGCTGGCCTCC
This sequence comes from uncultured Actinomycetota bacterium, assembly GCA_963748785.1. Taxonomy (GTDB): domain Bacteria; phylum Actinomycetota; class Actinomycetes; order Streptosporangiales; family Streptosporangiaceae; genus Trebonia. Next base: position 5,375 of record CAVVKP010000005.1, on the reverse strand, counting down.
ATGGGGTACGTGACGCGATCCCGCGACGCCGAAGACGAACGACGGGTACTTGTGACGGTCACCGCCGAGGGTCTCACCCTGCGTGACCGGCTGGCCGCCGTCCCGGAGTCCCTCCTGGCCTGCCTGGGCATGGACCTCGCCGACGCCAGCGCGCTCCGCGAGCAGCTGACCGCGCTGACCACCTTCCTCGAGGCCGGCACTCGCTGAGGGATTTCAGGTCGCGGGCGTGGGTGTCCACGGTGCTGTCCGGGGCATGTCCGAGCGGTTGTCGCGCGGTCGTGGTCGCTGCAGTCGATGCGCAATTGCCTAGCAGACGCATTTGGCCAGGTGACAGCATCAATTCGATAGTGCATCCTAGGTATTATGAGCATTGGGACACCGTCGGGCCACCCTGACGCGGACGGCCACCGCGAGCACAGCCACGGCCACGAGCACGAGCACGAACACGGGCACGGGGTCACGCTGCTGGCCAAGCTGGTGCACCTGGTGCGGCCGCACTCTCACGAGGCGGCCGACCGGGTGGACGCGGCGGCCGAGGGCAGCGCGGCGGGGATGCGGGCGGTGTGGGTCTCGCTGGCCGTGCTGGCCGGGACGGCGGCGATCCAGGGCGTGGTCACGGTGCTGTCCGGGTCGGTGTCGCTGCTCGGCGACACGCTGCACAACGCGGCCGACGCGCTGACGGCGGTGCCGCTCGGTGTCGCGTTCCTGATCGGGCGGCGCCCGCCGAGCAGGCGCTACACCTACGGGTACGGGCGGGCCGAGGACCTGGCCGGGATCGTCATCGTGCTGCTCATCCTGGCCTCGTCGGCGCTGGCTGCCTACCAGGCGGTGGACCGCCTGCTGCACCCGGCGCCGGTCTCCGCCCTGGTCGCGGTGTCCGCGGCCGCGCTGGCCGGGTTCGCGGGCAACGAGCTGGTGGCCCGCTACCGCATCCGCGTCGGCCGCCGGATCGGCTCGGCCGCGCTGGTCGCCGACGGGCTGCACGCGCGCACCGACGGGTTCACCTCGCTGGCGGTGCTGCTCGGGGCGGGCGGGGTTGCCCTCGGCTGGGGCTGGGCCGACCCGGTGATCGGCCTGGCCATCACCGGGGCGATCCTGGCCGTGCTCTACCAGGCCGCCCGCGAGATCGGCCGGCGGCTGATGGACGCGGTGGACCCCGCGCTCGTCGACCTGGCCGAGAGCACGCTGCGAGCCGTCCCCGGCGTGCTCGGCACCGGCCACGTCCGGCTGCGCTGGATCGGCCACCAGCTGCGGGCCGAGTGCGAGATCCTGGTCGGCTCAGATGCCAGCGCCGTCGAGGCCCACCAGGCCGCCGTCGCCGCCGAGCACGACCTGATGCACGCGCTGCCCCGCCTGTCGGCCGCGCTGGTGCACGCCGACCCGCAGCCCCGCGTGGGAGCCGATCCGCACGCCGTCCTGGCCTCCCACCGCGCCTGGTTAGCCGACCACGTGGTCACCGACCCGGTACCGGGGCACGTCGCCGCCGCTGCTGACCGCCAGGCCGCGCCGGACCAGCTCGATCACGTGGGCCGCGGTCTCGGTGACGGCGCTGATCCGCATCCGCCCGCTGTACTGGTCCCACGATCGCGACCAGGTGAGCTGCCCGGCCAGGAACCACGGGGTCGAGTCCGGGTTGGCGCCGATCGCGCCGAGCAGCTCGACCAGCCGCCGCTCGTGATGGACGGCGATGTCGTCCACCCGGTCGGCCAGGCCGCGGAAGCGCCACTCGTGGGCCGGCATGATCTCGCTGACCTCCAGGTCGCGCACCTTGGCCAGCGAGGCCAGGTAGTCGCCGAGCGGGTGCTCCCGCTCGACCCGGTGGGCCGAGATGTTCGGCGTGATCCGCGGCAGGATGTGGTCGCCAGCGAACAGCCGCCGTGACTCCTCCTCGACGAAGCACAGGTGCCCGGGCGTGTGCCCCGGGGTGTGCACGGCGCGCAGCCGCCAGCCGGGCACGTCGGCCAGGTCGCCGTCGGTCAGCTCGCGGTCCGGCACGGCGATCCGGGTGAAGCGGGCGTAGCCAGCCGGGGGCCCCACCGCCTCGGCGGCCTCCGAGTGCGTGGCACCGAGGGCTCGCAGGAACGTCACCTCCTGGGCGAACGCGGCCTCGGGGTCGCTCCGCTTCAGCGCCGACAGCACCTCGATGTCGGCCGGGTGCATCGCCGCCCACGCGCCGGATGCCTCGCGCAGCCGCCCGACCAGCCCGCAGTGGTCGAAGTGCATGTGGCTGACCAGCACGCCGCGCACGTCGGCCGGCCCGGCGCCGATCGACCGCAGGCCCGCGACCAGCGCTTCCCAGGCTTCCTCGGTGTCCCACCCGGAGTCGAGCAGGTACAGCCCGCCGTCGGCGCCGAACACGTAGCTGGAGGTGTAGCGCAGCGGGCTGGCCGGGATCGGCACCGGGACGGACCAGAGGTCCGCGGCCAGCTGCTCGACCGGCGGCATGACCCGCTCTTGCCACGCGGCGAGCTGCCTGGTCCCGGTGACGTCCTGGCCGGCCGGAATCACCGTCATGCCCGCGACTCCCCGGTGAACTCGGCGATCGCCGACTCCCAGGCGTCGAGCGCCCGCTCGACCGGCCCCCGCCCGGCGGACGGCAGCCAGTGCACCGCCCGCTCGAACCCGGCCGCGGCGTACGCCTCGATGATCTTCGGATCCGGGGGCAGGCCCATGACCTGCAGGGCGACCGGCCGGTCGGCCCGTGCCCGCAGCTCGGCCGCCCGGTCGAGCACGCCGTCTGGCGAGTAGTCGGGCAGCCACCCGTCGCCGAACGCGAGCACCCGGTCGAGCACGGTCGGCCCGGCCCCGCCGACCAGCACCGGCGGGTGCGGCCGCTGCGCGGGCTTCGGCCAGGACCAGATCCGGTCGAAGTTCACGAACTCTCCGGCGTAGGACGCCTCGTCCTGCGTCCAGATCGCCTTCATCGCCTCGACCCGCTCGCGCAGCACCCGCATCCGGACCCGGGGGTCGGTGCCGTGGTTGGCGATTTCCGGCCGGTTCCAGCCGGCGCCGACCCCGAAGTCGAACCGCCCGCCGGACAGGTGATCGACGCTGGCGACCTCCTTCGCGGTGGTGATCGGGTCGCGCTGGATCAGCAGGCAGATGCCGGAGCCGACCCGCAGCCGTGAGGTGGCGGAGACTGCTGCCGTAACCGCGATGAACAGGTCGAGGGTGTGCGCGTACCGGCGGGGCAGCGGGGTGGCGACGGGGTGCGCCGTGTGCTCGGCCGGCATGTGCGTGTGCTCGGGGAAGAACAGCGACTCCTGCCCCCGCTCCTCGGCGAGCCGGGCCATGTCGCCGGGCTGGATCGCATCGTGGGTGGGGAAGATCGCTACGCCAAATTCCATGGGCCCCATTGTCCCTCACCGCCTCCGGGAACCCGCAGGGGCGCCCGGTGGGCGATGGCCCGGCAGGGGTTGCGCGGGCACCGGTTTGCGGGTAGCGATAGCGTCAGTGCCCACCCGTCAGCGAGCTCTGCAGGAGGTTCGGCGATGAGCCACCAGTACACCCTGATCGTTTACACCAGCCCGGCCGAAGGGCGTGAAGACGACTACAACACCTGGTACGACGACGTTCACCTGGGGGAGTTTTCCGCGCTGCCCGGCGTGATCTCCGGCCGCCGGTTCAAGGTCGAGGGTGACGGCACGGGGAAGTACGCGGCCATCTACGAGCTCAGCGCGCATCCTGACCAGGTCATGGCGGCGATGAACGCGGGGATCAAGGACGGCACCATGCACATGAGTGACGCCATCGACGGCCGCTCGATCTCGATGACCACGCTCGCGCTGCGCTGACGCCGCCCCGCCCGGGCGCGCGGCGGTGACGGCGCGCGTGCAGCCCGCCGCCGTTAGCTGAAATGAAAAGCAGCTTGATGAACGGGGGCGTGGGTCCCCGCCGCGGCGGACGGTCAGTCGCTGTCGGCGGGGATGACCACCACGGGCCGGTGCGCGTGGTGGACGACCTGGCTGCTGACCGAGCCGAGCAGCAGCCGCTTGAACCCGCCCGAGCCGCGGGAACCGACGACGATCATGTCGGCGTCGGCGGCGACGGCCAGGATCTCCTCGGCGGGCAGGCCCGCGACCGCCCGCACGGTCACCGACGCGGGCCGCGGCCCGTCGCCCAGGCCGGCCAGCGCGCCGTCCGTCGCCTGCTGCGCGTCCTCGGCGGCTGACTTGCCGATGCCCGGCTCCTCCTCCACGTAAGGGACGGGGGTGACCCAGTACCTGGCGACCGGCTGATACACCGTCACGACGTTGAGCGCCACCTGCCGAAGAGCCGCCTCCCGCGCCGCCCACTCCAGGGCCCGGTGAGCATGTTCTGATCCGTCGATGCCGACGATGATGCCTGACATGGTGCGCCTCCAGCGCTGTACCTGCTTCCCTAATACACAACGCTAGACCTGCCCGCGGTCGTCCGGTAGGCCCGAACGGCGCGGTCGCGGCGGACGCGCGGGACGCATCCCGCAGGCCGGCATCGGGTTGCCAGGCGGGTGACGGGGGGCCATGCTGGCCACGTGGCTTCGACGATGGTGCCGGTACCCGGCGGCGAGGTATGGTCCGACGACAGCGGCGGTGACGGCCCGCCGCTGGTGCTGCTGCACCCTGGCGTGGGCGACTCCCGGTTCTGGGACCTGGTGCTGCACGACCTGGCTGCCAGCTACCGGGTGATCAGGTACGACGCCCGGGGGTTCGGCCGGTCGCCCGCCCCGACGGTGCCGTTCACCCTGTACGGCGACCTGGTCGCGGTGCTCGACGACTACGGCCTGGACCGGGTCGCGGTCGCCGGGTGCAGCCAGGGCGGTGCCAGCGGCCTGGTGCTGGCGGTCGAGCGGCCCGGGCGGCTGTCCGCCCTGGTGCTGCTGTGCCCGGGCATTCCCGGCTACCCCTGGTGCGGACGAGCCCGGCCTGGACGAGAGCGAGCTGGACGCCGCGTATGACCGCGCGCTCGCCGCCGGCGACGTGGACGGGCTGGTCGCCCTCATGGCCAAGACCTGGGCAGCCGGCGACGGCGGCCTCACCCCGGCGGTCCGCGAGCAGCTGCGCTCGGCCGCGCGGGCCGACCTGGCCATCGCCGGGCGGCAGCAGGACGACCCGCCGGCCTGGGATCGGCTCGGCGCGGTCGGCGTGCCGTCGGCCCTGGTGGCAGGCGACGCGGACTACCCGCCGCTGTTCGAGGCCAACAAGCGGGCGGCGGGGCGCATCCGCGGCTGCGAACTGACCGTCGTGCCCGGGATGGACCACCTGCCCGCGTTGCGCCAGCCCGCCCTGGTGATCGACGTCATCCGGCGGACCTTGGCCCGCGCGGGGATCTAACCGGCGGCGGGGAACTGGCGGGGAGCCTGGGTCGTCGGGGATGCTGAGAGCGCGCCGCCGCGA
>CAVVKP010000004.1:0-44943 GCA_963748785.1 uncultured Actinomycetota bacterium | reverse complement strand
GCGCATCACGAGGTCGGCCGGGCAGATTCTGGGGCCAACTACGATCGGAAGCATGACGGATCTCGACCTGCGGAAGCTGCGCTATTTCCTCGCCGTCGCGGAGGAGCTGAGCTTCATCCGCGCGGCCCAGCGGCTGCACATCGCACAGCCCGTGCTCACCCGTCAGATCAAGGTGCTCGAGAGGGAGCTCGGCGTCGAGCTGTTCGTCAGGTCCACCCAGGCCGCACGGCGCTCTACGCCCGTCGGGGTGGGGTTTGCCGGAGACGCACGCGCGATCCTCCGGTGGGCGACGGCCGTGCAGCGCCGGGCGCGGCAGGCCGCACGGGGCGGGTCGCAGCTGACCATCGGGTTCATGCCCGGCATCCTGCTCACCGCGACGGTCCGGGCGCTGGCGCGAGCGCTTCCCGGACCTGCGCGTCGACGTCGTCCGGACGTCCTGGGACGACCAGGTGGAGATGGTCCTGGACGGGCGGATCGATGCCAGCTTCGTGCGGCTTCCCCATCAATAGTCGCGGGCTCACCGTGATCCCGCTCTACACCGAGCCGCGCGTTGTCGTCCTGCCCGCAAGCATCCGCTCGCCGCCCGGGAATCCGCTGAGCATCGGCGATCTCGCAGTGCTCGACCTCCTCCAGAACCCCGAGGCGGTACCCGAGTGGCGAGACGCGTCGGCCGCGCTACGGGCCACCGAGCGCCCGGCCGGGCCGCCTTCCCGGGCACGCACCGTCGAGGAGAAGCTGGAGATGGTCGCCGGTGAGCGCGGCGTCGTGATCCTCCCCGAAGTCGACCGCGCAGTTCTACACCCGGCCGGATATCGTGTACCGCTACGTCAGCGATCTGCCACATGGAGACGTCGCCTTGGCGTTCGAAGGCCGACGCTCCTCCCCGCAGATCGAAGCCATGGTTCAGATTGCCGGGGATCTTTTCGTCAAGGCCGGAGAGCCATCAATCCGCGGCCGGCTTCTCCCGGCGGTAAACGCCTAGCGACACGGGCTGACACCGCTACGCAGACGGCAGGGTGACGCCGGTCAGTTCCTCAAGTGCTTCTACCAGCGCGTCTTGGAATTGTGGCGATCGCACGGCCGGGTGGGTGGCGCGGGGCTTCTGGTGGTAGAAGTGCCGGCCGGTGGCCACCGCGGCCTCGTCGTCGCCGACGGCGAGCCAGGCCTGTGTCACCGGCCCCTGGTTCAGATCGTCCGGCGCACCGGGCCCGCCCATCTTCGTCGCCACCCAGCCGGGTTCGACGGAGTTCGAGCGCACGTCCGGCCAGCGCCGTGCGACACCGAAGGCGAGCAGGACATCGAACAGCTTGCTGTCGCTGTAGGCCTGCGCGCCGTTCCAGCGTCGGGCGGTCCACTGCGGATCGGACAGGTCCGGATCACCGCCGCGGGCCATGCCCGAGCTCAGGTAGACCAGCCGGTCGGGCCGCGTCATCAACGCGGTCAGCAGGTAGGGCGCGAGCACATTGACCGTGAACAGTTCGGAAAGGCCGTCGACGGTCTCGATGCGGCGCGGTTCACGGTAGCCGATACCCGCGTTGTGGATCACGGCGTCGAACCGGCCGAGGGCGTTGACCTGATCGGCAACCGACGCGGTTTGCTCGGCACTGCCGAGATCGCCAGTGACGACGGCCTCGATACCCGGGAGCGCGGCCCGCAGGTCGGCTGCGCGGCCCTGGCTGCGGGCGTGCCCGACCACCTCGTGTCGCTGACTGACCAGCAGCTCTGCCGCAGCGAGCCCGAGCCCATCCGTCGATCCGGTGATGAATATGCGAGCCATGGGGAAGTCCTTTCTGTCTCCTCAAGACTTCCCGTCGCAACCCGCCGTGTCCAAGACCTGTTCCAGCGAATCTGATACCCGAGAGGCATCAGATTCACAGTCCTCCTGATACCCGAACGGTATCTGTTCGGGCGGGATAGGTATTGGACGGCAGTCCCGCTGCGGAGTCAGCCTATAGGTGCCGCCCGATGCTCGGAAGCACCTCAACTGCGGCGGGACGCCCGCCGTCCCAGGCTAACAATCACGACCGGACAGGTACCTGTGACGATGACGTCTCAACCTCAGCTCACCCGCAGAGGGACTCTTCTGCTCGCTGCCTCGATCGCGATCATCGCGGCGAACCTCGACTACGTGCAGTCGCTGATCGCGACCATCGCTCATGCCGTCCACATCACCGACACCCACACGCAAGGCCTCATCACTGTCTCGCAGCTCGGGGTTGCCGTCGGGCTCGTCCTGATCCTCCCGATCTCGACCCGATGCCTACGCGCCTGTGACCATCCTGCTTGTCCTCGACTGCGCGGCAACGATCGCCATCAGCCTCGCTCCGGGCGTGATCGTGCTGTACATCGCCTTCGCGGTGCTCGGCCTGGCCAACACCGGAGCGCAGCTGATCGTCCCGGCCGCGGCGAACCTCGCCTCGGACGCATCCCGGGCGCGCGTCGTCGGCACGATCATCAGCGGCCTGCTCACCGGCATCCTGCTCGCCCGGACGGTGTCCGGCATCGTCGCGACCTCTTTCGGCCGGCGAGCGATGTTCGCCGTCGCCGCGGTCCTGATCTCGCGGTGATCCCCACCACCGCGGTCGTACTTCGCAACGCCCCCCAGCACAGGACCAGCGCCACTCACCCCGCGGCGTCACGCAACACCTGGCGGCTGACGCCGCCCACCGGCTCCTGCGCATGCGCGCCGCGTACGGTGCCGCCGCCTTCGCGTTGTTCAGCATGCTGTGGTCCTCGATCGCCCTGCTGCTGTCGAGCTCCCCGTTCGACTACAGCGAGAGCATCATCGGCCTCTTCGGGCCTGCTCGGCGTCGCCGGGGCCACCGCAGCCAACATCACCGGACGCATTAGCCGCCTCAGCCGTAACACCTCACCGTCACGGCGATCGCGATTGCCGAGCTCGGCTTCATCCTGCTGTGGTCGGGTCATGCGCAAGCTCGGTATCCCATCGCCGGGATCCTTGTCCTCGACGTCGGCGTCGAAGCCCTGCACGTCGTCAACCAGCACGCGATTCAGACCCTCGCGCCAGCGGACCGCAGCCGGGCGAACAGCGTGCGCATGATTCGGTACTTCGCCGGCGGCTCGCTCGGTAGCTCGTCGCCACCGCGCTATGGCCGGTGGCCGGCTGGACCGGCGTGTGTGCCGCCGCTATCGTCGTCACCCTGATCGCCGCCGGCATCTGGCTCTTCGGCGACATCGTTCCCGCCCGGCACCCCGCAGAACGTGGCGCCGCAGCCGCACACGAGCCGATCGCTTCCTGATCGCTTTTACCCACCAGAAAGGAACACCCATGTCTCTCACCACCACCAGCCGTGTCGTCAGCCTCGGCGGCACCAGCGGATCGGCCTCGCCGTCGCCAAGCCGCGGCCGCGGCCGGTGCCTCCGTCGTCGTCGCGTCCCGAATCCCGACTCTGTCGCGGCCGCGCTCGCACAGCTCCCCGAGGAAGCACCGGACGCGTCGTCGATGTCTCCTCGAGCAGCGAAGTCGAGGCATTCTTCACCGAGATCGGCGAGTTCGACCACCTGGCATACACCGCCGCCGACCACCTGACCAGCACTCCACTGGGCGACTACACACCCGAGAAAGCCCGGAGGTTCCTCGAGCTCCGCCTCGTCTATGCCTTCGAAGCCGTCCGCCTCGCCGTGCCCCTCATCCGTGCGGGCGGCTCGATCACCCTACCAGCGGCACCGCCGCCTTCAAGGGAGGTACCGGCTGGCTCCCGGCGCAATCGCTTCCGGTGCCACGATCTCCGCCGCCAAGTCCCTCGCCGTCGAACTCGCACCGACCGCGTCAACGTCGTCGCGCCGGGGGTGGTCGCAGCCCGCTGTGGTCCGAGATCCCCGAAGCCGAACGCGAGAAGATGTACGCCACCGCGGGCTCGGGCCTGCCCCAGGACGGGTCGCGGAGGTCGAGGACGCCGCCAAGGCCTACATCAAGCCCATGGACCAGGACTACGCGACCGGAGTCACCAGCGTCATCGACGGCGGAGCACTCATCGCCTAAACGCGGATCTCGCCCATTACGAGCGGGCCATCGTGGCCGGTGCCTTTGGCGCCCTCCCCGATGGCCCGCTCTGTTTTATTCGGACCGGCGATGCGCGAAGCGCCTGGTGTCAGCCTTTCTCATACAGTTCCATGGCGCGGGCCGCGAGGTCCAGCGCATGGTCCACGCCGGTGGCGATGTAGCTGAGGTCGATGAATGCGCCGTCGTAGCCGGCGTCGCGCGCGGTGAGCGCTACCTGGACGGCGTCATCGACCGGTGCGCCGGGTGAGGTGTTGATGCGCAGCTCGCGCCGCAGGGTGGCCGGGTCACGGCCCGCGGAGGCGGCGGACCGCCTGATCGCCTGCCACATCTGGCCGAGCACCTCCGTCGGCGGCCCGTCGGCGGCTGAGGTGGCTGGGCAGCCAGCCGTCTGCCAGGCGGCCCACGCGATCGAGCGCGCCCGCCCCGAAGCCACCCAGCAGGATCGGGGGCCCAGACGGCTGGACGGGACGCAGTTCCAGGCGAGAGGCCGGGATCTGCCAGAGCTCCCCGTCATGCTGGACGGGGTCGGTGGTCCACATCGCCCGCAGCACGGCGATGGTCTCCTCCATCCGCGCCCACCGCTTGGTGAAGGGGATGCCGAGCGCCTCGTACTCGGTGCGCATCCAGCCGATCCCGAACCCCAGGTCGATCCGGCCCCGGCTCAGCAGGTCCAGCGAGGCGAACGTGCGGCCGAGGAACAGCGGGTGATGCCACGTGGCGTTGAACGTGCTGGTGGACAGCCGCACGCGACTGGTGGCGGAGGCGGCCAGGGCCAGCGTGACGACCGGGTCCGTGACGCGCGCCTGTTCGGGCGGCCACGGCTGCTCCGGCGTAAAGCCCGGATAGATCGGATCCGGGTGCAGGGGCGTGAGGATACGATCCGCTGCCCAGAGGCTCTCGTAACCGAGTTCTTCGGCCGTGCTGGCGAATTCCGCGACGCGGTCGGGCTCGGCGATCGGGCCCATCTGCGGCAGGGCCATTCCGATACGCATTACAGCCATCCTCCGGGTGTCATCTTGGTCAGCTGATTGCGTGTCAACGCTGGGGTGAGCCCGTCACGCGGGCAGGTGTGGCGGTGCCGTACAGCTGCTGTGCGTAGGCGGCGTAGGCCTGGGCGGCCGCATCCTTGATGACCGGCTGGATTTCGGCGGGCATTTCGGCGACGATCGAGTCGATAACCGCGGGGTCACCCTCGTACATGATCATTCCGAAGATCGTGGGCAGCTTGTCTTGCGGGAGTCTCCCCGTTCCCCTCCTGGGGCAGGAGGGCGTACTCGGCAGCGGTGACGTACTTCTCGATGAGCGGCACGACGCGCTCTTCCTCCAGGGCCAGGTGCTCCTTCATCACCGCAAGGAACTCGCTGACCGCGCCGGCCAGCGCATCGCGCGCTGGCGCCGACGCGCTGTCGCTCCACGACCGCACCGCCGCCGTCACCTGCCCAAGGCTGCGGTGGATGCTCTCGTGCTGCTCCTCCATGACGCCGACGACCGAGGCGATCTCCCCGGTGCCGCGCTCCCGCAGGCGCGGCCAGATGTGCTTGTCCTCTCCCGAGTGATGCAGGTCCAAGACCTTGCTCACCAAGGCGACGTGGTCCGCGACAAGCATGGTGCGCTGCTTGTCACCGGGCGCCACGGCCCGGACCAGGCCCGGCATCAGCCCGAACTCGCGGCGGAACATCGTGTGCACCGCGAACATGTCCCGTGCGTCGGCCAGAGGCTCGTCTACCATTGCCATGCTTCTCCGTTGTCCCCTCGTCTCCTGCGAAGCGGAGCCGTAAATCTCTGGCTGGCTTTCCCGTCAGGCCCCGCCCACCAATAGAGCGCTTGCCAGCTAGCGGCTCTACGGTCCGATCGTCACGCCGGGCGGGCTGCGCTCGTATCCGCCGGTGGCCAGCGCAAGTGGCGGTCCGCAGCCTGCTAGCGTGCCGCCGGAGATCCTGGCTGGCCGGTGGTTAGCGGGGCAGCCTCGGCGGCCGGGCCGCCGGGCAGGATGTGGTCTAGCTGGCTGCGCGAGCTAATGCCGAGCTTGGTGAAGACCTTGCCCAGGTGGTACTGGACCGTGCGCGGGCTGAGGAACAGCCGGGCGCCGATCTCGGGGTTCGACAGCCCCTCGCGGGCCAGCCGGGCGATCTGGGCCTCCTGCGCGGTCAGCTCCTCATCCCTGGTGGCAACGGTGCGCTTGCGTGCGGTCTCGCCGGTGGCCTGCAGCTCGCGCCTGGCCCGCGCGGCGAACGCCTCCAGGCCCATCGCTTCCAGCATGCCGTGGGCCGTGCGCAGCTGCTCGCGAGCGTCCATGCGCCGCCGCTGCCTGCGCAGCCACTCCCCGTAGAGCAGATGGGCGCGGGCAAGATCCACGCGGACGCGGGTACGGCCAAGGCGCGTGATCGACTCGCGGTACAGGCGCTCGGCCTGCTCGCCCTCGCTCACCAGCGCGTGCGAACGCGCCTCGATCCCAATCGCCCAGTCGGTGCCGCTGGCGCCGGTCATCTCGGCGAGCCGACGATGAGCAGCGGCGGCCGTCTCGCTCATTCCGCTCCGTGCGGCTGCCTCGATCAGTTCGGGCACAGCCCAGTTCGAGAAGCCCAGCTCGGAGTGATTTTGGCTGGCCCGCTGGGCCGCGGTCAGCGCTTCCTGGTAGCGGCCAAGGCCGTTGCAGAGCACTGCGTTCGCCCACTCGGCGGCAGATATCCCAAGTCCTTCGCCCCGCGATGACACATCCTTCAGGGTGGCTTCGATCAGCGCGGACACCTCGGCTTGGCTGCCGCGCAGCGCGGCAAGGCCCAGGGCGCCGTAGGGCGCCACGCTACTGCCCGTCGCCTCGATCACCGTCTGCATCTCATTGACCGTTGACGCCGCGGCGGTCAGCTCGCCGGTAACGAGGAGCGCGTAGACACGTGCGAAGAGGGCAAGAGGAAGCTCGCTGAGCGCGCCGGCCTCGCGGGCAAGCTGGGCCCACCGATCGGAGAGCATCTCGCAGCCATCGTCATCCCAGAGATGCAAGGCCGCGGTACACGCCAGCGACAGCCAGCGCAGCTCCGGATCTGCGGGCATGCCATCACCGAACGCCCTCAGGGCCCGCCGCAGGATCGGCGCTCCGGCTGCATACCCCTGGTTAAGGTGCGCTGCCAGGCCATCGAGGAGGAGATCGGGTGCGCGCGGCCCGTCCAGCGGCGAGGGCGCCGTACCCGCCGCGCGCGCCACGTCCAGCAGGGAGCCGCCCGGACTGGCCAGGCGGCCGGCGTAGACGGCGGCGACCAGCGCGTCCAGGTAGGTGGCCCGGGAAAGGCCGGCGTCGATCGGCTCGAGCCGCCTGGCTGCCTTCAGCAGCAGCGGCGGGGCATCGCTGCCCCGGCTTGCGGCAAACGCGACCTGGGCCCGCACAACGTCGGCGCGGGCATGCTGGAGTTCGCTGAGTGGCCCGGCTTCCGCCCTGGCCAGCAGGTCCAGCGCCGCGTCGGACGCGCCGACCTGGACCTTGGCCTGCGCCGCGGCCAGCGCCCGCCCGGCCCGTAGCGCCGGATCGGGCGTCAGCATCGCCGCTTGCTCCAGGAATGCGGCCGCTGCCGCCAGCCCTCCACGCGCCCGCGCCCGGCCGGCCGAACACTCAAGCTCCCCGGCGACGTCTTCGTCCGGGCCCTGTGCGGCCTGGGCCCGATGCCAAGCGCGGGAATCAGAATCAAGTTGCGGATCGATGGCCTCGGCCAGGGCCCGGTGCACCTCCTGTCTCTCCCGGTCCGACGCCGACCGGTAGGCGGCCGAGCGCACCAGCGGATGCCGGAACCGCACCCGGGAGCCGAACTCAGCCAGGCCCGCCTCGGCCGCCGGCCGGGCCGCCGCGGCACCGATCCCGAGCCGCCCGGCTGCCCGCCACACCAGCACCGGATCCCCGGCCGGATCGGCTGCCGCGAGCAGCAGCAGGCGTCGGGTCTCGGCCGGAATCGCGCCCACCCGCCGCCGGAAACTCTCCTCGATCCGCGCCGGCAGCGGCAGCGCGCCAGGGAGCCCGAACCCACCGGCCAACTCCGCCGCTGTCAGCCCCCGCGGCAGTTCCAGCAGCGCCAGCGGGTTGCCCCGCGTCTCAGCCACGATCTGATCGCGGACCCGCTCATCCAGCGGCCCAGCCAGCACCGAATCCAGCAGCGCCCGCGCATCGTCTTGCCCCAGGCCCCCGACCACCAGCTCCGGCAACCCCGCCAGGTCACCACCCGGGGCGCGCGTCCCGAACACCAAGCCGACCGATTCCGCCTCCAGGCGGCGCGCAACGAACGCGAGAACCTGCATCGAGGCACTATCGAGCCACTGGGCGTCATCTACCAGGCAAACCAGCCGCCGTTTCCCTGCCATCTCCGATAGCAAGCCCAGCACGGCCAGCCCGATAAGGAACCGGTCCAGCGCCAGGCCCCGCACTCATGCCGAACGCGGTCCGCAGGGCATCACGCTGAGGGACCGGGAGAGCCTCGAGGCGATCCAGCATCGGCGTGCACAACTGGTGCAATGCGGCGAAGGCAATCTCCATCTCCGACTGGACACCGGCGATGCCCGCCACACGGCAATCCGACGCCTGCCAGGCCAGGTACTCCAGGAGCGCTGTCTTGCCCACGCCCGGTTCGCCATGCACCACCAGAGCCCGGCTTTCACCCCGGCGAACAGCCTCAAGGAGCCGGTCGAGCGCGGCACATTCGGACCGGCGGTCCCTCAACGGCGCCGCCCGGTCCCGCACCGGGAAGCCTGCGGGCACGGTGTAACGCACGGTTAGCCTTCGCCGGCGAACTTGAGGCTGATGTTCCACAGATCGTGACCGCAGTGCATGTGGCCAGGAAAGGTCCGGGCGAGAGGCCGCGCTCCATCGCCCATGCCTAGCTGGCCTCGGCGAACACCGCCAGGGCGATCTGGTAGCTGTCGAATGCCCGGGCTGCGCCCGCGTAGGCCGTCAGATGGATGAAGAGCGCGACGATCTCCTCCTTGGTCACGCCGGAGTTCAGCGCTATCCGCAGCTGCCCGCGGAGCGGCTCATGTGTGCCGAGCGTGGCGGCGATGGCGACCGAGATGAGCGCGCGGCTGCGGTTATCCAGCCCACTGCGGGGCCACGAGTCGCCGAAGGTGCGGATGGTCGGCGAGACGCCGGAAGTCCTCTCCCACGGGCGGCTCGCCATCGCCAAGCGGGAGGTCGAGCGGCTGGCCGAGCAGCCGCTTAGCGTTGTCCAGCGCCTGCTGGTAATCCTGCTCCGGCCGGTCGTCGGTGCTGGCATGGCCGGTACTCCTTCATCGGTTCAGCTGCCCGCCGCGGTGTGGCATTGATTTAACGAAACATCGGTTCGATAATAACAGAACGGTGTTGTGCTATGTACACTGGACCCGTCATGACTGCGGAGACCTTCCAGCGGGCCCGCCGACCCGAGCAGAAGCTGCAGCGCCAGGACGCCATCCTCAGCCGCCGCCCGCGAACTAGCGCTAAACGACGGTGTCCGCAACGTGAGCCTGGCCGACATCGCCGCGCGGGTCGGCATCCACAAGTCGGCGCTGCTGCGCTACTTCGAGACCCGCGAGCAGATCTTCCTGGAGCTGACGGCCGAGGCCTGGCGTGACTGGGCGGATGCCGTGAACGCCGGACTTGATGCTGCCGCGGGTTCCGCCGACTGGTCGCCGACGTCTTCGCGCGCAGCTTCGGCGACCGGCCGGTGCTGTGCGACCTCATCGCGCACACGCCCCTCAACCTGGAGCGCAACGTCTCCCCGGAGGCCGTGCGCCGCTACAAGCTGACGTCCCTCGGGGTGGTCAACGAGGCCGCCGCACTCGTCCATCGGGTCCTGCCCGAGCTGAACCTGGCCGAGTGCACGGAGTTCGTCGCCACCCTGGCATCCCTGGCCGGCTCCCTGTGGCAGATCGCGAACCCGGTGCCCGCCCTCGCGGAGCTTTTCACGTCCGATCCGGCGCTGGCCCAGGCTTGCGTTGACCTGACGCCCCGGCTGCGCCGAACCGCGGAGATCCTGCTGGCCGGGCTGATCTCGAGCCGGAACCCGGCGCAGGCCCGCCCGGGCACCGGGCAGACCGGCGGGCCTCCCCCATTCACGTGAGAAACGGGTGCACCCGAGCTGTAGCAACACGCCGCACGGCTGATCAGGAGTACCACCTTTGATCGATGTGCGATCACCTGCGGATTCGGTTTCCTGGGTCGTGAACAGCACAGACCTCTGACAGGAGACATGAGATGAGCAAGAAGAAGATCTCGGTGGCCGTGACCGGCGGCGCGCTCGCGCTCAGCGCGGTGTTCGCGACGGCCGCGGCCGCCCAGACCACGCCGGCCGCCAAGACAGCGACCACGGCCAAGACCACGGCGGGCACAGCGGCGACCCACCAGCCCAAGCCGACCATCGTCCTTGTGTCCGGTGCGTTCGAGGACTCGACCAGCTGGAGCGGGGAGATCACGAAGCTGGAGAAGGCCGGCTACCCGGTGATCGCACCGGCCGTGCCGCTGCGCGGTGTCGCCTCCGACTCGGCCTACCTGACCAGCGTCGTGCGCAGCATCAACGGCCCGGTCGTGCTGGTCGGGCACTCCTACGCCGGCCTCCTGACCACCGAGATCGCCGCCAACGACCCGAAGCAGGTGAAGGCCCTGGTCTACACGGCGGCGTTCATCCCGAAGGCCTGCGAGACGGCCAACCAGCTAGTGTCCTCGTTCCCCGGCTCCCTGCTCGGCCCGGACACCACCTTCACTGTCAACCTCCCCGGCGGCGGCACCGACACCTACGTCAAGCCGGGCTAGCTTCCGCGCACTGTTCGCCGCCGACCGTACCCCGGCGGAAGCGGCCGTGGACGCCGCCACCCAGCGACCCGTCGAGTCCGACGCGCTCAGCGAGCCAGCCGCGGCCGGCGTGCCGCAGGGCATCCCGGTCTACGCGGTCGTCGCAAGCCACGACATGGCGATCCCCCCGGCGGCCGAGCGGTCTGAGGCTCAGCAGGCACACGCCACCATCAGCACGGTCGACTCCTCGCACGACCTGCCCACCTCGCACCCCGGCGCGGTGACCGCCGTGATCGAGCGCGCGGCACGGTAACGCGCGGGCCCGGCGGCTACGGCCGCCGGCGTGGAATCCCAGGTGGAGGGTAAGGCAGTACCCATGGAGGACGCCGTGAGCGCATCCATCGCGGGGCGGGGCGGCCGGATCGTGGTCGCCGGTGCGGGCTACGCCGGGTTGCACGTCGCCTTGCGCCTGACAGCCAAGCTGCGCAACAACCCCAGGATGGAGCTGACCCTAGTCGACCGGCACGACTACCACCAGGCGCTCACTGAGCTGCCCCGGGTCGCCGGCGGCACCCGCGCCGCCGACGCGGTGCGCATCCCGCTCCAGGACATGCTGGCCGAGCGGGTCCGCTTCGTCCAGACCGAGATCAGCGGTTTGGACCTGCCCGGCCGGCGGGTGCTCACCGAGGCCGGGCCGATCGGCTGGAGCCGGCTGGTGCTGGCGCTGGGCAGCAGGCCCAACGACTTCGCCATCCCCGGCCTGGCCGAGCGCGCCCTGTCGCTGTATTCGGCCAGCGACGCCGAGCGGGTGTGGGCGGCGGTCAGCAAGGCGCTCGATGACGCTGCGGCCGCCGGCTCCGGCGGCAACGCCACCTGGCGACCGTGGTGATCGGCGGCGGTGGCGCCACCGGGGTCGAACTGGCCGGCGAGCTGGCCGAGATGCTGCCCGAGGTGGCCAGCGGCCACGGCCTAGCGCCCGACCGGCCCTCCGTGCAGCTTGTCGAGGCGGGCCCCACCATCTTGGCCGGCTCCTCGCCGCAACTGATCGACAAGACCACCAGGATCCTTTCCGACCTGGGCGTGCAGATCCGCACCAACGCGATGGTCGCGTCCGCGACCAAGGAGGGCTTCCGGCTGAAGGACGGCCAGCTGGTGGAAGGCGGCGTGTTCGTCTGGGCGGGCGGGGTGAAAGCACCCGAGCTGATGGCCGATTCGGGGTTGCCGCCGGCCATAACGGCCGCGTCAAGGTCGACCGGCACCTGCGCGTGCTGGACCATCCGGAGATCTACGTCGCCGGCGACCTCGCCTCGGTGACCGATCCGCGCACAGGGCACGTGCTGCCCCCGCTGGCGCAGGTGGCGCTGGAGGAAGCCGAGACCGTGGCCCGCAACCTGGACGCGGAGCTGGAGGGCCGCCCGCTGGATGCGTTCACCTTCCATGACAAGGGGTTCGTCGTCTCGGTTGGGACCCGCCGCGGTGTCGCCGACATCGCCGGCATCACCAGCGGCGGGCGGTTGGCTCACCTGCTCAAAGACGCCATCGAGTGGGAGTACCGCCAGTCCGTCACGCACCTGCGAGGGTGGGACCCAATAGCCCTGTGACCGTTTCGCTCTGCATCGATACAAACCGCCAGTGTGATCTTCGCCTCTTGAAATCGTTGAACTGGGTTGCGCGCGGATCCGTTCCTCGAGTGGGAGATAGCCACTCACAAGGATGTGTGATCTTGAAACGACTTCGTTCACCTCGCCCTCTGGCCATGATGATCGCAGCTGCCAGCGGACTAGCCATCGCCGCTCCGACCGCGGCGTTCGCGAGTACGGGTCCCTCTTACCACCAGCAGCAGCAGCACCAGCAGCATGGTGACCTGAAGCTGAACCAGGTCAACCTGGCCTCCGACATCCCGGGCATGGCGCCGCTGACCGACCCCGATCTGAAGAATCCCTGGGGCCTCTCTTTTTCCCCCACCTCTCCCCTGTGGGTCTCCAATCAGGGCACTAACAGCTCCACCCTCTACACCCTCCCTGCAGGCTCAAGCACCGTGACCAAGGTGCCGACGGTGCGAGTGACCATGGGGAACTCCTTCGCGGGCCCCACGGGTCAGGTGGCGAACACGGGTACCGGGTTCGTCGTGAGCAACGGGACCACAGAGCGCCCCCGCCGCGTTCATCTTCGACACGCTCGACGGCCACATCGAGGCATGGAACCCCACGGTCGACCCGCTCATCGGTGCCACCGAGAGCAAGGCCACCGTGCCGGGCGCCAGTTACACCGGGCTCGCGGAGGCCTCAACCAGCAACGGCGACGAGCTATTCGCCGCCAACTTCGGCCAGGGCAAGGTCGATGTCTTCAATTCGACCTTCCAGCAGGTCAAGACGGCTCCCTGGCAGTTCAGGGACTCGCGGCTGCCGCGCGGCTTCAAGCCCTTCAACACGCAGGCGCTGAACGGCAACATCTTCGTGACCTTCGACAAGGCCGACCCGAGCACGGGCAGGGAAGCGGTCGGTAAGCACCTCGGCGTGGTCGACGAGTTCAGCACCGACGGGCGCCTGATCGCCCGCATCGCCTCGGGCGGTGCGCTCAACGCGCCCTGGGGCCTGGCCATCGCGCCGGCCAGCTTCGGTTCTGCCGCCGGCTCGCTCCTCATCGGCAACTTCGGTGACGGCCGGATCAACATCGTTTCCCAGCACCACGGTCACTTCCAGGTCACGGGTCAGGTCATTGACAAGTCGACCGGCAAGCCGTTCAGCGAGCCGGGCCTGTGGGCTCTGCTGCCCGGTACTGCGACGACCGGTGGCACCGACGCGGTCTGGTTCACTTCGGGTATCAACCACGAGGCGGACGGCCTGCTCGGCGTACTGCGCCCGTAACACGGCACGACGCACGCACCGGCTTCGCGTTACCGGTGAATGAGTGGGGCCGGGAACCGTAAAGGTTCCCGGCCCCATTCGCGTTTGCACAGCCCGCCTGCCTGCCGGGTAAGTCGGTAATCTCGCAGATTACGGCGCCGCTGGTGATGCTGCCGCCCGCTTGGGCAGCCAGGCCGGTGACGGTCCCTGGCTTGTGCGCGTTGACCGGCTGCTCCATCTTCATCGCCTCGAGGACGAGGATCAGGTCGCCCGCTTCCACCTGCTGTCCGTCGGAGACGGCGACCTTGATGACGGTCCCTTGCATCGGGGCGGTCAGGGCGTTGCCGGAGGCGGCGGCGGCCGTCGGCCCCCGCCCTCGCTGACGCCGCGGAGCGCTGCTCTGAACTGGGGGCTGAACGGTACCGGAGGCGAATGCCGCGGGTAGCGTGACCTCGATTCGCTTGCCGTCGACTTCGACGGTGACTGCCTGCCTGCCGCCCTGCTCGTCGAGGCCGGCCGCGCCGGCGCCGTCACCGACCCACGGGGGGAGGTCGTTACGGAACTCGGTCTCGATCCACCGGGTGTGCACGGTGAACGGGCCGGAGCTGTCGGCCAGCTCGGGGGCGAACGCGGGGTCGGTGACCACGGCCCGGTGGAACGGCAAGGCGGTGGCGAGCCCGTCGGCCTGGAACTCGGCGAGTGCTCGGGCGGCTCGCTGCAGTGCTTGCCTCCGGGTGGCGCCGGTGATGACGAGTTTGGCGAGCAGCGAGTCCCAGGCGGGACCGATCACCGATCCGGCCTGGACGCCCGCGTCCAACCTGACGCCGGGTCCCGAGGGCGGCTGCCAGGCGGTGACGGTACCGGGAGCGGGCAGGAAGTTCCGGCCAGGGTCTTCGGCGTTGATCCGGAACTCGATCGAGTGGCCGCGCGGTGCCGGGTCGTCGTAACCGAGTTGCTCGCCGTCGGCGATGCGGAACATCTCCCTGACCAGGTCGATGCCGGTGACTTCCTCGGTCACCGGATGCTCGACCTGCAGGCGGGTGTTGACCTCAAGGAAGGAGATGGCGCCGTCCTGGCCGACGAGGAACTCGCATGTCCCGGCGCCGACGTATCCAGCCTCCTTCAAGATGGCCTTGGACGCGGCGCGTAGCACCGCCTCCTGGTGGTCGGTCAGGTAGGGCGCGGGGGCTTCTTCTACGAGCTTCTGGTGGCGTCGCTGCAGGGAGCAGTCTCGGGTGGAGACCACGACGACCGTGCCGTGCGCATCGGCCAGGCACTGCGTCTCGACGTGCCTGGGGCGGTCGAGGTAGCGCTCGACGAAGCACTCGCCGCGGCCGAACGCGCCGACGGCCTCGCGGACGGCCGAGGCGTACAGCTCGGGGATCTCCTCAAGCGTGCGGGCGACCTTGAGGCCGCGGCCGCCGCCGCCGAAGGCCGCCTTGATCGCGACCGGCAGCCCGTGGGTCTGGGCGAACGCGATGACCTCATCAGCGCCTGCCACGGGATCGGCGGTTCCGGGTACCAGGGGTGCCCCGGCCCGCTGGGCGATTTTCCTGGCGGCGACCTTGTCGCCCAGGTCACGGATCGCCTGCGGCGGTGGGCCGATCCAGGTCAGGCCGGCGTCCAGGACGGCCTGGGCGAAGTCGGCGTTCTCGGACAGGAACCCGTAGCCGGGGTGGACCGCGTCGGCTCCGGACTTCGCGGCGGCGGCGAGGATCTTGCCGATGTCCAGGTAGCTGGCGGCGGGGGTGTCGCCACCGAGGGCGAACGCCTCGGTGGCCGCCCGCACGTGCGGCGCGTCCCGGTCGGGGTCGGCGTAGACGGCGACGCTGCCGATGCCGGCGTCGCGGCAGGCCCGCGCGACGCGGACCGCGATCTCGCCCCGGTTGGCGATGAGTACCTTCGAGATGGTCATGCCCGCTCCGTTTCCGTGCCCGCTTGGGTGTCCATGTTCTCCTCGATGATTTTCAGCGTGGCAGTGCGGAGGAACGCCAGGAACGCGGGCCCGGACGGGGCAGGCCGTTGCGCGCGTAGGAGCGGTCTGCCCACGCGGAGGGGGCTGCGGGCGCTGGCGGAACGGCTGGCGAGCGTGGTGACCTCGCGCCAAGCAGCACCGCCATCACGGCGGCGAGTTCGGCGTGCGTTGGCCGGCCGCGGGTGATGGTGATCACGGGCAGTCGCTCGTTATCCGCGGCGCTCACAGCGGGATGTTGCCGTGCTTCTTGGGTGGCAGGGTCTCGCGTTTGGTTCGCAGCGAGATCAGCGCCCTGGTGACGGCGGCCCGCGTTTCCGCCGGGCGGATCACCGCGTCCACGTAGCCCCGCTCGGCGGCGATGTACGGGTTGGCCAGGGTGTCCTCGTACTCGGCGGTGCGCTGGGCGCGTAGCTCGTCGGGGTTGGCGGCGGCGGCGAGCTCGCGGCGGTGCAGGATGTTGACGGCGCCCTGGGCGCCCATGACGGCGATCTGCGCGGTCGGCCAGGCCAGGTTGACGTCGCCGCCGAGGTGCTTGGAGCCCATGACGTCGTAGGCGCCGCCGTAGGCCTTGCGCGTGATGACGGTGACCTTCGGCACCGTGGCCTCGGCGTAGGCGTACAGCAGCTTCGCGCCCCGCCTGATGATCCCGGCCCACTCCTGCGTGACGCCGGGCAGGAAACCGGGAACGTCCACGAAAGTCAGAATGGGAATTGAGTAAGCGTCGCAAGTCCTGACAAATCGCGCGGCCTTTTCTGACGCGTCTATATCCAGGCAGCCGGCGAAATGCATCGGCTGGTTGGCCACCACGCCGACCGGGGCGCCGGCCACCCGGCCGAAGCCGACCACGATGTTGGGCGCGAACGCCTCGTGAACCTCGCAGAACGTGCTCATCGTCGAGGACCGTCTCGATGACCCGGTGGATGTCGTAGGGCTGGTTGGGCGAGTCCGGGATGAGCGTGTCCAGCTCCTCGTCCGCCTCGCCGGCCTCGTAGTCCGGGGTGACCGCGAACGCCGGGGGCTCGTCCAGGTTGTTGGACGGCAGGTAGGACAGCAGCAGCCTGGCGAACTCGATGCAGTCCTGCTCGTCGGCCGCCTGGTAGTGGGCCACCCCGGACCTGGCGGCATGCGCGTGCGCGCCGCCCAGCTCCTCGAACGTGACGTCCTCGCCGGTAACGGTCTTGATCACGTCCGGGCCGGTGATGAACATGTGACTGGTGCCCT
The DNA here is from genome assembly GCA_963748785.1 of uncultured Actinomycetota bacterium. GTDB lineage: Bacteria > Actinomycetota > Actinomycetes > Streptosporangiales > Streptosporangiaceae > Trebonia. Next base: position 28,135 of record CAVVKP010000004.1, on the reverse strand, counting down.
CGACCATCAGCGTGAAGTCCGTGATCGCCGGCGAGTACACCGCCCCGCCCGCCGCCGGGCCCATGATCAGGCTGATCTGCGGGATCACCCCTGAGGCCCGGGTGTTGCGGAAGAAAATCTCCGCGAACAGCCCCAGCGCGACCACGCCCTCCTGGATCCGCGCGCCGCCGCCGTCGTTGATCCCGACCACCGGGCAGCCGACCTTCATCGCATGGTCCATGACCTTGATGATCTTCTCGCCGTACACCTCACCGAGCGACCCGCCGAACACCGTGAAGTCATGCGAGTACACCGCCACCGGGCGCCCGTCCACCGTGCCGATCCCGGTAACCACCCCGTCGCCGTAAGGCCGGTTCGCCTCGATACCGAACCCATGCGCCCGGTGCCTGGCCAGCATGTCGAACTCGGTAAACGACCCCTCATCGAGCAGCAGGCCGATCCGCTCCCGCGCGGTCAGCTTCCCCTTCGCGTGCTGCTTCTCCACAGCGGCAGCCGACCCGGCGTGGACCGCCTCATAACGGCGGCGCTCCAGACCGGCGATCTTCCCGGCAGTCGTATGCGGGTCCGGGTCACGTGTGGCGGTCATCGGCCGCACCTTCCGATGGGTTAGGGCGGAGTTTGACGGCGCGGACGAGGAGCTGGGCGACGTCGATGACCTCGACGTTTTGCCTGGCCTGGCCGGTGGCTTTCTTGGCGTTGACGGCGTCGCCGAGCATGACGTTGCAGTAGGGGCAGGCGGTGGCGATGACGTCGGCGCCGGTGCCGAGTGCCTCTTCGGCGCGGGTGTCGTTGATGCGGTCGCCGGTCCGCTCCTCCAGCCACATGCGGGCGCCGCCCGCGCCGCAGCAGAAGCTGCGGTTCACCGCTGCGCTCCATCTCCTGCGCGCTGGTGCCGGGGAGCGGCGCCGATGAGGTCGCGGGGCGGGGCGAAGACCTTGTTGTGCCGGCCGAGGAAGCACGGGTCGTGGTAGGTGACCTTCTGGCCGGCCTCGTTGACCGGGGTGATCTTGCCGTCGGCGACCAGCTTCGACAGCAGCTCGGTGTGGTGCACGACCTCGTAGTCGCCGCCGAGCTGCGGGTACTCGCGGCCGATGGCGTTGAAGCAGTGCGCGCACGACGCGATGACCTTCTTCCCGCTGCCCTTGGCCACGCCGGCCTCGTTGAGGGTCTCGATGTTCTGCTGGGCGAGCATGGTGTAGACGAACTCGTTGCCCAGGCGGCGGGCCGGGTCGCCGGTGCAGGTCTCGGCCGGGCCGAGCACCGCGAACTTCACGCCCGCGTTGTGCAGCAGCTCGGCGACCGCCTTGGTGGTCTTCTTCGCCCGGTCTTCCAGCGCCCCGGCGCAGCCGACCCAGAACAGGTACTCGGTGTCGTCCGGGATCTTGTCCCGTCGATGACCGGGACCTCGAAGTCGAGCTCGGTGATCCACTCACGCCGCTTGTCCTCGGCCATGCCCCACGGGTTGCCCCGGCGCTCCAGGTTGTTCAGCATCGTGGTCGCCTCGTGCGGGAACGCGGACTCGACCAGGACCTGGTGGCGGCGCATCCCGTTGATGTGGTCGATGTGCTCGATGTCGACCGGGCACTCCTCCACGCACGCGCCGCAGTTGGTGCACGCCCAGATCACCTCCGGGTCGATCACCCCCAGCTCCGCCACCCCGCCGACCAGCGGCCGGGCCGCCTCGGCCGAGCACCGCCTCCGACAGGCCGACCCGGTCTTCCTCATCCGCCAGCAGGTAGGGGGCCTTGGCGAACGCGTGGTCCCTCAGGTCGAGGATCAGCTGCTTGGGCGACAGCGGCTTGCCGGTCGCCCACGCCGGGCACTGCGACTGGCAGCGGCCGCACTCGGTGCAGGTGCCCAGGTCGAGCATGCCCTTCCACGTCAGGTCCTCGACCTTCCCGATCCCGAACGTGTCGGTGTCCGGGTCGGCCTCCTCGAAGTCGAGCACCTTCCCCGCCGACCGCATCGGCTCCAGCGGGCCGAGCGCGTTGGGGCGGCGGGAGAACATCACGTTCAGCGGGGCCAGGCCGATGTGCAGGTGCTTGGAGTAGGTCACGATCACCAGGAAGCCCAGCACCACCGCCAGCTGGAGGAGGATGAACACCACCTCAAGCACGCTGTTGACCCCGTAGCCCAGGGGGTGCAGCGCACTTCCCGACCACCCAGGACGCGAACGGCCAGGCCCCGTCACCCTCGTAGGGGAACACGCCGGTGTTCTCCTGCGCCCCCCGGTAAACCAGCAAGGTGGCGATGACCAGGAAGATCATCAGCAGGACGAGCCAGGCGGCGCGGGTATGCGAGCCGAAGAACCGCGACCGGCGGCCCTCCCTGTGCGGGTCGTTCCGGAGTCGGATGACCGTGAACGTGATGATCCCGGCCAGGACCCCGGTGGCGAACAGGTCCTCGATGAACCCGAGCGCGGCCGACTGCCCGATCCCCGGGATAGAGAACGTCCGGGAGAACAGCGACCCGTAGGCCTCGATGATTGTCAGCAGCAGCACGATGAAGCCCCAGAACGTCGCCGCGTGCGCCGCGCCAGGCACCGACCACTTCAGCAGCTTCCGCTGCCCGATGACCTCCGTCAGCTGGGTCTCCGCCTCACGGCCCGGGTGCCGCCTGGCGTACTGCAGCCGCTCCGGCGCCGGCTGGCCGCTGAACGCCAGCCGCTTCAGCCACCACAGCCTGTGCCCCGCCACCACGAACGCGATCACCGTCAGCCCGAGGCCAATGACGATCCGGGCGATCACCGGCGCACCTCCCCTGTGTAGGGCACCTGCTTAACGCAGACGACGATATTCACCGGCAGTTCCTCAACCTTGTCTCCTTCGGCACATGGTCTTCAACGCGGGCGGTCAGAAGGCGTCGTTTGGCTGGTAGACGCCCCACACGTCGCGCAGCGCGTTGGCGACCTCCCCGCCGGTGGCCCGCAGCTTGAGTGCCTCCAGCAGGGGAGGCAGGACGTTGCCGCTTCCCGCGGCGGTGCGGCGCAGTTCGCTGAGCGCCCGCGCGACGGCCTGGTTGCCTCGCTCGGCGCGCAGCACGGCGAGGCGCTCTCGCTGGTCGGCCTCGATTTGCGGGTCGACGCGCAGCGGCTCGTAGGGTTCCTCTCCGTCCGTGACGAACCTGTTGACTCCGACCACGGTGCGCTCGCCGCCGTCGATCTGCTGGGCGACCCGGTAGGCGGCGGCCTCGATTTCGTTCTTCTGGAAGCCCTGCTCGATCGCGGCGACCGCACCGCCCCGTTCCTCGACCGCGTCGATCAGCGTCATCGCCGCGGCCTCCAGTTCGCCGGTCAACGACTCGATGGCGTAGGAGCCTGCGAACGGGTCCACGATCTTAGTCACGTCGGTCTCGTAGGCGATGACCTGCTGAGAGCGCAGGGCCAGCCGCGCTGCCTTCTCGCTCGGCAGGGCGATGGCCTCGTCGTAGGAGTTGGTGTGCAGGGACTGGGTCCCGCCAAGCACCGCCCCCAGGGCCTGGAGCGCGACCCGGACCAGGTTGACCTCCGGCTGCTGAGCGGTCAGCTGCACCCCCGCTGTCTGGGTGTGGAACCGGAGCATCTGCGACTTCGGGTTCTTGGCACCAAACTCGTCCCGCATGATCCTCGCCCAGATCCGCCGGGCGGCACGGAACTTGGCGATCTCTTCCAGGATCGTGGTCCTGGCGACGAAGAAGAACGACAGCCGCGGCGCGAAGTCATCGACGTTCAGCCCCGCGGCGATCGCGGCCCGCACGTACTCCTTAGCGTTGGCGATGGTGAAGGCGATCTCCTGAACGGGAGTAGCGCCAGCCTCAGCCATGTGGTACCCGGAAATCGAGATCGTGTTCCAGCGCGGGATTTCGGTCTGGCAGTAGGCGAAGATGTCACTGATCAGCCGGAGCGACTCCCGCGGCGGGTAAATGTAGGTGCCGCGGGCGATGTACTCCTTGAGTACATCGTTCTGGATCGTGCCGGATAGCTTGCTGCCAGGGATGCCCTGCTCCTGCGCGACCAGCTGATAGAGCAACAGCAGCGTGGCGGCGGGCGCGTTGATCGTCATCGATGTGGAGATGGCATCCAGCGGCAGCCCGCTGAACAAGGTGCGCATGTCATCGATGGAGTCGATGGCCACACCGACCTTGCCAACCTCGCCGCGAGCGATCGGATCGTCGGAGTCGTATCCCATCTGGGTCGGCAGGTCGAAGGCGACGCTCAGTCCGCCGGTGCCGTTGGCGACGAGCTCGTGATAGCGCGCGTTGGACTCCTTCGCCGTCCCGAAGCCCGCGTACTGCCGCATCGTCCACGGCCGCCCCGTGTACATCGACGGGTAAACGCCGCGGGTGAACGGGAACCGGCCGGGGACCCCAAGGTCGGTGTCAGGGACGAAGCCTTCAAGCGCACCCGGGCCGTAGACAGGTGCTAGCGGCAGGCCTGACTCGCTGAGGGGCGCATCGCTCAACTAGACCACTCCTTCGGTATCAAATACCATTAATATGGTACTGAGTTCCTGAACCGGTCTGCAAGTGGCAGCAACCCGCGAGATTGGGGAAGACGTCATGACCAAGCCAACGGTGCGCAAGCGCCTGGCCGACGCCGCGTTCGCCCTGTTCAACGAGCGCGGCTACGAGCAGACCACCGTCGATGACATCACCGAGCGCGCCGGCCTGGGCCGCACCACGTTCTTCCGGCATTACCGTTCCAAGGAAGACGTGATCTTCCCCGACCATGACCTGCTTCTGCAGCGGATTGATGAACGCCTGCGCACTTCCAGCCATGGCACCGCCCTGGTGGCCGTGTCCGACGCGGTGCGACTAGTCCTGCTCCACTACATAGAAGAGGGGGACCTGGCCCGCCTCCGGTACCGGCTCACCAGCAGGGTCCCTGCTCTTCGCGACCGCGAGATCGTCAGTGTCGCCCGCTACCAGCGGTTGTTTCGCGAGTTCATCGCCGGCTGGATGGCCGATACGGCCGAATCTGACATGAGCGAGCCCGCCCCGCTGCGTGCCGAACTCATGGCCGCGGCCGTGGTCGCCGCCCACAACCACGTCCTGCGCCGCTGGCTGCGCGGAGAAAGCCCCGAGCCGGTCCGCGAAGTGGGCGAGGCCCTGAACCTGGTGATTGGCCTGTACGCGACGCCTGGTGGGAAAGCTGATAGCAATGGCACGACGATCGTGGCGTTCCGCACCGGCCAGGACATCGACGCACTGATCCCAGCATTGAAGCGCCTGGCCGAAGAATCAGGGAGCTGACATGGCTGACAATTTCGGCAAGGACCCCGAGGCCCTCTCCCAGCTGACCCCGGAGCAGTACCGGGTCACGCAGAAGAACGGCACCGAGCCGCCGTTCAGGAACGAGTACTGGGACAATAAGGAGCCCGGCATCTACGTCGACGTCGTGTCCGGCGAGCCGCTGTTCGCCTCGGTCAGCAAGTTCGACAGCCGCACCGGCTGGCCGAGCTTCACGGCTGCGATCGAGCCGGGCAACGTGGTCACGCGCCGCGACTTCCGCCTCCTGATACCCAGGACTGAGGTCCGCTCCGCCCACGGCGGCAGCCACCTGGGGCACTTGTTCCATGACGGGCCCAAGGAAGCGGGAGGCCTGCGCTACTGCATCAACTCCGCCGCCCTCCGTTTCGTCCCGGTCGACGACCTGGAACGCGAGGGCTACGGCGCCTACCGCAAGCTTTTCGAAGCGGCAGACGACACTGGCAGTGCATCATGACTAGGCCGCGACCCTCGGACACCGCTTCTACGGCCGATTTTCGGGGTGTCCCCGCCTTCTCAGCTCGCGGGCCGCTGCGGCGATCCTGAGCTGGAGATCGGTTGCCGGCTGCGGGCCGAACTCTTCGCCGTGGATTTTCGCTCCCCGTAGTCTGGCGGCCGCGTGCGCGGCAGCGTCATGGATCAGGGTGACCCGGTTCGGGGCCGGCCGTGGTGCGGTAAGCGTGAGCAGTTCTCCCAGATCATGGGCCTGCGCCACGCGTGTTCCCAGGTACTGCGGCTTCCCGGCGCTCGCGGCCCGGGCAAGCAGACTGCGGTGTCGCTTGGGCTGGTTGAGCGCGGCGGGGGCGAAGCGCAGCAGGATCGTCTTGATGATCGAGGTGTGGTCGAAAACCGTCGTTGATACCGAGCCGGGCTCGACCCACGGTGAGACGATCAGCGCGGGCACCCGCACGCCGTAGCGGCCGAACATCTCCCGGTTGTCGTCGGCCGCGGCGGGAGGCGGGACGTGATCGTAGAAACCGCCGTGCTCGTCATAGAAGATGACCAGCATCGTCTTCTCCCACTGCGGGCCGGTAGCCAGCGCGTGGTAGACCGCGAGCACGAGTTCCTGGCCGTCTTTGATGTCCGCTGGCGCGTGGTCGTCGTTGGGCTGGAAGCCGATGGGGTTGAAATTGCTGAAGTTCGGGTCGATCCAGGAGACCGAGGGGAGCGTGCCCCGCGCCGCGTCCTCGAGGAAGCTCGCCGCCAGGGTGTCGATCCTGATCTCAAGCTCGGTTTTCCAGTTCAGGTTCTCCTTGCTGAAAAACGCGAACCGGTCATGGTGTCCGAGTGCGTAACGGGCGTCGGCGAGACGCAGGGTCCCCACTTCGAAGGAATACCAGCGCCACGTGACGCCGCAGGCATCGAGGTGCCGTACGAACGACGGCTGGTCATACATCGGCGGGACGTGGCGGGGCAGGTCATCGCGACTGCGCGCGGCGCGGCCGGAAATCGCGTAGAGGCGGTTGGGCCAGGTCGCACCGGGAACTGAGCTGAACCAGTGATCACAGACAGCGAACTGTCTGGCGAGGTGATCGTAGACCGGGACGTCGGCGGCGTGGTAGTAGCCCATCACGCGGCCCGGGTCTCCGTCCGGAACCCCATGGCGGGACAGCGTGTCGGCGAAGCTGGCCACGAAACCGCTCATTTTCCCGCCACCGACCTGAAGGTCCACAGATCTGGCGGAGTGATCGGGGTCATCGGGGATCGCCGTGGTCTCAAGGTGGCGGACCGGGTAGCTGCGTCCGTCGTGGTCGTTGGCGAACTCTTCCCGCAGGCCGTCGATGTCGCCGCGCTCACCCTCGAGCGACAGGTATCCGAGCATGTGATCAAACGAGCGATTCTCGAGCATCAGGACGACGATGTGGTCGATCTTCTCGAGATTGGCCATGCCGGTGTCTTGAGCCACCACACCCCCGTTGCGGCCGCGCCCGCCTGGCCCCTACGGCCACACGGTGAACGGGGCGGCTCAAAGGTGACTTCAGCGCTGCGCTTTACGTACCCCCGGGACCTGGCCGCTGAACCAGCCGAGCGGCGGCTAACAGGTCGCTGCTGCGGTACTAGAAGGCGGGCCCGCTGTACGATCAAGCGGCAGGGCGTGAGGGAGCCTCGATGAGCATGATCAGGCGGGCTGATGCCTACCAGCGGCGGCACCGCTGGGCGGGGCTGCCGGTGGCGGTGCTGTACAAGTTCGTTGACGACCAGGGCACCTATCTCGCTGCGCAGATCACCTACTACGGGTTCATTGCGGCGTTCCCGTTGCTCCTCCTGCTGGCCACGATCCTGGGGTACGCGCTGCACGGCGACCCGAACCTGCAGCGCCAGGTGCTGGATTCCGCGCTGGCCCAGTTCCCCGTCATCGGCGGTCAGATCACCGCGAACATCCGGTCCTTCCACGGCAGCACACCGGGCCTGATCATCGGCATGCTGGGCTGCGTCTACGGCGGCCTGGGCGTCGTCCAGGCCGTCCAGAACACGCTTAACAAGGTGTGGGGCGTCCCGCGCGACTCCCGCCCGAACCCGGTCTGGTCCCGGCTGCGGAGCCTGCTGATGCTGGCCTTCGGCGGTGCCAGTGTCATTGTCACCACGGTGCTGTCCGCGCTGGGCGCCGCCGCCGACGCCTACGGTGCCAGCCTGGGCGGTAGCGTGCGGGTGCTCGCGACCGCGGCGGCGGTCGCGCTGAACGTGACGCTGTTCGTCGTGGCGTTCCGGGTCCTGACCGCGCGCCGCGTCGCGATCCGGCAGGTCCTCGCCGGCGCGGTCGCCGCCGCCGTGACCTGGCAGGCCCTGCAGTGGGTCGGCACGCTGCTGCTCGGAAGCGAGATCAAGGGCGCCACCGCCACCTACGGCCTGTTCGCGCTCGTCCTTGGCACGCTTGCCTGGATCTACGTCGGCGCGCTCACCACGGTGCTCTGCGCGGAATTCAACGCGGTGCGTGCCGGGCAGCTATGGCCGCGCAGCCTGCTCGCGCCGTTTACCGACAACGCGGACCTCACCCCCGCGGACCGGCGTGCCTACACCTCCTACGCGAAGACCGAACGGCACAAGACCTTCGAGAACATCGACGTCAGCTTCGGTGAGCGCCAGTCCCCCGGGCCCGCGGAGCCGGGGCGATCAGCCGACTAGAACTGCTGGCCGCCGACATCGACCCGACCGTTGGCGACCAGCCAGGTCAACGCCTCGTGCAGCGCCTGCGAGCGTGCTGTACCGCGGCGCGTAGCCGAGCACGGCCCGGGCCCGGTCGATACTCGCGGCGATGCTGCGGAAGGTGTGTTCCCGGGTAGCCTCGGCGTGCTCGCTTGCCGAGCGCCGCTCGAACTCGGCCCAGTCCACGAAGTCCAGTTCTGGCTCGCGGCCGAACCATTCGGCTACCCCCGCGGCCAGCCCGCGCAAGGTCATGGCCTGCCCGGCCACCACGTGGAAGCTGGACCCGATCGCGGCTGGCCGGGTCAGGGCAAGCTCGAAAGCCTGGGCCACGTCGTCAGCGTGCACGTGGTTGAGGATGCCGAGCCCGTGGTCGGGCAGGGCCACCGGCTGGCCCGTGGCCAGCCGGGTCCACACGGCCGGGTCCAGGTTGCCAGCAGGCGTGATGACCGGCCAGCCCGGGCCGGTGATATGCCCAGGGTGCAAGATGATTGAGGGCACGCCGCCGGCCAGCGTCTCCCGGTGCAGCAGCGCCTCGATCTCCGCCTTGCCCGTGCCGTACTCGCCGTAGGCGGTGCGCGGCTCGTCCTCGGTGACCGGCACGCGCAGCGCCGGGCCGTGCACCCAGATCGTCCCGCAGTGCACCAGCAGCGGGCGGGCCGGCCGCAGCGCGTCGGCCAGTTGCCGCGCCGAGTCCGCGGTGAAGCAGATCAGGTCGATGACCACGTCGGCGTGCAGGTCCGCGACCCGCCCCCCGAACGTGCCCGCCTTGTCCTCCGCGTCCCGGTCCACGGTGACCCGGGTGACCGAGTTCCACTCCGGGCTCGTGCGGTATGCCTCCCGCGTACCCCGGCTCAGCGCGATCACCTCATGGCCGCCGCGTACCAGCCGCGGCACCAGGAAAGTCCCGACGTGCCCGGTAGCCCCGATCACGACAACTCGGCTCATGCCCGCATCATCCCACGCCGCTGCGGCGTCGCCGCAGCCATAATGAACCTGGCGGCTGGGTATTACAACCTCTTCAGCCGTCACGCCGACGACTCGATCGCGACTCGTTTCCGGTCGGCGTGCGGATCGCGGGGGGAGGTGCGATGCGGGCATGGCATGTTGACCGGCCAGGGCCGGTGGACGGGGCCACGAAGCCGCTGGTGGAGCGGGATACTCCCGTGCCGGAGCCGGGCCCGGGCGAGTTGCTGCTGCGGGTGCTTGCCTGCGGGGTGTGCCGTACCGACCTGCACGTGACCGAGGGTGATCTGCCGACCCACCGGCCGGGGGTGACGCCGGGCCACGAGGTGGTCGGCGAGGTGATCGCCACCGGGCCTGGCGACACGTCCGGTTTCACGGTCGGCGACCGGGCCGGGGCAGCCTGGCTGCGATCGACCGACGGCACCTGCCGCTACTGCGCGCGCGGCGCGGAGAACCTGTGCCCGGCCTCGACGTACACCGGCTGGGACGCGGACGGTGGCTACGCCGAGTTCCTCACCGTCCCGGCGGCCTACGCGCACCGGCTGCCTAGCGGTTACTCCGACGTCGAACTGGCCCCGCTGCTGTGCGCCGGCATCATCGGCTACCGGGCGCTGAGGCGCGCCGAGCTGCCGCCGGGCGGCCGGCTCGGCCTGTACGGCTTCGGCGGCAGCGCGCACCTGGCCGCGCAGGTCGCCCTGGCGCAGGGCGCAACGCTGTACGTGATGACGCGGGGCTCGCGGGCGCAGGACCTCGCGCGGTCGCTCGGCGCGGCCTTCGTCGGCGGGCCGGCGGACGCGCCGCCGGAGCCGCTAGACGCTGCGATCCTGTTCGCGCCGGTCGGGGACCTCGTGCTGCCTGCCATGGCGGCGCTGGACCGCGGCGGCACCCTCGCGATCGCCGGGATCTACCTGACCGACATCCCGCCGCTCTCCTACGAGCGGTACCTGTTCCAGGAGCGCCAGCTGCGCAGCGTCACCTCGAATACCAGGCAGGACGCCAGGGAGTTCCTAGCGTTCGCGGGGGCGCACAAGCTGTCGGTCACCACGCACGAGTACCCGCTGCACGCCGCCGACCGCGCCCAGGCCGACCTCAAGGCCGGCCGCTTCGACGGCGCCGCCGTCCTCGTTCCCTGAACGTGCGCCGACCGTACAGGCGGCCGGACTGACTGACAGTGTCTACCCGTGCGCGGGCTGGGCATCATCATGAGGGCCCCGGGGGGACGAGGACCCGGCGGATCGTGCCTGAGCACCAGACCACATGAGCCATAGAAGGACAGTGAGGATAACGATGTCCAACCACTTCACCGGCCTGAGCCTGGGGCCGCCACTCGGCGATCAGCGACTCGATCTCTGCGACCTGTACGCGTTCGGAGTCCCCGGCAACCCCGACAGGACGGTGCTGATCCTCAACGCCAATCCCAGCGCGGATGCCCTGCACCCGGATGCCGTGTACCGGCTCAACATCGACAACGACGGCGACTACCTCACCGACGTCGCCTTCAGCTGGACATTTAGTCAGCCGGGGCCCGACGGCTCCCAGACGTTCAGCCTCTTCAAGGCCGTCGGCGCCGTTTCGCGCGACCCGGAGGCCGTGGGTGACAAGATCGTCGACGGTGCCCGGGTTTCCTTCGGGCCGACGGCCGAGTTCGTCACCGTCGGGGACACGAAAGTGTTCGCCGGGAGCCGGAGCGATGCCTTCTACTTCGATTACGACGGCATCAAGAACCTCTTCGACACCAGCGGCAAGCGGAACTTCACCGAGCCGCATGTCACCCCGGGAAAGTCCCCGTGGACCGGCGTTGACTCCAACACCGAGGCCAATGTCTTCTCCATGGCGATCGAGGTGCCCACGGCCGAGCTGGCACCGAGCCCGGAACTGCACGTCTGGGGCCGGTGCAGCCTCAGGCGCGGCGGGGAGCTGGTGCACGTTGACCGGGCGGGCCACCCGTCGGTGAGCAGCTTCTTCAACACCGACGACACGAAGGAGGAGTACAACGCCAGCGAGCCGGCCGGCGACAGGGAACGGTGGACCGATCAGTTCGTCCACCTGCTCGGCCACACCGGCGGCTACACCCAGGAGGAGGCGATCGCCGTGCTCGACGAGCACGGCATCCTTCCCGACGTGCTGCACTTCGACCCCGCACGTCCGGCCGCCTATCCCAACGGCCGGATGTTCACCGAGGACGTGATCAACGTCCGGGTCGCCTTCCTGACCAAGAACGAGGCGCCTCCCACCGGGCTCAACCCGCACACCGACACCCTCGGCTCCTTCCCCTACCTCGGCAACCCGCACCCGGCGAAGCCGTAAACCGGAGCTGAGCCGATCGCTGAGCCGGACAGACAGCGATCAGTCGAAGGGTCGTCGCGCGAGCCGCGCAGGTCCTGCCGGGAGGGCCTGCGCGGCCGCCCTACGAGCTGACGGGCCAGGTATGCACAGGCTCGTTGGTGTGCATGTGCTCGATGTAGCGCTCGGTCATGACCGACAGCGCCCGCTCCCGGTCGGCTCCGCTCCGGGTGAGTGCCGCGACCGTCTCAATCTGCCAGGCCGCCCCGGTCTGGCCGGACAGGCAGCGCTGCTCGATGATGCCTAGCAGCCGGTCGGCGATGCCGGAGTTAACATCCCAGCGGCGCAGGCCCTCGCGCGCCAGCGGCAGCAGGTGGCGGAGCCACGAGCTCGGCCGCCGGCACCTCGCCGAGCCCCGGCCAGGAAAGCCGGGCGCTCATGCCGTGGCGCGCGGCTTCCCGGAGGTTGCCGGCGGCGGTCGCGAAGGGCAGCTGGGTCCAGACCGGATCCTGCTCCTGCGCCAGGGCCCTCACCAGCCCGTAGTAGAACGCCGCGTTGGCCACGATGTCGGCCACCGTTGGGCCGGCCGGCAGGACCCGGTTCTCCACCCGCAGGTGCGGCCGGCCTTCCGCGGTGGCGTAGACGGGGCGGTTCCAGCGGTAGACCGTCCCGTTGTGCAGGCTCATCTCACCCAACTGCGGGACAGCGCCGCGCTTCCAGCGCCGTGAGCGGGTCCTCGTCGTCGCAGATCGGCAGCAGCGCCGGGAAGTACTCGACGTTCTCCTCGAACAAGTCGACGACCGAGGTGATCCAGCGCTCGCCGAACCAGACCCGCGGCCGCACGCCCCTGGCGCCTCAGCGGCTCCGGCCGGGTATCGGTGGCCTGCTGGAACAGGGTGATCCTGGTTTCGTGCCACAGCTGCCGGCCGAACAGGAACGGGGAGTTGGCCGCCAGCGCGACCTGGGGGCCGGCGATGGCCTGGGCGGCGTTCCAGTAGCCGGCGAAGGCATCCGGGGTGACCTGGACATGCAGCTGCACGCTGGTGCAGGCGGCCTCGGGCGTGATGCTGTCCGCGTACGTCAGGAGCCTTTCCGCGCCGTCGATCTCGATGCGCATGTCTTCGCCGCGGGCGGCGAGGATCTGCTCGTTCAGCACCCGGTAGCGCGCGTCGGCCGACAGCGTCCGCTCGCTCATGTGCTGCTCGCCCAGCGTGGGCAGGATGCCGATCATGACCAGGCGGCTGCCGGCGCCGCGCGCCTTCTGGTCGACGGCGCTGAAGCTGGCCAGGACCTGCTGCTCCAGCTCCGCCAGCGCGACCCCGGACAGCTGCCGGGGCGGCACGTTGACCTCCAGGTTGAACCGCCCGAGCTCCGTCTCCCACGCCGGGTCGGTGATCGCGTCCAGCACCTGCTCGTTGCGCATGGACGGCGCCGTCTGCGCCACCGACCAGGTGCAGCTCGATCTCCAGCCCCACCCGCGACGGGCCGGCCTCGAAAACCTGCTCGCGCAGCATCTGGGTGAGCGCGTCGAGCGAGCGACGCAGCTTGTCGTCGTAGACCCGCCGGTCCTCGTCGCTGATCGTGACTGCCCGAATGTCGCGCCCCACCCGGCTATTGTCCCTCACCCGGCAGGCCAGGCACGCCCGGTGGCGGACATAACCGCACGTCAGGCGCCTCGTCCAGCGGCATCTGCCGGCAGGCTTTTAACTGACGAGCCGCATCACGAACGGTCGCATCAGCCGACCAGCAGCACGAGCTTCCCGCGGGCGTGGCCGTCCTCGCTGACGCGGTGCGCCTCCGCGATCTCGGCGAGCGGGAAGGTCCGCGCGACCGGGAGCGAGAACCGCCCGGACTCGATGAGCTGGCCGATCTCCGCGAGCACGTGGACCGCACGGCCGGCGTCCCCGCTGCTGAACGCCACCCCGTACCGCTTCGCGCCAGCGAAGTCGGCGATCGTCACGACGTGCCCCGGGCCGCCCGCGAGCTCGATGAGCTCGGGCAGGACGCCGCTGCCGGCCACGTCGAGCGCGACGGTGACGCCGTCGGGCGCGAGCGCGCGAACCCGCCCGACCAGGCCCTCGCCGTAGGCGACGGGCTCGGCGCCCAGGGAGCGCAGGTAGTCGTGGTTGGCGGGACTGGCGGTGCCGATCACGCGCGCTCCGCGCGCCACGGCGAGCTGGACCGCGGCGCTGCCAACGCTTCCGGAGGCGCCGTTGACGAGCAGCGTGCTGCCGCTCCCACGCCAAGCTGGCCGAGCGCCCGTGCGGCCGTCTCGATGGCGGCCGGCAACGCGGCCGCGCCGACGAAGTCGAGCGACGGGGGGATCGGCGCGTAGTAGGCCAGCACCGCCAGCTCGGCCTGGGCCGAGCCCTCGGCGGAGAAGCCGAACACGCCATCGCCGACGGCCACGTCCGCGACATCCTCGCCGAGCTCGTCGACGACGCCCGCCGCCTCGTAGCCCATGGTCTGCGGGAGCCCCTCGTCCATCAGGCCCCTGCGCTTCTTCCAGTCGCTCGGGTTGACGCCAGCCGCGCGCACCGCGATCCGGACCTCGCCGGGACCCGGATGCGGATCGGGGAGATCCACGATCTCGAGGACCTCTGGGCCCCCGAACGGCTGAAACGAACTGCCTTCATCGTGCGCTCCGATCTCGACCCGGGTGCCGCGCGCGCGCGGCAGCCTGCCAGCCTCCCTGGCCGGTTTGTGCCGGGCACCGCCCGCGCACAACGGACACGCCGCCGGCCGTCCGGGCCAGTGTTGACTGGTCCGGACGGACGACGGCGCTACCCGGTGATCAGAGTCAGATCGCGCGGACGTGCTCGGCCTGCGGACCCTTCTGGCCCTGCGTGATGTCGAACTCGACCCGCTGGTTTTCCTCAAGGCTGCGGTAGCCGTTGGACTCGATCGCGGAGAAGTGGACGAAGACGTCCTGGCCTCCGTCATCGGGGCTGATAAACCCGAAGCCCTTGTCCGAGTTGAACCACTTGACTGTTCCCTGCGCCACGCGCTTTTCTCCTTGCGTACAGAGAGCCCCGCACCGCGCGGAAGCCCGGCAGTAAATCCGCGAGCGCGTCATGAAGCACGTACACAGAAGCTGCGCTAAGCATTTTACAGTCATCCGGGGGCGTGCGGTGGCCGCCTGCCGATAATCAGGTCCTGCGCCTCTGCCGGGCTGCCGAGCCCGCGCCCTGCTCGCGGCATATCAGTAGGCCGCGGCGCGCGCCCTGCGGTGCGCGTCCGGCATCCTGCAACGATAGACCAGGCCGCCGCGTTCGCGGCGCCGCCGGCCTGTCAGAGCTTGGTCAGCTTGGCGCAGGGCGTCGCGATGCGCACCTGCTGTCGGCCGAAGTCGACGACCACGGCGGTGTCGTCCTCGACCCTGGTGACACGGCCAAGTCCGTACTTGTCGTGCGTGACCATGTCCTGCGGCTCGAACTGATCGGCAGGCGGCGCGGGAGGCGGCGGCTTGAAGGGACTGGTGGGCAGGTAACGCCGGGTCGCGGCGCGGGCAGGCTTCATCCCCTCCAGTATGCGCTGCTGGCCTGCCATTGTGGTCAATCTCGCGGACCTGCTTCGTGAGAACGCGCCGGCTGACCGCTTCCCGTGGCACTCGGCAACCCCGTAGCGGGGGCCAGCGCCCGAGGTTTTTCCGGCGAAGGACCAGATAAGCGCACCCGTGGCGCCTGGGGCTCGTTGCGCAGCCGCCGCACCACCGCGCCCGCCCTCCGGATGAGCCAGGCCCGCCGCCGCACGACGACCACCCCCGGCAGCGTCGCGTTCTCCTCCGGCCTGCAGGCGTCCAGTGCCCGCAGGCCAGCGATGAACGTACCCGGATCACCGCCGTGGTCCGGGTGGCGGTCACGGATGAACGCCCGGCGAGCCTCGCGAGACTGGTCCTCCCCCATCAGCGGCCGTCACCGGCCATCGTCAACGGCGATCCGTACCGCGCCGATCTCGGTGATCTCCAGCGTGTACCAGGCGTCGTGAACCAGCTCGCGTACCTGGGTCATCACCGCCGTCACCAGGCCGGGCGGTGCGGTGACCGGGGCTGCCGCCAGCTCAGCGACCGGGCTCCAGACGGTGGTGAACTCGCCCAGCGAGGCCTGGCAGTGGACACAGCCGCGCTGATGCGCGTCGCGTTCGGCGCCGTGGCCCTGCGCGGCCTGCTCCAGCAGGAGGTCGACGTCGGCGCCGCACGGCAGGGAGGCAGCGTCCAGCAGAAGGCGCGCGGGCATGGGGTCGGTCACCGGCCGCTCACTTCCATTCTTGTAGCGTCTTCGCCAGCGCCCGGCGTGCACGGAAAAGGTGACTGCGGACGGCCGGCTCGGTAGCACCAGTCACGCTTGAGATCTCAGCGTATGACAGTCCCTCGAAATGGTGCAGGACGATCACCGTCCGCTGCGGAAACGGCAGGGAGAGCAGCGCGTCGGCGACGGCGACGCCTGCGAGGTCGCGCTCGGCCTTGCCGGCGGGCTCCATGGCCGGGTCGGCTACCTCCGGCAGCAGGTCGAGGGAGCGGGTATCCCCTCCCCTGGTGGCCTTGTTCAGCGCCCGGCGGGTGACGATCCGGTACAGCCAGGTGGAAAACGACGACTCGCCCCGGAATCGGTCTAGGTTCTCCCACGCGGCGATCAGTGCTTCCTGGGCGACGTCTTGTGCGTCGTGATGATTGCCGGTCAGGCGCAGGGCGACCCGGTAGGCCATGGCCGAGTGCCGCTGGACCAGGAGCTCGTAGGCGTCCAGGTAGCCTTCCCGGGCACGGGCCACCAGGTAGGCATCCCCCACGACAGGCCTGTCCGCCTGCAGTCGCTGCCTTCACTGCCAGTCCCCCTGTGTGCGGCCCGGACACCCGGTTGCGCTCAGTTACCCGGGTCATACCCGGATATGCACGATGGGAAATAGTTCCGCAAGGCTGCGAGGATCTCCGGCCGACGGTGTCTAACCAGGTAAAACATCCCGCATGGCCGTCCTGGCGGCGGGACCGCCGCAACGCCAGAAGGAGCTTGCCTGATGAGCCAGTCGTCATCACCGGAAGCAACCGAGTCCCCGACCAGCACCCGCGCCGAGTCCTCGACCAGTTCCCGCACGTCCGTGCCCGCTCCCCGTGAGCAGCTCGCCACCGGCCAAGGCCAGATAACCGTCGCCGAGAACGTCGTGCAGAAGATCGCCGGCAAGGCCTGCCGGGAAATCGCCGGCGTGCACGCCATGGGCAGCACCGGCACCCGTGCCTTCGGCGCCGTCCGCGAGCGCATCCCCGGCAGCACCGGCCCCAACGTCGCCCAGGGCGTCGGGGTGGAAGTCGGGGAGAAGGAAGCGGCCATCGACCTGGAGATCGTGGTCGAGTACGGCGTCGCCATCGCCGAGCTGGGCCGTAGCATCCAGCGCAACGTCAAGCAGTCCGTCGAGCGGATGACCGGCCTGCGCGTCGTTGAGGTCAACATCGCCGTCGACGACGTCTACCTGGCCACCGACGGCGACGAGGACACGTCTTCCGGCTCGCGGGTGTCATGATCGCCTCCCCACCGGACGTGCCCGGGCCCGCCCTGTCCGACAGCGCGGAGATCGACGCCGTCGCCGCCGTAGTACGCGGCTGCGACGGGGTGTCCGCGCTCGACGGCGGCCCGTTTGGCGAGGTCGCCTCGTACCTTCCCGGCCGTATCGTCCCCGGCGTGGCCGTGGACGACAGCCGGATCCGGGTGCAGGTCCGTTCCGCGTGGGGAATCCCGGCGGCCGAGCTGGCCGCGCGAATCACCACGGCGCTGGCCCCGGTGGCCGGGCCGCGCCCGGTCGACGTGACCATCGCTGACATCGATGACCCGCCGGCTGCTCGCCCACCGGCCCCGTGGGCCGCCTCGCCACGGCCCACCGCCGCTAGCCGGCCAGCCGGCCTCGGCACCGTCCGTTCCGCATCCTGGAGGTGAAAAAGATGAACCTTCGCATAGTGCTCGCCACCGCAACCGGGCTGGTGCTCGGCCTGACCGTTGTGTTCCGCAGCTTCGGCGAAATGCTGATCGTTGCCCTGTTCGCCGCGATCGGCTACGTCGCGGCCAAGATCATCAACGGCGACGTCGATACTCAGTGGTGGCTGTCTCGCGGCCGCCGTAGCAGCAAATGACCGCCGTAGCCGAGACCCGGCCTCTCCGCCGGCCACCCGCACCGACTCGCTGGCCCGCGGCTCCGAACTGGGCCGGATCACCGTAGCCGACAGCGTGGTCAGCAAGATCGCCGCGATGGCCGCCGTCGAGAACCCGGATGCCGGAGCCGCCGCCGCGCGGATGCTCGGGCGCGCTGTCCCGGGCGCGGGTCACCTGGGCGTGCGGGGCATGGACCTGGACGCGCTGCCCAAGATCTCGGTGCACGTGGACGGCTCGAAGGCCTACGTGAACCTGGAGATATCCGTCCGCTGGAGCGCCTCGGTCGCCGAGGTCACCGCGCAGGTTCGCCGCCATGTCCGGGACCGGGTCATGGAGCTGGCCGGCGTGGAGGTCGACGAGGTCCACATCATCGTGTCCGGCCTGGCCACCGACATCACCCCGCCGCCCCGCGTCAGGTAAGGAGGAACCGCAGATGCGCGTGGTCAACCGTCCGCTGGCCTTCATCCTGGCTCTGGCCTTGCTCGCCGTCACCGTTGTCACCGTCGCCGAGGTCATCGGCTTCGCCGTGGACAATAGCCCGCTGCTGGTGCCCTGGCCTACCTGGTACGAGTGGGCGAGCACGACCAGCTGGGACGCCACGGTAGTCAAGGTGTGGGCCGCGGTCCTCATGGCCATCGGGCTGATACTCGTGATCTTTGAGGTCAAGCGTCGCCGCGTTACCCGGCTGCCGCTGGGGACCTCCGACGAGGCCACCGAGGCCACCGTGACCCGGCGCGGGCTGGCCCGGATGCTCCGGACCGAGGCGACCAGGGTCGACGGCATTACCGGGGCCACCGTCCGGGTCAACCGGCAGCGCGCCCGCGTTACCGCGTCCTCCAGCGCCCGCGGCCAGGTCGCGGCCAGTTCCCTGACCGAGCCCGTCACCCGGGCGCTAGGCGCTCGTCTCGACGGCCTGGAGATGCGGCACCCGCCCCGGCTGACCGTGCGCGTCGTGCCCGGGAGGCGCTGATGCACGCCGACCGCACCAACCGCTTCATGCTGACCCTGTTCGGGCTGCTCTTCCTGGCCGCCGGCGGGGCGGCGATGGTCGCGTCCACCGGCGCGTTCGGCGACTCGTTCTCCCGGCGGGTCCTGTCGGACAACCGCGTCAGCGACTACTTCAGCGACCAAGGCGAATGGCTGTGGCCGGTGATCGCGGTCGGCTGCACGCTCATCGCCCTCGCCTGCCTGCGCTGGATCGTCGCCCTGCTGGCCTCCAGCGACCGGGCCGGGGACATCACCATCGGCAGCAGCACCGACGAGGGCACCACCATCCTGCGGCCCGCGGCCCTCATCGACGCCCTGACCAGCGAGGTCAGCGCCTACCACGGCGTGGATTCGGCAAAGGGCCGCGTCATCGGCGACGGCCGGGACCCCGAGATTGTCCTCGCCGTCAACACCGCCCCGGCGGCCGACCTGCGGGCCCTGCACCACCGCATCGAAGACGAGGCCTTCACCCACGCCCGGCGGGCCGCGGGCGACCCGTCCATGCCCATCCAGCTGGAACTGGTCTAATACCGAAATAACCAGGGCCAGCACGCGGTTTCAGCTGTTCCAACCCGCCACAGAAACCGGGAGCGCATCATGACAACCGAGAAGGCCATCCTCGCCGGCGGCTGCTTCTGGGGCATGCAGGACCTCATCCGCAAGCTCCCCGGCGTGACCAGCACCAGGGTCGGCTACACCGGCGGCTCCGTGGCCGACGCCACCTACCGGAACCACGAGGGGCACGCCGAGGCGATCGAGATCGTCTTCGACCCCGATCGGACCAGCTACCGGGACCTGCTGGAGTTCTTCTTCCAGATCCACGACCCGAGCACGCTGAACCGCCAGGGTAACGACCTCGGCACCAGCTACCGCTCTGCGATCTTCTACCTCACCGAGGCGCAGCGGAAGACCGCCGAGGACACGATCGCCGACGTGGACGCCTCCGGCCTGTGGCCGGGCAAGGTCGTCACCGAGGTGACCCCGGCCGGGCCGTTCTGGGAGGCCGAGCCGGAGCACCAGGACTACCTGGAGCGGTACCCCGAGGGGTACACCTGCCACTTCCCCCGCGCCGGCTGGAAGCTGCCGCACCGCGCCGACAAGGTCACCTCGTAACAGGCACGCCGGCCCGCACGCTCTTGGTGCTAGGCGTAGCGGGCGTCAAGCACGGTGGTGAGCCGCCCGGTCGCGATGTCGTACACGTGACCGGAGACGCTCACCTTCGGCGAGCGCGACGGCGAGGCCAGCAGGCGTGCTACGTCGGACGCCACCGTGACGTGCGGGTCGGCGACCGCGGACGCCTCCAGGGCGGCCTCGCCCAGGCCGGTCGCGTCGGCCGCCTGGCGCCGGAAGCCGGCGTCGGCGAGGAAACCGGTTCCGCACTGGGTGTGATGGACGACCGCTACCTCGAAGAGCGTGCCGGGCTCGCCGGGGCCGCCGAATAGCTGCCCGGCCAGGTAGCCGAGGTAGGCCAGGTCGTCGATGACGGCCGGGGTGACGCGGCCGCCGGCGTTGCGGACGACGGGCGCGTCGCCGAGCCGCAGGCCGAGGAAGATCGCCGGATCGACCCGGTGGTCGAGGCAGGTGACGATGACTACCCGCGCGGCGGGCAGGCCGAGGGCGGCGGGGGTGTAGCCGCGGGCGAACCGCTCGTTGCGCTCCATCAGCGGCGTCATCCTGGTCATGGCGGGTCCCTTCCGATCATTGGTGGACGGCGTCCACTATTTAGTGGACACTGTCCACCATAATTGCCTTAGTGGATGCTGTCCACTAAATTGTCTCCCGTGACTGCCAGCGGATCTGCCAGCGAGATGACCCCGACCAGGCAGCGGCGGCCGCGCGGCGCCGTCCGCGACGGCCTGGTCGCCGCGGGCCTCGAACTGGCCAGGGCCGGCGGCCCGGACGCCGTGGTGCTGCGTGAAGCGGCCCGGATGGTGGGCGTCGTGCCCAACGCCGCCTACCGGCACTTCGCCGACCGGGACGAGCTCCTCGCGGCGGTCTCGGTGGCGGCGATGCGCGAACTCGCCGCCCGGATGGCCGCCGGGGTCGGCCAGGTGCGCGGCACGTACGGCGACGCCGCCGCGGCCCGCCGCCGGCTGCGCGCGATCGGCCAGGCCTACCTGGAGTTCGCCGGCCAGCAGCCGGGCCTGTTCGCCGTCGCGTTCGCGCTGCCCGCGCCGCACCAGTACGAAGGCCAGGACGCCGAGGGCGGACCCGAACCGCTGCCCCTGGACCAGCTTCGCGCCGTACTCGACGAGCTGGCCGACGCCGGCGTGCTCAGCCGGCAGCGCCGGACCGGGATCGAGTACCCCATCTGGTCCACCGTGCACGGGCTGGCCGTGCTCACCGGGCAGGGGCCGCTGCGCGGACTCCCCGACGCCGCCCGCCGCCGGGTCGAGGAAGCGACCCGCGCCTTCATCGACGCCGGCCTGGCCTGAGCCCATCCCTTCCATCCCGCCTTCACACTCACTGCACAATGCCTGCGCCGCCGGCCGCTTAGCTTGCGCCATGACTGAAAACACACGCTCCGACACCGTGGTGCTCGTGCACGGACTGTGGATGACCCCCAGAAGCTGGGAAAAGTGGGTCACGTACTACCAATCCCGCGGCCTGACCGTGCTGACTCCCGGATACCCCGGCTTCGACATCGAGGTCGAAGAACTGCGAGACAATCCCGAGGTCATCGCCAACCTCACCGTCCGCGACACCGTCGACCACCTCGCCCGCGTCATCGAGCAGGTAGAGGACCCGCCGATCATCATGGGCCACTCGTTCGGCGGCACCCTCACCCAGCTACTGCTGGCCCGCGGCCTCGGCCGGGCCGGCGTCGTCATCGACTCCGCTCCCACCGAGGGTGTCCGGGTGACCCCGCCATCCCAGGTGCGGTCGTTTTTCCCGGCACTCAAGAACCCGGCCAACCGGCACAAGGCGGTCGGCTTCACGCCGCAGGAGTTCCATTACGCGTTCACCAATACCCTGACCGACGAGGAGTCGCGGTCGGTCTGGGACCGCTACCACATCCCCTCTCCCGGGAACTGGGTGTGGGAATACGGCCTCATCGCCAACTTCAAGCCCGGCCACCAGGACACCTGGGTCGACTACACGGCCGACCGGGCGCCGCTGCTGTTCATCGCGGGCGAGAAGGACCACATCATGCCGCCGCCGGTGCAACGCTCGAACGCCAGGCACTACGGCAAGTCCCCGGCCATCACCAGCTATCACCAGTTCGAAGGGCGGGACCACTGGACCTGCGGCGCGCCAGGCTGGCAAGCCGTCGCCGACTACGCGCTCGACTGGGCCATGAGTCCCCGGGACGACCGGCAGCTCCTGGCGGGCTAAGGAAGCCGGCTAGCCCCGCCCGCACCGAAATCGCCACGACATTCCTCCGGCAAAGGACTGAAATAACCGGCTAGCGCGAAATGCGCACCCTGACTCGCCCATCGAAAATACGCCTATCGCCGTCACGAGAAAGCGCCCCGGAAAGGACGTTACAAAGGAGCGCTGTACGGGGAGAGACCCTCTCGGCGGCGACGTGCGCCCGCTGAGCTCGCACCGGGCTTAGCTGTTGCAACATTGAACCGCCTGCATTATCGCGTACCGCGTTTTACTAACCGGCGGCAACCCGGACAGAACTGGCCGAAGTCCAGGGCCCGCGGTTTTATGCCATGCGGCGGACGGTTTGACCTCGCTGCGACTGGTCGCGGAGCAGGCAGGGAGGAACGGGGCGATGAGCGAGCGCGGCAAGGCGGAGCACGCACCGGACGCGGCGGGCGGCTGCGCCCCGGCGCCCCGGGCGCTGCCTGATTCCCTGCTGGCCGGCTACCGCGCTACGGTTGACGACCTGGTCGAGGAGGTGGCCGCCCACCCGTGCCCGTCCGACCTGCCCGACATCGGCGATCTGGTCGCCAAGCGCCTGGGCGACCCGGAGCTCACCGCCGTGCTGGCGTGCCTCGACGGCGGGGTGGATGCCGCCGCCGCGCGCCTCGCGGGCGAGATCCGCGGCTACCAGCCGAGTACTCGCAGGTCAGCGAGCAACCTGCCGACGTTCATCCGGATCCTTCTGCTGTCCCAGATCGATTCGGCGTGGTGGAGCGGGACGACTCCGTTCTCCGCCGATGCTGACGTGCTGCGATCCACGGAACTGGTGGACCTCAAGCCGCTCCGGTCGGCCAGGGTGCTGGAGTTCCAGTACCGCCCGCAGCCAGCCGGGATGCGCCGGCCGGGCCAGGGACTGGGCCCGCCACCGGGTGCTCCCGGCGGTCCGTCCCCGGGTCGCCGGGCTACGCTTCACCCGTTCGCGTCCCGTTGTCGTCGCGGTCGTAAACCAGATCGCCCGCGAGTTCGCCGCCGCGCTGCCGTCGCGAACTCCCCGGCCCTGGGTGACCAGCATGGTGCGCAGCGTGGAGCACCAGCACCGCCTGCGCTCCCTCGGTTACGCCGCCGTGCTGCCGAGCTCCCATTGCGCCGGCTACGCGTGCGACCTGGAGATCACCTGGTTTCGCCGTTTCGACCCGGACAACGTGCTCGGCCGGATCCTCCGCGAGCGCCAGGAGGCGGGCCAGCTCAATGTGATCGACGAGGGCCAGGCCTGGCACCTGTGCGTCAACCCGCTCGCCTGCGGCGAATTGCAGGCCGCCTACCACGGTCAGCTCCGCAGGCAGTAGCGTCCGCAGAAAGGGTCTTCGACATGTGCGGTATCGCCCTCATCGTCGGGCCGAACCCCGATCCGCTGATCTTCGCACGCGATGCTCGAGCGGGATCGCGGCGCGCGGCGAAGTGCAGGAGACGCTGCGCGAAGGCCGTCACCTGCTCGGCACGCAGCGGCTGAAGATCGTCGACCGCGAACGGGCCGTGCAGCCGTGGAGCTCCGCCGACGGCCGCTGGTCGGTCTGCTACAACGGCGAGGTCTACAACTTCCGCGCGCTGCGGTCGGAGCTCGCCGCCGCTCGGCCACCAGCTGCGCAGCGACAGCGACACCGAGGTGGTGCTCGAGGCGTTCCTCGAATGGGGAGACCGAGCGGTGGACCGCCTGCGCGGCGAGTTCGCCTTCGCCATCGTCGACCGGGCACCGGACCAGGTCTACCTGGCGCGTGACCCGCTCGGGGTCAAGCCGCTCTACTGGTCGCGGCGCGACGGCCGACCTGTACGTGGCCTCCGAGGTCAAGTCGCTGGTGCCGGCCGGCGGCCGCGTCCACGAGATCCCGCCGGGCCACCACGGCTGGGGCAGCCCGGCGCCGGACCCGGCCGTGACCGCCGTACGTCGACCTGCTGCAGCATCGGCGACGGCGACGAGCCGGTCAGCGACGTCGACGAGGCCGCGAGGCAGGTGCGGTCCGCGCTGGAGGACAGCATCCGCGTCCGGGTCGACACCGACCTCACCGTCGGCGTCATCCTGTCCGGCGGCCTCGACAGCACGCTGGCGCTGCTGCACGTCCGCGAGATGCACCCGGACTGCGTGGCCTTCACCATCGGGACGCCCGACAGCGAGGACGTCGCGTACGCGCGCCGGGTGACCCGCGACCTCGGGGTCGCGCACGAGGTCATCGAGCTGACGCCCGCGCGACATCCGGCTGGCCGACGTCCGGGAGGCCATCCGGATGTCCGAGCTGACCGAGTACGGCGACGTCATCAACGCGGTCATCTCCCGGCTGCTGTTCGCCCGGGTGCGCAGCCAGCGGCGTCAAGGTCGTGCTGTGCGGAGACGGGTCCGACGAGCTGTTCGGCGGCTACGAGATGTACCAGCAGCCCGACCCGGCCCTGCGCCAGCGCATCTTCCTGCACAAGCTGCAGCAACCTCGGGCGGACCGAGCTGCAGCGGGTCGACCGGACCAGCATGGGCCAGGGCGTGGAGGCGCGCGTGCCCTTCCTCGACCTGGCCCTGGTGCGAGCTGGCGATGCGGCTGCCCATCGACCTGAAGATCCGCGACGGCCAGGAGAAGTGGATCCTGCGGCACGCCTTCGCCGACATCCTGCCCGACTACATCCGCCAGCGACCCAAGAACCCGCTGTCCCACTCGTCCGGCCTGCACGAGCGGGTCCGCCTCTACCGGTCCGCAGTTCCCGCGCCTGTACCGCTCGTTCGGCTACGAGCAGCTCGGGCCGATGCGGCGGGACTTCTCCATCGTGCTCGCGGCCCACGGCCTCGACCTCGACCGGGCGCTGCGTCGACGCCGCGCGCAGCCGGACTACTCGATGGCCGACCACGCGCGCGACCTGGCCGGGGCGCTGCGCTGGAACGCGATCGGCGCCATCCGGGGACAGCGACGGTCACCGGCGCGGGCGCGAGCGGGCCAGCACGCGTTCCTAGCGGCGCCGCACCGGGACAGCCAACCGGACACCCGGGTATTCACGGAACATTAAGTCGCATAATTCGGACGACTATGCTCCGTGGCGCCCATTTTTCACGATTCGGTAACGGCCGCCGGTGTATCACGATACGGTTACTTTCGATCGAGCGAGGGTCGGCTAGCCGCGTCTGCGCGTTACGGCGTGCTCTTCATGGCTTCTTCTGGGCGGGTGTTCGGGACAGTGGGGAAGGTCAGCGTCTGGAAAGCACAGCGCTCCGAAACCGTGGCCGGACAGCCAAATGGCCCCGCCTGGCTTTGACCGTGCTGCTCGCCGGGTCGGCGGGCGGTGCCGCCTTTGCCTTCTTCCCGAATGCGCCGGCCGACGCCGGTCGCCGACCGCCTGACCACCGGGGTCATCACCTCCCCCGGGTCGGCCAGCCTGCTCGGCCAGGGCACGGGCAGCTCCTACGCCGCGCCTCCGCAGCCGATCGTGACGGCCACCGCCAGCGACCCGGCGGGCAAGCACCCGGCGCGGCACACGCCCAAGCCGACGCCAACGCCCCACCTCACCTCTCCGGCCGCTCCTGCGCCCGCCACCTCGGGCGCGTCGTTTACCGACGCCGCCGGGCTGGGCATCTACGACGGCAAGTCAAGCCCGGCCGGCATTGAGACCGCCGCCAAGTGGCTCGGCTCGTCGGGTTCCATCAAGTACGCCCAGGACTTCATCGACGCCACCGACTGGTCGCACATCGACAACCCGTGGCAGCTGCCGAACTGGAAGGGCAGCCCGTTCACGATGATGTGGGGCGTCCCTATGCTGCCGTGCGGCGTCCCGGATACGCAGTGCTCCACCAACGTGTCGGACTACGACGAGGTCGCTAACGGCGGCGCCGACGGGTACTTCAAGACGCTGGCGCAGCACCTGGTGGCCTCGGGGTTCGGCACCTCGTACATCCGGCTGGGCTGGGAATTCAATGCCGACTGGATGGGCTGGAGCATCTGCAATCAAGACGATTCGGCGCTGACCAGCTGGGCCAAGGACTTCGTGCCCGCGTTCCGCAACATCGTGACCAGCATGCGCAGCGTCAGCGGCGCGAACTTCAAGTTCGTCTGGAACCCCATCGACACCAGTAACGCCAACTGCCCCGGCGCCAACCTGGAGAATTTCTATCCCGGCGACAGCTACGTCGACATGGTGTCGCTCGACACTTACGACGGAATCGGCGCGGCGACCAGCAGCGATGCCGCGCGCTTCACCGATTTGCTGAACGGGGTCAACGCGGGCGGCTGGACCCCGGTGACGCCCGACCCGATCAACGGGCAGAAATTCCAGGGCTACGGGATGAACTGGCTCGAAGCGTTCGGCAAGGAGCACGGCAAAGAGGTGGGCCTGCCGGAATGGGGCCTGAACACCAGTGGCACGAACGGCGGCGGGGGCGACGACGCCTACTTCATGAGCCACATGGCCGACTGGATCAAGGCCAACGCCACCGGCCCGGCGATCTTCTGGAACTTCGGCGACGGCACCCTGCCGCTGGACATCCCGGATTACACCGACGGCGACACCCCGGACGCCACCTCGGTCTTCAAGGCCACGTTCAGCGCCGGCGTTTAACCGGCCACCCGGTCGCCGCACGCGGCCGGGCGGCAGCCAGACAGCCTGAGCCTTAGCTGAGAAAAGATTGTGAGTTTACCAAGTAGCTGGCCCACAGTGATAGTCCGGTGATAGGCGAGAATTGACCGTGACCTGCTGCGCAGGGCAACGGACCAGGAGTGGCGAAGCGGTCGGCACCTTCCGAAACCAGTCGGCAAGTCGAATGGATATGTTATGGTTTCGAGCAGGGTGCGTAGCGTGGCCACCGCTGGCAGCGCAGGCGCCCCGCCTTCCGGCTGTCCAGCAATCCAGTCCGAACTTGTTCAAAATGTTCCGCTCTTACTCACAAAAGTTGGCTCGTTTTGTTCATTATGAAGCCCCTCCGTAAATCCGCAGTTATTCGCCCCCTCGCCATTGCCGCGGTATCGGGTATTGTCGCTTTGTCCGCGGCCTGCAGCGGCCCCACCGCCAGCCAGGCCAATCCACCCAGCAGTTCGAGCACGTCCAGCGGCTCGTCGTCCGCGAGCGGCCCCGGACTTGGTTTCTATGACAGCAAATTCAAGTCTTCCGGCATTGAGACCGCCGCTAACTGGCTCGGCGCGCCAAGCTCGGTTAAGTATGCCCAGGACTTCATTGACGCCACCGACTGGTCACATATCAGTAATCCGTGGCAGCTTTCCCAGTGGAAGGGCACCCCGTACACGATGATTTGGGGCGTGCCGATGCTGCCGTGCGGCAGCTCGGCAACGCAGTGCGCCACTAACGTCTCGGATTATGACCTGGTCGCCAGCGGCGGCGCCGACAAGTACTTCAAGACGCTGGCCAAGAACCTGATCTCCGCAGGATTCGGCTCCTCTTACATCCGGATCGGCTGGGAATTCAATGCGAGCTGGATGGGCTGGAGCATCTGCAATCAGTCCGGGACGGCCCTGACCAGCTGGGCCAAGGACTTCGTGCCCGCATTCCGCAACATCGTGACCAGCATGCGCAGCGTCAGCGGCGCGAACTTCAAGTTCGTCTGGAACCCCCTGGTGAGCAGCAACGTCAGCTGCCCGGGTGGCAACCTGGAGAAGTACTACCCGGGTGACAGCTACGTGGACGCGGTGGCGCTCGACATCTACGACGGGGTCGGCCAGGTGGTCAAGAGCGACGCCACGCGTTGGAACGACCTGGTGGCCGGGGTCAACGGGGGCGACTGGACCTCGTCGACGCCGGACTCGATCAACGGGAAGAAGTTCAAGGGCTACGGACTGACCTGGCTCGCCGCGTTCGGCAAGGAGCACGACAAGCAGGTCGCCATACCCGAATGGGGACTCGACGCCTCCAGCCTGCAGTCCGGCGGCGGTGACGACGCCTACTTCGTGACCCACATGGCCGACTGGATAAAGGCCAACGCCACCGGCCCGGACGTCTTCTGGAACTACGGCGCGGACGGCAACATCGCGCTGAACATCCCGGACTACACGACCGGCCCCACCCCGAAGGCGACCGCCGCCTTCAAG
>CAVVKP010000003.1:0-53476 GCA_963748785.1 uncultured Actinomycetota bacterium | reverse complement strand
CCCCGGCACTTTGTGACGAATTCCGGGCTGGCCGGCCACGTGCGCGATTGCCGCGCGGGACGCAGACGCGCTCCTGTCGGCGGACGAGGGCGGCCAGAAAGTTGGAGGACGCCCTCGGCGACGTCCTGTCCGCAGGCCGGACGCACAGGTATATCCGAGGTATCTGGCTGTTCGCTGACCTGCACTTATATCGCCATGGCGTGTCCGCGCCGACGGCCGCGGCGGCCTTCACAAACGTCATAATGATGCCGCGCGTTCGGGAAGCAGTCGCGCCTCACCGCTACGCTGTAAGCCCGTGAACCTGCCGGACGGTGCTACCTCCGTTGATGTCGCCTCGATGCCTTGGGCGATGACCCAAAACAGAAGGCCAGGCGTGAGGTCGCGGAGTAAGCGGTTCCGGGACCTGACCGGGCAGGTCACAGAGGTGAACGAGGCGATCTGCGCCATGGACGCCCTCGTCTCAAGCCGACACGCCAGGATCAACCCACATAACGCGCCTAAGCGTTCTTGCAGGCGAACCCGGGCCCGTTCAGCCCCGGTCCGGTGATGTCCGGCTTGGTCGCGCCTCCCGCCGTCGAGTAGGCGGTGTCGAACCACTCGGAGAAGAACTTGCTCAGCTCCGTGCGGCAACCGATGTTCTGGTTGGGGAACCCGCGCTGGAAGGCGGCCTCAAGCTCCGGTTCGGTGATCGAGCCGCCACCGTACTCGCGCTGGATGCTCTGCAGCACCTGCGTGAACCGGGCGGTGCCCAGGGTCTGCCATAGCGCGATGTACGCCGCGGCGGGCCGGGCGTAGGTCGCGGAGTTCGAGAACAGCCCCGCGGGCTCCGGGTTCGACGGCGCGGCCGACCAGAAGCTCCCGGTCCGCGCGTAGAGCGTGTTGAACTGCGCGGTCAGGCTGTTGGTGAACGCCTGCTGGCCCGCGGCGGTGCCGGGACCGCCGGCCGCCGTCTCGGCCTGCCGGGCGTTGTACATGTACTGGGCGAGCTGGGCGAAACCCTCCTTATAGAAGGTCATGTTGTACCCGCCCTCGGTCACGTGGTCACCCCACCACTGGTGCATGTTCTCGTGGTACAGGGTGCTCAGGCCGATCCCCCCGCCGGCGAACGTAATCATGGTCTGCATTTCCTCTTCGAAGCTCGCGGACGGGGTCCCGACCACCACGCCGTTCGAGGAGAAGGGGAACGGGCCGTTGAACTGGGCCTCGAAGTCGGTGATGTCCTGCTGCTGGTCCATGATCGGCTGGTTGGCGGCCTGCTGCGAGGCGCTGATCGAGCTGTCCTGCGCCTGGTAGTAGGTGAGCCCGTCGCTGGCCTTGCGGGAGGTCAGCGTGTAGTTCCCGACGCTGTCCTCGACCAGGTAGCTGGCGACCGGCGCGCCCGAAGCCCAGTGGTAGGTGACTGAGCCGGCCGGGAACTCGCTGTCAGAGGCGTGCTCGGTGACCGACTTCAGCTCGCCGTTGGCCAGAGCGGTCTTGCCCGCGTTGACCGTGTCGTAGAAGTCGTAGACCGGCTTGGCGGCCGGGTAGTCGTTGAGCGGCATCCAGTCTTCGGTGCCGACTGGCTCGGTGGTGACGAAGCTTCCGCCGGTCGCCGCGAACCAGCCCTCGGTGCTGCCGTCGCCGTCGTTGTGCACGCCGGGCCTTCCGGTGTAGTTGACCACCACTGTGAACCGGGCGCCGTTCTCGATCGGTGCCGAGGGCGTGATGACCAGCTTGTTGGCCGGGCACTGGGTGCCGTCAAGCGCGTCGGCGCTCTGTGAGCCGTCGAGCTCCGGCGTGCAGGCCGGCGGGAGCGGGTTGTTATCCGGGCCGCCGACCGCATTGGTCTGCGACGCCTCGTGCGCGAGCGGGTTCGGGTCGTTGGGACCGTTGGGGTCGCCGGGGTAGGTGGGCTGGACGAACGTGAACTGGGCGGGCCTGCCGTTCACCGTCACCGAATTGACAGTCATGTCCGGCCCGGCGCTGGTGTTGGCGGAGGACCGTTCGAAGTCCAGGCTGAAGCTGGTCAGGCAGTGCGTGGCCTGGTCGACCAGCGCGACGTTGTTGCCCTGCAGGAAGGTGTTCGTGTCCGCGTCGTACACCATGTGCACGCTTGTGTGAACGCTCTGGTAGCCGCCATTGCCCGTCTCCGGGTACAAGCGCGACCCGTACGGGGCGAGCGTGTGTGCTCCCGCTGAGCATTTCTGCGATAGAGGCGCAGCCGCGGCGCTGCTGGTGAGCGCCGTGGGCACCAGGCCGGCCCCGGCCAGGGACACGGCGCCGATGGCGAGCGCAATCAGCGGACGGAATCTCGGCATACAGTTCTCCTTGTCGCGTTAAATGCGGCATCCATCGGTTTTGCCGGGCAGGCCCGCCCAGTGGACATTTTGCCTCTTTCAGGAAATTTCCTCAAGATCACAACTGATGGGGCATTCACTGCCTCTCGGCTTTCCGGACTCAATCCTGCGCAAGCGAACCACTTCGTCGCGTGCCCGCCGCCCCGCTCGCAACCCCACCGCGCGGCCAGGGCGTCCACGAGGCGCATCCCCTGCTGCCCTCTGCCTCGCCGCCATCGGCAGGCCGCAGGACGGAGATGCCATCCCCGCTGCGGTCAGTCACCTCCACCCGGACGCTCTCGTCCCCAGCCGTCACCGTCACCGTCACGAGGCTGCCCGGGACAGCCGAGCCGCCGTGCCACACGCTGTTGGTCACCAACTCACTGGCAAATGGGGACTGTAAATACAACTTGACAGACCCTGCAAATGGCACGTCGCGGCATTGACTGATGAGTTCGCGAGATAAATCGAATGCAGGAGCGACTCTGACCGTGAGAATCATCAACCAAATACGGGCATGGTTTAAGGGGTCGTGGCCGTGCGGGTCGCGGGCCTGGTCGGGGGTTTTAAAGGGCCGAGCTTTTCCTTGTCGGCGGCGCGGCTCTCGCGGTCGCCTACGACGCGACGCGCGCGACCCGGGACTTCGACGCGGTGTTCATCCCGTCCGACGTGGTCCGGCAGGCCGCTACCGCCGTTGTTGACCGGGAAGGACTCGACTGCCCGGCCCCGACCCGAACGCGCAGCGGTTCTCGGGCCGCCTTACCCGAAGATGACCCTGGCAGCAGCATGGCCGACGTGCCCCGGCCCAGTTGACTGGGCCGGGGCACGCGCCTGGCTGCCCGGCTACCCGGCGGCGATGGCGTGGCCAGTTGCGGTGAATCCGGAACCGGCGCCCACGGCAGAGATCGTCACCGGGCCGTTCGGCTCAGACACGGGGACCGTGAGCGCGAACGACACGGTGCCTGACGCGCTGGCGATGACGCTGCCGGCCGCGGTGGAGCCCGCGGTGAAGGCGACGTTCTCGCCGGCCGGTAGCCCTTGCCGGTGACGTTCACCGTGCCGCCCGCCTTAACCCGCCCGGTGCCCGCGCTGCTGAGCTTGCCCGGGTGGGACAGCGCGTAGTGCTCGGCGCAGGCGTCGCCCTGCACGCCGTCCGGCGGGGCGGTCGTGCCGGTCGTGACCGCGTTCGCCGCGACCGTGATGGTGCCGAAGTCACTCGCACTGAGCACGGCGTTGCCCGGGTCGGACAGCGCGACCTTGTAGGAGGTTGCCGGCGTAGCGCTCGGGTCGGCATTGCCCGTTACCGGGCCGAGACCACCTGGCAGGTCTGACCGGGCTGGAAGGTGACCGGGTCCATTGCCAGGCCGACCGTGCCGGTCGCCGACCCGATGAGAGTCAGGTACGTGGTCACCGGGGTGAGCGAGGCCTTATCGAGGTAGACCGCCAACTCATCGGTCGCCGTCCCGGCGGGCTCCTGCACCTTGGTGGAGGCCACGTCGACGGTCGGCCTGCTGTGAACCGAGGAGACGCCCTCGGCCCGGGTGTCGAACGTGAGGTCCTGCAGGTACACGCCACCCGACCCCACGCCGTCAGCGCCGACGGCGTCCGTGAAGCTGACGCTGGTGATGTCGCGCAGGTCGAGCCCGCCTTCCGCAGCGTGGTCCAGTACGGTACCTGCTGGTTGGTCAGGCCCGTGGCGCACGACGGCAGCGGCACCGGGATCGTCCGACACGCTGGCGGCCGCCCTGTTCGACACCGAGGAGAACATGATCCGGATCGACATGAGCGAGTACCAGGAGGGCCATACGGTCAGCCGCCTGGTCGGCGCGCCGCCGGGATAGGTGGGCTACGAGGAGGGCACGGAGGAGGTCCGCCGCAAGCCATACTCGGTGGTGCTGTTCGATGAGGTGGAAAAGGCCCACGCGGATGTGTTCAACGCGCTGCTGCAGGTGCTGGACGACGGGCGGCTTACCGACGCGAAGGGCCGCACGGTTGACTTCCGGAACACGGTCATCACCATGACCTCCAACATCGGCTCGGAATACCTGGTGGGGGACGCGACCTCGGACGGTGAGATCAAGCCGGACGCGCGCGAACGCGTGCTGGCGGAGATGCGCCCGCACTTCCGGCCCGAGTTCCTGAACCGCCTCGACGACATCGTGTTGTTCAAGCCGCTGAGCGGCAACTGCCATGAGCCGCTGCCGTGGATCGCCGACGCCGCGGATGACACATTCGCCAAGGTGGCCGAGGCCGCGCCGGTGCCGGTCGTCATCGACCTGTGGGCACCGTGGTGCGGGCCGTGCCGCATGGTGAGCCCGGCGCTCGCGCAGGTCGCCGCCGACCTGGCCGGCCGGGTCAAACTGGTGAAGGTCAACGTGGACGAATCGCCCACGATTCAGCAGCGCTTCGGCGTGCAGGCCATCCCGACGCTCATGGTGCTCCGCCACGGGCAGGTAGCGACCCGCAGGTCAGGGGTCGCGCCGGCCGCCGACCTGCGTAAGTGGGTGGAGACAGCCATCGCTCCGTGACCGGACCGTCGCGGTCACCGGATCAATTCATAAGCTTGCGCGGCCGCATCGCTCAGGGGTCCGGTGCCTGCTCGGGCGGGGCGGCGGCCAGCCGTGTATCCGGTTGGTAGGTGTACGCGGCCTCGCGCATGGTCTGATGGCTTTCCAGCGTGGCGCCGAGCGCGCCGCCGAGCGTCGCGATCGAGGTGGCCAGCCAGGCCAGCCTGATCTGGTCCGCCACGCCAGCGGGGTGGCCGAGTTGGACGCCGAGAAGGTCTCCCGGCACGAGGAGCAGGGCCGAGGCGAGCATGGCGATGAAGAGGGCGAGGTACAGCACGACCACGCCGATGCCCGCCGTGGCCGCGGTGACGATGTTGAACAAGATGACCTGTTCGCGCGCGGCCGGATGAGGGCTGCGTTCCCACAGCCCGGTTGTGACCACGATCGTTACGATGACGGCGGCCACCGAGCCGACGGCGATGACCGAG
The DNA here is from genome assembly GCA_963748785.1 of uncultured Actinomycetota bacterium. Classification (GTDB taxonomy): domain Bacteria; phylum Actinomycetota; class Actinomycetes; order Streptosporangiales; family Streptosporangiaceae; genus Trebonia. The sequence goes on along the minus strand of CAVVKP010000003.1, from coordinate 48,166 downwards.
AGCCGCGTCGGCCCGAGGTAATACGCGAGGCGCCAGATATCGCTGGTCACCAGCGCGAACACCCCGGCAGCGAACGCGGCGGCGAGGACGCGCATGAGCCGCAGCGCGAGCCGCCACGGACGGTTGGCGCGCAGCATGCCGAGTAGCAGCCAGATGTTGCCGGTGACGACCTGCGCGGCGAAGCCCACGCCATGCTCCCCGCCCTCTATTCGCGAACCCAGTTCCCGCATACGCCGGGTTACCGCGCCAGCGAGCGTACGGCGCTGGCCGGCGTCCGCACCCAGCGCGATATCGCCGAGCATGTGCCTGATCAGCCGGACGATCGTCTCAGCCGTGCGCTTGCGCACCCAGACCGGGCCGAGCGCTGGCATGGACAGGACCGAGACGCCGTGCGTGGCGCTGACATGGGCGATCACCGGCCGCCGCGCGGTCTGCAGCGGGAGATCAGTGACGCATACCGCGAGGTGCCAGCCGCGGTCAAGGAGCATCCGGCGTCCCGCCGAGATTATCGCGCTAAGGTCGGTTGGCGGCTCAACCAGCCGGTCTCAGACGAATTCAAGCCGCCAGCGCACCCCGGGCAGACGCTCAGGCAGCCTGGCAGCTATCTCCGCCTGCTGACTCTTCGTCAGCTCTGAAGCCGGCCCTGGTGACGCGAGCAGGCCGACGACGATTTCCGGCTGCGAAATGTCGGGAGAGCTTTCCGAACCAGTCTCAACTGCGCCCATGCGAAGTTCTTACCCATTGCTCGGCCCGCACGGGCAACCTGAGGGGACCGCCGCCCGAGCAGCGAGGACAGGCTGCCGGTCGGGCACCCGTTTCGCGCGAGGCCCGCACCGGCCGACCCGGCCGCCCAGCCCGGAAGCCCCCGCGCCACCTAGTCACACATGCCCGACTACGCTCGTGCCGCCAACATAAATTCCGCATGTTCATGGACCCACGAAGGGACTGGTCTAGACCTATGCCTAGATTGGTCTAGACCATAGCTCCGCAGGTATCAGCACAGATTCAGCACGGGGTCCGGAAACGACGGGAAATAACCGGCATAATTCGAACAAACGCCACACGAGAAGAGGCCGCCCCACTCCACCGCGGAACGGCCCGCCCCCAGCGGAGACACCTCGGTAAAGCCGCAGGTCAGCGCTACCGAACGTCCAGGCCGGTGACCGCCCTGCCGATGATCATCCGCTGGATTTCGCTCGTTCCCTCAAAAATGGTGAAGACCTTGGCGGGCATGTGAAGCGTCATCGGTATATTCGTGCGCCCCCGATCCGCCCTTGCGGATGGGGGTACTGATGCCCTTTCCGGTGCCGCGCAGGGGTTCCCCCGCCGCACAGGTCGCCGCCAGATACGCAGGCTGGCGGCGCTTCCCCCGCCGACGAGGGGTCCTCTCCCCCATCGGCCTATTCAACGGCGCGCAGGACCTCGCCAGGCGTTCCGAGGAGATCTTGCGCGAGGAGTTCACCAAGCCCCGATACTGATGACTGACAAGCGGAACATGGCGGTTGGGGGCGTACATGGGACGTTCATCTGACTACTTGAGCATGGCGCAGTTCGACTTGCTCAGCTGGGTGTCGGGCGGCTGCGAGGACGGGAGGTATGAGGGGACTTCCTATCGTGTTTCAGCACGTGCCTTGCATAATCGCGGCTGATCCAGGTTGAAGGCCGCGGCCAGGCCTGGACAGCGAAGATCACCTCGGAAGGTAAGCGTCTGCTGAAAGAGCAGGCGCGCCGGGTCGAGGCCGAACGCGAGCGGGAGCGCCGCGCGGAGGAGGCCCGTGCCGAGCGGGAGCCGCGAATCGCAGCGCCAACGGGCACGCGCGGTGGAGGTGCTGGAGGCCGTCACGCAGGCAGGCGGCCGTCTTGCCCTCAAGGCCAACGTCAGAGCGCGAGGTCACCCAGATCGCTGACTGCCTTGCGAAAGAGGGCCTGCTGCCCGACGGCCAGCGACTCGCCCACGAGCCGACCCGGATGGACCCCGTCCTCGGCGTGACCGCCTACCTTGAGCCTGACTTCGCGGCGCTAACGCTGCTACGGGCCTTCACGGTCCCCAGGCAGCTTCGCAGACCGCATCCGGCCGTGACCTCGTTCCAGGAAAAGCGCGAACGCGTCTCCCCGGGCGCAGATACCCTGCGCCGCCCGGTACCTCCAGGGACTGGCCGACGCCGCAACCGAGCTGGGCTGGTCGACTCCGACGAAGGTCCAGGCCAGCGACGCGGGCCGCGGAGGCCCAAGTCCCGACCTGTCGATCAGACTTCCTTCTCGCGAGGTCCTGGTCTCCGTCCGCGAGTTGGACGAGCTCGGGCGCCGGGGCCGTGCCTTCATCACCCAGACCGATTACCCGACGCACACGCAACGCACGACCGTGAACAAGAGCTTCACGGCCTCCGGCAGGCTGGAAGTGACGCTAACACGGGGATGGGAACAGCACCCGGTCCTCAGCCAGGACGATAACGGCAGATCCACCCTAGAGGACCAGTTGCCCGCCCTCATCCGGCTCGAGATCGGCGAGGCCGAGGCCGACTGGGCCCAGAAAATGGAAGAACGCCGCTCGGAGATCCGCGAGGAACGCTGGAAGAGGTCAAAAAGGAGGCCTTCGTCCACGTGGCCTACGAGCGCAACGCCAAGCGCGTCCTGACTGAACTCGAGAGCCGCGATGCCGCAGCCGTCATGCGCGCTCACGCCGACGAGATTGACGCACGCGCCACAGGACTGGAGGACCCGGACGCGCAGGCGACACGCGAGTGGGCCGACTGGATCCGTCAGCATGCTGACCGCACGGACCCGCTAAAAGGGCGATTGCTTCTAGTTGAGGTCACCTCCTGCAGCCACGAAGAACTCCAGCCGCACATGCACGGCTGGAGTACCTACGGGCCGTATCGCCGTAGGCACAGTCTGAGATGCGCTTCGGGCCACCGCTTGGCCGACGATCTCGCCCAGCAACACGGAGGTCTCGCCCCTGGCAACGCGCACTTCCCTCTCCAGTCGATGTTCGTATACTGGCGGCATGAGCGCGATGCGTGAGGAACTGCATCACCTAGTGGACGAGCTTCCTGAGGCGGAGGTTCGGCCGGTTCTTGAGCTGATCCGGGGCCGGGCTGACGCTGCTCACGGCGCACGGGACCTGCCGTTCTTCGCGTCCTTCGAGTCTGATGCGGATCTGGCGGAGAGGTCAGAGGAGATCCTGCGGGCCGAACTCGGCCGCTGACATGCTGCTGTGCGATACAGGCGTCCTGCTCGCTGCGGGCAACGTGAAGGACCACCATCACGCGGCGTGCCTCGCACTGATGCGCGCTGCCGAGGGACCGCTCCTCGTTCCGTCGCCGGTCTTGGGTGAGATCGGCTACCTGCTCCAGTCACGAGTCGGGCCGCACGCCGAGGTCACTTTCTCAAGTCATTCGGCGGCAACGGCTTCCACGTTGCTGAAGTCGAGGAAGGCGACATCTCGCGCATCGCGGAACTCGTCGAGCAGTACGTGAGCCTTCCCCTCGGCATCGTCGATGCGACCGTGATCGCGATCGCCGAGCGCCTGAACCTCACGGAGGTCGCGACGGTGGACCGCAAGCACTTCAGCATCGTCCGCCCACGGCATGTTTCCGCGTTCAAGCTCCTTCCCGAAGCACTCTGAGTAAACGTTTCGCGGGTTGATGTCCTTTTCGTCGGCTGGGCTGGGTTAGGCGTCCTGGTCGGAGGCTCGTGGTCCGGGTTATGGGCGTGGCTGGGTGAACAAGCCGGGTTCGGGCTCGGTGAGGATTCCGCGGCTGACCAGCCGTTTTAGCTTGGAGCGGATGTTCTCGGTGTTCTTGGACACGATGGGCAGGTCCAGGGCCAGGCACAGGTCGCGGGCCCGGAGCGGCCGACGAAGGTCGGCGAAGGCGGTCATGATCTGCTGGCAGGCCGGGTGATCGGGCAGCGCCGGAGGTGGCTCTGCAGGTTCCGCTGCGGGAGGGCCGTCGTCCTGCCCTGCGAGGGAGAGCGGGGTCTTGCGGGTGACCTGCAGGTCACTGATCTCCTGCTGGAGCTCGCGGAGCCGGGCGGTGAGCTCGTCGATCCGGGCCTGGGCGTGGTCCGCCTCGGCGGCCAGGGCCTGCTCCCGGGCATCGAGCCTGTCCAGCAGGTGCCTGCCCGGGTCCGCCGCGGTTACGCGGCCCGCCACGATCGCACCGGCGCGCCGGTCAGCCCCCGGGCATCACGTCGGTCATCGCCCAGTACACGCGCGACGTGGAACTGGCCAGCCGGTGCTCATAGTCGCGGACCAGGCGCCGGTGGAAGGACAGGATGCCGAGCGTCTGCTCGACCACCCAGCGCTTCGGCTGGGGGACGAACCCCTTGTCGGCCGGGTTGCGCTCCACGATCTCACGTCGATGCCCACGGTGGTGCCATGGGCGACGACCGAGCTCTTGAAGCCCTGGTCCACCAGCGCCCTGCTCACCGTGCTGGTGCTCGCGGCGACCCGGTCCAGCAGGGCGTCGGCCGGGCACCTTCTTCCCCGCGTCCTTCCCGGTCGTGCCTGCCGGGACCGACGCCGCCGCGTGCACGCTCTGGGTGTCCAGCACCACGAGGCTGGGGTCGGCCCTGCGGCCCCTGGCCTCCCGCGCGTGCCACCGCAGCAGGTCGTGGATGGCCTGGTCAGTGCCGTCGTCGCGCCACTTCGCGAAGTAGTAGTAGGCCGCGCTGCGCGGCGGCAGGTCATGCGGCAGGTACTCCCACTGGCAGCCGGTCCGGCTCTGGTACAGGATCGCGTTGACGATCTCCCGCATCTCGTACCCGCCCTGGTGGCCGCTGGCGGACCGGTGCGCGGCCTTCCATGCGGTGATCACTGGCTCGATCAGCGCCCACCGCTCATCGCTTAAATCACTCGGGTAACGCTTGCGCTCGCTCACCGGGCCATCAAAGCACGGCCAATCCAGCCAACCGGCCGTAACAACACACATCCACATGATCACACTGCGACAAGACGGCCATAAGCCAGCGAAACGTCCTCTTAGAAGGCCGATTCGTCGGACGGCAGGACTCGGTTTCCGGCCATCGGGCGGCGTCATCGCGGCAGTCGCGGAGGTTGCTGAGGCTGACGCCGACGAGGTCGCCGTGGTTCACGGCACTACCTCCGTCCAAGCCGAATGCGCGCGCTTGACGAACTCGTCGTCCAGCTTGGCCAGGCGGCGCTGCCGCACCGGAAATGCGGTTGCGCGGCCCCGTACGATGGCCCTGTGACATCACCTGGCTACCTGAGATTCCCACATGTCGCCAACGATCTCGTGGCATTCGTCGCGGCCGACGACGTCTGGCTGGCACCAGTCTCGGGCGGCCGGGCATGGCGGTTCACCACGGACCAGGCGGAGGCGGCGACGCCGCGGCTATCGTCGGACGGCACGCACCTGGCCTGGGCCAGCACCAGGGATGGCAGCCCCGAGGTCTACGTGGCCAGTGTCGCCGACGGGGTCAGCGCCCGGCTCACCTACTGGGGCACGTCGTGGGCCAGGGTCAGCGGCTGGACCCCGGCCGGAGAAGTGCTGGCGGTCAGCCCGGCGAACCAGCCGTTCCGGACCTACATCCGGGCCCGCGCGCTGACGACCGCGCTGTCCGGCGTCCCGGGCGCAGAACGGGTGCTGCCACTCGGCCTAATCGCCGACCTGTCGCTGGGCGCGAGCGGGAACGCCGCGGGAGGCGACGGCAGCGGGCCTGACACGCTCGGGCTGCTCAGCGGCACCTGGGGTACCGAGCCGGCCTACTGGAAGCGCTACCGAGGCGGCACGGCCGGACGCCTGTGGGTCGGCCCGGCGACGGCGGTAGCCGCCGATCCGCCAAGCTTGCCAGGCACGCCGACTGCGGACGGCCAGGTCCCTGCCTCGTTCACCCGCGTGCTCGCGGACCTGCCGGCCCACTTCGCCAGCCCGCTGATCGTCGGTGGACGGCTTGCGTTCATCAGCGACCATGAGGGTACCGGCAACATCTACTCGGTCGCGCTGGACGGCAGCGACCTGCGGCGGCACACCGATCATGAGGGCTGGTACGCCCGCCACGCCAGCACCGACGGCCAGCGGATCGTCTACGCGCGCGGCGGCGAACTGTGGCTGATCGAAGACCTCCAGGCACCCGGACCGGTCCGACTCGACGTCATCTTGGGCTCCCAGGTAAGCGGCCGGGCGCCGCGCCTCGTCACCGCCGAGGAGCACGTTGGCTCGCTCTCGGTCGATCAGGCCGGGCGGGCCAGCGCGGTCGAGGTTCGCGGCACCGTGCACTGGCTGACCCACCGGGACGGCCCGGCCCGCGCGGTGTCGGTCGTCCCTGGCGTCAGGGCACGGTTCCCGCAGGTGCTGGGAACCAGCGGGCAGGTCGTCTGGGCGAGCGACGTCGACGGCATTGACGCCCTGGAAATCGGCCCTGGTGCGCCGGCAAGCCAAGCATCCCCGGAAGACCCGGCCGACCCGGCCGACCCGGCAAGTTCAGCCGACCCGGCCGTCCGGCGTCGGATCGCGGTCGGCCGGGTCGGCCGCGTTACCGCGCTGGCGGCGGCTCCGGACGGCAGCGCTGTCGCGGTCGCGGCGCAGGACGGGCGGCTATCCGTGGTCGACGTCCAGTCCGGCCAGGTGCGGGAGCTCACCGTGTCGGACAACGGGGTCGTGAACGGGCTCGCCTGGTCCCCTGACTCCGCCTGGCTAGCGTGGTCGCAGCCGGGCGATCAACCGGCCGGTCCCAACCTCAACCAGCTTCGCCGACTGCGCCTGGCCCGAATCACCGACGGCCAGGTCTTCGACGCTACCGACGGCCGGTTCGTCGACACCGAGCCGGTCTTTACCCTTGACGGGAAATATCTCGCGTTCCTGTCGCTGCGGAACTTCGACCCGGTCTACGACGCGCACTTCTTCGACCTCACGTTCCCGTACGGAGCCAGGCCCTACCTGCTGCCCCTTGACGGAACGACCCCGTCGCCCTTCGCCCCGCAGCTCGGCGGCCGGCCCATCGGCGAGCCCGAGGACAAGGACGCGGCGGCGGCCGGAGCACAGAACGGCGCCGACGCCGACCCGAAGGTTTCTCCGGTGTCAAAGATTCCCCCGGTGTCAGTGGATGTCACCGACCTGGCCGATCGCGTCGTCGCGGTCCCGTCGCCCGAGTCGCGGTACTTGGGCCTGCGCGCGGTCAAGGACGGCCTGGCGTGGCTGCGCAAGCCCGTGGTAGGCGAGCTCGGCCTCGGCGGCGCGCGCCTGGGCGACGACGCCCCGCAAGCGACGCTCGAGCGCTACGACTTCACTCGCCGCGAGATCACCGAACTCGCCGCCGAAGTCGACTGGTTCCAGCCAAGCGGCGACGGCACCAGGGTCGTCACCAGCGATCACGGCAACCTGACAGTGATCCCTGCGGACCGCAAGGCCGACGACGGCAACCCCGACGACAAGGTCGAGATCGACCGGACCCGGGCCAGGTTCCTGCTTGACCCGCCTGCGATGTGGCGCCAGGCCTATACCGAGGCCAGCCGCATCATGCGGCACGAGTTCTGGGTGCCCGACATGGCGGACGTGGACTGGGACGCGGTGCTAGAGGAGTACCGCCCGCTGCTCGACCGGATCGCGACCCAGTCCGAGTTCATCGACCTGCTATGGGAGATCTTCGGCGAGCTCGGCACCTCACACGCCTACGCCATCGCGGCAGGCCGCCACGCTCCGGGTGACGCCGGGCCTGCCACTGTGCCCGGCCTGCTCGGCGCAGACATCGTGCGGGCTGGGGACACCTGGCGGCTGACCCGCGTGCTACGCGGCGATTCCTCCGACCCCCGGGCCCGTGGCCCTCTGGCAGCACCCGGCGCCGGGATCGCCGCCAGCGACGTGCTGCTCGCCATAGACGGCCGCCCCGTCGGCCCCGACGGCCCCGGCCCGCTGCTGACCGGTGCCGCGGGCAAGCCCGTAGAGCTGACCGTGGCGCCCGCCGCCGGCGGCCGCCCACGCAGCGTGCCGGTCGTCCCGCTGCGTAGCGACACCCGGCTCCGCTACCTGGACTGGGTCCACACGAAACGGGCGCAGGTCCATGAGCTCGGCAAGGGCCGGATCGGATACCTGCACGTTCCGGACATGGTGAGCCAGGGCTGGGCGGACTTCCACCGGGACCTGCATGCTGAGATGCTGTACGACGCGCTGATCGTGGACGTGCGCGGTAACAGCGGCGGGCACACCTCGGAACTCATCGTGGAGAAGCTGACCCGCAAGGTGATCGCCTGGGACGCGCCGCGCGGCATGAAGTCCTCGACCTATCCCGGAGATGCGCCGCGCGGCCCGGTCGTCGCCCTCGCCGACGAGCTCGCCGGCTCCGACGGCGACATCGTCACCGCCGCCATCAAGTCGCTTAAGCTCGGCCCGGTCGTCGGCGCCAGGACCTGGGGCGGCGTCATCGGCTACGACTTCGAGCATGAACTGGTCGACGGCACGCAGATGACCGTGCCGAAGCTGGCCTTCTGGTTCGAAGAATACGGCTGGGGCGTGGAAAACTACGGCGTCGATCCCGACGTCGAGGTCATCATGTCCCCCGACGATTGGGCAGCTGGCCGGGATACCCAGCTGGAGACCGCCGTCACCCTCGCGCTCGAGGCGCTGGAGAAGCACCCTGCGGTGCGTCCTCCCGATGTCAGCACGAGGCCTTCTAAGAGCCGCCCGTCCCTCCCACCCCGCTCCTTATTCGCAGGTCAGGCTTACCTAACATTCAGCCCCGAACGGCCCCCTGGCCCTGCCGCCTGGTACATCGCAGGTTGGGTAGCGCCGAGGCGCCCTGCCGGGATTGCCCCATTTCCCCAATCGCTGAAGGGCGCCCGGTTGCCGTCTGTGACCCCCGCCGACTGCCCGACAACGGCAGCGACGATCCGCTCTGGTGCCAGTTCCTGGCCCACGAGACAGGCGCGAAGACCTGCAGCCACGCCCATGCTTCCGCCCATCCGTCCTTCCAGCTGAAGTGAAAGCTGTCGATCATGCGGCCCTCGATGCTGCCTGCCCGGAACGCCGGGAGCGCGTGCAGGCGCGCCGGGCCGGCAAGATCGTTGAGAAAGCCGTCCTGATCCACGACCAGCCGGTAGTCGCCGATCTCATCGGCCGGCACGTAACCTCGCTCCCGGGCCTGCTCGAACGCCCGGGAGTACTCTCGCGCGTCGATCAGGTACTCAACGAGACGACGGCCACGTGGCCCGCGGTCAAGCGCACGAGAGTCAATGCGGAGAAGGTCGAAGCCAGCGGCCTCGCAGACAGCATCCTTGATCCGGTCACGCCGCCGGGCATCGGGCCGGCGGTGACTCGCGTCATCAAGCTCGACCGCGAAGTCCGGGATGTACGTCCCGGCGTCGCAGACCACGAAGTCGAAGTGGGGGCGCGTGACATAGCTCCACTGCTCACCGGAGACGGCCTGCGGCCGCCGCCGGATTAACTGCCTGAGCTTGACCCCGGGAAAGATCAGCGAGCCCTCGTGCGCGAAACCTCCTCGCGCACTGCCTTGGCCCGGCGCTCGGCAGGTGTCAGCAGCGGGCTACCCCAGTACGCGCCGCGCGGAGGACGATCGGCCACTGTCACGCGCTGAGGCTACCCTCGTCCCGCTCGCGCGTAGCCCATGCCGACGGGCAATCCGGTCGTTGCGACTGCATCCGCCAGCATCAAGGACCAGGGCTTGGCGTACCCGGTATGCGTGCCGGAGCAGGGCCGTGTTATCTCGCACAGCGACGGCGCGGAACCTGGCCGGGTATCGGGAGGTCCACGGCAGGTACATCCCGGGTCCATCCGCCTGCGACGTCCAGCCGCCGGCCGACCCGGCACCCTGCCCGGAAGCCCCCCGCGCCGCCTAGTCACACATGCCCGACTACGCTCGTGCCTCCAACATAAATTCCGCATGTTCATGGACCCACGAAGCGACTGGTCTAGACCTATGCCTAGATTGGTCTAGACCATAGCCCCGCAGGTATCAGCACGGATTCAGCACGCGGTCCGGAAACGACGGGAAATAACCGGGACTATTCGGACAAACGGGACACGAGAAGAGGCCGCCCCGCTCCACCGCAGAACGGCCCGCCCTCTGCGAAACCCCTCGGTAAAACCGCAGGTCAGCGCTACCGAACGTCCAGCCCGGTGACCGCCCGGCCGATGATCATCCGCTGGATTTCGCTCGTGCCCTCGAAGATCGTGAAGATCTTGGCGTCGCGGTGCCAGCGCTCGACCGGGTACTCGCGGGTGTAGCCGTTGCCGCCGAGCAGCTGGATCGCCTGCTCGGTGACCCGCACCGCCGTCTCGCCGGCGACCAGCTTGGCCATCGATCCCTCGGCGCGGGCCAGCGGCTTACCCTGGCGGACCAGCCAGGCCGCGCGCCAGGTCAGCAGCCGGGCCGCGTCCACCGAGGCGGCCATGTCGGCCAACTGGAAGGCGACGCCCTGATTGGCGCCGATCGGCTTGCCGAACTGCACGCGGGTGCGCGCGTACTCGGCCGCGAACTCCACCGCGGCGCGGCCGACGCCAACGGCCATCGCGGCGACCGGCGGGCGGGAGGTCTCGAACGTCTTCATCGCCGCCTGCTCGCCGCTCCGGCCGCCCTCGCGGACCCGGGCCAGGCGGCGGTCCAGCTTCTCCTTGCCGCCGACCAGGCAGCGGCCGGGGACGCGGACGTCGTCCAGGATCACCTCGGCGGTGTGCGACGCGCGGATGCCGTGCTTGCGGAACTTCTGCCCCATGCTCAGGCCGCGGCTGCCCGGCGGGACGATGAAGGTCGCCTGGCCGCGCGAGCCGAGCGCCGGGTCGACCGAGGCCACGACCACGTGCACGTTGGCGATGCCGCCGTTGGTCGCCCAGGTCTTGACGCCGTTCAGCACCCACTCGTCGCTGGCCTGGTCGTAGACGGCCCGCGTGCGGATCGCGGCCACGTCGCTGCCCGCGTCCGGCTCGGAGGAGCAGAACGCGCCCAGCTTCACGTCGGAGGCGTCGCCGAACATCTGCGGGCACCACTCGCCGATCTGCTCAGGCGTCCCGGTCGACACCACCGACACGGCGGCCAGCGTCGACCCGGCCAGGGCGAGCCCGATGCCGGCGTCGCCCCAGAACAGCTCCTCGTAGGCCACCGGGATGCCGAGCCCGGATTCCTCGAAGAACTGGGTGGCGAAGAAGTCCAGCGAGTACAGCCCGACCTTCGCTGCCTCGCGCAGGATCGGCCAGGGGGTCTCCTCGCGCTCATCCCACTCCGCCGCCGCGGGCCGGATCACCGACGCCGCGAACTCATGCACCCAGTCACGCATCTCGCGCAGGTCCGCGCTCAGCTCCAGGGAGAACCCGGGGGTCGCCTCACTCATGTTACCGAAGAGTAACGTACCGTCCCGCCCCGCGGACACCGGCCCCCAGTCAAATTCACCAGAGCGCATAAATAACGGGCGCGCTCTTCGCCACACCGCCCCCCTGCCCCCTCCACCGCAGGCCGGCCCACGTCGGGCGCTCCGCGCTTCTTGCTGTTATCCGCGACCAGGCGCCGCCCAGAGCGGGTCGATGGCGCCAACGGCCACGTTAGAGGCAGCCGATGGCGCCAACCACCCCGAACGGACCGGGTCATTTGCGCAAATGGGCCCGATAGAAGCAGGCGAAAGCGCAAACAGCCCGGCGAGCGGGTGGCGACGCGGCCGACGGAACCCGGGCTGGGGGGCGGGGGCCCGAGGGCCGGGGCTTCGGGGACCTCCGGGGCTGTGGGGGCCGGGGCTGCGGGACCTTCGGGGCGGCGGAACGGGGCGGGGCGGCGGATAATCGGGGGTAAACGGGCCGGGAGTGAGCGGAGGGCATGATGCGGAAGCTGGGGACCGATCGGGCGGGGCTGGAGATCTTGCACCTGGGTGACTGCTTCGGGCTGCTCGGGTCGGTGCCGGTGGGGCGGGTCGGGTTCGTCGCCGGCGGTGAGGTTGTGATCTTGCCGGTGAACTTCCTGGTGGACGGGCAGGACGTGGCGTTCAGGACCGGGGCGGGGTCCAAGCTGTCCGCCGTCGAGGTAGGGCACTACGTCGGGTTCGAGGCCGACGCCTACGACGAGGCGACGCGGACCGGCTGGTCGGTGGTGGTCAACGGGCTCGCGGAGATCGTCGAGGCGGCCGACGAAGTGGCGCGGCTGGACGCGCTCGGGCTGGTGACCTGGGGCGGTGCGGCCGACCGTGTGTGGGTGCGGATCCGGCCGTCGTCGGTGAGCGGGCGGCGCATCCCGGCGGACGGCAGCGCCGACGGGTAAGCGGCCGGGCGGGCCGCCGTTACTGCCGGGCCGCCTGATGGCTGGCCCGGTAGGCCTCGACGGTCTGCAGCTTGTGCCAGCGGGCGTACCGCTCGATCTCGGCGCTGTCGCCGCCTTCGAGCAGCTCGACGAGGTGCGCGTGCTCGCCGATGACGGCGGTGGAGCGCGCGGGCAGGTAGGTGAACATCGTGTCGCGCAGCCGGTCGAGCCGCTGGTTCGTCTGTTCGAGCAGTTCCAGCAGGTAGGCGTTGCCGCAGCGGGCGATGACCGTGGCGTGCAGCCGCCGGTTGAGCCGGCTGAACGTGGCCAGGTCGCCCTCGGCGGCCACCTGCTCCATCTCGGCGGCGAGCCGCTTGACATTGGTCAGGTCCGACGCGGTCAGGTGAGCGGCGGCGTCGGCGGTCGCCGCGCCCTCCAGGATCGCCACCGCGACCATCTGCTGCTCCCAAGCGGTGGCGTCGACCGGGGCGACGATCGCGCCGACGTTGGGCTGGAACCTGACCCAGCCCTCGGCCTCCAGGCGGCGCAGGGCCTCGCGCACCGGGATGGCGCTGACGCCCAGCTCCCTGGCCAGCCCGTCGATGTTCAGCCGCGCCAACGGGGCGAACGCGCCGGAATGGATCCGGTCCCGCAGGACCGTGTACGTCCGCTCCTGTTTGTTCACGCAATCGAGGGTAGCGGCGCCCGTCACGGCCGTTGCCCGGCCGGCGCCGGCCGCCTGGTGATTTGGCCGCCGCACCGCGTCGTGATGTGCGTGTGTCCTTGTCACCGGAGGTCCCCGGTGACGCCAGCGGGGGCTCAGCGCGGCAGCCCGGCCTAGCCTGGGAGGCCCGCCAAATCCGCCAGCCGCTCGACCGCGCAGGCGAACAGCGCGTCGGCCGGCTCGAACGACCCGACGAACTGGCCGAACAGCTCGAAGCTGAGCATGCCGAACAGCTGCGTCCAGGCGATGACCCCGCCCACCAGCACGTCCGCCGGCAGGGCTGGCATGTCGAGCAGGGCGGTGAGCGACGCGGCCTGGGCGGCGAGCGCGCCGTCGAGCGGGCGCGCGGGCGGGCTGGCCGGGGTCAGCGCGCCGCTCGCGGCGGCCGCCGCGAGCACGCCGACCAGGGCGACCGGGACGCGCGCCGCCGGGGCGACCGTGCTCTGCGGGGCCCGGTAGCCGGGCACCGGGGAGCCGTAGATCAGCGCGTACTCGTGCGGGCGCGCCCGGGCCCAGTCCCGGATCGCGTGGCAGGCCGCGGCCCACCGCTCCCGGGGCCGCGCGGCAGGAACGGCGGCGATGGCACTCTCGGTGACGTCGCCGATCGCGTCGTAGGCGTCGATGATCAGCGCGGTCAGCAGGTCGTCCCGGCTCGGGAAATAGCGGTACAGCGCCGAGGAGACCATGCCGAGCTGCCGGGCGACGGCGCGCAGCGACAGCCCGTCCGCCCCCGCCGCGGCCAGCTGGCGGCGGGCCTCCTCGATGATTTCCCTGGTCAGCTCGGCGCGGGCGCGTTCGCGCGCGGTGGCCGCGCGGGTCGGGCCGGTCATGGCGATCAGCCTCCAAGAGATCGATGAACACAAATGAGAGCAGTGCTCTTGACATGGGCGCCGGTCTCGTGTTCACTGATCTTAGTCGAGAGCGCCGCTCTCGCAAAGCCAGCGCCGGCCAGCGAGCCGGCCGGATCCACGGAGGATCACCATGAACGCCGCCGCCCGCTACATCCAGCCGAAGAAGCCGACCAACCTGTTCAACGAGTCCGTGGCCGGGCTGACCCGGCTGGGCGTCAGCGTCTACGGGTCGCGGGTGCTGGCCGTGCGCGGCCGTACCTCCGGTGAGTGGCGCACCAACCCGGTCAACCCGCTCCGGCTGCAGGGCACGCGGTACCTGGTCGCGCCGCGCGGCAACACCCAGTGGGTCCGCAACCTGCGCGCCAGCGGCACCGGCGAGCTGCGCATCGGCCGCAAGGCCGAGCCGTTCACCGCGACCGAGGTCAGCGACGACGAGAAGCCGGCCATCCTGCGCGCCTACCTGAAGAAGTGGAAGTTCGAGGTCGGCGTGTTCTTCGAGGGAGTAGACGCCAAGGCGCCGGAGCAGAAGCTGCGCGAGATCGCCCCCGGCTACCCGATCTTCCGCATCGAGGAATCCCGCTAGGCGACGGCGAACTCGGCGGCGAGCGCGTCCATCAGCGCGTCGAGCTTGTCGTCGGCGACCTGCCTGGCCGGGTCGGCCAGGTACCAGTCCACGATCTCCCGCGCGCCGCGCTCGAACGGCACGACCGCGCGCCAGCCCGGGACCAGCGCCTTCACCTTGGCGTTGTCGAACACCATGGAGTGCGCCTTGTCGCCGAGCAGCCCCGCTCCCCAGCCCGGGTCACGGGCCGCGATCACGTCCGAGGGCACGTGCACGATCCGCGGCGCGACGCCGAGCGCGGCGGCCAGGGCCCGGGCGATCTGGTCCCAGGTGAGCACGTCGTCGGAGGTGATTCCGATGGCCTCGCCCAGCGTCCGCGGGTGGCCGAGCAGCGGCACGAACGCCCGGGCGAAGTCGGCGACATGGGTCACCGTCCACAGCGAAGTGCCGTCCCCGTGCACGATCACCGGCCGGCCCGCGCGCATCCGGGCCAGTGACGTCCAGCCGCCGGACAGCACGGTCTTGGTCGCGTCGTAGGTGTGCGAGGGCCGCACGATCGTGACCGGGAAGCCAGTGTCCCGGTACTCGGCGGTCAGCAGGTCCTCGGCCGCGATCTTGTCCCGGGCGTACTGCCAGTACGGGTTTCTCAGCGGCGTGGACTCGGTGACCGGCAGCCGCGATGGCGGCTTCTGGTAGGCCGACGCGCTGGAGATGAACACGTACTGCCCGGTCCGCCCGCGGAACTCCTCGACGTCGGCCCGCACGTGCCCGGCGGTGAAGGCGACGAAATTCACCACGGAGTCAAAGTCAAGACCGTGAACGGCCAGACGAACGGCGGCGGGGTCACGCGCGTCCGCCCGCAATAGCCGGCCCCCCGGCGGCACCGGCCTGGTGGCCGACTCCCCCCGGTTGAGCAGGAACAGCTCGACGTCGCCGGACCGGACCGCCTCCTGCGCGCAGGCCGCGGAGATGACCCCGGTACCGCCGATAAACAGAACCCGACGCTTGCTCACGCCTCCCAGCCTAATAGGGATTGCCGGGGTTGCCGATGCGGCAGACTCGGTGCCTGGTGGCCGCCGGCGGGTGAGCAGTCCGCGGATGGCGCGGGTCGCGCCGATGCGGTCACGGAAGACCCGGATTGGACGTTTTCAACCAATCAGGCCATCAGTCTGTTGGACGCATGCGTCCAGTACGGCGGACCGCCTCACCCACCGCCGGCGGTCGGTGGCGCCGATCTCCATTAGCCGATGGACCGGGCGGAAGCTGGACGCAGCGGAAGCATGGCCTGCTTGAGGCTCGTCTCCAGGTAACCCGTGCGGCCGGTGGCCCGGAGCATGGTCACTCCCCCCAGGATCACCGTCAGGATGTCGCGCGCGACCTCGTCGGGATCGGCATCGCCGCCGAGCTTGCCGCGCTCGGCGACCGCGCGGGTACCGGTGCGCAGATAGGACTCCCAGGTGTCGAAGAGCTCCGTGACGATGTCGCGCGTCTCGGGCGAGGACTTGCCGAGCTGCGCGGTGAGCGAGGCGAGCGGACAGCGTTCGCCCAGTTCCGTGTAGTGCGCGACGAGCACCTTGCGCCAGGCCTCCCACTTGCGCCAGGACGTCAGGTCCATGAGGTACGGCTGCTGGGCCCCGATGGTCTGGTCGGCCTCGTACCGCCCCACCGCGGCCAGCAGGTCCCTCCTGCCGTTCGGGAAGTAGTGAAACAACTGGCTCTTGCTGGTCGACGTGGCGGCCAGGATCTCGTCCATGTTGCCCACGGGGCCATCCTCGCGCATCAGCAGGGCGGCACCCTCGATGATCCGCTGCCGGGTCGCGCCCCCCCTTGCCGTCAGCCCTCGCGCCACCGCACTCACCCTCGCCCTCTCGCCCGCACCCCTCAGGGAAGAGGAGCATATCCAACCTTACCAGTTGGACTTTTTCGTCCACTCATGATGTGCTGTGCCCATGACCCGAGCATCGTCGCGACAGCCTCGCGCCCTGGGCCGCGCCACTGCGTCGTCCCATTCCCTGATCCTCGCCGTACTCATGATGGGCGTACTGGCGTTCACCCTGGTGTCCTCGCTCGTCACACCGGTGCTGCCGGAACTCCAGCGTGATCTTCACACCACGCAGTCGAACACGACCTGGATCGTCACGGCCTATCTGCTCTCCTCCTCGGTCTTCACCCCCGTCACCGGCAGACTCGGCGACACGCTCGGCAAGAATCGGGTGCTGGTCGTCGCCCTGATGGCGCTAGGCGTCGGATCGGCCCTGTCGGCGGTGGCTCCTGGCATCGGCGTGATGATCATTGGCCGTGTCGTCCAGGGGGCCGGCGGCGGCGTGGTGCCCCTGGCCTTCGGGGTCATCCGGGACGAGCTACCGCCTGCGAAGGTCTCCGGCGCCGTGGGGCTCACCGCCGCTCTCACCGCCGTCGGCAGCGGCGCCGGCGTGGTTCTCGCGGGCCCGATCAGCTCCGGCTTGGGCGTGCGGGGGCTGTTCTGGATTCCCCTCGTCCTCGCCGCACTCGCCGCCGTCGGCGCCAAGATGTTCGTGCCGGCCTCCCCGGTGCGCTCCACCGGCCGGATGAGCCGGTCGGCGCCCCTGCTCCTCGCGGGCTGGCTCGTCGCGCTGCTGGTCGCACTGGCCGAGGCGTCCGCCTGGGGCTGGGGCTCGGGACGGGTGATCGGCTTGCTGGTGCTGGCGGCGGCGCTCTGCGCGGTGTGGGTGCTGGTGGAGAGCCGGCTGAAGAACCCGATGGTCGACATGCGCATGATGCGCGTCCCCGCGGTGTGGACGACGAACCTGGTCGCACTGTTCTTCGGGATCGGCCTGTACGCGGTGATGGGCTTCCTGCCCGCGTTCGTCCAGACGCCGTCCTCGGCCGGGTATGGCTTCGGGCTGACCGTGACGGGCGCCGGACTGATGGTGCTGCCGATGACGGTCACCATGTTCGCCACCGGCTTCGCCGCGGTGAGGCTCAGCGCACGCTTCGGCGCGCGTGCGGTGCTCATGGTCTCCACCATGCTGAGCGTGATCGCCCTCACGATGCTGGCCTTCGCGCACTCCGACGTCTGGGAGGTCGTGGTCGCCATGGGCGTCCTCGGCATCGCCTTCGGCGGGGCCTTCGCAACGATGTCCACCATCATCATGACGGCCGTACCCCCGGAGCAGACCGGCGTGGCCAACGGCATGAACACCAACATCCGCACCGTCGGCGGGTCGGTGGGTGCCGCACTGATGGGATCGGCTGTCTCCGCCCACACTCATATCGGCCACGTGCCCGCCGAAGCCGGTTACACCGAGGGCTTCGCCATACTCGCCGTCGCCGGGGTGGGGGCGGTCCTCGCCGCTCTCCTCGTCCCGCGTCACCGCATCTCCACGGTCCGCGCCCAGGCCGTGCAGCAGGCCGGCCGCACCGAATCGCTCGTGTCGGCCGAACCGTCTTCCCGCGCTGAACGCGCGGGGGTAACAAAGGAGTTATCCATGACAGCGCAAACAATGGTGGATCCGGCAACCAGGGTCTACCGGACCGTGAACCCAGCGACCGGGGAGGTCGTGCGGGAGTTCGCGCCGCTGAGCGGCGATGAGGCAGAGGCCCTGCTCGCCCGCTCGCACGCGGCGTACCTGACGTGGCGGCAGACGCCCCTCGCGGAACGGGCAATGCTGTTCCTGCGGTTCGCCGAGCTCGTGGAGGCCAGCGCCGACGAGCTGGCCCGGCTGGTGACGCTGGAGATGGGCAAGCCGCTCGCCGAGTCGAAGGGCGAGGCGCGCATCGCCGCGGAGATGTTCCGCTACTACGCCGAGCACGGGGCGGAGCTTCTCGCCGACGAGGAGACGGAGCTGCCCGGCTTCAGCAAGGCGACCACGCGGCGCGAGCCGGTTGGCACGGTCCTCGGCATCGAGCCGTGGAACGGCCCGCTCTACCAGGCCATGCGCGCGACGGTGCCGAACCTCATGCTCGGCAACACCGTGCTGCTCAAGCCGTCCGAGGTGTCGGCCGGATCGACGCTGTTCTTCGACCACCTGTTCACCGAGGCCGGGTTCCCCGCTGCCGTGTACCAGACGGCCCTGGTCTCGACGGCGCAGGTGTCGGCCTACATCGCCGACCCGCGGGTGCGCGGCGTCACGATGACCGGCTCCGACCGCGCCGGGTCGGCGATAGGCGAGCAGGCGGGCCGCAACATCAAGCCGGTCGTGCTCGAGCTCGGCGGGTCCGACGCGTTCGTCGTCCTCGACTCGGCCGACGTGGACAAGGCCGCGCGCACCGCAGCCTCCTGCCGCCTCGTCACCGGCGGGCAGGTCTGCGTCTCGCCCAAGCGCGTCATCGTGACCGACGCCGTCGCGGACGAGTTCATCGCGAAGTACACCGAGACGTTCGCCGGCGTCAGGGTCGGGGACCCGTTCGACCCGGAGACGACGCTCGGCCCGCTGTCCAGCGCGACCGCGGCCGACACGCTGCAGGAGCAGTACAAGGACGCCCTGGACAAGGGCGCCACGGTGCTCCTTCCCGGTGGCCGGGTCGACGGTCCCGGGGCGTTCTTCGCCCCGGCCGTCATCACCGGTATCACGCCTGACATGCGGGTCTACACCGAGGAGGCCTTCGGCCCGCTCGGGATGATCTATCGGGTGCCCGACGCGGACGCGGCGGTCGAGCTCGCGAACAGCACGAAGTACGGTCTCGGCGGCACCGTGTTCGGCGAGGACCTCGACGAGGCCCGCCGGGTGGCCGGGCAGCTCGACACAGGTGCCGTCGGCATCAACAACTACATCGGCGGGCCCATCGAGATCCCGTTCGGCGGCACCAAGAGCTCCGGTGTCGGCCGCGAGCTCGGCAAGTCGGGCATGGACCAGTTCGCCAACATCAAGACCTACGCCATCGCCTGACCGCCCAGACGTACGACAGATTTTGGCAAGGCAAGTACTCAAAGGAGAGTCTCATGAAGACACGCGCGGCGGTGCTCTGGGAGGCACCGGGCAAGTGGCAGGTACAGGAAGTCGACCTCGACGACCCAGGCCCGACCGAGGTCCTGGTGGAGATGGCCGCGACCGGCCTGTGTCACTCCGACGACCATCTCCCGTGCGGTGACCTCACCTTCGGGAAGCTCCCCGCCGTCGGCGGTCACGAGGGCTCGGGCATCGTCCGCGCCGTCGGCGCCGGGGTCTACGACCTGAAGGAGGGCGACCACGTCATCACGTCGTTCGTCCCGGCCTGCGGGAAGTGCCGCTGGTGCGCGATGGGCATGCAGAACCTCTGCGATAACGGAGCGATCATCCTCGAGGGCACCCAGCCGGCGGCGGGTTCCGCATGCACCGCAGTGGCACCGACATCGGCACGATGAGCGCGCTCGGCACGTTCGCCGAGTGGCAGGTCTACGACCAGACCTCGGTCGTGAAGATCGACGACTCGATTCCGCTCGACGTGGCCTGCCTGGTCGCCTGCGGCGTGCAGACCGGCTTCGGCTCGGCCACCAACGCCGCCGGCGTGCGGGCGGGTGACGTCGTGCTGGTCATGGGCGCCGGCGGCATCGGCATGAACGCGGTCCAGGGCGCGGCCCTCGCCGGGGCCGGGCACGTGGTGGTCGTCGACCCGGCGCCGAGCAAGAAGCAGTACGCGCCGCAGTTCGGTGCGACGGAGGTGTTCACCGACTTCGACGAGGCCGACGCCTTCGTCAAGTCCGTCACCAACGGCCAGGGCGCCGACTCCGCCATCGTGACCATCGGCGTCGTCCGTAACGAGCACATCGGCCGCGCCATCGGCGCCATCAGGAAGGCCGGCACCGTCGTCGTCACCGGCATCGGCAACCAGGCCGACGAGGGCACCGTGCCGAACTTCACCGCGTTCCACCTGGCGATGTTCCAGAAGCGCGTCCAGGGCGCGCTCTACGGCATGGCGTCGCCGCGCGAGGCGATACCGATGCTGCTCCGTTACTACCGGGACGGCAAGCTGAAGCTCGACGAGCTCATCACCAAGCGATACACCCTCGACGAGATCAACCAGGGCTACGACGACATGCGCGCCGGCGTGAACATCCGCGGCATCATCGAGTTCAGCGGCCTCAAGGGCTAGACCCGGGCGATCACGCGGGCAGCCGTGCCCCGGACGCCGAGATCATCGTGTCCCAGCCTGGCATGGGACCGGTTCTCGGCGCCAGGGCCGGCCTGCCCCGGGGAGGCCGGCGACGCGGGAGGGCGACGGGGCGGGGAACGAGTCGGCGCACGCGCGCGTTCATTCGATGCTTTGGTTTTCTAACGGGCGGGAGGATGGAGCGCATGTACTCGAATCTGGCTTACCAGGGGTATGCCCGGGGGCGGACGGCGACCCTGTTCGGGCAGACCATGGGGCTCGTCGCGGTGACAGCCGGATTCTTCGCCGCCGGGGCGTACGCGGGGCGCAACCTGGGGCAGGGCGCGGTGATCGTCGCGTGGATCGCCGCCTTCGTGATCTTGATGATCATGAACTTCGCCGCCCGGCGCTCGCCGACCGCCGCGGTGGTCCTGCTGGCCGTGTTCGGCGTGCTGATGGGGGTCGCGTCGGCGCCGACGCTGGTCTGGTACGCCGCGACCGATCCGGCGGTCCTGTGGCAGTCGGGCGGGGCGACCGCGCTGTTCGTCGCGGCGTTCGGCACCTTCGGGTACGTCACCAAGCGGGACCTGTCGATGGTCCGCCGATTCTCGTTCATCGCACTGCTGGTGCTGCTGCTGGCCGGGCTGGTGCTGGTCTTTGTGCACATTCCGCACGCCTCGCTGATCTGGGCCGTGCTTGGCCTGGTGATCTTCGCCGGGCTGACCGCCGCCGACTTCCAGCGGCTGCGCCGCTCCCGGGGCATCGAGTCGGCGCCGCTGCTGGCCGCGTCGATCTTCCTGGACGTACTGAACGTGTTCTTTTTCTTCCTGCGGATCTTCTCCGGGTCGCGGAACTAGGCGTAACCGCGCCGAAAACTGGGCCTCGTACACTGCTGCGGTGACCGCTGGCGAGATCATGACCGACGACCCGCGTCAACCCGACGTCCGCGGGCTGCTGGAAAGGCACCTGACGTTCTGCCTGTCCGAGACGCCGCCCGAGCACAGCTTCGCGCTCGACGTGGACGCCCTGCTCGACCCGGCGGTAACGTTCGTCAGCTACCGCGACGCCGGGATCGTGCTTGGCGTGGCCGCGATCAAGGAACTCGACCCGGTGCACGGCGAGCTCAAGTCCATGCACACGGCGGCCGAGGCCCGCGGCCGCGGCGTCGCCCGTGCCCTGCTCGTCCACCTGCTCGACGTCGCCCGCGCCCGCGGCTACCACCGGGTCTCCCTCGAGACCGGCACCACCCCCGGCTTCGCCGCCGCCCGTGCCCTGTATGAGTCGGCCGGCTTCCTCCCGGCGGGCCCCTTCGCCGGCTACCCGGTCACCGGCGACAACTGCTTCTACAGCCGCCCCCTGTAACCGCCCCCGCCTGCCCCTGCCCAGTGTGGCCTTGCGTTCCACGCTTCTTGCTGTTATCAGCGACGCTCCGCCAGGCGCGCCAGGCACCCTTTCCAACGAGGCCGCCAGCGCGGGGCGCTTCTTGCTGTTATCCGAAGGCGGCGGCAATTTCGGCGGAAACAAATTTCCTGGCGGATACTTTTAGCGCGCATAGCGTGATTTATTACCGCCAAGAAAAGAGTTTCCGCGATCAATGACGACGCCAATAGGCGGGCTGGCGCACGCGCGAGGAAGGCCGTTATATGGCGGACCGGGTGCGACGGAGGGCCGGTTAGGGGCGGGATGCCTGGTCGGCGGCCATGGCCAGTAGTTCGGCGGCGTGGGCCTGGCCGAACTCGGAGTCTTCCAGGCCGGCCAGCATCCGGGACAGCTCGCGGACGCGGGCCTCGTGGTCGAGGCGGACGACGCTGGTGCTGGTGATCGTGCCGTCGCTGGACTTCGCGACGACCAGGTGGTTGTCGGCGAACGCGGCCACCTGCGGCAGGTGGGTGACGACGATGACCTGGGCGAGGCGGGCCAGCTTGGCCAGGCGGCGGCCGATCTCGACCGCGGCCTTGCCGCCGACGCCCGCGTCTACCTCGTCGAAGACGAACGTCGGTACCGGGTCGGCGCCGGCGAAGACGACCTCGATGGCCAGCATGACCCGGGACAGCTCACCGCCGGAGGCGCCCTTGTGCAGCGGGAGGGCGGGGGCGCCCGGGTTGGAGGCGAGGCGCAGCTCGACGTCGTCGGCGCCGTACGGGCCGGGCTCGCTGAGCGGGGTGAGCGCGACGGAGATCCGGGCGTGCGGCATGGCCAGGGCGGTCAGCTCGGCGGTGACGTCGGCGGCGAACCGCTCGCCCGCCTCGGCGCGCAGCCCGGAGAGCCGGCCCGCCAGGTCGGTGACCTGCCCGGCCAGGTCGGCTTCCTCGGCGGTCAGCGCGGCGATGCTGTCGTCGTCGTTGTCCAGCTCGACCACCCGCTCGGCGGCCAGCCGGGCCCACTCCAGGACATAGGCAGTCTCGTCGGGCTCCATGGCCTCTGACGGGGCGGCCGGGGCGAGGGTGACCGGGGTGCCGTTGATGCGGGCGTTGACCCCGCCGGGGCCGTAGAGCCGGATGACCCGGCCGAGGGCGGCGCGGCGCTCCTGCACGCGCGGCCAGCCGGGCCGGGTCGGCGTCGATGCCCTGGATGTAGGAGGCCAGCTCGCCGGCGACCTCGGAAACCAGGTAGGCGGCCTCCGACAGCCGGGTGGCGACGCCGTCGATCTCGCCGTCGTGGCGGCGCACGGCGTCCAGGGCGTTACGTGCGTGACCGAGCAGGGTCACCGCGTCCACGCCGTCGGTGCCCGCCGTCGGGTCGCCGAGCAGCGCCTCGTGGGCGGTGGTGGCTCCGGCGTGCAGCGAGTCGGCGTTGGCCAGCCGGTCCTCCTCCGCGCGCAGCGCGGCTTCCTCGCCCGGCTCCGGGTTGAGCTTCTCGATCTCGGTGAGGCCCGCCCGCAGCTCCTCGGCCTCGGCGGCGCGGGCGCGGGCCTGCGTCGTCAGCGTGGTGAGCTCGTCGAGTACCTTGCGGTGGCGGCCGTAGGCGCGCTGGTAGTCGGCCAGGACCTCGGCCAGCACCGCGCCGGCGTACTTGTCGAGCGACTCGCGCTGACGCCCGGGCTTGAGCAGCTGCTGCTGGTCGGACTGCCCGTGCACGGCAACCAGGTCATCGGCGAGGTAGGTGAGCAGGGACACCGGGACCGAGCGGCCGCCCGCGAAAGCCCTGGACCGCCCCTCGCTCGATACGGTCCTGGTCAGCACCAGGGTGCCGTCCTCGTCAAGGTCGCCGCCCGCCTCTTCGACCTGCTGCGCGGCCTTGCCGCGCGGGTCGGTGCGGAGCCGCCCCTCGACCGAGGCGCGCTGCGTGCCCGGCCGTACCCGAGCCGGGTCGCCGCGCCCGCCGAACAGCAGGCCGAGCCCGGTGACGACCATGGTCTTACCCGCGCCGGTCTCGCCGGTCAAGGCGGTAAAGCCGGGCGAAAGCTCGAGCAGCGCGTCATTGATGACCCCGAGCCCGGTGATGCGCACTTCCTCAAGCATGACCGCCAGCCGTCTCCTTCTCGACCCAACCCCGCCGACCCGCCCTCCGGCAAGGCCGACTTTACCGCCGCGGCCGCCCAAGCGACGGACGGTCCCGCCCGCTGCCGCTCGTTTACCGCCGCCGGCACCCGGTCCGCGGGCGCACCACCCATTCGCTCATCTGTTTGCCTCAAGTGTCGCCCGCGCGGCGCAATCAAGCAAATATTTCAGCCGGAAACCGGTAGCGCGCCGACCCGGCCGCGAACGGCTGTCCCGGGCCGTTAGCTGACGACCCGGCCGGAGCGGCCGCGCCAGCCGGTGACCGGAAGCTCGAACTTGGCCACCAGGCGGTCGGTGAACTCGCCGCCGCCGGCGTGCTGGCCGGCCAGGCCGTGCACGCGGGCCAGCAGGACCGGCAGTTCGCCCCGGCGGACCTCGACCCGGGCACGCGGCGGCAAATCGAAGCGGCGGCGGCCGTCGCACCACAGCACCGCCCGGTCGGGATCGGCGCCCGGCGAGTCAGCGTCGCCGGACGGGAAGTCGTCGCCGACCAGGTCACGCACGCCCGGGGCGCCCTCTTCCACGGCCCGCATCTCGCCGGCCTCGCCGACCAGCTCCACGGCCAGCACCGAGCGCGGCGAGACGACCAGCGGGCGGGCGAAGAGCGCGTGCGCCGCCAGCGGCACCATGAGCAGCGCCTCGACCTCGGGCCAGACCACCGGGCCTCCGGCTGAGAACGCGTAGGCGGTCGACCCGGTCGGCGTCGCGCACACCACGCCGTCGCACCCCCAGCGCGACAGCGGCCGGCCGTCCACCTCGATGACGACCTCGACCACGCGCTCGCGGGCGGCCTTCTCCACGGTCATCTCGTTCAGCGCCCAGGTGCGGGCGATCTCGGTGCCGTTGTCGCGGGCGACCACGTCGAGCGTCATCCGCTCCTCAACCCGGTAATCGCCGGCCAGCAGGTGATCCACGGTCTGGGTCAGCCCGTCCGGCTCGGCCTCGGCGAGGAAGCCGACGTGCCCGAGGTTGACGCCGATCAGCGGGGTGCCCGCCGGACGGGCCAGCTCCGCGGCCCGCAGCAGCGTGCCGTCGCCGCCGAGCACGATGACGAGTTCCGCGTCCTCGGCGGCCTTCGGGCCGGCCGGGACCACGGTCGCGCCGACGCACTCGAGGGCGGGTACCTCGGCCTCGGTCACCCGCACCGCGACGCCCGCCGCGGTCAGTCGCTCGATGACCTGCGTGGCGCTGCGCCGTGCGCTTTCCCTGCCGGTGTGCGCGAGCACCAGCATCGTCCGCTTTGATTCACCCATCGCGTGCAACTTACCGTGCTCGCCGGGCGGCCTGAGCGCCGACACCGCCTCTTGGCCGGCCGGGCCGCCAGCGGGGGGGCGAAGCTGCTGTCGGCGCCGCGCTCGCACCGGCTCGATGGCGCCAACAGCCGCGCTAGAAGCAGCCGATGGCGCCAACGACCCGGACAGGCCGGGGCCGGGAGCCGGGGCCGGGAGCTACTGGGGGCCGGACTCGACCGCGTGGATGAGGGCGGCCTCGTCGACGGGCGGGGCGCCGCGCCGGAACCAGACGAAGTACTCCACGTTGCCGGACGGGCCTGGCAGCGGGCTCGCGGTGACGCCCAGGACGCCGAGGCCGAGGGTCCAGGCGGTGTCGCATACCGCGTGGACGGCGGCGGCCCGGTCGGCAGGCGAGCGGACCACGCCGCCCGCGCCGACCCGGCCCTTGCCCACCTCGAACTGCGGCTTCACCATCAGGGCGAAGTCGGCGTCCGGCGCGGCGCACGCGGCCAGCGCGGGCAGCACCAGGGACAGCGAGATGAACGACAGGTCAGCCACCACCACCTGCGGCGGCGGCGCCACCAGGACCGGGTCGAGCGAGCGGACGTTGACCCGGTCGAGCACGGTGACCCGTTCATCGGTGCGCAGCGACCAGGCGAGCTGGCCGTACCCGACGTCCGCCGCCACCACCTGCGCGGCGCCCGCGCGCAGCAGCACGTCGGTGAAGCCGCCGGTAGACGCGCCGGCGTCCAGGCAGCGCTTGCCCGCCACGTCCAGGCCGACGAACGCTTCCAGCGCGCCGGCCAGCTTGTGGCCGCCGCGCGAGACGTAGCTCGGCCCGGAATCGGCGTCATCGGCGACGGTGACCGCCATGTCCCTGGCCACCTGGGTGGCCGGCTTGGACGCTACCTGGCCGCCGACGGCGACCCGGCCCGCCGCGATCAGCTCGCCGGCCTGCTCCCGCGACCTGGCCAGTCCCCGGCGGACCAGCTCGGCGTCCAGCCGCGCCCGCACGGTCACCGCCGGACGCCCCGGCCGACGGCGCGGTTACGCAGGGCGCGGCAAAGCCCGGCGCGGTCAGGCATTGACGGCGCGGCCAGGACGCGGGGCTCGGCGCGGCGGGACGCGGGCCGCCGGCGCCCCCGGGCGCGGGGCGTCAGCCCCGCCCAGCTCGGCCTGCTGGCCGGGGCGGCCAGGCTCGCCGGGGCGGCCGGGGGCGCCGAGCTCGCCGAGGATGTCGCGCAGCCGGTCGTGCACCGCCTCAAGCACGGCCGGGCGCTCGGCCAGGTCGGTGTCTTCCAGGCAGGCGAGGGGCTCGATGGCCGCGTCCACGCGCGGGTCACCCGTGGGGGGCAGGGCAGGCGCTCGCTGCGAATCCATCATGGTTTCCCTCCTCCGGCTTCCAGGTAGCCCGGGTGGTCGTCCCCGTGCGCTACCCTCCCGCGTGAACGGTACCGCCCAACCAGGAGCGAGGCGCACATGTCTTCCGCCGAAGAATGCCGCACGGCACTGCAGAAGCTGGCGGGCCGGCTGTCGGAAGCTCAGCCCGGCCGAACGAGAGCAGTATTTCGGCGACCGGACCATGAGCGTGACCATTCCCGACCTTGGCGTCACCTACGTGACCAAGCTCGGCGGCGGTGACGACCCGGTCCGCGAGCTCGCGCCCGGCGAGGCGCCCGCCGACATCCGGCTGACCGCCAGCAGCGACGAGGTGCTGTCCCTGGCCGAGCAGCCGATGAACATCGCCCGGGCGTGGATGTCCGGGCGGGTCAAGATCGAGGCGTCGATGAAGGACCTGTTCCGGCTGCGCCGGCTGCTCTAGCGGTAGTGACCGGGCACGTTGGTTGAGGTTTGGGATGATGGTGCCATGGGAGAGCTGATCTTGCTGCGGCACGGGGAGACCGAGTGGTCGCGCTCGGGCAGGCACACCGGGCGGACCGATATCCCGCTCACCGACAGGGGCGTCGCGGGCGCGAAGGCGGTGGCGCCGCTGCTGAGCCGGATGCTGGCCGGGCGGAACGTCGCCGCGGTGTTCGCCAGCCCGGCGCAGCGCGCGCAGCGGACGGCGGAGCTGGCGGGCCTGACGGTGACGAAGACCGACCCGGACCTGTGGGAGTGGGACTACGGCGGCTACGAGGGCATCACCACCGCCGAGATCCAGCAGACCAGGCCCGGCTGGTCGCTGTGGCGCGACGGGGTGATCCCCGGCGACGCCGAGCATCCGGGTGAGACCGTCGACGAGGTCGGCCAGCGGGTCGACCGGGTACTCAAGCGGGCCGCGCCGCTGCTGGCGGACGGCGACGTCGCCCTGGCGGCGCACGGGCACGTGCTGCGGGTGCTGACCGCCCGCTACCTGGAGCTGCCGCCGGCCGACGGGAAGCTGTTCCGGCTGGACACCGGCACGGTGTCCACGCTCGGCACCGAGCACGCCGAGCCGGTCATCGTGAGCTGGAACGTCCCGCCCGCCAGGTAAGCCGCAGGCGGGCGCCGGGCGGGCGTCAGGCGCGGCCGGAGTGCTCCGGCGGCCCGGCCAGGCCGGCGGTGTCCGTAGCGCCGGGCTGGCGGGGCAGCGGCACCTCGGAGTCGCGCGCGCGGGTCTCCTCGGCGATCCAGCCGAGGAACGACGGGGACCCGGCCACGAACGGCGTCGCCAGGATCTCGGGCTCGTCGTAGCTGTGCCGCTCGGTCAGGAACGCGGCGAGCTCGTCGTAACGGTCGGCCGGCAGCTTGAAGAAGACGAACCACTCCTCCGCCCGTTCCAGCTCGTCGTTCCACCAGTACGTGGACGCGACCGGGCCCGCGACCTGGCCGCAGGCGGCCAGCCGCGCCGCGACCGCCGCCCGGGACAGCTCCATCGCCTCGGCCCGCGTATCGGTCGTGGTCTGCACCTGCAGGTATTCGCCGTCTTCGCGGCGGCCAGCGTCGCTTCCTGCCATGCATCCCAATGGTACGCCGACCTGCGATTTTCCGCTTTCCCTGCCCCGGGCTTGCCAAGGGGCGGGGTGCTAGGCGGGCACGATGAGGGTAACGATAGCGTTCACCAGTCACGGCGGCGGCCAGGCGAGACACGCCCGGCGGGGTCAGGCCGGTGGCTCAGGGCCGATACGCACAGGGGGTTGTCCGACGTGGAGCTGATTCACACCGGGAAGGTACGCGACGTCTACGCCGACGGCGATGACCTGCTGCTCGTCGCCTCGGACCGGATGTCCATCTACGACGTGGTGCTGCCGACGCCGGTGCCCGGCAAGGGCCGCGTGCTGACCCAGCTGTCGCTGTGGTGGTTCGACCGGCTGGGCGACATCGTGCCCAACCACGTGATCTCCGCGACCGACGTGCCGGACCAGTGGGCCGGGCGGGCCATCCGCTGCCAGCGCCTGGACATGCTCCCGGTGGAGTGCATCGCCCGCGGCTACCTGACCGGGCTCGGCCTGAGCGCCTACCAGGAGTCCGGGGCCGTGTCCGGCGTGCCGCTTCCGCCCGGCCTGGTCGAGGCGTCGAAGCTGCCCGAGCCGGTGTTCACCCCGACCACGAAGGCGGCGGCCGGCCACGACGAGCCGATGACATTCGAGGAGGTGGCCGCCCTTGTGGGCGCGGCAACCGCGCAGGAGCTGCGGCGCTTCACCCTGGAGGTGTACCGGCGGGGCGCCGGCCTGGCCGCGGAGCGGGGCATCATCGTGGCCGACACCAAGCTGGAGTTCGGCCGCGCGCCGGACGGCACGCTGGTCCTGGCCGATGAGGTGCTGACCCCGGACTCGTCCCGTTTCTGGCCGGCCGACTCCTACGCGCCCGGACGGCCGCAGCACTCCTTCGACAAGCAGTACCTGCGCGACTGGTCGACCTCGGCCGGCTGGGACCGCACCGCCCCGGGGCCGGAGATCCCCGCCGACGTCCTCGCCGTCCTGACCGGCCGCTACACCGAGCTGTACGAGAAGATCACCGGGCAGCCCATCGCGATCTGAGGCGCGCACCCGGCCGTCGCCCGGGGTGCGGCTGCCGGGAACGTGCGGGCGCCGCTGTGGCCCGAAAACCCGGATGAATAACGGGGGCGTGGCCAGGCTTAGCACGGGACCGTTCATCATCTGTGGGGTTCTTGACCGGGGGCGCGCGGGGCGCCGGCGGCCATTTCAGAGCCACTAATAACTGGGTGTAGCTGTGATGAGCCGGTAACATGCGATGTCAACGGGTCCGCCTGACGTGCGGATCCGCGGTCATGACACGCAATCACGATCTGGGGAGAACCACCGTGGTGTCTCAGGCGAGCCGGCTGGCCAGCGTCCGTTACGACATTCGCGGACCCGTGCTCCGGCGAGCTCGCGAGCTGGAGGCCGAGGGGCACGAGATCATCAAGCTGAACATCGGGCAACCCGGCGCCGTTCGGGCTGTTCACGCCGGACGCGGTGCTGTCCAAGGTGACCGAGTCGATCGCGGACTCCCAGGGGTACAGCGACGCGCGGGGCATCGCGCCCGCCCGCGAGGCGGTGGCCCGGTACTTCGGGGCCAGGCTCGGCGTCGCCGGCGTCACGCCCGATGACGTGTACCTCGGCAACGGCGTGTCCGAGCTGATCGTGATGGCGCTGCAGGCGCTGCTCAACCCCGGCGACGAGGTGCTCGTCCCGTCCCCCGACTACCCGCTGTGGACCGGCGCGGTCAACCTCGGCGGCGGCCGGGCGGTGCACTACCGCTGCGCGGAGGACCTGGACTGGAACCCGGACGTCGAGCACGTCGAGGCGCAGGTCACGCCGCGCACCAGGGCCCTGGTGATCATCAACCCGAACAACCCGACCGGGGCGGTCTACTCGCGCGAGACGCTGCTCGCCCTGCTCGACGTGGCCCGGCGGCACGACCTGCTGGTGCTGGCCGACGAGATCTACGACCAGATCCTGTTCGACGGCGCGGTGCACCACAGCGCCGCGGCGCTGGCCCCCGACCTGAACGTGCTCACGCTGGGCGGGCATGTCCAAGACCTACCGGCTGGCCGGGTTCCGCTCCGGCTGGATGGTCGTCTCCGGCCCGCGCGAGCCCCTAGCGGAGTACCGCGAGGGCCTGGAACTGCTGGCCAACATGCGGATGTGCCCCAACGTGCCGGCCCAGCACGCGATCCCGGCCGCGCTGGACGGCGGCGTCGACATCCGGCCGCTGCTGCAGCCCGGCGGGCGGCTGCGCGACCAGCGGGACGCCGCCTGGGCGCAGCTGACCGCGATCCCCGGCGTCGACTGCTACCAGCCGGCCGGCGCGCTGTACCTGTTCCCCCGGCTCGACCCGGAGGTGCACAAGATCGTCGACGACGAGCGGATGTGCATCGACCTGCTGCAGCAGCAGCACGTGCTGCTGACCCACGGCACCGGGTTCAACCTGCCGTCCACCGACCACCTGCGGGTGGTGTTCCTCGCCCCGGTCGAGGTGCTGTCGGACGCGATCACCCGGCTGGGCGAGTTCCTCGCCACCTACCGGCAGTAGCCGGCGCGGGCGCCCGGCCCGGGCCCCCGGCTTCGTGCCGCCGGCTTCACGCCGCCGGTTTCGGGCGGAGGATTCGAGCGCTTCGCGCTTCTTGCTGTTATCACGGGTCCGGCGCGGCCCAGAGCGGGTCGAATGCGCAATCGGCCACGATAGAAGCAGGCAAAAGCGCAATCGACCCGGTCCGCACCCGCGAAACCCGGGGCGGGCGCGGCGCACGCGGACCGGGCGGGGCAGGCGGGGCGGGCGCGGCGCACGCGGACGGGGCGGGCGGGCGGGCGGGCGGTTGACTTTCCCCCCGGGGGAAGCCCACGCTGGTGGCGTGAAGCTGCTGACGATCGGCGAGTTCGCCCGGCTGACCCGGCTCTCGCAGAAGGCGCTGCGCCGCTACGACGAGCTCGGCTTGCTCCGGCCGGCCCGGGTAGATCCGTGGTCCGGCTACCGCTATTACGCGCCGTCCCAGGCTGAGGCGGCCCGGCTGGTCGCCTGGCTGCGCCGGCTCGGTATGCCGCTGGCCCAGATCGGTGCCGTTGCGGAGTCGCCGCCGGCGGAGGCCGCCGCAACGGTGGCGGCCTTCCTGCGGGTGGCCGAGGCGGACCTGGAAGAACGACGGCGGCTGGCCCAGTTCCTGATCCGTTACTTCTCCGAGGGAGACACGACCATGCCGGACGCGATGCCCAGCACGCCACCACTCGCCATCAGCTACGCCGCCGCCTCCGATAACGGCCTGGTCCGTGCGCGCAACCAGGACACCGCCTACGCAGGGCCCCGGCTGCTAGCCGTGGCCGACGGGTTCGGCCCAGCCGGCGCCGAGGCGAGCGCCGCCGCGATCGACGCCTTTCGTCACCTGGAGGCGCCGCCGCTGTCCGGAGACCTGCTGAACGTGCTTTCGGACGCGGCGGGGGCTGCCGGCGCCTCGGTGCGCTCCATCGCCGAGTCGGACCCCGGCCTGGCGGGCAGCGGCTCCACGCTGACCGCGATGCTGCTCTCCGGTGCCCGGCTGGCACTGGTGCACATCGGGGATACGCGGGCCTACCTGCTGCGGGAAGGCGGGCTGTTCCAGATCACCCACGATCACTCGGTCACCCAGTCGCTCATCGACGCCGGGCTGCTCACCCCGGAGGAAGCGGCCTCCCACCCGCAACGGTCGCTGCTGCTCAAGGCGCTCGACGCGACCGCCCAGCCGGCGCTCTCGCCCAAGGCGACCGGGGCCACCGTGACTGCGGCCGGGGCGGGTAGACCGGCAAGCGCAGGTGGAGCGGGCTGGGCAGTCGGAGCGGGCGAGACAGCCCGGGCTGAGGCTGGGGCTGAAAATGCCGGAGCCGCAGCTGCGACACCTGGGGCTAAGGCCTGGGAAGGTGGAGCCACAGCCCCGGCCGGGGCCGGTGAGGCTGGGGTTTCAGCCAGGGCCGGGGAGGTTGGGGCCGCGACGAGCGCGGACGGGACTCTCGACCTGTCGCTGCACGAGGCTCAGGCCGGCGACCGCTACCTGCTCTGCTCCGACGGCCTCACCTCGGTGGTGCCGACCGCCGCGATCCGCCAGACGCTGGCCGACGCGGGCCTGTCACCCGAGGACGTCGTGCGGCGGCTCATCGGCCTGGCCAATGACGCGGGCGGCCCCGACAACATCGCCTGCGCCGTCGCGGACGTCACCCTGGCCCGGTAACCGCGGCGGCGCGGAGCGCCGACAGGTGCAGGTCAGACCGGACGGTGGAACTTGGGCACAGCCGGGTGTGCCAAACGTCCACCGTCGCGTCCGAGGCCAGGCACCCGGAGAACGCGCGAGACGCTTCTTGCTGTTATCAGTTATAGGGAGTCAGAGTGGATAATTTTTACCAGGGAGGGTCCAGGGAGGGTGAAAAATTATCCACCTTCTCGGCGGCGGGCCTCAACTGGGCCGCCGGACGCGGAAGACGGACCCGGCCACCCGCAGCAGCGCCGGGGCGGCGCTTGAGTTGGCGCCGGGGCGCTTCTTGCTGTTATCACGGCGGCGGGCGGAAGGCGGCAGGACCGAACGGGCGCCCGAAGGGGACCTCTTGCTGGCATCGGCCTGGGGGTGCCGGGCGGGAAAGCGGGGCTGATGCGGGCGGGGTGGGGAACAATGGTGGCATGGGTGCTACGCACGTCGCGCTGCTGCGGGGGATCAACCTCGCCGGCAAGAACAAGGTGGCGATGGCCGACCTGCGGACGCTGGTCGGCGGGCTCGGGCACACGGACGTGTCGACCTACATCCAGAGCGGGAACGTGCTGTTCACCGCGCCGGAGGGGACCGACAGCGCGGCGGCGGCCCGGGGCATGAGCGAGGCGATCGCCACGGAAACCGGGGTGAAGGCGCCGGTCGTGGTGGTCACCCGGGATGAGCTGGCCGAGATCCTCGCGGCCAACCCGTTCCCCGACGAGCCTGACCCGCGGCGGGTGCACGCCGTGGTGCTCAGCGAGCCGCCGGCCCCGGACCTGGTGGCCAAGCTCGACGCGGCGGTCGCGCAGTCGGACGGCAAGGGGCGCCGCGACGCGGTCACGGTCATCGGGCGGACGCTGTACCTGCACGTGCCGGACGGGTACGGGACCAGCGACCTCGCCGCCGCGGTGCTGCGCATCGTCAGCTCGCCCAAGGCCGGGGTGACCGGCACGGCCCGCAACTGGGCGACCATGACCAAGCTGCTCCAACTCTGCGGCTGACCGGGCCCGGCCGGCGGCGGGGGCGCGAGGCTCAGGCCGGTACCGGCTTGCTTGCCAGGACGCCGGCCGCCCAGGTGCCGCCGGTCCAGGTCGCGCCGCCGAGGTGGTGCCGCCCGCTCGCTTGACGCCCGTCTCGGCGCCGAACGCCCGATTTGCCCGGACCCGGGATCGCCGGGGTGAGGGGTGCCGGTACAGTCAAGGCGTGAGTCGTGCGGTGCTTGTCACGGGTGGGTCGAGGGGTATCGGGGCGGCGATCGCGCGGGCGTTCGCGGAGCGTGGCGACCGGGTCGCGGTGCACTGCCGGGAGGCGGTGGCCGCCGCCGACGCGGTGCGGGAATCACTGCCGGGGACGGGGCACGTGACCGTCCAGGCCGACCTGGCCGACGCCGACGCCGTGCGGGCCATGGTCGACGCGGCGGCCGACGGGCTCGGCGGACTTGACGTGCTGGTCAACAACGCCGGGATCTACCTGGGGCACCCGGTGCTCGGCACCTCCTACGAACAGTGGCAGGCCGCGTGGCAGGCGACCCTCGGGGTCAACCTGACCGGGGCGGCCAACGCGACCTGGTGCGCGGTCCAGCGGATGGCCGCTGGCGGCCAGGGCGGGCGGATCGTGAACGTCGGGTCGCGGGGCGCCTACCGGGGCGAGCCAACCCACCCGGCGTACGGGGCGAGCAAGGCCGGGCTGCACGCCTTCGGGCAGTCTCTCGCCGTGGCGCTCGCGCCGCACGGGATCACCGTGGCCTCCGTCGCCCCCGGGTACGTGGGGACCGACATGACGGCGGAGGAACTCGCCACCCCGGCCGGCGACACGATCCGCGGCCAGTCGCCGTTCAACCGGGTGGCCACCGCCGAGGAGGTCGCGGCGGCGGTCGTCTACCTCGCGTCCCCCGAGGCGGTCTGGTCGAGCGGCGCGGTCCTCGACCTGAACGGCGCCTCGTACCTGCGCTAAGCGAACCCCGACGCACCGCCTCCCGCCCGCGCGACCTCGGCTCGGGCTCGGCATCTCGCCGCGGTAACCGACCCGGTCACGCCGATGCCCGGGCGGGGTGCCGGCCACGAGGGCGGCGGGAACCGGGGGCCGCTGGGCTGAGCATGGGACCGTTCTGGATGCGTTGGTTTGGTGTTGTGGGCCCGCACCAGCCGGGGTGGCGAGCTTCGGTCCCGCGGACCCATTGCCAGCGGCCGGCCGCGCTGCAACGCTGCCAGGGTGACCGACGAAGCCGCCACCCCGCCATTCGACTCGCTGCCCCGGACGCCCAGCTGGGGATGGCAGCACTCCTGGAACGTGTGGGGACCCGGGGACAACCTCGGCACGCTCAACCGGCTGACCGGGCCGGCTGTCGCGGCCGCGGCGGGCTGCGTGCGGACCGGGGAACGGATCGGGGTATCGCTGCCGATGGAACTGCCCAGCCCGGCGTTCTTCGGGCGAAAGCCGTTCCAGCACCATTACGCGCCGCTGGGCGAGACGGCCTGGGACGACTGGGTGGACGGCTTCTACCTGCAGTGCTCGTCGCAGTGGGACGGGCTGCGGCACGTCGGGTCGCCCGATGGCTGGTACGGCGGCTGGCGGGACGACCCGGCCGGTGACCCGGAACCGCTGGGCATTCACCACTGGGCCCGGCCGGGCATCATCGGGCGGGGCGTGCTGGTCGACCTGGCGGCGTGGGCGTCGCGTGAGTCCGGCGACGGGCGCGGCGGGTATGACCCGTTCACCCGGGTGCCATTCACGCCGGAAGACCTGCGGGCGGCGCTGGCGGCGCAGGACGTCGCGCTGCGCGCCGGCGACATCCTCTGCGTGCGGACCGGGTGGATCGACAAGTACCTGACGCTGGACGCGGCGGCGCGGACCGCGCTAGCCGACACCATGCAGGGCATCAACGGGTACACCTCGGCGGGCCTGGACGGCAGCGAGGAGATGGCGGGCTTCCTGTGGGACTCCGGTGTCGCGGCGGTGGCCTGCGACAACCCGGCGGTCGAGGTGGTGCCGGTCGACCGGGCCGTGGGGTCGCTGCACGGGCGGCTCATCGCCTGCCTGGGCATGGCCATCGGGGAGCTGTTCTCCTTCGGTGACCTGGCGGCGGCGTGCGCCCGCGAGGGACGGCATGAGTTCCTGTTCACGGCCGTGCCGCTCAACGTGGCCGGTGCGGTCGGGTCGCCCGCGAACGCGGTGGCGATCTTGTAGAAAGGCCCTGGGCCTTCCCGGCGTGCCGGGCGGGTCCAGGGCCTTCTTGTTTCGCCGGGTGTCGCGGCCGGCCTGGCCGGGACATTCGGGCGGTTAGCGGACCGAGGCGGAGACGCCCAGCCCCGGCCCCGCCTGGGCCGCGGCGGCCTGGCGGGCGCCGAGCTGGCGGACCCGGGCGCCCAGGGCGCCGGTGCGGCCGACCAGCATGGCCACCGAGAAGAAGATCAGCGCGGCGGTCAGCGCGTCGACGGTGATGTGGCTGGTGTACAGCCAGAGGCCGAGCTGCCGGCTGAACAGGTGCTGGGACCCGTAGGCGAAGAACAGCCGCGCGGCCACGATCACCACCCAGAAGGCCGCGTACGCGACGCCGCCCCGGGTCATCGGCTTGCCGGTCGCTTGGTCGGCGAACAGCCGCAGCAGCGAGGCGGCGAGCACGCCGAGGGCCAGGCCCGCGGCCACGCCTGCCACCTCGATCAGCAGCCCGTTGCCCGAGGTGGCCATGCCCTTGAAGAAGAACGGGACGATGATCACGGCGGAGATGAACGGGCGGACCAGTCGCGCGGTGGTGAGCTTGCGCACGCCGTAGTCCGACAGGAGCACGACGCCGAGGATGACGAGGTTGGGGATCAGAACGCTGGCGTCCATGAGGACTCCTCCTGGCTGCGATTTCGATGTCTTGCCAACAGCCATCACGCTACGGATCCGGCCCTGGCCGGCGCGTCGGCCCGCGGGTCGACGCGAGGTGGAACCGCAGGACGCGGGTGGGTGGAGGCCGGGTGGACGAGCGGCTTTCCACCCGCGGTCAACCTGGCGGGCTAGCGTCTCGGCGGCCCTGCCCGGATACTTTGGAGGCGTGGTACTCGCCCCCTTCACGCGCCGCACTCCGTCCGGGCTGTTCCCGGGCCTGCGGCGCGGGCCGTCGCTCGGCTCGGTGGACGTGCCGCCTGCGGTTAGCCTCATCCGGCTCCTGGTGCTGGTCATGGTGGTCGTCACGACTCCGCTGTCCACCCCGCACTTCGGCGCCGGCCGGACCGGCATCGCGACCATCGTCACCCTGGTCGTCTCGGTCGCGGCCTGGATCGTCTGGCAGTTCTCGGTGCGCCGCCCGTACCTGTGGCTCGGCGCGCTGGCCGTCATGGGCCTGGCGGGCGGCGCACTGGCCGGGCTGTCCTCGGTCAGCACGGCGGTCGCCATCGGCTGCGTGGTCGCCGCCTCGGCCGGCGCGCGGCTGTCCGCCGAGGTGTCGGTCGCGATCGTGGCGGAGACGATCGCGGCGTTCCTGGTCGCGGCGCTGATCACCGGCACGCCGGCCATCGCCGTCATCGGCTCCATCGCCGGGTTCCTCGGCGTGTGGGCGTTCGGCCTCACCCGGCGGGCGTACCTGCTGCGCGCGGTCGAGGCCGAGGAGGCGCTTGAGCAGACCCGCCGGGCGCACGCGGCCGAGACGCAGGCAGCGGCGCTGGCCGAACGGGCCAGGATCGCCCGGGAGATCCACGACGTGCTCGCCCACTCGCTGGCCGCCGTCTCGGTGAACCTGCGGGCGGCCGAGGGGCTGCTGGACGCGGTGCCCGGTAAGGGCGCCGAGCTCACCAAGGCCATCGAGTGCGTCGAGCGGGCCGGCGCGCTCACCAAGGAGGGCATGACCGAGGCGCGCCGGGCCATCCTCGCCCTGCGCGACGACGATGGCGACGGCGCGGCTCCGGGCGGCGCGGCTCCGGGCGGCGCGCTCGGGCCGGCTGCGGCCGCGCTCCCGGCCGGCGCGGGTGACGGCGCCGGGGTCGGCGCGGGTGACGGCACCGGGGCCGGCCCGGTGGACGGCGAGGCCGCCGGGCCCCGGGCCGAGCGGCTGACCGGGCGGCTGCGGGCCCTGGCCGAGGAGCACGGCACGGCGGGTGACGCGCCGGTCGAGTTCACGGTCACCGGGACGCCCCGGCGGCTGGGCACGGAACGCGCGCTCACCGTGTTTCGCACGGCCCAGGAGGCGCTGACCAACGCCCGCAAGCACGCGCCGGGCCAGCCGGTCGCCATCGCGGTCGAGTACACGCCGCGGGCGATGACGCTGCGGGTCAGCAACCCGCTGCCGCCGGCCGGCACCGCGGGGCCGCTGGCCCACGCGGGCACCGGGTACGGGCTGACCGGCCTGCGGGAACGGGCCGCGCTCGCCCGCGGAACGCTGACCGCGGGCGCGGCGGACGGGGCGTGGCAGGTACTGCTGCGGCTACCAGGCTGACGGGCCCGCCCGGATACGGGAGAATCGGGCCCATGACCGAAACCGCCGCCCCCAGCGAGACAGTGACCGTCGTCGTCGCCGACGACCAGTCGGCCGTCCGCGAGGGCCTGGTCCTGCTGCTCGGCACCCTGCCCGGCATCACCGTGGCCGGCCAGGCCGCCGACGGTGAGGCGGCCGTCGAACTGGTGGCGCGGACCCGGCCGCAGGTGGCGCTGATGGACCTGAACATGCCGCGCTGCGACGGGGTGACCGCGACCGCGCGGATCACCGCCGACTACCCCGGCACCCGCGTGGTGGTGCTAACCACGTACGCCGACGACGAGTCGATCATCGGCGCGCTGCGGGCCGGCGCGCTCGGCTACCTGACCAAGGACGCCACCCGGGCCGAGATCGGCCACGCGATCGCGGCGGCCGCCGCGGGCCAGGCGGTGCTCGACCCCAG
This sequence comes from uncultured Actinomycetota bacterium, assembly GCA_963748785.1. GTDB lineage: Bacteria > Actinomycetota > Actinomycetes > Streptosporangiales > Streptosporangiaceae > Trebonia. The sequence continues at coordinate 10,067 of CAVVKP010000003.1, read as the reverse complement.
CGTGCAGCAGCGGCTGGTGAACGCGGCGGTCCGCGTCCCGGCGGCGGCCCCGGCGGCCGACCCCGTCCCGGCGGCGGCCGACCCCGGCGAGCTGACGCCGCGCGAGGCGGACGTGCTGCGGCTCATCGCGGCCGGCCAGTCGAACCGGGAGATCGCGCGCACCCTGTTCGTCAGCGAGGCGACGGTGAAGACGCACGTCAACCGGATCTTCGCCAAGACCGGGTCCCGCGACCGGGCCCAGGCGATCCGTTACGCCTACACGCACGGGTACGCCGAGCCGGGCTGAGGCGGCCAGGCGGCGGGCGGTGAGGGCCGGCTAGGCCAGGATCGTCCAGCTGTGCGGCCCGACGAGCAGCGGGTCGGGTAGGTCCGTGCCCGGCTCCGGCGTCTCCGCCACCGCGAGGCCGGCGGCGTCCACCACGAACCTGAACGGCTCGTCGCCGGCGTTGAGCAGCAGCAGGGCCTGCTCGCCGTCTCCCGCGCCGCGCAGCCGCAGGGCGAGCGCGGCCTCGGTCAGCTGCTCGGTGGCGGTACGGGCGCGGACCAGCCAGGGATGGCGGCGGCGGAAGCCGATCAGCCGCTGGTGCAGCCGGTAGTACGGCCAGCCGTCGGGCGGCAGGTCCGCCGGCGTGGCCGGGAACGCGGGCCTGATCGCGTCGTCGCCGCCCGCCCGGTGCTCCTTGAGCCCGCGCAGGCCCTGCTCGTCGCCGTAGTAGACGCTGGGCACGCCGCCGAGGCAGCACAGCACCGCGACCGCGTGCGAGAAGTGGCGGTCGTCGTTGAGCGCCGTCGCCAGCCGGGTCACGTCGTGGTTGCCGACGAACGTCTGCGGCAGCACGCCGTCGAGGAACGCGTTGTGCCGGCCGAGCGCGTGGTCGAGCTCGTAGAAGTTGCGGTCGTTGAGCGAGGACCAGACCGCCTTCCACACCTCGTACTGGGTGACCGAGTCCAGGCCGGCCTCGCGGGCGTAGGCGGCGTAGTCGCCGTGGATCATCTCGCCGAGGAACCACGCGTCCGGGAACCGCTCCCGCACGGCAGGCATGACCTTGGCCCAGAACGCCGACGGCACCGTGTAGGCGGCGTCCAGCCGCCAGCCGCCCGCGCCGCGCTCCAGCCAGTGGCTCATCACGTCGATCACGTAGGACAGCACGGCCGGCTCGTCGTGGTCGAGCTCGACCAGCTGGCCGTGGCCCTCGAAGACCGCGTAGTCCGAGCCGTCGGGCGTGCGCTTGAACCAGCGGGCGGCGGGCGACGCCGGGCCGCCGCCCAGCGCGGCGGCGAAGGCGGGAAACGACCGGCCGACGTGGTTGAACACCCCGTCGAGGATCAGCCGCATCCCGCGCTGCCCGGCCGCTTTCGCCAGCGCGTCGAAGTCATCGTCGTCGCCGAGGCGCGGGTCGATCCGGAAGTGGTCGACGGTGTCGTAGCCGTGGGTCTCCGCGGCGAAGACCGGGCCGAGCAGCAGTCCGTCGCAGCCCAGCTCGACCGCGTAGTCCAGCCACGACTCCAGGTGCAGCAGCCGGTGCCTGGCCGGCTCGGGCGCGGGCAGCGCCGCCGGCTCCGCGCCGGTGAAGCCGAGCGGGTACACCTGCCACAGGATGGCGTGATCAGCCCAGGACGTCACGCGCACACGCTACCGCCGCCGCCCGGTCACCGCCGGGATTCGCCCGGGCCCGCACGTTAACACCGTGTAGCGAATAACGACGGCGGGCGACTCCAGCACCGTCCCATGGCCGTGGCCGCGGGGCCTGGCGCTGCGCGCTTCTTGCTGTTATCAGCGAAGCAGCCGAGGGACGCGTTCAGGGCGGGGGTGAATGTGCCAGCACTGTCGCCATCGGGGTTGCGCTAATACCCCTGCGGGTGCGGGGGTCTCGAGTTGGGCTTGGTCAGAGCTGGTGGTCGTGCCAGCCGTCTTGGCCGGGGGCCGAGGATTCCGGGGCGGGCGGCAAGGGTGGTGCCGGCTCCGCCTTTACGAGGCGGGGAAGCTGGACAGGCAGTCGGTGGCGGTGCCGTCCGACCAGTGCAGGGTTACCCGGGTCAGGACAGGCGGCGCGGGCCGCCCGCAGGGCTGCCCCGGGCTGGCGGGGGGGCGGTGTCCCTGGCGCGGCAGGCGTCGTAGAGGGCGGCCAGCTCGCCGCCTGCGTCAAGCACCGCGTCGGCCTGCTCCCAGAACCGCCGGGCCTGCCAAGCCCGGCCGGTCTCGGCGTGACCGACGGTGGACACCGAGCAGCCGAGCAGGGCAGCCAGGGCGGGCTGCGTCAGCTCGGCGGCGCGCCGCCGAGCGCCGAGGGCCCGCGACAGTGCCACGGCAGCGTCCACGGCGGGCGTCCCGCCGGGGCCCGCGACACGGGGCCGGGCGTTCAGGCTGGGGCCGGGCGCTAGCACCCCCTGCCCGATCAGTTCCCGCAGCGCACGGCGGCAGGTAATGACAGAGAAGCCGGTGAGCCGGGCCAGGGTCGCGCCGCTCGGCGCGGGCTGGCCCGGCTTGAGCGCCCCGTCATTGACCATCGTGCGGACCACGCCGGCGGCCCGCGCAATTGCGCGTTCCCGTGTCTGTGCCTGATGCGGCGGTTCGTGCTTAGTGGACGGGCACCCGGCGCGGCGCGGCGGCTGGCCGACGCCATGCGCCGGGTGCCCTGCCGCCGCGCTGACCCAGATGGGCTGAGGGTCAGACGGCGGCGGACTGGGGTTGCTACTCCGCCAATGATGCACCCGCCATAATGGAAATGCAACAGATGCATTTACATCGTTGGCGAGTGCCGCACGTGCGCTAGACTCCCGCCATGCCAAGCAGGCGATCTTCCCCGTCAGTGCGACTCCGGAGGCTGGCCGCGCAGCTCCGCGAGCTGCGCGAGGCTGCCGGGCTCACCCAAGAACACGTGTCAGAGCGCACAGGCAAGGACCGGTCCACGCTGTACCGGCTGGAGAGCGCCCAGCAGCGACCGCAGAAGTCAACGCTGATTCAGCTACTCGACCTGTACGAGGTGACAGAGCCGCGTAAGACAGAGCTGATCACCCTGCTGCGGGAGGCCGGGCAGCGCGGCTGGATGCAGCCGTACCACTCGGAGCTTCCGGAGGTCTACTCGGACTACATCGGCTTTGAGGTCCAGGCCAGGTCGGTCTCCAACTACGAGTCGCTGTTCGTCCCGGGACTTCTCCAGACGGAGGCGTACGCGCGTGCGCAGCTACGCGGAACGCTGCCGACGGCGAGCGAGGAAGAAATTGAGAGCCGGGTGGAAGCCCGGATCGGCCGCCAGTCCATCCTGCGTAAAGACGACGCGCCGAAGCTGTGGGCGATCATGGACGAATCGGCGCTCCGCCGCCTCGTCGGCGGGCGCGGCGTGATGCGCGAGCAGGCCGCCTACCTGCTGGAGGCGCGGTCGCTGCCGAACGTGACGATCCAGGTGATCCCCTACGGCGCGGGCGCACATCCCGGGATGGACGGATCGTTCGTCATCCTCGACTTCCCCGATGCGGACGACCCGAGCATCGCCTACATCGAGAGCGCGGCGGGCGGCCTGTTCCTGGAACAGGAAGCAGAGATCCGCCGGTATATCCTGATGTTCGAACATCTCCGCGCTGCCGCGTCAGGGCTGGACGCGTCGGCGGCGTTGCTCACCGCAATCGCCTCGGAGACATGACTGGAAGGAGGTACGGGATGACGAACCCCGACTTGTCCCGTGCCGATTGGCGGCGGTCCAAGTACAGCGGCAGCAACGGCAACTGCGTGGAAATCGGCGCGACCGGGCCGACGATCCTGGTGCGGGACACCAAGGACCGTGAGGGCGGAACGCTGGCGTTCGACGCCCTCACATGGGCGGGCTTCGTAGCAACGCTCAAGTAGCCGCCACACACGCTGAGAGAGGGCGCCCCCCGTACAGGACGGGCGTTATCCGAGCAGAGCCCGGTGCCATTCATCCTGGCGCTGGGTGATGTAGACGGCGTCGGCTCGCCAGGCGTCACCATGCCCTTCCTGCCACAGCCGCGACCAGGGCTGCGTGCCCCGGGCGGCTTGCAGCGCCAGGAAATCATGCATGGCCTGCGTGCGGCGTGCGAGCAGGGGGATGATGTCAAGCCGCTGCTGTTCAGTGAGGCCGTAGGCGTCTGCGATGACGCGGAGTCGGCGGCTGGCGTCTTCGCGCTGGAATGCAGGATTGGCGCTCAGCGGGGCGAATCCGTGCATGGCGTAGGCGAGGTCCCACAGGCGGGTGCCGGGAGCAGCGGTGTCCCAGTCGATGAATGCCCACCTGCGCTTGCCGATGACGAGGTTCCAGGGGGCTAGGTCGTGGTGGGCGATGATTTCATCGCCGTCCGCTGGGATGAGCACTTGCCAGCGCGCCCCAGGCGGAGGGGTGAAATCGGCGATGGCGTCGTGGAAGTCGCGGACGAGGCGGGCGGCGCGGTGAAGCTGGTCATCGCCGTTTAGCAGGTCGAAGTGGTCGGGCCAGGCGACAACACCTGGGACAAAGTCCAAGACCTCTCGCCCATGTTCATCGACGCCGAGCGGCCGGGGCGCACCATCGAAACCAGCGTCGTGAAGATGAGCAAGCAGGGCATGAACTGCTGGCGTCCACGGACCGGCCGGGCGGCGCACGGTATCGCCCACACGGACGACGCCAGCGCTCATATTGCCGCCATCCAGCGGTACCTCGTTCCTTGTCATCAGCCCTACGGTACCGAGTCTGCTCAACTTCGAATGTGCCTTCGGTGACCGGCCGACGCTAGCGGCTCGCGCGCGCCTGCGTAACGCGCCCGGCGGGCTGCTTGCTGCCGGTCAGATGTCGTAAATGGCTTCGATCGTCAGTCGCCGCATGGGGGTATCAACGCAGTCCCTATGGCGACAGTGCTGGCACATTCATACCGGCCGGGCCGGGCGCAACGGCAGCCGGCGGCTGGGGCCGGTCAGGACGGCTGCAGGGCGCCGGCGATGGCGCGGACGGCGGCGATGGTGGCGCGGCGCATCGGGGTGCTGGTCGCGGCGGGCCAGCTGGACAGCTTGGCGACCACGGTCCGGCTGGGGCCATGGACGAAGATTGACTGGCCGAATATGCCGGCCGCGTAGTACAACGGCAGGTCGGGGTCGGTGACCCACCAGCAGTTGCGGTAGTGGGCGCCGTCCGGGAAGCCGGGCCCGGCGCCGTCGCCGTCCCGGAAGGCCCGCGGGCCGTCGGGCGCGCCCCGGACGGTGTCGTCGAACCACTCGCGGCCGATGACCTGGCGGCCGCCGGCCCGGCCCCGGTTGAGGGCGAGGAGGCCGATGCGGCCGGCGTCGCGCAGGGTGGCGCTGATCCCGCCGTCGGCCGTGGCGCTGCCCCGGGCGTCCAGGGTGACGTCGGCGTCGAACTCGGCCCCCATGGGCTGCCACAGCCGGGTGGCGACAAGGTCGCTGAAGCGCTGGCCGCCCGGCCCGCTCAAGCACCAGGCCGAGGACGTCGGTGAGGATCGAGCGGTAGCGGAACGGGCCGCCGTGTGGTCCGTCGTTTACCAGCGTGGCGAAGTACTCGACGGCGCCGGCCGGGCGGGGCGTGCCGTCGTCCGGTGCCCAGCCGTAGACCCGGTCACTGACCGCGATCTGCGCCTGCGGGTCTTCGTAGTCCTCGCGAAACCGCGTCCCGGCCCGCATGTCGAGCAGGTCACGGACGGTGGCACCGGCGAAGGAGGTGCCGCGCAACTCCGGGACGACGGCCTCGGCCGGCGCGGTGACGTCCAGGTGGCCCGCCGTGGCCAGCGCCCCCGCGACCAGGCCGGTCACCGACTTGGACACCGACATGAGCAGGTGGGGCACGTCCGGGCGCAGTCCGTTGAAGTACCGCTCGGCGACGACCCGGCCGCGCTGGATGACCAGGAAGCCGTCGGTGTAGGTGCGGCTCAGCAGCTCGCCGACGGTCAGCGTGCCGTCCGGGGCCAGCTCGCCCGGCTCGACCGGGAAACGCAGGTCCTCCAGGTCGCCGCCCGGGCCGGAAGGCAGCGGCCAGGGCGGGCCGTCACCCCGGGAGATGCGCGCGGTCGGGATCAGCTCGCGGACGTGCTGGAAGGACCAGCGGTTGAACGGGGGGCTGAGCCAGTTCTCCAGCGTCACCGGCTGGCCGGGTGCGGACAGCGGCGGGCCGGACGGCGGCGGGCTGCCGGTCACTCGAAGTTGCCTGGGTCGCCCGCGCCGTAGCGGACGATCTCCGCCTCGTCGCCGGAGAAGTCGATCACCGTGGTCGGCTCGGTGCCGCAGTCACCCGAGTCGAGCACCGCGTCCAGGGCGTCGCCGAGTTCATCGTTGATCTCCCAGCCCTGGGTCAGCGGGTCGTCCTGGCCGGGCAGCAGCAGCGTGCTCGACACGAGCGGCTCCCCCAGCTCGGCCAGCAGTGCCTGGGTGGCCACGTGGCCGGGAATGCGCACGCCGATCGTCTTCTTGCCCGGGTGCTGGAGGCGGCGGGGCACCTCCTTCGTCGCACCGAGGATGAACGTGTAGCTTCCGGGGGTGGCCGCCTTGATGGCCCGGAACACCCGGTTGGGCACGTGCACGAACTGGCCGAGCTGCGCGAAGTCCTGGCACACCAGCGTGAGGTGGTGCCGGTCGTCGAGCTGCCGGATCGCCCGGATCCGCTTGATGCCGTCGGCGTTGCCGAGCTGGCAGCCGAGCGCGTAGCAGGAGTCGGTCGGGTAGGCGATCACACCGCCGCCGCGCACGATCTCGGCCACCTGGGCGATGGCGCGGCGCTGCGGGTTGGCCGGATGGATATCGAAGTACCTGACCATGCCATGAGTGTACGGGTGGGGCGCGGTGTGAGGGAGCACGATGCGGCGGGACGGATTGCCCCGCAGCGGTGTGCACTAAGGTCGCTGTGTGACTGGGCTGGCCGATCCTTTCGAGACCGCCGGGCTGCGCGAGCGGGTGCTCGCCGCCTGGGCGGCGTCGCCGAGCCGGTTCCGCGAGGACGCCAACGCCGAAGAGGACTACGCGCTCGGCGGGTACCGTGACCGGGTCATCGTGGAGCTGGCGCAGAACGCGGCCGACGCGGCGGCCCGGGCCGGCGTGCCAGGGAAGCTGCGGCTGACGCTGCGCGACGGGGTCCTGGTCGCGGTCAACACCGGGGCGCCGCTGGACGCGGCCGGCGTCGAGGCGCTGTCCACGCTGCGGGCGTCGAGCAAGCGGGGCGGCGCGGGCGACGGCGCGGTGGGCCGGTTCGGCGTCGGCTTCGCGGCGGTCGTGGCGGTCAGCGACACCCCGCGCATCCACACGGCGGCGGGCAGCGTGAGCTGGTCGCGGGCGCGGACCCGGGACCTGGTCCTGGCCATGCCCGGCGCTGGCCGGCGAGCTGGCGGCGCGGTCCGGCCACGTGCCGGTGCTGCGGCTGCCGTTCGCGGGCGCGGGCACGGCGGACCGCGCCGCGGACGGCGACGCCGCTCCCCCGGCGGCCGGCCCCGCGACACCGTGCCCGAGGGGTTCGACACGGCGGTGGAGCTGCCGCTGCGCGACGACGCGGCTGTCACGCTGGTCACCAGGCTGCTGGCCGAGGCCGGGCCGGCGCTGCTGCTGGCGCTGCCGGCGCTGGCGCGGGCGGAGATCGTCGCCGGGGGCGTGACCCGGGTGCTGACGGCGGTCCACGACGGCGACCGGTCGGTGATCACGGCGGACGGCGTGCCGGCGCAGTGGCGGGTCGCCGCGGCCGACGGCGAACTCGACCCCGCGCTGCTGGCCGGCCGCCCCGCCGAAGAGCGCGGCCGGACCTCATGGTCGGTCCGCTGGGCGGTGCCGGCCGTCGCGGACGTGCCGACGGGACGGTCGGCGCCGGGCGTCGCGGCCGTGGTGCACGCGCCCACGCCGACCGACGAGCCGCTGAGCCTGCCCGCGCTGCTGCTGGCTTCGTTCCCGCTCAGCCCGGACCGGCGGCACGTGGCCGACGGGCCGCTGACCGACTTCCTGGTCGAGCGGGCGGCGGACGCCTACGCGGGCCTGTTGCCGGCCCTCGCCCCCGGGCCAGGCCTGCTCGACCTGGTGCCCGGCCCGGTCGGCCGGGGAGAACTGGACGCGCGGCTGGCGGGCGCGATCACGGCCCGGCTGCCCGCGGTGCCGTTCCTGCCCGCCGTGACGGCCGACCCCGCTGCGCCCGGGCGGGTGCGGCCACGGGACGCGGTGCTGCTGGCGACCGAGGCGGACGGGCTGGCCGCCTGGCTGGCGCCGGCGCTGCCGGACCTGGTCGCCGGGCCGGCCAGGCACCCGGCCTGGGCGGTGCTCGGGGTGCGCCGCATGTCGCTGGCCGAACTGGCCGACACCGTCGCCGGGCTGGCCCGCCCGCCGGCCTGGTGGCGCGGCCTGTACGCCGCGCTGGACGGCGTGCCCGCACCGGAGCGCGGCGAGCTGGGGGCACTGCCGGTGCCGCTGGCCGACGGCCGGCAGGCCCGCGGGCCGCGCGGGCTGCTGATGCCCGGGCCTGGCCTGCCCGACCCCGGCCGGTTCGCCGTGCTCGGGCTGCGTTTCGTGCACCCGGAGGCGGCGCACCCGCTGCTGGCCCGGCTGGGCGCGGCCGAGGCGACGCCGCGCGGCGTGCTGGAGGACCCGGCCACCCGGGCCGCCGTCGCCGCGTCCTACGACAAGGCGGCCGAGGCCTACTACGACGACGACGGGCCGGCCCAGGTCGCCGAGGCGGTGCTCGGCCTGGTCGCGGCGGTGGACGCGGAGCCCGGCGAGTACCCGTGGCTGGCCGACCTGGCACTGCCCGGCGACGACGGCGACTGGTACCCGGCCGGCGAGCTGCTGCTGCCCGGGTCGGCGCTGGCCGGGGTCATCGCCGACGACGCGCCCTTCGGCACGATCAGCCCAGACCTGGCCGCCAGGCACGACGAGCGGACCCTGGAGGCGGCGGGCGCGCTGGCCACGTTCGGGCTGCTCACGGCGGCGGACGTGGCCCTGGACGACGGCCTCGCCGACCTTGAGCTTGACGGCGCCGCCGCCTGGGCGGCGGACACCCGCGACCGGCTGCCGGACGGTGACGGCGGCCCGCTCGCGGCCGTCCCGCTGCCGCCGGTGGCGGACGAGTTCATCGCCGTGCGCGACCTCGACCTGGTCGACTCCGGCCGCTGGGCCCAGGCCCTGGAGCTGCTGACCAGGCCGCCGCTGCGCGCCGCGCTCACCGGGCCGGCCCGGCTCCGGCTGCCGGACGGGCGGTAAGCGGATGTCCCGTCCTACACGGCCTGGTGGCTGCGCCGCCACCTGGACCTGGCTGGGCGCCGGCCGGGCGACCTGCGACTGCCCGGCTCCGACCCGCTGCTGACCGGGCTCTACGACGAGATCGGCGCGCCGGACGGCGGCCCGGACGGTGGCGACGCCGCGGACGGCGGCCCGGGGCTGGCCCGGCTGCTCGGCGACCCGGCGGTCGCGCGGGCGCTCGGCGTGCGCGCCTCGCTCGCCGACCTGCTGGCCGAGCCGGGCGGGGCGGACGAGCTGCTCACCCGGCTGGCCGACCGGGACCGCCCGGTGAGCAGGGCGCAGCTGCGGGCGGTGTGGACGGCGCTGGCCACCGAGGACGGGCTGGCCGCGGACGCGGTCACCCCGCCGGCCCGGCTGCGCGCGGTCGCCGGCGACGCGGTCACCCTTGCGGACGCCGACGACGTGCTGATACTGGACGCGCCCGACCTCTGGCCGCTCCTCGCGGACCAGCCGCTGATCCTGGCCCCCTACCGGCACGCGGCCCGGCTGGCCGACCTGCTTGACCTGCCGCTGGCCAGCGAGGAGACCGCCGGCGCGGTCGCCGCGGCCGGCGAGCCCGCCCGGTGCCCGGGCAACTGCGCGACCTGCTGCGCGGTGCCATCGGGAACCAGGCCATCGGGAACCAGGCCATCGGGAACCAGGCCGTCCGGAACCAGGTCGCCGGGAGCGCGGGCCGCGGTGACGTGCCCACCACCTACTACGAGCACGACCGGCTCACCGCGGACGGCACCGACGTGCCCTGGCGGTACGCCGACGGCGCATTGCACGCGGCCACCACCGAGGGGCTGGCGCACGGCCTGGCCTGGGCGGCGGGCCAGTGGGAGGCCAGGCACCTGGCCGCCGCCCTGCTGATCAGCCCGGAGGA
>CAVVKP010000002.1:0-24827 GCA_963748785.1 uncultured Actinomycetota bacterium | reverse complement strand
AGAGCCAGTCGGTGTCGTGGGTGCGGGCCGATGGGTCCACCTCCGCTATCCGCGTAGGCGATCGCGGCTGCTGCGGCGAACGGCGCTAGGCGGCATCCCGTAGCGCTGCCGGAAAGCCCGGCTGAAGTGCGCTGGGCTGTCGAAACCCCAACGCGAACCGATCTCGCCAACCGGAGCGGCGCTGAGCATCAGGTCTTCGTAGCAGCGTGCTAGCCGCCGGTTCCTGATGTAAGCAGCGAGGGGCATCCCCACCTGGTCAACCGCGGAGTACAAGGAGCGCAGTGACACGCCATGGGCCGCGGCTATTACGGCCGGGCTCAGCTTGCGGTCGCCGAGGTTCTCGTCGATGTACCGTAGCGCCTGTTCACGCAACTGCCATGCCGACCACCGAGCCGGGGTGTGGTCGCTGTGAGCTTCCAGCGACCTGAGGAGCTCTACGACCAGTGACGCTGACGCCTGGCGTGCGCTGGCATCCATCGCCGGTAGCTGGTCGCCCAGCACGGACAGGACGCTGACGAGCGCCACGGCCTGCGGATTGTCCCGGGGAAGGACCTTGGCGAACGATTGACGGCAACTTGGTAGCGCCGTGGCGGCCACCGAGCGTGGCAGGATCAGAGTCGTTTTCCGCAGCGGTTCAAGGATCTCGTACCGGCCAGTAGCCGAGCCGTCCCAGAGCATCGCGTCTCCAGGCCAAGGATGACCCCTTCACCGGCGATCTCGACGGCCTGCCTGCCGGTCCGAAGGAAATGCAGGCCAACGACATCGCGCGTATTCTCGGCGACCTCCCGACGTGTCCGCCGGCCACGATGCGGGAGCACCGAGGCGTCAAGCAACGCAAGGTCCCCAAGGCGCTGCTCGCGCACATCCGCCAGGAACGGACCCGGTGAACGGTCTGAAGGATCCACCGCGAAAGCGAGGTGCGTCTTGGCGATGACCTCACACCACGCGTCGAACCGTTCCCCCGGAAAGAGGTCTTTCACGCTCCAGCGCCGCTCAACAGGATGCGCCTGTGCGAGCGGTCCTCCCACGAAAGTGATCTTACGTCCCCGCCAGCAGCGGCGACGGACTGGGTCAGACCCACGGGGTTACTTGCTCCTCGATGCCCAGCAGGGAGCGGGCGTAGATCTCGCGTCCGAGGTCGAGTGACTGCATCGGGTGCCGCGAGGTGGTCTCTACGTCGCGCCAGATGCGCTGGACACCGGATTGTCCAGCGCGAAACCTCTGGCCCCGCCCACGTTGAGCAGGAGGTCGACCGCTTCACGAGCGTTCCTGGCCGCAGTCCCGGCGTCCATCCGGATCCGGGCTCGCGTGGGGAGGTCGAGCTGAACGCCGAGCCGGATTCCCCGCTCCGCATCCTCTACCGCGCGAAAGCAGTGCAGCCTGGCCGTATCGATCCTGGAGGCCGCGTCGGCGACGTTGAACTGCACGCTCGGCGAGTCAATGGCGTTCTGGTACGTCGACGCGCCGATCGACTTGCCCTTGCCCAGGATCTCCAGCGTGTGCTCGAGGGCGGCCTCGGCCATGCCGAGCAACGGCCCCAGGGTGGTCACGATCAGGAAGGACAAGATGGTGCCCTCGGCCAGGGCCTCCTCCCGGGTGCTCGGCCGCGTACCCGCCGGAAAGGAGCTTGGGAAACGAAAGGACGCGGTGGCTGGGAACGAAGACCTCGTCAAGGACCAGCGTATCGCTGGCCGTGCCGCTCCATGCCCGCGACGTGCCAGGTGTGCTCGACCGAGCCGGCGCTGACCGGCACGAGCACGAAGACTGGATGGGTGACGTTTCCGTCCTGGTCGCGCTCCGGCACGTGCACTATGGCCCACTCCGCCTGATGGATGCCAGACATCGGCTGGCACCGGGCGGAGGCGACCAGGCCGCCCGCGGCCTTCCTGCTTCCGCCGCTGGGGGTCAGGCTGGCGAAGACCGCCGCGTGCGGGTCGGTGCCCCAGACATCTGCGCGGGCCTGCTCGCCGAGCAGGGAAGCGAGATAGGCGCCACCGCTGAGGATCATCGCGACCCACGAACTGGGGCCGCAGCCGCGGCCTAGCTGGGCGTAAATCTCTAGCGTGGTCCGGATTCCGGCCGCATGGCCGCCGACGTCTCGTGGCGCCTGCAGCGTGAGGAAGCCCGCATCTCGCAGTGCGGCCGCGCTCGCGTCGGTGAGGTGACCGAGTCTCTCCGTTTCCGCAGCCTGTGCCCTCAGCAGGGGCACCAGGTTCCGGGCGTCGGAGACAAGGCGCTGATCGTCGACTCGCGTTTCGGCCATGAGATACCTCAGTACGGTAGCGGAGGGTGGCCAGGAAGGTTCTTCTGGCACACCCTGGACGACCTCAAGGTTATGATCGCGCAAGGCTCGTCGATTGACTTTCCGTGCACGCTCTTTGCCGATTCACGCAGGGACATCATCAGGGGACCACGACGATCTTCTTGCCGGGTGAGGACGCCTGTGCCTCCCACGCCTGGGTGGCTTCTTCTAGCGGATAGGTGGCGGTTGGCAGCGCGAACGAGCCAGCCGCGGCGAGAGCCGCGACGTGGTTGTAGCTGGCGAAGACGTCGGCCGGTTTCGCTGTCGTTCCGCTGAAGCCGATGAGTGTCAGCTGCGCGGTGCGGAGCATCTCGACCCGGAATGCGTTCTCGTCGCCGGCCGCTGCGCCGACGTTCAGATAGCGCCCGCCCGGCTGCAGGCAGGCCAACGCCGGCACCGCCCAGGGACCCCATAGTGGGTCGACGACCAGATCCACCGGCCCTCCGAGCGAGGCCAGCTGCTCGGACAGCGGCTCCTCGCCAAGTACCACCACACCGTCTGCGTCAGGGACCTGGGCAAGGCGCTCGGGATTCCGGCCAGCCGCGATGACGCGCTTGGCGCCAGCCAGTCTCGCCAGCTGGACAAAGGCCGTGCCCAGGGGACCGGTTGCCCCCAGAACCAGGACGCTTTCACCCGCCTGGAGCCCCGCCTTGCGAAGGGACAGATCCGCGCCGGCGCCGACGGCGCCAATCGCCGCGGCGACGACGCTGTCCAGTCCGTCCGGGACCGGGATGCAGGCCGCGCGGTCGGTAAGCAGGAGTTCGGCCAGCCCTCCGTTGACGCCCGGTACTAGGCCGGCGGGAACCGTGGCGTGTACTCGAAGGCCCTGATCGGGCCCGGCCACTATCGTCCCGACCACCTCGAGGCCGGGAACATACGGGACCTTGGGCGGCCCGGCGCGGTGGTGCCCCTCGGCGACGTGCAAGTCGATCGCGTTCAGGGCTGTCGCTTCGACCTTGACAACTACCTGCTTGTCGGTGGCTGGCGATGGGTCGGCGAGGGCGGTGGCATGCGGCGCGGCGCCGACTTTGTCGATCACGGCCGCCTTCATCGCTGCTGCTCCTTGCCGGCGGTGGCCCCGTGCGGGGTGTCAGTGGTTCGGCTGCCGTTGTCGTACACGATTGGTTGAGAAGACCTCGAGATCGTGGGCATGAACGGGAGCGTACCATGTGACCGACCGGTCGGTCACATGGCTTGTTGGTGTGCCCGGCCTGTGGCCTCGGGGCGGGCATACAATCCGAGGTTATGGCGGCAGGAGTGCAGATGCCCGGAGCGCTGCGGACACGCGAGGCATTGCTCGACGCCGGTGCCGCGCTGGCGGAGCTGCACGGCCTGGCTGGCGTCAGCGTGAACATGGTAGTTGCGCGGGCGGGGGTGGCCAAGGGAACCTTCTACGTGCACTTCAAGGACCGGGCAACGTTCGTCGACGCCATGCACGAACGCTTCCACGCCCGGGTGCAGGCTGCTGTCGACCAAGCGATCGCGGGGCTGACGCCCGGTGCCGAGCGCATCTTCCGTATCACCGAGGCGTATCTCGATGTCTCGCTCGCGAACCGAGGTGTCAAGGCACTGTCGCTTGAGGCCCGCTCAGACCCGACCATGCAAGGCTCGATGGCAGCCCGCCGCGAGCGGCTGGCAGCGGCGGGGGTGGCCGACCTGAGGGCCATGGGCTGGGACGACGCCGAAGCTGCGGCACAGCTGCTCGCGGCGATGACCCGAGAGATCTCAGTGCTGGAATTCGATGCCGGGCGTCCACTGCCGGCATCGCGGCGGGTGCTCAAGCGGTTCCTCGGGGTCTGACACCCGGTCGCGGTTATCCCGCGAGCGACCGCAGCCGGAAGTCCAGGGCGGTGTGCCGCCGCCCCGCCCCTTTGGTGCGCACCGCGACGGCGAGTGCCCGGCGGGAGCCGACGAGCACCACCAGCTTCTTGGCTCTGGTGACGCCGGTGTAGATCAGGTTGCGCTGCAGCATCATGTAGGACCCCATGGTGAGCGGGATGACCACGGCGGGGTACTCGCTGCCCTGGGAGCGGTGGATGGTGACCGCGTAGGCGTGGGCGAGCTCGTCGAGTTCGTCGAACGCGTAGTCGACCGATTCGTCCTCGTCGGTCAGCACGGTCAGCTTGTGGTCCTCGGGCGACATGCCGGTGACCACGCCGACGGTGCCGTTGAACACGCCGGCGGCGCCCTTGTCGTAGTTGTTGCGCAGCTGGGTGACCTTGTCGCCGACGCGGAACACCCGCCCGCCGTAGCGGCGCTCGGGCTGGCCTTCGCGGAACGGGGTGAGCTTCTCCTGCAGGAGCAGGTTCAGGTTTCCCGCCCCGGCCGGGCCGCGGTGCATCGGGCAGAGCACCTGCACGTCGCGGCGCGGGTCGAGGCCGAACTTGGCCGGGATGCGGCGCGCGACGATGTCGACGAGCAGCTCGGCGGTCTGCTCGGTGTCGTCGCAGCCGAACCAGAAGAAGTCGCCGTGCCCGCCGAACGACGGCTGGTCTCCGGCGTTGATCCGGTGCGCGTTGACCACGATCCCGGACTGCTGTGCCTGGCGGAAGATCTTGGTCAGCCGCACGACGGGCAGCGTGCCCGCGGCGAGCATGTCGCGCAGCACCTCGCCGGCCCCGACCGACGGCAGCTGGTCGACGTCCCCGACCAGGAGCAGGTGGGCGCCGGGCGGGATCGCCTTGATCAGCTTGTTGGCCAGGATCACGTCCACCATCGAGGTCTCGTCGACCACGACGAGGTCGGCGTCGAGCGGGGTGGCCGCGTCGAAGGACGGCTCGCCGCCCGGCCGCAGCTGCAGCAGCCGGTGGACGGTGGCGGCCTCGTGGCCGGTGAGCTCGGCCAGCCGCTTGGCGGCGCGGCCGGTCGGCGCCGCGAGCACGACCTTGGCCCGCCTGGCCTTGGCCAGCTCCACCACCGAGCGCACGGTGAAGCTCTTGCCGCAGCCGGGGCCGCCGGTGAGCACCGCGACCCGTGAGGTCAGCGCGAGCCGGACCGCGTCGGCCTGCTCGGGCGCGAGCGTGGTCCCGGTTCGCTCGCCCAGCCAGCCGAATGCCTTGTCCCAGTCGACCGAGGCGAAGCCCGCCAGCCGGTCCGCGCCCGTGGCGAGCAACCGGAGGAGGGCTGCCGCCACCGACCGTTCGGCGTGGTAGAAGGGCGGCAGGTAGACGGCGGGCACCGGAGGCGAGTTCTCGGCCGCCGGCGGCAGATCCTCTCTGATTACTCCTTCGGCCGCGGCCAGCTCGTCCAGGCAGGGGCTGATCATCTCCGCCGGGACCTCGAGGATCTTGGCGGCGTCGGTGACGAGGTTGGGGACGGGCAGGAAGCAGTGCCCGTCGTCGGCGGCCTCGGACAGGGTGTACGCCAGGCCGGCCTTGATCCGTTCCGGGCTGTCGCGGGCGATCCCCACGCTCATGGCGATGGTGTCGGCGGTCTTGAAGCCGATGCCCCATACGTCGGAGGCGAGCCGGTAGGGCTCGGCGCGCACCACGTCGACGGACTTGTCGCCGTACTTCTTGTAGATCTTTACCGCCAGCGACGTGGAGACGCCCACGCCCTGCAGGAACACCATCACCTCCTTGATGGCCTTCTGCTCGGCCCAGGCGGCGGTGATCTTCGCGGTGCGCTTGGGCCCGAGGCCGTCCACCTCGATCAGCCGGCCGGGTGAGTCGTCGATGACGTGCATGATGTCCACGCCGAAGTGCTTCACCATGCGCTCGGCCATCACCGGGCCGATGCCCTTGATCATCCCGGAGCCCAGGTACCGCTGGATGCCCTGCACGGTGGCGGGCAGCACGGTGGTGTAGGAGAAGACCTCGAACTGCTTGCCGAACTTCGGATGCGAGGTCCAGCGTCCGCGCATCCGCAAGGACTCGCCCACCTGCGCGCCCAGGAGCGGCCCGACCGCCGTGACCAGGTCCGGACCGCGCCCGGTGTCGATCCTGGCGATGGTGTACCCGGTCTCGGGGTTAGCGTAGGTAATCCGTTCAAGCGCGCCCTCAAGCACCGAGCCGTCACGACTTATCCCGGGAGCCGCCGCCATACTGATCATGATGGCCGGCCAGCGGGGCACTATGTCGTACTTTCCGTCCGAGCCATCGCGGCCGTGACGCTGTATCTCCTCTTCACGAGGTGCGGCTGGCGGTAAGGCGGCCGGGCCGGGCTCGCCTGCCAGCGCCTTGTTAGGGATTGGCACGGTGCCGTTAGGGCTGCGCCTGCCCGCCGACGAAGAGACCAGGCCGATCTTAGGGTTGATCCCGTGAGAACAGCCACGGCCTCCGGCCGCCCCGGCGGGGACCGGACCGGAGGCGGCGCGGACGATGCTTATGGACGATCGGTGAGCGCCTGGCCGCTCACCGCGGAGCCGGCGCTGTCGGTCAGCGGCGTCGGCCTCGTGGCGATCGCGGAGAAATTCGGCACCCCAGCTTACGTGGTCGACGAGGAGCACATCCGGGCCCGCTGCCGCGAGTACCGCAAGGCCGAGGGCCTCCATGACGTCGCCTACGCCGCCGAGGCGTTCTGGTGCCGCGCGATGGCTCGCTGGATTGCCGAAGAAGGCATGTCCCTGGAGGTCTGCTCCGAAGGGCAGCTCATCGTCGCGGGAGCGGTCGGCTTCCCGGCCGGGCGGATCCTGATGCATGGCGGCGGCAGGACGCTGGGCGAGCTGTCGAGCGCTATGGACTACGGGATCAGCCAGTTCGTCGTCGACTCGACTAGTGAGATCGCGCAGCTCGCAGCGGTCGCCGATCGCCCGCAGCGGGTCTTGCTCCGGGTCACCCCGGGGATCGGCGCGCACGTCGGCAAGGAGGCCACCGCGGAGGGCGAGGACCAGCAGTTCGGCTTCTCGACCGTCTCCGCCGAGGCCGCGGCCGCGGCGCAGCGCATCCGCGCCCTGCCGTACCTGGAACTGGCCGGCTTGTACTGTCACCTCGGCGCGCAGGCCACCAGCATCGGGCGCTACGAGAGCGCCGCCCGGGGCCTGGTCGCCTTCATAGCGAAACTGGGCGGGCTGCCCGAACTGCGTCTGAGCGGCGGTCCCGCGGTACCCTGCCAGCCGGGAGACCAGGACCTAGACGTCACCGAGTTCGCCCGGCGGGTCAGCGGCGTGGTCAGGCGGGCATGCTCCGCGTACGGCATCCCGGAGCCGCGCCTTACCGTCGAGCCGGGCCGCGCGATCGCCGGCCAGGCCGGGCTGACGCTGTACCGGGTGCTCACAGTCAAGCGCGGTCCGCGCACGCTTGTCGTCGTGGACGGCGGAATGAGCGACAGCCAGCGGACCGCACCGCACGGCGGCCGCCGCCACATCGAACGGGTCGGCGCGCCGACCCAGGCCCCGGCCGAACCGATGACCGTGGCCGGCGGGCATTGCCAGGCGGGTGACGTGCTCGTCCCTGACGCGCTGCTGCCCGGCGACCTCCGCCCCGGCGACCTGCTGGCCGTGCCAGGCACCGGTGCCGATCACCATGCCATGGCCTCCAATTACAACCTGCTGGCCCGGCCGCCCGTCATCGCCGTACGTGACGGCCGAGCGTGGCCCGTGATCCGCCGGGAAACCGACGAGGACGTCCTGCGGCGCGACGTCGGCTGAGGTCCGGTACCCCGGCCGGGGCGGTCGTCGGGCTGGGATCTGTGACAGTCGCCCCGCCGGCGGCAGACTGGGGAACAAGGCAGCCGCCCGGGGGCATAGACGGGTGTCCTGTCCACTCCCGGAAGGCTGCCCGTGAACGCAGACGACGAAGACCCGCCCCCGTGGGCGTATCACGATCCGCGCCCGTCGGCGCTGGCCAGCGCGTTCGCCGACGACGACCGTCGGCTATCCGCGCCTCGGTGGCCGACCCCGAGCGCTTCGGCGTGCTCGTCCGCCGGCACGCTCCCGCCCTCCAGCGTTACGTCACCCGCCGGATCGGCCGGGAGCCGGCCGAAGACGTCGTGGCCGAGACGTTCCTGACCGCGTTCCGGCAGCGGGCCGGCTACCGCGACGACGGGCGGGACTGCCTGCCCTGGCTGTACGGGATCGCGACCCGCCTGGTGAGCCGGCACCGCAGAACCGAGGTCAGGCAGCTCAGGCTGCTCGCCCGCGGTGGCCTTGACCACGTCACCGAGCCGTTCACCGACCGGGTGGACGCGGCGGTCACGGCGGACGCCGCCAAGGTGCGCCTGGCGGGCGCGCTCGCGAAACTGCCGGCCACCCAGCGTGACGCTCTCCTGCTGCTGGTCTGGGCCGACCTGCGATACGAGCAGATCGCCACGGCGACGGGGGTGCCGCTCGGCACCGTGCAGTCCCGGATCAGCCGGGCCCGCCGCCGCCTGCGGGAGCAGCTAGCCGACCTCGACCCGGCCAACCCGATCGGAGACCTGCGGTGAACGAACTTGAGCAGCTGGCCCGGCTGAGGGACGAGGTCCCGCTGGAGTCCAGCCGGAGGATGGAAGACGCCGTCCTGGCGCAGATCGCGACGCCGGGCCAGCCGCCGGCCAGCCGGACCCGGGCCGGGGCGCGCGGGGCGCACCCGGCCCGCCGCTGGATGCCGCGGCCGGTGATCGCTGGCGCGCTCGCGCTCGCCGTCGGCGCCGGCACCGCCATCGGCATCGGCGTCACCCGGTCATCGCCGCAGCACCCGGCGGCCAGCCAGGTGATCGCCTGGTCGGGCCGGCCGACCGCGCCGTGGCCGGGCGGCCAGCCGAGCTACGGGCGGCCGAGCACCGGGGCGCAGCTTGTTGACTACGCCACCCGGGCCGCCATGGCCGCGCCCGGCCGGGCGCCGAAGTCGGACGAGTGGGTGGTCACCCGGGTCGAGGAGGCGAGCTCGTCGGGGGGCGACGGCGGGTACATGTTCGGCCCGCCGGACGAGCGGCAGGTCTACCTGCAGTGGCACCGCGGCGACGGGTGCGCCAGCACCCAGGCCCTGGCCTTCCCCGCGAGCCTCGCGCCGACCCGGACGGTCAGCGGCAAGGTCGCCGCGTCGTCGCGCCTGGTTCCGGCCCGCGGTCAGGGCTGCGCTGCTTCCCTGTTCGGCTGGAAGAGCGTCAGCTACGCCTACCTCAGCTCGCTGCCCACCGACCCGGCGGCACTAGAGAAGGTCATCGTGCGCAGCGAGCCGCCCGGCGGGCTGATCCCCACTCAGGGGGCCGCGGTCTTCGACGCCATCCAGCGGCTGCTCGCCGACGGCCAGCCGGAGGGTGTCGTGGTCCCGCCGAAGCTGGAAGCGGCCTTCTACCGGCTGCTGCTGCAGCTGCCCGGCGTGCATTTCGAGGCCGCCACCGACCTCGCCGGGCGCAGCGGACTGGGCTTCTGGGTGGTAGCGGAGGGCTACCTCAAGGAGGAGATCGTCATCGACCCGGATACCTACCAGTACCTGGGCGACAAGAGCGTGGCGATCAAGGATAACGCGACGACCGGCACCGACGGCACGCGACAGATCAAGGCGGGCCACGTCACGGGCTGGGAGGCGCTGCTCGGGTCGGCGATCGTGCAGCGGCCCGGCCAGCTCCCGTAGCCAGCCTGCCAGCCCGCGCGCCATGAGGTGCCGCGGCGCCGGCACCAGCGGTTCGCCGTGTTCCCCGCTATGGAACCCCCGGCTGATGCCCGGGGGTTCCGCAGCGTTGGTGGGGGTACGTCCCCCGCTAGCCCTGAACTGCGCTTATTTCCGGATATTGCCCCGGGCGCCCGGCCCACTGCCGGCCTGGAAAAAGCCCCACCGACCAGGGAGGAAGAACATGCCGTTCGTTACCGTCGGACAGGAGACCTCCGCGCCAATCGAGATTCACTACACCGACCACGGCGCGGGCCGCCCCGTCGTTCTCATCCACGGGTTCCCGCTCAGCGGCCGGGCCTGGGAGCGCCAGGAACGGGCGCTGCTCGCGGCGGGGTTCCGGGTCATCACCTACGACCGGCGCGGCTTCGGCAAGTCCAGCCAGCCGGTCGCCGGCTACGACTACGACACCTTCGCCGCCGACCTGGACCGGGTGCTCACCGCCCTGGACCTGCACGGTGCCTGCCTGGCCGGCCACTCGATGGGCGGCGGCGAGATCGCCCGCTACCTCGGCAAGTACGGCTCGGCCCGGATCAGCCGGGCGGTCATCGTGTCCGGTGTCCCCCCGTACCTGCTGAAGACGCCGGAGACCCCGCAGGGCGTGCCGCAGGAGGTTTTCGACGAGATCGCCGCGGGGCTGACCGCCGACCGGGCGGCGTACTTCACCGAGTGGAACAAGAACTTCTTCAACCTCGATGAGACGCTCGGCAAGCTGATCAGCCCGGAGGCGGTGCAGGACGCGTGGAACCTCGCGGTCAGCGCCTCGCCGGAGGGCACCATCGCCTGCGTTCCCACCTGGCACACCGACTTCCGCGCCGACCTGTCCAAGATCGACATCCCCGTCCTGGTGCTGCACGGCACCGCGGACCGGATCCTGCCCATCGAGGCCTGCGGCCCCCGCAGCCACGAGCTCATCCCCGACAGCGAGTACGTCCCGATCCAGGGCGCCGGCCACGGCCTGTGCTGGACCCACGCCGACCAGGTCAACGCCGAGCTGCTCCGCTTCTTCGCGTAGGACCAGGCGCGGCCGGCCGGACGGTTCCTTCACGGTCTAGGCAGTAACGCCCGCGCCGGCCAGCGATCGATCGTCATGCCTTCGTAACATGTGATGCGGATTTGCCCGAGATCATCGATCCCGGTCCTAATGTCCGCGACACATCCCGGGCCCCACGGCGGGCAGCGGCACGAAGAGAAGGACGATCGCGATGGAGATTTTCCCAGTGGCCGCGCCGCCCGCAGGGCCGAGCCTGGTCCTGCATGGCGGGGCCGGCGGCCGGATGACGGAGCAGACCCCCGAGTGGAGCGCGCCGTACGAAGCGGGGCTGCGGGCGGCCTACCAGGCTGGCTGGAAGGTCCTCGCCGCGGGCGGCGACGCGCTGGACGCCGTGTGCGCGAGCGTGGAAGTGCTGGAGAACGACCCGCAGTTCAATGCCGGCCGCGGCGCCGCTCTGACCGAGACCGGGCAGGCCGAGCTGGACGCGTCGGTGATGACCGGGGCCGGGCTGGCGGGCGCGGTCGCGGCGGCCAAGTACGCGCCGAACCCGGTCTGGCTCGCCCGGGCCGTGATGGAGCACACCGACCACGTGCTCATCGTCGACCCCGGCCCGGAGTTCCTCCGGCGCCACGGCATCGAACCGGTCGACCGCGGCTATTTCGTCACCGAGCACCGCCGCGAGCAGCTGGCGCGGGTGCTGGACCGGCGGGCCGCTGCCCCCCGGCACGGGACGGTCGGCGCGGTGGCCCGCGACGCGGCCGGCCGGGTCGCCGCCGCCACGTCCACCGGCGGGATGACCGGCCAGGCCGACGGCCGGGTCGGGGACAGCCCGATCGTCGGCGCGGGCGTGTACGCCCGTGACGGCGTCGCGGCGGTCTCGTGCACCGGCGACGGGGAGGCGTTCATCCGCGGTGTCGTCGCCTACGACGTCGCCGCCCGGGTCCGCTACGCGGGCGCGGACCTCGCCCAGGCCGTCGCGGCGACCTTCGACGAGGAACTCGACCAGCGCGGCTTCACCGGCGGCCTGATCGCGGTGGGCGGCGACGGCCGCATCGTGGTGGCGCACAACTCGCCCGCGATGTTCTCCGCCCGCGGCATCGGACCTGAGCCCGTGCTGACCACGTAAACGGCCTCCCAAAGGAACGCTCCGGGCGGCTCAGGAGGTCCTGTTTAGGCTGCACGCTGCCCGATGAGGTATCGCATCAGTCCCGTTCTTTCCCTGGCCTGAGTCGACGATTCGATGAGGCCGATGACCGAGCCGTCGGCGAGGGTCGTTGCGTCGCCGACTTCCCGGTTTTCTGCCACATCCCGCAGCAGGCGCCGCATGATCTTGCCAGAGCGGGTCTTCGGCAGTTCTGGCACGATTATGACCTGGCGTGGCCTCGCGATCGGCCCTATCTCCTTGGCCACGTGCTGGCGAAGCTCAGTCGGTCACGTCCTCCGTTTGGCCCGCTGAGTCCCGGAGGATCACGAACGCTACGACGGCCTGTCCAGTGGTCTGGTCGTCGGCACCGACCACTGCGGCCTCGGCCACCGCCGGGTGCGAGACAAGCGCGGACTCGATCTCGGCCGTGGAGAGCCGGTGGCCCGAGACGTTCATGACGTCGTCAACGCGGCCGAGGAGCCAGATGGCCCCGTCGTCGTCGCGCTTGGCGCCGTCACCGGCGAAGTAGTAGCCCTGGCGCGGGAACCGCGACCAGTAAGTCTCACGGTACCGCGCGTCGTCGCCCCAGATGGTGCGCAGCATCGACGGCCACGGCTGCGTTACGACGAGGAGGCCCGTCTCCCCGTTCCCCACCGGCTCGCCGTGGTCGTTCACTACGTCAACGGCTATTCCTGGGAAGGGGGTCATGGCGGCGCCGGGCTTTGCCGCGGTTACGCCCGGCAGCGGGGTGATCATGTGCGCGCCGGTCTCGGTCTGCCACCAGGTATCGACGATGGGGGTGCGGCCGCCGCCGACGTGCTCGCGGTACCACAGGTAGGCCTCGGGGTTGATCGGCTCCCCGACGGACCCGAGCACGCGCAGGCTCGACAGGTCGTACCCGGCGGGAACGTCCTCGCCCCACTTCATGCAGGTGCGGATCGCCGTGGGGGCCGTGTACAAGAGCGTGACCCCGTACGTGGCGATGATCTCCCACCATCGCCCCTTGTGGGGCGTGTCCGGCGTGCCCTCGTAGAGCACCTGTGTGGCACCCTCGGCGGTCGGCCCGTACACGATGTACGAGTGCCCCGTGATCCACCCGACGTCGGCCGTGCACCAGTAGACGTCCTGGCCGGGCTTGTGATCGAAGGTCGCCCAGAACGTGTACGACGCCTGGGTGAGGTATCCGCCGGAGGTGTGCAGGACACCCTTCGGCTTTCCGGTTGTGCCCGACGTGTACATGACGAACAGCGGGTGCTCGCTGTCGAATACGCGGAACTGATGCTGGGCGGAACACGCGGGCACCAGGTCGTGCCACCAGACGTCGGTCGCGTCATTCCAGCCGACTTCCTCAGCAGTGCGCCTGACCACAAGCACGTTCTCGACCGGGCTCGCGTCACCAAGCTTGGCGAGAGCCTCGTCAACCGCGGGCTTCAGGGCCGAGGGCTTACCGCGCCGGTACCCCCCGTCGGCCGTGATGACGAGCCTGGCACCGAAGTCCGCTACCCGGCTCGCGAGCGCGTCCGAGGAGAACCCGCCGAACACCACGGTGTGCGGAGCGCCGACGCGAGCGCAGGCGAGCATGGCCACGACGGCCTCCGGGATCATCGGCAGGTAGATCGCGACCCGGTCCCCCTCCCCTATGCCCAGCCGCTCCAGTGCGTTCGCCGCCCGGCAGACCTCGTCCTTGAGCTGGGCATAGGTGATGTCACGGCGGTCTCCGGGTTCGCCGATGAAGTGGATCGCGACCCTGTCTCCCAGCCCCCGGTCGACGTGCCGGTCAACGCAGTTGTAGGCCACGTTCAGCTTCCCGTCAGCGAACCACCTGGCAAACGGAGGATTCGACCAGTCGAGCACCTCCGAGAAGTCGGCGCCAGGTGAGCCGCCGGGCGGCCTCCGACCAGAAACCGAGGCGGTCCGCTGTCGCCTTCGCGTAGATGCCGGCCGACACTTGGCCCCGGCCGCCAGGCATTCCGGCGGATAGAAGACTTCCTGCTTCTGGACAGGCCGGTCAGCCACCGGATCCGACATGACGTACCTCCTCGGAAATGCAGTGGCATGCAGGCCTCAATGGGCTTCAATGCCTCCCTGACCGCGTTGTGCACCGAGTATGGCAAGCTGAATGGCAGTGCTCTAGGTTCCAAAGGAGGTAGCGCGTGATAGGCGACGCTCTGCGGCCGGACGATCTTGAGCTGCTGCGTCACGCGGGGAGGAGCCTGAGAGCCCAGGGCAAGTTCCCCGTTGTGTTCGGCGGGCTGCGTGACGATCGCGGCATTCGCGTGACGACAACCAACGGGGCTAAGACCGCGAGGCTGACAACGATCGTGGTCAGGCCAGACCGTGGATCTGGGAGGCCGCGCCTGGTCGTCAGGCCAGCCACGGCCGTAACCAACTATGGCCACGCTCCGGCATCACTCATGACTTCGACCCGCAGATCCTCGGCGAGGGGATCATCGGCCTCGCCGTCGCGCCGATCATGGTGCACAACCGGATGCCGGACTTCTCTACGGTGGCTACCGGACCGAGCTCCGCCACACCGGCGACCTGGACGTGCTCGGGCACGAGGCCAGCCGGCTGGCGCAGGAACTGCTCATACGTGACCTTGTGGACGAGCGCATCCGCGCAATGCGGGTCCGGGAGGCCCTTCCCGGCGGCCGGCAAGGACCAGCCCAATCTCAGCGAGCTCTTCGCCCGCCTCCGACAGGTGGCTGCCCGGACGAGGGATCCGCAGACCGCCCTCGAGCTGCACAAGCTGCTGGACCTCCAGCCCGCGGCCCACGGAGAGGACACGCAGCTGACCGCACGGCAGGTCGACGTGCTGGCCCTAGCCGCCCTGGGACTAACGAACGAGAGGATCGCATCAAGCCTCGCCCTGTCGCCCCTCACGGTGAAAAGCTACCTCCGATCGGCGATGGCGCGCCTGGGCGCGCGAACCCGCTACGAAGCGGTCATCGAGGCGCGGCGGCTCGGGATCCTGCCCTGACGTGCGGGACGGCGGAGTCAGCGAGCCCGAGCTGACCTGGTTACAGCGCACTTGCCGGGGTATCAGGTTCGAACGGACCGCTGTCAGCAAGGAGCAGGCCGCCATGAGTCTTTTTTCCCGCGCCCACGACATCCTCGCGGCCAAGGCCGACAAGGCGCTCGACTCGGCTGAGGATCCGAACGAGATGCTGGACTACTCCTACCAGCAGATGCTCGATCAGGTCACCAGGGTCCGCCGGGGGCTGGTCGACATCGCCGCGTCCCGCAAGCGGATCGAGCTGCAGGAGCAGCAGTTGCGGGACACGGAGGCCCACCTGGGGGACCAGGCGCAGGCGGCACTGGGCCAGGGCCGGGAGGACCTGGCCCGGGAGGCGCTGTCGCGCAAGTCCGCGGCCCAGCAGCAGATCGACGCGTTCGAAGCGCAGGGCCAGGAGCTGGCCGAGCAGGAGCAGAAGCTCGGGCAGGCCCTCAGCCAGCTGCAGCAGCGGGTCGGCCACTTCCGTTCGCAGAAGGAAGTCATGAAGGCGCAGTACACCGCGGCCCAGGCCAGCACCTCGGTGAGCGCGACGGCGGCCGGCGTCGACTCGGACTTCAACGACACCGGCGAGGCGCTCGCCCGGGCCCAGGACAAGATCGCCAACACGCAGGCCAGGGCCGGGGCCATGGACGAGCTGCTGCAGTCGGGCGTGCTCGAGGACGTGGGCGGCGCCACCGACGACATCCAGGACGAGCTCGACAAGGCAGCGTCGGCCGCTGACGTGGACCAGGAACTGGCCGCGCTGAAGGCGCGGATCGCCGCCCCGCCTGCCCCGCCAGAGCTGCCTGCCCCGGGCGGTACGCAGGGGACCGCGCCGGATGCGGGGGAGTCCGCGCCCGATAAGGGCTGATTCCCGGAGGGGCGGACGGCCTCCCTCGTTATGCAGCACGATTTTGATGGTCTTTAACGGGCGCGTGTCTTACGCCTGCCGCCGACTTGATCGTCGGCGGCCGCCGCGCGCCGCTAAGGTGGGCGGGTGACGCAGCGCCTGGCCGTCGTGCTCTTCGACCTGGACGGGACGCTGGTCGATCACCACGCCGCGACGGAAGCCGCGCTGCACGCGTGGCTGCCCGCCTACGGCCTGAGCCGGGACGACATCGAAGCACTCAGGCCGACGTGGGCGTCGCTGGAGCAGCGGCATCACGGGGCCTGGGAAGCCGGCCAGATCAGCTTCACCGAGCAGCGGCGGCGCCGGATCCGTGACTTCCTGCTGGTGATCGGCCACGGCTCACCGGAACGCCGGCTCGACGCGGTGTTCGCCGAGTACCTCGCGTGCTACCAGGCCGCCTGGACCGCCTTCGGCGACGCCGCCCCGGCGCTGCGCCGCGTCACCGCCGCCGGCCTGCGCACCGCCGTCCTGACCAACGGCGACCAGGTACAGCAGACCGCCAAGCTCGCCGCTACGGGCCTGCGCGGCCTGTGCGGCCCCGTCTTCGCCTCCTCGCAGCTCCCGGCGGCCAAGCCAGACCGCCGTGCCTACCTGCACGTGTGCCACAGCCTGCTCGTCCAGCCGGACCAGGTGCTCATGGTCGGCGACAACTACGAGCTTGACGTCCTGTCCGCCCAGGCGGCCGGCCTGTCCGCCATCCATCTTGACCGCTCCGGTCCGGTCGAGTCCGCCAGCGGCCGCATCACCACCCTGGACGACCTGTCGCTAGACGCCCACCACAGCGAGCCCACGTCATGATCCTGTCGAAGGTCCGCGACCTTCGCCTGGTAACGATCCGCCGGGGCGGCACCCTCACCGACGACGATCACCATCTCCTCGCCCTGTGGGCGGCCTCCTGTGCCGAGCACGTCCTTAACCTCTTCGAGTCAGCCCGGCCGCAAGACCCGCGACCGCGCCAGGCAATCGAGGCAGCCAGGGCCTGGGTGCGCGGCGAGGTCACTTGGTGTAGTCGATGACGTGGTGCGCGCCCAGGCTGGTGATGAGTTCGGCGGCTGTGGGTGAGGCGGTGGCCAGGACCCCCTCCGTTAAGGGAAGGCGACGGGGCGTCGTGGGCAGGGAGACGGTGACCCACGGCGGCGTCTACATCTGGAATGCCTCCGCGACCGGCTACGCCAGGTCGTCGCGCGCCGAGTAAGGGCGCCCTGGCCAGTACGGCCACTCCTCGAACCAGGTGCAGCGGCCGTCGCCGGCAAACCGGATGACCCACAGATCGCGGTACTCCTGGCCGGGCGGGTCCTCGTAGCGGACCTCGGCCCGTACCACAGCTATCGGGCCGTCAACGGCAAGGATGTCAGTGACCAAGGTGAAAACCTCGTCAGGTCCTTCCCTTTCCGCCTCCCACATCCGCTTGATCTCGCCCAGGCCGGTAACGGCCTGTTCGTAGGGTGACTGCAGGTAGGTAGCGTCCCCGGTGAACAGGGCGGCGAGATCTCCGGTGCCCGGCGTTCGCCAGGCAGCCTCGTACCCGGCCAGCCACCGGATCACTGCTGCGCGGTCCGTCATCTGCTTTATGGTGCCCGGCATCGGCGCATCAGCCAACTCCGCCCATCGTTGCTGACAGCGGCAGCAGGCTACGACGCGCGGTCCCGTCGCGTCCACCTGGCCGGGGGCGGCCGCAGCACGGCGCGCTCATCGCGAGGTGCCGACCGCGTAACCAGGACGAGGCTTGCGTTACCTGCTGCCGGTCGGGTCAAAAGCGCCTTAGGCGGACTCGGGTCACTGAATGGTCGGGTCCCTTGTGCAGGACGAGGCGGGCCCTGGCGCGGGTGGGCTGGATGTTCTCTACGAGGTTGACTTCGTTGATGGTCGCCCAGATGCTGCTGCCGAAGGCCTGCACTTCCGCGTCGCTGGCCTTCGCAAGCCGGTGGAACGGCGACCGAGGGTCAGTGAACGCGGTCTCCCGCAACTTCTGCAGCCGGCTGAGGTACCACTGCCGGATATGATCCGGCCGCGCGTCGACATAGACGGAGAAGTCAAAGAAGTCGGCCAGTGCCAGGACGCCAGCCGGGGCTGGCTGCAGTACGTTGATGCCTTCAAGGATGAGGACGTCAGGCCGCCGCACGCAATGCCGCTGCCCGGGCACGATGTCGTAGGCCAGGTGCGAGTACACGGGCGCGGTGACCTCGGGCACTCCGGCCCTGACCTGCTGGACGAAGCGCAGCAGGGCGCGGCGGTCGTAGGACTCGGGGAAACCCTTGCGGCCCGCCAGGCCGCGTCGTTCCAGTTCCGCGGTGGAGTACAGGAAACTGTCGGTCGTCACCAGTTCGGTGCGCGGGCGCTGCGGCCACTGCGAGATCAGCGTCCGGAGCACCCGGGACACGGTGGACTTGCCGACCGCGACGCTCCCGGCGACCGCGATGATGAACGGCGCCGGACGGATCTCCTCCCCGAGGAAGGAACCCACAGTCTCGCGCAGCCCGGCGCTCGCCTCGAAGTAAAGCCGCAGCAGCCTGCTCAACGGCAGGTAGATGTCCTCGACCTCGCTGAGCTGGATCGGATCACCGAGCCCGCGGACCTCGTCCAGTTCCCTGGCGCTCAGCGACATAGGGGTACTGGCACGCAACCCACGCCAGGCATCGCGGTCCAGATCAAGGTAGGGACCGCCCCCGTTACGACCGCTCATACGAACCGCCACAATACACGGCCTCACCGCCGAAGCCATCGGCCGCGCAGACCGGACTCCAGTTCACGACAAACGCGTCCACGCATCCGCTATGCCGATAGTCCCGGCCCGCCAGTTGATAGTGCCTTGATCGGCCGCTAGCAAAAGCTATCTATTAGTTGGCCACGACTATCCATCATGTGGATGCTCGGCCACGTGCGGTCTAGATAGCGTCACCCCGTCACCCCGTCGCCTCGGGTCACGAGCTACTGCTCGTTGCAAATTACACCCGCGTCATTATCCCGGCGCGCTACGTTAGGCTGCCCTTGCGGGCAGCCTTGTTCTCAAGGAGCTTGTGTGAAGTTCTTCAGCAAACGATGGCGGATGGCGCTGATCGCCATTTTCGCCGCCTTCGCCGTATCGCTCGGAGTCGCCGGCACGGCATCGGCCGCGCAGCCGGGCGAGAGCAATCACTGGACCCCGGAAACGTTCAACGGCATCACGGCGATCAACACGCCCCTCAGCATCAGCGAGGCCAGGCAAGGGAACAATATCGTCGACGTATGGAGGGGCGAGACCGACAATCACGTGTGGATATCCGTGAACCACGGGCAGGCCTTCCAGATCGGGACCACCGCGACTAACTTCGCCCCGACCGTGGTTCCCTGGGGCACCACCAGGTTCATGATCTTCCACGTCGGCACGGATAACCACATCTACTACACGTGGATCGACCCGACGGCTGGGACGATCAACGCGGGCTGGGTAGCCGTCCCGGGACAGACCACTGTCAACCGGGTGTCCGTCACGCAGATAGGCCAGGGCGACTTTGCACTGTACATGGTGTACCGCTCTGCGAGTGGCGACGACAGGGTTTGGGGAACGCTTTTCAACCCGCCGAACGGGGCCTTTCCCTCGACAGGTTCCTGGGGTAATACCACAAACATTGACGGAGGGCTGTCGCCGTCGGCACCCAGCGTGACCTACAGCGCAAGGAGCGGCCAACTTTTCGCCGCTGTCCGGGGCGACGACAACCAGATCTACACGAACGCCGCAAACGAATTTACGCTCGCTTGGGGCACGTGGCAGGCTGAGGGAGGCTCGACTGTAGACGCGCCCACGATCGCCGCTACTCAGAATAATGACGGAAACCTTCTCGTAGCCTACCGTGACTCAAACTCCCATATCAACTACGGGCTCTTTAACGAGGGCGGCACCTTTAGTGGGTGGGCACAGGACATCACCAACTGGCAGACATTCAGTCCGGTCTTCCTTTCGGTGGCCAATGGCGTCATTTATGCCCTCTTGACAGGGCTTGACAATACAGCCTACTGGAAGCAAGTAATTAACTGACCGGGGCGTTAAGCCTCGCTGAGCTGAGTTCTCGCCAGTCGCCGCGGAGGCGCTGGCGAGAACCCCTTTCTCAGCCCTCACCGTTCCGCCAAACGTGCCTCGCGGTCAACCCTTTCCGGGAGACTCTTTGCTGCCGCGAGCTGGCGACGCCTTGGGGTGCGGTGGCTGTTGCCCGGTGGTCACCGCACCGGCGTGACCCCGGCCCTCCAGGACTGTTACCAGCCGCCGAACTGCCCCCGCACTGCCCAATAAGCTGTCAGCCCGGCCACGCACCCCGCCCCGGCCAGCACCGCCAGCGCCCGGCGCGCCGGGCGCCCGGCCGACCAGCGGCGCCCGGCGCCGACGGCCCTGCGGGCCAGCCCGGCCGTGATGAGCAGCGACCCGGCGAAGGACAGCAGCGCCAGCCCGGCGCCGATGATGCTGACCAAAGCCGTGTCGTACCGATGGGTGGCGAACCCGGCTGACCGCCTGGCCCGCCGAGTGGCTGGCCGACAGCCACAGCGCCCGGTTCGCGGCCGGCAGGTGCAGCAGCAGGTACCCCATGATCAGCGCCAGCAGCGGGATGACGCACAGCACCCAGCAGGTGGCCAGCGCCTGGGCGCGGCGCCGCAGCCCGGCAGCGCCTGGGGCCGGGGAACCACCGCGCGGCCCGCCGCGCAGCACCGGGCCGACGCGGGCGAACAGGTCGGGCACCCCGACCAGGTCGCTGAGGATGAAGTAGCCGTCGAACCGGGCGAACGGCAGCAACTGTTGCAGCAGCTCCAGGTGGGTCAGGCCGATGGCCAGCAGCAGCAGCGGCGCCGAGCTGGCCGCGTACACCCCGGCCAGCACCAGGATGAAGATCAGGTTGAAGTAGACGCCGCCGAGGTCGGTGCGGATCCGGCCGCCCGGCCGAGCCGGTAGGAGTCGGTGACGTCGGTGAAGAACGACGGCCAGACCAGGTAGATGCCGAAGCCGATCCGGCCGGGCCGTGCCCCGCC
Organism: uncultured Actinomycetota bacterium; assembly: GCA_963748785.1. GTDB lineage: Bacteria > Actinomycetota > Actinomycetes > Streptosporangiales > Streptosporangiaceae > Trebonia. The sequence goes on along the minus strand of CAVVKP010000002.1, from coordinate 3,958 downwards.
GTACCGGCAGCCGGCCGCGTGCCCGCACTCGTGGAACGCGGCCGAGGCGACGGTGAGCGCGGCCAGCAGCAGCAGGTCTACCGGGTCGTTGAGCACCTGGCCGAAGGCGGCTGCCAGCCCCCGGGCGGAGAAGGCCCACGCGTCGGCGGCGGCGACGCCGGCGATCACCGCCGCGATCACCGGCCAGTAAAACAGCGGGCGCAGCGCGGTCCCGATGGCGCCCGCCAGCCGCGCGGGCAGCAGCGTGCCCCGGGCGCGCAGGCCGAGCAGCGGGCTGGCGGTCGGCGGGCGCCGGCCATGCGCTGGCCGGCGATGATGCCGAGCGGAGCCAGCTTGGCGACGATGAGGTAGCAGACCTGGCCGGGGCTGAGCGCGCGGCCGAGGTCGCCGCTGACCGCGTCGGCGACGCCGACCGGGTCGCGAGAGCCGTCCAGCCGCCGGGCGACCAGGTACAGCAGGCGGGAGAGCTGGATCACCTGGCCGTCGGCCCGCCGGACAAGCGACGGCGGGCTGTGGTGGCCGGAGTCCTTGAACTCGCCAAGCAACTCGACCCCGTCGGCGAGCCGGGGCGGGTAAGGCGGCTTGGCGGTCACGGTCATCCTCCTTCGGGCTCCTGCGGAACTGACCGGAGGGCCGCCCGGGTACCCGGGCGGCCCTCCGGCGGCCATGCGTGCTGGCCGTACCTGGTGATCCAGGCGGGCGTGCTAGAGGATGTTGATCGGCAGGCTGATGCCGTTCAGGCTGCCGTTGAGCGCGGAGATGTTGATCAGGCCGTTCTGGGCCGTGTTGCCGAACAGCTGGGTGAGGCCGGCGGCACCGCCGTGCGGGTGGCAGCTGGTGACGCAGAGGGTCTCCCGGCCGGGCAGCAGCTCGGCGCTTTCCATCTCGAGCTCCTGCATCGACATGGCGGATGAGTTGGACATGAGTCTCTCCCTTGAAAAGCTGGCCAATGTTCAGTCCGTACGCCAGTAGGCGCACGTATTGTACGGTCATGAACGTACAGTACGTTTCCGTGGTCAGTCAAATACAAAGAGTTTCCGAGTAGCGGCCAGGAGCCGGACGGCTAAGTTTGACCGCGTGGATACAGACCAGCCGATGAACCCGCTGCAGCGGCTCATCCAGCAGCGCCTGCGAGAACACGGCTGGTCCTACGGCGACGTGGCCAGGTCCGGCGGCCTGCCCCGGTCCACCGTCTACACCCTGGCCACTACCCGCAACCTGGTGCGCCCGCCTCGCGCGGCCACCATCGACGCGCTGGCCCGGGGGCTGGACGTGCCGGTCTCGGCGGTTCGCGCCGCCGCGGCCGAGTCGGCCGGGCTGCACTACTACGACGAGGCGGCGCCGGGCCGGGGCCCCGGCGGGCCGGTGTCCGGCGACCAGGAGCGCGACCTGCTCATCGCCAGCATCGACGAGCTGTCGCCCGAGGACAGGCGGCACGTCGCGGCCCTGGTGGAGTCGCTGCGCCGCCGCAACGCGGGCGGCCCGGCCGCTCGGTAACCCCAAAGCCGGGGCGCCCGGCTCACCCGGTCCGGTCCAGTCCCGTATCCGGCCGACTCGGCCGCGCCGCAGAGGTAACAGGCCAGCTCCTGGTAGCGGTTGTCCGGCAGTACCAGCCGGGCCGCGCCGAGCACGGTCACCGGGTCCTGGCCCGGCGGGCAGAGCAGGTACACGGTGTCGTCCTGCGTGCTGTAGGTGACAACCAACCGCTGGTAATCGGCCGTCACCACCCGGATTTCAGCCATCGAAGACCCCCTGAAATTTACCGGTGTAGATGTGTTGAGGGGGACATCGTCGGCCACCGCATGAGGTGTGGTGGTTGAGGGATCGACGCCTGATAGTAACGGTAAGTACGGTGATCGTCGCGGAAGGTTGACGATTGACGGCGAATAATCACCAACAACGGGCAATGACCGCTCTGACCGGCTAAGCCCGTTCCCTCAGCCGCCGGTCAGTTCCCCTCGCCGGGCGCCTCGCCCCGTAGGAACTGGATGTACCGGTCGGCCGAGGCCTCCAGCGTGGCCCGGGCGCCGGACCGGATCGTCGCGGCCCAGCCGCCGTAGACGCGGTCGAACGCCTCGTCGCGCAGCGCCGCCAGGATGCGCCGGACGGACGCCTCGGGCAGCGGCAGCCGGTTCGGCGCGCTCCAGATGAACGTCAGCCGGTCCTCGCCCGGCGTCACGAAGATGGTGTCCCCGGCGAGCAGCGCCCCGGCCCCGCCCGCGCCCTGCGCCCAGTGCGCGACCGCGCTGCCGGGGAAGTGGCCGCCGCACTGGATGAGGGTCACGCCGGGCAGCACCGGCAGCCGGCCGCGCCAGGTGCGGATGGCCGGGTCCGGACGGGTGATCCAGGCGGTGTCGGCCTCCGGCACCCACACGTCCGCGCCGAACGCCCGGCCCCATTCGGCCATCGCCCCGTAGAAGTGCGGATGGCTCGCGGTCACCGCGGCCAGCCCGCCCAGCTGCCGCACCCGCTCGACCACCGCCGTGTCGAGGAACCCGGGCGGGTCCCACAGCAGGTTCCCGTCCCCGGTGGTGACGATCAGCCCGCGCTGCCCGATGCCGACAGGCGGGGTCACCCCCAGCCCGTACAGGCCGGGTTCCACGGCCCAGATTTCGCAGTGCCGCCCGTCGCCGGCCAGGTCGGCGGGCGTCGTCCAGCGCTGCCCGGACGGCGGCACCCACTGCCGCTCGTCGGTGCAGATCAGGCAGGCCCCCGGCGGTTCGGCGGAGTCCGGATAGTGGTTGGCGCAGGTCGCGCAGATCCAGGTGGGCAACGGTGCCTCCTAACCCGTTCTCCATTCTCCTTACCCCGCGCGCCAGTCATCGTCCCGGGTGCCCGGGACCTGTTCGGCCGCCGAGACCCGTCGGCTGTTGCCAGGCGACTAAGCGCGCCGCCGATTTGCTGAGACCGGGCACATTAACCCGGGCTCGGGGCTGGGGGATGGTGGTAGGCATGGCAATCATTGCGATTCTCGACCTGCGGATCAAGCCAGAGGCGCTGGACCGCGCGCCCGGCGTGCTGCGCGCGACGCTGACCGACACCCGTAAGTTCCCCGGCTGCCTGGGCTGCACGGTCCTGGTCGACAGCGCGGACCCGGCCCACATCGTGGTCTACGAGACCTGGGAGTCGATCGAGCACGACCAGGCCTACCGGGCGTGGCGGGCCACCCCCGACGGCGCGTCCGAGCTGGGCACGGTCCTGGCCGGGCCGCCCGCGCTCACCCGGTACACCGTCGCGGAAGACGTCTAGCGACGCCCGCGCCGGCCCCGTGACCCGGGTGCGGGGGAGGAAGCGATGAAGGACGCTGTGCCGCACGGCCGCCGGGGTGTGCCACTGCGACCTTCACCTGCGGGACGGGAGTGTGCCGCCGCGCGGCCTGCCCCTGGTAATGGGGCAGCAGAACGGCGGGTGGGTCTCGTCGCTCGGCCCGGGAGCACGCGGCCTGGTCGAGAGACGTGCCGTCGTCGTGCCCGGAGCACCAGGCGATGGTCCAGGGGCGGGCGCCGGACCGCGGGCCACGGCGCGATCATGGGGGAATGACCTCCACGGATTTTTGGTACGTGCGCGACGCCCGGGGCTGGACGTGCGAGGCGCCGGACACGGCCGCCGCGGGCTTCCACCGGCAGCTGCCCGGCTATGCCCCCACGCCGCTGACGGAAGCCCCGGGGCTGGCGGCGCGGCTCGGCGTCGGCCGGCTGTTCGTCAAGGACGAGTCGGCCCGGTTTGACCTGCGGGCGTTCAAGTTCCTCGGCGCGTCGTGGGCTGGCTTCCTGGCGGTGGCGGAGCGGTCCGGCTACCCGGGCCCGGCCGGGCTCGACGGGCTGCGCACGCACCTGGCCCGGGCCGGTGGCGGCCTCGCCCTGGTGACCGCCACCGACGGGAACCACGGCCGGGCGGTCGCGCGGACCGCCCGGCTGCTCGGGCTGCCCGCCCGGGTGTACGTGCCGAAGTCCGTGCC
>CAVVKP010000001.1:0-20249 GCA_963748785.1 uncultured Actinomycetota bacterium | reverse complement strand
CCGCGCTCCGCGAGCAGCCGGGCTGGCCCGCCAGGGCCGGCCAGCCGCTCGGCATTACCGCGGCGACCGGGAACGCGCCCACGGGGGCGGGCGACTCCGGGACACACGGGGACACGGGTCACGAGCCGGCCGCTGCCGAGCGGCCACACCAGGACCGGGCCGACGGGTAAGGTCAGTCCAGATTCGGGTGCATCGCACAGGAAACGGACGGGCAGTGATGAGCATCTGCGGCACCTGCGGGCGGCAGCGTGACGGCAACGACCAGTTCTGTGGTGGCTGCGGGGCAGAGTTCAGCGAGGCCCCGGCCACCGTGGACGGCCCAGACGGCGGAAAGCGCGACCCGCGTCGACGGGCCGGCGACGCCGAGCGACACGTTCGCGTCCTGGTACCAGCCGCCGGGGGGCCTGCGGGGCGGGGGCGGAAGCCGGCCGGGGCGGGCGCCGCGGACCAGTACCAGCCGACCCAGACCGTGCTGCCGACCCAGCGGCCGCCCGCGGGCCACCAGGCCCCGCCGGCGCAGCCTGCCGGGGGATACCCACCCCAGCCCGGCGGCTACCAGCCGTCAGCGGGGTATCAGCCGCCGCAGCCGGGTTACCCGGGGTCTGCGCCCGGCCCGCCCGGCCCGCCGTTCGCGCCCGGCCCCCCGGCGGGCGGGCCGCAGCGAGCGGCCCGCGCGGCCTGCTGGTCGCGCTCGCGGTCGTCGTGGTCCTCGCCGCGGGCGGCGGCGCCTACGCGCTCGCCACCACGCTCGGCAAGCATCCCGGCGCGCAGCCGCCGGTGCAGCCGACCATCTCGGCGTCTCCCCCGGCCGGCGGCACCACCGGCCCGGCCACCACCGCACCGGCCGGCAGCAGCCCGCCGCCGAGCCCGACGCCGTCGCCCACGCTGAGCCTGGTGGCCATCGGGTCGAGCGCGGGAGACGTCCCCCCGTCGGTGGAGGAGCTGCTCAGCCATTACTTCCACGGGATCAACTTCCGCGACTACGCCGAGTACGCCAGCACGCTGGACCCGGCCCAGCGGTCCTCGCCGTCGCAGTCCCAGTCCAAGTTCGAGTCCGGCTACGACGAGCACGCAGGACTCCGGCATGACGCTCACGTCCCTGGTCACCACCAGCGGCGCCGCCGGGGGCCTGACCGCGACCGTCACGTTCACCAGCCGGCAGTCGCCCGGGCAGAGCGTCGACCACAGCGCGTGCAACGCCTGGACGCTCAACCTCTACCTCGTACCGCAGGGGGCCGGTTACCTGATCGGCCCGGCGCCGTCCGGCTACGCGCCGGACCACTCCGACTGCTAACCACCCGCCCGGCGGGCCGACAGTAAATGATTCGTCAATAACCTCCGCGCTATGCTGACGGCATGACTGCGGCATGGCTCAGCGAGGACGAGCAGCGGGCGTGGCGGACGTACCTGCGGACGAGAGCGCGTCCCGGCCGCGCTCTACCGCCAGTTGCAGCAGGACGGCGGGCCGACGCCGCCCGAGTTCGACGGCGCTCGGGCAGCTGAGCGAGGGCTCTGCCCGAGCGCCGCTACCGCGGCCGTTCCAGATCTGCCGAGGCGCTAACTGGGAGCAGAGCAGGCTGTCGCACCAGCCACCCGGCATGGAGCGCCGCGGCCTCTGTATCGCGCCACGAGTGCGCGGTGGACGGGCGCGGCGCGTTCATCCAGCTCACCACGGACGGGGCCGACGTCATCAGGTCCGCGGCGCCCCGTCATGTCGCCACGGTCCGCGGGTGGTCTTCACGAGCTCAGCGGCGGGCAGCGCACCGCCTTCGAAGAGGCGTGCGGGGCGATCGTCTCCGGGCTGGCCGAGCGCGGCTGACTGGCGAAGCCCCCGGCTAGCCGACCGCCGGGTGGCCGCCGGAGCGCCGCAGGGTGCCGGCGGAACCGCGGCGACCGCCCGGCGAGGGTGCGGCCTAGTGCCCCCCGCCGAAGCCGGGGCCACCCCGGCTGCGGGACGACCCGTGGCCGCCGTAACCGCCCGGCTGACCGCCACCGTCCCGGCCTCCCGGGTAGTTGTACACCGGGACTGACCAGTCCGAGTGGCTGCCGTGCGAGCGGCACCATCGCCGGCAGGCGGCGGGACGCCGACCTCCGCGCAGTAGTGCCAGACGTCGGGACTCTGTGCCCGCTTGCTGAGCTGCCAGTAATCGTCCAGGGCCGTCTTGCCCCAGCGGGTGGCGGGCGACTCCAGCAGGTCGGAGTAGGCCTGGCAGAGCGCCTGTCTGCTGGGCTGATCGGCCGACGCGCCCGTCTGGCCGCCGGCCTGGCGTCGGCGTCGGAGACGGGTCCCTCGTCGCGCCGCCGGCGAGCACCGGCGGCTTCTCGTCGCCGCTGGCCGGCTTGGGCGCCTGCGCCGTGGTCACGGCGACGCCCGGCGCCGCCTCGTGCTGGCCGCCGGGGCCGGAGGACACGCCGACGTAGACGGCGCAGGCGACCGCCGCGGCGCCGGCGAGTAGCGCGACCGCCTGCCGAAGCGGCGCCGGCCGGCCGGGCGGCGGCGGTGACGGTGTGAGTGCGGCCGCGGGCGCAGCGGGTCGCCCGCCGCGCGCGCCGACGGTATCCGATGGAGCAGGCCGCCCGTGGGGGGGCGGCCGCGCGGTGCTCGCGGAACGCCGCTAGCGCCGCCGCCTCGCCCGCCAGCTCGGCCCGGGCCGGGGCGGCCCGCAGCGCCGCCAGTGCCCCGGCTACCGGAAGTAGCGGCTCGGGGACGCCCGCCGTCTCGCCGGACAGCACCGCGTCGAGGTCGCGGTCGTCGTACGGCGCAAGACCCCAGGTCGATGGCGGCGGGCTTTCTGACATTTCATCATCCGGAACGCCATAACCACTCAAAGCGTTACACCCGCCCAGCTAGTCACACCGGGACTGCCCAGTAGCACCCCAAGGCGCTTGAGGCCGCGGTGCGCCATGACCCGGATGTTGCCTGGCGACTTGTCCAGCATGCCGGCCACCGTGTCGGTGTCCAGCCCAGCGACCACACGCAGCAGGATCACCTCGGCCTGCTGGGCCGGGCAGCCTGGACAGCAGCGCGATCGCGCCCTCCGTGGCGATGTTGTCCATGGCCAGCTGGGCGGCGTCCGGGGCGCTCGGCAGGTCGGCCGCGCTGATCTCGTCCAGCGGCTCCGACGGGTGCCGCTTGCGCATCCGCGCCTGGTCGAGCAGGCGGCGGCGGGCGGTGGTGAACAGCCAGGCCCGCCAGGCGGCCTCGTCGCCGGTGAACCGGTCAAGGCTGCGGACCACGTGGACCCAGGTCTCCGCGGCGATGTCCTCGGCGTTCTCCGGCGCGAGCACGCGCAGGTAGCGAAGGAGAGCTGGATTCGCATCCCGCCACAGGACCGCGAACTGATCGTCGCTGCCGCCCTGGGCGTCCGCAAGCACCCCCGCGAAGTCGTCCCCCACCACATGCTGAGTATCGGTACACAAGCCGCCGCCGCGCAGCCGAATGGCCATCAAGATCCAAAACCGTCAGACTTTGCGCGACGACGGCGAAATAGCGGATATGCGCGCCGGCCAGCGGAACGGCATTCAGCGCGGGGTGACGACAAACTGGCGCAGCGACAGGTCGCGGAAGGTCACCGGGCCGCGCGGCCCGGGCACCCGGTCGAGGTTGATGCCGGTCTCCGGCACGTCGAGCAGCTTGAACCCGTCCAGCAGCCGGGTCGTCGCGTTCCAGAAGGCGCCGGTGCCCGCGTAAGCGGCCAGGAACTCCGCGGCCGCGTCGCCGGGTCCTCGGTGACGATCGCCGGCGGCCAGGCCGGACGTCTCGTCGTTGGCGATCGCGGCGGCCTCCGCCGGGCCGGCGGCCGGCGCGACCGTCACCGTCGCCTCGCGGCTCGGCGTCCAGCGCCCACTCGTAGCCGAGCGGGTGGTCGTGCGGCGGCAGCGACGCCGCGATCGCCGAGGCCGGTCGAGCAGCGTCGGTGACGCCGGGCAGCAGCGAGTCTCCACAGCTGCCGGTCGATGCAGCAGCAGGTTGAGCCGGTTGCACACGCCGAGGCGGTCGAGGCTCGTGCGGCGATCAGCGCGGCGGCAGCTCGCCGCGTCGCGCCGCCGAGTCGACGTAGAGCACGCCGCCGCCGTCGGCGTGGGCCAGGGTCCGGACGCCGTGCGCCGCGCGGCCTCGGCGGCGAGGCCGCGGGTGCTGTCGCCGCTGCCGCGCAGGATGACCAGCGGGACCAGGTCCGGCTGGCAGACCAGCGCGTACGCCGCGGCCGCGGCCGGGCGCGCGGACCAGCTGGACCGCGCGCCGGGTCGAGGCCGGCCGTCGGCGAGCGCGGGCGCGACCACCTCGTCCATCAGCGCCATCGCCGAGCCCAGCGCGGCCGAGCCGGTGCGCAGCACGCCCGCGTTGCGCGACTTGACCAGCTGCGAGGCGATGTCGACGGTCACGTTCGGCCGGGCCTCGAAGTTCGCGCCGATGACGCCGACCGGGCGGCGCCGCTCCGGCAGCACCAGGCCGCCGGCGCAGCGCGCGGACCGTCCCGGCTGCGCCGGCTCGGCTCGACGCCGGCGAGGATGTCGAGCTGCGCGGCCATCGCCGTCAGCCGGCCCTCGTCCAGCCGGAGCCGGTCGAGCAGGCCGCCGCGCAGCCCGTCGGCCGCCGGCCGCCCGCCTGGTCCTCGCGCGTTGGCCGCGAGCACCGCGTCGCGGGCGGCGTCCCGCAGCGGCCCGGGCCATGCCGCGCAGCGCGGCGTCGATCGCGCCGTCCGTGGCGCCGGCCAGGCTGGGCGCCGCGGCCCGCGCCGCGCTTGCCGCCGCCCGCACCGCGCTGGTGGCCGCCGTCTCATCCGCTGTCATGCTCAACCCTCCGCTGACCGTGCCGTCTTCCCTGCCGAGGTTATCGCCTGGACGCGGGCGTGCGGCCGGCCATGCGCACTACCGACGCACCACCCGCAACCTGGCCGCAAACTGTGACTCAGCTGACATTTTGCTCTGAAATATAGTTCGGCGCCTATGCGCTACACACGATTGGCGGACAGTGCGCCGCCAGACGAGCCGGACGGCCGCCCCCCGAGAGCGGACGGTTGCCAGACCCGCCTTGTGTAGCAGTAAGGACACGGGTTGCGCCGCCGCGGCGGCGCACAGGAGGTGCTCAAAAATGAAGCTCAGCTCTCGTTTCCTGGTCGATGGCCTGTTCGTGGTGGCCGGCGCGTTCCTCACGGTCGCGTCGCTAACCTGGGCGTCCAACACGGCCGGCTGGACCGCCTTCGGCGTTTCGGCCGGGGTCACCCTCATCGCGGCGGCCAGCGCCGTCCTGGCGAAGACGGTGTCGCGGCGACTCGGTCACGGCCTGCTCGGCCTGGTCGCGCTGTGGTCGCTGGTCGCGGCCGTCGCGTTCTCCGGGTCCGCGCTCACCTGGCTGGTGTTCGCCGACGCGATCGCGGTGGGCGTGCTCGCCCTGGCCGACCTCGCGGTGCACGAGGCCACGACCGAGCGGATTGTCCACTCGCTCGAGGTCCGCGAGCCCGCCCGCGACGGGCACCTGGCGGTCTGAGGATTACCTTCCGGCGACGCCACTGCTTCACGGGCGCCGGGCGGGCCACGGCCCGCCCGGCGCCTTTTTATCGCTTTTGCCCGGCCGACCGCGGCATTGCCGGTTTTACCGGACCGGTTTCCCGTCACGGCCGGGCACCGGAATTACGCCCGCTTATCGGCGGACGTGCTTTATGCGCTTACGTGACAGTACGTCCGGGTAATTCCGGGTTAGAGAATCCGCCCGGTTTTACGCGGTCACGGTACTGACGGTGTCCCGCCTGGGCGCGGTGGTCAGGAGGTCCCGCCCGGGCCCGGTTCCCCGGCGGCACTGGCAGGCCGGGAGGCTCGGGCGGGCTGGGGGCTCAGCGGCGGGCCGTCGAGCGAGCAGTGCAGGCAGTCCAGGTTCTCGGCCGCGGTGGCCTCCTTCGACGGCCGGTCCTGGCGGGGCGGGTTCTTGATGGTCAGCGCGGCCAGCACGCCGCCGGCCGCCGCCGCCCCGGCGCCGATCAGCACGGCGGTGTGGAAGCCGCTGGTCAGCTCGGCCGGGTGCAGGTAGGCGTCGCCGGTGAGGCCGGACAGCACCGGGAGCACCGCCACCGCGATGAGGCCCGCCGACCTGGCTACGTCATTGTTGACCGCGGACGCGATGCCCGCGTGCTCGGTGGGCGCGGCCGACAGCGCGGTGGCGGTGAGCGGCGCCACGTTGATCGCCAGGCCGAACCCGAGCACCAGCACCGCAGGCAGGACCTGGGTCAGGTAGTCACCGTCCCCGTGCACCCGGGTGAACAGCACCATCCCGGCCGCGATGACAAACGGGCCGACCGACATCTGCAGCCGTGGCCCGATCCGGGCCGAGAGCGCTGCCGACCGGGCGGACAGGGCCAGCATGATGGCGGTCAGCGGCAGCAGCGCCATCCCGGCCTCCAGCGGGCTGTAGCCGCTGACCTCCTGCAGCACCACCGGCACCAGGAACAGCGCGCCCGCGAGGGCCCCGTAGTCAACGAAGGTCACCGCGTTGGCCGCGCTGAACTGGCGGGAACGGAACACCGACAGCGGCAGCATCGGGTGGTCGCTGCGCGCCTCGATGGCGCAGAAGGCGGCGAACAGGGCCAGGCCCGCCAGCAGCGGCACCAGCACGGACGGAGACGTCCAGCCGTCCGCCGAGGCGGCGATGAGCCCATAGGTCACCCCGGCGAGGGCCAGGCTGATGGTGACCGCGCCCGCCGGGTCGAGCGGCTTGGGCGGGCCCGGGGAGCGCGACTCGGGGACGTGCCTGGCCGCGATGAGCACGACCGCGGCCGCCACCGGCAGGTTGATGAAGAAGACGAGGCGCCAGGACACGGCGCCGATCAGCCACCCGCCGAGGAAGGGCCCGGCCGCGGTGGCCACCCCGCCGAGCCCGGACCACGCGCCGATGGCCCTCGATCGGTCGTCGGGGTTGAAGGACGCCTGGAGGATCGCCAGGCTGCCCGGGGTGAGCAGCGCCGCGCCCACGCCCTGCAGCGCGCGGGCCCCGATCAGGAACCCGTCGTTCGGGGCCAGGCCGCAGGCCAGCGAGGCGATCGCGAACCACACCGTGCCGATGACGAAGAGCTTGCGCCGCCCGTAGATGTCGCCGAGCGCGCCGCCGAGCAGCAGCATTCCGGCCAGCGGCAGGGTGTACCCGTCCACCACCCACTGCAGGCTGGCCACCGAGGCATGGAAGTCGCGGCCGATGGCGGGCAGCGCGATGCCGACCACCGTGGCGTCGAGCGCGGCTATGCCGGAGCCGAGCACCGTGGCGGTGAGCACCCACCGTCCGACGCTGCTGCCATACCGCAAGCCGGCCCCGGTGTCTGTCACCGTGCCACGGTAGCGCGGGCCGCCGATGGCTAGCTAAACGGCCGGCTTGCCCGGCTACCGGCCACTGGCCGCCTGACCTGCGGTTACTTAATCACGGTCGCGGTCACCGTGGTGCGGCGCTGGCGCAGCTCATCGCGCATCTGGTGGCCGAGCCTGCGCGTCTCCCGCCGGTTGAGGATCGCGCCGGCCAGCATCCCGGTGAACAGCGGCGCCAGCGCGAACGTGGACCGCCGGACCCGGGCGGCGAGCCGCCGGGTGAGCTGCCTGGCCAGCGGTGAACCCGCGAGGAGCAGCAGGCCGCCGTCCACCGCGTACACGCCGCGACGCGACGCCCACGAGCCGAGGTAGGCCCGCGCCCGTTCGGTCGCGCTGCCGGTGGCTCCCATGCCGTAGGCCTCGTGCAGCTCGGCGACCAGCTTGATCTCGATCCCCACCACCGCGAGGGTCTCGGCCGCGATCTCGGCCGGGAAAGCCGGCAGCGCCGGCAGCGCGGCCGCGGCGCCGGTGGTGCCGCCGACCATCGCCGCGGCCCGCGCCGCCCGCTCGATCAGCTTCTGCGCGATCTCGTCGTCGGTCTTGCCGGGGAACTGGGACCGCAGGGTGGCCTGGTCGCGGATCTTCAGCCGCGGCCCCATGGCGACCACCTGCCCGGTCAGCCAGCCCAGACCGGATGACACGCCGCGTCCCGCCGACCCGACGCCCTTGCGGGCGCCGCCGGCCCCGCGGCCCGCGCCCTTCCTGGCCGCCGCGGCGGCGGCAGCCGCGGTGCTCGCGGCCCGCTCGGCCACCCCGCGCAGCCCCTTGCCGAGGCCGCCCTGGCCGACCGGCCCGCCGTCCTGGGCGCCCTCCGAGAGCTCGACCGCCACCTGCGCCGCCTGCCGCGCAGCCGCGTCGTCCGTCGCGTGCTCACTGCCTGAACGGGCCATGTGAGTTACCTGCCATCCCGTTGTCGATGGGCCCCGGTCACCACGACCAACGCTACCTAGACGCATAGTTACCCGGACGGGGCAGATTACTCGAAGGACCGCAATCATGAGTGCTGAAACCCGTACGCACAGAGCGATCGAGCGATCACAGAATATTGGGAATAAGCACTACTTGTATTGGTCACATCGCCTATAGTGACGCAGGAGTCAACCGCACGCTGGTCCGTTGGTTCCGAACAGGAGCACATACATGGCCGAGACGGCAGTCGAGGCACCGTCTGTCGCCGGTATCACCCCGGCGGAGCAGCTAGCCCTCGGGTGGCGCACGGCGCTCACCCTCAGCGATGGCGAGCGGACCGCAGGCCCGGGCGAGGTTTCCATGGACGCCGCCAGCGCGCACGAGTTCCTCGCCAGCCAGTCGGCCGCCCTGCTGGCGATCCTGCTCAGCGACCCGTTCCGGCCCCGCCAGGCGTCCGCGATCGGGCACGCGCTGGTGCGGGAGGATTTCGTCAGCGCCGACGTGCTCGGCCGGTCGCTGCGGGTGCTGATCCTGCGGCTGCCCGAGCTGCTGCTGCAGGACCCGCGGGGCAGGGCGACCCGGGTGAGCGACCTGGAGAAGCGCGTGGCCGAGGTGACCGAGGCGCTCGCGAACGGCTACGTGCGCGCCCTGCGCGACCGGACGCTGGCCGAGCAGGAGTCCATCAGGCGCGCCGAGCTCGACGCGCAGCGGATCATCAGCGAGCAGCTCCGGCACGCCGCGACGCACGACCCGCTGACCGGGCTGCCCAACCGCGCGGTGGTCTTCGACCGGCTGGGCGCCGCGCTCGCCGCCGGGCGGGGCACCCGCGCGGGCCTGTGCTACCTGGACCTCGACGGCTTCAAGACGATCAACGACCGCTACGGCCACCAGGCGGGCGACGAGCTGCTGGCGGCGGTTGGCCGGCGCATCGGCGACCTGGCCCGCGCGCGCGGCGCGCTCGCCGGACGGATCGGCGGGGACGAGTTCATCGTGCTCGCCGAGGTCTCCCCGGGCATCGCCGGGCTCGTCACGCTGGCCGCCGGCATCCTCGACGAGGTGCGCAGGCCGATACCGCTGCGCGTTGGCCAGGTCCGGGTGTCGGCCTGCGCCGGCATCGCCGAGCGCGCGGCCGGGGCACCGGGGGCGACGACCATGATCGCCGAGGCGGACGCCGCGCTCTACCGGGCGAAGTCGCTCGGCGCCGGGCGGTGGGCGGTCTCGGGCACGGCGCGCGACAGCCAGCGCCGGCAGGCAGGCGGGCGCTGACGCGGCACCGGGGACAGCGTGGCCTGCTGGCAGCTGTACCAGGTGCTGAAGAAGCCGAGGGCGGGTACCGCGGCGATCGCGGCCGAATGGATGGCGTCCTCGCGCGGGGTGTCGGTGACCCGAGCGACCTGGGCCGCGGCGTGCGCCGCGCGCGGTGCGGGCAGGCCCGCGGCCACGGCGGCCGACTGCTCCAGGGTCTCCGGCCCGGGCCCGGGGTCGCCCTGGCCGGCCGAGGTGAGGACGAACAACGCCATCAGCGACGCGGCCACGGCCCCGGGCAGCAGCGTCACCGCCGGGTGCAGCCGGACGATCGCCGCGCCGATCCGGGCCGCTGTCCGCACCCGGTCGAGCCCGAGAGCGACCGCTAGCTGCGGGCGCGGCAGCGGCGGCCCGAACCCGCGGCTGGCCTCCTGCCGCAGTCGCCGGAGCACCACCCGGCGCTGCCGGGTGGTGAGCCCTGGAACCAGGAACACGGTTACGCCCCAGGTGCGGCGCTCGGCCCGGCCGTGCAGCCAGGTCACCTCGTGCGTCCCCGCTGAGAAGTCTTTGTATTGAATACGAATCATGGCGCAGTCCGTTCACGCATGCCAAGCCCCGTATGCAAACGAAAGCACGCGGGAAAGGCAGCACCGGCCCCCCGGCAGCTGCGTAGCACCACCGAATATAACGCAGCGGATTGCCGTCTTCACGGTAAATAGCAAAGTTGCCCGCTTCGCGTCCGAGCCCGGTCCCGGACTACCCTGCGTAGGTGATCACTGGACAGCCGGACGCCGAACCGGGCGGCGCCGACGCCAGCGTCGCGGACGCCGGCCCCGCACCAGCGACGCGGAGCGTGGCGGCCCGGCCGGTGCTGCGGCTGCGGCTGGCGCTGCCCACGGCGCTGGGCAGCGGCCTGCTGCTCGCCCTGGCCTTCGCGCCGGCAGGCGTGTGGCCGCTCGCGGTGGTCAGCCCGGCGCTGCTGGTCGTCGCCCTGGCCGGACGGTCGCTGCGCGGCGCGTTCGCGGTCGGCCTCGCCTTCGGCCTGGCGTTCTTTTTCCCGCTCCTCGCCTGGGTACTCAACCTGGCCTGGTTCGCCTGGGTGGCGCTCGCGATCGCCTCGGCGCTGATCTTCGCGGTGTTCGTCATCGCGCAGCGGCTGCTGCTCAACCTGCGCTGGTGGCCGATGGCCGTGGCCGGCTGGTGGGTGGCTGCCGAGGCGTTCAGGGACCGCTGGCCGTGGGGCGGCTTCCCCTGGGGCAGGCTGGCGATGAGCCAGGCGGGGCTGCCGACGCAGGGCTGGGCGGCGATCGGCGGCGCCCCCGTGCTCTCTTTCGTGGTCGCGCTGACCAGCACCACGCTCGCCTGGCTCGTGCTCTCCCTGCTGACTTCCCGCCGCACGGGTCCAGCCGAAACCACGGGGCCAGCTGGGACCACCGGGCCGACCGGGACCACGGGGCCGGCCGGGGCGTGGACGGGCGACGGTGGCGGCGGGCCACGGTCGCCGGCGCGGCGTTCGTGGCGACGGCCGGGCTGTCCTGCCTGCCCGCGGCGCTGCCGCTCGACCCGGTGCCTGCCAACGCCAAGACCGCCGAGATCGCCGCCATCCAGGGCAACGTCCCGCGCGCCAGGTCGCTTGAAGCGCAGCTTGACCAGCTGCAGGTCACCCGCAACCACGCGAGCGCCACCGGCAAGCTCGCGGCGAAGGTCGCCGCGGGCACGCTGCCGCGGCCGGATCTGGTGATCTGGCCGGAAAACTCCACCGACATCGACCCCACCCAGTACCCGCCCGTCTACCAGGAGATCGCGAGCGCCGCCAGCGCCATCGGCCGCCCCATCCTGGTGGGGGCCGTGCTTGATAACCCTCGGCGCAACGCCGCCGTGCTCTGGCAGCCCGGGAAGGGGCCGACAACCCTGTACCTGAAGCGGCAGCTGGTGCCGTTCGGTGAGTTCATCCCCTTCCGCAGCCTGATCAGCAAGGTCACGTCGCTGACCTCGCTGCAGCCGGTGGACTTCACCCCCGGGCACGAGACCGTGGTCTTCGACGTCGGCCAAATCAAGCTCGGCGACGTCATCTGCTACGAGGTCGCCTTCGACGACCTCGTGCGATCGGAGGTCGCCGCTGGGTCGAACGTGCTGTCAGTCCAGAGTAATGACGCGACGTTCGAGCGGGAAGGGCCGATCACCCAGGAGAGCGGGCAGCAGCTCGCGATGGCCCGCATCCGCGCGGTCGAGTTCGACCGGGCGCTCGTCTACTCCTCCACCACCGGCTACAGCGCGATCATCGCACCGGACGGGCGGGTGATGGTGCGCAGCGGCCTGTGGCAGCAGGCCGAACTCGAGGCGCGCGTCCCCCTGCTCACCTACCAGACGCTGGCCGAGCGGGCCGGGAACTGGCCCGAGTGGGCCATGTGGTCGCGACCTCGGCCGCCCTGGCCCTGGCGATCGCCCAGGCCGCGGCGGCCCGGCGCTCCTCCCGCCGGCGCTCCGGCCCCGGGGCCGCGGCCGAGCCGCCCGGTCGCGGGCAGCTAGTGGTCTCGCGCGCCCGCAAGCCCGCCGGCCAACCCGGCGAACCCACGGACAGGTGCACTAAGCTGCCCACCGGAGACTCCGGCTAATCACCCGATAGTGGCGGCTTCCGTGCATTGCCAGGGCCTAGCCGTGGGTACGGGGGTCGTCTCCGGGCGAAGCGAACAGGAGGCACGACGTGTACGGCTGCCACCAACCGCCCGGGCCGCCAGCCCGGCGCCCGCCACCTCGCCGGCGTCGCGCTCGCGGCCGCGGCGGCGCTGCTCGCGACCGCCTGCCAGGGCAGTGCCCCGGCGGCCGCGAAGCTGGACCCGACGGCGGTCTCCGGTGCGGGCTCCGGCAAGTCCGCCGCACCCTCCACCCCAGCGCCACCGAAGTACCTGCAGGTCTCCCCGGCCACGGGGACCAAGGGCGCCAGCCCGTCGAGCGGCATCTCGGTGACCGCGGTCAAGGGCAGCAAGATCAGCGCGGTGACGGTCAAGGCCTCCGGCAGCAACACCGGTGACCGGCGCGCTCAGCGCCGGACGGCGCCAGCTGGCGCAGCAGCTACGCGCTGCCCACCGGGCAGACGTTCACGGTCACCGCGACCGGCACCGACAGCGGGGGCCACCCGGTGAACACGGTCAGCACGTTCACCACGCTGAAGCCGACGACCCCGTTCCACACCGAGATCTTCGAGGGCTCCGGGGCCACCTACGGCGTGGGCATGCCGATCATGCTGACGTTCGACCACCCGATCACCAATAAGGCGGCGGTAGAACGCGCCCTGACGCTGACCACCTCCAACCCGGTGGTCGGCGCCTGGTACTGGGACGGCAACGAGCAGCTCGACTTCCGGCCGCGGGACTACTGGCCGGCGACTCACGGTCACCTTCTCCAGCCACCTGGACGGCGTCGAGGGCGCGCCCGGCGTGTACGGCGTGCACGACCTGGGCCAGACGTTCACGATCGGCCATCGCTCATCGCGGTGGCCAACACCGGCACCCACAACACCCGCATCTACCTCGACGGGAAGCTCAAGTACAGCTGGCCGATCTCAACCGGCAAGACCGTCACCCCGACGCCCGACGGCACCTACCTGACCGTCGATAAGAACAACCCGGTGCGCATGATCGGCGGCGGCAAGAAGGGCAGTCCCGGCTACTACAACGAGCTGGTCAACTACGCGGTCCGGTTCACCTTCAGCGGCGACTACTACCACTCGGCGCCGTGGTCGGTCGTCAGCCAGGGCACCACCAACGTGAGCCACGGCTGCGTCAACCTCTCGCCCGCGGACGCGAAGACGTTCTACCAGATGGCGGTTCCGGGTGACCCCATCACCATCACCAGCAGCGCAAAGGCCGGCAGCTGGGACGACGGCTGGACCCAGTGGTTCCTGACCTGGTCGCAGTTCTGGCGGGCAGCGCGACCCACGAGGCGGTCGAGGCCGGCCCGAACGGCAGCTGCTTCGTCAGCCCGCGTCGCCTGCCCGACGACAGCGCCAGCGTCACCGCTCGGCACCTCGTCGGGCGGCAACGACCCCGCCGCCCATGACCTCCGGCCGCGCGTTGACGAACGGCTGCCCAGTCACCTACGGCTGCGAGTTCCCGGCGGTGGCGGTCTGCTGGGTCACGTGCGCGGTCGGGGCGCTCGGCGGAGACGGCCAGGATCACGCCCAGGGTCAGTGCGAGGGCCAGCGGGACGAGCAACGGCGCCGCGGCGCGGACCCGGCGACGTCTGGCCCGGCGCCTGGCATTGCCGGCCCGGTTGCCGTAGCCGCCTTCGATCAGCGTCACGCTGGCTCCCTCCGCTCTCCCCGACGGGCAGATGCCAGCGTAACTCCGTTACTGAACAGTTATCGACTAGATAGCGAAAGTTATCCGCTGGTCACAGCTCGTCAGCGGTTCACTACCATCCGTGCCTCGCCCCGAAGGCGCGGACGGGCCGCCAACCGGACAGGGTGGCGGCCCGAACGCGGTGGCGGCCCGGATCGGGCGGCCGGACTGGCTATGCCGGCTAGCAGGCCTCCCAGAGCGAGGCGATGCCCTGCCCGACGCCGATGCACATCGAGGCGGCGCCGCGGGCGGCGCCGCGCCGGCGCATCTCGTGCAGCAGCGTGGTGACCAGCCGCGCCCCCGAGCAGCCGAGCGGGTGGCCGATGGCGATCGCCCCGCCGTTCACGTTGACCTTCTCCGGGTCGAGCTTGAGCTCGTCCACGCAGGCGACCGACTGGGCCGCGAACGCCTCGTTCAGCTCGACCAGGTCCAGGTCCTCGGTGCGCCAGCCCGCGCGGGACAGCACCCGGTTCATCGCCGGGCACCGGGCCGATGCCCATGTAGTCGGGGTGGACGCCCGCCGCCGACGCGCCGACGTAGCGGGCCAGCGGGGTCACGCCCGTGCGGCTGACCGCCTCCTCCGACATGAGCAGCAGCGCGGCCGCCGCCGTCGTTCAGCGGCGAGGAGTTGCCGCCGGTCACCGTGCCGCCCTTGCGGAACGCGGGCCGCTTCGCCGCCAGCTCCTCCAGGGTGATGCCCGCCCTGATGCCCTCGTCGGCCGTCACCTCGCCCTTGCCGGTGGTGACGGGGACGAGCTCGGCGTCGAAGCGGCCGGCGTCGCGCGCGGCCGCGGCGAGCTGGTGCGAGCGGAGCGCGAAGGCGTCCTGCCGCTCGCGGGTGATGCCGTACTTGTCGGCCACGTTCTCGGCCGTCTCGCCCAGGCTGATCGGCGGGTACATCTCCTGCATGCGCGGGCTGACGAGACGCCAGCCGAGCCGGGTGTCGGCCGTCTCCAGGGTGCGCGCCCACGGCTCACCCGAGCGCTGCACCACGAACGGCGCGCGGGTCATCGACTCGGTGCCGCCGGCGATGGCGATGTCGAGGTCGCCCGCCGCGATCGCCCGGGCAGCGTCGCTGACCGCCTCCATGCCCGACCCGCAGAGGCGGTTCACCGTGGCGCCGGGGATCTCCACCGGCAGGCCGGCGAGCAGCACGGCCATCCGGGCGACGTTGCGGTTGTCCTCGCCGGCCTGGTTGGCAGCGCCCCAGTACACGTCGTCGATGGTGCTCACGTCGAGCCCGGCGTTCCGTGCGACGAGGGCGGCCAGGATATCGGCCGCCAGATGATCCGGCCGCACGTCCGACAGGGCACCCTTAACCCTGCCAATCGGCGTCCGGCAGGCGTCCACCACAAATACCGAGCTCACCCTGTCCCACCTCTCCGCCGAAGTACCGTTCCACCACGATAAGCCACGGGGCCGGGGCGCCGAATTCCCTGCCCGTACCGCGCAACCTTCCGGGCGGCGTCGGCGTTCTAGAGTGTGTATGAAGTAACCCAGCCGCAACCAAAATCCCCTCGCTTCGACGAACGTTGACCTTAGAATTTGCCGTGGCCTGCGTGATCCACGGCACACTTCGCTCAGCGCGCCCGGTGCGATGCCGATCGAAATTCGAGCCGTTTAGCAACCCCCGTTTTTGTGATCTAGCTAACTGTTGAGGAGCCGCACTGTGTCGTTCTTGGGGAGTGCCGGCGGTGCACGCCGGGTCGGCGTGACACTGCTGAAGCACCGGCTGATCTCGGCGACGGCCGGAACCGCCGCCGCCGTCATCGTCGCCGGCTGCGCGTTCGCCGCTGCCTCCTCCGGGACCGGGTCAGGCCAGGAGAAGCTGGTCAGCTCGGGCACGCCCGGCGTCGGCGAGCCCGGCGGCCGCGTCGGCCCCCGCCCGCCGGACGCTGCGGCTGCTGTCGGTCTCGCCGCCGCGGGCGGCGACCAAGGATGCCGACGGCGGCGCCCCGCTCACGCTGACGTTCTCCTCCGCGCTGTCCGCGGGCACGCCCATGCCCGCCATCTCCCCGAAGACCGCCGGGCAGCTGGAAGGTGAGCGGGAAGACGGCGACGTTCACCCCGTCAGCCGGCTACCTGCCCGGCACCCGGGTCACCGTGTCGGTCCCCGGTGGCAGCGGCGGCATGGCCGGCAGGCCGCCTCGAGCGCGGCACGCTGGCGAAGGCCGCGACGTTCACCTTCAAGACCGGCCAGCTACTCCACGCTCCGGCTGCAGCAGATCCTGACCCAGCTCGGCTACCTCCCGCTCACCTTCAGCGCCGACACCGCCCGGGCTCGACGGTGGACATCCGGCCGGCTCCGGGCGGCCGCGGGCACCACGGCGCGGCGTCCAGCCTCAACCAGCAGGTGTCCGAGGCGTACGACCCGCCCAAGGGCACGCTCGCCTTCAAGCCCGGTTACCCGAGCCTGCTGACCGACCAGTGGAAGCTGGGCCGGGACAACATGCTCGACCAGGGCGCGATCCGCGCCTTCGAGAACAACCAGGGCCTGACCATGGACGGCCAGGCCGGCCCGGACGTCTGGTCGCACCTGCTGACCGCGGCGGCCAAGGACGAGAAGTAACCCGGACGGCTACACCTACGCGCTGGCCTCACAGGCCTAGCCGCACGAGACGCTCAAGGTCTGGCACGACGGCAAGATCATCCTCAGCACCGCGGCCAACACCGGCATCGCCGGGCGCGAACACCCAGGACGGCACCTTCCCGGTCTACGAGCGGCTGCAGTTCCAGGTCATGAAGGGCACCAACCCGGACGGGTCGAAGTACGCCGACCCGGTGTACTGGATCTCCTACTTCAACGGCGGCGACGCGGTGCACTACTTCGACCGCCCCGCCTACGGGTACTACCAGAGCCTCGGCTGCGTGGAGCTGCCCGTGGAAGCAGGCCAAGTTCATCTGGTCCTACCTGACCTACGGCACCCTGGTCACCGTGACCGGTCCGGTGGCGTAGCGCCAGGAGCCGCGGTGGTGGTGCCGGCCTGGCCGGCACCACCGGCGCCCCCACCGGGGCACGGATCGAACTGGGTCTCCACGACGCCGGACGTCAGCGCCTAGCCGTGGCTTACCTCGGCCTTGGGCCTTGGGGAACTATGACGTCCGCCGCCGCCGGCCGAGACGCCCGCGGCCGGGCGGCCGGGCGGGCGCCGGGACACCCCCGGCGGGGCGGGCCGGGCCAGCGGCAGCGCGATCACGAACCGGCAGCCGGGCCCGGTGTTGCGCACGCTGACCTGGCCGGAGTGGGCCTCGACGATGCCACGGGCGATCGACAGCCCGAGCCCTGCGCCGCCGGACGGGTCGGGCGTCCGCGCGCTCTCGCCGCGGAAGGCGACGTCGAACACGCGGGGCAGGTCGCCGGCCGGGATGCCGCCGCACTCGTCGGTGACCGACAGGTAGGCGAGCCCGGCCCTGATCTCGCCCCGTCACCTCGACCGCGCCGTCCGGCGGGGTGTGCCTGATCGCGTTGATGACCAGGTTGCTGACCGCCCGGCCGAGCTCTGCCGGGTCGGTCAGCACTCCGATGCCCGACGCGACCCCGCCGGCCAGCCGACCCCCTTGGCCCTGGCCACCGGCTCGGCGCTCGCGGCCACCTCGGCGACCAGGTCCTCCAGGCCGATCAGCCGCGGGCTCAGCCGCAGCGCCCCGGCGTGGATCTTCGACAGCTGGAACAGGTCGTCGATCATCGCCGGCCAGCCGGTCCGTCTCCTCGCGGATCTGCGCGTGGTACCGGCTGACCTCGCGCGGGTCGGTGACCACCTGGTCCTCGAGCGCCTCGGCCATGGCCCGCAGCCCGGCGAGCGGCGTGCGCAGGTCGTGGCTGACCCAGGCGACCAGCTCGCGGCGGCTGGCCTCCAGGGACTGCTCGCGCGCTCGCGCCCGGCCGAGGCGGTCGTGCGCCTCGGCGATGCCCTCGCGACAGGCCGGCCAGCTCGCTCGGCAGGGCGATGGCCGGCGGCGTGTAGATGCCGCTGCCGCCGACCTCGCGCACCGCGCCGAGCAGCCGCGCTGGTCGCCCGGGTGACCGAGCGGCCGATGACGTAGCGCCACCGCCAGCCCGGCCAGCCCGGCGATGCCGATCAGCTCGAGCATCACGTTGCCGGTCGGCCGCCGTGAGCATGCAGATCGAGATGACGGCGACCGAGGCGAGCGCGGTGACCACGGTGACCACGGCGACCAGCGCGACCTGCAGGTCCCGATGGACCGGCGGGCGAGCAGCCGCTGGCCGACCACGCCGGCCGCGGCGGTGAGCATGGCCGCGCCCGCTGATCCACGCGGTGATCTGCTCGAGGTCGATCCGGCACGCGATCGTCTGGGCAGGATGTCCACCAGCGCCCGCGTTCACGCCGGCCCCGGTTCGTAGCGGTAGCCGACGCCCCACACGGTGACGATGCGGCGGGGCAGGTCGGGTCCGCCTCCAGCTTCTCCCGCAGCCGCCTGACGTGCACGGTGACCGTCGAGGTGTCGCCGAAGGACCAGCCCCAGACCTCGCTCAGCAGCTGCTCCCTGGTAAACGCCTGCCGCGGGTTGCGCATCAGGAACACCAGCAGGTCGTACTCGCGCGAGGTCAGCTGCGACCAGCTTGCCGCCGATCCGCACCTCGTGCGCGGCCAGGTCGATGACCACGTCGCGGTCGGCGATCACCCGGCTGCCCGGGGCCAGCGCCAGAGCCAGACGGAGCGCGGGTCGTGGCGTCACCGGCGAGCCGGCCGGCGCGGTGACCCGCGCCGGCGCAGCACCGAGCGGACCCGCATGGTCAGCTCGCGCGGGCTGAACGGCTTGGTCACGTAGTCGTCGGCGCCGCAGCTCGAAGCCGGCCAGCCGGTCCGCCTCGTCGCCCAGCGCGGTCAGCATGACCACCGGGATCGGCCAGCGCTCGCGCAGCCGCCTGCAGACCTCGAGCCCGCCGATGCCGGGCAGCATCAGGTCGAGCACCACGAGGTCGGGCGGCTGCTCGGCGATGCGCCTGCAGCGCCTCGTGGCCGTCGCGCACGCACTCGACGGTGTGCCCGTCGCGGACCAGGTAGCGTCCGACGACGTCGGCGACCGTCGGGTCGTCGTCGACCACCACGATCCGGCCGGGCGAATCGGAATTGCTCACCGTCACACGGTAAGATCGTCAGTGCCCCTCGGGCACTGGTGAAACCGGCCAAATCGTCACCGGGACGTAAGACCTGCCCGACCGGGCGCGGGGCCGGCTCGCGCCCCCACGGGTTATCCCCGTCCTCCCACGGGTCGCCGGGCCGGCCACCGGGGCCGCCTTGCTGCTCGCCGCGGGAACCGCCCTGGGGACCTCGCGGGTCACCTGGCTGGCCCCGCGAGCCGCGCGGCTGGCCTTGCAGATCACCGGGCTGGCCCCACGAACCGTCCTGCGGACCTCGCGGATCGCCGGGCTGGGCCCACGAACCGCCCGGCTGGCCCCACGAACCGTCTTGCGGACCCTGGGGGCCGCCCTGCCACTGGCCCCCGGGGTTGCCCTGCTCCCACCGCTGACCGCCTGGCTGACCCCAGGATTCCCCCTGGCGTCCCTGGCCACGGGGCGGATAGCCGCCGACTGGCTGCGGCACGGGGAACTGCCCGGCCGGCCCCGGCTGGCCCGGCCCGGCCCGGCCGGGGTAGGCGTCGTCGCGGGCGTACGTGCCCGGCCGGCATGCGGCCGCGCCAGCGAGGGCGGGGCCGTCTCGCCCGGCCGTGATGCGCCCGCGGCCGGGCGCCGTCGGCGCGCTGCGCGGCGTTCTGCGACGACGGCGCACCAGCAGGATGACGACGGCGACCACCAGCAGGCCGGCGATGACGTAGGTCGGCCCGTGGAAGTCGTTGGCGACCTGCTCCCAGTTCGGCGCCGAGCGCGTAGCCGGCGATGGCCAGGGCGGCCGTCCAGGGGATGGTGCCGAGCGTGGTGTACAGCCCGAACTGCCCGGCTGGCATGTTCGGCGAACCCGGCCGGGAGCGAGATGAAGGTGCGGATCACCGGGACGACCCGGCCGACGAGCACCGCGACCGGGCCGTGCCGCTCGAACCAGGCGGTCGGCCCGTCGATGTCGTGCTCGCGAACGCCGACCCGGCGGCCCCAGCGCCGGATCGCCGGCCTGAGCCCGCGTACCGGCCGACAGCCCAGGAGAGGTAGCTGCCGGCGACGCTGCCGAGCACCCCGCCGCGACCACGCCGAAGAGGACGGGCTGCGCGCCCGTGACCGCGCCCGCCGCCAGCGCCCCGCCGAACATCATGATCAGCTCGGACGGCACCGGGCACGCAGGCCGACTCGGCCAGCATGAGCAGGAAGACCGCGAGGTACCCGAACTGGGCGATGAGGTGCTGCAAAGCCGTTCCTTCCAGACCGTAGGACGCCAAGGACCTTCTACAGCAGGGTAGAAGACAATAACGGCGAAACGCCGGCGTTCGCCA